>CAYTMJ010000035.1:0-50965 GCA_964438895.1 uncultured Syntrophobacterales bacterium | reverse complement strand
TTGAGTGACCTTCCCTTCGATGGCTTCGCTACCGGGGGATTGGGGATCGGTGAGGGCCCGGCCGCCTTGGCGGAGATCGGGAGTTTTACTGCAAGC
Source organism: uncultured Syntrophobacterales bacterium (assembly GCA_964438895.1). Lineage (GTDB taxonomy): Bacteria > Desulfobacterota > Binatia > UBA9968 > JAJDTQ01 > JAJDTQ01. The sequence goes on along the minus strand of CAYTMJ010000035.1, from coordinate 50,869 downwards.
CTGTTGCCGGAGGAACGCCCACGTTACTTGATGGGTCTGGGGAAGCCTGAAGACTTGATTCATGGGGTCCGCTCCGGGTATGATCTGTTCGATTGCGTTTTACCGACGAGGAATGCCAGAAACGGTACATTATATACTGCTACGGGAAAGCTCAGCATCAAGAACGCAGCCTTTGCCAGGGACCCACGTCCTGTGGACGAAGACTGCCCGTGTTACGGTTGCCAGCATTTTTCGCGTGCCTATATACGTCACCTCTACACGGCTGGTGAAATTCTAGCGGCGTACCTGAACACGCTGCACAATGTCTGCTATTATCAGCGGTTAATGGCGGAACTCCGCAGGGCTATTGGGGCTCGGTCGAGTTTGGAAACCGTGGCCGGCGGGGTATGGGAGCTTCCCGGGGCGTCAGTTTGAGGTGGCGTTACGGCTGATGTCGCGAAGGGGCGGGTAAACAATTGAGGCTCGGTTTTAAGATTTGGAGGATGACATGTGGGACGTAGCCTATGCACAGGCCGGAGGCGGCCCCAGTACCTTCATAAGCATGCTTCCCTTGGTGCTTATTTTTGCGGTTTTCTACTTTCTCCTAATTCGACCCCAGCAGCGTAAGGCCAGGGAACATAGGAGCATGTTGGCAGAGCTCAAGCGCAACGACGATGTCATGACAACGGGCGGAGTGTTCGGAAAGGTGCAGGCATTAACGGAGACGGAGGTAACTCTGGAAGTAGCAAAGGATGTCAAAATAAGGGTGGGCCGAAGCCACATTGCCCAGCTCTTCAGGGGAGAAAAAGCAACAGGAGCCAAGGAGGCTAAGGGTAAGTAAGTCATTGTTGGACGTCCTTACGTATTCCGGTTGAGGGAACAAGCATGCGTCAAAGCCTAGTCATTCGTTTGGTTCTGTTGGTGGTTTGCATGGTGTTCGCGGGAGCATATCTCGCTCCGAGTTTTGTGCCCGGGCTATGGTTCCTACCCGAAAATGGAATTCGACTTGGTCTAGATCTCCAGGGCGGGTCGCACTTGGTCCTTGAAGTCGACGTCGAAAAGGCGGTGAAGAACCGCATGCGACGGGTACGGAGCACCCTTCGTGATGAACTAAGGGAGCGCAGTATCGCCTTCAAAGGCCTGGACATCACTTCTTCTACCCTCGTCGTGAGTGCGTCCCAGGACAACATGGTGCGGATTCGCGACGTTCTGTCCACTGAGTTCGGACAAATGGAGGTGTTAAGCTCCGGGACTGGCGCCGATGGGGTGGAGCTGCGGGCGGTGTTTGCGAGCCAAGAGCTCGATAACATCCGTGATTTTGCAGTGGACCAGACTCTTGAGACTATACGAAACCGTATCGACCAATTCGGTGTCACTGAACCGACCATCCAACGTCAGGGAAAGTGGGACATTCTTGTCCAATTGCCCGGAATCCAGGATCCGGAGCGGGCGAAGGCGCTGATCGGCAAGACGGCGCTTCTGGAGTTTAAGCTGGTGGATGATCGGGGAGATGTAGAACGGGCCGTTCGGGCCGGACCGCCGCCGGGGCGGGAGGTCTTGTATGGTTATGAGACTACCACTTCGTCTGGGATTCGTCGTGAAAAGTTCCCCTACCTGCTTGAGGCGCGGACTTTGATGACTGGCGATGCCATCGCGGACGCTAATGTCCGTAGGGGCGATCAACTGGAAGGTACGTATGTTGAATTGGCACTTAATTCCGTAGGTAGTACGGCTTTCGATCGTCTCACAGCTGAGAACGTCGGCCGTTTGCTGGCAATCGTCCTGGACGGCCGAGTTTACTCTGCCCCAGCGATCCGCGAACGGATCTCTGGAGGCGTGGCCTCGATAACCGGTAGCTTCACATTTCAGGAGGCTCGGGACTTGGCCATTGTGCTGCGCGCGGGGGCCTTGCCCGCTCCGGTAAGGATTTTGGAAGAACGCACCGTAGGACCGTCCCTTGGTCGCGATTCGGTCGAGCAAGGGGTCGGTTCCTTTATCTTAGGCAGTATTCTTGTGCTCATCTTTATGATGGCTTACTACCGTGGAGCGGGCGTTTTGGCGGACGTTGCATTAGTCCTCAATATATTTTTCATGGTTGCGATTCTTGCGGGTTTCGAGGCGGTGCTCACCTTGCCCGGTATCGCTGGCATCATACTCACACTCGGAATGGCAGTTGATGCGAACGTTCTGATAAATGAGCGCATTCGTGAGGAAGTGCGGAATGGGAAGTCGCCGCGGAGCGCGGTCACTACCGGCTATGAGCGTGCTATTCCGGCTATCCTTGACTCGAATCTGACTACTTTCCTTGCGGGCGTCATTCTTTTTCAGTTCGGGACCGGCCCGATTCGCGGGTTTGCAGTTACTTTGTGTGTGGGGATACTTACTACAGTCGTCTCCGCTGTATACGGGACCCGCATATACTACGACTATCGTCTAGCTAGGCGCAATCTGTTCAAGCTGTCTCTTTAAGTGCCGGGAACATGAGGAAGACGTACGGTAGCTGATTCACGACGGACTGGACTACGAAGACTATGGAAATCATCAAGCCGGGAACACAGATTCCTTTCCTGAGTTATCGTCGATGGGGCTTTATGTTGTCGTCTGCGCTCATCGCTGTCGTGGTGCTTCTGCTGGTCACCAAGGGTCCGAATCTCGGGGTCGATTTCGAAGGTGGCACTATGGTCCACGTCAAGTTCACGGATGCGGCGACCATCGGACAACTACGGACTGCCCTGGAGAACTCCCCATTGGGCGGGGTAGTGCAGAGTTTCGGTGGTGGCGATACGGGTGAGTATCTAATTCGAATGGAGAAGTCCGCGGCTCAGATTGACACTGTGGGTAGAGACATACGGAACGTTCTTGACGAGGCATTTGGCCAGGGTTCCTACGAGGTGCGACGGGTGGAGTCTGTGGGCCCCAAGGTAGGTGACGACCTACGTCGTCGGGGCATCCTATCGGTTATTTTCGCGACCATAATGATGGGTGCATACATCTGGATGCGGTTTGAGCTGCGCTTTGGGTTGGGTGCTATCGTCGCCCTAGTCCACGATGTTCTGGTCACGTTAGGGGCGCTGATGCTGGCTAACTACGAGTTGGACCTTCCGATCGTGGCTGCTCTGCTGACTATAGCCGGCTACTCGGTGAATGATACGGTGGTGATCTGCGACCGCATACGTGAGAACATGCGCAAATACCGGCGCGAGTCCATGGAGAAAATCATCAATACGAGCATCAACGAAACCCTCGGGCGGACCATTCTCACCACTGTAACTACACTGTTGGTGTTGACGGCGCTGTTAGTTCTAGGTGGTGGGGTGATCCGGCCCTTTGCGTTCACCCTCTTTGTTGGCTTTCTGGCCGGGCTGTATTCAACCATTTTTGTGGCTACTCCGACCATCCTCTTCTTCGAAAAAGCTCGAAGGCGTTAAGGTCACAACGCGTGAACATTGAATGATGTTTCTAAGCGCTGGATTCTCAAGGAGGTCGACGAGTCTGCCGCTGCGCTTCTGTCTCGGGATCTAAAGCTTCCGCTTCTACTGGCTCGCATCTTGGTACTGCGTGGTTTTGCCGACCCGGATGCGGCTCGCCGCTTCCTGTCTTCCAGTCTAGCCTCCGATCTGCCGCCACCCCATCTTCTAGCGGGGATGGATGATGCAGTGCGTCGAATATACGGCGCGTTGCGGGATGGTGAGCGAATTTGCGTTTGGGGTGACTATGATGTGGACGGCACCACCGGTGCGGCAGTCCTGGTATCGTTCCTACGTGAGATTGGTGGCGAGCCCGTGTTCTATATACCTCACCGGATCGACGAGGGTTACGGGATGAGCCGGCAAGGAATCGAGACTCTCCATTCTGGGGGCATCGCGCTCATTATCACTGTTGATTGTGGAATTTCCAATGCTGATGAAGTGGCGTATGCCCGGAGTTTGGGCATGGACGTGGTCATTGTTGACCACCATCAGTTGCCGGAGCGGCTGCCCGATGAGGCTGCGGCGGTCATTAACCCGCAGCAGCCCGACTGCACCTTTCCCGATAAAGGCCTTTGCGCTGCTGGTTTGGCCTTTTATCTTGTTATTGGTCTCCGTGCGAATCTTCGGGAGGTGGGGTGGTTCGAGTCGGGCGTGACCCCTGATATTCGGCGTTATCTCGACATTGTGACCCTTGGAACCATTGCCGACATGGTACCGTTGCGGGGCACCAATCGGGTGTTGACGCGTAGGGGTCTGATGGAGCTAGGTGCCTCTACACGCCCAGGCATCGTGGCCCTAAGGGAGGTCGTAGGGATGCCCGCGGGGGTGGTGGACGCAGGTACGGTGGCGTTTCAACTGGGGCCGCGAATCAATGCAGCCGGGCGGATGGATACAGCCGCCAAGGTCGTGGAGATGCTCACAACCGATTCCTCCGAGACCGCAGGGGAGATCGCCCGGGAACTGGACGGGCATAACCGAGTGCGGCGTGAAACCGAAGTCCAGGTGTTGGATGAGGCGTTGGTGCAGATCAATGAGAGACAGCTCAGTGATCAGTGGTCTATTGTTGTGGGAAAACAGGGTTGGCACGCCGGGGTACTTGGTATTGTGGCCTCCCGCATCGTCGAGCGGTTTCACCGGCCGACCATTGTGATCGGGTTTGAGGCGGGGGAAGGGAAGGGTTCCGGACGTAGTATTCGCGGGTTTCATATGGTGCAGGGCATGCAGAAGTGCGCAGATCTGTTGGGGCGGTTTGGGGGTCACGAGTACGCTGGCGGTCTGAGTATTGCAGAGGGGCAGTTTGAACCCTTTACCGAACGATTTGAGGCGGTAGCTAGGGAGTCTCTCGGCGAGGAGGACCTGCAGCCGTATCTCGACGTGGACGCCGAGGTGGATTTCGGAGAGTTAAGTCTTAGCCTGGCGAGAGAAATGCAGCTTCTAGGGCCCTTCGGCGTGGGTAATCCCGAGCCAATATTTCAGACCCGTGCCGTGGAGATAAGTGAACGTCGGGATTTCAGGGGGGTTTCGCGTTTCCGTCTGAGACACAACGATCACTCCATTACTGCTGTGGTCTTCGGGCCTCCCGGGGAGCTTCGCGTCCAAGTGGGGGATCGAGTCGACATTGCTTATCGGCTTCGGGAAAACGATTGGCAGGGAACTTATTCCCTAGAACTAAGGTTGTTGGATGTGAGGACCTGAGTTGGGATTACCGGCGAGTCCTCGAAACAACCAGCTTGGACTTCGTCTCGCACCCATATGAGCATTTGACATCGAGGGACTTCTCCATTACAAACTCATGCAACTATGGGACGTTATGCAGTCGTAAAGACGGGTGGGAAGCAATACCGAGTGGCCGAGGGGGATCTGCTGGAGGTGGAGCGTCTGGGCGGTGAGGTTGGCGGCACGGTGACCCTGGATCAAGTGTTGCTGGTGAGCGGTGACGGTGACGAGCAGATTACGATCGGTACCCCCGTGGTGGAGCAAGCCCAGGTTACGGCGGAAATCGTCGAACAGGGACTCGACAAGAAGATCATCGTATTTAAGAAAAAGAGGCGGAAGGGCTACAAGCGGAAACAGGGCCACCGCCAATTGCAGACGACCCTGAAAATAACTGAAATCCAAGCGTAAGGCGGAATAACCGATGGCGCACAAGAAATCAGGTGGGAGTTCGCGCAACGGCCGAGACAGCAACGGTCAGCGACGTGGCGTCAAGCGCTATGGTGGAGAGACTGTCAAGGCTGGCAATATTCTGGTCCGCCAGTTGGGCACTAGGATCCATCCGGGTAAAAACGTCGGTATGGGGCGTGACTATACCTTGTTTGCCCTGGTCGAAGGCACGGTGGAGTACAAGCGTTGGGGCCGGTCACGCAAACGGGTCGCCATTATTCCTGCCTGAAAGCCCACCACGCATATAATTGCACGCGTGGGAGATTGATCGTTGCGGGCCCTCCGCATCCCTTTCCTCGTACCCCCTTTTTTAAATTGTCGTCGCTAGTGTGGTCGTAGGGTGACTACGGCTACGTAAAGAGGGCAGGAGCGCCCCGTAACATGAAGTTCGTCGACGAGGTTGAAATTTCAGTGAAGGCCGGTGATGGTGGCCGCGGCTGCATGAGCTTTCGTAGGGAGAAGTTTGTCCCTAGGGGGGGTCCGGACGGAGGCGATGGTGGTGATGGTGGCGACGTGGTGGTGATGGCAGATTCGCACCTGTCAACGCTGCTGGATTTGCGATACCAAAGGCACTACAGCGGGAGTCGTGGTCAACATGGGCGTGGTAAGGACCAACACGGTAGGAATGGTGCCGATCGGGTTATCAGGGTTCCCGTGGGTACCATGATTCGGGATATTGGGACAGGGGAGCTGATCGCAGATATTAGCAAGGTCTCGGGCGATGTCGTGATCGCACGTGGGGGCAAGGGGGGTAAGGGCAATAGCCGCTTCGCTAAGGCTACGCGTCAGGCACCGCGTTACGCTGAACCGGGTCTTCCCGGAGAGGAGCGGGAGTTTCGATTGGAGTTACGGCTACTGGCTGACGTGGGCCTTATCGGGCTCCCGAATGTTGGCAAGTCTACGCTGATATCAGTTATTTCGGCGGCTCGGCCGAAGATTGCAGACTACCCCTTTACCACCCTGGTGCCCAATCTCGGGGTAGTGCGGTATGGCGACGACGGCTTCGTGGTGGCGGATATTCCTGGTTTGATCGAAGGAGCTCATCGCGGTGAGGGGTTGGGGCATCGATTTCTGAAACACGTGACTCGCACGGGATTACTAGTCCATGTTTTGGATATTTTCCAACTTGAGGACAGGGACCCTCGAACGGACTTCGAAACGGTGAACCGCGAGCTAGCGCTGTTCGATGACGAGCTCCCGCGAAAGTTGCAGATTGTAGCCGCCAACAAGGTGGACCTATTGCCAGATCGAAGCACGCTACGTTCGCTGGAGTCGTTTGTTCGGTCCCGGGGGTTTGGTTTCTGTGCGATTTCCGCAGTGACTGGCGAGGGGCTGGAGGGTCTCAAGGCCATGATTGTCGATGGTTTAGCGGGGCGTCACCAGTCGGTGGATCCAGCGCACGAAGTGGTAAGAGGAATCGAGTCCCATGGCTGATTCGAGACATAAGTATGTCCACGGTGCGAAGCGGGTTGTTGTCAAGATCGGAAGCCGGCTCCTGTCTTCGGCGCAGGGTTTGCACGCGCGACGTATTGGACGCCTAGTGCGTGATCTGTCGATGTTACACGACCAGGGAAAGAAGCTCGTGATCGTGAGTTCCGGGGCTATCGCGGCGGGAATCAGTCGCCTGGGGTTGACTACGCCCCCTAGGGATCTCCCTCAGGAGCAGGCGTTGGCCGCAGTCGGCCAGATACGTCTCATGGCACTTTACGAGAACTCTTTTGCGGGTTACCAGAAACAGGTAGCCCAAGTGCTGCTCACACACGAGGATCTCGCTGATCGAAAGCGCTACCTGAACGCCAAGCATACCCTGAAGACGCTGCTGGATTGGGGAATCATTCCAATCGTTAACGAGAACGATACGGTTGCGGTGGAAGAGATGAAATTCGGTGACAACGATCAGCTCTCCGCCCTGGTGGCTACGCTCATGGAGATGGACCTTCTTGTGATTCTCAGTGACGTCGAGGGCGTATTCGACTCCGATCCCAGGGTTGGCAAAGACGCTTGTTTGATACCTGTAGTCACTGACCTGGTAGCTGCTAAGACAGCGGCTCAGGGTACCCTGCCCTCAGATCTGGGCCGGGGAGGCATGTACTCAAAACTTTGCGCTGCAGAGCAGGCCAGCCGTGCAGGTATTCCCACCATCATCGCGAATGGACGGGAGCGGGGGGTGTTAAATGGGCTATTTGCGGGCACGGACGAGTCGGGAACCCTAGTGGTACCCGAAGAGAGCCGTCTGACGAGCCGAAAACATTGGATTCTCTATAATCTTAAACCTTCCGGGGAGGTAATCGTAGACAACGGTGCGTTTGCTGCGGTGGCAGTTAAGGGCAAGAGCCTCCTACCCTCTGGAATAAGGGCCATACGAGGCTCTTTCGGTGCCGGGGAGTGCGTGCGGTGCATGGACGATAACGGCCGGGAGTTCGCCCGCGGCCTGGTAAACTATAGTTCACAGGAACTCATGAAGATTAAGGGATCACACTCGGGGAAGATAGGGGCGATCTTGGGTTATAAGGCCTATGACGAGATTATTCACCGGGATGATCTCGTGTTGTTGTAACTCACATATCCCGCGAGGAAGAGTGGTGGGCGTGAGCCTTTCGCGAAACCCGCAGATTAACTCGGAGGAAGTCATGGCAGTAGCCGAAGAAGCGCGCGACATTGGGCAACGCGCTAGAGAGGCGGCGGGGGTCCTGGCTGACCTTTCCACCGACCTGAAGAACGCTGCGCTTATAGCTATGGCGGAAGCCATTGAGGCGCGGCAGGATTTTCTGTTGGCCGAGAACGCCAAGGACGTTGATGATGCAGGTGAGAAGGGGCTTTCCGGGGCGATGACTGACCGCCTCACTCTGACCCCTCAGCGTGTTGCGGCCATGGCTGCAGGCATACGGGATATTGTCGGCCTGCCTGATCCCGTTCGACAGGTCACCCAAAGGTGGCAGCGCCCCAACGGCCTCGAGGTTGGAAGGATGCGCATCCCATTGGGGGTCATTACGATCATTTACGAAGCCCGCCCAAATGTAACCGCGGACGCCGCATCACTGTGTATCAAGTCAGGAAATTCGGTGATCCTCAAAGGCGGTAGCGAGGCGAAGTTCTCCAACAAAGCTGTAGGTGACGTTTTGCGGGATTCTTGCGCGCAGGCAGGGGTGCCGGCCGATGTGATGCAGGTGGTGAGTTCTACCGATCGGGAGATGATACACGAACTTCTCAAGCTCGAGGAATTTGTGGACCTGGTCATACCTCGAGGTGGGGAGGAGCTTATTCGTTTCGTGGTTGCTAATTCCTTGGTGCCCGTAGTCAAGCACTACAAAGGAGTGTGCCACGTTTATGTGGATAGCGACGCGGACGTTGAAATGGCACAACGTATTTCCCTGAATGCAAAGCTCCAGCGTCCGTCAGTCTGTAATGCCATGGAGACTTTGTTGGTGCATCAGGCGGTGGCGTCGAAGTTCTTACCCGATGTCGTCAGTAGGCTTAAGGAGAGCGGAGCCGAGGTACGTGGTTGCGAGAAGACCTGCGCCCTGGTCGATGGAGTATCGCCTGCTACGGAAGCGGATTGGCACGAGGAATATCTGGATCTGATACTAGCGGTTCGGGTGGTGTCGGACATGGATGAGGCCATTGAACACATAAGAAAATATGGTTCGGATCATACGGAGACCATTGTGACGGCAAACCAGGGTAGGGGCGAAGAATTTATCGCACGGGTGAATTCTTCTGCGGTGCTGGTCAACGCATCCACCCGCTTTAACGACGGCGGTGAACTTGGTCTGGGGGCGGAGATCGGTATTAGCACTAGCAAGATCCATGCTTTTGGCCCCATGGGGCTGGAAGAGCTTACCAGCACCAAGTTCTTCGTGTTTGGTGACGGGCAGGTACGTACCTGATTAAACCCAAGCGACTTGGCCTGTTCGGGGGCACATTCGATCCTATCCACTTCGGCCACCTTAGAAGTGCCCTGGAGGTGGGGCAGGCGTTTGCGTTAGACGAGGTCCGATTTATTCCTTGTGGTGTTCCACCGCATCGGAGCAGTCCGCCTGGGGCGGCGGCACATCATCGCTTGGAGATGGTGCGGCTCGCGGTGGCAGACACCCCGGGGCTTAGTGTTTCCGACGTGGAGATTGTGCGCCGGGGGGCATCTTATTCCATCGACACGGTACGCGAGTTTTCAGCTGGAGCGGCGCCGAGCGATGATCTGTACCTGATCCTGGGATTCGACGCCTTCTCACTTGTTGGTTCCTGGAAGGACTGGCGCGAGCTCCTGGCTCTCACTCACGTGATCGTAACGTCCCGGCCTGGGTTCGGCGATGAACTTTGCTATGAGGGACTCCCCGTTGTCGTTCGAGAGGCATTTTGTTATGATTCGGTCCGATCCGGCTTTCGAAACAACTTGGGTAAGGAAATTCTGTTCAAGCGACTTAGCGATGTCTTCGTTTCTGCGTCGGAAATTCGAGAGTTGCTTCGAAAGGGTAAATCGATTCACGACCTCACCCCCGTACAAGTGCAACGCTACGTGGAAGATCAACAGCTCTACAGTGAGTTGCCGGAGCCCTAGTGCCTGAGATGACGGTCCTTGAGGCTAAGGATAGGGCATTATTGGTGTGCGATGCTGCTCTCGAGAAGAAGGCCCTGGATCTCACCCTTCTGGAAGTAGGTAATCTCACCACCATCGCTCACTATTTCATCATCTGCTCGGGCCGCTCCGATCGACATGTTCAGAGTATATCGGAAGGGATTAGAGAGGATGCTCGGTCCCGTGGATTCCGACCGCTGTCCAGCGAAGGTATAGCCCGGGGCCAATGGGTGTTGATGGATTTCTCCGATCTCTTGGTGCATATTTTCTACGAGCCCATGCGCCGGTTCTATGACCTAGACGGCCTCTGGAGCCGCGCGAACGTGGTAGAACTGCCGGAACCTCAGGCTAATCTCGTGGCACAGTTCACCAGTGAGGGTTCGCTCGATGCAGGCTATATCGGGGAGGCCGACCATTGAGAACCGGGGTCGCACGCTGTCCGTGGTTTCCCCGGTGGGGAGATGCTTCTAACGGCCCGGGGACGAAACTTCCACAAGAAGTCTTAGGGGATTGATCCCAACGGGACTCGAACCCGTGTTTCTGGCGTGAGAGGCCAGCGTCCTAACCGCTAGACGATGGGACCGTGGCTGAGGAGGTAGGACTCGAACCTACAATCGCCTGATCCAGAGTCAGGTGGCTTACCAATTAGCCGACTCCTCAAGAAAAACCAAGGATAAAAGAATACCCTTTAACCGTCAAGGTGGGAGTCTATATGGCGGATTCCAGCCGCTATCCGTTCTAGGGCCACATCCCTGCCGAGAATATTGATGAGTTCGTAGATACCCGGGCTTACCGTGGAGCCTGTGAGGGCCACGCGCACCGGTTGTGCGATCGCGCCCAGTTTGATGCTTCGGCCTGTGACGATTTCGTCGAACACTTTCTCGATACTGGTCTGGTCAAAGTCATCTAAATTCTGCAACTTTGTTAATACTTCCTCAAGAATCCCTTTAGTCGCGGGTAGCAAGTGTTTGCGGCCAGCCCTCTCGTCAATTTCGATGGTTCCTTTGAGGAAGTAATGGGCCGTGTCCACCAGTTCCACTAGGGACTTGGCCCGTTCCCTTAGGCTTTCGATCATCTTTTCCAGCCACGACTGGTCGGCGGGTACGGCGTAGCCTTCCGCGGTGAGGTATGGAGCGATGTCTTTGGCAACCTGCGATAGTGGCCGGTTCTTTAGGTATTGGGCATTGAGCCATAGGAGCTTTTCGGGGTTGAAGGCGGCAGAGGATTTGCCGACGGCGTCAATGTCGAACTTTTCTACCAGTTCCGCGCCGCTAAAAATTTCTTGGTCGCCGTGGGACCACCCAAGTCGTACTAGGTAGTTGGTCAGCGCCTCGGGGAAGTAGCCCAAGTCACGGTAGGCGGTCACCGAGGTCGCACCGTGGCGCTTGCTGAGCCGCTTCTTGTCCGTGCCGAGGATCAGCGGCACATGAGCGAACACCGGTGGGTCGGAGCCGAGAGCTTGGTAGAGTTGCATTTGGCGGGGCGTGTTCGACAGATGGTCGTCACCGCGGATGATGTGGGTGATGCCCATGTCGATGTCGTCGCAGACGACGCAGAAGTTGTAAGTAGGGGTCCCGTCCGAACGGGCAAGGATCAAGTCGTCCAACTCTGTATTGTCGAAGTGTACCCTTCCCTTGACTCTGTCGTACACCTCGGTGGCACCGCTGCCTGGTGATCGGAATCGGATGGTGAAGGGGCGACCCTCCGGCAGCCGCTTCACCTCTGGCGTCTGAGGCCGGCACGTTCCGTCGTATGCCGGCTTGCGTTTTTCAGTTAAGGCAAGCTCACGCTTGGCGTTCAAAGTTTCCGCCGTACATACGCAAGGGTAGGCGTTTCCTGTTTGGAGGAGGGTGAGGATGCGCGATTGGTAGAGATCAATTCGTTCGGTTTGATAAAATGGCCCCTCATCCCACTCCAGTTGCAACCACTCCATGCTTTGTAGGATGGCATCGATCGCTTCCGGTGTGGACCGTTTACGGTCGGTGTCTTCGATGCGTAAGATGAATTTCCCGCTGCAGTGACGTGCGTAAAGGTAGTTGAAGAGTGCCGTGCGTGCACCGCCGATGTGCAGATAACCCGTAGGGCTGGGGGCGAAACGTGTTCGGACTTCGGGCATCGGGTCGGTTGTCGAGTGCGGTGTTAGGGGTGCTGTGTTTAAGGCTCCCGGCGAAGGTTCTGCGGCAACTCTACTAAGCACCTCTTTGTTACTTGTCCGGCCGCGACTTGTCAAATCGCGTTCTCGATGCGCCACTTCGTTTTCCGGGTCTCCGTTCCTCAGGGAAAGGGCTGTTCCCGGAATCCTCCGAAGTGAAAAGTTTGACCGTGCATGTACTGTGTGTCATATTCCCGATTCGTCGCATGTCATTGGAGAGGTGGCCGAGCGGTCGAAGGCGCACGCCTGCTAAGCGTGTGTACCTCAAAAGGGTACCGAGGGTTCGAATCCCTCTCTCTCCGCCATGTTCGCGCCCGTAGCTCAATTGGATAGAGCGCCAGACTACGGATCTGGAGGTTAGGGGTTCGACTCCCTTCGGGCGCGCCATTTCGCCAGATTGGATTCACCATTTTTGCGAGGATCTGATTTTTAGGAATTCGGCGATAGAAGAGCGGGACACCTAACGCATAGAAGCGAGGATTTGGAGGCTGCGTTTCGAAGTCGTCGCTGTAGCGCGCGCGCCGGCCCGTCTTGAACATTCGTGCCACGCCTATCGGCATAACCAGGTCGAACGCGGTCGATTCGTGGGGTCGGCAATAGGTGAAGCCGAGAGCAGCGGGTGATGTGACGACGTTGCGTGGTCCGTATTTCGAAAGGCCTTACCCCTCTGCAAGAACCTGGAGCACTAGTGGTCGGTGTTTCCAGTCGGAAAAGCGGTTCCCGCGCCCCGGGCACGAAGACACCGCCACCAGGCAATCCTTCTCCGCGCGCAACTCTAGGTAGTCCCCCGCGATCGATTCGGCCGGTTCCTCGAACAATTGGTCTGCTTGGTCGAGACCGGTTTTCATGAAGATGTTGAAGGCGTCGTGGACATTGCGTACGTCAAGACCAAAAGGCGCGATCGCACCGGTGATGTTATCCTGGCAGTTGGGGGCGTCGTGGACGCCGCGGATCTTCCATAGTTGTGAGCTGCAACGTGCCCAGATGAGGTCGTGCGAAATGCCACCTAGGGGTGAGTCGGTTCGCTTCACGGTGTCGGCGGTCACGGTGAACATCACGTCCATGGTGGGCGAAGACCATAGGCGGTTTCCGGTTGACAGGTGGGCTCCCTCTAGAATCCGGGTCCGTCCGGACCAGAACTGTTCTTTGTAGTCTGGCAGGGTCCAGGCGTTGAAATCGGCCACTTGGCCGCCTTCAACGTCGATAACGCGAAGGAGTTGGCCAGTTTGGATGGTGCAGGCAGCCCCTTGGCCTGGAGGAACATCAACGGAACTGACTTCACGAAGTGTCACGGTTATTCTCCTTTTGTTGACTCGTTAGCTTTGCGGGTTATTTGGATCATGGACTCATGATGCTCGTCGTGTCAGCGTGAGATTGCTCCCGCGCGCGTAGTTGCGCCAGGGCGTCGGCGTAGTAGTGCTCGTAGTACCAGTCGGAAATTTCCTTGGCTGTAGCTGCCCAGACACTATCATGGCTGAGTATGTATTCGAGGCCTTTGTCGATCCACTTAGCTCGGTATGCTTGGCCACCAATGAACGGGTGCAGGCACAGGCCTAGAATACGTCCGGTACGCGCGCCTTCGGCGTGTAGTACGTCGAACTGGTCGCACATCATTTTGTAAAAGCTCTCCGCATCCAGGCCGGCGCCGACGAATGCGTACACATCGTTGATCTCCATGCAGTACGGCACCCCGATGAGCCGGCCTGTGCGTACCTCGATGGGATAGGGTTGGTCGTCGTTGCACCAGTCGGAGACATACTCGATGCCCGCTTCGGCTAAGAGATCCAGTGTATTGAAAGTCTCCACCAGGCCCGGGCCCAGCCAACCTTTGGTGTCTTGTCCGGCGGCTTCGGACAATTTCCCCACGCTCGTGCGTATGACCTCTCGCTCCTCATCACGGGAGAGACCAGCCAGGGTGCGTGAGTTGTTGAATCCGTGGCCCATCAGCTCCCAGTCGCGACGCACTGTCTCTCGAATGATTTCGGGATAGTAGTCACATACCTGGTCATTGGTCGGCGCCGAGGCGCGGAGTTGATGCCGGTCCAATATTTCCATCAGCCGCCATATCCCAACGCGTGCACCGTAGTCTCGCCAGCCGGCGTTCTTAGGATCGGGGATAGGGCCCGGGGAGCGGCTCGGTGGAAGGGTCATACCGGGGCCGGCAATATCGAAATGTTCCAGGTTCATTTGTATCCACAGCGCTACCCGGGCGCCTCCGGGCCAGCGCAGGGGGGGCCGGTCGATCAGGGGCGAATAACTGATGAGAGGTTCCATTGATTGTTCCTACGTCGAGCGTTGATGGGCCGCAGTACTACGATACCGTACCGCATAGGTCCATGGCGGCCAAGGCGTACACTCCCGCGGCCTTGACGAGGTGCTCAATCTTCAATACTTCGCTGTGCTGGTGGGCTGGATCGTAATTAGCAAACTGCCCTCCAGTGGAGATGCCGCCAGGGCCGTAGGTCAGGCCTCGGATACCGTATTCGAACATGGGGCCAGCGTCGCTGGACACCGCATAACGGTTGGGCGCTGCATAGGGTACGGGTTCGCCGTGTACGTTTTGGTGGGCCCGCTCCATTGCTTGCACCAGCGGTTCTTCGCGCTCGAGTTCAAAACCGTTCCCTGTAAGGTATAATTCCACTTCGGTGTGTAATTCGGGGTCGTCGGTTTTGAGGCTGTCCAGTACAGCTTCGATTTCGTGCTTAACCTCCATGAAGCTCTGGCCCGGTACCAGGCGCACGTCGACGTAGAGATTGCAGAATGGTGCGGGGCATTTGGAGGGCTTGTAGGGATGTCCACCCTGGATGGCGCCGATACCGATCCGTGGCTCCATGAAGGGATGTGGATGACGTTCCTTGTACGTGGGTTCCCATGCCTGGAGGGCGGTGAAGACGCGCATCATTTTCTCGATGGGGTCTATGCCATGCTCTTTAGACCATGTGTGCTGGGATCTGCCGAATACCGTCACCTTTACGAAGCAATAGCCGGTTTCACCGATCTGAAGGCGCATAGCGGTTGGCTCACCGATGACGGCGTAGTCGGCGGTGACGCCGTGGGTTACTAGGAAACGGGACCCCACTTTCCCGCCGCGAAATTCCGCTCCCTGGTACTGATCCACTGGGGCCTTCTCGGTTTCACCTACGACGCCAGCCACGAGGAGGTCACCGGCCAGCTCAATGCCAGCCCGTTGAAGCGCCCGTACCGCGCCCCAATAGGCGGCGAACGCCCCCTTCATGTTGCTTGCTCCTAGCCCGTGAATCCATCCGTCTGCCGTCGTGGCTTGGGCTATGCCGCCGCCCACGACGTCGGCCTGGTAGCGGTTGCCCCAAGTTTCGGCTTCACGCCCAGTGGTACTGGTGTCGAAGTGGCCGCTAAAGAGCAGTGTGGGCGAGCCCTTGCTACCGGGTAGCCGACCCAGAACGTTATTGCGTCCGGGCTCTACCTCCTGGAACTGCACCCGCATGCCCAATTCCGCCAAACGTCCGGCGAGATAATCGCCGGCGGGCGCTTCCGCACCAGGAGGACTCGAAATGCTGATCAGATCCATAGCCAAGGTCACCAGCTCTTCCTCCCGGATCCCGGCTAGTACTTGTTTTTGAATTTCATCCATTGGGTCCTCGTTCTCTCTGCATCGCTACGCTCTGGTGCTTTTATCCGCGGATAGAAGGGTTGCTGACCTGTCCAGAGAAGCCCTGCTTTATCCCACTTCGTGCACCACCTTGCCGTCGACGATGGTCATGTCTGCTGTAATGTGGCGGATCTCCTCCGGCGGGGCCGTCAGAATATCTCTAGACAGTATGGCCAGGTCGGCTAATTTTCCTTCTTCTATAGAGCCTTTGTCGGTCTCCTCGAAGTGCGCATAAGCCCCGTTGTACGTATAAATTCGCAACGCCTCCATGATCGTCAGGCATTCGTCTGGGTTCAACACTGTACTTCCAGGGCTCGGGTCAAGACGCCTGTTGACCAAGCAGTCGATCCCCACCATTGGGTTTGCGGTGACGATTGGCATGTCGGAGCCACCCGAGGATATCACTCCACGGTTTAGAAGCGATTTGAAGGGGAAGGCATATTGCGAGCGCTCCACGCCCCATGGCTCAAGGGTGCAAGCTTCGCCTAGCACCTCCAAGATTGGTGGTTGTGCGTTGTAGATGACATTGAGCCGGGCGGCACGATCCAGCAGTTCAGCATTCCAGAGGTACGCATGCTCTAGACGGTGGCGGGGATCCGGGCGTGGGTAAGCTCGCATAGCCTTTTCGATAGCGTCCAGGGTAACGGTTATCCCGTGGTCGCCGTGAGGTATCGCTGCGATCTGGAAGCCGGCCTTGTGGGCCTCGAGGCAGAACTCGTCCGCCATTTCCTGAGATACTCGAAAGCTGCCGCGGAAGTTCCCATCGGGATCGTTCGAATAGGGCTCGAAGAGCGCTGCGGTTTGTCCTTGCACACCGCCGTCGATCCCGATGACCGCGGGTCCGAGACGGAGCCAGTCATCGCCGAAGCCGGTGCGCATGCCGGAGCGGAAAGCCTGGTAGGCTGCCGTTTCTGTATCCCACTTCGTGCCGTAGGCTGGGTAGATATTGAGGAAGATCCGCGCGGTGAGGCCGCCCCGGGCGCGCAGAAGCTGCCATGCATGGGACTCCTCTTCCCTGCGGATGGAAGCCTCGTCCACGCTGGTGATCCCAAGCCTATTCAGGTATTGGCATGCCCACTCGTAGCCATCCACGAGCTCTTCCAGCGTCGGAGGCGTGATGGTGGGAAAGATGTACACGACCCGACAATTGTCCCACATTGGCCCCAGGGGTGCTCCCTGGTCGTCCCGGAGCATTGGTCCCCCCGCAGGATCTGGGGTGTCGTCTTGGATACCCATGCGTCGCAACGCCGCGGTATTGGCAGTCCAGCTCATGGATTCCCGTTGGCGCAGTAGCACCGGGTGGTTGGGTGAGACTGGGTCGAGATCACGCCGAGTGGGGTAGCGCCGCTCTCGTAGCCGGTGGTGATCGAATCCCCAGCCTACGATCAACTCGCCGGCGGGGGTCTTATCCGCCCGTTTCTTGACGGCGGCGACGATCTCGTCGATGGAAGAAGTCGCTTCCGGGTTGCAGTCGATCCACTTGCGATCCTCGACCGCGTTGATGATGTGCATGTGATTTTCCACGAATCCCGGAGTCAAAGCCCTTCCCGCTAGATCCACAACCCGGGTTTCGTTGCCGGTGATCGCTTTGACGGATTCGTTGGAGCCGACTCTGACAATGCGGTTGCCTAACACGGCCACCGCCTCGGCGACGTCGTCCTGTTGGTTGACCGTGACTATGCGCCCATTGATGAATGTGAGATCTGCGTTTCGCCACGTCTTGGTTGCCATTAGTCCCCTCCCATCGACGGCTTAAACTGCGCGCGTGGCAGAGCCGCTGTCGTTGTTGGCGTTACGGTTACAAAGCAACCTATAGCCTTTTGCGCATAAACAGTTCGAACCGACGCGAGCCACCTTGACACTTCGCAGAAAATAGTGCAACGATTGCCGCGATTGAGTATGTGTCCATACGAGCGAAGCATGGGGCACTGGAGTAACAACAGGCAATGTTGGCGTCTTTCGTGCCGGAGTGTTGGACGGGACTTGCCAGGGAGGGGAGACGATGAAACATGTGGATCTAATTGGTGGGGCAGGCCGTTCTAATTCCTGGTGGGGAGGCTGGTTCCAAGTGCTTGCCGTGTTAGTGGTCTTAGTTGTCGGCGTCTCGACAGCGCAGGCCGCAAAGGGAAAATCTGGTGGTGTTCTGCGTATCGGCGGGGAGCGTGACGTGAATGATCTCGATCCGCACACCACTCGTGTGGGCTGGGATATCAATATTATGCAGAATGTCTACTCGGGCCTAGTGCGGGCGGGGACCGACATTCAACCCAGGCCGGATCTTGCGACGAAATGGGAGTTCAAGTCACCAACCCATATCGTGTTTACCTTGCGTCAAGGCGTGAAGTTCCACAACGGGCGCGGATTTACCTCGGCGGACGCTAAATATTCGCTAGAACGAATCCTCGACCCGAACGTTCCTGCAGGGTACGCCAGCACCATTGCATCGATTAGCTCTATTGATGCGCCCTCCAAATACACGCTGGTGCTTAAGTTGAAGCGGCCCGATGCGGCCATCGTGACAAACCTATCACTTCCGGCAATGGCCATGGTGGCCAAGGAGGCGGTGAAACCGATGCCGATAGGTTTGAAGGACGGGATGATGGGGACCGGTCCTTATATGTATAAGGAGCACATTAAGGGTCAGCGACTGGTCCTGGTCAAGAACCCAAATTACTACGATAAGTCAGCCCCGTTGCTGGACGAGCTTCACTTCATTCCGCTCAAGGACCAGACTGCGCGCACCAACGCGTTGCGAGCGGGGCAAGTGGACTACATCGAGCCGTTGCCCCCCAAGGACGTAAGGGCTCTCAAGCGTGATTCTCGGATCAACGTCACCGGCGGGCCGAATATCAGCTTCGTCAACCTCTCCCTGAACGTTAGCAAGAAGCCGCTGAACGATGTGCGTGTTCGGCAGGCCCTGGCCTACGCCATTGACCGTAAGGAGGTGGTGGAGAAGGGCTTCGACGGTTTCGCGCAGCCGCTCTGGGGGCCGCCGTTGATACCGCCGTACTGGGCGGGCAACGCGGATCGGTATTACAGCCTGGACCGTGAAAAGGCGAAGAAGTTACTCGCGGAAGCTGGCTACCCCAACGGTATTGACCTCGAAATTCGCATTGGTACTAGCTCGTACCACGCCGCCTTTGCCGCGGTGGTGCAGTCCGAACTCAAGAAGGCCGGCATCCGGGTCAAGATCAAGGCGTCGGACAGCTCAAGCGCCAACCGCGCCTGGAAGTCGGGGGATTTCCAGATGTATCCGATTCGCTGGTGGGGTTCGGATTTCGTAGATCCTGACGGTGCCCTGACTCCCCTGTTTACCTGTGGGGGAAGCTACAACAATAGTAAATTTTGTGACCCTGAGTTCGACAAGCTGCTGGCAAAGGGAGTGGCGGCCACCACCATCCCGGATCGCAAGGAGGCTTATCGGGTCGCTATGAAGCGTCTGGCGGAACAACAGCCGTGGGTGTTCCTGGTAGCCTTTGACCGTTTCCAGGCAATGCGCACGTACGTCAAGGGTTACACTGCCTTTCCTAACGCTAGCCAGTACTCGTACCGCGAGATCTGGCTGGACAAGTAGGTCGTATAATCGAAGATGGGTCTCTGACCGGATGACTGCGTCGGAGACCCATCCCTCGACGTTCCGGGTAGGCACAGGTTCCCGGTGAGTCGATACATCGTCCAGAAATTAGTTTCCCTGCTGCTGGTCCAGCTCGGCATATCGGTGGTCGTGTTCTACATGATCCGCCTGGTGCCGGGCGACGCAGTAGACTACATCTACGGCCTCTACATGAGCTCGGGGCGCATCGAGGAGATCCGTGCGCTTTGGGGACTCGACCGCCCGATTGTGGTTCAGTACGCTGAATGGATCAGTCGTGTGGTGCAGCTCGACTTCGGGCGCTCCCTCCTCTCTGGCCGCCCCATTGCGGATGAAATCTTCGCGCGTCTCCCGGTGACACTACATCTATCGTTCATGGCAGGCACCTGGAGCGTCATGTTCGGGGTCACCCTGGGTGTTGTCGCCTCGCGATATCCGAACGGAAAAATCGACGGCCTGGTTACTACTACTGGGATCCTCGGTTTGGCAATGCCTCACTTCTGGCTGGCTACGCTGCTCGTGCTGGTCTTTGCAGTCTACCTTGGCGTGTTGCCGTCCGTTGGCTACATCCCCTTGTTCGAAGATCCTGTTGAGAGTACGCGTTCATTGATACTGCCTTCCATAGCCCTGGGTACGACCATGGCCGCAGCAGTGATGCGTATGGCGCGGTCGGCCATGCTGGACGTGCTCGCCCATGATTACATCCGGACGGCGCGCGCTAAGGGGGTGCGCGAGCGCCGGGTGTTCTCCCGGCATGCTCTCAAGAATGCTTTTATCCCTGTGCTGACATTGATCGGAACGGAAACTGGTAAATTGCTCGGTGGTTCGCTTATCATCGAGCAGATCTTCGCCATCCCGGGTATCGGGCAATATGCGGTAGAAGCTGTGCTCAGTCGCGATTATCCGGTGCTTCAGGCAACCATGATCGTCATGGCCGGTAGCTACGTGTTCATTAATACGCTTGCGGACCTCGGTTACGGGCTACTCGATCCGCGCGTAAGGTACGATTAGGAGTTTGAGGGACAGTACGACGAAGAACTAGGTACGGGTTTGACCAGCCCGCACCCGCACCGTGAGATTGGGCAGCGCGGGCTCCTTGGGGGGAACAGGATCTCGCGGACGGCAAGGTCTGTTGGCGTGAAAGGACACCGGACGCAGTGGCAGATACTATGACGATTTCCGATGCTCAGCAGCCAACCGCGCATCGTTCTGAAGGGCCCGGGCGGGCGTGGCGTCGCTTCGTGCGACATCGGCCGGCCGTAGTGGGCGCAGCGGTCATCGTGATCTATCTTCTAGTGGCCCTCTTCGCGGAGCTGGTGGCGCCATACGATCCGCTGGACATGTCGGCTGGTTCCCGCCTGACCGGGCCGGATTCCGCTCATTGGTTCGGTACCGACGAGTACGGACGCGACGTACTTAGCCGGGTGATCTACGGCGCCCGAATTGCCTTTGTTGTTGGGGTTCTCTCGGCCACGGGGGCCGCTGCGGTAGGGATGTTGGTCGGTGTGCTCGGAGGCTACTTCGGGGGCCTGTTGGATCGCGTGGTAACCATGCTGATCGATTTAGTTTTCGCGTTTCCGACGATACTCCTGGCCATTGCGGTGGCAGCCTTTCTGTCTGGCGGTGGGATGCCCCCCTCGGTGCCCGTCATCATCGCGCTGTGCGTAGTCCAAGCGCCGCACTTCGCCCGGGTGGCGCGCGGGGCGACACTTGCGATCAAGGCACAGCCCTACGTAGAGGCGGCTCAGGTGCTGGGAGGCTCCCACTCGCGAATCATTCGCAGTCACATCTTCCCTAATGTCGTTGCACCGCTGCTGGTTCAGTTCGCCCTGTCCTTTTCCTACGCTATCCTGGCAGAGTCCTCCCTAAGCTTCCTGGGTGTGGGCCATCCGCCGCCGGCGCCGTCCTGGGGTGCCATGTTGACCGGGGCCTACGGGTACGTGGAACGGGCGCCCTGGGCCGCATTCTTTCCCGGGATGGCGATCATGCTGCTGATTATGGGTTTCAACGTGTTGGGGGATGGACTAAGGGATTTCTTTGACCCCACACGGCGTTAATTCGCCTGGTTGTCACTCCTTGCGCATCCATCGGCGAGCCGTTATGGTCCTCCACGGTTGAGTGAGGGGCGTCACGGGAATTTTTAGGGAGGTATCCATGCCAGAAGCGCGCGTGTCGAAACCGATTCTCACTGCAGATGTTGTCTTTGTCGGTGGCTCTGTTGTGACTGTGAATTCCCAGGACGAGGTAGCCGAGGCGCTAGCCGTTCGCGGAAGGCGGATCCTGCGTGTGGGCACCCGCGCCTATGTCGAGCAGACCGTTGGCCGCGAGACTGAAGTGGTGGATCTCAAGGGGCGTGCTGTGACTCCGGGGTTCGTGGACAACCACATCCATATGACCAACGGACCGCAGCGGCATTGGGTGGACTGTGGCTACGCCGCTTGCCCATCGATCGCGGATATAGTGGATAGGATTAAGGAGCGCGCCGCGGAGGTTAAGCCGGGCGACTGGATCCTGGGTCGGGGGTTTCAAGCAACGCGGCTCGCTGAGCGACGCAACCCTAACCGCTTTGATCTTGATCCAGTGTCGCCGGACCATCCGGTGGGGATCTCCAATCGTGAGTCAATGGGCTGGACGTTTAATACCTTGGGATTACGGCGCATGGGGGTCCAGGATGATACGCCGGACCCTGCTGGCGGGCCAATGGAGCGGGATAGCCAGGGGTATCCGCAGGGACCTATGTGGGATAACACCCGCACGGTGTTCATCATGCCGACCCTGCCGAAGTATGATGTGAACGACATGATGGATGGCTACCGCTGGATGGCAAGTGAGATGAACCGCCATGGCGTCACCATGGCGTTCGAAGCAGCCGTCCGTAATAGAGTTGACACAGTGGGGTGGCAGCGCTTACATCGCCAGGCCTCGCCAAGTCTGCGTGTGGTTATGGGCCCATACCCGGTCCACGGGGAGGGGTGGGACCTAGAGATGGCGGCCGGTAAGATTTTTGAGAGCGGATTCGCGACCAATTTCGGTAACGAGTGGCTCAAACTCGGAGCGCTTCAGATTGGGATTGACGGCGGTGTTATTGGCCAGACCGCAGCGCTGTTTGAGCCCTACAGCAACGACCCTGCTGGTAAGAAACTGGGCAGTTTTCGTCTTACCCAGGAGGTTGCCAACGACTTCATGGTGCAGGCACAGGGTAGTGACTGGCAGACCGGACTCATTTGCCACGGCGACCACGGTATTCATCGCTCACTGGAGGCGATCGCCCACGGGCGGAAGCAAGTGCCAACCCACGATCTACGGCACCGGTTGGAGCACGCTTACCTCTGGAACCCACGGGTCATGGATCGCATGGCGGAGTTAGGCGTTATCTGGAACACGCAGCCTCCGATTATGGAGAGTATAGGGAGCGAAGGAATCCACGGCCAGTGGGGAGACCGGGCGCGCTACGCGTTCCCGTTTAAATCACTCACCGACCGGGGCGTAATCATTTCTGGGGGCTCCGATTGGCCGGTTGGTCAGTACAACCCATTGACGGGTATTGACGTTCTAGTGAATCATCGTTTCGGGCCTGAAGAGGGTGGCGAGGTGCTGAACGCTGACGAGGGAGTGAGCGTGCTACAGGCCCTCCGGATCTATACCTACAACGGCGCGTATACGTCGTTCGATGAGGATCGGACAGGTTCTCTGGAAGAGGGGAAAAGCGCGGATCTTGTGGTGCTTTCGGAAGATATTCTCGGCGTGGAAACGACGACGATCCGTGACATTGAAATTGATCGAACCTATGTGGAAGGGCGTCTCGTATATGAGCGGGCTGCGTCCTCGGCCGCAGGTAACCGGTAAGCACGTTTTGATGGCGTCCCATCGGTCGCCTGGGCAGTGAACAGGGGGAATCATGGGGTTGGCATTGGTCGGCGCTCGGATCATGACTGCGTCTGACGGTGTGATTGAGGAAGGCACTCTGCTTATTGAGGGGCGGACCATCGAAGCTGTCGGTGTCGATGTGCAACTACCTGCGGACACTGATGTCTGGGACGTGAGTGGGAGCGTGCTTATCCCTGGCATGATCGATGCCCACACCCACTTAGGTCTATGCCAGGACGGTGTCGGGGCCGGTCAAAGCGACGAGGACGAAGTGGGTGATCCTGTAGTCCCGCATCTGCGTGCGTTGGACGCTATCAACCCTGAAGATATAGCCTTCCAGGATGCCCTGAAGGGTGGGGTCACC
Organism: uncultured Syntrophobacterales bacterium; assembly: GCA_964438895.1. GTDB lineage: Bacteria > Desulfobacterota > Binatia > UBA9968 > JAJDTQ01 > JAJDTQ01. The sequence goes on along the minus strand of CAYTMJ010000035.1, from coordinate 27,081 downwards.
ACGGTGGGTGTTATGCCGGGCAGCTACAACGTCATTTGTGGTCAGCCTTGTGCCGTCAAGGTTGTGGGACGCACGGTGGAGGAGATGCTGGTTCGTACTCCCGTGGGAATGAAGATTGCTTTCGGGGAACGACCGAAGAATGTCTACGGAGCTCTCAAGAAAAGCCCTATGACGCGCATGGGTATCGCCGCCATCCTGCGAGAGGGGCTTGTTAAAGCCCAGCACTATGTCGCTGACGGCAACGGGCGGCGGGATCTCCGGTTGGAAGCCATGGCCCCCGTAGTGCGGAAGCAGATCCCGCTACGCGCCCACGCCCATCGGGCCGATGACATCATAACAGCTATTCGCATTGCGCAGGAGTTCGACCTCGATCTTGTCATCGAGCATGGAACCGACGGCTACAAGGTAGCCACAGAACTGTCAGAAGCAGGGGTTGCGGTAGTTCACGGTCCGTGGCTTAAGACCCGCGGTAACCTCGAGCAATCCGGACGCAACTCGGACGCACCCGCAATTCTCATTTCAAGTGGTGTACTCACGGCCTTCTCCACGGATCATCCGGTAATCCCCATTCAGAACCATAGGATGCAGGGGATAACGGCGGTTGACCAAGGGGTGGGGGCCGAGGAGGCGCTCAAGGCGCTGACACTCAATTCCGCTCGGGTCATGGGAATCGATGATCGTGTTGGCAGTCTGGAAAAGGGCAAAGACGCGGATGTGGTGGTGCTCTCGGGACCGCCGTTCGATGCGGCGACCCGAGTCAGAGCCGTCATCGTCAATGGAAGTATCGGCTGGAAAAGCGAAGTCGGCGGTTAAGAAAACCTGTTCTGTGAGGACGTTCGTAGGGAGGTTGAGGTAGCCACCGCCTGTGTGTTGCCTGGTCGTGCCGAATAGAAAACGGACTTAGTCGACCCTCCCAATAGGGATTGGTACTCCGGGGACGATCTCGGCTGGTTACGTGACTATTTGAGGGCTGTTGGCGGGGAGGACCGGGAAGTCAAGGTTACCAACATCGTAGGGGTTCCTTGCCGGGCTCAAGGCTCCAAGGGGCAATCACATACACTTCATTTGTCTCAGGTCGGTTGTCACTTCGCGGAGCTCGATAGCGGAAATGTGAGTAACTAAACATCATCGACTACCTGCGGGGAAACTACAGGAAATCCCCTAAGGGGCTGACGCCCTCCCTAGATACCCCTGCCGCCCCCTCTTTTCGCGGCATAATGAAGGAGAAGATCGACATGGCTCGGATCCGTCACATCGCTATTCTCACAGACCACAAAGAGAAGCTAGTGGAATATTACACCGGTGTCTTTGGGCTCAAGGTGGTTAAGGGCATCGGCACCGCCACCTATCTCTCGGACGGCCACGTCAACCTGGCCATCATCCCGAAGGCGCCGGAGGAGCGCGTAGAAGGGCATTCGCTCAATAGTGGCCTCAATCACATCGGCTTCGAAGTAGAGAACGGTCCCGCACTGAGGTCCGAATCGAACCGAATGGGCGGAGCGGATGAGGTTAGGAAGCGGCCGCCAAACCGGGAGTCGGAGTATCGGGTCCAGGATCCAGACGGTAATCTGATCGACCTGTCACAACACGGCTGGCCCGTGTGACGTTTATCGACCCCTTAATTAACTGACAACCGTCCTGGTTGTTTTGGAGGCCGCATATGGCTGAACAGGAACGGGTAGTGTTGCCGGGCGACGTTTGCCCAAGGCGGTATAGTATTACCCTCGAACCCGACCTCGAACGGTTCACCTTTAACGGTACCGAGTTCGTGGACGTAGAGGTGGCAGTTGCTACCCGTCGGATCGTGCTGCATGCGACGGAGTTAGAGCTTCACTCAGTGGTGCTGGAGCGAAATGGTATGTCCCGCCGGGCTGAGAAAATCGAAATTAACCAGGAAGATGAGACCGTCGCATTGGATTTCGGGGAAACACTGCCTCCAGGGCCTGCGCGATTGTGGATTGAATTTACTGGACAACTGAACGATAAGATGCGCGGTTTCTACCGCAGTGTTTACCATGTGGAAGGCCAGGAACGGTACATGGCCGTGACCCAGTTCGAGGCGGCCGACGCTCGGCGCGCCTTTCCGTGTTGGGATGAGCCGGCACGGAAGGCCGTGTTCGAGGTTACCCTGGTGGTGCCGGGAGATCGGGTAGCGGTGTCGAATATGCCACCGGTCCGGATCGATTCGCGGGACGACGGTCGCAAGACCGTGCGCTTTGCCGAAACCCCGGTGATGTCTACTTATCTCCTTGCTTTCATTGTCGGTGAGTTTGACCATATCGAGACGCAGACCAAAGAGGGTGTGACAGTTCGGGTCTACACCCCCTTGGGCCGGGAGGAGCAGGGGCAGTTTGCGCTGGATGTGGCGGCCCGGACACTGTCGTTCTACCACGAGTATTTCGGCATAGCTTATCCGCTCCCCAAGATGGATTTTCTGGCAATCCCGGACTTTGCAGCGGGGGCTATGGAGAACTGGGGCGCTGTGACTTACCGAGAGACTGCCATTCTTGTCGATCCGGTGGAGTCTTCGGCAGGGACACGCCAGCGCGTGGCCATTATCGTTGCTCACGAGTTAGCGCACCAGTGGTTCGGTAACTTGGTAACCATGGATTGGTGGACGCACCTATGGCTCAACGAGGGGTTCGCCTCATGGATTGAGTTCCTGGCCGTGGACCATCTGTTCCCGGAATGGGAAATGTGGACGCAGTTCGTCTTTAGCGATTTTGGACGTGCCCTGTCCCTTGACGGACTTAAGAGCTCCCATCCCATTGAAGTTGAAGTGCGGGATCCCAAGCAGATCAGCGAGATCTTTGACGGTATCAGCTACAGCAAGGGCGCGTCGGTGATCCGCATGTTAGCGGCGTATCTGGGGGCCGAGGTATTTCGCCGTGGGCTCCAGCGTTACCTCGAACGGCACCAATACGCCAATGCTACCACTGAGGACCTGTGGCAGGCTTTGAGTGAGGAGTCAGGGAAGCCGGTGAAGCACATCATGGACACGTGGACCAAGCAGACCGGGTATCCGTTGTTGTCGGTGGAAATGGACGGGGGTGGAGTAGGGCTACATCAGACCCGGTTTTTCCTAAGTGGTGTCCCGGATGAGGAAGACTCCGGTCAGTGGACAGTTCCCTTGGGTATACGAACGGAAGGGGCGCCGGATGTGTTTAGCGTGGTCGAAGGTAAAGAGGCTAGAATGGACGTGGCTGGTAGCCGAGAAGGATGGGTCAAGGTCAATCCGGATCAGACCGGCTTCTACCGGAGTAACTACAGCGCTGAGTTGTGGAACCGATTGACGGATGCGGTGGGGGCGGGAGTGCTTTCGTCTGCGATGGATCGGTTGGGCCTCCAAAATGACGCATTCGCCCTAGCGCGGGCAGGCTATTTAGAGCCAGCGCGCCCCTTGAATTTAGCGCTGGCCTATCGCAACGAGACGGATTACACGGTTTGGGCCGATCTTTCGGAGAATCTTCGCGCCTATGACACCCTTTTGTCGGGTCAGGTTTGTCACGCGTCTTTTCGGGCGTACGCCCAGAGTCTTTATCAGACTATCTATGGATCTCTAGGCTGGGATGCCGAGGACGGGGAAAGTCATCTGACGAAGCTGCTCCGACCCATGGTGATTAGTCTCTTGGGACGTTACGGGGATCCCCACGTTGCCGATGAAGCGTTGCGCCGGTTCGATCAGGGAGTCCGGGATGCAACCCCGGTGGTACCAGACCTACGGGCCGCTGTGTATGGTCAGGTGGTGGAGAGCCGTGGCTTAGACGGTTACGAGGCGGTGCTCCAGGTGTACCGGCAAGCCGAGCTTCATGAGGAGAAAAACCGCTGCCTGCGTGCTTTGGGGCGGAGCGCAGACCCTGATCTGCTCCAGCGTACGTTAGAATTCTCACTGTCCGAAGAGGTCCGTGGACAGGACACCCCCTTGGCGGTCGCGGGTGTTGCCATGAACCCCCTGGGTCGGGATTTGGCTTGGGAGTTCCTACGGGAGAAATGGACGGAGTTCGATAGCCGGTACGGGCAGGGGGGGTTCATCATTGCTCGCGTCATATCTATTACCACCGAAGATTTTACCACCTTGGAGAAGGCTGGCGAAGTAGAAGCATTCTTTGCGGCTCACCCTGTACCGGCCGCTGCACGAACGGTGCGCCAATCCCTGGAGCGGATTCGATCTAACGCTCTTTGGCTCGAGCGTGATGGTGACGTGATTGAGAGCTGCCTCGAAGCGTGTCGGCCGCCGGAATGAGGTGTGGCCGGAACGTGTTCTATTCGGGCACAGTTAGGCAAAAGACAGGATAAGGGAGGGCCGATGTCTGGAAACGCTCAGTTGTTATCATTTGAGACCTCAGACCAGGAGACTCTTCACGGGCTCTTGTTCCGCGCGGAGGGCTCGCCTTACACGGACGTGGCGCTCCTCATGATTCATGGTGTTGCCATGAACTTCTACTCCGGACCCTTGCCGATATTCGCCGAAGCCCTGGCGGCACGCGGCTATCATGCGTGTTCCGTCAACACCCGGGGGCATGACTGGGTCTCCCGCGGTGGTGATCTAACGGCTTTTCGGGGTGCGACCTACGAAAACTTCGAGGCATGCTTGCTGGATGTGGATGCTGCCATCGACCGGTTGAGACAGGAAGGCTACGCCCGCTTTGTCTTGGTGGGGCACAGCCTGGGCTCGGTTAAATCTCTTTATTACCAGGGCACTCGCCAACGCCAAGATGTCGTGGGGGTGATCTCGTGTTCGGCGCCCAGGCAGTTCTATGCGGCGCGGGTGATGGAGGATCCGGAGTTCGAGGAGCGAATGGCAGATGCTGAGCGCCAAGTGGCAGGTGGCAGAGGCGAGGAACTTCTCTGGGCCCCGGCGAGCGGTGCTACCGGCCTGTTCACCCATAGGACCTACGTCAGCAAGTATGGTCGTCACGAAACCAATGACGTGCGTCCGCACGCCTCAAGGCTTGGTTGTCCGTTATTGGTAACTGCGGGAGAGATTGAGAGTGCCTATTTTCGGGAGTTTGCGCAGGAGCTAAACGAGGCGGCGGGTCCGGACCATAGCACGTCTGTTGTGGTCTCCGGTGCCAATCATTTCTATGCTGGCTGCGAGGCATTTATGATTGACACCCTTGATGGTTGGCTCAAGGATCAGCTTGGATAGGGCCTACCGCTTTCATTTCGGCCTTCGCTACAAATGTGAATGGGAAATCATATTTGAGCTCCCGTACGCTAGCCATTATGGGTAGACTTGAAACTGGTCAAGCCTCAGGAAATAGTCAGAGGGATAGTTAATTCCGCAGTCGAAGGGTATTTAATAATTCATTATGGTATTGTAAAGCAACAATTTATGATTAGTTCTTAAAGTAAAGCTAGAGTTTATTTTGATCTAGCTTCCCGGTCCACCACGCCCTGTCCCAGGCCCTCTTCCCGGAGCAGGTTCTTTTGTATCTTTGAGCTCCGCGTTTTAGGCAGCCCCGCCCGGATGTCGAGATAGCGGGGGACCTTAAACGGTGCCAAATACTCCATGCAGAACGCCCAGACGTCCTCTGGTGGAAACATTTGCCGAGAAGTGCCCGGAATGAGCACGATGCAGGCTTTGATCTCCTCTTGCCGGATGGGGTCTGGCACTCCCACCGCGGCGGATTCCGCGATCAAGGGGTGTGTGTTCAGGACTCGCTCTACTTCGGCGGATGCGATGTTTTCTCCGCTACGCTTAATCATGTCCTTCTTACGATCGACGAAGTACAGGATCCCGTCTTCATCTAGGTACCCGAGGTCGCCGGTGTGGAGCCAGCCGTCCTGAAGAGCTGAAGTCGTTGCTTCCATGTTCTTGTAGTAGCCTGTCATCATCGCCGGGCTTTGCTTGACGATCTCACCGAGTTCGTAGGGCGAGCAGGCCCGCCCCTCTTCGTCACAAATTCGTATTCGGTGTACACTTGGAGCCAGGGCAACTCCGCAACTGCCGAGCTTCCGTCTGGATTCTTCTAGCGGTCCAATGACACTCAATAGATCCTCGGTGAGACTGTACGATGGGACCGCTGTGACACCAAAGCGCCGCTCAAACTCTAGGTGAACATCCGGAGGTAGCAGTGCCACCACCTGCCTCAATGGGGTGTCCGCGTCTCCTTGAGTCTGCGGCTGGTTTAGTAGGATGTGCGGGATCGTCTGCATGATGCTCGATGTGGTGACCCTGTGCTTCCTGACTTCGGCCCAGAAACGGGAGGCGCTAAATCGCTCGTTAAGTACCACCACGCCTCCCACTGACATGATGGCGATACTCATGTGGCATAGCGCGTTCACATGGAACAGCGGCATCACCACCAACACCCTGTCCGTTTCTGACCAACCTAGGCCGAGAGCCCTTTGGTTCGGGGCGAAAGCAAAGGCGTAGTGTTTTAGCATAACGCCTTTCGGGCGGTCGGTAGTGCCGGAAGTGTAGATGATGGATGCCGGGTCTTCTGGCAAAACGTCAACGAGATCCTGCGCGCCGTCACCGGCGAGGACGAACTCATTCCACCCCAAGTTGTTTTGTTTGCTGTCGGGATCAAGCGTGACAATGTGTTCCAGCCGAGGACAGGAGTTCCGGATCCGGTCGACCCCCAGCATGGAGGCATTGGTCGTCAAAAGATAACGTGCCTCGGAGTGAGTTAGCAGGTACTGAAGTTCACTTGGCGTCTGTGTGGTGTTTAGCGGAACGAACACTCCTCCGGTCTGAGCCATGGCGAAAACCGTCCAGAGAAACTCCGGACGGTTGGGAAGTAGGATCGCCACCCTTTCGCCGGGCCGAAGTCCAAGGGCCGAAAATGCCCGGGCCACTCGTTCCACTTCGTTGGCGAACTCTCTGTAGCTCCACTGCTTGTTGTCGTAGACAAGGCAAGTACGGTCCGGCCTTGCCGCGGCCTGCTGGGATAAAAGCTCGTGTATTGTGGCGTAGGTGGACATCGACCATTCTGAGCATAGATCACGACTTCGGCCGTTTCAATTTGGTGTCGTACGTGGAATAGACACAACTGCCACGGCCATCGTTTGCTACTTTCACAAACGAGGCGCCGTACCTTGAATAATCACCATGGAGTGCCATTCTATGAACTAAGGGTAGCATCGGCCAGTGGTCAATTACATTCCGAAGGATCTTGACACGCTACCAGGTGCGCGTATTACACGTAGGGTATGTTGCTTGTCCGCCGAGGTCTTAGATGAACAAAACGTTTTCGAAACCGCTTAATACCCTCCGAAGAAAGATTGCGTTGGCTACGCGTATACTCGCCAGCCAAGGTTGCATGGGCGACATTCTGGGCCACCTGTCGGCGCGAATTCCAGGCACAGACCAGATGTTTCTTCGGTGTTTGGGGGATGAGGAGAAGGGACTTCTCTATACTGACGTGCGGCATGTCCGGCAGTTGGGCTTTGACCGGTCCGCTAAGGAAGTAGAAGGGTATAGGGTACCATTGGAGCTACCGATCCACGGCGAGTTGTACAAGGCGCACCCCGAGACCCAGGTCGTTCTTCATGCCCACCCGTACCACTGCCTCATCGCCACCATCTCTGACATTGAGTTACGACCCATCTACGGCTCGTACGATCCCTTAAGCCTCGGTGCCGCCATTCAGGGAATCCCCGTCTATCCAAAGTCGGTGCTCATCGATAGCCCCGAGCTGGCGGCGGAGTTCATGGCTGTCATGGGTGAGCGAGACTGTTGCCTCATGCGAGGGCACGGCCTTACTGTCATTGGGTCCAGCGTGGAGGCCGTGACTCTACTCGCACTTCGAATAGAGATGTTAGCAAAGATCACCTTAGACGCCACCCGCGCCGGCGGCCGCCCTCCTGCACCCCTCCCCCACGCAGATATCGATGCCTTCGCTTTTGTGGTGGAAGGAGGCTTCCAGGCCGCTTTGGCGCAAGTCTACGAGTGGACCTGGAACCATTACACTCAACGTGTGGCCGACACGGTGGGGCTACCGGAGGAAGATTAAAGGCGCCAGACCGCGGCAACGCTACTAGTACTAAGGCAGGCTCGCCAACGACACCGAACTCCATTAGATTGTTGCCCATGATGCTTGGACCAGGGGCGCTCTTCAGGAACAGACTCGGGTGAAGTTTTCGGCGAGGTTCACGGTCGTCCGGATCCCGCAAAGCCGATTCCTTTTCGCGCTATTGATTTGACATGTCGAGGACGTGGTTGGTAAGTGTGCTGGCTGGCGTACCCCTGGAAATTACCCAAACAATCGGAGACCTGGAACATGGCGGGACCTAAGTTCACTGATATGCCCGTGGCCAACGGCGCCGAGGCTTTCTTGGCACAGCTCAATGCGAATCCCGACGTAGACTACATCTTTGCCAACACTGGAACCGATCATGGCCCCATCCTGGAAGCGCTGGCCAAGATGCATCGCAGTGAGTCCAAGGGGGCAAAGATCATCGTAGTACCCCACGAGCAGGCGGCCGTGTCCATGGCCCATGGTTACTACTGCGCCTCAGGTAAGCCGCAGGTGGTGTTGGTCCATACCCTGCCGGGCACCGCCAATGGGCTGGGGGGCCTCATGAACGCCAAGGCATGCCAGGTACCGTTGTTGTTTGTTGCCGGTAGGACCCCCGTGACGGAGGGTGAGCTAGCCGGGGGCAAGAGTCGCCATATTCACTGGCGCCAAGAATCTCGAGATCAGGGAAGCATCGTTCGAGAATTCGTCAAGTGGGATTTTGAAAACCGTGCCAACGAGCAACTCGGCGCTATCGTCCCCCGTGCCTTCAAGATCGCCATGGCGGAACCTAAGGGTCCAGTGTATCTGTCGCTGCCTCGGGAATGGCTCTACGAGTCCATGGAAACCACTCGGGTATCCGCCGATGTTTTTAAACCCCCGAGTAAGTACCAGACGCCCATGGGAGACCTCGAACAGGCAGTTGCGATCCTCATGGAAGCTACCGAGCCGGTGATTGTGACACGCTACCTCGGCAAGAATCCCGCTGCGGTGGCGCCTCTTGTTGAACTAGCCGACCTGATGGCCATCCCGGTGGTCCAGCACCCGCAGTCGCCGTACATGAACTTCCCATCGAATCACCCATCGCATGCCGGTCATGACATTGACAGGTATGTGAAGGAGGCGGACGTGGTCTTTCTCATCGACATCGATGTGCCGTGGACGCCGGCCACTCGAGAGAAACTCCGGCCCGAAGCCACGGTGCTGCAATTGGAGGTGGACCCGCTGTTTTCTTCCATTCCAGTGTGGGGCTTCCCGGTCGATCACGCTATGACCGGTTCATCCGACGTTACCTTACCGGTTCTCAACGGCTTGATTCGGCAAGGGCTCGACGGCTCAGATGGTCTTCGGCAAGTGGTGGAGGAGCGACGAAGTCGTATCAAGATTGCCCATGACCGAACGCAGGCGGAGCTGGTGGAGCGGATCGAGAAAGTGAAGGGCGAGCGCCCGATCCATCCTTTGTGGGTCTCTCAATGCATCGCCAATGTTGTGGACGAAAAAACCATTGTTATAGGGGAAGCCGTAACCTCACCTCTGGGGCCGGTGTTGGGGCTGGAAAGGCCCGGCTCGTTCTTCGATCAGGCGCCGGCTGGGCACTTGGGGTGGGGTATGGGTGCGGCCATCGGCGCGAAACTGGCCGCCCCCGATCACACGGTGATCGCCTGTGAGGGAGACGGCTCCTATATGTTTTGTGTACCCACGGCATGTCACTTCACAGCGCAGAAGTATCAGGTGCCGTTCTTGACCATCATCTACAATAACCAAGCTTGGAACGCGACGCTAAGTACGGTCCGAGAACTTTATCCCGATGGTGTTGCCCACCAAACACAGAACTTCCCGGGCACGGACCTGACACCCTCGCCGCAGTTCGAGTTGACTGCCCAGGCATGCGGGGCTTACGCGGAACGCGTGGACGAACCTGCGGAGTTGCCGGGAGCGTTGGAGCGCGGTCTCAAGGCCGTCAAAGAGGATAAACGCCAGGCTCTTTTGAACGTTATTTGCCGTAACCCAGCTGGCTGAGCCGCGCTTCGTACTGAAAGTTTCGACACGTTACCAACCAGGAGGGGACCATGGTCTGTAGAATTTTCTGGGGCAAGCTTCGACTTGGCAAATGGTCGGAGTACGAGCGGTACTACAACGAGGTGGTAGTTCCGGCCACTGTCAAGCTTCCCGGCTTCCGCGGACGTCAGTTACTCCGAAGCTCCGAGAATCCCGACGAGGGAATCTCCCTCACCTTCTGGGAGACCAAGGAAGATATGCAACAGTACGTTGCTAGCCAAACTCGTGCGGACATCGCCAATGGAGCGGAGACGATGTACACCGGTGAGTATTGGGTCAAGGACTTCGAGGTGACATCGCTCTCGCTGCTGTCTTTGGGAAACGTGTAGGCCTATCCCCTTAGGATGCACGCACGACGCAGCATAGCGAAGATGGTGATGGTGAAAGCGGCGATCACCGCTGCTACAAGCACGGTGCCGAGGTGCTAAAGGGAGCTAGCGGAGTTACATGTAGCAAAACATCGATGGGTAGTATTTGAGTAGGGGGGGATCGGACCCCCACAGGGGTTCACAATAGTGGCAACTAACGGAGGTACATACAGTGGCAAAACGCAACGACAGCACAGCACTTAAACACCGACCTAAGAATTTGGGGGTCCCGAAGATGCGTTGGGGTAGTGATGTGGTAGCGGCGGTGACCCGCAAACTCGACCTCAAGTACATAGCTCTAGTCCCGGGCGCGAGCTACCGTGGCTTCCACGATAGTCTTGTAAACTTTCTCGGGAACGAAAACCCACAGATGGTTACCTGTCTGCACGAAGAACACGCGGTGTCTATCGCGGATGGATACGCTAAGGCGACGGATGAGCCCATGGCCGTAGCCCTACATTCCAATGTAGGTCTAATGCACGCCACCATGACCATTTTCAACGCCTGGTGCGACCGCACACCCATGGTCATATTCGGCGCCACTGGACCGGTAGACGCGCATAAACGGCGCCCATGGATTGATTGGATCCACACCGCCCAGGATCAGGGTGCGCTTATCCGAAACTACATAAAATGGGATGATCAACCCGCCTCCCCACAGGCGGCCGTGGAATCCGTACTGCGGGCGAACCAGATAGCACGCACGGCTCCCTGTGGCCCTACGTATGTTTGCCTCGATGTGGGCCTTCAGGAGCAACCGCTTACCGAGGAGGTGCTGATCCCGGACGCTGCTAGGTTCGCTCCGGCGGACCCGCCCTGTGCACCGCTCGCTACCGTCAAGCGCGCGCGCGCGTTACTAAAGAAGGCCAGGTTTCCCGTCATACTCATGGGCCGCGTATCTCGTGGTAAGGCGGACTGGGACCGGCGTGTGAAGTTGGCCGAAGCACTGAACGCACCGGTGCTGACCAGTTCCCAGGACCCGTCGTCTTTTCCCACCGTCCATCCTTTGCACCTGGCGGCACCGGGTCTGATGCCGTCCAAGCAGTCGGCGGCCTTGGTAAAGAAGGCCGATGTCATCCTAAGTCTCGATTGGTTGGACCTAGCAGGCTTTTTACGTGGGGCCTTGGGTTTGTCCCAAACACAGTCGCCAGCCGCAAAGACTATAATCCACTGTTCCATGGACACGTACCGCGCGAACGGATGGAGCATGGATCACCAGGCGCTTCCGGCGGTGGACGTATCGGTGGCATCGGGTCCAGATACTTTCGTGGAGCAGCTTCTGGACGGTTTCGGCCGTAAACGGCCTGCGGCGGGGCTTAGCAGTATCACCCACTGGACGCGCACACCCAGCGGGAAGGCGCGGCCTCGAAAAGGCGTGTCTATGTCCCTCATGGACATGGCGCTGACTGTGCGTGAATTCGCGCGAAGCAGGCCCGTTTCCTACGCTCGGTTGCCAATTGGCTGGCCTGGTGAAGGGGCGGAGTTCGACGGACCGCTTTCTTACATGGGGAAAGACGGGGGTGGTGCAGTCGGTAGCGGCCCAGGTAATGCTGTAGGGACGGCTTTAGCCCTTAAGGGAAAGGGTCGGTTGGTAGTAGCAGTTATTGGGGATGGCGATTACCTGATGGGCTGTAATGCGCTGTGGACCGCTACGCATATGGATATACCTATGCTTATCGTAATCGCCGATAACCGTTCCTATTATAACGATGAGTTACACCAAGAGCGGGTGGCTGTAATGCGCAGGCGCCCGGTGCAAAACCGCTGGATCGGGCAGCGACTCGACGACCCGGCAGTGGACCTGGTTGCTATGGGGCGCGCGCAGGGTTTCGACAGTGAGGCTCCGGTGACCACCTCCGAGGATCTGATGGCCGCCTTGGAACGAGGGGCCAAGGTAGTGACCAAGGGGGGTCGTTATCTCATCGATTCACGAGTCGAGCCAGGCTATGCGGAAACCGGGGTAGACCAGCGAGCGGCAATGACCAAAAAGAAATAACGCGCGGGCGACCTTTTAAGCATTGCGTGCTTCGGCCAATTGGGTCGGCTACTCGTCTTGCGCCTTTGACTGGGCCCAGGGTGAGTGGCCGGCGAAGTACGGGGACGCAGATTTTCTACTAGACGTCGAAGAAGATTGTTTCCCGTGCCCCCTGTAGATGAATATCGAACTCGTAGACCGGAGGAATGTCCGCACGTTTCCGCTTGACGGCCACGAGCGTAGCTTGCCGGGCTGGATCCGCTATGGACAGTAATACGGGGTCTTTAGCGTTGCTCGCGCTCTCGTCCGGGAAATAGACCCGTGTCGCTAGCTGTCTTAGTAGGCCCCGGGCGAAGATCGAAAGGGAAATGTGCGGGGCCTGAACATTGTTTCCGGGTCCCGGGACGTGCCCCGGCTTTACTGTGACGATCTCGAAGCAACCTCGGCCGTCGGTCACGGTGCGCCCGAAGCCGTAAAAACCTTTCACTAGTGGCGTCTCGCGGACGTCTTCGAAGTGGGCGTAGCGACCGTGGATGTCGGCCTGCCAGATTTCTATCACGCAGTCGTCCACGGGCTCTCCAGCGCCGTCGTACACATGCCCTTCAATCCGGATAGCGCTACTGTCGTCCACTGCAACAAGATCTCCCCCACCTTCCCACGGTACCATGATTCGGTGAAATGGCCCGATGGTTTGTGATGGGGTTGTCCCCCGTTTGTTTGTCATTCCTCATCCCTCCATTGGAGTGGCTTCCCGTCCCCGCAGGGTGATGTCGAACTTGTATGCTAGGGCCCATTCGGGTTCTGCATGCTCCAAGTCGAGGCGGGCCACCAATCGGTCCCTCGCCTTGGTGGTAGGAATAGAGTTGAAGATCGGATCGCATACTAATAGGGGGTCTCCCGGAAAGTACATCTGTGTGATCAGCCGCGTGGCGATGGCCGTGCCGAAGAGTGAGAAATGGATGTGCGCAGGTCGCCATGCGTTCGTGTCGTTGCCCCAGGGATATGCGGCGGGTTTGATGGTAACGAAGCGGTAGCGTCCGTTTGCATCGGTGGCACATCGGCCACCGCCGCTGAAGTTGGGGTCGAGCGGGGCAGGGTGATTATCGATATCGTGGCGGTAGCGTCCGGCGGAGTTTGCTTGCCAAATTTCCATAAGTGTGTTCGGTATCGGCTTACCGTTTGAGTCAAAGATCCTTCCGAGTACGATGATCCGTTCACCCAAGGGCTCCCCGGCGTGTTGCTGTGTTAGGTCATGGTCCTGGGCCCCGATCTTCTCGTGGCCGAACATGGGTCCTGTGATCTCCGACAGGGTGTGGGGTAGCGGAACCAGTGGGTGTTTTGGGGCCCTTAAGGCGGTGGAGTGGTATGATGAACACGCATACGGGGGCTGCTCTTCAATTTCGTCGCGTTTGTATCCGGCGAGTTCGTTCATGAGTTGAAGCTCCCCTTTGTCCTTGTTGATCGCGCCAGAGTGGCACTTCGTTCCCATCGCCCGGTTTGGACTTGGCGGGTTTCTGTTCGTACAACGGCACACGACGACTGGCAAGGTTTCACGAGGCTTGTGTCGGCATTCGGATAGGAGGGGGAGCTACGAGTTCCTGGGCTTGTAGAGGAGTGCGACTCCCGCCCCCAGGAGGGTGAGCAGCCCAACCCAAACGAAGCCGAGGTCGAAGGCCCCTAGGTCGCCACATACGCCCAGAAACCACGGGATGCCGCCGGCGCCAATGACGAACGCTACCGGCACCACTAGCGATATGGCTATGCTACGGGTCTGCATGTTTCCCATACTTGAAAGGGCGGCAAATCCCGCAGGGAAGAAGCCTACGGCAACTGAGGGTTGGATAAAGACCGCGGCCGCAAGCCAGGAATCGGATGCCATGCCCAACAGGGCGGTACTGATACCGCTTAGAACCAGCGTTGTCGACACGGTTCGTCGAACGCCGAATCGGTCTGCCGCCCAACCTGCCACCAAGGCTAGGAGGGGGCAGGGGCCTCGGGAAAGCCCCACAAGGGTATTGGCCCAACCCTCGTCGAGACCTCGTTCCGATACCAAGTAGAGCGGCAGCATGGTGAAGACTCCGAGAGTGATCGCGACTCCCATGATGAAGAGCACCAGAACGTTCCAGAGCATAGGGTCCTTCAGAAACCGCCAGACGACGGCTAAGGAGGGCGCCTCACCGGTAAATTTTCCGCCGCGGCCGAGGCGTATGTAAAGGCCCCCGGATAGAAACGTGATGATGCCGAAATAGAAGAGGATGGAACGCCACGATAGGCTTCGAAGTAGAAACTCTGCAAGTAGCGGCACGACTAAGAAGCTGATGTTGGGTGATAGCTCGTGAATGGAGACGGCCTTACCCCAGTGCGGTCGGGCGACCAGGGACGTGAGAGTGGCGATGGCCGACGGAAGGTAGAGCCCGGCACCTAGGCCCATGGCGACGATGCCAAGGTGAATCCCCGTCAAGGTTGATGCCCCGGCCACGGCCATGGTCGAGAGGCCGAGGAGGCCGAGGGATAATACTATGGTCCGGTGGTGCGTTAACCACGCCGATACATACCCGGCCCCGGTCATGGCGGCGAGGTACCCGGCTGATAGGAATAGAAAAAACATGCCGACTTGGGCGTGAGTAAGGACCAGATCCGCCTCAATGGCCGGAAGTAGTGGCGCTAGGATGACACGTCCGGTGAAGTTTAGCAGAAAAATCGCTGTTATCAGGAGGACGGCGGGAGCCCCCTTGCGAAACGCGACGTCGGCAGCGTTGTGCGGGAGATTTATAGGGTACCCCCGTCCCTGGCCACGGACTCCTCAGTCAACCCCATTGCGTCGGTGACACCTTGGTTCGCATGGATCTCCGTGGCCAGCAGACTCTTCCATTGTGTAACCATCGTCGGTAGTTTACCTGACGGCGGAACGCAGGTGAATGGTTGGATGGCAGGTGGAGGCTGGTTGTTAGTTCTGTGAGTTCATACAAGGACCATTCACCTTTGTTTCGGGTTGACACCCTAAACGCTCGGGGGATAAAGTCAGCCGGTACTAAAATCAACTCTTCCAGGAGGTATAGATGAGACTATTCATGGCTATGGGGGCTCTGCTGTTGGCCATTGTGGTTTCCGCTCCGGTTGCCGGAGCCGATTTCTACAAGGGCAAGAAGATTCGGCTGATTGTGTCTTCCTCGCCCGGTGGCGGCAACGACACGTACTCGCGGCTACTGGCACGCCATATTGGCAGGCATATTCCCGGGAACCCGGGAATCATCGTGCAGAATATGCCGGGTGCTGGTGGTGTCCGAGCGGCGAGCTATCTCTATAACAAGGCCAGGCGCGACGGCACCGTCATGGAGCAGATCAACTGGGGCGTGTGGAATTGGCAGGTGGTAGGTGACAAAGCCCGTGGTGGTCAATTCGATTTCAACAAAATGAATGCCATTGGGGTCATCGTTATTGAGAACGGTTTGATCTACAGTCGTAAGGATCGTTTTACATCGTTGGATGATATTATGAAGTCCGGCAAGAAGGCGACGGTTGGAATCAGCGGCAACCAGTCCAATGGTTTTGTGATGGGGCAAATCCTCGAGAACCTGACTGGCCGAAAAATGTTCGAGTATGTCTTCGGCTATCCTGGCGCGCGCCAGTACAGTCTTGCTTTCCGGCAGGGCGAAGTGGATGCCTCGGGTAATGTGACATCTTCCTTCATGGACCAACTTGGGGACATGTGGAAAGCGGGGGACGTCGTCATGCTCGCCCAAACGGGCACGGTGGAAGGAAAGAAGAGCCCTGAATTCCCGAACGCCCCCCTGTTAGAGGAGCTCGCCAAGGACGAGAGGCAGAAGAAAGTGGTTAAGGCGACTTTCCTGCTCTCGCGCTATGGGCGTCCCTATGCGATGCCGCCGGGAGTTCCCGCGGAGCGGGTCGCGCTCGTCCGGAACGCCTTCGATGCGACAATGAAGGATCCAAAATTTCTATCGGAGGCTAAGAAGCTCAAACGACCTGTCAGGCCGACGGCTGGCGCGAACCTCCAGAAGATGTGGAAGGACTCGCTTGGCGCATCACCGGCAGACAAGGCGGTTGTTAAACAGATCTTCAACCCCAAGGGTAAGGGGTAGCAGCGTCTAGAAACTTCGAGTGCTGAAAAAAGGGGGTACCGGGAACATCACAGTCCCGGTACCCCCTTTTGTGTTTTATGGGAGGTGACCCGCCCCTCATTACCACTTGATCTTGGATGGGGCGTGAGGCTGAATCGAGGACTCATCCCAGCCAGGGCATGAAACTTTTGAGGAGAAATTCAGGGCCAGAGATGACGGGTTCCAGCCAGTGGATATGTAGGATCTGGTCAAACACTCCGACGAAAAACACTTGCATGCTGGCCGTGAGCCATAGGGTCGGCCGCCAAGCTTCTTTGGCTTGGTATCTCAAATAAAGCAGCATGAACAAGGGGACTGTCAGGAAAAACCCGAATAGCAGGATGCTGAAGAACATTCCCAGGAGCCATCCAGCAAACGTTAGTCCCCGTGTCGCCACCTCGCGAGTGGACATGGTCCAGTCAACTTGAAGGTCACCGGTATCCCGTGTTCGGGTGCCGGACGGCCTCACGGAGCGGTAGGCATCCATGGTGAGTTGTATCAGTGCCATCACCAGGACGGGTATGCCGACAAAACGGGGAAAGAGGCCGGTGCCCATGGGCCAGTCCCTGGAGGTGTAGGCAGCGGCAGCAGCGACCACAGCGACGATCAGCGTAAATAGCAACGAGGGTGTGACGCGCATGGCTATTCTCCCGCGAGTGCTCGGACTTTTCGTTCTTGCTTGACGCTGTAATAGATGGTCGCGATGGTGACGGCTAAGACCACCAGTACCAAGGGCCGAATAAGGAACGACGCGCCATAGGCGCGGACCGAGATAAAGAGGTATCTCTCAATGAGCCCGCCCAATAGAAACCCTAACAACAGTGGCGGCCGGGGCCACCCGCATCGCTTCATTATCCATCCGAGTAACCCGAAGAGGAGCATCGTTACGAGGTCAAAGATGCTTGCCGTGGCTTGGTAGGCGGCGAGAAAGACGACCACGGTCACTAGGGGAGCTAGGATGTTGATTCGCACGGATGAGATCTTGGCGAGTTGGTTGGTGAAGCATAGCGCGATGACTGTGGCCATAATGTTAGCGATGGCCGTGCTCCAGACGATAGCGTAGGTGATGTCCAGGTGCTGGTTCAACATGGATGGGCCTGGTTGCAGGCCGTGAATCATGAAGGCGCCGATCAGGAGAGCCATGGAGGCACTACCGGGGATTCCAAATGCCAACGTGGGTACCAATGCACCACCTTGCTTGGCGTTGTTGGCGCTTTCCGGGGCAATGACACCGCGGACGTCGCCGGTGCCGAACGTGAAGGCTGCGTCCTTGCAGGTGGATTTGGCGTGTCCGTAAGCGAGCCAGTCTACCACCGCCGAACCTAGGCCCGGGATGATGCCCACCCAGGTTCCCAGAAATGCGCAGCGAAGCATCAGCCACCAGTGGGTGAAAACATCCCGTATTCCGTGGCCTACACCCTTCATGGCTTGCTTGGGTACGCTACTGATCTGCTTGCCCTCGATCACCATGTCTGCCAATTCAGGCAGGGCGAACAGCCCCAGACTTATCACGATGATATTGAGGCCGTCGAACAGGTATAGCGTATCGAAAGTCCACCGCAGCAGTCCCTCCTGCTTGTCGATGCCGATCATCGAAAGCAGTAGCCCCATCCCACCTGCAACGATACCCTTGAGCGGCACCCGACCGCTGAGGATCGCCACCATGGAAATTCCCATGATCCCTAGGGAAAAGAGCTCGGGAGCGGCAAATAGCAGTACTAGCGGCTTCAATATTGGAATGAGCATTCCAAGGATCACGGCGCCGACGACACCACCCAACAAAGAGGAGAAATAGGCGGCTCCGAATGCCCGTCCCGCTTCGCCCTTTCGGGCCATGGGGTGGCCGTCTAGGATAGTGGCCTGAGAGCCGACGGTTCCCGGCACGGCGAAGAGCACCGAGGGGATGGTGTCGGTGGTAACTGGCACCGAGGAGAGGGCCACCAGCATGGCGATGGCCGCAGTGGGGTCCATGTCGAATGTAAACGGCAGTAGCAACGCCAAACCGACGATACCACCCAAGCCGGGTATGGCACCCAACGCCATTCCCACGACCACGCCGAAACTCAAGAAGAGAAACCGTTCCACGCTCAACAGCGCGGTTAGCCCGTCTGCCATTGCTTCAAACACGTAGCGCTCCTAGTTCGCGAATTTACTCCTACATTATAGATGATAAATCGCTAGTACTGAATCGGGGAGCCTCATGGTTTGAACTCATATGCTTCCGGCGCTGGCTTGTATGCGCGCAGGAGCCATAGCGGGCGACGCAGATTCCCCGGTCCCGGGGCGGGGCGGGTCAACTTGAGCCAACGCTTGTAGACTTCATGGGACTTGTTGGTATCCACGAAGATGTCTCCGTAACGATCATCGCTACCCGGATTTTCCACGCGAACCTTTTGGTGCCAGCAGTGCTGTCCGCTGATGTTGTCGGGCTGCACAGGAAAAACCAGATTCTGGTGCACCCCGGCTTCTTGCCACCACACCCGCCCAGAGTCCTTGTCGTCGCTCTCGAAAGGCTGGACGCCGTGGAGTTGGCGCATCATCCACTGCCCAGGCGCAACTTGATCCAGGTTCACCATGGCTGTTGCGAATCGGCCGCCGCCGGTCTCCTCCTTGAGGCGCCAGCGTCCTAGGTGATGTGAACATGCCACTACGCCGGGCCGGATGCTTTCGGTGACCCACACTCGGTCTACGAAATAGCCGATTTCAGTGTGTACCTTGACGAGATCGCCGGTGTCGACCGCAAGCCGTTCCGCGTCCTGGGGATGCAACCAGACTGGGTTTTTGTGGGAGATTTCATAAAGCCATTTCGCGTTGCCCGAGCGGCTATGTATGAGCGTGGGGAGCCGGAAGGTGGGCAGTAGTAGCATCTCACCCTTCGCGGCGTCGATGTTGGAACGGTGAACGTGACTTTTGATGTAACCAGGGTACCGGTGCTCGGGCCAACTCCAGTCTTTTAAGGTCTCGGAGTAGAACTCGAGTTTACGTGAAGGTGTCGGAAAACCGGTATAACCCTTACCGTCTACCTCGACTCCAATCACTGCACCGTCCTTGGAGACCACCTTTGTAACAGGGTCGACTGTAGACGCGGCCATGTCCGTCTCCGCGACCCCCGTTGCATGGCTGCTGTAGATGTTCTCCGCCACAAGAAACGCGCCGTACCTACGCATGTATTCCAGCGGGGAAATGTTTTCTGCGGCTGCGGCCTCGGGTAGGCCTGGCACGCTGTTCTCGAACATCCATTGGTAATACTCTGACACCGTGAGTTTCTCGCCCGGCCGGTACGGGGATTCGAAATATTTGCGAATGCCCAGCGAGCCGTCGGGATCGATGCGCCAGGATAGCTCTATCCAAAACTCGTCCTCTTCCCACACTTCTCCTAGGCCAGCTTCAGCATGTGCTTCCCAGGTGGTGTTGAAAGTTTTGCCCTTACGTTCCAGGGCAACACGGAGAACTGGTTGGCGAAAGCCAATCCAGCGCGCTGAATGGGTCTCTTGGCTCATCAGGTCATGTCTCTCCGAGGCGTGCCCCATGGGGAGTACGTAGTCCGAGAACCAGGCGGTTTCGCTCCAGGTGGGCGTGAGACACGCGTGGCGCTCCACCTTGGCTTCGTCGCTCAACATTTCTATCCAGCTCATTCCGTCGGGATTGGTCCACACGGGGTTGTAGACCCGGGTGAAATACATTGCCAGCTTGCCTCGGCCTTCTTTGATGAGATGCGGTAGGAGGAAGCTCATCTCGAAGAATGCAAGTGGGTATTCCGGTGGGTACATGAGCTCGTTCCACATCTTGGCGGGTGGCGGCATCATGGGGGGCGCGGGGATGAATTTATTCCAGGCATTCGGAGCGGTGCCCCCGGGCGTGCCCACGGCACCCATAAGAACCACTAGGAACTCCAGTGCCCGGGCGACTTCCCAGCCACCCAGGTTGCCGGCAGCGGCGTTACGCCACACGTGGGTGGAAAGGGCCGACCCCGCTCGTGCTACCTCGTGGGCCACTTCCACGATCATAGCGGCATCCACTCCAGCTTCGGCGGCGGCGAACTCCGGAGTATACTGACCGTATATGGTCTTGAGGATTTCCTCGAACTGTTCGAAGGTCTGTGGTTCCCCTGGGTGTTCCTGGCGCAAGAACTGCTCCCAGTTGACCCACTTCCTCACGAATTCTCGGTCGTAGAGATTTTCCTGCAGCAGGACGTTGCATAGTGCCAGTAGCACCGCGGCTTCGGTGCCGGGCCACGTCGGCATCCAGTAGTCCGCCTTGGTCGCCGTGTTAGAGAGGCGCGTGTCGATGACGCAGACCTTCGCGCCACGCTCCTTGGCTTCTATAATCCGCTGGGCATGCGGGTTAAAGTAATGGCCGGTTTCCAAGTGTGAACTCAGCAGCAACATGAAGCGCGAATTGGCGTGATCCGGAGAGGGACGGTCAATTCCGCACCAGAAGGCGTAGCCCGTTCGGGCGCCAGCGGAGCAGACGTTGGTGTGACTATTGTGGGCATCAATGCCCCAGGCGTGCATGATACGCTGGTGATAGAGGAGTTCATGCCCGGGTCGACCCACGTGGTACATGATCTCGTTACGCCGGTCTTCCTGCAGCGCCTTCCGAATCCTTCCGGCAAGATCGTCGAGCGCCTCGTCCCAGGTTACACGTTCCCATCCCCCACCACCCCGCTTGCCGACCCGCTTCATGGGGTAGAGGATACGTTCGGTGTCGTATACCTGGTTGATGGTTGCCGGTCCCTTCGCACAGTTCCTGCCACGGCTTCCCGGGTGTTCGGGGTTCCCCTCGAACTTACGGATCTTCAGGGTCTCCTTGTCAACGTATGCGAGAAGACCGCAACCGGCTTCGCAGTTAAAGCAGATGGTCGGGATGACGTCATAGTGTCGCTTTACGCGTTTTGGCCACGCGGCTGCATCGTATTCGCTCCAGTCCGACCAGGTCTCCTTTGGCGGAAAACTCCGGAGTCCTTCCTGCGGCGGTTCTAGTTTGGCGGCGTCGGGGCTCAGCGGTTGCATATCGTTCTTCATTGGGGAAGGTCCTTCTTTGGAATATGTACGTACCCTTGGTGATCGAGGTCTAGCTCAGCGGCACGGCCTGCCCGGCCTCCACCCATAGATTTTCAAACACCCAAAGTCCAACAAGGGCGAGTAGGGCGGATAGCGGATACAATAACCAAGACACCTGTTCTTGCGCACCAGCCCAAACCAGAAAAATCACCGGGAGGGCGATCCCTATAGCTATAAAAAGGCCCCAAAACTTTTCTCTGAGGGCTCCGCAGGTGAGCAACTCGGTTGCCCGTCGAACGTCTTCGCTGACTGGCGTAAGGGACACTTCGCCGAGTACTAGCGCCCCGGTGGTGACGAGCGAGACTAGTAGGACGGTCGCCATGGCAACCATGACCTGGTCGTTAAGCCCGGCCACTAGTCCGACTAGAATGAGTGAGGCGGCGCCAGCGCTGACGGCCTGGGCCAAGAGATGCCAGAAGAAGAGGGGGCTCTGCCATAGGTCCCGGCCCTTGGCTTGCGCGAACAGGAATGCGGAATAGCCAGCCGAACCGATACCAAAGACGACGCAGGCTACCACCGTCCAGACAGGTATGCCCCCGCCGCCGCTTCCGTAGGCAAGCCACAGGACGCTGGCGATAGAGTATGCCATCAGGATGTAACCCCCGAGCACCAGCCAAGAACGGAGGTTGGGTTTGGTCAACAGGTAGTAGAAGCGATCGGGTCGTTTCAGGTCGAAGACGAGTAGGGCAGTGGTGAGACCAGTGAAGACAAGCGCGAGGATCGGGCTAACGACGTTTAACACCGGTGCATCCTCGAGTAGGCCCAAGATCATTAACAACGCTGCCACCAGTAGGACCCCGGAACCGATGGACTTGGTCCACAGATAGGCGGCGAGCTTCGATCCCCAGGGCCGCGGATGGGGTACGTCGTAAACCTCGCGGGCACCGCCTGGGACCGCAGTCTTGTTCTTGTCAGAGGAGAGGGCGTAAAGGTCCTCCCCGGGGTACTTTTCGGCCCATAAATGGGTGTCGCCGGTTTCGGTCATGGTAGGTTGCAGTGCGTCTTCCTCGACACCCACGTAGAAGAGTTTTGGACGGGTCCCCTTGTGGGCCTTTCTGATCGAGACCTTGCTGGTAGCTACGGTACGGGCGATACGGCTGTCCGGGTCGTCGAGATCGCCGGAAAGTATAGCCTGGGTGGGGCACACCACTTCGCAGGCCGGTTGTAGCCCTAATTCAACCCGGTGCGCACAGAAGTTACATTTGGCTGCGGTGTTGTTGTCGGGATCGATGTACAGCGCGTCGTAGGGGCACGCCTGCATGCAAGATTTACAGCCGATGCAGCGGTCGTTGTCGAAGTCGACGATGCCATTGGGACTCCGAAAGAGTGCCACCGTGGGGCAGATCTCGATACATGGCGCGTCGTCGCAATGATTGCACCGGAGTACTGCGAAATGACGACTGTTGGCTGGGAAGGCGCCCTTCTCTATGTACTTGACCCAGGTCCGGTTCACGCCAAGGGGCACTTCGTGTTCGTCTTTGCATGCCACGGTACAGGCGTGACAGCCGATACAGCGATTCTGGTCGATGACAAATCCGTAACGCATGAGTTCCTCCAAGCGGCTATATATCCGTCCGTGGTTGTGCCAGTCAAACCGTCGCTGCCGACAACGATTTGCTTCACGGTGGGCAAACGGCTAGAAACTTCGGCGATGTCGAAACTCTGTAGCCTTCGAGAGGCTATTGCCAGGGAGGTCGAGGACGGTATGTCCGTCTTCATGGGGGCCGCCCTCGAGTCCCTCATTCCTTTCGCCGCCGGCTACGAAATCGTGCGCCAGCGGAAGCGCAACCTGACGCTGATGACTACGATTTCTGACATGCAATTCGATCAACTCATCGGGGCGGGTTGTGTCGCGAGAGTATGCGGAGCATGGGTTGGCAACGTGGCGGCGGGTCTCGGCCACAACTTCCGGCGCGCTGTAGAACGACAGGAGCCGGGGCCATTGTCGGTCGAGAACCATTCTAATTTTTCCATAGCCTTGGCGCTAAAGGCGGGCGCCATGGGGGTATCGTTCCTGCCTACGCGAACCCTCCTGGGTAGCGATTTTCGTGACGAGGCATCGTTCGGTGATGTTGTCTGCCCGTTCACTCAGGAGAATCTGCTGGCGGTACGGGCGGTGAAGCCCGATGTGACGATCCTTCACGTTCAGCGTGCCGATGAGGAGGGTAACGCCCACGTGTGGGGCAATTTGGGTGTTACGCAAGACGCGGCTATGGCCGCCAGCAAAGTGGTTCTTACCTGCGAGGAGATCGTGCCCCACGAGGTCATCTTGAGTGACCCCAATCGGACCTTGGTTCCGGGTTTTTTGGTGGCGGCGGTAGTGTGTATCCCGTTCGGCTCTCACCCTTCACCCACTCAGGGTTACAGCCGACGTGACGACGAGTTCTACTTCGCTTACCATGCGCAGTCGCGGGATCGGGGCGGGTTCGACGATTGGCTGAACCGTTGGGTGCTTGGGGTGGGAGGGCATGATGGCTATATCGCGCAGCTTGGGAGCGAGCGGGTGGCATCCTTGGAGCCGAAGGAAGCTCGCATAGCGGCGCCGGTACGCTATGGCTACTAGTGACTCCCACAGACCAAAGAACCGTTGATTGCTTGCGGATTTCAGGAATGGCATTGTTGGTGCGGGGCTTGGGGCAGTAGGGGGACGGTTGGGCCGTTGGTAGATGGAGCCCATTGAATCGTCACGCGCGGAATGTTACCCGGGACGGAGCGGCGCCGGTGGAACAACTATTGTCACCCCACCGTTGTAAGTCTATGGATTATACGCGGCGAGAACTCATGGTCATTGCGGCGGCGCGGGAGATTCGCGACGGTGAACGTGTCTTTGTAGGGATGCGACTACCCTTGTTAGGCTTCGCTGTAGCCAAGGAGTTGCATGCTCCTAACGCCATCGGTATTTTTGAGAGTGGTGTTGTCAGGGACTGGCCGGCCTTGGAGCCGATTTATACCAAGAGCGATACACCAAATGTCGCGGGTGCACTTTTTTGCTGCGGCTTGATTGAGGTCATGAGTCTACTTCAGAGTGGCCGGGTCGAGATGGGCTTCATCGGGGGAGCGGAGGTTGACCGTTATGGTAATCTCAATACACATTGGGTTGGCAACAAGGGGCTGCGGTTGCCGGGCAGTGGTGGTGCCGCGGACATTGCTACTTTGGCCGGCCGCTGCGTTATAATTATGAATCATGAACGGCGCCGTTTTGTGCCCCGGGTTCAATTCATCACCTCGCCTGGCTATGGGGAAGGCGCCGATTGGCGCGAGCGGCGCGGGCTGCCGGGTGGCGGGCCAAGCCGTACCATCAGCAGCCTGGGAATTTTTTCGTTCGACCCTTCAACACGGGAGATGCGAGTAGAGTCGTATCATCCCGGAGTGACGGTGAAGGAGATCATGGATGAGACCGAGTGGCCGTTGAAGGTGGTCACGGATGTCACCCAGACAGCAGCGCCGTCACCGGAAGAACTCCGGGCTGTTCGAAAGTATGACCCGGAAGGTGTTTGGACGTCCTGACATGTTCCGAGGTCTCCTGGATCGATTGCGATGATTGTTGTTGTTCTCTCCGGTTTCCTACTCGGGCTTCTGGCACCGTCTCTGTATCGCGTGAGCGCACGGTGGGCGGGATGCGTGTTCTCCCTGTTCCCGGCGGTGCTAGCCCTTTATTTCCTGAGTCAGTGGGGTGAGGTGATAGGCGGTGATGGGATACGGGTCGTGTACCCGTGGATCCCAGCGATCGGTCTCCAGCTCTCGTTCAATCTGGATGGCCTGGGTCTCCTATTCGCCTTGGCCATCACGGTGGTAGGAACGCTGATCGTAATCTACGCGGGCCGCTATCTCCACGGCCATCCGTCGTTGCCTCGTTTTTATCTTTTCATACTCATGTTCATGGCGTCTATGCTGGGCGTAGTCCTGTCCGACAACCTGCTCGCGTTATTTGTTTTCTGGGAACTCACCAGCGTAACGTCCTATTTCCTTATTGGGTTTGAGCACGAGAAGGCTACCGCGCGTGCAGCTGCGCTGCAGGCGCTCTTGGTAACTGGGACCGGCGGGCTTGCGCTCATGGCGGGCGTTTTGCTCATGGGACAGATCGGCGGTAGCTTTGAAATATCGGCTCTGGCCGCGGACAACGGTGCGCTGCAGAGCCACGGGCTTTATTCGATGGTTCTGGCGCTAGTCCTCGCCGGCGCGTTTACAAAGTCAGCGCAGGTACCATTCCATTTCTGGTTGCCATCGGCTATGGAGGCGCCCACTCCGGTGAGTGCGTATCTCCACTCCGCTACAATGGTGAAGGCGGGGGTTTATCTACTGGCGCGGTTGAGCCCGGTTCTAGGTGGAAGTGACATGTGGTTCTACGTGGTTGCCGGCTTCGGCGCCACCACTATGCTGGTGAGCGCATATCAGGCTCTGCACCAGACTGATCTCAAGAAGATCCTAGCCTATTCCACGGTCAGTGTATTGGGTACCCTTACTATGCTCATCGGCCTGGGCAGCAAGCTAGCGATCCAGGCGGCCATGGTCTTTCTCATGGCTCACATTCTCTATAAGGCTGCACTTTTCCTGGTGGCCGGATCCATCGACCACGAGACGGGCACCCGGGACATCAGGCAACTTGGTGGGCTTCGCAAGTCCATGCCCCTAATTTGTGTTGGCGCCGTTGTAGGGGCAATGTCCATGGCCGGCTTACCTCCGTTTTTCGGCTTTGTGGGTAAGGAGGCGCTCTACGAGGCGCTGACTCAAGACAACGCACTGGTCACGGTGGTTGGCGTGCTAACCAGCGTGCTGCTCTTCGCGGTCGCATGGCTCGTGGGTATCCGACCGTTCTCTGGGGTGGAGACGCACACTCCTAAGCATCCCCACGACCCACCATGGACCATGTGGCTGGGCCCGGTATTTCTCGGGGGCCTAAGCGTGCTGTTCGGGTTGATGCCGGTGCTTCCCGAATCCCTGCTGTCAGCGGCTACGGGATCGGTGTTGGGTACACATGCAAGCCTCCATCTAGCGCTGTGGCACGGGTTCTCCCCATTGCTGCTGCTCAGTGTGGCGACCTTCGGTCTGGGCGTCCTGGTCTTTTTAAACCGCGCCATGTTCCAGCGATTAGGCACAGCTGCGCTGCCCGTGGCCCGCTATGGACCCTCGCACTGGTACGCGCTGTGGCTCCGTTTCCTTAACTGGTCGGCGGTGACTCAGACCCGCGCGCTTCAGAACGGGTACCTCCGGCTGTATTTGGGAACCATTATGACGGTGACCGCAGTGCTGGCCTGGTACACATTTCTTACCGAGGCGGATGTAGGTGTTGTGGAATTGAATTGGGGGGAAATCGGGGTCCACGAGTGGGTGGTGGGATTGGTGGCGCTGGTGGCCGCTATTGCAACGGTTCGGGCTAAAACTTTCCTCCGCGCGGTCATGGCGCTCGGTGTGGTGGGCTACTGCGTGGCGCTCATCTTTGTTTTGTTTGGCGCCCCTGATCTTGCCTTGACGCAATTTCTGATCGAGACTCTTTCGCTCATTTTGTTCGTGTTTGTGTTCTATTACATGCCCCCC
>CAYTMJ010000034.1:0-106235 GCA_964438895.1 uncultured Syntrophobacterales bacterium | reverse complement strand
ATATAAAACCCCAGAAGTGCGCCCAGAAGTCCACTCGGTGCCCCCCGGTACCCAACATGGCTAGAATTGCGAGGCCGGCGACCAGCGGAATCCATGCCCGCCGGCCCTGGAGTCCCAGACGGCGCCGCCGGGCGACCCCCGCTCCCCCCAGCAGCCCTAATGCCCCGAAGACGGCGGTGGACGCGCCTACCGAAATGTGATCGAAACCGTAGAACCACGCGTTGCACAGATTCCCCAGAGTTCCGGCGACCAATGCCATTGCGACGCCGAGTCCGGGGCCCAGGGTGCGACACACCGCGGTCAGGAAGAAGACCATGGCGATTGCGTTGGTGCCGACATGGACCAGGTCGCCGTGGAGGGTGAGCGCCGTGACCGTACGCCACCACTCGCCGCGGAGGATCAACTCGGCCGAGGCGCTACCGCGCTCGATCCATCGGACCGTCCCTTGAGTCCATAGGGAAACGAAGAAGAAGGCGACGAGGGCCAGGGCGACGCCTGCGCTCGTATAGAAAGGAGCCCTACCGGGCCACGACGGCTCTTCCGGGGCAGTGTTACGGCCTTCGCTTTCGTAGGCCCAGAGTTCCGTCACCGCCTGCTCTAGGTGTTGGGAGGGGACTGCTAGGATCCACCCCTCGGGGTTGTGTACCAGCCGCGGCTCGAGTCCTTCCGCCTCCAACACCAGGGCCCACTCTTCGGCCCGGCGAACGTCCCGAGTCCTTCGTATGATGATTTCCCGACCGGTCTGTGTCATGGGCGGTAAGCCATGGGGTTGAGATATCGGACGTGGTCGGTACCTGCAACCGCAAACGATCCGTAGCTACCTGGTCCGGCTCCCGAAGCTTCGCCGCAATTGGGCTCACCGGTAAGTGATGAGGGCGATGCCGGAAACGATCAATACTGCGCCGACCGCGACCCGGGTGTTGATGGTTTCGAGGTCGCGAAGAAAGAGGGCGCTGAAGAATACGATGAAGAGCGGATTGGTATTGATGAGTGGAATCACGACGGAAACGTCTCCCTCACTCAGGGCGATATAGCCCAACAGTTGGGCTGTGGCCGACACGATGGCAGCGCCACCGTAAAACGGTAGGCATTTTTGGTCACCCTGGAAGGTCGCTCGTACCCGGCCTGTGGCCATCAGGCCGAGCGAAAATACCACCAGGGAGGTGGTGATGGTGATGGCGGTGGCGATGAAAGGGTTGGGCATGATCAATAGCCCAGTTTTCCGGAGGCTCTGTGAGATGGCCGTGAGAAGGGCCGCGCCCAACGGGTAGGTCAGGTCGATGGTCTTCCATTCACTCTCCCCTTGCCGTCGTGTCGAGGTGAGCCAGACCCCCACTACGCTCAGAAGCGACCCCATATAGACGCCGACCTCAGGTCGCTCGCCCAGGAATGTGAAGGCTAGAGCGATGGCGAACAGGGGAGTTATGCTGCGCACCGGTCCGGCCCGCGAGGCCCCCAGGCGCACGATGCCCGTATAGTGGAGAAAGCGGACGATGGCGGGCTGTATCAGCCCGCTGATGATGAAATACCAGGTGGCGTCTGTATACAGAAGCCTCAGGGGCAAGAAGCACCAGATGACGGTCCATAGCACTACCGTGCTCAGGACGAACCCCATGAGGGCGGCGAGCGCTACACTAGCATAGTGCGATCCGCGGCGTACCAGGATCGCTTCGGAGCCCCACGCTACCGCCGAGGTTAAGGCAAAAAACTCGGGACCCATGACGAAAAACGGGGAGTTGCGAGGTTCATGCCACCACGAGCGGCGTGTCGTCGCGGTTGGCCCACTCGGCCATCGAACCGTCGTAGTTGCGTGCCCGCTCGTAACCTAGCAGTGTCAGGATGAAGACTCCGTGCGCCGCACGGATGCCACCCTGTCAATAGGTTATTACCTCTCGGTCGGGGGGTACCCCCGCCTGTTCCAGGAGGTTTCTCAGCTCCCCTGCGTCCTTGAAGGTCCTATAGGGGTCGTTCCGAAGGAAGTTGAGCCATTCCAGGTGGACGGCGCCCGGAATATGGCCTACTCGCTTGTTGCCGCGGTCGTTGGTGCCCGTCCACTCGTTGTCGGAGCGTACATCGAGGTACACCACGTTGGGATTGTCGATGTTCGCTGATCCGTAATCCAGTGTGCACACGAGGTCTGGGTTGGCTTTGGGATTGAAGACGGAGCCCCGGGGCGTCGGCACTTCCAAGGTCATGGATCGTCCCTCGTCGAACCACTTCTTCCAGCCACCGTTGAGGACGGTCACTTCGGTGTGTCCGTAATAGTTCAGTACCCACCACAGTCGCGAAGCCCAAAGGGAGCCGTTGCTGTCGTAGGCCACCACCCGCGTGCCCTCGCCGATGCCCAGACTTTCCATGATGTCCTTGGCCGCGTCCGGGGGCGCTACAAGGGGGTACTTTCGGTTGTCCGTGGAATAACCGGGGTGCTTGATGTAATGGTGCACACGTATGCCGACGGCTCCCTTGATGTGGGCGCGGCGGTAGACGTCGAAGGGGTCGCAATCTACGATACGGACATCCGGGTCGTCAAGGTGTTGCTCTAGCCAGTCGGTATCCGTCAGGAGCTCCGGTCGTGCATAGCCTGTTTGTGTCATGAAACCACCTCCCAGTATGGTGGGGTCCGGCGTGTGTAGGGGTTCTTGTGAGCCAGCCGTGAAGAAGGCTTGCTGGCATGTTGAATCTGTAGCAAATGAAAGGACAACACGCGAGAGCGGTCGGGTTGAACTATCGCGTCTTCTTAGGCGACAATGGCAGGGAGCATAGAACAACAAACTACCGGGGGAAACGAAATGCCTTTGTTCATCGATGCCGATGCTCATGTGATCGAGACGGAGCAGACCTGGGAGTTCATGGAAGAAGAGGATAAATGCTTCGCCCCAGACCTCCTAGTTTCCGAGCGAAGCGGTCTGCGTTACTGGCGTATCGACGAACGGGTGGTACCCAATACGAATCTGGGTCTCAATGCTACCGCGGAGTCTAGGGAGCTCGCTAACGTTTCGGCGCGTGTCGCTCATATGGACGAGCTCTCGGTGGATATCCAGGTGATCTATCCTACACTGTTCCTACGACCCCTGACGGAGCGGGCCGATGTGGAGCGCGCTCTCTGCCGGGGCTATAACCGCTGGCTGGCGGAGATCTGGAAGCAGGGAAACGGTCGTATCCGGTGGGTGGTGTTGGCACCGGTGAGATCCAACGACCGAGCGATCGAGGAGATCCGATTCGGCAAGGCCAATGGTGCTTGCGGAGTTTTCATGCACGGGTTTGAGGGGGAACGGCTCCTCTCCGACGACACGTTCTTCCCTATTTACCGCGAGGCCAGTGACTTGGATATGCCCATCTGCATCCACGCCGGCGGCGGAAATCTAGGGCACTATGATCTCTTCGCTCAGGACGTGTTCTCGCGATTCAAACTTCCCGCTGTTGGGGCGTTCAACAACCTGATTTATCGGGGCATACCGGACAAGTTTCCGCTGCTTCGCTGGTGCTTCGTAGAGACTACATCCCAGTGGGTTCCTTACGCGCTCAACGACCTCCACATCCGGACGAGGTCCGAGTTAGCCTTTCGTCGAGATAACGCCGAAAGCTCCTTAGCCGGGGTGCGTGGCGCACCCCGGGAGCTGGCAGATCGAAATCTGTTGAGGGACAACCGAATCTATGTGGCGTGCCAAACTACTGATGATCTGCCGTACGTTATCGCGCACGCGGGCGAAGAAAGCATTATCGTAGGCACCGACTACGGGCATGCGGACTATTCTAATGATATGGAGGCCATCGCCACGCTAGCCAAGGAAGGCGTGCTCGCAACGGGCGTAGGTGAGAAGATTCTGAGTGACAATCCGAGGCGACTGTACGGTCTCTAGGGCGCAGTCAACTCTTCTACTCTGTATTGTGTCGTATACTCCTCGAGCGAGGTCGCCTATTCTTTTCGGGGGGCAGGTGGAGCCGGTTATGGATGACGTGACCGCTGAGTAGCTGTCGCTCGAGAATACTCGACTCGGCTACGGCGCGGTAGTGGTTTCGAAGACGGGTGCCGCGTATATGGACGCGACCGGGGGTTGTGGCGAAACATGCTCCAGACCCCGAGTCGTAGGACCGTTGAGTACTTTACAGGAGGGCATTATGTTTCAGATCATCACGCACGCACTGACGCAGGAGGACGATGGTGTGCCGGGTTTTATCGCCTCGCCAGCGAGAAAGTCGCCGGGTCCGGCGCTTCTCATCATTCATCACCATTTTGGGGTGACGGGGCACATCAAGCATATGGCCTGTGAGTTCGCCGAGCGTGGGTACACCACCATGGTGCCTGCGCTCTATGACATGCTGGGTTTTACCGATTTCCACGACGTTCAGAAGAAAACCGCCGATGGACGGTTCGTGGAGGTAATAGACCGGGGATGGCGATACCTCTGTGGGCGTGATGACGTGGACGCGAACCGGGTGGCAGTCATGGGTCTTTGTATGGGTGGTCGTATCGGTATCCATTTCGTCGCGTCGACACCGCAAGCTGCCGCGTTTCTGGGCTATTACCCCTCAGTACGAGAGGAGGGTCCCAGTGAGCTAAGGCCGCGCCACCCCAACGAGGCTGCCCGGGAAATACGCTGCCCTTCCCTGATCGTGTTCGGGGGCCGTGATCGAGTTGCCCCGGTGCCGGTACAGGAGAAGCTTCGGGCATCCTTTCTGGAAGGTACACCCGACGTCGAATGGCATTTTTTCCCCAATGCCGGCCACGGGTTTGCTCTAGCCGACGGTGACGCCTATGACCCGACCTTGACCAAACTGACATGGCCTCTGTCTGTTAACTTTCTCAGTCGGGTTCTGGGGACGGAACCGGGAGCTACCGAAAAGCGTTCGGCCGCCTGAGTTCGCCGGGACCGAGAAACCAGGCGACAATTCCAAGGGCCTTCGGTGGTCTAGGTTTCTTCGGACCAGACAGTATTTCGACGGTCAGCCCCCTATTAGCGGCTTCCTTCGAAACCACTTTGCCGCTTGTTCGTAAGCGTGGGCCGCGCGGAGCACCGGTTCCTCCCCGAATCGAGGGCCTACGAGCTGGAGGCCGATGGGTAGACCGCCGGAAGAGAATCCGCAGTTGATGCTCAGGGCCGGCAGCCCGGTAAGGTTGAATGGGGTAGTGAAGAGCGAGCGGAAGTTTACGCCCGGGCTCTCCAGTTTGATCTCCTGACCGTCCACCTTCATAGTCGTCTGCTTGGACTCCTCTATAGTAGGTGCAGGCACTGCTGCTGTGGGTGTGGCGATGATATCCACCTCATCGAATACGTTATCGAACTCTTGGCACAATAGGCGCCGGACTTGTTGCGCGATGACATAAGCATCAGCAGGAATCAGCAGGGCGCTGATGTTTTGATGTAGTAGACGCGGACTGTAATCCCGTGGCTGAGTGGTGAGGTAGGGGAGGTTTTCAACCACGTTCTCTGGGCGTGTGATGCAGGGCCAGGCCACCCGCGTTGCTTCCAGATGGGGTACCTCCACCTCCACCAACTCCGCACCGAGGGAACCCAGTTGACGTTGCGCCTCCGCGAAGGCGTCGCGGACTGTATTTGTCATGTACCGATCGAAGTAATCCCTGATGATGCCAACCCGTAGACCCTGGATGTCCTCCTCAAGCCCTTCTTCGTAGTGGGGCACCGGTTGTTCAGCGCTGTTTGGGTCATTCGGATCACTCCCTGCAACCGTTCCTAGAATGAGCGCACAGTCCCGCACTGTTTTGCTGAAGACCCCTAGGTGGTTGGTGCTGAAGCCACCGTTTTCAGGTATGTGCCCAAACCGACTAACACGCCCGTACGTCGGCTTAAAACCCACGACGCCGCACAGCGACGCTGGATTTCTCACTGAACCCCCGTTGTCGGTGCCAATGGAGCCCAAGGATAGGCTCGCAGCCAGCCCCGCAGCTGACCCGCCGCTGGAGCCTCCTGCGATTCTCTCCGTGTCCCACGGGTTGCGGGTGGTGCCGTAAAACGGGTTGATAGTGGTTCCCCCGTTGGCCCACTCGTGCATATTGCTCTTACCCAGAATTACCGCTCCGGCCTCTTTGAGTCGCGCGACCACCGTGGCATCGTAGTCAGGGACGTAGTCTTTCAGGACTTTGGACCCTGCCGTAGTTCGGATACCGCGGGTTGCGATATTGTCCTTGATGGAAAGGGGAATCCCGTGGAGTGCCCCACGATATTGTCCCGTCCGAATTTCCCTTTCTGCCGCTCGGGCATCTGCCAGCGCCTCCTCATACGCTATAGTGACGTACGCGACTAGCTCCGGGTTGAGCCGTTTGATTCGTGCCAGCATGAGCTCGGTCAGTTCGATCGGAGATAGATCGCCACTTTTTATCCGTTTAGCAGCGGTGGCGAGTGTAATATCGGTCAATTCTTTCTCGGTCATTGCCCTACCCTCCCTGTCGTTGTGGCGTCGAATTTCGCCGTGCGTTAGAAGAAGCCTAAGCTCACAAGGATTTGGGATCAAGGGCCAGGACGTTATCTTGCGCTCGTTGGTTGGAGTGTTGACTCATTCGGTGACGAAGGTGAACTTCGGGGTTTTTGATGCTACCGTGAAGTCCCTATACTGGTGACACTTCGAAGGAAGCCCAAGTGGGTTGAAACGAGACCATCGTCAAAGCCGGTTTTAGTGCAACTAGGAGGTATTGTAAGCATGCGAATTGCGGCCGTTGACCTTGTCAGCAACACCTGCTTTCCGGCGTTGGCAGCCCTGGAACTGGGCTTCTATCGAGAAGAAGGCGTAGACGTTGAAATCGAACTTGTATCCCAGATTGGTGCTACGCAGGCGCTGTCCGAAGGGAGCGCGGACGCCATGATCGCAGGGTCGGTTCACGATCTGCTGCGGCAGTTTCCAGACTGGAGTGGTGTCAAGCTTTTGGTAGCGCTCTCTCAGGGGACACCGTGGCTCCTTACGGTGCGAAATGACCTCCCGGCCAAGCGGGGGGATTTTGACGCCTTGAAGGGTCTGCGCCTGACTGCTGCGGAAGGACCAGACCTGGTGTTCAAGACGCTGCTTGCAGCTGGGGGCCTGGATCCGGAGAGCGACGTGAATATCGTACACTTGGCTGGATCCGAGGCGCGGGACGTGTCATTTGGTGTCTATGCGGCACGCGGGCTGGAATCTGGGCAAATCGACGGCTTCTGGTCCAACGCCATGGGCAGTGCCACAGCCGTGTCTCGGGGTGTCGGTAAGGTTCATGTGGACGTGCGGCGGGGGGATGATCCCGCAGAGGTCCGCTTTTGTACGTTTGCAGGTGTTGGGACCACGGATGCTTTTATCGAGCGCGAGCCAGAGCAGGCAGCGGCTGTTGTTCGGGCTATTGTTAAGGCACAGAAGGCACTGCGCGCGGATCCCTCCCAGGCAGCTCGCGTTGGGGAGGGGCTTTTCCCAGGGGACGCGGCCGCGCTAATCACTGGAATCGTGGAGCGGGATATTACTTTCTACGAGCCTAATATTTCCGAAGCTTCGGTTACGAAGTTGAATGCCTTCGCTCAGTCCGTCGGTCATCTCTCAGGGCCGGTGCCCTACGAAGGGGTTGCGGCCGTTCGGTTCCGTGAGCTCTGGGGGAGTTGAATCGAAGGCTTAGAGCCCCCCCGGCTCCAATGCCCCCTCAGGGGGCTTTTGTGTCTCATACGCCCAATTAGGCATGCGGCTCTGCATGCCGTTCGCCTCCAGTTCGGACTCGTACATCTCCCGAATCTTTGGATCTTCATCCATATAGGAGATGGCGTTGCCACCGTCCCGGGTGTCCACCGCCCCTACGTCCTTAGCCTGCGCTCCCGGAGCACCACCGCGTCGGAAGCCCGGCCCATACGGGCCATCGAAGATCAGCAATCGTAGTCCCTCCGGGTCGGTACCGAAGTGTTGGTGGAACCAATCTCCCCGCATAGGTGCGGCACTGATCATGCCCACTGGCTCGTAGGTCTGCTGCTTGACCTCTCCCTCTCGCCCCTCCTCCCATGGTCGCATGCCTAGGGTGTCCGGCCAGGTGTAGCTAAACCCCTTTCCCTTGATACAGACCAGGATTGCGCCGGAGTTGTGTTTGTGGGCCTTTGAGTATTGTCCCGTCTCATACTGCGCGATTTTCATGTAGAAGTTCGCGCCGGCCATGTGCGGTTCTACGCGGCGGTAGCTGAAGGAACGGCGGTTGTCGCGCGGCAACTCGCAGGTGACGATGTCGGGGATGACGTTAGTGAGCCTCATGGCCAGGCCGCGCACAGGGTCGGCATGGATGTCTTCTATCGGTTTGAAGTAGTCGTCTTCACCGGAGAATCGTTTGGAGAATTCGTAGGGGCAGTTCATCACGAATTCAGCGTCGCGGACTAGGTTCAGGATGTTGGGAGCGGTGGTTGCAGCCAGCAGCATGGCGGGAGAGGAGGTGGCATTGATCACACGGTGCCAGGCGTTCAGCGGAATACCAAAGAGGGAGCCTGGACCCCACTCGAAGGTGAGCTTCTCGCTTTCACGTTCGTGCCAGACCTCGGTGGTACCGCGGCCTTCCACCACGTAGTAGGTTTCTTCATAAAGGTGGTGTTCGGCGTTTAGTGCACCCGCACCGGGCACCTCCACTACGTACATGCCCCATAGGTGCTCGGTCCCCAGAAGTTGGATTGCGGTGCCGCGGCCGCCCAGCCGTTTCCAGTCCGCCATCGGTAGGTTTTGAACCTTGTGCACGCCGATATCTCGGTAGATCGGAATTCCCTGAGCCTCCATGAAGCGATCGTAGGGCGATTTGGGATTCTGCCACTTGCCGAAGCCAGCTTTGCCGGTTGGCGACGGTTCGTTGAAGTCGAACAGTTCCGCGCCGGGTTCTATTCCCATAATCTCCTCCTTGGGTCCTATTTGGTGCCGCAAAGCATGTTAACCTTGGCCTTAGATCGGGTCAAGCAGGCCCCTGTAGGGTCGCCCTCCGTTATTGCTCCAGCACCAGTATTCAATGGGTTCCGGGATTTGATAGGGAATAGGGTTTGATTTATAGTGGCGTTGTTTAGGTGGTTGGCGCTCCAGCGCTTTCTGCGAGTCAGAGTAGCGAAAAGGGAGGTTCACCGCCTATTCGAGGAAGGAATTAGGTCATGAAGGATGGATTTCGTGTAATCGATTCAGATCGGCATATCATGGAGCCTTCGGACGTGTATGACCGGTACATGCCTCAGAAGTTCCGTGGGCGGGTCAAGATAACCGGTCCGAACCAGTCCGGGCGCTTCGTAGACGGAAAGCCAGTCTCGGACTCAGATAGGCGGCCCGATCGCAACGTTGTCGACCATGGCTTTATCTTTGCCAGCAATCAATCATGGCGGGAGACCTTCGCGGAGGCTATTTCCGCGGGTTTCGATCCGGCTTCGAACATTCGCGATATGGACCGAGAAGGCATCGATCTCAGCGTGCTTTTCCCAACTATGGGACTGTACGTAATGTGGCGCTCGGACATCGATCCGGAGTTGAGCGCAGCTATCTGCCGGGCCTACAATACGTGGCTTGCCGAGTACTGTGGTCACGATGAGTCACGGCTACGCGGCGTCATGCTGCTGCCGTTGCAGGCGCCCGACCTGGCGTTACAGGAGCTGCGGTATGCTCGCGAGAGGCTCGGCTTGGTAGGGATCTTTTGGCGTCCCAATAAGCTGTGTGGGCGCACGCTCGCGAGCCCGGACTATTTCCCGATCTATGAGGCGGCTCAGGATCTGGATGTGACCGTGTGCGTCCACGAGGGTGCGCGTACAGTACTGGAGCAGGCCGGCGACGATCGCTACAGTGAGTTCGGTCGCCACGTGGCTTGTCATCCTCTGGAGCAGATGCTTGCGTGTCTGAATTTCTGTGGTGACGGGGTGTTGGAGCGGTTCCCTGCACTGAAAGTTGCCTATCTGGAGGCTGGATGCGGCTGGGTACCGTTCTGGTTGGAACGTATGGACGAGCACTGGGAGCATGAGTCTCACGGCTCAGCTAAGATCACCCCTGAAAAGCCCAGTTTTTACTTCCATCGTCAGTGTTGGGTGAGTTGTGAGGCCGGTGAGGAACTGGTACCGAGCTTCGTTGATCATCTTGGCAACGAACGCCTCACTATGGCTACAGACTATCCTCATAGTGATTGCATTGACAAGTTTCCAGCTCTCACTGTGGGTGCCTTGAGTGCCAACGAGAATCTTTCTCAGGAGACCCGTCGCAAGATACTGTGGGATAACCCGGCGCAGATGTACGGGTTGTCGGTTTAGTGATTGGCGCCAGGAATACGTTGTGTGCGTGCGCGGGACGATCTGTCATTCGCAACGTCACGTTCAGGAATGGGCGGCGTCAAGCGTGGAGGATGAACCAATCCGACGGAAAGAAGGGCAAACGAATGTACAATCAACTTCATGAGGTAGGGCGCTAACGGTGGGCAAGTTTCGCGTAGTTTATTGCGGTAGCAACGACGTTCCGGCCGATCTGATCGAGCCGATCTTGCGTGAGGCGGATGCGGAGATGATAGTTGCTAGGCCATCTACCGAAGACGAGGTGGCGGAAGTGGGACGTGGGGCTGACGGTATGATATTCCACGGTGCCCTACCGCTCACCCGCGAGATCATGTCGAAGCTCGACCGCTGTAAGGTGATCTGTCGCACGGGAGTGGGGGTGGATAGGCTGGACTTGGTGGCTGCAAAGGAACACGGCATTGTCGTGTGCAACTCCGCTGGTTGTAACTCCATTGAGGTGGCTGAGCAGATGATCGGTCTCCTTATTGCCGTATCTCGGAAGCTCGTGCGCATGAATCAGTACGTGCGTGAAGGTCGCTGGCGACGCCATACGGCCGAGCTCCATGCCTACCGCGGTCCTGTCAGGCGGATTGCTGGCCAGACCCTGGGTATTGTGGGACTGGGGCATGTCGGACGTCAGGTCGCGCCTCGGGCCCAGGGTATGAAGATGAACGTCCAGGCCGTGGATCCTTATGTAGCTCCCGTAATCGCTGAGGCTATGGGCGTGAAGATGGTCTCCTTCGATGAGTTGGTACAAACCTCGGATGTAATTAGCCTGCATGCACCGTTGGTCCCGTCTACCCGACAGATGTTCGGGGAGGCGCAGTTCAGGGCTATGAAGAAAACCTCCTATCTCATAAATTGTGCCCGTGGCGGGCTGGTAGACACTGATGCGCTTTATACCGCGCTCACCACCGATCAGATTGCCGGGGCCGCGCTCGACGTCACCGACCCCGAGCCTATGCCCGCCGACCACGCGCTCCTGAAGCTCCCTAACGTGATTGTTACCTGCCACACGGCTGCCAATTCCAACGAATCCTATGTCGATTGTCAGACTCACGCCGCTCGGGAGGTGGTGCGCGTTTTGCAGGGCGAGCCCCCCACCACCGAGGTGAAGGATCCATGGTTAGTTGGCGAGGTTCAGGACCGAGGTTTCGGCGGGGTGTAGTTCTACTCGACGTTTGAGCGAATGATGCGGTTTCCGGTGGCGACGCAATCAGCGCCATCACCAGGTGCTGGGTCTCCGCTACGACGATCGTGCCGTTACTGCTTCTGTGCTTCTCGTATTACCCGCCATAGCTTTGGAGCCGTGTAGGGCATATCGATGTGGTCGATACCGAGCGGTGAAAGGGCATCCATCACAGCGTTAGCCACGGCAGGGGGGGCTCCGTTCGTTCCGGCCTCACCTACACCCTTAACACCTAGGGGGTTGAATGGGTTGGGGGTTTCGGTTTCGCCCAGAATCAAAGTTGGCATGGTACTGGCGCGTGGCACGGCGTAGTCCATGAGGGTACCGGTGCGGGGCTGACCGTCTTCGTCGAAGAGCATGTGTTCGCATAATGCTTCGCCGAGCCCCTGAGCTAGCCCGCCGTGGACCTGTGCCTCGACAATCATAGGATTCAGAACGACACCGATGTCATCTACAAGCACTAGTTTTTCTAACGTTAGTTCACCTGTCGCCGAATCTATCCGCACTAACGCCACATGGGCTCCAAAGCCCCAGGCTTCTCGCTTAGGATCAAAGAAGGCAGTTTCGTTTAACCCTGGATCCATCCCGGCGGGAATTCCCTTTCCGTAGGCTGCCGCGGCCACGAGACTCCAGTCTATGCTTCGCTCCGGCACACCAGCGACGGCGAAGCCATCGTCGGTGTGGATGACATCGTCCGGGGATGCCTCCAGGAGGTTTGCGGCGATGGCCTTGGCTTTGGCGATTAGGCGCTCGGTGGCGAGACCTAGGGCCCCACCGCCCATGACTGCGCTTCGGCTGCCGAACGTGCCAGTGCCCTGCTGCACGGCGGTAGTATCACTGTGTCGTACAACGATCCGGTCCATGGGCACGTTGAGCCGCTCCGCTACCACCTGGGCAAATACGGTTTCGTGGCCTTGCCCGTGAGAACTGGAACCCGTCAACACAGTAATGTCGCCGGTACGTTCAACTCTTACCGCGCCGCTCTCGAAGCCAGCTCCTCCGCTAGGTTCGACGAAGGTGGAGACGCCAATCCCCACTAGCTCGCCCCGCGCCCGCGCGTCGTCGCGGGCACGAATGAGTTGGTCGTGTTCCGATAATCGTATGGCCTCCGCTAATGACTTTTCATAGTCTCCCGAGTCGTATTCAACCCCTGCGCCTGTTCGGTAGGGGAATTGGTTCGGTTGGATGAAATTCTTCCGTCTAAGTTCAAGAGGGTCCATTTGTAGGTCCCTCGCCGCCTTGTCCGCTAACCGCTCAATGTTGAGCACGGCTTCCGGCCGGCCAGCACCACGGTATGGGCCAGTGGGTACTGTGTTGGTAAAGGCCGAGACGATCTCGACCCGGACATCCTGTATTTGATAACAGCCCGGGGCCATCACGAGCATGCGCTGAGGCGGTCCAGCCGTAGCCGAGTGCAGGTAGGCGCCGAGGTTTGCCACTACCCGCACCTTAAGCCCGAGCATTCTCCCGTCCTTGCTTAGCGCTAACTGTGAGGTCATAGACTGATCGCGTCCTTGGCAGGTGGTCAAGAAATCTTCGCTACGAGTCGCCATCCATTTAACGGGGCGCCCCAATTTCTGTGCCACATGGCAAACAAGGATATCCTCACGGTAGACGCATCCCTTGCTTCCGAAGCCTCCGCCCACGTCCGGGGCGATGACCCGTATACGGTTCTCCGGAAAACCAAGGGAGTTAGCGAGATCAGCACGCGCTCTGTGGGGCCCCTGTGTTGAGAGCCATACTGTGAGCTCGTTTCGAATTGGGTCGGGGCTCGCGAGAATGCCCCGCGCTTCCATAGACATAGCTACTACACGGGGGCTCTTCATGTGTAGTTCGCAGATGTGATCCGCCTGCGCGAACGCCCTGTCGACGTCACCGTTCTCTCGCGTCATGGTGTAACAGTGGTTGGTGCCCAGCTCCTCATGGGCTAGGGGTGCGCCGTCCTTCAGCGCAGCTTCGGCATCGGTGACTACCGGGAGGGGGTCATAGGTGACTCGAATGGCGGCGGCAGCATCTTCTGCAAGGGCGCGACTTTCTGCGACTACAACGGCTATGGGTGCGCCTACCGCATGGACGGTGCCGCGTGCCAAAGCTGGGTGTTCCGGCATGTTCATGTCCTGTGTCACCATAGGTGATCGGAGGACCAGATCGCCAATGTCATCGCCGGTGAGTATACACGCTACTCCCGGCATTTTGGCGGCGTCGACGATGTCAATAGATAAGATCCGCGCATGGGGGTGGGTGCTTCGATGAATCGCGACGTGCAAAATACCCGGTAGTTTCACGTCATCCACATAGCACCCCTTACCGGTGAGCAGGGGGGGATCCTCAACGCGGCGGATCGAAGCGCCGATCAGGCTGTTAGGGCTGTTTTGCTCTTTGCTCATGGTGGTCCTCGAAGGTTTGAACATTCTTGGCGGCAAACCTAACGTTGGATGTCAGGTCTATTCGTCCTTCGCCGCAGCTTCGATGGCGCGCTGGGCGTACACCACCGCCATGTGGCGCTTGTACTCGCCGTCCGCATAGGAGTCCGTGGGCGGATCAATGTTGTCCACGGCCCGCATCGCCGCTACCGCCGCCACATCTGGTGTCAATTTCTGACCCGTTAGGGCGCGTTCTACGGTGAGTGCCCGATGGGGTGTCTCCGCTACGCCACCCAGTACTATTCGCGCCTCATTGCACGTGCCGGATTCGTCCACCGATAACGTCGCTGCTGCGCTCACAACCACGTAACCGGATGCTGGGTGCGGCAATTTTAAGTAGCTTGTCCGGGTAGAGGAGGGTGGTATCGGAATCTGTACGGCGGTCAATATCTCGTGTGGCTTCATCGCGGTGGTGAAGAAATCCATGAAGAAGTCGTCCGCCGGGACGATACGTTCACCGGTTGATGATGCCAGGATAAAGGAAGCCTCTAGGGCCGTCAAAGTGACCGGAAGGTCGGCGCCTGGAT
Source organism: uncultured Syntrophobacterales bacterium (assembly GCA_964438895.1). Taxonomy (GTDB): domain Bacteria; phylum Desulfobacterota; class Binatia; order UBA9968; family JAJDTQ01; genus JAJDTQ01. The sequence continues at coordinate 91,867 of CAYTMJ010000034.1, read as the reverse complement.
CGGCGTGGGCAACGCTACCGCCAATGGTGCCGCGGTTCCGTACCTGCACATCGCCGATAACCGAGGCGGTGTCGGCTAGGCCAGTCAGTAACCGGTGAACCGCTTCTGAGGTGCTTACCTCTGTGTGGGTGGTGAGGGCGCCAATCACTAGGTGCTCATCATGTTCTCGGATGCCCTTGAGCTCGGTGATGTGTCGTAGGTCGACTAGAAGTTCGGGTTGAGCCAATCGTAGCTTCATGGCCGGGATGAGACTATGTCCTCCCGCGAGCACTTTGGCGTCCTCGCCGTGTTTCTGAAGCAGCCCAAACGCATCCTTCAGGGAGCGTGGTGCGCTGTATCCGAAGCTAGCTGGATACATGCTGCCCCCTCATCTGTTCGGCTGCCCTTCGGATCGCTTTGATGATGTTCACGTACCCAGTGCAGCGGCACAGGTTTCCTTCCAGGGCATGTTTTATAGCCTCGTCGTCCGGCTCCGGATTGGTTTGTATCAGGTGGGCGGCGGTCATCACCATACCGGGGGTGCAATAGCCACACTGAAGCCCGTGTTCGTCCTGAAAGGCTTGCTGTACAGGATGCAGGGACGGCCCATCTGCCATACCCTCGATGGTAGTCACCTCAGCTCCGTCGGCTTGGACCGCTAGCACTGTACAGGACTTTACCGCAGCTCCGTTTAAGTGTACGGTGCACGCGCCGCATTGGCTGGTGTCGCAACCTACGTGGGTGCCGGTCAGTCCGAGATTCTCGCGAAGGAAGTGGGCTAATAGAAGACGGGGTTCAACATCCAACGCGTGCGCGTGCCCGTTTACGGTCACGTTGATGGGAAGTGCAGGGTGTTCCATCGGTTCTCCTTGTCGGGGTCCCGCTCTGGGTTCCGGTGTTTCCGATGCCCGAGTTAAGGTCGGTCGGTGGCGGGCCCTGCCTGTTGAGGCGCGGTCTTGTTGTGGTGTTCCGTCCGAGCGGTCGAGCTGCTATTCCGCTTTCTTGGACGATGGCGTTTGGTTGCGGGTGGCCGCTTCTGGCTTTCTGGAGCATCTGTTCCTAGCTTTTGGGCATGTCGTTTCTTGTTCGTCTTGCCATTTGAAGGCCGAGGAATGGACTTGCCCAGGATCGATTCAATAGCTTTCACTGATTGGCTGTCAGCTGCGGTCGCGAAACTTGTGGCTCGACCTACGGCTGACATTCGCGCGGTACGGCCAATGCGATGGATGTAGTCTTCAGGCGTGTACGGGAGGTCGTAGTTGATCACGTGGCCAATGTTTTCTATGTCCAGGCCCCTGGCAGCAATGTCGGTGGCGACCAGGATGCGGTGGCGTCTACGCCGGAACCCCTCAAGGGCGCCCCGGCGCCGCTCTAGCGAAAGATTTCCGTGAATCGCCGCGGCCTTGTGGCCGTTACGGCACAGGGTTTCTGCGATGAGGTCCGCTCGGTTTTTGGTACGGGTGAACACTAGAACCGATTCATCACTGTCGTTTAGTAGGGACAGTAATAGTGACGTCTTGCCCCCCTGTGTTGTGTTGTGGAGCGTGTGAGTGACGCCATCCGCGGGTGTTGCTGGTTTGGCTACGACGGCGTGGAACGGATTCCGCATGGACATGCGCGCCAACTCCTCCAGATCTGTTGGCAGAGTTGCCGAGTACAGGAAGCTTTGCCGGTCGGGCTGGAGCGCGTCGATGATCTGATTTAGTTGGTCGGCAAATCCCATGTCTAGCATGCGGTCGGCTTCGTCCAACACCACCATTTCCACGTCGCCGAGGTCGAGGTACCCATCCCACATGAGGTCCAGAAGCCGGCCCGGTGTGGCCACTACAACTTCAGGGTGGCGTTTTAGGCCGCGTATCTGAGCTTGCATGTCGGCGCCACCCACTAATGTCGTGCCATAGACCCGTAGGGATCGTCCGAGGTTGTCCAGGGTTTCCTGTATCTGGAACGCCAGCTCGCGCGTCGGGGCTAAGATCAATCCACGGGGGGGTCCCTCAGGTGACCCTGTGAGCCGCTCTACCATTGGAATAACGAAGGCAGCAGTTTTGCCCGTGCCGGTTTGTGCGCAACCTAGTATATCCCGACCAGCGAGGGCCGGGGGCAGGGATTTCTCCTGTATGGGAGTAGGGTTGGCGAAGCCTATTCTGGCGAGGTCCTTGAGTAGTGGAGCGGACAAGCCAAAGTTATTAAAAGTCGTTCTGTCTGTCGTCGGCATAGATTTTCCGTGTAGGCCTGAGGGTGGGATTAGGGTTTTAACTGCGATTATTTTGGCTAAATGCTGTTGTTTTAGTTGATGATAGGGGCGGGTTTTGTCAAAGGCTGCTCTGGAACCAAGATCAATCGTTTGCAGAGCAGATCGATGAGGATTTCTTGTGGCACACGCATTCGTCGTGCCCCTGCAAACAGCGAAGGCTTTTGACGGTGTGCCCTAAGCGATAATTTACGAGTCGCGAAGCTTAAAAATCGTCGGGAAGGGGCTGTGGACCAGGGACAATGTCCGCAATGTCGGGATCGTCTTCCCCACGCTCGGGCCGTTCTTGTCGCAACTCCCGACGTTCGGCGCGTCGCCTAGCCTTCTCCTCTTTCTTCTCCTGTTTTGCGCGTTCCCGCTGCCGCTTGGCAAACGTGGTCCGTGGTTGAGCCATACGGGTAGTCTAGCGCTTCTTGGCGTGAACGCCAAACGGTAGCACCGTCACGGATCCTGGCGATAGATCGTAGCTACGGCCGTAACGTCCTGACTCTGCCGACCGCCTAAAACCGAACCTTTTCTCAGTGTCCTTAGGTCTTCGATGGGGACGTAAGTAGCATGTCACTAACCGTTTGACTGTCCTGCTCGCGCAGGACTGCGAGTACTGTCAATGGAAACGAACTCGTGGTCCACTTGCTCTTTACGTGGGTTTGCTATTTGTGGATGCCTGTTACGCGTTAGTTAGTCCGCTGATGACATCAATCGGTACACCCGCTCGGGGCTCATGGGTAGGTCGTGCGCGACCACGCCTACGGCCTGCCTTAATGCTGCCGCGATAGCTGGTGCCACCGGCGCAAGGCCACCTTCAGCCATGCCCTTGCTGCCAAAGGGGCCGGGGCCATCTTTGTTCTCGATCAGGACAGAATCAAACACTGTCGGCAAGTTCTTGAATCGCGGCAGTGCGTAGTCGATAGCGCTAGGATTAAGTAGTAGTGCCCCATCGAATACTTGTTCCTCGGTGAGCGTGTTGCCCATACCGAACATTATTGATCCTTCCTCCTGCCCTTCACACCGGAGCGGGTGTATGGCCTGTCCTATGTCGGCCGAGGAAATGTAACTCAGGCAACGCGCCTTGCCGGTATCGGTATCCACCGCCATCACGGCAATACCGGCATTGATCTCCCAGGTGCGGATATCGATCCGGTCGCGGGTGAGGGCTTTGTCCATGCCGCGGCCCACCAGTGTGCCGGTTGTCGTGCCCTCGGCTAACTCTTCTAGTCTCAAGACTGACTCTCCATCGCTGGTGAACACTCCGTCGTCTAGGGTTAGATTCTGGCGGTCGCGGTCGGAGAGTGCAGCGGCCTTCTCTAGCAGAAGTTCCCTTAGTTCCTCTGACGCCCGCTTTACAGCATTGCCCATGAGCACGGTGATACGGCTGCCGTACACGCCAGATGCACCGGGAGTGTTGCTGGTGTCGTAGGGTGCGATGGTGATTCTATCGATCCCCACGCCGAGTGCCTCTGCGCCTGTTTGGGCTAGTACCGTCTTGGCCCCCCCGCCGATTTCCGGAGCGTTGGCGTATATGGTGAACGTGGCATCGTCGTTGAACACGATGCGAGCGTTATACTGGGTGGTGGAGAGATCCTTGATACTGCACGCGATTCCGGTGCCGACTCGTTCAGTGGGTTGTGCCAAGGACTCGATCTCCCGCGTACGCCCTGCTTCCTCGAAACGAGTGAGGCAGGCCTGTAGGGTCTCACGAGGGTCACCGTCCAGCGGTGGGCCGCCGAGGGCGTATCGTTCGCCAGACCGCAACAGATTTTTCATTCGGAACTCAATGGGGTCGTAGGCCAGCTCAGTACAAATGTGGTCAGTGTGGGCTTCGCAGGCCCACCCAAGTTGGACGCTGCCGATACCGCGAAAGGCCCCGGCCGGCACCTTGTTGGTGTAGACTGAATAGCAGTCGGCGCTCGCGTGTTTCACTCGGTAGGGGCCCACGGAGCGAAAGGCGGCCTTGCGCGTAACTTGGATGCCGAAATCAGCGTATGCGCCGGTATCTAGATATATCTTTGTCTGGCGACAAAGTAGCGTACCATCCTCTCGAAGCCCGGTCCGCATTTCAATTTCAGCGGGGTGCCGTCGGGCTGTGAAGGTAGTTTCTTCCATGGATAATCGCAGTTGTACAGGCACTCCCGCCGCCGCCGCTGCCAGTACAGCTAAATGTTCCACGCTAATGTGCCCCTTGGAACCGAACCCCCCGCCAACGTACGGGACCTTCACGATCACCTGTTCTTTCTCTAGACCGAACATGCGGGCTAACTCGTCACGTACGGGAAAGGGGGCCTGCGACGAGGTGTGTACCGTGACAGATGTGTCGTCGACCATAGCGACCGCACAATGTGGTTCCATGGGATAGTGGAACAGCGACGGGAACGAGAAGTGGTCCTCGATGATGTGGGCACTTTCGCGGAAGGCCTGTTCCGGGTCCCCTTGTACAAAGTGGGTGCCACCGCAGCTGTTGTGTGCGTAATCGTAGTCGAAATCGTCGGCGCCTACTCGGTCATAGTCGGCTTCCGCATCGTGGACAAGTGTACCGCCCTTGATCGCGGAGCTCATTTCTGAAACTTGGGGCAGTGGGGTGTAGCGAACCTGAACCTGCGCAGCTGCCTCCACGGCTGCAGTTTCGCTGTCCGCGACCACGATGGCTACGGGTTCGCCTTGAAACCGCACTTTGTCATAAGCTAACACCGGGCGGTCCTTGACGGCTTGTCCGTAGGGTTTGATCGTGCGAAGGCACCCTAGCCGGCCGAGATCTAGGGTTTCATGGGTAACAATGGAGTGGACGCCGTCAACCCTTTGTGCCGCATCTAGATCAAGCCCATCGATAAGCGCGTGTGCATGGGGGCTACAGATCAGTCTAGCGTATTTCATCCCCGGAACTTTGAGATCCGCCGTGTAGACGGCAGTTCCAGTCACTTTTTCGTCTGCATCGAGACTGCGCACAGATTGACCAACGTATTTCATTATGGAAGCTCCAAAGTTTTTTTGGTGTGCTTCTTCTATAACGAACCTACAACCATTTCGGAAATGGCAGCGTTGCCGATTGACGATCAATTAAAGTAACTTTTTGAACTGTAGGCGTAGCAGAAGTGGGTATAGGTTGGTAAAATATGTTGCAGATCGGCGAACTAAGCCGGCCGCCTGCCAGTACAGCGTTCCAGGGCCACACACGACAAGAAGTCGCGAAGTGGCTGCTAACGAGAACCCGCTAGCTACTGAAACTCGGTCCAATTTATGGTATCTCGCCTTGTTCCGAATTCGGACAGGGACGCGTAGGAGTTTTGCAGGTGTTTATGAAGGGCTGTTGGCATGAATAAGCAGTATCAAGGGCTTTACGACCCGGCGTATGAGCATGACGCATGCGGTGTAGGTGTGGTGGCTAACCTTGACGGTCGAAAATCACACGACATCATCCGGCATGCCGTTAACGTTCTGATGAACCTGGAGCATCGCGGGGCCTGTGGTTGCGATCCGGACACGGGCGATGGCGCAGGTATTCTATTTCAGATCCCCCACGCCTTCTTCCATAAAAATTGCGAGTCAAACGGTATCTCTCTGCCAGGTCCAGGTAAGTATGCCATTGGTATGGTTTTCTTGCCCCGTGAGAGGGATCAGCAGCTGTGGTGTCAGGGTGTGATCGAGAAGACCATTCAGGACGAAGGTCAGGTTTGCTTGGGGTGGCGTGATGTTCCGGTGGACTTCACTAAGGCGGGTGAAGTGGCCAGTCAGGTTGCGCCCCTGATTCGACAATTTTTCGTGTCCTGTGGCCCGGCCACTGATACTCAAGACGGATTTGAGCGTAAGCTTTACGTGATCCGCAAGGTTGTCGAGAATGAAGTGGATGCTGGACTTGGTCACGAGGACCGAGACGTTTTCTACATTTCCAGTCTGTCCAGCAAGACTGTCGTTTACAAGGGATTGTTGCGGGCCAATCAACTGGATGCCTTCTATCGGGATCTCTCCGACGATTCTATTACCTCTGCTCTAGCCCTTGTTCACTCGCGATACAGCACCAACACGCTCGGGTCTTGGCGGCTAGCGCACCCCTACCGCACGTTGTGCCACAACGGCGAGATTAATACGATCCGGGGGAACCAAAATTGGATGCGGGCGCGGGAGGCTTTGTTTTCTTCACCTCTTTTTGGGGACGATATGGCCAAGCTGAGCCCGATCATCCGCGAGGGGGCCAGCGACACCGCGGGATTCGACAATGCGCTAGAGCTGTTGGTGGCCACCGGGAGATCCTTGCCTCATGCCCTTATGATGATGATCCCTGAGGCTTGGGAAAACCATGAGACGATGTCCGAAGAGAAGAAGGCCTTCTATGCCTATCATGCCTGCCTCATGGAGCCGTGGGATGGCCCTGCCCTGATTGCCGCCTGTGACGGCGACCGCGTCTGTACCACACTGGACCGTAACGGGCTGCGGCCCTTCCGCTACGTGGTCACTAAGGACCAGTTCATTGTCGGTGCTTCAGAGGCGGGAGTTCTCGACTTGCCGGCCGATCGCATTTTGATGCGTGGTCGATTGCAGCCGGGACGCTTATTTCTCATCGATACCCTTCAAGGCCGAATAATCGCCGACGATGAGATCAAGCACGAAGTCAGCACGCGCAGGCCTTATCGCAAATGGCTTTCGGAAGAAATGGTAGGGCTTGAAGACTTGCCCGAGGCCGAGGAAATTCCCGGGTTCGATCCGGAATCCCTTAAGGACCGTCAGCGGGCGTTTGGTTTTACGAGTGAGGAATTGAAGATCCTTATCGGACCCATGGCGGCCCGCGGAGAAGAGCCGCTCGGTTCCATGGGTAACGATGCTCCACTGGCGGTTCTTTCCGATCGGCCACAATTGCTCTTTCACTATTTCAAACAACTGTTTGCACAGGTGACGAACCCCCCCCTCGATGCCATTCGCGAAGAGTTGGTGACCGCTTTACGAACCTCTGTCGGTTCCGAGCAAGATCTGTTTGGCGAAACGCCCGACCATTGCCGCCAGCTTCGGTTGATGCGGCCGATGCTGTCCAATCGCGAGCTGGCCCGAATCAAGGCATTGGACCAGCTTGGGTTAAAGGCGGAGACGCTGTCTGCGGTGTTCCCTCGGTCTGCCCCCGTCGGCGCCTTGGAAGAGGCTGTAGATGCACTGTGTGTGGAAGCTGGGCGGGCCATCAAGGAGCGAGGCGCCACGGTGATTACCCTGTCTGACCGAGGCGTTGGGCCGGATTGGATTCAGATTCCGAGCCTGTTGGCTACGGCCTCCGTGCATCACTACCTAATTCGGGAAGGACTGCGAACCAGCGCTGCGCTAGTAGTTGAATCGGGTGAGCCCAGGGAGGTGATGCATTGCTGTTTACTGATCGGGTACGGGGCCAACGCGGTGAACCCGTATCTGACCCTCGAAACGGTGGAATGGATGTGTCGCGACGGGCTCACCTTAGACCTTGACGGAGAAGAGGCTCGAAGCAACTTAATCAAAGCCCTGTGTAAGGGTGTGTTAAAGACCATGTCCAAGATGGGAATCTCCACCATCAAGTCCTATCACGGGGCCCAAATCTTTGAGGCCATCGGTCTGAAACAATCCGTGATAGACAAGTATTTTACTTGGACAGCATCCCGTATTGAAGGAATCGGGCTCGATGAAGTTGAGCAGGAGTATCGCGAACACCACCATAATGGCTATCCGGTACGGCCGGTGACGAGGGATGACACTCTGGACGTGGGTGGCTCTTATCAGTGGCGCAAAGACGGGGAGCACCACCTATTCAACCCGGAAACGATTGCTCTGTTGCAGACCTCTGCGCGTACCGCTGACTATAATCTATTTGGAGAGTACACAAAAAAGATCGACGACCAGACTCGTATACTAGGGACGCTTCGAGGACTGTTCGACTTCAGGCCGATGCATCCCGCAGTTTCCATCGACGACGTTGAACCAGCCTCAGAGATCGTTAAACGGTTCTCCACGGGTGCCATGTCCTATGGCTCCATCAGCAAAGAGGCCCACGAGAATCTAGCCATTGCAATGAATCGAATTGGCGGTAGGAGTAACTCGGGCGAAGGTGGCGAGGATCCGGAGCGCTACCACCCCGATGCTAAAGGTGACTGGCGCAACAGCGCTATCAAGCAGGTGGCTTCTGGGCGGTTTGGTGTGACGAGTGACTACCTAGTCAATTGCACCGACCTGCAGATCAAAATGGCACAGGGGGCTAAACCCGGAGAAGGTGGACAGTTGCCCGGGCACAAAGTGTTCGAGGCTATTGCCCGCGTGCGCAAATCTACACCGGGAGTGGGTCTCATATCCCCCCCGCCACATCATGACATCTATTCAATTGAAGACCTAGCCCAACTAATTCACGACCTGAAGTGCGCAAATGACCAAGCGCGCATTCACGTCAAGTTGGTGGCTGAGGTTGGGGTAGGTACGGTAGCTGCCGGTGTATCCAAGGGCAAGGCGGACGTGGTGCTCATAAGCGGCTACGACGGTGGTACCGGTGCGTCACCGGAGTCTTCCATGAAGCACGCCGGCATTCCCTGGGAATTGGGAATTGCCGAGACCCAGCAGGTACTGGTTCAAAACGACCTGCGAGGGCGGATCGTCGTACAAACCGACGGGCAGCTGAAGACTGGGCGAGACGTGGCCATTGCATGTATGTTGGGCGCAGAGGAGTTCGGGTTCGCAACCACTGCTCTAGTGGTTAGTGGCTGCATCATGCTCCGCAAGTGTCATCTCAACACCTGCTCCGTTGGCGTGGCGACGCAGGACGAGGAGCTTCGGAAACAGTTTACGGGCAAGCCGGAGCACGTCGTCAACTTCATGATGTTCATCGCAGAACAGCTACGGGAGATCATGGCGGATCTTGGATTTCGTACAGTAAACGAGATGGTTGGGCGCACGGACTGTATCGACACCCGCAAGGCTATCGATCATTGGAAAGCCCGTGGGTTAGATTTCTCTAAGCTACTCAGGTTGGTGGAAATGCCGTCCTCGGTGGCGCGGTATTGTTGCGAAACGCAGGACCACGGGTTGGACAAGAAGCTTGATCCGCTTCTTATCGATGCGGCGAAAAACGCGCTTGAGGACCGAAAGCCCGTAGAAATACGACATGAGATCCACAACATCGATCGGACTGCTGGCACAATGCTCAGTGCCGAGGTATCGCGGCGTCATGGTGCGGATGGATTGCCCCCGGATACTATTCGGGTCCACCTATTCGGTTCAGCGGGACAGAGTTTCGGGGCATTCTTGGCTCCGGGAATCTCACTCCTTCTCGAAGGGGAGTCCAACGATTATACAGGTAAGGGGCTGTCCGGCGGACTTATGGCAGTCTATCCGCCGGAGAATGCCACGTTCAATCCCACCGAGAATATCATCATTGGCAACGTGGCCCTATATGGCGCCACTGGTGGTCAGGCTTTTTTCCGTGGTCGCGGGGGCGAACGCTTCGCAGTACGTAACAGCGGCGCCGAGACGGTAATCGAGGGCATTGGTGACCACGGTTGTGAGTACATGACGGGTGGGCGCGTGGTTGTGATTGGCCCCGTGGGGCGTAACTTCGCCGCTGGTATGAGCGGCGGTATTGCCTATGTCCTCGACGAGGAGGGGGACTTCCCTGGCCTATGTAATCGCCAGATGGTGGAACTGGAACCATTGGATGATAGTGAGGATATAGGCCATGTTCGTCGCTTGATTGAAGCTCACGTGCGGCACACCGGAAGCGACCGTGGTGAGTACGTATTGACTCATTGGTCGAAGTTGCAGGGATCATTTGTCAAGGTTATGCCGGTAGATTACCGCCGGGCTCTTCAGGAGATGGCCGCTCGCCAGGCCCAGGCGGTTGAAACCGTTGGATCGCCAGCCAGCCTGGCTTGAGGGGGCGCCACTACGACACGTTGAGGAATGAGGGACGGGGAACAACCCCCGAGTTGTAATGGGTAAAATTACAGGATTTATAGAATTTGAGCGGAGTAAGCAGGCCTATCGAAGTCCGCTCGAACGTTTGAATGACTGGAACGAGTTCGTCCTACCGACGGCGGCGGAAAGTCTTCGGGAGCAGGGTGGTCGTTGCATGGACTGTGGAATTCCGTTCTGTCATACGGGCGTTCCTATGGGACGGGGCCCGGGCGCTTCGGGATGTCCTTTGAACAACCTCATTCCGGATTGGAACGATCTTGTCTACCGGGATAATTGGAAAGAGGCCCTGGCACAGCTACACAAGACGAACAACTTTCCTGAGTTTACCGGGCGTGTTTGCCCAGCTCCGTGTGAGGGCTCCTGTGTCCTGGGGATCAACAGTAATCCGGTGACCATCAAGACGATCGAATGCGCTATCGTAGACCGTGGTTTCGAGGAAGGTTGGATTGTGCCTGAACCGCCCGCGGTGCGTACGGGGAAGCGGGTAGCGGTCATCGGTTCGGGTCCCTCCGGGTTGGCATGTGCGGCGCAACTCAACCGTTCCGGGCACCAGGTCATGCTCTACGAGCGATCGGATCGACCGGGTGGCTTGCTTATGTACGGTATCCCCAACATGAAGCTTGACAAACAGAAAGTGTTGCAGCGACGGCTTAGACAGATGGAGGAGGAGGGCGTTGAGTTCGCAGTGGGTGTAGAAGTGGGCAAAGATCTACCTGCCGACGAGCTGCTGCGGGAATTCGATGCGTTGGTGATTTGTGTTGGTGCAACTAAGCCCAATGACTTTCTACGGAACGCACCGGGTCGAGAGCTAGAAGGTGTACACTTTGCTATGGATTTCCTCCATGCGAACACTAAGAGCTTGCTCGACTCGAGCCATCGGGATGGTAACTACATTTCGGCCAAGGACAAACACACCATTGTGCTGGGAGGTGGTGACACAGGCACGGACTGCGTGGGGACTGCCCTTCGCCATGGATGCGCCAGTTTACAGCAGTTCGACGTGATTCCGAAACCTCCGCCGGAACGGGCTCCGAACAACCCATGGCCCCAATGGCCAGTTGTCTACAAATTGGACTATGGTCAGGAAGAGGGTAAGGAGCGGTTTGGCGACGATCCTCGACGGTACGACACCAACACGGTCCAGTTCATCGACAACGGACACGGGCGGGTCAAGGCGTTGCAAACGATTGATCTCGACTGGAATAAACCCGCAAACGGTGCACCTTTCAGTCCTATTCAAGGGACGGAAAAAGAGTGGCGCGCAGATTTGGTTCTGCTGGCAATGGGATTCTCAGGTCCCGGTGATGAGGTGTTAACTCAACTTGGTGTTGAGCGTGATGCTCGTTCCAATGCCCAGGCGGAATACGGCAAATATGCCACTAACTCGGATAAGGTGTTTGCGGCCGGTGACGCTCGGCGTGGCCAGAGCCTGGTTGTTTGGGCTATCCACGAAGGTCGTGGTGCGGCCCGAGAAGTGGATCGCTATCTTATGGGCAGCACCGACCTCCCTTAATCGTTCTTCGATAAGCCGATGACGGATGCAGTCTCGGCTTGGTTTTACATCCACGCTAACACGAACACTCCGGCAACGATTAGGGCGGCGCCCACCCCGTCCTGGAGCCGGACGATCTCAATACCCTTGAGAGTGAAATGTGCCAGGGCAAAGGTGACCAGTGGCTGTGTGTTCCATATGGGTCCTACAATCACCGCAGGCGCATGGACGACGGCTAGCATGGTTAGGACTGTACCGATGGCGTGAGCGACACCGGACAAAACGAAGTATACGGTGCCAGGCAAAGGTACGCCACGCCATACGATTCGGATCCGTAGTGCTTTTCCCAGGAGGCCGATGAAAATCAACCCTGTGACCTGGATAATGACTGCGCCGACAATGGGGTCGCCACCTTGCAGGACCCCGAGCCGCTTCAGGATAGGGCCCAGGCTGTACAGCGACAACGATAAGGCGGCGTTGCCGAACCCCATCAGTGGGGGAGAAGGCTCTCCCACGGACCCTTTCGTTCGTGTGATGAGGAAGATTCCAGCCACGATCAGCATTACTCCCCCGCAGCTCTCCAGTGTAGCGGTTTCTCCGAGGAAGGTGACCCCAATTGCGGTAGTGAGTAGGGGTGACGCGTTCTTGATGGATTGCGCTCTGGAAGCACCGATCTGGTCGATGGCTCGAAGTAGAAAGACGCGACCGAAGAACGCGCCGACTGCACCTAGGATGATGAATGTAGTCGCTGCGGGAAGGGGAATCGGCAGGCCGGCACCTCCGTAGCCGACTACCCATAAAACCAACAGGAATGCCACTATGGCGACCTGCTGGACGGTAACTGCGGCATCGACGTCGGAGTGAACGAGCCCACGCTTTATCAGCGGCGGCACCAGTCCCCATATTACACTTGCGGTGAGGGCATAGATGATTCCGAGTCTCACAGAAGACAGTGTGTTCCGTAGGTTGCCTCAGGGTCAAACGCCCCGGTGGATGTGTGTGCGGTGATGTCACCAATAGGGTGTTGTGTATGTAGTCCTTTGCGGCGGTTGGAGGGCTGCCGTTGACGGGACTCCACGTGAAGAGCCCGTGTTTGCGTACTTGCGTACGTATGCTTGCTGAACTGAAGTCGCTTGTGTCGCCTTGAACAAGCGTCACGAGGCCACGGGATGGTCTGAGATTTCGGAACCGAGCGTTTACGTTGACAAGCCGCCTTCGATGACCTAGTAGGTTCCACCCACGCCTTAGAGAAAGAGGGGTTCCACATGTCGGAAATCAAAAAATCAGACCAGCGTTGGCAGTCAGACGTGATCGTCGACCTCATGCAACTCTATGATATCCCGTACGTCGCTCTCAATCCGGGGGCTAGTTTCCGGGGTCTTCACGACTCGATGGTCAATTATGGTGAGAACGATCCTGAAATGATTCTGTGTAACCACGAGAAGATTGCGGTGCAGATCGCCCACGGCTACGCCAAGGCTTCAGGGAAACCTATGGTTGCCATTGTGCACGACGTCGTGGGTTTGCTGCACGCACCTATGGGAATTTATTATGCCTATATAGATCGTTGTCCGGTCTTCGTCATCGGTGCTACTGGGCCCATGGATGAGAAGTACCGGCGCCCGTTCATCGACTGGATACATACGGCCTTCGCCCAGGGCGACGCGGTTCGTAACTTCACCAAGTGGGACTATCAGCCCGGAAGTATCCACGGCGTGCCGGACTCTTTCGCCCGCGCCTATTCCATCATGATGAGCGAGCCCCAGGGGCCTATCTATATGTGCTACGACTCGGCGCTCCAGGAGAGCCCCTTTACGGAGGAGGTGCCGATGCCGCCACCGTCCGCTGTCAAGATTCCGTCGCGCATCGCGCCGGAACAGGCGGCGGTGGCCGAGGCCGCTGAGATGCTGGCCAAGGCAGATAATCCGTTGCTTCTTACTGAGTACGCGGCGCGAATGCCGGAGGGTTTTGAGCCAACGGTGAAGTTGGCAGAGACAGTCGGCGCATCTGTGTTCGATGTTTGTAAGCGGTTGGGTTTTCCGAACCGGCACCCGTTGAGCATGAGTTTTAATCCAGATGCCTTTGCAGACGTGGATCTGGTAACGGCGTTAGATGTGGTCGACTGGACTCGGGGTTCCCATCGGCTCAACACGCAAACCCGTGAAATTACAGTGGTGACATCGCCGGATTGCAAGTGGATCGACGTGGGCTTTGCTGACATCGAGATTAGTAAGTGGGCTACGGATTACAACAAACATAACAATTGGGATCTACGGGTGATGGGCGACACTTCTATTGTCATTCCCGAGCTTACTCGAGCCTGCCAGGCGTTGATCGACGGTGACTCGGTGCTGCGGGAGCGAGTAGAGGGTCGCAAGAAGAAATTGGCGGACAAGCACGAGCGCCAGTGGCAGAAGTGGCAGCAGCAGGTCGAGGCGGAGATGGATCTACGGCCCATGACAGAGGCGCGGTTGGCGCACGAAGTGTGGCAGGCGATCAAGGGCGAGGACTGGGTATTGACGGCAGGGACCTTGAAGGATTGGGTACAGAAGATCTGGGACTTCGATAGACCCTACCGGCATCCGGGACGGGAATTAGGTACGGGTACTCAGATCGGAATGTCTATTGGTGTGGCGCTAGCCCACAAGGGGCAGGGGCGGTTGGTGGTAGACCTTCAGCCCGATGGTGACCTCATGTTTGATTTGGGCGCTCTATGGATGCCTATCAAGTACGAAATTCCCATGCTCGTCATCATGTACAACAACCGCGCCTACTACAACGACTGGGCGCATCAGATTCACATGGCTCATCAGCGCGGTACCGATCCGTCTCGGGCTTACATCGGAATGGATCTAGAAGCCCCGCCGCCGGATTTCGCGCACATTGCCAGTGGAATGGGTTGGTATGCGGAAGGCCCGATCGAGGATCCGGCGGAAGTGGGGCCTGCGGTGCGGCGGGCCATCGAGCAAGTCCAGGCCGGTAAGCCTGCTTTGGTGGATTCGATAGTATGGCGCAGGGACATCAACACCTGAGTCGCGTTGGAATTTAGAATGACCCCCACAGAGCCCCTCGGATCTTCAGGGCGTTGTCCTGGACTTGCCCCGGGTTCCAATAACCACGGGGGATGCGTACTCCTGGAGTCCGGGTCACGGCTGGAGCGACGGATTGCGCAGTTGGCATGGATCTTGAACGAGAGGAAATTGACATGAAGAAACAAGAGACCGCTGAAATGCCCTCCATCAAGAAGTCAGACCGCAAGTGGCAGTCGGACGTCATTGTTGACATGGTCAAGCGCTACGGTTTTGAGTATGTCGCACTTAATCCCGGTGCGAGTTACCGGGGTCTTCACGACTCGTTGGTTAATTACGGTGAGAACGATCCGCCTATGATGCTGTGTAACCACGAGAAAATTGCGGTGCAGATCGCCCATGGGTATGCTCGGGTTACCGGTAGGCCCATGATCGCCATTGTGCACAATCTTGTGGGTCTTTTGCACGCACCGATGGGTATTTATTACGCGTATCTGGACCGTGCGCCTATCTTCATCATGGGCGCAACTGGTCCTATGGAAGAGCCCAAGCGGCGTCCTTTCATCGACTGGATTCATTCGGCTAGTGTCCAGGGCGAAGCCATTCGCCACTATGTCAAGTGGGATGCTCAGCCGACTACTATTGACGCCGTTCCCGGGGCCTTTGCCCGGGCCTATGCGGTGATGATGAGTGGCAAACAGGGCCCTATCTATATGTGCTACGACGCGGGTCTCCAGGAGGCGCCACTTGACCATGATGTAGTCATGCCACCGGAAGACAATGTGCACGTTCCGGCGCCGGTGATGGCGGACCCGGCAACGTTAGAAAAGGCGGCTGATACCCTAGCTGCTGCTGAACGGCCAGTCATTGTGGCGGATTTCGCTGCTCGTCCACCCCACGGTTGGGACCACGTGGTAGAGCTAGCGGAGACACTCGGTGCCGCAGTTTGGGACTGTGACTCACGTCTGAATTTTCCCAGCGAACATCCCTTGAACCTAAGTATGGACAGCGAAGGTTGTTACAAGGACGCTGATGTGGTCTTGACGTTGGACATCGCTGATTTTGAGAAGCCCACTCACGTGCGGGACATCGCTACTCGTACGGTTGTTAGCATGGTGCCGGAAGACGCTACTTGGATCGACATAGGCTATACTGACACGGAAATTAGTAAGTGGGCCATGACGTACGCGCGCCCATTCTACGCGCATCAGCGTATGACCGCGGACCCCGTGACGACGGCCCCGGCTTTGACGAAGCTTTTGAAGGAACGCATTGCCCGGACGCCAGGATTGGTCGAGAAGATTTCCAAACGAACCGAGGTGGTTGCAAAGCGTCACGCCGAGATTCGATCCAAGTGGCTTGAGGAGGCTCGAGGGGACCGCTGGGATGCGGTACCTATGACCGTTCCCCGATTAGCCTTGGAGGTGTGGGAAGCGATCAAGGACGAAGATTGGGTTTTGACGTCGGGTACATTACACGACTGGGCGCGTCGGTTGTGGAACTTTGACCGCCCCTACCGCCACGGTGGTAGGGAACTTGGCACTGGTACACAAATTGGCCTGTCCCTGGGCGTGGCGCTAGCCCACAAGGGTACCGGTCGGCTGGTGGTGGACCTCCAGCCCGATGGGGACCTGATGTTTGATGCGGGGAGTCTTTGGATCGCCGCTAAATACCAGATCCCCATGCTCATTGTTATGTATAACAACCGCGCCTACTACAACGACTGGAACCACCAGATTGTAATGGCGCGGAATCGTGGTACGGATCCTTCGCGGGCCCATATTGGAATGGACCTGTGTGATCCCGATCCGGACTTCGCCACCCTTGCTCGTTCGATGGGATGGCATAGTGAGGGTCCTATCGAGAACGCTGACGATCTGAGGCCGGCTATTGACCGGGCCATTGAACAGGTCAAGCAAGGAAAGCCAGCGCTAGTTGACGCGGTGACTCAGCGGCGTTAACCAGTTCGAGGCGTCACCGGTCCCGGTTCTTTCACGTGGGGTGCGTCCCGGCTCTCCCGGAATGCCGTATGAATACTACGACATAAGGGGCTACGAGCGTCTAATCGTTCGCATTACCCTGGGCCTCGACTCCGACACAGCAAGGGAGGTCGAGAGCTACGGCGCTGCTTCGGTCCTATGGAGCGTGTTCAACCGTTTAGGAGAAGACGAACGCGAGGTGTTCCTCATCGGACTGGGGAACGCCTTAGAGAAGAACGCCAGTCGGAAGGCGCTGTCTCAAATGGTATTGTTTGCGTCCAACCCGACTCTGGATGTGGATTACAGCATTGACATTCTGGGGGACTGGTTCATCAAGAACAAGAAGGCTGACCCGGGTTTGTACGAGGCCCTGGATGCTTACTGGAGGCGCCGCTTTAACCGAGGATTCGACGACGATATGTGACTCCAAACCCTGTGGTGTTGATACGGATTGGATGAGAACGGGAATGTGTTGTGTTCGAGGGCCCGACCCGTCCCGATCCAGCACCTATTCGTTGAAGAAGGCGAGGGTTCGGATCTCGATGCTTTCACGTGGCGGCGCGTCGTCTGGTGTGTTCGGATCGTCAAAGGCCGAGTGGGCGGAAAAACGCGCCCGGCCATCCTGTTTTGAATCGTAGCACTTGAAAATGATGGCCTCGTCGGGCTGCATGTCCGGGTAGTAGAAGAAGCGATGCTCCGGATTGTACGTTAGGTGGTAAGTTTCACCGAGGCGATCGGGATGCGGCCGTACGGTCGGGATAAGATCCTCTTTCGCGATACTTTGGGCATCACACATGGCTAGAGGTGCTCGGACGATCGGGTTGAGCATGCCACGCCATACCTGTACCACGGCGAAGCGGTGTTTTAGAAGATTCCCTGATTCGTTTGGTAATAGATCCCGGACTCGCTCGGGGCCGGACCATTCGGTGTAGTCATTGTGCACGTTCTGGACGGGGCCCTTGAAACCCTTGTTCTCATAGCCGGAACGTAGGGTATGGTCGAATATCAACACCCGGTAGGCGCCGGTGTGTTTTTTGATCAGCTCCTCTATCTCAGGGTAGTATACGGCCTGCACCTCATCCTCGTCGAAGAAGTCGGTCATTGCTGTTGGCTGGGGCCGGAGAGCGAAACCGTTGCACTCGATGGAGAGTTCGGGATAGTGACGCCCGTTACGGACGAAGGCGGGGTGCGTCTCATAGCCCCGCGCACTGTGGGGATATCCGAGACTAGGCTTTTCGAACGTGGTTACGGGCCTGGGGCCGTTGTGAATCATGTAATTGAAGCTTGTTGCGACGGGGTCATCTAGAGTTTTCGCGACGGATGTAGCCATGATGAACTCCTTTGGGGCCACCGCTCCACTTCGCGGTGCGTGTCATCCGGTTTACGACCGGTCAGGGCTGTTCCTCGACCGAGACATTGCGGCTGTGCATCTATCCAGCCAGGATTCCCTGTTCTGCCCATGTTCGTTGGACCTCCAGGCTCGAACTGATAAGCGCGAAGTGGGTGGCCATGTTCTTGAGTGAATAGCGCTGGAGATCAGCATCGTAGGCGGCCACGCAGTCCTCCAGAACTACGTTGTAGTAGCCTCGGGCAAATGCGTCTCGAACCGTGGCCTCGACACAACCGTTAGTGGCTGCGCCAGTGAACAACAGGGTCTTGATACCAAGGCGGCCTAGAGTGGCATCCATTTTGGGGTTAGTGAAACCACTGTGATGCCACTTCTTGACTCTCACGTCTTCGGGGGCGGGTGCGACAAAATCGCAGACGTCCCATCCTGGGGTCCCGGGGACGGTGTATTTGGCGTTGGCCAGTCCCACCCGTGCACGCCGCGCCAGGATAGGACCGTTGTCATGCTCGTTGTCGTTAGAAGTCTGGGTGTAGATTATTGGTACTCCCGCGGCGCGAGCGGCTTCCACCATTATCCGCAACGGTTCCCGCATGGCCTCGACGAAGCTCAGATCTCCCTTCATGCGCGCCCCACCGGGAGCGCAGAAGTCGTTTTGTACATCGATAACCACTAGGGCTGTGTGCTTCTTTTGCACCGTGTCTGCCAGCTCTGTCCATATCTCTTGAACCTGGGGTTCCCACATCTCGCCTTCGGGATCAAATTCGTAGTCGGCTATCTCCCGCGTCGCAAAGATTGGCCGCCCTAGCTCGCGAGCGACCTGCTTGTGTAAGGGATGATCTACGTAGCGCCGGAGGCTCTCCGCGTCCTCTACAATGGCCACCATAGCGTATTCATAATCGCCATCGTTGCGGAGGTTGGGTCCCATAGACCAGCTCAGGAGGTCGGGGATGGCATCTCTCATGGAGTTATAGCCTGCGATCATCCGATTGATCTGCTCCGGGGATGTCTCTGGTTTGAGTTTAATGAGGACGACGTGTTTGATCATGGTCACCTCCCAATGAGGCTGATTCCCTAACGGATCGCCCCACTTTGACGTGAGCATATCCGATGGTGGTGGCGCAAGTCAATTTACTGGCCACGACCGTGGCCGTCACACCGCTCAGCTTCCGCCGAAGCCGACAGTAACTCTGCCGTTCTCCACGATGACGGGGATCTCCCGGCTGCCACCATTCAAGTCCATCATGCGTTGAAGACCGTCTTCGTCCTCTAGCACGTTGATATATTCGAAGGGAATATTACGGTCCGAGTAGTCCCTACGGGCACTCGATGTGTAGTCTCAAAGGTCGTGCCCGAAAATGGATATCTCGTTAGGCATGGGTCGTCCTTTCTGAGGTGGCTCCAGGAATGATTCCTACCCGTACCGCCAAATCTTGTTCAGGGCAATCGCTCGTGTTGTGCGTAGCGCCCTCGGGCCGCGAGTTTTTTGCGGGATTTCTTGCTCCGGGACTTGTGCTAAGACGTGTGCTGAATTATTGTCCTGCACCGGCAGCCATATGACCGAGGATTGGATTGTGTTCGCTAATAAAGTCCCAACGAACTTACCTAGAAGCGGGTTAAGTAGATCAATTCGGCTGCATGGGCCATCAGTAGTAGAGATATGAGATAGATGAAGCCGTTTGTTGGAAGGGAATGGAAATGAGTGAACAATTCGTCAGCAATCAGGAGCTGGTTGTACAAGCGCGACGTAACCTTCCCCAGCCGGTGTGGGATTACCTAAGTGGCGGCAGTGAGTCCGAGACTACGATGCGCCGAAACCGGTTGGCCCTAGACTCGCTCGCCCTTCGTCCGCGGGTTTTGGTAGATGTTTCTCAGGTGGATTCCTCCACCACCGTGCTCGGCCACAACTTGCGCATTCCAGTTATGTTAGCCCCTATCGGATCGCTTCAGCAAATTACTCCCGACGGTGCTGTAGCTTCGGCTAAGGCTGCTAACGAGTTCGGCACGATCAATTTTGTGAGTTCAGTGACTGAGCCTGCCCTCGAAACGACGGCTGCCGCCACCCCGTCGGATAAGATATTTCAGCTCTATGTCCGTGGGGATTTGGACTGGGTCGAACAGATCTTACAACGGGTTAAACAGTCCGGATACAAAGCCCTGTGCTTAACCGTGGATTCGGCTCACTATAGCAACCGAGAGCGGCAAATGATGAATCGCTGGCTTCCCCCCAGCAAGCGGCGGGAGAGGGCGAACCAGGACCGGCTGTGGCAGGCTAAGCTCACTTGGGAAACCATGGGTGCTATCAAGGAGATCGGTGGAATCCCGTTTCTTCTGAAGGGCGTGGCTACAGCGGAGGACGCCACTATCGCTGTAGAGCACGGCGTGGATGTTATTTACATTTCTAATCACGGTGGCCGGCAGCTTGATCACGGTCAGGGGACAATGGATGTGTTGCCGGAAATCATCCAGGCGGTGGGTGGAAAGGCCGAGATCATTATCGATGGTGGGTTCTTGAGGGGTACGGATGTCGTCAAAGCTGTGGCCCTAGGCGCCAAGGCCGTGACCATTGGTAAGCTTCAAGGTTGGGCTCTCGGAGCAGGTGGCTATGAGGGTTTGGTACGTGCCTTGCAGCTCCTGGAGAACGAGATAGTCATTGCTATGGGCCTCCTCGGTGTAACACGGATAAGTCAACTTACTCCTGCTCATGTTTGTAAGGCCCCTGCTCCAGTACTGCCGACTGAGATGAGTACCTTCATCAACCTGCCGCAGCGACTACTATAGTGCGTATCGTCTCAGACTTCTGAGCAGCGATCCTTGAAGTGCTACGGCATTTGGCGGTGAAGGCTGGGGAACTAGGGGTCCTCCTTGATGCACCCCGTTTCCCTCAAGGCTGCGGCCGACGTCTTGCCCGGAGCACCGAACATGCAGCTGCCGCAACGGCAATGCCAGTGGTGACGAGAAATGTGTCCTGAAGCGCAGACACGAAGGGCACCTGATTGGCGGTGGTGGGGAGTGCGTCGGGATTGCTGGAGTGAATTCGGAAAGCCACTGTCATGAGAAAATTCCCTATGGTGACGCCAAAGACGTTCCCTAATCCGAACATGGTGTAGAGCGCGCCAGTGGCGACGCCGCGATGCTCCAGCGGCACCGAAGAGATCAATGCCGTGTGATTGGCAGGGAAGAATAAGGCGCTCCCTAGTCCTCCTAGCGCTAACACCAGAGTCGGTAGTATCCAGTGTGAACTCGGCTCGAACTGGATCCCTAGAAAGGATGCTGCTGAGAAGATTATAACGCCCACGGTGGCGGGTAGAGTTGGACCCACTCTATCCGAAATGGCACCCCCTAAAGGTGACAGGGTAGCTGCGAATACTGGCGCGCTGAGGAACAGCATTCCCATGAACGACGGAGTTAAGCCCAATACGTCTTGTAGATAGAACGGCAGTAGGTACAGCGTGAGTGACAGCACGATGGAGACTAAAAGTAGTGTAATCGTACTAAAGGCAAACATTCGGATGCGAAATAAGGTCAGGCTTATGATGGGGCTCGGAGCATAATTTTCGCGAGCAAGGAACGCTGCAGCAAGCGCCACCAGCGTGGCGACTGCGACCATGCGCCAAGTCGCGGTGAGGGCTTCCATGGCTTGACGGTCAAGAATTGCCATTAACACTAAAGTGGTGGCTACCAGTAGTGCCGCTCCTATATAATCGATGGCGGCACGACCGTTAGTAGGGCGGTCCGAGACGGTACGTTCGTGAAGACGCCGGTAACAGAGCCCTAGGGCTGTGGCGGTGATTCCCAGGGGAACGAGGAAGAAGAAGATGCCGCGCCAGTGAGCAAATTGGATGATGAATCCACCTATGACCGGACCAAATAGAAACCCCCCGTGGTGTGCGGTGGTCATGAACCCCTGTGCGCGGCCCCTCGACTCCTCTGTGGACGCGTCCATGGCCAGGGCACGTCCCTGTGCCTGAATCATGGCAGCGCCGATACCTTGGAGGACCCGGTAGATGATTAGCTGCCAGATGTCGCTCGACAGCCCGCACATTAGAGAGCTTGCGGTGAAAAGCACGATGCCCCAAATATATACGTTCTGGCGTCCGTATACGTCGCCCACTCGCCCAAAGACCAAAGACAGCGATGCCGTAGCTAGTTGGAAGGAGATCAGGGCCCAAGAGATGCCTACCATGTCTGTGTGTAGGCCGACTGCGATGGACGGCAATGATATGGCGAAAATCCGACTGGCCGTACCGGTGGTGAAGGAAACCAACAGGACGGTGCCTAGCAGTATACCGTTAGCGCGTGATGTCATCTTGAATCGTGGGTACGTGGTGAAGTAAGAAAAGACACTAGCTAGCAGATTGACGTGCGCCGCGCGAGGAGACCAGAAGGGCGATGTACTGGGAGTTTACAAATTGTCGCATAAAGTCAGAGACTTGGAATGAGTGTTAGGCTACCGTTGGCGGTTTTGACCGTCTTCACAATTGTTGCCACTTTGCTTCTCGGCACGCTAGCGAGCTTCGGCCAGATGTCTGATGGCAAGGTAGGCGCAGTGGAACCCGCTCAGGGAACCGCGTCCGCTGACAACCAAGCCCAACAGGCAATCCAGGCCGAAGAGTACCTCCAACAACCTACACCGCAACCTGCGCCGGAACCTAGCTCCGCGAGCGAATCTCGGACCGTCGACGAATTCATCAAATCCCCTGCTATGCACACGTCGGTAAGTATCGACTTCGAGGAAGAGGTGCTGGATGACCGGATCGCATTCATCGAGAGGCGCCTCACGGAGACTCGATCACGGGTCGACAGCCTACTCATGGCGCTCGAGCTCCAGGTATTGAACCTGCAGAAGGGCACCCTTACGTACCGGAGGGAATTGGAGAATCTGCACGCTGACACTACGGTGCAACAGCGGCTCGCTGACCAGGGTATGCGCAACAAGGAGCGGCTCGTGGCTTTAGTGGAACGCTACGGTGCAGGTGACTGGGTGGCGCGTCAAATCAAGGTGGAAATTGAGAAGTTTCGTCAGCGGGGCCGACGGGAGGCTGTTCGGTTCGGGGATGAAGAGTCATTGAGCCGGCGACTTCGAGAGTATCGACAAGCTTTGTTTGAACTAGGGACACAGCTATTCCTCGTGGACTCTGAAGCAAGGGAATATGTGCGTGCGCTTGCGGCGGAAGGACAACCGTCGCCGGAATTGGCTTCTCGGCTCGGTGGGTTCCTTGAAGATCGTAAGGAGGCACTACGGGTACAGGAGGGGATACTCAACGAATTAGCGGAGCACGCGACCCATTTGGGAGAGCTTAAACGCCGTCGAAAAGATCAACTCGAGAGCCTGTACACGCTGGTCCTTGGTCGTATGTTATGGCTTAAAAATCGGGAACCTCTGGGCCTATTTCCTGTAAACTGGGCTCTATTGGGACAGGCGGCCAACGGTGCCGGTGCGTTGGTGCAACGGGTCTATGTGTGGGTTCAGCTAGAATGGAGCACGGCGAAAGCACGGTTTACAGCTGCGTCTTGGCCGTGGGCTGTGGTGGCATTCCTTTTCGGGGTCCTTCCGGTGTTTGCGGCGAGCGTGCGACGCGCGCTTCGAGTGAGGCTCGCCGGGAACGTAGCGAAGGATCAGAGCACGTCGTTGTGTTTCGCGATGACGATACAGGCGCTCCGTGCTGCGGTATGGCCGATTTATATCGTCCTCATCATCCTTGGGTTGTCGGAGTTCGGCCTTCTCCAGAGTGATTCGCTTGGCCAGGGATTGGCTGGTGCATTTCGGCTCACCGCGCTGATCCTGTGGGTTGGGCTATTTGGAAAAGCGGCCTTCGGTCCGGAGGGCGATGGAGAGCGGGGCTTGGAGCTTAACTACGAAGCAGCTCGGATGCTACGGGTGGGGACGATGCTCGGGTGTGTGGCCGCCTTCGTAACGTTGGTCCCACGTCATGTGCTACTGAGCGCTCCTGGAGACGATGTGTCCACCGATCTGGCGCTAGCGCGCGTTCTAATGATCACGTTCGTGCTGATTGTGCTGATGTTGGTGGCGGTCGTGTGCAATCGGCGCGGTTCCGTTGTGCCGGCAGTCTTCCATCGCAGCCGTCTGAATGAGGGGTTTGTGTGGTTGGTTTGGCCCTTGGTGCACCTACTTGCCATCTCCGTATTGGTGGGAATCGTAATTCTGAACGTAGCCGGCTATCAGTATGCATCGGAGTTTGTTTGGCAAAGGATTGTGGGCACGGGGCTCCTGGTGATCGGCGCGTTGCTGATTTCCTTTTATGTCAAGCACATAGTTCGCTTGTTGTGGAAAAAGGCGGCGGATAGCCCCGTTGGTGAAAGGCGAGGGGGGCTATTGCGAGTGGCGGTGGATCTTCCGCTGTTTATACTGGCTGCGGGAGTGCTTTTGGAAGTTTGGGGCCTTTCCGTGGTGGAGTTCGTAGGCACTCCTGCGGGCGCAGTTCTCCTCTCAAGAATGACGCTGATCGCCTTGGTGATCTTAGGAGGCATCGCGTTAGTACGCTTCAGTAAGGCAACGCTACTGTCCTTGCTGCGCTCCAAGATCCTAGACCGGGTCCGCAGCCGCGATGCAGGAAGAAGGCTTCAAACGCTCGCGCCCTTGGTGCACACCTCGGTAAAACTACTAGTGGTACTGGCGGGAGCCCTCCTCATTCTGCAGCTTGTAGGCGTGGAGACTGGCCCGCTCTTGGCAGGAGTCGGGATCTTCGGTTTGGCAGTGGGCTTCGCTGCCCAGTCGCTTATCAAGGACATCATTAATGGCCTCTTTATGCTCACGGAAGGTAGCGTGGACGCCGGCGACGTTGTGGATGTCGGTGGGGTTTGTGGTGTAGTGGAGAAAGTTACACTTCGCTCTGTGCGTATCCGTGACCTGAGTGGCAATGTCCATTTTGTACCCAACAGCACAATTGAACACGTGGTAAACTTGACCAAGGATTATTCCCGCTACCTGATGGATGTGGGCGTGGGCTATCGTGAAAACACGGATGAGGTAGTGGCCATAATGAAGCAGGTCGATGAATACATGAGAATGGACCCTCGATTCCGTGGGGACATGCTGGAACCCATTGAGATTATGGGGGTTGACCGGTTTGAGGATTCTGCGGTCATCATTCGCGCGCGGCTCAAGACCCGCCCAAGCCTCCAGTGGAAAATCGGACGAGAGTACAATCGCCGTCTGAAGAAGGCGTTCGATGAGCAAGGCATTGAGATTCCTTTCCCACACCGCACTGTCTATTGGGGCGAGACCAAGCAAGGTCAGTTGCCGCTGCAGGTAGAAACCCGTCGGGACGAGGGTGCGAAGAAGGGGGTTGTCCTGGACACCCCGGAGAGGGGAGAAGGGGACATTGTTGGTGAGAAATAGCTCAAGACTAAGTCTTGAACGGGCGACGGCCATAGTCGACGAAACCTTGACCCGAGCTCGTGCGCTGAAGCTTCGACCCATGTGCGTCGCTGTGCTTGACGATGGGGGCCACCTCAAGGTGCTCAAGCGGGAAGACGGGGCAGGAATTCTGCGGCCAGAGATCGCCATCGGGAAGGCGTGGGGCACCTTGGGTATGGGCGACTCCAGCCGCTCTATTGGGGACCGTCTCAAGGATCGCCCATCATTCCTAGCTGCCCTCTCGGACATGTCCGGAGGCAAGGTTGTTCCGGCCGCAGGTGGTCTGCTGATCCGCGATGGTGACGAGGTGGTAGGCGCCGTGGGTGTAAGCGGTGGTACCTCCGACGAGGACGAAGACATCGCTCGGGCCGGGATCGCCGCCGTCGGGCTGCGCTGTTGCGATTGATATTGGGGTATTCCGCGGGTTGGTAATTCCCCATTTCGAAAATGCTAAAGAGACGGTGATGAGTTCCGTCTAGCCCGCGCCGGACCCTGGACGCTGAGAGGTCTATTGTCTATATTGGTTGCTCACCACACAAATCAGGGAGGCAAATATGGCTGGTAACGGAAAGTCTCAATGGCAAGAGCCTACGGGCGAGATGCAGAAGGCGGGCTACGGGAAGTTTCTTCGCCCCAACACGGCTTATGATACCTTCATGGAAGAGCAGGAGCTCCCAATTTACAGGGACATTGGGGTGGAGAAGGTCCAGAATTTGCCCATGAAGCCATGGAAGCGGCTCGGAGGAAACGCGAGCTTCATTCAGCTCTTGGGCACCGAAGGACTCTGGGGATCCTACGTTGTGGAGGTCCCTGGCGCTGGCGCCTTGAACGCTGAGCAGCATCTGTATGAGGAGCAGTATTTCGTGGTAGAGGGTCGCGGCACCACTGAGGTCTGGGCGGAAGGTAGTGCCAAAAAGCATACCTTCGAGTGGCAGCAGGGCTCGCTCTTCGCCATTCCGGTGAACGCGATGCACCGTATAGTCAATGCCACCTCCAGCCCGGCATTGTTGCTGGCAGGAACCACGGCTCCCAACATCATGAACTTATTCAACAACACTGACTTCATCTTCAATTGTCCCTACACTTTTACTGACCGTTACAAGGAGACTGAGGACTACTATAAATCCAATGAAGAAATTGAACCGGATCCGGTGCGTGGGCTAGCGATGCGTCAGACCAATATCATCCCGGATATCGTCGCCTGTGAGCTGCCGCTGGATAACCGTCGCTCACCCGGATATCGTCGCATCGAACCGCACATGGTGGGGAACAGTTTCTATTTGTGGATTGGTCAGCATGAAACCGGTCGCTATTCGAAAGCACACGCCCATGGCTCTGCTGCGGTGCTGATTTGTGTGAAGGGCAAGGGTTACACCTACACCTGGCCCTCTACCCTGGGTCCCACGCCGTGGAAGGATGGTAAAGCGGAAGGGGTGAGACGGCAAGACTACGAGCCAGTTGGTATGGTGAGTGCGGCTCCCATGGGCGGAAACTGGTTCCACGCACACTTCGGTGTCAGTTCGGAGCCTTTGCGCCTGTCTGCATGGTTTGGCCCTCACGCGCCCGGGCGTGAACGCGGCCGGCCGGGAGAGAAGGCCATCGACTACGGTGCCATTGAGATCAAGGATGGTGGTACGGCGATTGCCTATCGGGATGAGGATCCGTTCCTGCGCAAGGAGTTCGAAGAGACCCTGGCCAAGGGGGGGATGAAGTCCAAGATGCCTAGCGAAATCTATCAGCCGGAAGTCTAGGAATCGCTCGTGGCCGATACAGGATCTCTTGGTTTTACCGGTTCCGGCCGACACATCGTTGAAGAAGATGAGATCAAGCTTACTAGTGTGGGCGTGGACATCGGATCATCCACATCTCATCTGGTGTTTTCGCGTCTCGAGTTGAGTCAGGAAGGCACCCGTTACATCGTCAAGAAACGGACGGTGCTGAGTGAATCAGATATTCTACTCACGCCTTATACAGATGACTTGACCATCGATGTGGAGCGTTTGGGTCGGTTCATCAACGAACAATACCAGCGCGCACAACTTGAGCGGCAAGATGTCGATACCGGGGCGTTGATCCTGACTGGTGTGGCTGTAAGGCGGCGCAACTCTCGCGCTATTGCGGAGCTTTTTGCTGAGGAAGCGGGACGGTTCGTATCGGTTACGGCCGGGGATGGGCTCGAAACCACTATGGCAGCCCACGGTTCCGGGGCGGTGGCCCGCTCAGGACGAGAAGACACGGTGGTGCTTAATATCGACGTAGGTGGTGGCACTAGCAAGGTTGCTTTGTGTGCGGGTGGTAGGGTGCGGGAGGTTACCGCCATTGATGTAGGCGCTCGGCTCTTGGCCTTGGACGAAAGTAATACGGTGGTGCGGGTGGAAGAGGCCGGGCGCCGCCACGGCGGCGCAGTCGGTATTGAATTGGAATTGGGTCAACGCATGAACGAGGTGCAGCTCCGAGCCATTGCTGTCGAGATGGCAGATCGGCTGTTCGAGGTAGTCAGCCAGAATGAGCTCACCGAGGACACCCGCAGCTTGCTTCGGTTACCACCTCTCTCGTATCGGGGACGAATCGATGCCATCACTTTCTCGGGTGGAGTTTCCGAGTTCATCTATGGTCATGTTGACGGCGGCTTCGGCGACATGGGTTCGATTTTGGGGCAGGAGATCCGTCAGCGGGTGGAGGGTTTGGGCATTCCCATTCTGGAACCCACGGCGGGAATCCGCGCTACGGTCATTGGTGCGTCGCAGTATACGATCCAAGTCAGCGGTAGCACGATCTTCATTTCGCCCTCCGACGCAGTTCCATTCAGAAACGTACCGGTAGTGAGCGTTGACTTTCAGTGGAAGGATGACATCGAGACCTCGATGGTCGTTGCGGCGATAGACGCTGCACTCCGTCGGTTAGATCTGCATGAAGGTCGCCAACCGGTGGCCCTGGCATTTCATTGGCACGGGTCGGCTACATTCGCTCGCCTAGAGTCTTTCTGCGCTGCGGTGGTTGAGGGTCTCGAGTCGGTTTTGAGCAATGGGCACCCGCTAATTTTGGTCAATGACGGCGATATTGGCGGTATTTTGGGGCTCCACTTTAAAGAGGAGATGAAGCTCGACAAGCCTATTGTCTCAGTGGACGGCATTGTATTGCAGGAATTCGACTACATTGACGTGGGTGCCCTGATTCCTTCCTCGGGCGCGGTTCCCGTGGTTATTAAGTCACTCGTGTTTCCCAATGCGGAGCAGAGGGCGGCAATACGGCAGTAGGCCGTCCGGGACGGGCCGCTGTATTTAAGTCGGCGGCTCGTCGGGGGGTAGAGGACGAGTCATGCGAGCACAAGAAACGCAGGCGGAGCCATTGGACACCTACCAGGCGTGGTTCCAGTGCATCGCAGGTTGTCCTGGACGGCATAGTGTCAAAGAGATCATCTATGCCTGCCCTCGTTGTGGAAATCTTTTAGAAGTTTGCCACGATTTGGACCGTCTGCGGGAGCATTCGCCGGAATACTGGATAGAGCTCTTCGACCAGCGTTTGATGCGGACCAAGTGGCCTTATGGCAGTTCGGTGTGGGGCAAACGGGAGATGGTCTGCCCCGCCGTAGAGGATGCTAATGTGGTGTCGACCCTTGAGGGGAGTAGCAACCTGTTCTGGGCCGAGCGCCTTGGTAGGGAGATTGGTCTCCCTGACCTTTGGATCAAACTGTGCGGCAACAGTCACACCGGTTCCTTTAAGGATTTGGGAATGACGGTACTGGTGTCCATGGTGCGCCAGATGATGTCGGAAGGAGTAGAGATCCCTGCAGTCGCGTGTGCGTCTACCGGTGATACGTCCGCCGCGCTAGCGGCCTACTGTGCGGTGGCCGATATTCGTGCCGTGGTGTTCCTACCGAAAAACAAAGTGTCGACGGCGCAGCTAATTCAGCCCATCGCTCACGGCGCTGTTACCCTAGCTATTGACAGCGACTTCGACGGGTGTATGGCGTTGGTCCGGGACCTGTGCAGTCGCCACAATATTTACATGGCCAATTCCATGAACTCGCTCCGAGTGGAGGGCCAAAAAACCGTTAGCATCGAGTTGGTGCAGCAGTTCGATTGGCAGGTACCGGACTGGGTCATTATCCCTGGGGGAAACCTGGGGAATGTGAGTGCGTTGGGGAAGGGCTTCCAACTCATGCGTGACCTTGGCATAATTTCGAAACTCCCACGCATCGCATGCGCCCAAGCGGAGCGGGCTAACCCACTCTATCTCAGTTACTTGAAGGATTTCGATGAGTTCGAACCGGTGCACGCGCAGCCGACTTTGGCTAGTGCCATCCAGATTGGCAACCCCGTGAGTATCGAGAAGGCTATTCGAACCCTTAAGGAGTTTAACGGCGTGGTAGAACAGGCTAGCGAGGGTGAGTTGGCCGAGGCTGCCGCACGTGCTGATCGTACCGGGTTATTCAACTGCCCGCACACCGGGGTGGCTCTTGCTGCTTTGTTCAAATTGGTGGACCGTGGCATCATCCGTGGGCAGGACCGTGTCGTAGTTATCTCCACAGCCAACGGTCTCAAATTCCCTGAGTTCAAGATCCAGTATCACCAGGGGCAGATTCCGGATGTACCACCCCGTTACCGCAATAACCCAATCGAAGTGCCCGCGGACTACGACCAGGTACGTGACGCAGTGTTTCGCGCTATCGAGGTCCACTAGGTCTCGGGCGCGAACTGCAACGATGCTAGCCGAGCATAGAGGCCGCCACGGTTCATTAGTTCCTCGTGAGTGCCGGTGGCGACAATTCGACCGTGGTCGATGACCACGATTCGGTCAGCCTTGAGAACCGTGGCGAGACGGTGGGCGATGATGAGGGTGGTGCGATTGGCCATCAGGCGCTCTAGGGCTTCGTGGACGAAATGTTCGCTTTCTGCATCGAGGGAACTAGTGGCCTCGTCCAGCAACATCACTGCTGGGTCTCTGAGGATGGCGCGGGCGATGGCGATGCGTTGACGTTGGCCGATGGAGAGACGCAGACCCCTCTCGCCGAGAAAAGTGTCGTAGCATTCCGGAAGCCCTTGGATGAAGTCGTCTGCGAAGGCAGCGCGAGCGGCTGCTACTACCTCGCTGTCGAGGGCTGCAGGTTTGCCATAACGGATGTTTTCTCTTGCATTAGCGGCGAGAATTACGGTCTCCTGAGGCACTAGACCGATACGGGCTCGCACAGCCTCTGGGCTTGCTTCCCGAAGATCCACGCCGTCGAGCCGAATGCACCCGCTGGTCGGGTCGTAGAACCTCAACAGTAACTTGAACACGGTGCTTTTTCCTGCTCCCGAAGGACCCACTAACGCGATAGTCTGGCCTGGTTCGATTGTGAGGGAAACCCCGTCCAGTACGTGTTCGCTGGGCCGGGAGGGGTATTGGAACTCCACTGTTTCGAGAACGACGCTACCTTGCGGCGGTTCGGGAAGGGATCGCGTCGCTGCGGCGGGATTGATGGTCGGCTGCTCGTCAAGGAGTTCCATCAAATCGTTCCGCTGCCCCCGCGGCGCGTTGAACCTCGCCCCAGACTTGACTCAGGGTGGCGGCGGAACCTGCCACGAAAATAGCGTAGAACACGAATTGGATCAGGACCCCACCGGACATTCGGTCACTTAGAACCGCCTCCGCTCCCAGCCACAGAACCCCTACGACACCGCCGAACATTAGCGTGATGACCAGGAAGATGAGCAGGGCTCGGTAACGAATTCTCGTTAACGACGTAATGTAGGCTGATTCGGTGGCCGCGCCGAAGCGGTGTTTTTCGTTGTTTTCTTGGTTGAAGGCTTGCACCGTTTCGATCGCATCGAAGTTCTCGCCGGCAATGGCACTGGTGCTCGCGATTCGGTCTTGGCTAAGTCTCGACAGGCGGCGTACCCTGCGGCCTAGTACCAGTATAGGTAGCAGAACGAGTGGAATCAGCACCATGACGGCACCCATCAGTTGTGGGCTTGTAACGAGCAGCATCACGAATCCACCGGCAAAGATAAGTAGATTTCTCAGGGCTGTGGAGGCACCCGAACCAATCACCGTTTGGATCAACGTGGTGTCGGTGGTTAAGCGCGACAGGATCTCCCCGGTTCGGGTAACTTCGAAGAACGTCGGGCTCATACTCAGAATGTGCCCGTGCAGTTGCTTGCGGATGTCCGCCGCTACTCGTTCCCCGACTTTGGCTACGAAATAAAAGCGACTTGCGGATGCTACGGCCAGGAAGGCTATGATCCCTAGAAGAAACTGAAAACGCTGACTAATCAACGGACGGTTCTCTTCTACGAAGCCGGTTTCCAGTATCTGTCGTGCAGCGATCGGTAGGACGAGCGTTGCTAATGCCGCCACTAGAAGGGATACAGCCACTGCGGTCAACAGGAGCGGGTAGGGTTTTAAAAATGCCGCCAGCCTCCGCAGTGGGCGTACGTTGCGGCCAATTGGTCGGGACTCGGCAGAGTTGACTGGTGCTTGCATCGGCGACGGGCTTGTTCAGTTCGCAGCGTCTTGGCGATCAGACAGAATGTTGACCTGGTGAGAGATCCTGTCTGCCGCGTGCTTCGGTCGCGACAGCGTGGTTGGAAGGCTGCCACCGATCCAGTTTGCTGGGTCCTGCGGCTTTGAGGCACCCAGGTGATCCTGAGTAAGTACTTTACATGTTGACAACCACTACGCCCTTGGGCTCCAAATAATAGTCTAGTGCCTCCGGTCCGTGCTCGCGACCTACCCCGCTGGATTTGACGCCACCGAAAGGAAGCTCGTCGTAGCCATAGTGAAGCGAGTTGACCCACACGTTGCCGGCTTCGAGTTTGTCGATAGCCTTGTTGGCGTGCGACATGTTGCTCGTCCAGATCGATGAGCCTAGGCCAAACTCGGAAGCGTTGGCGCGTTCAATGGCCTCGTCTAGGTTCTTGAAGGTGAACACGGGCAGGGCCGGTCCGAAGCATTCCTCTGTAGCGATGCGGGCATCGTCCGGTACGTCGGTAAGTAGAGTCGGCAGGTAAAAGAAGCCATCCTTGAACTCCTCCCCCTCCGGGCGAGCACCACCCACTACTGCCTTCGCCCCGCGGGCCTTGGCGTCTTCTACCTGTTCCTCTACCTCAGTGCGCTGGTAGTCGACATGGAGTGGTCCCATGCGGCTTTCCTTGCTCATTCCGTCTCCTACGGTCTTTTTCTGGAGACCCGCAGCGAGCTTGGCGACGAAGTCCTCGGCGATGTTTTCGTGTACGAACAGGCGCTTTACTCCCAGGCACATCTGCCCGCAGTTGAAGTACCTCCCGATGTCCGCCATTTTTACTGCCATGTCGACGTTGGCGTCCTCCATTACGATCATGGGGTCGCTACCGCCGAGTTCTAGGGTGACACGTTTGATTTCTCTCCCGGCCACCTCCATGACGTGACGGCCGATGGGTGTGGAGCCAGTGAAGGCAATGCGACGAACGCGGGGGTTGCTCAGTAACTCCTCCCCCACTGAGCCCCCGGGTCCGCTGACGTAGTTCACCGCACCCTTGGGGAGGCTCTTCTTTCCGTCGGCGTAGGTAGCTTGTTGGATTAGTTCCATACATAGCGCCGTGGCTAGTGGGGTGGTCGATGCGGGCTTTACGATGATGGTGTTCCCGGCTGCCAACGCTGGACCGACCTTAGTACCCATAAGGGTTAATGGGAAATTCCAAGGAACGATGGCGCCGCACACGCCGATGGGTTGGCGCACCACCATTCCGTAGGCGTTCTTCTGCGGTAGGGGTACGTGGGACCCACGGATCTTAGAGGCGAGGCCAGCGTAGAACTCCAGGCCGTGGATAAGGTGGTGAATCTCTAGACCGGCTTCGAATAGCGTTTTTCCCTGCTCTTTAGTGAGGAGAGCTGCGATGTCCTTGCTGCGTTCCTTGATGAGTCCACAGGCGCTCTCCAGCGCTTTGCCCCGATCCTCAGGGTTGGTGTCAGACCATTCCCTGAACGCGCTTTCCGCAGCATCTACGGCCTGTTGGACGTCATCTTCAGAACCTTTGGCAGCGTGGTCCACCACGTCTCCAGTAGCGGGGTTTCGCACCTCGTACGTTTCCTTCTTTACGGCGTCTACGATCTCGCCGCCGATCAGTAGCTTGGACATTCGATACCTCCGGATTGTGAAACTTAAGGGTTGTTTCCTATGGCCCTACGGCCGGCCGCTTAGCGCGGTTGTGCCGCGCCTGCTCGCCTCCTGCCCCTAGTGGCCCGTGAATTTAGCGGTCCGTTTTTCCAGATAGGCTGTGACGCCCTCGTTGCCATCATCGCTGGCAAAAGTCTGGGTAAGCACCTCTCGCTCGAAGGCTAGACCCTCTGGCAGTGAACTTTCGATGCCGGTGTGAATCGCACGCTTGATCTTTCCCACGGCCAGACTCGCCTTGTTGGGTGGTACGAACTGCTTCGCGTAATCCATTACATCCTGTACGAATGTATCACGCTCGTAGAGGTAGTGGAGCAACCCCATGTCTAGGGCTTCCTCGAAGGCTATCTGCTTTCCCGTGGCGCAGAGCTCTAAGGCTTTGGCCCGACCCACCAGACGTGGGAGACGCTGTGTTCCGCCCATGCCTGGCATCACACCGAGGTTCACTTCGGCGAGACCCATCCGGCCCCCATCCTTCCTACCAATTCGAATGTCTGCGGCCATCGAGATTTCAAGACCCCCGCCGATGGCGTGCCCGTTGACGGCGGCAATCACTAACTTAGGGGTGTTCTCCATGCGCATCAGCACCTCGTGCCCGTGTAGTGCGAAGTTGGACTTGTAAGAAAGGGTCTGGGACCCGAGCATGTTGATGTCCGCACCGGCTGAGAAGAACTTCTCGCCCTTGCCAGAAATCACGATCACATGGATGTCGTCATCGAAGCGTGCCTTCAGTAGCGCGTCATCAAACTCCCGCAGCATTTCGTGGGTATAGGAGTTGACCGGGGGGTGATTGAACTCGATCAGGGAGATTCCGTTGTCGTTTGTCTGGTCGATGGTTCCGTCTGCCATTCATGCCTCCTGGGATTACTAGTTTTGGGTCGATGGCGTTGCGTTTTTGGCAACGTGTCGATGCTCTTCGGTGATCACGCGGCAAGGCCACTTGCGTATCCCGAAATGCTGGATTCGCGCGGGGAAAGAACTCTGAAACGGGGGACTTCTTCGTGCTCACCGCTTCTTATGTGAATTAGCGGGCGGGGCCGGACAAGTCAACAGTTGGCATGCTGCGTTGGAAAACCAACTATCCTGTGGCAAAAATAACACGATGGCCAAACAGATTGTGCGAGAGAAGACCTTACGAAGTGGATTGAGGAAACTTCGGGAGGGGGGGTTGGAGACCGAATCGCCGGACGTAGAAACGGTGGAACCGTTGCTCCGGCAATTTGGCGTAGACCCTGATGTGTCACTGGCGGTGGTTCACGTATTGGGTCGGATTCAGGACGCCGTTTCGGTGAAGGTGCTAGAGGATTTGGGACAACGAGGGGGTAACAAAGAGATTCGGCGAGAGATTCGACGCTCCCTGTTCAAGCTGGCTCAGCGGGGGCTCGCATCTCCTGAGCCCAACGAGGAGAAAACGGGAGAAGGCGGCGCTAATTTTAGCCTTGCACCGGTGCTCGAAGGTTACCTTTCGTCCGTGACCGGTGGTGGCTCCCGGATGGTGGTCCTGACGCGGCCTCAACCCGGGGGTGGGTTGTTGGTAATGCAGGCGGCCGTCAACGATCGACGGGGTCTTGAGAGATTGGGAGGCAACGTCATTCGTCGAAAGGAGTTGCGGCAGATGATGGAGGACATGAAGGTTCAGCTTGGGGTGTCCATGACATCTGTGCCTTGGGAGTACGCAGATTGGTTGGTACATGACGCTTATCAGAAGGTGACAGATTCAGCTGGAGAAGGGGTGGCCGACTATCCTCGATTGCGGACACACCTAACCGGGTCTAAGCCTGTGCAACGTGCACATCCGGTTTTTGATCTCGCCGGCATGGACGACATCGATCCGACGCCTCTATCTGAGATTTCAGAGAAGCTTTTGGAGGAACCAGAGTTCCGTACTTGGTTCGTGGAAAGAGATCTGTTGGAGCCGTGGCTACAGCGCCTTGAGGATACCGAGAACAGTCGAATTGTGCTGAATCCGATGCAGAAAGAGGAGCGGTTCCGTAGCATAGTCCGAGAATCCGTTGGCGAGGTCTTCCTCAGCACGGAAACGGCGCAGGTGTTCAAGGGGCGTTTCGAAGATGCGGCGTTACACTTACATGCGGCCGGCGAAGAAGGGAAGGCGAAGGCGATCCTCTGTGTTGCGCTCGCGATAAGTCGTGGTGACTTCGGAAGCCTCGGGGTGCCACTGCTGGAAGCTCTGGTGATGCGAAGCCTGAACTTACACAAGACGCAAGAGAAGCAGGAGGCGGCGGAAGCACCGTCGTTAATCGTTAAACCTTAGCCGATCGTACGGAGGTGTTTGCGACCACGATGGCGACTTGCTTTTGGTCGTCGTTAGTTCGGCAAAACCGCGATCGCCTCAATTTCCACCAGAAACTCCGGGTTGGCTAACCCACTGACTACCACAAGTGTGCTGCTGGGCGGATCGGCGCTGAAGTACTTGAACCGAGCCGGGTTTAAGTCGTCCCGAAATCGTGGATCGGTGATGAATGTGGTGATCTTGACGACGTTGCTAAAGTCTGCGCCTGCCTCGTCGAGGACTGATTTCATGTTTTTCAAAACTTGTTCGGCTTGGACCGCCGGATCGCCCTTTCCGACTATATTGCCGTTGGCGTCAACAGCGGTCTGGCCGGCAATGAAGAGCAGGCGTGCCCCCTCAGCGATGATCCCTTGTGAGTAGCGTGGCCGCGGGTCGGGTATGCTCTGGGGTTGGATTGTTTTTTTCATCATTCCCTCCTGGGAGTTAACGGTAAAGGTGGGCGTCGTCCACAGAGGTTTCTGGCCGTCTGATCTGAGGCGTTAAGGACGGCAGTCCAGGACGTGCGCGCAGCATGAAGTCCACCGGGATGAAGTCCTTGAGAAAAGGTATTGGAAGCCGGGCTCCGGCGTACGGACTCACGGTGTCGTTGCCGATCATTAGCTCGCTGGCGAGGAAGGATCTAGGTACATCCGCGCGCATGTTCACTCCTGAACTCGTAACACTGCCTTGAACCGGCGGAATCCCATATGCTCGTTGGGGGTTAATTTCCTTCTTACTTAGTAGTGCGTGGTCGAGAATTGTTGTGTGCGGATCTGCGCTACGACCGGCTTTCCTGATGAATTGCAAGTCGGCGGTATCTGGACGCGCTTCTCGGTGTTCGAGCCGCATCAATTTCGATGGGAAGTTGTCGATGTCACCGGTGCCGCTCTCGAATTTGTGGTCAATGGCTAGTTTCGCAAGTTTGTTGTAGTGCTTCTCGCGTAGTAGGGCTTTGAGATTATCGATCCGCTCACGCGAGGCGGAGTGGGCGCGTGTTCGAGTTCCCCACGGGGTGTCGTAGTGAAGCAGTAACGCGTTTTCGCCGAGGATGTTGAGACCTTGGTCGGCCAGTTCCATGTTGTGTACGTTGCCGTCGAAGAGTTCCGTCTTGAGGCCTAGCCCCTCGGGACTGTAGAGGCGTGGGTTCTCTGCGAGAAACTGCTTACTAAGCCTCAAGCCCCGGTTTTCCACGGAAACTAGCCGCGCCAATTGCCCTTTCGCTTTGTCTGCGGCTGAAGTTTCGGGATAGTGTTGCAGTATCACCGTGTACAGGATCTGTTGTTGCGCTTGTGAGGTCGTCCCCTTGGCTCTGTTCAGAAGCGTCTGTCCCGCTAATTCCTCCAGTTCGTGGATGCGTTCCGGGGTTAGCTTTCCAGACAATCGATAGTAGTGTAGGGCCCTATGAAGCTGACCTTTCCTTTCGTAAGTTTCCCCCAAAACAAGGTAGACGTCCCCGGACTTCTCTGAACTGGGGTGGGACCGGATATATTGGGCAGCGGCGTTGATC
This sequence comes from uncultured Syntrophobacterales bacterium, assembly GCA_964438895.1. Taxonomy (GTDB): domain Bacteria; phylum Desulfobacterota; class Binatia; order UBA9968; family JAJDTQ01; genus JAJDTQ01. Next base: position 54,578 of record CAYTMJ010000034.1, on the reverse strand, counting down.
ACCGTTTGATTTGAAACGGGATTGCCGCCGAGAAACTCCAGTAAGTTGCCACTCAACATTAGGATGTTGGCGGTGCCCAGCGTGGCGGCTCCGCCAATGCCGTGAGCGATCACCGGCGACACACCGATGAGAACATTCTTTTCGAGAAAATTCTCGCCCAGCAGCACGAATCGGACCTGATCCATTTTGTAATCGGCACGGGCGCGCTCGAGGGCTCCTAGGTGGTTGTATTCTGGGCTATCCAAAAGGCTTTGTGCTCGGTGTCGTTCCCGCTGGAACGGCGCGGTTCGTGCAATCGCTCCTAGAGTTTGCTTGGCCTCTTCGTGCTGTCCGCTAAGATCTAACGCTACCGCTTGGGCGTTTCTGGAGACGGTCCCGAGGGGTTTTCCTTCGTATCGGTGTGCCATGTCGCGCGCCAGCTTCCCGGCGGTTGCGCCATCCGCTCTTACGAGGGCATAAAGCAGTGCTCGCATATCCGGACGTTGCCCGGGCGGCAGGTCGGACAGATTATCGGTGTTTTTCACCGAGAGATGTAGGTGCCGGTTCTTTGTCCGGGCTTTCTGGGCCTTGGCGATCTTCCGGAAGTGTTGTTTTACATCCCCCGCTTCGGGATCCACGGCGGCTGCCACAGAGGTATGGAATTCTGCCTCGTCGATGTTTCCCTTGTGCAGCGATTTACGGGCCTTCTCCAGGTGTCGTTGTATCCAAACATCCTCCTTTTTTGTTTCGAGGATCGCCGCCTTTGCTAACACTTCAGTGTTTCGCGGGTCTTCGGGAAAACGCTTTAGGAAGCGTTTGTATAATACCAGTGCCTTGCGCTCAGTCTCTGACATGCGCAACGCCCGTGTCCGCTGCATTTCGACAAATGCTGTTTCGAAAGCCGCGGTGAGGTACGAACCTGAAGCGAGCTGCACGAGGTCCGTAGCCCCTAATAGTCGGTTGAGGAGTTTGCTCCACTGGTCGACATCGTTTCCGGCTAGTAATTCTTCGGCGTGCTTTAGATGCTTTGGAGTACTAGCGGGAAGATTCGAGGAGCTGTTCTGATGATCGGGAACGCTATTGCGATAAAGTTCCCTCAAGAGGGGGGTGAGTCCGCTCTGTTGGCCCCCTTCCTCTGCCCGCTTCTTGTCCTCTCCCTCCACATAGCTTAAGTGTTCACGGAGTTTGTCGGGACGTTGGATCAGGGCAGCAATGATGGCTGGCCGCACGCGTCGTTCAATCCCATCAGGAAAATATCTGACTGTCGCGACGGGCCTCTCGAAGGGTTCAAAATTTCGGAGTGGGTTCATGATGCGGTCTAGGGGTGTCTTGGATGGTTGAGCCGCGGCGCAAGTCGGCAACGCTAGGACAATACAGAGCATACAGAGCAAGCGCGCACCAAATTTCACTGATTTCGCCTCCTCATCTGCTCAACAAGTCCTTTTAATGCCTCGATCTTGCCATTGGCTTCGAGTTTTTCTGGCGCACCGTCCTGTTGGGCGACTTCCACGTAGAGTTTCATAGCGGACTGGGTAAAACTCTTAAAGCGTTCGATTTTAAACTCGAGCCCCTCGGGTTCGTTTCGGGTGGAATACTCCCTAGCGGCACTTACGTAGTAGTCGCCGAAATCGAGCACATGGCGATGGTAGTTCTTGCTCTGTTTGTGCTTGGAAAGGAGTTGGCTGTAACCGACTACAACTAGCTCGTTCCCGTCGTTGAGGCGATGACGATTTAACTCCACGAACGCCACCTTAGCACGATCAATGCGCTCCGCTTCCACTTGGGCCAGATACGCTAGGGATGTTCCCGAATGTTGCCGAGACAGCGCGTTCCATGCCCGCACAACATCGTCTAACGCCTTTGTGTACTCGAATGGATCGTCTTTGGGAAGTTCGACGTTGGTGATGCGTTGGAAGGTCCCTAGGACGTCGAGATGGCGTTTTGCCGTTTCTGCTAGTTCTCCGCCCCCCCGGACTACGACCCGGTAGTGCCGAGTGGCGTTATCATATTCGCGTAGCCGCTCGTACGCCGTGGCTCGGGTAAACGCGACGATGTCGTTGTAGCCTTTGCCATGCTTTCGCTGAAAGTCGGCCAGCCGCATTAGGGTTGCTTTGAGGATGCTAGTCCCGGTGATGTCCTTGGGGGCGTTGAATCGGTACACGTCCTTGCGTGAGAGTCGTTGAAATTCGTTGACGATTTCGAGTAGGTTTGCGGGTTGTGTATACCGGGGATCCGGCGGTTGTGTGCTTGTACATGACGCCGCTAAAAGGAATGCTAGGGTGCACGCGGTTGCTATGGTTGTGTGGTGATGAGCGAATAGCACAGAATCAGTTGGCCTCCTTCGGCTACGAAGTCGTGGGGTACTCCTTTGGGAATGTGACACAGGATCCCGGGTTGGAGTCTGGTCACCGACCCGGATGCCCGTAAGAGCCCGCGCCCCATCAGTACCTGGCAGACGACATCCTTGTTGTTGTGCACGATTTGCTTCGGATCACTGATTGTAGTGGTACTGAAGGAAACTAATCCGACATCGAAGCCGTCGCCTTCGATACAAACTTGGTGCCGAATCTCAGGGTTGACCTCGGTTAGCTCGGTGAGGATCGTGTCGATGTTGACGACCTTCACGGGGGGGGATGAAGGAATGGGTACCACGGCCCCTACGACGTTGGCTCCGTGATATGGCGCAGGATCTCGTCTATAGTTTGTTCTGCGCGCCCGTCTGGGACCCTACACGAACCTACCACGCGGTGACCGCCCCCACCGTACTGGGCGAGTAGCTCGCCGACATTTACCGTCGAGGTGGTGTTAAAGATGTTGTAGCCCACGGAAATGGCGGTGATGTTGTCCCGTTGCGAGTCTCGCGAGATCTTAACGGAGATATTTCCGTCGGGGAACAGTGTGTATATCAGAAACCGGTTGGCGTCTGTGAGGTCAAGGTTGTCCCTGAGGTCTAGAAGGATGACGTTTCTCCGGAGTTCGGCGTGCTTTAGAAGTTGTTGGCGCAATTGTTCCTGAAGACCGAGGACGCGGGCGCAGCGCTGGCTGACGTTCGGATCATCCAGGATCTCAGGTAGGGAGCGGTCACGAATCAGGGTGATTAATCGACGCCAGTAGGCTTCCTCCATATCGTCCTTGCCGTGAATGGTCATGGATACCAATACGTATCCTGCGGGATTGAGGACGTCATCCTGGGTCAGGGTGCCGCCGTCGATTTTGTCAGTGTCCTCCAGCAGATTCAAAAAACGACGGGTGCGCAACATGTCTAGTCCGGAAGCGTAGCGTGTCGCAGAAGCGCTGGGTATTTGGGAATAGTATTCGTACACGACACGGGCGGCACTGGGCGCCAAGCGAAAGCCTCCGCGCCCCGGGACGATGGGCTGGTCGAATCCCGACGCCTCGTTGGTGAAATGATGGTCGAACCACAGGGAGCAGGAGGGGTGATAAGGGAGGTTTGCGATGATGTCCCCGGGGCGTATGTCGACTGCACCGTCTTGCATGAACTTGGGTTCCACAAACAGATAGGAGTCGATGTCCTCCACGGCGGTGATCAAGGCCCCACAAACAACGCCATCGAAGTCGGGTCGTGTTACGAGTCTCATGTGTGGGGGATCTTATCCATCGATGTCACTATCAATTTCGGGATTCCGGCGATGCTGGAGGTCATCGGCCAGCGCCAAGGACTGTGAGTCCGTGTCTCAAATTCCCGAGTACTTTGCGTCCCTTCAGTATCCCCGGCGCGGTTCACTGCCGTTAGCCTGGTCGTAGCGTGCCTCTGTTCGTGTGTTTGGCCGTAACGGTTATGCATTCCGTTAGCACTTGGTGGCGATGTGCAGTGAAGGGCGCCCTTCCGGAGATCGCCATCGAGGTCTTGTCAACCGCATCTAGTGCCTTAGGAGTGTGAATCACTATCCGTTTATTGGTACGTGAGCGGTATCGGGGTGTCAAGACAGCACCGTCGCCGAGGTTGAATAACGCCTTCCCGGGAGGTTCCTTCTTGAGAATTCGTTGACCTCGGAACCCCGGCATGTTAACCGGGAATTTGAGACCATGATTGGAGCGGTAGCACGATGATTATAGACGGTAAGGCGGTGGCAAAGCAGGTGCGGAATGAGGTCCGGATCGAAACGGAGCGGCTCCGTGACAGTCATGACATTGTCCCCGGACTCGCCGTCGTGCTTGTCGGGGAGGACCCAGCATCACGACTGTATGTGCGGAATAAGGAGAAGGCATGCGCGGAGGTGGGCATTCGTTCAGTTGAGCACCTTCTCTCGGCGTCCGTAAGGCAGGACGAGCTTCTCGACTTGATCGGTCAACTGAATCAGGACCCCGCAATTCACGGCATTCTAATACAGTTGCCCTTGCCCGAACATCTCGTGACCCATCAGATCCTGGAGGCTGTATCTCCAGACAAGGACGTGGACGGTTTTCATCCGGTGAACCAAGGGCTGTTGCTTTCTGGGGGGACGGGCTTCCAGCCCTGCACACCTTTGGGAATTATGAGGCTATTGGATTCCGTGGGTTGCGAACTTAGGGGTGCGACAGCTGTTGTGGTGGGTCGCAGCAATATTGTTGGCAAGCCAGTAGCGCTCATGTTACTGGCGCAGCACGCGACTGTGACTCTGTGCCATTCGCGTACCCCGAACCTGAGCCTGGAGGTGGGTCGAGCCGATGTGGTAGTGGCGGCAGTGGGTAAGGCCGATACCATTTGTGGCGAATGGATCAAACACGGCGCGGTGGTGATCGATGTTGGAATCAATCGGTTGGCCACGGGCAAGCTCACTGGTGACGTGGAATTCGAATCCGCCCTGCAGCGTGCGGCATGGATCTCTCCCGTGCCTGGGGGCGTCGGTCCTATGACCATTTGCATGCTGCTATCTAACACTGTTTTGTCAGCGCAACGGTCCCTGGAGTAGGACGGAAACCACAACTGTGTCCGAAGAACGAATACAGGGGCTTAGGAGAACTCCCCTCCACACGCGACACGAAGCCCTCGGGGCTCGTATGGTGGAGTTCGCAGGATGGGAGATGCCGGTCCAATACCGCGGAATAAAAACTGAGCACATAGCAGTCCGCACTCGCGCGGGTATCTTTGATGTCAGTCACATGGGGGAGATCGAAATAGCCGGCCCCGGAGCTACAAAATTTTGCCAACATGTCACCACTAACGACATCGAACATCTGGGCCCTATGGAGGCGCAGTATACCCTGTTGTTGAATGAGAGGGCTGGAATTATTGACGACCTAGTGGCCCTCTGTCTGGAGCCTGAACGATATCTTTTGTGCGTGAACGCCTCGAGAAGAAGCGCTGACTTGGCTTGGTTGCAACGGCACGCGGGAGACGATGTGGCGGTATGTGACGTGAGCGATTCCTATGCGCTACTAGCGTTTCAGGGGCCGGCGACGGAGGGAATTCTACAAACGTTGAGCACAGCAGATCTGTCTAACGTAAGGGCGTTTAAGTTCGTCACGTGTGAAGTGGGCGGGGTTCGCTGCATCGTTTCACGGACGGGATATACAGGTGAGGATGGCTTCGAGCTCTATTGCGCGGCGGAAGACGGAATCCAGTTGTGGGATGCGTTGGTGGGCTGTGGAAATGTAGAGCCCGCCGGACTCGGGGCTAGGGATACGCTGCGGTTGGAAAAGGGATTCTCCCTATATGGCCACGAACTCGATGAGACCATAACACCGGCGGAAGCTGGGCTCGGGTGGTTAACGAAACTCGACAAGGGTCCATTCATCGGTTCTGACGTTCTGTCTCGAAAAACCCCGTTACGGTGGAAGGTCGTGGGTTTGGAGATGGCGGAGGCGGGGATCGCTAGGGAGGGCCATATTATATTTCACGGCGAACGCGAGGTTGGGCGCGTGACCAGTGGGACGCGGTCTCCAACCTTAGGCAGGTCCATTGCCTTAGGTCTCGTGGCGACGGATACGGCCGCTTTGGGTACGGAACTTCGGGTGGAGATTCGGCGCCGCCGGGTTTTGGCCCGCATCGTTCGTGTGCCGTTCGTAAAATAGTTGGGTGTACGTTGGAAAGCTGAAGGATCGGGCGTCGACACCGTCCGCATACGTGAAAGGCGAATGGGAAATTGAGAGCAGTGAAGGAGAAATAAATGGACTATCCGAAGGGCCTGAAGTATTCGCGGGAACACGAGTGGTTGTCCGTTGAGAACGATAATGCTGGTGTTATCGGAATTACCGACTTTGCTCAGAATGAGCTGGGTGAAGTGGTGTATGTGGAGGCACCGAAACTGGGTGAGACAATCAGCAAGGACGACCCCTTTGGCGCGGTGGAGTCGGTGAAGGCCGTATCGGATCTCTATGCCCCGGTGAGTGGTACTGTGACTGAAGTTAACGAAACGCTCCCTGACAATCCCGAGCTGATCAACGAAGAGCCCTACGGAGAAGGCTGGATTGTCAAAGTCGCCATGTCGGATGTCAAGGAGATGGACGATCTCATGACGACTGAGGAGTACGTGCGGTACTGCGAAGGCGAACAGAATGACGATGACTCTTGAGCGCGGTTGAGGATCACGCGGTGGACCGGATGCATTATGGAAATTCGTTTCGGGAGCTGTTTGCGTCGCGCCACATTGGCCCGAGTGTCCAGGAGGTTGGGGAGATGCTGGCCGTTTTGGGCCTCAGCTCCCTGGAGGAGTTAGTCGAACAGACGGTGCCAGATAACATACGTATGTCAGGTCCTTTGGATCTGCCCAAGCCGTTGTCTGAGGCACAGCTTCTGGATCAGGCGCGGAATCTTGCTGACGCCAACCGGCCCGTCAAATCCTATATTGGTATGGGCTACTACGATTGCTACACTCCCGCTGTCATCCTTCGAAACATCCTCGAAAATCCAGCTTGGTACACGGCTTACACCCCCTATCAACCGGAGATCTCGCAAGGGAGGCTGGAAGCCTTATTAAACTTCCAGACCATGATAACCGATCTGACGGCCATGGATATTGCTAACGCCTCGTTATTGGACGAGGGGACCGCGGCCGCTGAAGCAGTTTTTCTGGCCTTCAACGCGGAGAAGGGGAAGCGGTGTAAGTTGTTCGTTTCCGAGGATGTCTTCCCGCAGACTTTGGAGGTTCTGGCTACACGCGCCGCCGCCATTGGCGTAGAGTTGGTGACGGATGCTTCGGACCGGAAGCCTCCGACCGACGCATTCGCTGGGTTGATGCAATATCCTGCTGCGAGCGGGTCGATTCCGGACCTTCACGGGTTTATTCAGGGGTGCCGCGAGCGAGATATGATGTCCATTGTGGCGACTGATTTGCTCAGCCTGTGTATGTTGACACCTCCAGGCGAAGCCGGTGCGGACGTTGTTGTCGGAAGTACTCAGCGCTTCGGTGTACCGATGGGTTTCGGTGGACCGCACGCCGGGTTTCTCGCTACCAGGGAAAAGTACCAGCGCATGATACCTGGTCGTTTAGTAGGGGTGTCTAAGGATGCACACGGGCAGCGGGCCCTACGGTTGGCCTTACAGACCCGCGAACAGCACATCCGGCGGGAGAAAGCCACGAGCAATATCTGTACTGCTCAGGTGCTGCTGGGGGTGATGGCATCCATGTATGCTGTCTATCATGGTCCTTCGGGCCTCCGAAACATCGCTGAGCGGGTGCATCGTCGCACGTCTTTCGTGGCAGAACGGCTGCAGGAGGCTGGGTTCAGGCTCGCGGCAGATGTTTTCTTTGATACCCTACGGGTCAATATGAGCACGCGACGGGCGGGCATTTTCCAGCGAGCGGCGGCGAAACGTAACATTAATCTTGGGCGGCCTTCCGACCGTCAATTGCACATCTCGCTGGATGAAACCACCAGTGAGGATGATGTTCGGGATCTTCTGCGGGTATTCGGTGTCCAGGGGGAGGACGATGGCTCGGCAGCGGCCGTGTTACGGGAACCAAGGTCGCATCTCCCCGACAAGTATGTGCGCGTGAGCCGTTTCCTGGATGCAGAGGTGTTCAACCAACATCATTCCGAGACTCGCATGTTGCGTTATATTACGCGCCTTCAGGCCAAGGATTTGAGTCTAGTGCACTCCATGATCCCGCTGGGTTCGTGTACCATGAAGCTCAACGCTACAACGGAGCTAATCCCCATAACGTGGCCTGAATTCGCCCGGATGCACCCTTTCGCACCTCCGGACCAGAATCGGGGGTATCGGCAGCTGATCTCGCGGCTTGAGGAGTGGTTGGCTACGATAACGGGGTTTGCCGCAGTATCGGTGCAACCTAATGCCGGTTCCCAGGGGGAATATTCGGGATTGTTGGTCATTCGGAAGTATCACGCCTCTAGCGGCCAGGACCACCGCGATATTTGTCTCATTCCGAGTTCCGCCCACGGCACCAATCCGGCTAGCGCCGTTTTGGCGGGACTAAGCGTAGTGGTCGTGGAATGCGACGACGACGGGAACGTTGATCTGGGGGATCTCCGCGCCAAGGTAGACCGATTCGGGGACCGGCTTGCTGCTCTGATGGTCACCTATCCGTCGACTCACGGTGTGTTTGAGGAAGGTATCACAGAAATCTGCCGTATCGTCCACGAACGTGGAGGTCAGGTTTACCTGGACGGCGCTAATCTCAACGCGCTCGTGGGCCTGTGCCGGCCGGGACTTATCGGCCCGGATGTGTGTCATCTGAATTTACACAAGACATTCTGTATCCCGCACGGCGGAGGAGGTCCAGGTGTTGGCCCCCTGGCGGTCGGGGAGCATCTTGGCAGCTTCCTGCCTTCGCACGGCGTGGTGCCCCAATGCGGACCTACTGAGGGTATTACCGCGGTATCCTCCGCGCCTTGGGGCAGTGCTGGCATCTTGCCGATCTCCTGGGCGTATATTGCCATGATGGGTTCGCCTGGCTTGACCCGCGCTACCCAAGTGGCGGTTCTCAACGCCAACTACATCGCGCACCGATTGTCATCAGGTTACACGATCCTTTATAGAGGAAAGAAGGGGATGGTGGCTCATGAGTGTATCGTCGACGTACGACCCTTCAAGATTTCCGCTAATATCACGGTAGAAGACATCGCAAAACGGCTCATGGACTATGGGTTCCATGCGCCGACCATGTCGTGGCCAGTAGCCGGTACGCTGATGATCGAGCCTACGGAGAGCGAATCACGTGAGGAGCTAGACCGCTTCTGCGACGCCATGCTCACCATACGCGAGGAGATCCGGGAGATCGAGGTAGGTGTCTCTGACCCCAAGGATAACGTCCTCAAGAACTCGCCCCATAGTTCTTTCCATCTTCTCTCAGAGGAGTGGCAACATTCGTACTCACGCGACAAGGCGGCTTTCCCCTTGGAGTGGGTGCGGGATCGCAAGTTTTGGGTACCGGTAGGTCGCGTGGATAATGCATATGGTGACAGGAATCTAGTTTGCACTTGTGCGCCGGTGTCTGCTTACGCGTGACGTTTGCAAGAACCTGTTATTCGTCCGGCTTTTAGGTTAGAATCATGGGGCCGATTCGTGGCTTAGGCGATCTACAATATGCAAGGGTGAAGGCGTCATGTTTGGTCTTGGTATCTGGGAACTTCTAGTAATCTTGGCGATTGTGCTAGTGCTGTTTAGTCGCAGGTTGCCAGAACTCGGCCAGGGTCTCGGCAAGGGGATCAAGAGTTTTCGCAAATCGTTGCACGAATCGGACGAAATCGATGTGACCGATACAGACGAGGGTGATGGTGGGGGCTCTAAGAAGGACTGACCTTTGCTTTAGGTAGCGACCTCGGCGGAGACCACCCGACAAGTGAAGGAACTTACGGCCCTTTCGGGCGTGGGAAAGACGACAGTGAATACAGCGGAGCGGTTCTGGGCTTCGCAGTCAGAGCCACAGATCTGATAGTTGTTTTGGGGCTTGAGGCTTTGTAGCAACTTGATCTCGCGCAACGTCATATCCTGGATGATTTTGGCGGAGATCGCGTTCCCGATGTACGTTACCTGTTGCCCTATCTGCTTCCCTTCGGCGTCGAAGAGTCGTGCCTCGATGCGTACCTTGTGAACGCTTCGGCCGTTTCGGTTTGTAACCTTCCCGGACACAATAAACACTTTGTTGTCATTTAGAACCGGTCGGATTCCGGACATGAGGGATTCGAAGACTAAGGTTCGTTTAAAGTGCCGACTGTCGAAGACGGCGCTACCGTACCACGGTATCCATCGGATCAGGGAATCTAGAGGCTGTGGTTTAGCGTGATAGATGAGGGTCACTAGGGCAAAGGCGAACATGGCCAGGCCAACAAGGCTCACGACGGGTACGATTGAACCTTTGAGGTTGGCATCCGGGTTCTGTAGTGTTGGTTGTGTTTCCCTTGCGGGGGGCAGCAGAAAGTCATCTACAACCTCGAAATCTGGCTGTCGTTGGTTGCGCGTCGGGGGCTTGTCGTCCATGAGCGCAGCTTGTTCGGTTGAATCCACAGCCGACAATTCTGGGAGGTTTCTTTCTCGGGTATCGATTTCAAATCCACGGTAGGAGGTTGGTGCGTCACGAACGTTTCCTTCGTCCACATCGGGATTGACACGGTCTTGAGCTGCGGAGTCAATTTCGAACCCGATTATTTCTGGCGGCAGGCTCGGTAAACCTTGCCTTACCCCGGTCGTTGGTGGGGGGATATCGTCCTCTGCAAGATCAATCTCCTGTTCGTCTTGTGGGGGTTCGGGTGGAACGGGTGCTTCCTGTTGGCCGCTGATCGGTGACGTCTCCGTTGTTGGTTCAGGCGACAGTGGGGCAACCAACGACGATTGCTCCTCGGTCAATTCCAGTCGAACTTGTACCATGAAGAGGTGTTTACATCGGTTGCAGCGGAAGGTGGGTCGTGCCTCATCGAAGACGCTGGCACTTACCTTGTAGGTGGTGGCACAATTGGGGCATTTAATGGTCATGACCGTTCAGATCGAGAACTCCAGGTCGCCGATATCCAATCGTTCCTTCCAGCTCGTCCACAGATTCGTGGTTAGATACCGGGCGCCGAAGTCCGGAAAGACCGTGACGACCGTGCCGTGCGACAACTGGCGGGCCACGTGTAACGCCCCAACCATTGCAGCCCCCGAGGATTGTCCCACCAGGAGCCCCTCCTCCTGGCCCAGGCGATAGACCATCTCGTACGCATCTTCGGTGGACACGGGGATCTTCAGGTCAATTTCATCCTCGCAGTAGATGCCGGGTATGATAGAGCTGGCCATGTGCTTTAGGCCTTCGAGGCCGTGCAACGACGCGTCCGGTTCCACTGCGATAATTCGGATTCCTGGATCCTGTTCCCTGAGGAAGCGTCCGGTCCCCATTATGGTGCCACCGGTTCCGATACCGGCAATCAAGTGGGTGATTTTCCTTGCGGTCTGTCGGTAGATCTCTGGCCCAGTCGTTTCGTAATGGGCTTGGCTGTTCATTGGGTTGAAGTACTGATCGGGTTTGAAATAACGTCCCGGGTCCTCCGCGACAATCTTACGACAGAGCCGCATGGCTCCGTCGGACCCTTCCATCGGGTCGCTGAATACGACATCTGCGCCGAGAACCCGGATGATGCCCTTCCGTTCCTCACTAACGTTGGAGGGTAAAACTAGCTGTACGCGATAGCCCAACGCCGCGCCAATCATAGCGATGGCAATACCGGTGTTCCCGGACGTCGAATCGATGATTATTTGGTCGGACCGGAGCTTGTTCGTACGAATAGCGTCCTGGATCATCCAAAGCGCCGCCCTGTCCTTGACCGATCCGCCCGGGTTGAATCCCTCCAGCTTGGCAAGGATGCGCACCCCGGGAGAGAGGCTGTGGGTAATCTTCCTGACCTCAACAAGGGGCGTGTCCCCCACAAGTTCGGTCACCTTTTTGACCTTCCTGGGCTCCTTCGAGTGGGACGCGGGCTTTCTTAGCGCGGTAAGCAAACGGCTACATGCCTCCCGCAATGGCCGGTACGATGGATATGTTGTCGCCATCCTTCAATGTGGTATCGACGTTCTTGAGGAAGCGTATGTCGTCTCCGTTGACGTACACGTTAACGAATCGGCGGACTTTGCCCGACTCATCCACGACCCGTTCCTTGATGCCGGGGTGGTTCTGTTCCAGATCGTCAAACATGGCTGAAATTGTATTGCCACTGGCGTCAACCTCATCCGATCCTTGGGTAAATTTTCTCAATGGCGTTGGGACACGTACTCGAACACTCATGGAAGGGCCTCCCTTTACGTTAGAATATAAACCGTTTGTAGTTTCAAGGGCATAACATGATGGGGCATGGGTTGGGTGTTTGAGTCCCCGCTCGTCGGAGTCGGCGTCAGCCCACCTTTATTTTAGCCTGTGGCTCCTGCGACAATGTCGCGTACAGGTCGTTGAAGTTGTTGAGGTCTGCGTCAATGATGTGGGGCTGATCTACGACGTGCGCTACCGTTTCGATTGTTTTGTACCCGTTCCCAGTTATGGAGATGACGATGGACTCGTCCCGAGGAATCCGTCCTTGCTCGATTAGTTTTCTCGTGACCGCGACCTCTGTACCGCCAGCAGGTTCGGTGAATATTCCTTCGGTGGATGCTAGGAGCTTGATGCCGTCGAGAATCTCATCATCCGTCACGTTTTCACCCCAGCCACCGGACTCTTTGATGGTTTGAATTACGTAGTATCCATCAGCTGGGTTACCAATCGCGATGGATGTAGCGATGGTGTTGGGCTTTACCGGATCAACAACATCCGTACCTTTCTTCAGCGCGTCAATAATCGGTGAGCACCCTGCCGCCTGGGCCGAGTAGATGCTGCAGGGTTCATTTGGGTCCACCAGCCCTATGTTCCGGAGTTCGCTGAAGGCCTTACCTAGTTTGGGAAGGATCGTTCCCCCCGCCGAACCTACGATGATGTGGCGGGGTAGCTTCCATCCCAGTTGCTCGGCGACCTCGAAGGCGTGAGTTTTGGCACCCTCCGAATAAAATGGTCTCAGGTTTACGTTGACGAACGCCCATTGGTACTTGTCGCCGATCTCGCTACACAGGCGGTTGACGTCGTCATATGTCCCTTTGATGGCGATGGTTCGCGGACCATAGATTGCTGACCCGACGATCTTTGCTTGTTCTAGTCCTTCGGGAATGAAGACGTAACAGTTGAGTCCGGCGCTGGCGGCGTGGGCTGAAACAGAGTTCGCCAGGTTTCCGGTGGAGGCGCAAGAGACGGTTTCATACCCGAACTCGATTGCCTTGGAGATGGCTACTGACACAACACGGTCCTTGTAGGAGAAAGTCGGGTGGTTGACTGAATCGTCTTTGAGGTAGAGCTCATCGACACCTAAAACCTTGCCGAGCCGATGGGCGCGGATAAGTGGCGTGAAGCCCGAATATAGACCAACCCTCGGTTCTCCCTCAATGGGGAGGAGCTCGCGGTATCGCCATAGGTTGAGGGCCCGCGAGGCGATCTTCTCTCGAGTCATACTGTTGCGGACGCCATCGTAGTCGTACTCCACTTCGAGTGGCCCGAAGCAGTCTTCGCAAACATGGACAGGAGTCGTGGAGTACTCTTTCCCACATTCCCGGCATTTCAGTCCTTGGACGAAGCTCATGCATGACTCCTTTGGGACGCCGGCTGGCCGGCGGTGACGCCACAGGCTTTGCAATGAGGGTTTGTCGGCACCGGCACATTACGTACTTCCATGGTTTTGGCGTCATAGATCAGCAGGCGGTTTACCAGCAGATGGTCTTCGAGCCCGACGACATATTTGATGGCTTCCGTCGCTTGAATGGAGCCAATGGTCCCAGCCACCGCCCCTAGGATGCCTGCCTGCTGGCACCCTAGAACCTCGCCCGGCACCGGTGGCTCTTGGAACAGGCAGCGATAACACGCGCTCTCCGGAGGTACGACGGTCATGGTTTGGCCCTGAAGACGTACAATTCCTGCGTGGGAGAATGGCTTGCCCAGGCAGACGGCGACGTCGTTGACCAGGAACTTAGTGTCGAAGTTGTCGCTTCCGTCGATAATGAAATCATACTGCTCTATCAGGCTCGTTGCGTTATCTTCCGTTAGGCGCATGTCGTGTACTACCACGTCAACCTCTGCGTTTAGATCGAGCAGCCGCACCCGTGCCGATTCCACCTTACTATTTCCCTGGTCTGCCGTAGTGTGAAGGATCTGTCGTTGCAGGTTCGAAAGGTCTACCGTGTCGCCGTCTACAATGCCTAACCGTCCTACTCCTGCTGCGGCGAGGTAGAACGCTGCCGGACTACCGAGACCGCCAGCTCCGACTACTAGGACCTGGGCCTGGCGCAAGCGGATCTGACCACCACCTCCGACGTCGGGAATCATGATCTGGCGGCTATATCGCTCTACTTGCTCGGGAGTTAGACGCATTGACACATGCTCCAAGCGAGACGACACACAAAAAAACCTCTCCCAAGATGAGAAGAGGTTTTCTCCTCACCTTATCTGTCCCTTGCGGGCCGGAATTAGCACCTGCATTCCCTGGGAATACGGTTGCTGTGGCTTCAATGGGCCTGTCCCTCCACCACTCTGGATAAGGTGTCCAGTGCCTTTACACGCTCCGCATACCTTACCGGAAATAATCGACAAAGTCACGTCAACGCCAGACCTATCAGTTGATAGAGCAGGCTCCGGGCCCTCTGGGATCCCCGCAGCTCCCGCACGCACCGGGGGCGGGCATTGGATTGTCAGCCGTGGCGCTGAGTGCGAACACGGAAAACAGTCGTTCTAGCATATGGCTTTTGCAGGAAGGACAGGCTGATCGCGCAGAACCTAGGACCAGATCCTCGAATTCGTGACCGCAATCCTTGCACTCGAATTCATATAACGGCATGAGCGTTCTCCTTAAGCGCCGGGTTGGCTGAACGGTTTCAACGCCAGGTCGCTCTCCTCATTATACTCTACCTCGGACCCTTGGAAAACACTCTTGGCAGTTGGGCAGTCGGGTACAAACGATTCGAAGAGGAGGCGATGCTATTTTGTTGAGTAATGATGACATAGCCTGTGTGATTGATATGGCGCTCTGCTCCGACTCTCTGAAGGGTTAATCTGGGGAGTTGGCCCGGACTGACGCTGTTGGAATGGGTCGCGTACCGTCTCCTGGGAGGGGGAGCGTGTCATGGTGCCACGGGTGGGTCCCACGGTGGACGCCATGGGGATCTCTAAGCTGATCGATCTCATGAATGACCGGATTCGCGACCGAACCAGATCCAAGCAGACCCCCTGGTTCATGAACATCTAGGGTGATCGGCCCGCCAGTGCTATTGCTGGGGCTGTGTTTATAGGTACATGTGGGGCTGGGGTCGGTTGGGATATTCCCACCAAACTGTGTTTTGAAAACGTACGGCCTGACTTGCACGCACGTCCGGGGACCCCGTCTATAGCGGGTGCGTTAGGGAGGCCTCGAGCTTTAGGAACTCATCCATTCGCAAAACGCTGTGATAGTCGGACAGGGACGCCATGTTATCGCGACGGCTTTGGGTACTTCCTTCACTTAGCAGTGTGCCGAGGGTGTCGCCGATTGCTTTTACCAAGGTGTAGCGGATGGTACCTGGGAAGAGAGCTATCTTGAAACCCGCGGCCGTAATTGTTCGTATGTGCAGGGACGCAGCCGGGAGAGCTTCGTCCATATTCACCACTAGGACGTCCGGGATTGAGCGACGGATTTTGTGGAGTTCCTCGAGGCCGCCTGGCGCTTGCACGAAGATCGCGTCGGCACCGGCTTCGCGGTAGACAAGGCCACGTTGGATCGCCCCGTCGAGACCCTCGGAAGAGTATGCCAGGGTGCGTGCGATTATGACCGTGTCGGGGTCCTTTCTGGCAGCAGTTGCGGCTTGCACTTTGTCCGCCATTTCCGTGGTAGGTATAAGTGAATGATTTCCCTGGAGAAGTCCGCATTTTTTGTTGGAAACCTGGTCTTCAATCTGCACTGCCGCTGCACCTGCGTCCTCCAGTCTCGCGACGGTACGGTAAACCTGTAAAGGCCCACCGAAACCGGTATCGGCGTCCACAATTAGAGGGATTCGTAATACCCCGCAGATATTTTGCACGTGCGCGGTCAGCGCATCGGCGGACAAGAAGCCGAGATCCGGAAGGCCCAGAATGCTGGCGGTTGTGGCGTTTCCTCCGAGCATGGCTAGCGGGAAACCTGCCTGCTCGGCAAGCAAAGCAGTTATGCCATCGTGAACGCCGGGAGCCATCACGCTGCCGTCGGCTGCAAGCATATCTCGAAGCTGTGAAGCGGTAGTCATCCCGTGTACCCTCCGTGACCGTTCGCCCAACTATGTAGTTGTGGGTATGATTCCTCAACATGTTTTTGTATGCAACGTAAAACGTGCTGTCCGTCAACTGCTGATTCGTATGAAAATCACTAGCATCGATGTCTACTCTCTGAGGATTCCGCTGAAAGGTGTGTTTCGGAACGCCCATAACGCCAAGACCTGGCAGGATAGTATTGTGGTGCGCATACGCACGGATGAAGGGAGTGGGGGGTTGGGAAACGTGGACCCAGACCCGGGCCATTCTGAGGAGAGCTTCAGCGAGACACTGAGGGCGGTGGAGGCCTTGGCGCAACGACTCGTCGGTTGGGATCCACTTAATATATCGGCTGCGTTGGATTTTATGGACCGTTGTATGCCGCGGCATCTGGATGCCAAGGCGGCTCTGGACATGGCACTTTTCGATCTCAAGGGTCGAGTTCTGGAACAGCCGGTCCATAAGCTTCTAGGTGGACGACTCAAGGACGAGGTGCGGCTCAACGGTTGGATTGGGGTGTTGGGGCCTGAGGAGGCGGCGCGCGAAGCCGTGATCTGGCAGGATCAAGGTTTTCGGTCCGTGAAGATCAAGCTTGGTGCTGGGGTGGAATCCGATCGGGACCGAGTGGCAGCCGTGCGCCATGCTGTCGGTAGTGAGATGGAGCTTCGGGTGGACGCGAATGAGGGTTACGATGTCGACGACGCGATTCGACTGGGGAGGGCGTTGGGTCCACTGGAGGTCGAGTTGTTCGAGCAGCCTGTATCCCGCACTGATTACGCGGGGTTGGCACGAGTGCGGCGTGGCATTGACATTCCAGTGATGGCGGATGAAGCGATCGTTGGGCCAGAAACCCTGAAGGAAGTAATTCGGAAAGAGGCAGCTGACATTGTTAAGGTGAAGGTAATGAAGCAGGGAGGAATCATCCGAACCGTGCAAATGGTCCATACGGCTGAGGCCGCGGGGATTCGGTGCGTCATCGGTCACGGATTCGGGCTAACCATCAATACATTGGCGGAGATTCACGTGGCTGCGAGTTGCTCTAATATAATGGGGGGCTGCGAGTCAGTTGGACCCCTCAAGATGGCTGGTGATGTGGTCGCGCAGCCGCTAGATCTGCGAAGTGGGTGGGTGTTGGTCCCGGACGTGGCGGGGTTGGGTGTTGATCTCGAAGCGGAAGAGTTGGACCACTGGCGGATGGCAGGAGAGCGGTGACAACCCCTGCGCAAGACTGCTGGGGTTCGAAAGGAGAGACCGAATGAATCAAACGGTCGGTGCAAAGTTTCCAAACTTGGCGCTAAAAGACCATACGGGCGAAGAGGTTAGTTTGTCAGGGGTTTCCGAGGGTAAGTTTCCCCTCATTGTGGTGTTCTACCGCGGTTACTGGTGAGGTAAGTGCGTGGTGCAGTTGCGCCACCTGGTCGGCCTCCAGGGAGACCTTCCACCAAGCTATTGCAGGGTCGCCGTCGTTAGTGTCGATTCGCCTCCGGTAAATGGAGCCCTGAGGGCCGGTCTTGGAGCGACATTCCCGTTCCTAAGTGACCAGGGGTTTCAGGCTATCGAGTCAGTGGACATCGTTGATACCTCGGACAAGAAGCATGGGACGTTGGCGATCCCGTATGCTTTCGCGCTGTTGCCGGACCTCACTGTCCATCGTATCTACAATGGCTGGTACTACGTAGGCAGGCCCACAAACGAGGAATTGCGTGCCGATATGCGAGCCATGATTCAACAGTGCCGGGATGACTATGACCCTCAAGATTAAGTCGCTATCCTGACCTTTTTCACGGGCGACAATGTAGGAAAGACGAAGCTGTATTTGTTGTTCATGTTGAGTGGTTCATACTTCTCTTTTGTGTTAATTTTGCGGAATGATTCAGCCACAAGAGATTGAGGATACGCTGGGACGGGTTTTCCCGGGCTGCTTGGTGCCGATGATCAAGGATCTTACTGGTGGGGGAGACCACTATCAGGTCGTCATCGTGCATGATTCCTTCATGGGAAAGGGTCTCATCGACCAGCACAAGATGGTTTACGAGGCACTCCAGGAGGAATTGGGGGACGAGCGCATCCATGCGCTTTCATTGAAGACGTTCTCGCCCGAGCAGTGGGAGAAATACGGCGGGTAGCAGGACGTGATCGGAATCAAACTGGAGTAGTTCAACTGGAGTTTCGTGGCACCGTCAGCGTTGCGGGCGGCAACGTGTCTATGGTGGCTGCTTCAGGAACAGTAGGACGCTGGGCGCGGGTCAATCCTGATGCCGCAATTCTCGGGAGAAAACGACGGCGTGAGAGTTCCGATCCGCGCGAGATGTTATGGCTGCGACAGCCCATGCGGATCTCCTTGCGGTCAGGACGCTAGGCTGTCCATTAGCTGGCCGTACCCCGTTACCGCCTCCTTAATCTGGATCAGTTTGAGCGCGTACCAGATATACGCCTGACAACTGGTGACCACGGGTTTTCCGATCTCGTGCTCTAGAATCTCTACGTCTTCAACGGTGGGCCAGCGTGGACACGGAATGAATATACCGTCAGCCTCTGGGGCCTTTGCGTAGAGGCGTTTAGCGATTTTGTAGGATGCATGTACTGGTAGATCGGAGATGGCGGAATTCTTGCGCACTCCGTAACCTTCAATCTTGAGGACGTCGAAACCGGAAGCTTCGAGAAAGGACTTCATGCGAGCATTTAGCGCATCTTCGTGAGGGGTCGCAACGACGAGCCTGTGGAGCCCCATGGCCTTTAGCGCTTGTACCTCGCCAGTGAGGCCTGCCGTGACAGGGACGCCGGTCTTTTCGGTGAGTCGCTGTCCCATTTCAACGTCACTCCCGTGACCTAGCTTTGTAAATAGCGGGGAACCACCGAGAATGACTGCGTCACAGCCGTTGTCCACCAGATCGAGGGCGGCCTCCTCGATGCGTTCGAGTTGCCGCTCGAAGTCTGTGTCCACTAGTTGTCGGATGGTACCAGTGCTGTTGAGTAGCTGAAAGCCCGCGGGCAACATGCGGTAGAATTCGTAGACGAGGGTGTCCCCGCGGGATGGGGCTACATGGCCTACACGTGCGCGCCAACCGTACATAGTCAACCTCCAGTGTCCAGGTGGGGCACCGCCGTTGTGCGCAGATTGAGTGAGTGCTCAATCTGTAAAAACACCTCTTCGAAATTCATGATACGTGTTACGCCGGGATGTGAAAACGACCGGTTAAAAGGGTGGTGGGACATCAACACGCGAGCGTTTGTACGCTCGGCAACATCACGACAGTTCTCGTAGTTGTCATCCACGAACAGCACTACTCCAAGTTGTGCTACCATCGCGGATTTCTCTTTCTCCACCAGGTGTACATCGGGTTCGGAAATTCCGTGTCTCCGAAACCACTCCGTAGTGACCGCGTGAATGTCCCAACTTTCGTGGCCCGTTCGGTGTGTGATGAATGAAAGTTGCCCGCGTTGGCTCAGGCGCTCCAATCGCTTCCACTGCCCCGGGGTTAATAATGAAGCTAGCTTGCTCCAGAACCCAGGGTCCCGCTTTACGGCGTTAGAGCAGTTCCTAACCACCTCTTCGGTCAATGCCGGATGCGCTGAAAGGTGCACACTCCGTAACGAATCTGCCGTGATCGGCCCCTTTCCGATGTGCTGTTCAAGACGAAGGAGGAAGGGGGAGAGGAAGTCTGCCACCACGCCATCGATGTCTAGCCCCACCATCGTAACGTAAAGTCTACGCAATTAGGTGCTACGCCGCAACGCCAAAGACCATCAGGACGGTGTGAATCCTTGACGAATTGCAACCATTCGGATACAAAGGCCTTTTCTTCAGGCACACCGCAACACCCGTTCGCTTTTCTCTGAAGAAACCGTAGCTCGGAGCGCAGGACCGGCGGGGCGTCGGTGGCGGCACATCATCGTCGCCGAGTACGAGCACGCTCCTCGGTCTACAAATTTGGTGGCGTTGCGTTAACCAGTCAGGAGAGATCATGGCGAGAGTTGGGTTTGCACTTGGTTACGGAAAGTTTACCAACGTACACGAAATTGCTGATCTTATGCGGCGAGCGGAGGAGCGTGGCTTTGAGATGGGTTTCTTTTCGGAGACCATCGAGCTAATGCGTGACTCGGTTTCAGCCTTGTCGGCCATGGGCCTGGCCACCTCCAAGGTAACGCTAGGAGCCACTCAAATCGTTCGTCTGCGTACTCCCATTTGCATGGCTCAATCGTTGATGACGCTGGACGAGATGACCGAAGGGCGTCTCACGCTCGCCCCTGGCGCGTGCACTCGCAGTCATGCCAGGGTTCACGCCCTAGAGCACCAGGATCCGGTCCAGGTGCTCAAGGAGTACGTTGAGTCCATGCGGTTACTCTTCACTGGCGAGAAGGTTAGCTATCATGGGCAGTTCGTTAACTTCGACAACGTCGGTATTGGGTGGAAGCCGCCGCGTACTAACATTCCACTCTATATTCCGGCTACCGCGAGGCCCGGGCTGAAGCTTGCCGGACAGATAGGTGACGGGGTGGTACTCAACGCAGTCTGTTCGCCCGAGTATACCGCCAACGCTATTAAGATCATTAAGCAGGGCGCTGAGGAGGCGGGTCGGGACTTCGCGAAGTTCGAGGTTGCCCAGTTGATTAACTGTTCTATCGCCGACGATCATGCTAAGGCCCTCGATGCGATTCGCTGGGAGGTAGCCACTAAGCTGGATCCCATTCAACTTCCGTTTATCGCACGTCCCAAGATGCGCGTGGGTGAGCCCTATATTCACGAGGAAGACATCCCAACATTTGAGGAGGCCCACGCCAAAGGTGGAATGGAGGGGCTGATCAGGGCAATTCCGGACTCCTACGTCGAAGGAATGACTGCTAGCGGAACCCCGGATGAAGTCAAAGCGCGTGTGCAGCAATACCGTGATGCAGGTGTCAAGATCCCACTTTTACGGCCGGCCGCAGCAGACCAGACCGACGCCTTGATGGACCTGTTCGCGCAGTAGAGTGCTTCAAGCTCGCCCGTAGCTACACGGACGGGTTGATCAAGCGATGTTATTTCATGTTTCGCGTTGGCGTTGACATCGGCGGAACCTTTACGGATCTGCTCCTGGTGGCGGATGATGGCACAGCCTTCATCGGTAAGACCCTGACCACCCACGCGGACCCGAGCGTGGCGGTGGAAACTGCCATGCGCGAGGGTCTGGAGGCAGGGTCTGTGGATCGGACCCAGCGGGGCACGGTGGTGCACGGTACCACCCTGGTCACAAACGCCTTGATCGCGCGCAAGGGCGCACTGACGGCTCTGCTCACCACCGCGGGATTTCGGGATGCGCTAGAAATTGGCCGCGAGCACCGCTACGAACTCTACGATCTTGATCTCGAAATGCCCAGACCGCTGGTGCCGAGATATCTACGTTTCGACGTCCCTGAGAGAGTGACTGCCGACGGGAGTGTCCTTGAGCCACTGGACGAGAAGTTCGTGCGTACCCTGGCGATTGAGCTCAGGGACAAGGGAGTCCGAGCGGTGGCGGTCTGCTATCTCAACAGTTTTCGCAACCCTACCCATGAAAGGCGGACGCAGGAACTCATAGCCGAGGTAGCACCCGAGATTCGAGTGTCTGTGAGCGCTGATGTTGTACCGGAGATACGCGAATTCCAACGCACCAGTACGACTACTGCCAACGTCTACGTCCAGGAGCGGGTAGCGGACTATCTCCAGGAGATCCAACAGCGTTTGGACGCCCTGCAATTCAGAGGAAGCTTCTTCGTTATGCTTTCCAGCGGCGGCATTGGTACTCCCCAAACAGCTGCCCGGTTCCCGGTGCGAATGCTTGAGTCAGGACCGGCAGCGGGCGCGCTGGCCGCAGCCGCGCTGGGCCAACGCGCGGGTTATCCGGACCTTCTCTCCTTCGACATGGGCGGCACCACCGCCAAGCTGTGTGCGGTCGAGGGCGGTTATCCACTCAAGGCTCGGGAGTTTGAGGTAGACAGGGTCTACCGATTTCGGAAGGGTAGCGGCCTTCCTATCAAGATCCCAGTCATTGATATGATCGAGATCGGCGCAGGGGGCGGCAGCATCGCCCGGGTAGATCCCCTCGGTCTGCTCAAGGTGGGTCCTGAGAGCGCGGGGGCTGAGCCTGGGCCAGCGTGTTATGGCCGCGGTGGGAACGATCCGACAGTCACGGATGCTAATCTGGTTCTAGGCTACTTTGATCCGAACTACTTTCTCGGCGGCGAGATGACTCTCGACGTGGAGGCCGCGCGCGCGGCTCTTGCTAATGTGGCTGCGCCGCTCGATATGCGTATCGAGGAGGTGGCTTGGGGAATTCATCAAATTGTCAATGAGAACATGGCCAACGCGGCCCGGGCACACCTGGGGGAACGAGGCAAGGACCCCCGAGAGTTGCCGATGTACGCGTTCGGTGGTGCGGGTCCGGTACATGGTTGTCATGTGGCGGAATTGTTGCGCCTACCAATGCTGCTCTCCCCTATGGGTGCTGGTGTGGGCTCGACGTTCGGCTTGTTGGCGGCGCCTCTGGCATTCGACTTCGTTCGTAGCGCCTACAGCCGCCTTGACGAGTTGAATTGGACATTCGTCAACGACCTTTTCGATGGGATGTGCGCCGAGGGCCGTGACATTTTGGAGCAGTCGGGATTGGGCCCACAGGAAATCATCTACGAACGCACCGCGGACATGCGCTATACTGGCCAGGGCCACGAGGTGTCGGTGCCCATCCCCGACGGGATACTGGACGCCGGGCATTTCGAACGGATCGTTCAGGCATTCGAGCGGATCTACGCTCATATGTACGGTCGAACGGTGCCCGATGTAGGAGTTGAGGTCATCAACTGGCGCGTGGTAGCGCGGGGCCCGGAGCAGTCGCTAAACTTCGCGACACAGAACAGGAAGACGGATGGTGCCAAGGCGGAGAAGGGGAGCCGTCGTGTATTTTCGCCGGCCAGGGGCGAATTTGTCGAGACGCCAGTCTTCGATCGCTATGCCCTGAATCCGGGTATGACCTTTTCGGGGCCTGCGATAGTCGAAGAACGGGAATCCACTTTGGTGGTGAGTGCTCGTGGCAGAGCTCGCGTGGACGAGTTCCTAAACGTAATCGTGGAGTTCGACTATGAATGATGCTGCGATCGACTCCGTAACACTAGAAGTAATTTGGAACCGGGTCCTGTCTGTCGCCAACGAGCAGCAGGACGCGCTCATGCGAACGGCGTTCAGTACCATCGTGCGGGAGAGTCAGGATCTTGCCTGTGGTCTCTTCGATACCAACGGCCGTATGGTGGCGCAATCGGTTAGCGGTACACCAGGTCACATCAACGCCATGGCTACGTCCATGGGACATTTTATGAGGGAGTTTCCTGCGGAAACGTTGGTCTCCGGAGATGTGCTTATTACCAATGATCCCTGGCAGACAGCTGGGCATGTCAACGACATTACGATTACCACGCCTATCTTCCGGGCCGGTAGGCTTGCGGCGTTCTTCGCTAACACCTGTCACGCTGCAGATATTGGCGGCCGAATTCTTTCTGCCGAGGCTCGAGAAGTTTACGAGGAGGGACTTCGGATCCCTATTATGAAGCTGTTCCATGCGGGTGAGCCCGACCCGATCCTGCTGAAGATGATCCGCGCTAACGTCCGGCTTCCGCACGAGGTTGTTAGTGACTTCTACGCTCAGTCAGCGTGTAACGATGCCGGTGGCCGGGCGCTCGTCGAAACCATGGACGAATTCGGGTTGGATAGTTTCGATCCGGTGGCAGAGGAGATCATCAAGCGGTCGGAAAAGGCTGTGCGTGCGGCCATCGCCGAGCTTGAGGATGGGGAGTGGGAAGGGGAGACTTGGAGTGATGGCTTCGAGGAGCCCATCCTGATCAAGACCAAACTGGAGGTGAGGGGAGACGAGATCTTTATCGACTTCGCCGGCTCCTCTCCACAGAGTCATCGTGGCATCAACGTGGTCATGAATTATACCCACGCTTACGCGAGTTTTGCAGCCAAGGCCGCTATTTATCCCGATGTGCCGCACAACGAGGGAAGTTTTCGCCCGGTTCACGTGACGGCACCTGTTGGTAGTATTTTGAATGCTAACCACCCGGCGCCAGTGGCAGCTCGGCAGACGGTCGGGCACTTTGTGCCCACCGCAGTGTTTACGGCGCTGGCTAAGGCGCTGCCAGGTAAGCTGATGGCTCCCAGCGCAGACCCTATTTGGCTCAGTGTGTGGCGGGGTCAAGACCCTGCGTTTAACCTCACGGTGTTCCAAGTGGGCGGCACCGGTGCCCGGCCCACCAAGGACGGACTCAGTGCGGTGGGGTTTCCGAGCGGGGTTGCCGGGGTACCAGCGGAGGTCATAGAGAGCCTGTCGCCCTTGGTCATGCACCGGCGCGAGCTCCGGGTAAATTCCGGGGGCGCGGGTACTTGGCGCGGAGGTCTCGGCCAATTCACCGAGTTCACCAACCGTGCTCGTGGCAAATGGAGTGTTAATGGCATCCTCGACCGTACGCGCTACCCGGCCCCAGGAATATTGGGTGGCTTACCAGGCCTCCCCGGCGAGTTCATTCTCGACGGCGGCGAACGCCCCAATCCCAAGGCGCAGACTCATCTCGAAGGGAACCGGAGTGTCCAATTGAACCATCCCGGTGGCGGCGGTTACGGCGAGCCCTTTGAGAGGGATCCTGAACGCGTTTGGGCGGATGTTGTTTATGGCTACATTACCCCCGCGGTTGCCGCTCGGGACTACGGTGTGGTGGTACGCTTTACCGGTGGTGACGACGAAAAGGTCCGGTTGCCCGAGCAATGGGTGATAGATGAGGCTGCGACGCTGGGGCTACGTTCCGGGATTACCAAAGGTGGCGTGTGACGTGAGTAAGGAGGCAGTAGTGGCGCATTCTTATGGAACAAGAGAATTAATTACTGGCAATGCCCCCTGGCAACTAGTTTCATCGTAGGATTGAAGTCGTGTCGCTTGGCATGAGTTAGGGCAAGCGGTGACGAAGGTATTTAATTATGGTTCTTTCTGATCGTATTGGGCTGGTGACCGGAGCTGCGACCGGAATCGGTCGGGCAACAGTTCTTGGGCTCGCCCGGGCAGGCATTGCCGGCGTGGCCATTAACTACCGTTCAGCTGGCGACCAGGCAGAGAGCTTAGCAGCGGAGGTCCGTGAGTTGGGCGTGGAGGCCTTCTGTGTACATGGAGACGTGAGGAACGATGCGCAGGTGCGCGAAATGGTTCAGCAGACAGTGGCTCAATTCGGACGTTTAGATGTCCTCGTGAACAACGCGGGTATCACTCGCTGGGTTCCCATCACGGATATGGAAGCGTTAACGGACGAGATTTGGGATGTGACCCTGGACGTGAATGTAAAAGGTGCCTACCGTTGCGCCCGGGCGGCGGCTTCGCACCTGGAAGCCACCCAGGGCATGATCGTCAATGTTTCATCCATTTCTGGGGTCATCGCGCCATCGACCATGTCTTCCTTGGCGTACGGAACCGCCAAGGCTGGTCTCATTTACTTGACTCGCGGTTTGGCAGTAGCCCTGGGGCCTAACGTTCGTGTGAATGCCGTGGCGCCGGCATTCACCGATACCCAATGGATGCGCGACCACTACGGCGAAGATTATGGAGATATAATCAAGCGCGCCTCCGCCAATTACCCGCTCAAACGTGTGGCGAAACCGGAGGAGGTTGCGGGTGCCATTCTGGGTCTGATCACCGGCGGGGACTTTGTGACTGGCCAGACGCTGCTAGTGGACGGGGGCTTGAGCCTTAGCTAGCCCCTCGGCGCCACAGTGTACGAGGAATATATTTCGTGACTAGACCGGACCTGATTACCGCTATGCACGCAAGCCGCTTGGTGGCAGTGATTCGTTCCAAGACTGCAGAGGAGGCCCTTGCAACAGCCAGAGCGGTGGGTGAAGCCGGTGTCCGGTTCGTTGAAGTGACGTTCACCGTTCCAGGGGCTGCTGACGTCATTCGTACATTGGCCAAGGAGGGGGACTTTTTGGTCGGTGCTGGCACCGTACTGTCAGAGGAGCAGGCGCGCACGGGAATAGATGCCGGGGCACGGTTCATTGTCTCGCCGAGTCTAGAGCTCGACTTGGTGTCCCTTTGCCAGGAGGCTGGTGTGGCGTCCATTCCGGCGGGGGCGACCCCGACGGAGATTTTGCGAGCGTTGCGAAGCGGTGCCGACTTAGTAAAGATCTTTCCGGCAGATTGTGTTGGCGGTCCGCAATTTGTCAAACAGATGCTGGGTCCGTTTCCCGGCGCACGTTTCATGGTTTCGGGTGGCGTCGACAGGGAGAACGTTTCCATATACGCGACTCTCGGTGTCACGGGAATAGTGCTAGGTAGCGCATTTTTGGCGGGGGTGCTGGCCCGGAAAGGGCACGACGGTTTGGTGGCGGAAGCGAAGGAATTTGTGGAGTTAGTAAGCGAGGCTCTGGGGACGAATCACCCCGTTTCCTAGGCGAGGGGAATCGAGTACGGTCAATTGGCGACGCGTGCAGCACAACGGATGGAAGGCGTACCGTTCTCTGGTATCCGGAGGATGATGGCTCGGGCATGGGAGCTAGAGGCGGAAGGCAAGTCGGTGATTCATCTGGAGATCGGGCGGCCCGATTTCGATACACCGAGCCATATCAAGGCAGCGGCTCAAAAGGCGTTGGATGAAGGCAAGGTTCACTATACCTCAAACTACGGGGTGCCGGAGATACGCCAGGCTATCGCGGGGAAGCTTCGAGCGGAAAACGGACTTGAGTTTGACGAGGACGGTGAGATCGCGGTTACCATCGGTGCTAACGAGGCAGTGTTTATGGCGGTCATGGCCTTTATCAACGAAGGCGACGAGGTGCTCGTTCCCGATCCCTCGTGGCTCAACTACTTCCATTGTGTCACTTTGGGCGGGGGCGTGCCGGTCAGCGTACCTCTTCGGGCAGAAAAGGGTTTCCGTATGGATGCGGACGATGTGGCGCGGTTGATTACGTCTCGCACCCGAATGCTAGTGGTGATGAGTCCCCATAACCCTACCGGTGCAGTACTTGATCAGAGTTACCTCGAGGCTCTGGCGGCAGTAGCTCGGGAGCACGACCTTTTGGTGCTTTCCGACGAAATCTACGAGAAGCTGCTGTACGACGGTGCTGTTCACCATAGCATCGGTGCTCTACAGGACATGCGGGAGCGGACGTTGGTAGTCAACGGCTTCTCCAAAAGCTACTCCATGACCGGGTGGCGGTTGGGGTATGTTGCCGCTCCGCGCGAGCTCATGGATGTTCTTATCCGTGTCCACCAGTATACGGTTTTGTGTGCGACGTCTTTTGGGCAGTACGGCGCCGTAGCTGCTTACGAAGGTCCGCAGGACTGCGTGAGTGTGATGCGGGAAGAGTTCGCTAGGCGCCGTAAACTCATTTTGGGCCGGCTACGTGCTATGGCAGGCATAGAATGCTCGGTTCCCGACGGTGCGTTCTATGCGTTCCCTTCTATCCACGCCCTGGGTCGATCCTCGGAGGATGTTGCTGCACACCTCTTAGAAGACGCCTATGTGGCCACCGTGCCCGGTAGTGCGTTCGGCCGATACGGCGAAGGCTACATCAGATTGGCGTATTCAAACTCCTATGAGAACATTGAGGAAGCTATGGACCGAATGGAAGCCAGCCTGACAAGGCTTTAAGGGGGGTTATGGCAAATCTCAAACTGACATTGGCATGTGAGGACTACGATCGCACTCGCGCCTTGAAAGAAGGCCTAGTAAAGCCTGATGGCATTGATCTTAACTACGTGGCCCTGCCGGTGGAGGAGATTTTCTGGCGCATGCTCCATTTTCACGAGTTTGACGCTGCGGAGATGTCCATGGGTGCATATCACGTGGACGCGTCCCGCGGCCATCAGCCTTTTATCGCGATTCCAGTGTTTCCCTCCCGTATGTTTCGGCATCGCTGTGTCTTCGTCAATACAAACTCAGGGATTCGTAAACCTGAGGATCTCAAGGGCAGGCGGGTGGGGGTGCCGGAGTATACGATGACGGCATCGGTGTGGGTACGGGGCATGTTGCATCACGATTTTGGGGTGGAGGCGAAGGACGTATGCTGGGTCCAGGGTGGTGTAGAACAGCCGGGGCGCAAGGACCGCGTTCCCTTCGATCCGCCACCTGGGGTCCAGATCGAAACTGAGGAAGCTAGAACTCTTAATGACATGCTGGAAGCGGGCGATATTGATGCGTTGGTTTCCGCGCGCATGCCCGCCTGCTTCGTGCAACGGGTTTCGCATATCACTCGCCTGTTCGAGGATTGCCGTGCGGCAGAGATGGACTACTTCCGTCGGACGGAGCTGTTTCCGATCATGCACTGTGTGGTGGTGCGCCGGGAGATCTACGAGGCGCACCCGTGGGTGACACAGAACCTTTATAAGGCGTTCTGTCAAGCCAAGGATCTCTGTGTGGGCCAGATCTACGACACCAATGTGCTGCGCACAAGTCAGCTTTGGCAGTTGTTTGAGTACGAGGAGACCGTGGAGCTCATGGGTGAGGACTTCTGGCCCTACGGCTTCGAGAACAACCGCAAGAACCTGGAGACATTTCATTCCTACTTGCTCGAACAGGGAGTGATCAAATCTCCAGTGGACTTGGCGAGCCTGTATGCGGCTAACACCCGCGACACCTTTAGAATCTAATCTTCGTTTTAAATAATGGAGCAGGATCGCGCCGAGTAGGCGTAGTAACGCTGTCTCGGTGTAGCTGGCTACCTGATGATGTGCAGAGTATGTGGTCGATCCTCAGTAGTGGCGCCTGGCGTGGTCGCAGATGCTAGACAGCAATAGCGTGGCCACGCTGTCACCGATCTGCGGGGGTCGATGACTATGAGATTGTGAATTCCATTGCAAATCTGAGGATCGTGGCTGCCGGGAGCAGGATTCCGACCTCAATCTAGAAAGCATCGGGGTTGAGGATATTGGCCAATTAGTATCCGTGGAACCAGACGAAAGTCCCATGCCCAAAGACAAAGATACCATCCGACGTCTTACCCAGGCTAGCCTGGGGGAAATCAAGGCCGACCTTGTGGTGACCGGCGGACGTTTAATCAATGTCTATAGCGGGGAGGTGTTGGAGGGGATGGAAATGGCCGTGACCTCGGGTCGGATCTGTTACCTAGGTCCAAGCGCCGAACATACACGGGGTGAGGAGACCCGAGTCATCGACGCTCAGGCCCGTTGGGTTGCCCCCGGATTTATTGATGCCCACACTCACATAGGCCACTTTTGCCGTCCCTTCGAGTTGTCGCAGGCCTATGTGCCCCACGGCACCACTGCGCTCATGGCCTCCTGCGATGAGCACACGGTAGCTTTCGGTTTTGCCGGCATGAAACTCTTTATGGATGAGGTAGGCTGTCACCCGCTTCGGGTCTACACGTTAGTTTCTATGGCGGCTCCCCAGGATCCACTGCTCTGTTGCACGGAATCCCTGTCGGACCGAGAAGTAGCTGAGGCCCTAGAGGACCCCCGTGTGATTGGGCTCGGTGAAGTGGTCTCGTGGCTCCGCCTGGTGCAAGGGGATTCGTGTTTGTCAGAGCGCATCAACATGGCCTTGGAGCGGGGAAAGATTGTCCACGGTCATACCGCTGGCGCTCGGGATCGCCGCCTCAATGCCATTGCTAGCTCGGTGTCATCGTGCCACGAGGCCATCAATGGCGAAGATGCCATGGCGCGTCTACGGCTCGGTTACTGGACTATGCTGCGCGAGGGCTCGTTCCGGCACGATCTTGAGGCTACTCTTAGGCCGCTGTTGGCGGCGGGTGTTGACACAGGCCGACTGATCCTAGTGACGGACGGAATGGCGCCCGATGACGTGGTTCAATATGGGCACATGGACTACGTGGTTCGTCGCGCTGTGGAGTGTGGACTTAGTCCCGTTCGTGCCATCCAGGCTGCCACGCTGCATCCCGCCTCCTATTCCGGCCTTGAGAGGGACATTGGCGGCCTGGCGCCGGGGCGCTTCGCCGACTTCGTGCTGTTGGAAGATCTTGACACCGTGCGCGTAGGGGCAACGTTTATCGGCGGTGAGTTAGTAGCGGAAGAAGGGGAGTCACGGGTGGAGGCTGTTCCACCCCCCTTTCCGGGAGGGATGGGCCTCAAGACCGCCTTCCGCCTGCCGGTGCTAGCCGATGACATGAGAATCTGCTGTGAGGCGTCTCGCGCCCGGATCCGAGTTATGGATCTTGCTAACCAAACTATCACCCGGGAGCGGATCGTGGACGTTTCCTGTGCGGGTGGTGTGATTACCACGGACATTGAGCGAGACCTTCTTAAAGTCGCTGTATTCGACCGCCGGGAGGGTCTAAGCCCTTCCTTTGGCTTCGTGCGGGGACTGAGAACCGACATCGGGGCAGTGGGCACAACCGTAAACCTGGACGAGTACACGCTCTTGGTGGTCGGCTCCAGCGACTACGACATGGCTTATTGCGCTAATCTCTTGTTTGAATCCGGCGGCGGCATCGCTTTGGTTGACAAGGGTCAGGTTCTCCAGGAGATGCCGTTTCCCGTTGGTGGGCTCTTTTCACTGGACCCTTGGCGTGACGTCGCCCGAAAGCTTGCCGATGTTCAGCAAACCCTGAGAGGGTGTGGTAGTGAGTTCCTCAAGCCCCTTTACGCCCTTTGCTTTCTCACGTTCGTCACTCTTCCTGAGCTCCGTATAACGGGTCGCGGACTAGTGCGCGTAAAGGAACGGCAGATTGTACCGCTGTTGGTGGAGTGACCGTCACTCAGCGAATTCGAAGGTTCCTTGGACACCCGCGAAAATGCCGATCCCGGTGGTATGGTAGCCTGGCACTTCCTCATAGTTCTTGTCGAAGAGATTGTCGATCCGGCCGAAAAGTTTGACCCGATTACTTAATTTGTAGTTAGCGGCGACATTGACGAGGACAAACGACCCCAGCATCACCGGATCCGCTGTTCGGTTGAGTTGAGTTCCATTGTAGTCGATGCCGAGCTCGGTGCCAGCCTTTCCGTCGAGGAAGTCGTAGCCCAAGTTGACGCTAGCTAGGTGCGTAGGGCGACGCGGAAGTCGCTCGTTGTCCGGGTCTTTGGCATGGGTGTAGGTATATTGGGCGGAAACGGTCAATCGTTCTACGGGCTTTGCTTTTACGCTGAATTCCAGTCCACGGATCCTTGAGGTACCGTTCAGGTTGTCGTAGAAGTCGTCATCTCCGGTTTCGGTACCCGCATCATCCCAGTAGATTAAGTTTATCAGCCGATTGTTGAAGTATGTCATATCAAGAGAGAGCCGACCTTTGATCAGGGTGTGCTCGACGCCGACGTCCCAACCGATGCTCTCCTCAGGCCCCACGTCAGTATTCGGGCCTGTACGACCATACTGTTGGAATAATTGGGACAGGGTAGGGTTCTTCACCCCGGTGCCGTAGCTGCTATGGAGCCGCACACCCTTCGGGTCAAGTACATGGGCGGCTGTTATGCGAAATGTGGTCGTATCCTTGAAACGCTGGTTCTTGTCACGACGAATGCTACCGGAAAGAAAGAGTTGCTCCCGAAACCCAACTTGGTACTCTGTGGAGTATCCGGTGTGGGTAACTTTGGAGGCTTCGCCGTCGGACATCTGGGAATCTCTCTCCCGTTCCGCGAGGAGGGTAATGGCATGTGCCGCGTCAGCCATGGTCGGCGTTTCGAGGAAGACGGTGGTTTCGTAGTCAAGGCGGAGCTTTCTGCCGGTATATTCTGTCGGTCCCCATGCGCTAATAAAGGTCGTTTTCTTCCGATTCATTCCCACTCCCAAAGCATGCTTCCAGCTTCCATCGAAAAGGCTGTATTTGAATCGTGACCGTCCCATGGTTTGGTTGGAGTCGGTTTGATCATCGCTATCGCTTGGGACGTTGTCTGTTTCCACCTGAGCCTTGACATAGCGGCCGAGCAATTCGATCTCCAGGGCTCCAAAGGGCTGGATACCGAGTCGGGCATTGTATGTCTGGTTCTCGTAACCATCCCGCTCATTGCCCGAAGCGATAGAGATACCGGATGTTCTGAAGCCCGTCCCGCCCAGGGAGTAATGGAAAGCCTTCCCGCCCCCTTTGATGCGGCTTGAGACGCTTCCGGTTCCAAACGAACCACCCTCCACGCTCAACTTTGCCGTCATGGGGCCATGCCCCTTTTTTGTGATGATGTTGATCACTCCCCCAATCGCATCGCTGCCGTAGGGGCCACTTTGTGGCCCGCGGAGGACTTCGATACGCTCGACGTCTGCAGCTAGCAAGTCTGCAAAGTCGAATGTGGCGTTGATGTTGCTAGGGTCGTTCATCTCCACACCGTCAATTATGACGAGAGTATGGTCGGAGTCAGCGCCGCGTATTCGAACTGCTGTCAAAGCCCCTATGGTTCCCGAGCGATGCACCGCAATTCCTGGAACCTCTCGTAACAGGTCGGATACGGCGCGGACCTGCTTTCGCTCGATCTCGTCAGCGGTGATGACCGTGACAGAACTACCAACGGCCTTCGCCTCTATTGGGACGCGGCTTGCCGACACTACAAATTCGGGTAGTTGTTCGATGTTCTCCTCGGTAGCTAGTGGCATGGACGTTTTATGGGCTACCTGGGCAGCGCCGGTTTGGAGGGTCAATAAAACATACAGGGTGATGACACCCGGGGCGAGGAACTTCATGGCAATCCTTGTTTCCGTGAGCCGAACTGTGGATTGAGAACGGACGGGCCTCCTAGCTTGGGCGTTCTACCAGTCAGCAAGCCTAGCTACCCATTAACTACGTGCTTCTCGCCGAGCAAAGGGCACTGGCCCACTCCGATGGCAGTTTTCGTAGGTGCTGCCGGCCCGGGGGAGCCGAGGATTCGTATCCGTTCTCGGATTTCCGTTTTCAAGTTTGTGTAAGTAGCGATTCGGGATCCGGTCGCTATCGATTCATTGCTGGTCCTCCCTCAATCTGAATGCCACCGGGATCCGGATCCAGCTTGGTACGGCCGTAATCCCTTTGTGCGCAGGATGAAACTTCCAGTGTCGGATAGCTCTCATAGCGGCCACGTCGAGAATATCGAAACCGGAAGTTCGATCCAGGGTGACCTGGCCCGGATCTCCCTTGGAGTCTACGAGAACCTTGAGCACCGTCGTGCCTTGCCATCCGGCACGGCGAGCCTTTCCCGGATATCGAGGCGTTCTCGTTTCGGCGTAACGGACCGGGCTAAAGATCAGCGGAGGTTTGGGGCTTTCTTCGGTTAATTTGCCCCGTGGAGCACTACGAGCAAGTTGTGCCGCCTTGGTGTGATCATTGTTGGGGACCTGACGTGACTTCGGTGCGGAACTTGCTGGGTTCGTACGGATATCGTCCTTGGCGGTTTTGACAACAGTCGTTTTAGCGGGCGGTGCTGAGTTGCGCGCGGTATCTGTGCGTTGTTGCTTTGCTACCGGCTGTTTCGTAGTGGAGTTTGGACTCCTCGGTTTAGGTGAAACCCGTAACGCCTTTGCGACCTTGGTCCGGGAAAGTGTTACCGCTTGAGGTTTCTTTGTTTGCGACGCCGGTTTCGGGAGCTCGGGACGTGGCAGCGAGGTGGTTCCATTGGGTCGTGATGTCGTTTTGGGTGGCCGTGGCGGCTCGTTCCACGGCGCCCTCACGAGCTCTACACGTACTGTTTGAAGGCGATCGCGTATGTTGTCGCCATCCTTAATGGAGAGAGGTATCCAAACCAGCATGACGTGGAACACGGCCGAGCCCAGCAGGCAGTAAAGAAGACGGCGCATTTCGGTTTTGGCGGTACGGTACCGATCACGCTCGGCTCGTTCTGGCGAACTCCGAGATGGGTGCGAATAGAAGGGAAGCGTTGATGGTAGGACCTCCTCTCTCCTCGGAGAGCGTCGTTGTTTTCGGTTCTCAGGTAGGTCTCCTGGCTCATGGGCGGATCGTTTTGATCACCTTGTCGCCTTCCCATTCCCGGGTAGGAAACAGTGGCATACCGACAAGGGTTCCCATTTACAGTGGCGGGACCGCACCGGATTTTAACCGGTTTCCCTTTTATCCCGTGAGGGACCTGAAAACCGGGCGGCCCGGAGGTCCGCCCGTGATACGGGTGTGTAGCTTTACGGGGACACCTTGTCAAGATGGCAAGGTGTCCCCGGTGGGCTCGTTAGTGGGATCCTGCGGCTTCAACGTCCTTGATGTAGTCCTTGAAGCCGTCTTCCACGCTATATTCGGGTTCCCAGCCCAGCAGTGTCTTGGCCCGCTCGGTGACCATGGGTTGTTTAGGGGAACGGGGCGGGTTTCCCGGAATAATCTCTACCTCCAATTTTGGTAAAAGGCCTTGAACCATGGCGACTAAGTCGTCGAATTTGATGACGACGCCGGTGCCAATATTGAAAGTGTTCTCGGTGGGTGCGGGAATGGTCGCAGCGAGTTCGATAGCGCGGCCGACATCCTTGAAGTAGACATACTCGAAATCTCGTGTGGACTCCTGTGGGATGTTCGCCACTTTGCCTTTTACGCCAGCCTCTACGAGGTTCTGGAGCATTTCCCCACCGGCGGAACCGCCTGCGAAATGTCCGAAGCCAAATACGTTTGCTAATCGTAGTACGATCAGTTCAAAGCCGTAGAGACGTTGATAGGCCTCTACCATCAGTTCTTTGGCTACCTTGGAGTTGCCGTAGGCGTTTCCGTCGCCGCGGTAGAACCCTTCCTCAATAGGATCGTCGGCCTCCATTCTGCGATTGTACACACCCATGGTGCTAATCTGGATCAGACGCTTTACGCCAGTGAGGCGCACAGCTTCAGCCACGTTCACCGTACCCATGACATTAATCTGAAGGCCGCTGTATACTGGGTTTGCCACAGCTCCGCCGATAAGGCCCGCCGTATGTAGAACCGTTTCCACCTTGTGAGTTTGCATGGCGTCGATCAGGGCGGGAAGGTCGCGGATGTCTCGTTTTAGGACTGTAACGTCAGTCTTGCCAAGCTTCCGTTCGAGAAAGTCCATCTTGGGGGCCATGTCGTAAAACACGATCTTCTCGCCCCTTTGGAGGGCGTGTTGTGCGAAGGCTGTGCCCACCAGACCAATTCCGGTTATCAAAGTACTCATCACAGCTCCCTTCTGGTTTGAGTTCCTCTCAAGTACCTGCACGAACGCCAGCGGGGTGTCAAGGCGTGGAGGTTTCCCTCATGCTGGTCCGGCAACAGAGACGATCCAATCTTCATCGATGCGGCGGATCACGGTCCGCACGCCATAGACCTCGCCCATGCGTTCGGGCGTTAGGGTTTCTTCCGGAGGACCGTCCGCCACGGTACGCCCCTCGCGCATCCAGATCAGTCGGTCGGCGAAGCGCGCCGCTAAGGCGGGCTCGTGCAACACTACCAGCGCGCCGTTTCCAGCGTTCGAGTAGGCCTTTATGATGCTCATGACCTGGAACTGGTGGAGTGGGTCGAGCGCTTCTGTGGGCTCGTCGGCCAATAGGATCGGCGCCGCCGTGGCCATGGCTCGGGCCACGTGAGCCCGTGATAGTTCTCCGCCGGACAGGGCGTCGCACGGCCGCTCAGCGAGTTCGTGGAGGGCGCAAGCGGAAAGCGCATTTTCTACTGCTGCGGCATTTTCTTGGTTTAGCCTGTCGGGTGATGAACCGTGGGCGAAACGACCGAGAGCGACTAAGTCGCGTACCCGGATCGGCCATGCTAACGGCCGGGACTGGGGGAGATATGCGATACGTCGTGCCCTTTCCGCTGCCGGTAGTTGTGCGGGATCGTCACCGCCTACGCGGACGTTTCCGCGGCTACGCCTTATCAACCCGAGGATGGCTCGAAGGAGCATGGTCTTGCCGGCACCATTGGGGCCGAGCAATGCTACTAGTTCCCCCGGTTTCACCTGTAGCGACGCATCGATCACCACCTGACGTTGTCCGAAAGCGACATCGATAGTACTTACTGTTAGCTCAGTCACTGGGCCTCCGCTTTCGAACGACAATCCAGACGAACACCGGTGCCCCTAGTAATGCTGCCACAACCCCGAGCTTGAGTTCCGTCCCGGTGGGGGCCAACCGTACACCGATATCGGCAATTATGAGTAACAAGCCGGCAAGCAGTGCCGAAGGTGCCAACGTTCGGGCGGGGTTGTGCCTAACCCAAGGCCGAACGATGTGGGGTGCGACAATGCCGACGAAGCCGATGACACCGGCGACGGCTACAGCCGCCCCAGTGGCTAATCCCGCACCGACTACTACTAGTCGGCGGATGTGGGGAATATCCACACCAATCCCCGCCGCAGCCTCGTCGCCCAGGGCCAGGGCCGATAGGCTACGTCGTCCAGTGAAGAGGATCGCCAGACCTACAGCTATGAAGGGCGCTGTACACACGAGGTCGTTGAAGCTTCGGTTGGCCACGGTGCCTAACATCCAATTCAGCATGTCAGACAAGGAGAATGGGTGCGGCGCGAGGTTCATTAACAACGCCATCAACGCGCCAGCGAAACTGGAAAGGCCGATGCCTACTAGGATGAGCGTTACCACGGAACCTACACGCGTTGCGGCCCCTGTCAGAAGGGCCGTGGCCGCGAGGGCGCCGGCGATCGCAGCCACGGGCAACGCGAAGCCACTGGCGCTTGCTAGGTGATAGTAGATGACGAAGGTGGCGCCGAGGGCGGCCGTGGCGGATACGCCGAGCACTCCTGGTTCGGCAAGGGGGTTCCGCAAGAGCCCCTGCAACGCAGCACCTGAAGCCCCCAGGGCGACGCCCACCACCAGTGCCGCTACCGCTCGAGGTAGGCGGATCTCCCACACCACTACCCGGTCGCCGGGG
Source organism: uncultured Syntrophobacterales bacterium (assembly GCA_964438895.1). Taxonomy (GTDB): domain Bacteria; phylum Desulfobacterota; class Binatia; order UBA9968; family JAJDTQ01; genus JAJDTQ01. Next base: position 17,651 of record CAYTMJ010000034.1, on the reverse strand, counting down.
GAAGCGCCGCCCAGGAGCGCGGCTAGAACTCGGTCTACCCCGATCGAAGTGGAGCCCACTAGGCACGCGGCGGCCAATGCTACCAGGATGGCCGTTGTCAGGGTGATGAGCACCCCACGGTCAGTCACGATTGAATCTCCTACTCGGCAATTCTCCATGCGCGGCGATGTTGCCTTCGGGGTTAGCTCGCTTGTTCGTCGAAAGTTTCCGATGAAGGGCCCCTAGCGCTACAACTGCGTCGGCGACAAACCAAGCGCCGCAGGAGGTAGTAGCACCGTCTAAGAGCACTGCCGGAACTGTACCCATGGTCCGCCGGGCCACAGGGTGCCGGAACGCTGTCCAAGCATCGTCGTGATTGGCCGAATCCCCGAAGGTGGCTAGTGCGACTACGTCCGGAATTTTATAAGCAAGGCGTTCGAGGGGAATTGGATGCCAGCCCGCCCGGGTGTGGTAGTTGTCAAGCCCAGCCGCTGTAAACAGACTATGCACGAGCGTGCCCGGTCCAGTCGTGTAGCCGGTGGGTGTTACGTAAAGGGCGGCCGTGTGGGGCGGGTAGACCTGTGCTGCTTGAATTCGTTGGTTCATTTCGTTTATCAGTAATTCCCCGCGCTCCGGCGCCCCTAGCCCGTGGGCGGCGTGACGTATCATGGCACGGACTTCGGCGAGATTGTTGGCTGATCTGATCTGTAACACCCGTACCCCGGCACGCTGGAAGAACGCCTGGGCGTTGACGCCGCCTCCGTACGAGCGGACCACGAGATCCGGGCTTAGGGCGAGTACATCTTCTGCTCGGGGACGAACGATTGGTAGGCCATGCGCGGCTGCCCGCATATACGAAAAGGTTGAGCCTGCATTGGGCGACACTGCCAGAATGTCGTCACGGTTGGTGAGCCCCAGTACGAATTGGTCTGCACAATAGTCCAGGCTCACGACACCACGCCCCACGGGCCCGGCGGGCAGCGACGACTGACAGCCGGCGACGATGAGAGAAGCGAACAGCACAAGATGCGAGATCGGCCTTCTAAGTCTTTGTGTGAGCCGTAGGTACAAATTTGGTCCCCCTCGATTGCCCTCCCATTTCCAGGAGTCTTCCGAAACTTCCTAAAACAGACCAAGGGGGAGGTGGGGGTCATTGGTCTCTTCCTTGGTCTTGTCGGAGTCAGTCGTAGTATGTCCGGTCGAGTAGTCGAATCCGGTTGTTGTTGCCCCGGGGTAGAAGAAACATCTACTGCGGGTTACGTGCGTCGTCAAGGCTCTGAGCGACCGACGAATGTGGCTTCTCCATTCAGATGCCCTTATGTGGTTGTTGCGGATCCTGGGGAGCGGAACGCGTTCTTGACAGTTCAGTCCCATTTCCGTATTGCTGGAAGCCGCGGAGGCTATCATGCGAAAAATTCATGACATGGGTGGGGATCCCGGGGCGGGTTCCATAGACCAGTCCCAGCATCAGCTGGACGACTGGGAGGTTCTCGCCGACGCCTTGAACCAGGTGTTGGGGGTGAAAGGTATCAAGCGAACAGATGAGACTCGCCGTGCACGCGAGGAGATGGATTCGGAAGCGTACCTTTCTTTGAGTTACTATGAGCGTTGGACTGCTAGTCTGGAGACCGTTCTAGTGGAAAAGGGTATTCTGACGTGCGAGGAAATTGACCGTAAGGTTGTGGAGTTGGAAAAACGGTGGGGTGAGCCGTGAGGCATGATTCGGGGTTTAGGGACGGGCAGGCAGTTCGGGTGAAACCCTATTTCAAACAGGGCCATGTCCGTACGCCGTTTTATATCAAGGGGAAGACGGGATGGGTGGAGCGGTGCTACGGCGAGTTTCGCAACCCGGAATCCTTGGGCCACGGTGGTGACGGCTTACCGCGGGTTCGGCTCTATCTGGTTGGGTTTAACCAGCAGGATGTGTGGAGCGGGTATGACGTTGCCACACAAGACAAGATATTTATCGACATCTTCGAGCACTGGCTCGAGCCTGCTACGCAAGCGGGACCTTGAGAATTAGGGGAGAAAGCATGGAACACGAACATGACGCTGAAGAAGAACACGAAGCTGGTCCCAGGCACGAGTTGAGCCACTGGGCCAAGCGAGTCTACGCCATGCGCGACATCCTTATTGAGAAGGGCATATTGACCGATGGGGATATTCGACAACAAGCGGAGTTTACCGAGTCGAAGACGCCGGCCAATGGGGCTAGGCTGGTCGCCCGCGCCTGGACAGACCCCGACTTTAAGGAGCGTCTCATAGCCGATCCCAAGGGGACGTGTTCGGAAATGGGCATTGACGCCGCCACTTTGAACGAGTTCGTCATTTTGGAGAATTCTGACAAGGTGCGCCACATGGTGGTTTGCACCTTATGCTCCTGCTATCCTCGGCCGATCCTTGGCCGCCCGCCAGATTGGTACAAGAGCTTCAATTACCGCAAACGAGCGGTTAACGATCCGAGAGGTGTAATGAGTGAGTTTGGCCTGGTGGTTCCCGACGCCGTGGAGGTACGAGTGCACGACAGCACGGCGGATATACGTTATTTGGTGATTCCGGCACGCCCGGCGGGGACTGAAAACTTAGAGGTCGACGAGTTGGAGCAGTTAGTAACCCGAGATAGCATGATCGGGGTGGCGGATGCTTTGTCCGTCCTGCCGTAGGGGGCGTAGTGTTTCACGTTGACTTGGCGCCGTTCGGGGTGGATGTAGAGCGGCTCAGGAACGATCGTTTGGGCCGTTTGCAGGGTATCATGCGAGCCCGTGATCTGAGCGCTGTGCTGCTGACGGATCCTCTGAACATCCGCTACGCCACAAATTCCGTGTTGTGGCTTAATCTCCGCGCTGCGGGAGTGCAGCGTTTCGCCCTTGTGCCGGTGGATGGTGAGCCTGTGGTGTATGAGCGATTTTTTGGTACGGAACGGGCCGCTGGACTCAAAAAGGTAGGTTCGGTTCGGGGGTTCGGTGCATATATGTTCGGCATGCGGCCTCCGGTGGCTACGGAGGATTTCGTTGAACTCGTAGCAGAAGGGTTGGCGCAGTTGGGTATGTCCGGGGAGCGAATTGGCGTCGACACTTTATGCCTTACTGCGGTGGAACTCCTTGGCGACAAGGGTTTTAAGGTCTTGGATGGACTTCCGGCTTTGGGAGAGGCGCGCCAGGTTAAAACGCAAGACGAGGTGGAACTCATTCGTTGGACTAGCCGCGCTAAGGCGGGTGGTTACGATTTGATACGGGCGGCGATCCGCGATGGGCGGGTGGTGGAGGAGGGTCTGAGCCGCATGATGCTCGAATACCTGCTGGAACAGGGTTTCGAGGCGGGGAGCGAGTTCATCTCAATTTTTGATTCATCACAGATAGCTATCCGGCCGCATCGCGAACCCATGGGAATGGACCTTGTGATTACGGAAGGTGATCTGGTCATCTGCGATGCAACTGTGGCGGGTCCCGGAGGTTACTATAGCGACTTTGCGCGAACGTTTTGCCGTGGCGCACCGTCCAAGACGGATAGGGACCGCTACGCCGAAGCGTACGCTACGCTACAGGAAGCCCTCGGCTATATCCGTCCCGGATCGTGCAATGCTTTGTTTGAACGGTTCGGCAAGACATCGACCTCCCGTCTACCGGGCTTGGACGGCTTTCACGGTGTCGGAATGTGTATTTACGAGGCGCCCTGGCTCCGGGGCTTCGACCCGCCGGAGTACGTTGTTCCTTTAGAAGAGAACATGGTCATCGCGTTGGAGATAAACCACCATCCGGTGAAACTTGAACATTTGCTACGAGTTACCGCTGACGGGGCGGAGATACTCTCCGCGTACCCTATGGAGTCGGAGCTAGTGTCCGCTTAGACCGTTCTCCCAGCATGGTTTCCACGAAGAATTCGGCAGCTCGGTAGGAGCTACGTACCATGGGGCCGGCTGCAACGTAGCGAAAACCAAGCTCCAGACCTTGTTCCTGGTAGTCCCTAAAGCGATCCGGGTGTATAAACTCGGCTACCGGTGCGTGTTTTTTGGTGGGTTGGAGGTACTGGCCCAGTGTAAGCATGTCGACGTCGTGGGCACGTAGGTCTTTCATAGTTTCCAGAACCTCCTCGGGGGTTTCGCCTAGTCCGAGAAGGATCGCACTTTTGGTGTAGATCCCGGGGTCTAGGCTCCTCACGTTGGCAAGCACATCCAGGGTCTGATCATACCCACAACGCTGGTCGCGGGCGTAGCGAGTGAGGCGTTGTACTGTTTCGATGTTTTGCCCAATGACATGCGGGGTGGCGTCAACGACCTTCTGGAGTGCGCGAACGTCCCCCCGAAAGTCTGGGATCAGTGCCTCGATAATCAGGTTCGGACAGCTTTGCCGTGTTTCGCGGATGGTATCGGCGAAGATTCTAGCGCCTCCGTCCTCCAGATCGTCACGGTCTACGGAAGTGATGACTACGTATCGAAGATCCATGCGGGCTAGGGCTTTTGCCACGCGTCGCGGTTCGTTCGGATCAATTGGCGACCCCGTCTTGCCCGTCTTGACAGCGCAAAACCGACATCCGCGCGTGCAAGTGTCGCCAAGAATCATGATGGTAGCGGTTCCGGATTGCCAACACTCAGCTATATTTGGGCACCGTGCCTCTTCGCACACGGTGTGGAGCTTCAACTCGCGGAAGTTTCCTTTCAGGCGGTTATAGGCCACACCGGAAGGTAGTCGGACCTTTAACCACGGTGGTTTGGCTTCCGCTTGGGAGTGTGCGTTGCTCATCATAAGCAGACTAGCGGACGGCTGACAAAAAGACCATCTATGACCGGAAGTATCCTCCCGCGATGGCGTCATGCCAGAGATGACACACGGGTGGTATGATGCCTTTGGGGAGATCGTCGTAGGTGAGCCCCCAGGTATGAATCCCGGCGCCGAGAGATACGCAGGCGACTTTTGGTGCGGGGGTCATGGCCGCGTAGAGAGCTAGCGACTCGCTACAACGTCGGAGTGTTACGGTGTCGTCGTCGAGCCCGTGAAGCGAGAGCACGGGGGGTATTGGCTTGGTCCCGGGCCCGGAGAGTTCACGCAGGTAGCCGAGATACTGGTTAACAAGGCCTTCCTCTTCTGCTGGACCCATTTTGAGCCGCTTGGCAGTGACTCGAGCCGCCTGCTCCAGTCCCCTAGTGCCGTTTTTGTGAACGAAATCCTCGGCTTTGAAGTTGGTCCGTTTCTTACCTAACTCCCATTTCTCCATGGTGAGTTCCATTAACATGGGTAGACCATAACCCTTGTCCTTCAGTCCCTCGTAAAGATATCGGGCCGTGTCACGCCAGGTGCGTAGCCGCAGATGGTTGAAGGGAAAGTCCCACTGATCACCGGTGACTGCGGTGTAGATTGTACCAAACGTTGAGGAACCGTAGCCTAGCACGCCGTCTACGTTCCCAACGCGTTGTGCGGTGATCATGGCAAAGGGTCCGCCCGTGGAGTGCCCGTGCACGTAGAGGGAGTATTCGGATGTGGGAAACTCACGGGCGCAGCTCTCCCGAAGCGCTTCCTCGAAGGCTATAGGCCAGGCTGCCATACGGTGGTAGAACTCAGTGCCCTCTCGGGCGACGAGTGAGATAACAGTGCCGTAGCTGCTGCGGCGTGCCTCGTCCCGGGCAACTACGTATTGATCGGGAGTGATTTGTGTCTCTCGGGTCCATAGCGGGGTCCTTCCTGTGGTGCCGTCGGGGTCGAGAGTATCGCCAGGCCAATCTCTCGAGGCATCCAGTAGGTAAAGCCGCCCGGGGAAGGTCATTAGTGTAACCTTGAAACCAAACTTCTTTGCCAGCGTCCGTGCCACCGGCTCTAAGGACTTGTAGTCTGAGGTGCCCCCGTGCAACAAGAAGATGCCTGCTCGCCTACCGTCCGGGGCTTTGGGCACTTGCGCGGGATCCTTCGGCGTGTATGTCATGGTCCCGATATCCCAATTCATATCCAGGGCTTGGATTCGAAAAATGTCCTCGCGCTGTTCGATCGGAAGATCGGGTAATGCGAGCGTCTCTTGGGAAAGTTTGACAACCTCAGATCGAGAGATCGTTTTGGGGGGCGACCAGGTACCGGTTGATTCCATGTTTGAAGGACCTCCGTTGATTGGGGTTCAGTTACGGGACGGCTTATTTTGCTTACGACAAAGCTCCTTTGTGCTTAGGCACCGGAGAATCTTTGCGACCATAATTTAGATCGTAGCGGGGGAAGTCCGCCACGGCTCCGGCGTGCCTACCGAAAATCTCCGGCAATACCACTTATTGGGAATGGTAGCAGTTTCTGGCGATCCCAGCGGAAAGTAAACGCATGTCATATGGCTCTGATGAGGGCAGGATGTATTTAAGCTCATGTGTTCCGTTTTCCAATGGGGCCAAGGACTCAGGGGTGGTAGAATTCACTCATACATCCCGTGGCATGTCAACGTCCCTTAGGTCTTTGCGGTAGTGTTGTGAGGGTTGGGGACGGACGGGATCACCGAAACATTGGCCACCTTTGTTGACAAGATTAATGGAGGGGGTTAATAGGCAAGGAGTCGATTCGGCAGGATTCACAACGTGGTTCCGCTGACAACCCGGGCCGACTAGGAGGGTACTCATGGCGAACAAGTATCAGATCATTGACGGCGACGGTCACGTGGTGGAGGATCTAAAGGCGATCACAGGTCGTTTTCCTGAGGCGGTTCAACAGCAGATGAGGTGGAACAATCCGTTTCCCCCGCTAGACCATCTACATTCCGCTAATGCCCATAAACTCCCGGAAGGCTCGTTCCAACAGGTAGGGTTCGACGGATGGGTGGAATTCCTAGATGACGTGGGCATCGACCGGACGGTCTTGTATCCCACGGTGGGACTGTCTTACGGGAAGGTAATTAGTCAGGACTGGGCGATCGATTTGGCGCGGGCCTACAATGACTGGATCGCCGAGAATTATGTCCAGAAGAGTCCGAAATTCCAAGCTGTGGCGTTGATTCCATTGCAGGAACCGGACGAAGCGGTGAAGGAACTGCGCCGAGCCGTGGAGGATCTGGGGATGTGCGGTGCTATGCTGCCGTCAACTGGAATCCAGTTGCATCTGGGCCATAAAAACTATTGGCCTATCTATGAAGAGGCCAATCGCTTAGGCTGCTGCCTGGGAATACACGGAGGTGCACACGAGAGCCTGGGCATGGATGACCTGCATCCATACGCTCCAGTTCACGCGCTTGGTCATCCGTTCGGGCAGATGATTTCGTTTGGTGGGATTGTCTTCAATGGTATCTTCGACAAGTTTCCCAACGTGCGCATCGGTTTTCTGGAGGGCGGTGTCGCTTGGCTACTGATGTGTCTCGAGCGTTTCGACCGTTCGTACGAGACGCATATTCAACACGACCCTCGCAGTGAATTTCTCCAGCTCAAGGAAGGCGAGAGCGTCAGTCAGTATTGTAAACGCCACATCGAGGAAGGCCGTATTTTCGTAGGGTGCGAGGGTCACGAACCAGATTTAGCACACGCAATACGGATGGTGGGGAACAAACCGTGGGTCTACTCCTCAGACTTCCCTCACGAGGTTAACAACGAGTTCTGCAAAGAGGAGTTGGGAGAGGTCATGGAGAGTGAGGAACTCACCGAGGAGGATAAGACAGCGGTGCTTTCTCGCAACGCAGAGCGTTTCTACAATCTACCCGCTGGGCTGTAGCCCATCTAATCAGGGACAGGGGGAGGAACTTCGGCTCATTGATTCCGGAGGATCTTCTCCAGTTCCTTCCGTTCGACCTCTGTAATTTTACCACCGGTCGGAGTTTCCCCAACAGGGCGAGTGAAGTCGATCCCCTTAAACTGGAAGGTAGCGAAATCGGCGATCTCGGTTCGGTAGAGCCATCCCGTCATCGCAAAGGTAATGACAATTGGGATTAGCAGCCACCTAAAGCCGTGTTTGCGTGCCCGTTTTCGTGATCGCCGTTTTATGGCCATTCTTGCGATAACGTGTGCTAGGAATTTGTGCCCGCGCCGTTTGTCCTAGCGCTCGCTAATGTCGATCATGACGCCGTCCGGGTCTGCGAACTGGTAGTCGCCGAGCTTGCACTTGGCAAACAGATCAAGTCGAGCCTCAGCTTCGGAACCTGCACCAACCGGACCTGGACTTAGGTAGGGGTTACGTTTGGCTAGCTCTTCGAGCCGGTCTTTAACCGCCTGTACACTTTCCACCTTGAAGCCGATATGGTCCAGGGCTGGGCGCTCGATGCCTGTGCCTGCGTAGTCGTTTATTTTCCAAGGCGTGATAATCAGCGTGACCCGCCCGTCTGTCAGGTAGCAGTTTGGATCGTTTGCGGGTTTTTCCGTTTCCAGGAGATCAAAGACTTCCCGGTAGAAACCGGAAACTCGTTCTGGTTCCACGGCACGCAGGACGAAGTGTTTAACATGCCGGTCCGCTTGCCGGTCGCCGTCGACGTAAACGTCCGTACGGTTCTCCATTCCATCCTGGGAGAGGTCGAAGACATTTCCTGCGGGGTCGTGGGTGCTAAGCCCCGCAAACGGGCGGTTGCTCGGTCGCTTGAGAATCTGTACCTCTGGGAACTTCTCCCGCATCCGCTTAGTTACGGCCTCGACGTCGTCCACCTCGAGGCCAAAATGGTCGAACCCGGCCTGGCGTCCAGGTCGACGCGGATTAATGTTGATACCTACGTAGCCGTCGCTCACTACTGAAGCGCTTTCGATGCGGGCGCGCTCGGCAGTTTCCATTCCGAAAACGGCCTGATAGAACTTCTCTTCGATTGCGTAGTTGGAACTGACTATCGCTAAGTGTTTGATCTTCGTTGTCATAGCACCCTCTCCCATTCCTAATTTGGATTCCGGGTTGGGCGTAAGGCCCTGACGAATTTGTGGTATCAGTCGAGTTGTAAAATCAACTTGCCCCGTACATGACCAGTCATGCTTACCTGGTGCGCCTCCCGAACGTCGACCAGCGGGAAGGTTGCGTCGACGTGCACTTTGAGTTGGTTCGTGGCCGCGAGATCCGCAATGGCGCGTAATTGTGATGAATTGGATTCCACGGAAACATACTGGGTTCGGAGGCCCCGGGCGGCGGCCTGCTCCTCGTCCGGTCGGCCACGGATAGAAACGAGTATCCCGCGAGGCTTAAGAACGTCCCAAGATCGATCCTGGATCTCCCCGCCGACCCCGTCCAACACGACATCTACGTTCTTGACGACTTCCTCGAACCGACTCTCGTCGTAGTTGATGATGTAGTCGACACCCAGTTCGCGCAGGAATCGCTCATTGCGAGCTGACGCCGTGCCGGCAACCATTGCCCCTTTCCACTTAGCCAGTTGAACCGCGATATGTCCTACTCCCCCAGCCGCCGCATGTATCAATATGGTTTGCTTAGGCTGCAAATTGGCGGCGTTGAATAGGGCCTGCCAGGCTGTCAGGGCCGCTAACGGCAAGCCGGCAGCCTGCATATGGTCCATGGTGTGGGGCCGGGCTACGAGGTCTGTGGGCACTGTGGCGATGTACTGGGCATAACCACCCCCTCCATAAGGCCAGCGAACCATGCCGCATACGGCTTCACCGACCTCGAAGTTCGATACCCCGCTACCCAGCGTCTCGATTTCTCCCGATATGTCCCAGCCGGGTGTGAAAGGGAACGGATTATTAAGTCGTGACGCAACAGCCTCACCTGCGCAGGTCTTCCAATCCACCGGATTGATCCCTGCGGCATGTATTCGTACGAGGACTTCCCCCTTCTTGGGCTGGGGTATCGGCGCATCTTCGACCTTCAGGCTGTTGAGGCCCCCAAACTCATAAATTCGTATGGCTCGCATATTGTCAGCCTAGTCTACGAATTCGTCCTCTGACAACTGTGAAAGGGAACGGGCGACGATTCATAACTGGGTCTCCGTTTCCCAGTCGTACATTCGCCGTCGGCGTTTGGTATTGAAGTTCATGACTTCTAGGAGTAGCCCATCGGGATCGGAGAAGAACGTCGCATAGTAGTCGTTGGAGTACTGTATGTGGGTTTGTGGTGGGGTCGCCTCGATGCCAACGGCACGAAGTTCTTGATACGCGCGGTCCACGGCCTGTTCGTCCACCACACGAAAACACAGGTGGGACACACCTCTGGAGTCGTTGACCGCTTTTCCTGTGGTCGGCGGTTCGTCGCGAAGCACCACCCAGTAACTAAACTGGCGGTTGTCATAACGTGCTCGGGGCGACACCCTATCGGATGTTGGGCTTCTCCGGAAGCCTAGGATTGGCATGACGTTATCGTAAAACGCCTCTGCAGTTGCGAGGTTCCGGACGGGGATGAAGACGTGATCAATACCTATGACTTCAACCGGCATGGTGATTCTTTCTTCGAGTCCGGCGGTGTTGGTCCCCTGGGGTCCGGCGTGTCAGTGTGTCCGACATGTCCATTCCCGGCCTCCCCAAAGATCCGTGGCACCGAGGATGGCGTCCGCGGCATCGAGGCTTAGGCTGTCAGTTGCTGACACCATGGGTGCTCCCGGATAGTTGAGCACGTGGAGTTGTTCATAGGCTCCCACGACTCGGTCTGCGCAGGGTAACTCTAGGGGCCGGTCTCGACTGCCGGTGCTCACTACCGCGTCGGCGGCGTCGTCGTAGAACAAGAGCGGTGAGTCCACACCTTCCTTGCCTCCATACTCATACGTAACTAATACAGTCTTGATTCCCTTCTGCTCGCATGCACGCACGGTCAACATGACTTCCAGAAAGGCATTTCCGGACCCGAGCCACGTGATGAGTGCGGCTTTTGCCCCCAGGGATTGAGCAACCTGAGCCGCATTTTGGGCAGCCATCTCCTTTTCCTGGAAAGTCTCGAAACGTATCCGTTGTAGCACAACCCCGGCGAAATCAAGTTGACGACCGTGTTCCCGAGATAGCCGAAGTGCCAGCCGATGGTTTTGCCAGTCCCTCGTCGTGGGGTAATAGGCGAGGGTTTTAAGGGGGCTTCCGGTGACGGCGCCGTCTAATAGTTCGTTCGGGTGAACAACGGTTGCTAGGGATTCTCGAACTGGTAGTCCGTAGTACCCGAGACCACATGGGAGGTGCTCCGACTCGGTGATGCAGCCTACGATGACGACGATCTTAGGCAGTTGTGGATCCCAGTTCGCTGCTCCGTGTACCTCGATTCCAGTGGGGTTGGTGGTGGTCGTAGTATCGGCTAGCCTTTCGGCTACCCGATACTCCGCCCCTTGTATTGCCTGGTGTGCCTCAGCTTCGATGATGTCCGGATGGAGTCGGAGGGTCAGAACAAGGTGGGGAACTCGACTGAAGCCCGTGAGTTCCGCACCCGGCCCCCACATATCCAGGATGGCGCTCCGTTGGGCGGTGGTGCCGGTACGGATGGTGCCCTCGTACTCAGCCGTTGTTAGCAGTGTCATTCCAGAAAGCCGGTGTGTACGACCAGCACCCACGGGAGCTACCGGGTTGATGATGCCGGGAAATACTTGGCCGGTCCCGCTGACTTTTACTCGTGGCTCTACGACATCCCGAATACCCGTGACGCGCACCCGTTCGCCAGGTCGCACGATATCAAACCTAATGGAAGAGATCCTTGAATCTCGCAACGCGAGTTCTGTCAACTCCGCTTCGTCCACTTCCAAGGTCCGGCCATCGTATATCAGTGTTTTGCCGAACCGGACATCGTCCACCGGGAAATCGGCTATCTCAAGGGGTGCGTCGTGTCCACTGCCACTCATGACGCTGGACCCGGCGTAAAGACGGTGCTCTTCTCGATCTCTTCGCCGAGAGCCTCAAGGGCGGTTTTGACAATAGACTTCCGTAGCTTCTCGTCGACCTCTGGCGGTAGGCTTGGGTCGCCGCACGGATGGGGGATTTTGACGCCCTTGACTATGCGGCTGGCGCCTACTTGTTCCGCCAGCGGAAACATGGCGCTGATCATTGAGACGGGAACTCCTGCGCGGTCTAGTTCTTTGCTAATCACAGCTCCGCTGCGACTGCAGGTGCCTCACGTACTCACCAACAGCGCTGCGTCTACGCTGTTGGCTTTGAGTTCTGCGGCGATCTCCTGGCCCACTCTTTGCATGGCCGCTGGAGAACCTTGATTACCTGGTATGATGTAGTAGGCGGGGTAGAGGTCCCCATACCTTCCCTCTTGGTGAAGATCTCGCAGGGCGTCGAGGGGTACGCCGTAGAGCGGATTCGCGTTCATGCTCGCGACGTTGTAGCCACCGTGTACTGCTTCCCACACCCCGGGCTCCATGGTTTTCAGTTCCGCAAGCGGATACTTACGCCAGAACGTGTTCCGGAAGGTCTTGAACCCATCTGGATTGCCCCACGGTACCACGCCGCTGGTGGTGACCAGCGCGATCTTTGCGTTGCCTACCTGCTTGACTGCGGCGGCAGGTGCTACCCGGTCCCAGGTTTGCATGGGGATTTCGGTGACGAAGGACTTCCCCTCCAATTTATTGAACAGCATCTCGAGGGCTCGGTCAGCGCCGCTCCGGTCGCTTCTTTCTTGAATGCGGATTCCTCTTGGCAGGTATCCATCATCCTCGGCGGCGTGTATGGGATCGCCGTGTAATCGCTGGAGAACGAACCGTACGAGATCGTCTAGGGCCTTGCTCATCCCAGCAGCTGTTTCGGTTGTTGGCATGAGTAACAACTGCGGATGGTGGTAGTCACGGTAGGCGCCGACCGCCGGATTCTCCGGGTGCATAGCGGTAACGCAAACGCAGTCCAAGTTGGTCGCTGCCATGTGGCCGATCTCCACACAGGCCAAGCCGTAGCGCCCAGCGTTGAATGCAGGGCCGAGCACGATCACGTCTGCCTTCGCATGAGCCAATTCCTTCAGAAGCGCCGCTCTGGCTTCCTCAGGCTGTTCATGGAAATGGTTGTCGCCGAAGTAGATAGTAGGGGCCACTTCCGCATGACCCTGCAATAGCTTTTGCAGCCCAAGAGATGGCCCCGCTAGGTTGTCGAGGGTTGCGGGGGCGATATCTGCTTTGTCCTCCCCGCCAATCCCAGCGAAGAATTGGTTCACGACGTGCGCTACCCGTTTCATGGTCGGCCTCCTTGCCAGACGCTGCCTTATGCATCACGGACCACGGTAGCGAAGACCCGGAATCCATGCAAGCGTTTCTGAGTTGGCGCATGACACCATCGTGTCTGGCTTTAGTCCTGTTGTTCTGTTTGTGCCCTCGCCTATTTTTTGCACACTCTCCTGGGTTGGGCGCCGTTACGGCATCCGTGCTTTTGTAGTACATGTCTCGAGATGCGGTTTTTCGAAAATTTAGATAACGGTTCTAGGGCTCACGGTCTGACAAGAAGGCTGCGTAGACGACCCCGGCGTGGTGCGGATGAGATGGCTTTAGACGGGTTTAGGGCGATGACTTCCATGTTTGGTTGACGAACCGTTCGCCGCTAGTTAAGGAAGCATCTCGCGCCGGGATGGTGGAATAGGTAGACACGCGGGACTTAAAATCCCGCGGGCGTAAGCCCGTGCCGGTTCGAGTCCGGCTCCCGGCACCAGAATCCGGGAATTTGAGGATTCACTTCACTCCCCAAACTCGTAAAGAATCTCTCCTGTCGCATCGGTGTCGTAGCCGCCGAGCCGTTGTACTGCCCGCTTGAAATCCCCGGAGCGGAGAGCTGAGAGAAGGACGCCCCCGGAACTTGACTCGTAGAACGAGCGGAGCATGAGGAGATCATACTGCTCGTCACCCACCGGGATAAAATCCAGTCCCAAGGCATCCGCCGCGGAAAGAATACCCAGCCCTGTATCAGCTAGACCGCTAGCTACGGCTACGGCTATCGCCATATGAGTGAACTCCTCGTGATGGTAACCATGAATGGAGCTCGTTTCGATCCCGAGCTGCGTCAGCTTGAAGTCCAACAGCACGCGGGTACCAGACCCTGGTTGACGATTGATGAATCTCAGATCTCGTCTCCCTAGATCGGCGATCCCTGAGACCTCTTGCGGATTGCCGCGGGGTACCAGAAGGCCCTGCTGGCGCTTGACGCAGTGTACGAGGACCACGGGTGATCCTGGCAGCACTCGCTCAATGTCGGGGACGTTATAGACGCCGGTGGCGGGATCCAATAGGTGGGTGCCAGCTATATGTGTTTCGCCGCGTCGAATAGAGTGCAGTCCACCGAGACTACCAATGTTGGAGGTGGCAATTCTAAGCTGGGTGTCACGGCGTTTAAGTTGATCCTCCAGAACGCCGATTGAGAGATCGTGGCTGCCCGTGCACAAGATTGTGCGGTCTACTACTTGGGGTGAGCGCAGCAGCTCGACATCCACTTCCTCGCCCGCATTGATCCCTTCAACCATTCGGGGGATTCGTAGGAGTCCATCCGCTCGAACCATAGTACTGATGATGCCCGCTCCGCGCGCCAAGGGCACGGCCATGAGCTTCCCGTTGACTCTTCCGAGAGTCACACGTACGAATTCCTCGAGGCCTATGGGGGAGGGAATCTTGCGAGGTGCTACGGCGAGGGTCGTTTGGGGAGTGGGGGAGCCCTCGCCTAACATCTGCCATAAGGCTGGCTGCAGAATCTCCCGGGCGATCACGATGGCAGATACGGGGTAACCGGGAATGCCCATGACGGGTTTGCCGGTGATCACACCAAGGACGGCGGGTTTTCCGGGCATTACCTCAATTCCGTGCGCGAGAAGCTCACCCTCACCGGCTATGACGTCAGCAGTGAAGTCGTGCGCGCCCGCCGAAGAACCAGCGATCAACGCCACTAGGTGATGGTCTTGCAGGGCGTTCCTGAGAGCTTCTCTGAGGAGTGCAGGGTTGTCAGGGACAGCGGGCAACAAGGTAGGTGTACCGCCGCACTCGGTGACCATGGCGCCCAGGACGGTAGAATTGAAATCGGTGATTTGCCCTGGACGGGCGAATTCTCCTGGGGGGGTGATTTCGTCTCCTGTCGGAATGATGGCGACCCTTGGTCGTACTTTGACTCGCGCCGTAGTGTGGCCTGCCGCCAAGATCGCACCCAGATCGTAAGGTCTCAAGCGGTGATCACGTGGCAATAGCAGTTCGGTGGCTACCACGTCCTCCCCGACCAATCGCACGTTCTGCCATGGAGTAGCGGCCGCGTCTATGGATATGGCACCATTTTCGAGTTCGTGTACCTTTTCGATCATGATCACAGCGTTGGCCCAGGTCGGCAGGGGTTGGCCGGTATCGAGATACGCGAAGCACCCATCGGGCTTCTTTTCGTTCGTGAGTGGTTGCAGTTGTCGGGGCGTGAACTCTGTGGCACCGAAGGTATCCTCAGCTCGTGCGCAGATGCCGTCCATTGCAGACCCGTGATAATGGGGTGCGGAATTCTTGGCGAACACCGGTTCGGATGTTATCCGGTGCAGCGCGTCACCGATTGCCACGCTCTCGTCTTCTAGGGATATACCGCGGGCGCAGGTCAGGAAAAGCTCGCGGGCCTGATCTAGGGGGGTTTTCTTTAGGTACCTTTTTCTTACCATAATCCGGGTCTGTCCGGACGGAGGTTCTGCAACGACGTGTTTAGGTTATCAGAAAAGTGACACCTCTACCTCCTCGCCGCGTTCCAAACCCTCCCGGCCAGAATCGATGCGAACCATTCCATCGGCCTTTACTAAGGTAAAAATAGCGCCCGATTTGCTAGGTAAAGGGAAAGCGTGAAGTATTTCCCCGTGCCGTTCGACGGTTACACGCACGTAGTCCTCCCGACCAGTCTGCGAGGAAACATTCGTGCGTAGGGTCGCACGCACGGTCTTTCGTGCGAGCAGGGTAGAAGAGAGATCTTCGCCTTCTAATGCCCGGATCAACGGTCTTGCGAATAGGTCAAATATCACCAGAGCGGACACCGGATAACCAGGGAGTCCCAACACCGGCTTCCCGGCTGCCTGGGCGTAGATGGTCGGTTTTCCCGGACTGACGGAAATGCCATGAAAAAATATTCTGGCGCCAGCTAAAGATTGGATTACCTCCACCGTAATATCGCGGGCACCCATGGAGCTACCCCCGGATAGGAGCACCAGGTCACCCCAGGTCAGACCCTTCGCCAACTTGTCCCTCAGGTCGCCTGGATTGTCGCCTACGACACCCAGGTCGTTAAGCTCTGCGCCGCAGTCGTCGATAAGCCCCGCCAGTGAGTGTTGGTTTATGTTGCGCACTTGACCGGGACTGGGCTCCCGGTCCGCGGCGACTATCTCGTCGCCGGTCGAGATGAGACTAACCCGCGGCTTGCGGTAGACTGGCACCGACGCTACACCGATGCCGGTTAATGCGCCGAGATCGTGTGCTCGTAGCCGGCGACCGCGGGCGAATACCGACTCGCCAACGCGAATGTCGTCGCCGATCTGGATGACGTTAAGCCACGGCGACGCCGCCCGGTAGATTTCCACGACCCCGTCATCTGTTTCATCGGTATGTTCCACCATGACAACGGCGTCACTCCCTGGCGGGATCATGCCGCCGGTTGAGATGCGCATTGCTTCACGGGGGATTAACCTGCGGGTGACTTCCTGCCCCATTTCTACTGTCCCTGCAACCTTCAGATAAGCGGGTAAAGTGCTGCTTGCTCCGAAGGTGTCCTCCGCTGCAACTGCATAACCGTCCATGCCTGCGCGGTTGAAGTGAGGGAGGTTTACATCGGAATGAAGGTCCTGGGACAGGACCCGCCCTCGAGCCGTGACGGTGTTTACGAGCTCGGATGGCACTGTCTCCACTTGGCGAAGGATATGTAGGGCTTCTGCCGGCGTTACGAGCTTGAAAAAGACCTTCGGTCTGGGTGGTGTTTTGGTACCCATGAGCAGTTTTTGGTGCCCACTACAAAATCGGGTCGTCAGCGCTGTGTTAGCGGTACATGCCCGAATTTCTCCTGGATCTCTTTGGTTATATGTTCAAGGGCGCTTTCGCGCTTGTCGTAGAGACGTTTCAGGTCGCGGGGCGGATGCTTGCTGACTGCGTAGGAGGTCATCAACGGTACGGCGATGGTGCTGTCTACGTAGCACATCACAGAGTCGGGTAGTTGGTCCGGATCCACCTTACCCCAGCTCACGGCTTCTGCGGGGGTCGCGCCGGAAAGGCCACCCGTGTCGACGCGTGCGTCGGTTATTTGGATGAAGTAGTCGAATCCCTTCTCCTCGAGCCCGAGGACCTCCTGGATGTGAGGCTCCGGCTGTAGTAGGATATTCTTTGGTGATCCCCCACCGAGAATGATCGCGGCGCTTCGCCCACCCGAACGTTTGGCCTCCAGCACTAGAGCGGCGGATTCGTTTACGTCGCGGGATACGTCGAAACGTAACCCGTTGCCCTTCAGCGCGAGTGCTGCGACGTTCATCCCGATAGAGCTGTCACCGGGTGAGGACGTGTATACAGGTACTCCGCTCCGATAGGCGGCGGCTAAAAGCGAGCGTCTTTCGAGCCCCAGGACTTTTTCCCTCTCGTCGAGATATCGACCCACGCGGTAGTGTAATTCTGAGGTCCCCATGTCCTTCTGAAACTCCGGGGCCTTTAGGATCTCGCGAAAGAAGTCGTCGGTGGAAATTAGCACGTCGTAGTCGAAGAAAATGTCGTAGATGCGTACTACGCCGTGTTCCCGTAGTTTGACATCGTCGGCCTCGAATGTCCCTCGGTGCATGGAAAGGCCGATAGCGAAGTGAGTGTCGTGATAAAGATTTGCGCCTGTGCTGACGATCCAGTCCACGAAGCCGTTCTCGATCAATGGGATGAAT
>CAYTMJ010000033.1:0-132517 GCA_964438895.1 uncultured Syntrophobacterales bacterium | reverse complement strand
CAACCCACCTCTATTAGTGCAAGATACAGTTTCCCTGCTAGGGGAATTGGGCTATTCGGAAGAGTAAATATCAGCCCTCACTAACACCGAGCACGAATAATGTAATTCGGTATCTCCAGGGAGAACACATGACAGCGAATCAGCAAACGAACACGGAAGAGTTGGACGCAGCTATCGATGCGTGGAAGGCTATTACGGAGGAGATGACAGGAAAGGTTGTCGAAGAGCGTCAACCTTGGGTTAGCACTGTAACGGAAGATGCCATCAAGCATTTTGCGTATGGTACGGATGACGACAACCCATTGTGGCTAGACCCCGACTACGCTGCGACTACGCCCAGAGGAAAGATTCAAGCCCCCCCGGCGTTCGTGTTCGTAAACCGTTACCCGATCCTTCACGGGGCTCCAGTCAAGGCTCCGCTAGCGTCCCTCATCGGCGGAGTGGAGGTGGAATGGTTCGATCGCATTCACGTCGGCGACACCCTAAACTCCGAGCCACGCCAGAAGACATTCTTCGAAAAGCGTAACAAAGAAGGACGGCGCCTAAATTTTGTCATCTCGGAAATCGATTATCGTAATCAAGCAAGTACGGTGATAGCGAGAGCTACCGGTACAATGATCATGGCGACGCAAGTGGGCCTCCAAACGATGATGGAGCACGATGTGCCTCATTACGAAACCAGCGACCTGGACGAACTTGAGAGCACTTGGCGTAATGAATTTCGGCGCGGGGCGGACACTCTCTTCTTCGAAGACGTGAATGTGGACGGTGAGATCCAGCCCATCGTGCGCGGCCCCCTCACCATTGGTGACATGGTTGCCTGGAACGCTGCTATAGGTCCTTCCTATAAGGCTGGGCGATGGGGTTATCTGGACCTTAAAAAGGCTATGCATACCGCTATGTTCAATCCGGTGACAGGCTTTCCAGTAAAGTACTCGCAGCAACACGAAGATTCCAACATGGCAGCGGGCCGTGGCATGCCGGCTCCCTTCGACAACGGAGTGATGCGGTTCGGTTGGGTAGCGCCCCTAGTAACCAACTGGATGGGGGACCAGGGTTTCCTTAAGCGATTGAAAGTGCAGGTGGCCCGGCCTGGCCTGTATGGAGACCTGACTACCTATGCCGGTCGAGTTATAGCAAAGGACGAGGCTGCGAAAACGGTAACCCTGGATATTAACGGGACCACGCGAGACGGTACGGTAAACACCCGCGGCAGCGCAGAGGTGACCCTGCCTAGTCGAGCTTAAACGAAGGGAGACATACCTTGGACAACCATGAGAACGGGCTCCCGGCCCGTTGGGACATTGAAACGGACGTGCTCGTAGTGGGGTTTGGGTTCGCCGGAGGCGTTGCCGCGGTGGCGGCAGCGGACTTAGGTGCTCAGGTCACTATCGTGGAAAAGATGCCCAACCCCGGGGGTATCTCGATCCTTGCAGGCGGAGGCATTGCTACCGCCATGGACGAAACGAAAGCTTTCGAATACCTACGACACACCAACGCTGGGCGAACTCCAGATGACGTCCTTCGCGCACTCGCAAAGGGCATGACTCAAATGAAGGACTTCGTACAGGAGCTTGTCAAGGAAACCCCCTTCGAGCTGGAGGAGCAGCGTAACGGCGGTACCTACCCATTCCCAGGAGGCGAAGGGTTGGATGGGTTCAAGATTGCACCGATGGAAGGTTATCAGGGCTTTGAGTATGCTAAAGGCCTACGCGGTGGTGCACGTCTCTTCAAGGTTCTGTTGGATAATGTAGAAGTACGCCCTAATATCTCCGTGCGGCTGGCCACGCCGGCCAAGCGGCTCATTCGACATCCAGACTATGGCATCGTTGGCCTGATGGCGGAACATGAAGGCCGTGAGTTCTCGATCAAGGCCCGTAAAGGAGTGATCCTAGCCTGCGGCGGTTTCGAGAACAACGACGAAATGAAGCGTAACTACTTCGAGGCTATGCCTGTCTACACCCTTTTCACTGGCAACACAGGTGACGGCATCACAATGGCTCAGGAGGTGGGCGCATCGATGTGGCACATGTGGCATTTCCACGGCAGCTATGGGTTCAAGTACCCTGAGTTCCCGTTAGCATTTCGTCACTGCTTCCGAGGACCGCGTAAGGACGACTGGGTTATGCCCTGGATCGCTGTAGATAAATATGGGCGGCGGTTCATGAACGAATATCCACCAGCCGTTCAGGACACCGGACACCGGGCACTGGAGTTTTATGACGCTGACAAGCAGGAGTTTCCCCGTATTCCGGCGTACCTTGTGTTCGATGAGAAAGGCCGAAAGCTTGGCCCGGTGGGTCAACCGACGGTGCACGACGAAAACGTCTCCTACGATTGGAGCGAGGACAACTTGGCTGAAGTGGAACGAGGTTGGATCAAGAAAGCCGACAATCTCGAGAGCATCGCCAGTATGATCCCTACGGATCCCGATACCCTAAAAGCCACGGTCGAGGAATGGAACGGAGTCTGCGCCAGTGGGGACTCTGATCGTTACCATCGAGTGCCTGGCACTCGGATGACTATCGATACACCACCGTTTTACCTGATGGAAGTGTGGCCGATCGTCTCCAATACGCAGGGCGGGCCGGTACACGACGCCGACCAGCACGTAATGAACGTGCACCATGAGCCCATACATCGGCTGTTCTCCGCCGGCGAATGTGGTTCATCCTTCGGACACCTCTACCTTGAGGCAGGAAACATTACAGAGTGCTTCATCACAGGACGCATAGCCGGTAACAATGCAGCCGGATTAGAGTCGTGGTAACGGTTTCCTAAGGGTACTACGCGATGTTTGACTACTTCGGTTCCCTGTTCGCGGGTCTAGCGGCTGTACTTCCTTTTTCAGCGGCCGGGTATGATCCGTTCATCTTTATGATGGTGGGAATCGCTATAGGCTTCGCCGTAGGGATCCTCCCAGGGCTGGGCGGGGCCACAACCCTGGCCTTGATGCTGCCGTTCATCTACACAATGGACCCCACAACCGCGTTTGCGTTTCTTCTGGGAAGTCATGCCGTCACGGCTACCACCGGCGACATCACCTCAGTACTTTTCGGCGTACCCGGAGAGGGCATAACCGCAGCAACCGTTGTTGATGGCCACGCCATGGCCAAGCGCGGGGAAGCAGGGCGCGCCTTGGGCGCAGCACTCATGAGTTCACTCGTGGGCGCAATTTTTGGAGCCTTTGCGTTAGCGCTCGCTATTCCCATCGTCCAGCCACTGGTTCTCTCCATCGGCGCGCCCGAATTCCTCATGCTCAGCGTTCTTGGTATTACCTTCCTGGCATCCCTGAGTGGTGGGAATCTCGCTAAAGGCTTGACGATGGGCGGCTTCGGCTTGATGCTCGCCATGGTAGGGCTCGACGCGATCACCAGCGTATCCCGCTTTACCCTAGATCCGATCCTAGGAAACCAAAACGCCCTGTTCCTTTGGGACGGGCTATCCTTAGTGGCGGTGACGGTAGGTCTGTTCGCCATCCCTGAAATTATCGAACTGGGAACCCAGGGTAGCAGCATTGCGCGTGATACCCCTAACCGGCTAGGCGGGGTCATGCAGGGTGTTCGGGACACGTTCCGGCACTGGAAACTGGTGCTCCGGTGTAGCGCCATTGGTACCTACATAGGGCTCATTCCAGGTCTAGGCGGTGGGCCGGCCCAGTGGGTAGCATACGCTCACGCAGCCCAGAGTGGTTCGAATGAAATCCGCTTCGGCCAAGGCGCGGTTGAAGGAGTCCTCGGCCCCGGTGCGGCCAACAACTCCAAGGAGGGTGGGTCACTCGTCCCCACCATCGCCTTCGGTGTGCCCGGAAGTGTTGGGATGGCGATTCTCCTGGGAGCCTTCATTATCCAAGGCATCGTCCCCGGCCCAGATCTATTGAACCCCGACAAACACCTAACCCTGACCTTCTCTTTCGTCTGGATCATCGTGCTCTCTAATATCGTCACCGTTGGGTTCAGTTTCCTTTTCCTCAAACAGTTGGCAAGAGTCACCTTCGTTAAGGGAACCTACCTGATTCCGTTTCTACTACTGCTCATCTTCCTGGGTGGCTTTGCCGTAAAAAATAGCTTCGGCGATATGATCGTAGTGCTTCTGTTCGGTGCACTCGGCTGGCTAATGATCCGCTACGACTGGCAGCGCCCTCCGCTGCTATTGGGGTTGGTTCTCGGGCGCATCGCCGCAGACAATCTATTCCTAACCACGAAAATCTACGGCATGTCTTGGGTGGCTCGACCCGGTGTAATCATCATCGGTATCATGATCGCAGGAGCTCTGCTGTACCCGTTGTGGCAAGCGCGCCAGCAACGCCGAGTGGAGGATGGCAGTGCCAACCCGGCGGAGTCTCAGGAAGAGACGGGCGCGGCAGAACTAGGAGCAGCATCTAAACGGGGGCGTATACTCTTTGCGGTACTCTTCGTTTCCATTTTCCTCTACGTCCTCAACGAAGCGCTCTTCGGTTTCGGTGCAATCGAGAAACAGGCCGCACTGTTCCCCCTAACCGTGGGAATCCCAAGCTTCGGGCTCGCCATTCTAGCGCTGGCACAGGAGCTTCGTGCTCCATCACGGGGGATGATGGAGGTGAGCGCCACCATGTCAGCCGAACTTAGAATCTTGCGCCATCGTACCACGGCCATCGCTGGATGGACGGCCGGCTTTTTTGTCATGATTTGGCTTCTTGGTTTTATTACCGCGTCGGGAGTAGCAACCCTCCTCTACCTTAAGCTCGGGGCACGTGAGAACTGGGGTATCAGTGTGATCCTGGCTGCTGTGGGATGGCTATTCTTCTTCGGTCTGTTTGACTTTGGGCTACACCTACCGTTCCCTCCCGGCGAGTTGTTCGTTTGGTTGAGGCTGGCTTAACTGTCTAAATGCTCATCGGGGTTGGAACATGAACACATCCTGGGATCAGGAGACCGACGTTGTAGTGGTAGGTTACGGTTATGCCGGTGGGGTAACGGCGATCTTGGCATGCGATCGTGGCACCCGGGTCATGCTCTTAGAGAAAATGGAACATGGGGGCGGCAACTCCATCCTGTCCGGCGGATTCTTCAGGATCACCGATGACGTGGAGAAGGCCTTTGCGTATCTCAAGCGGATGTGCCTAAACACCGTACCAGACCCGGTGATCTACGCTTTCGCTAAAGAGCTGCGCAGCCTTTCCGGTTTCATGAAAGAGCTCACTGACGACACTAACATCACGGTTCAAGAGCGACACGGAACAGGCGGCACCTATCGTTTCGACGGAGGTCCTCCAGGGGACGCAATTGGGCTTCTTGCCGTCAAGAGCGAAGAGGCTCAGTGTTATCCGTGGCTTCAGGTCCACGGCACAGGCTGGATCGCCTTCAAGGTAGTAGAAGAGAACGTAAAAAAACGTGACATTGAGTTGTGCCTGTCGACCCCGGTACGAGAGTTGATCTCGGACGATAAAGGTAGGGTAGTCGGAGTCGTCGCGGAAAGGGAAGGAGTATCCCTCCGAATACGAGCACGGAAGGGCGTAGTCCTAGCCGCCGGAGGCTTCGAACACAACGAGAATCTTCGGCTCCAGTACCTTCAGGCGCAACCGTTCCATCCCATATGCGCACTAGGGAACACGGGCGATGGGCTGCTCATGGGGCAAAAGGCTGGAGCAGGCCTTTGGCACATGTGGCATGTCCATGGTGGATACGGTTTCAAGGCGCCCGAGTATCCCATTGCATTCCGGCACCGCATCCAAGGGCGCCATGGAGCTAATCACCTACCGAAGCCGGGGGAGGAGTTTTCACTGAAAAGTGGGGACGAGGGCCCGAAAATGATGCCCTGGATCGTCATTGATAAGTTCGGTAAGAGGTACATGGACGAATACCCACCAGCCCCCCAGGATAGCCCTTGGCGGGACATGAGCCTGTATGACGTGCACATCAAGGATTTCCCGCGAATACCATCCCACATGATTCTCGATGAGAATGGCCGGATCACCGGACCTCTTTTCATCCCCATTAGCGATCATCCGTCTCGTCGCTACGAATGGAGCTCCGATAACAAGGCAGAACTAGCCAAGGGCTGGATTAAGCAGGCACCTACAATAGAGGAGTTAGCGCAGATAATACGAGTGCCCGAGGGTAACTTGGTGGCGACTGTCGCCCGTTGGAACGAGCTCTGCGAGAATAAGGAGGACACAGATTTTCGTAGGTTTGCTGGTAGCTTGTTTCCCATCTTCAAGCCACCCTTCTATGCGGTAGAGGTTTGGCCCGTCATCACCAATACCCAAGGAGCACTTTCACACGACGAGGGTCAACGGGTGTTGGATGCCCACGACAAGCCGATTCCTGGATTATACTGTGCCGGCGAGATGGGAGGGGTCTTTGGGCATCTTTACCTGAATTCCGGTAATAACTCGGAAGCCTTCATCACTGGCATCATCGCCGGCCGGAACGTCGCCGGAGAACGGTCTGACGGGTGAGCGTACTGGTCACGGGCGGAACCGGCTTCGTGGGTACCCACCTGGTCGCCCAGTTAGCGGAACTAGGTGAGTCAGTGCTGGCCTTATCCGTTGAAGGTGAGTTGGACGACGTCTCCCGAGACCTCGTCGGCCCAGCCAGGGATCGCGTGACTTGTGTCAAGGGGGACATCCTTGACCTGGACGGGCTATGCACGGTCATGAACCAACATGGTGTCGATCGCGTGATCCACGGGGCCGCCGTTACTGCGATTGGGGACCTGGAGCGTAAAACGGCCAGGCAGGCCGCTGTGGTCAACGTTGGTGGAACCGCCACTATACTGGAGGCTGCGCGTCTCACCCAAGTAGAAAGATTTGTTCAACTCAGCTCCGCGAGCGTGTACGGCCCTACGGACCCTGACCTCCCCGTGGACGAGACTTCCCCCCTCGAACCACTAGGGATCTACGGAATCACTAAACGAGCCGGAGAGGATCTGGTGCGCCGGTACGTTGAGTTGTTCGGTATAGATGGGGTTATCTTGCGTCTCTCAGCGCCTTACGGTCCATTAGAAAAGCCCAATCCAGTGCGAACCGTTATGTCGCCAGTGTTCCATTGGTGTCGAGCGGCACTAAATGGAGATGAGGTAGAACTAACAGACAACCTCGCGCGAGACCTCACTTATGTTTCTGATACCGCCCGATGTGTCGTCTTGGCATCCCGTAAGGCGACACCTGGTTACCGGGTCTACAATGCGAGCTATGGTGAAAATCTGCGTTTCTCTGATATCCTTCAGTGTTTGACCCGGATCCGGCCAGGCTTCCGGTTCCGTGTCAAGGCCACCGGGGGGGGTGCGTCGTTTTTTAAGGATAGCCTGCGGGGTCCTCTGTCAATGAAGCGTGCGAGGGAAGACTTGGGTTTCGCGCCACAATACGATATCGAACACGGATTGGGTCGTTACCTGGATTGGCTGGAACGCCATCCTATTTGACGGCATCCGTTGTGTTCTCCTTGACTGACGTAGAACCTGACGGTCAGGGAGTCTTGGTGCTATTGAGAACCACAGCTAACGGTCGTTGGTCCACAGGGAACCCGACAGCAAAGGGAAGAGAGTAGAATGTTGTTTATCTACTTTGGAGTTAATTCATGATTCCACGGCAATTTGAGTATTTTGATCCGCGAACCATAGAGGAATCGCTTGGTCTTCTGGAGAAATTCGGGGAGGATGCCAAGCTGATGGCCGGCGGCCAGAGCCTCCTGCCGATGATGAAGTTGAGAATGGTCTCACCGGCGGTGGTGGTAGACCTCTGGCGCATCCCGGACCTCGCGTACATTCACCAGGACGAAGATGTCATCCGCATAGGTGCCATGACGACTCACTATGCACTCAATAGTTCACCGATTATACAACGTATATTGCCAGCCCTGGCGGACGCTGCGCGGGTCGTAGGGGACCCGTTGGTGCGGAACCTTGGCACCATCGGTGGTAGCACTGCCCATGCAGCCCACAACGCCGATTATCCCGCGGTGTTGGTGGCGCTTGGCGCCAAAATACATGGGATTGGACCTAATGGTGCGAGAAGCATCGCTGCTGAAGATTTCTTCACCGACACTTTCACAACATGCTTGGAACCGACTGAGATCGTGCAAGAAATTTCTATTCCAATTCCAAAGAATACTGAACATAGCGCATATCTGAAGCTCAGCCGTCGCGGCACCGATTTCGCTATCGTCGGTGTTGCAGTTCACCTCGCCGAGGGAAAACGTGAAGGGTTGACTGACGCGCGAGTAGTGCTTTGCGGCGTCGACGACACACCGGTACGCGCGACGGAAGCCGAGGACATCCTCAAGTCTGGTCCGATTGATCCAGATCGTATTCGCGACGCTGGGGAAGCAGCAAAGCGTAACCTCGACCCCCCGTCCGACGTACAAGCAGATGCACAATACCGAATTGATGTTTCCGGCGCTTACGTAAAGCGCGCAGTCACGGCTGCATGGGAACGGAAGGGCTAAGGAGAGATATATTATGACGAGGACCGTACAGGCGACCGTCAACGGCCGCAAATACTACGAAGAGAACGTGGAACCGCGAATGCTGCTCGTGCACTTCCTGCGGGACCGCCTCGGTCTCACGGGTACTCACGTTGGGTGCGACTCTACTAACTGCGGTGCCTGCACGGTGATGTTCAATGGAAACGCCGTCAAGTCCTGCACGCTCCTAGCCGTAAGGGCAAACGAAGCCGATATCACCACCATCGAAGGGGTCGCGAACGACCAGACGCTCCATCCATTGCAGGAAGGCTTCTGGGAAAAGCATGGCCTTCAGTGCGGTTTCTGCACACCGGGCATGATCATGTCCGCGATTCAGTTACTGGAGCGACATCCAAACCCCGACGAGGCGACGGTCCGGCAAGAACTTGAAGGGAACCTGTGTCGCTGCACAGGTTATCAGAATATTGTCGAGGCGGTTTTGTGGGCCGCCGAACGGCTAAGGTGACACCATGGCAATGATAGGTGAAAGCATCAAGCGGCGTGAGGACCTGAAGTATATAACTGGCTCGGGTACTTACGTAGACGATATTAGCTTACCGGGCATGCTCTACGCTGCCTTCGTGCGGAGCCCCCACGCCCACGCTAAGCTGTTAAGCGTGGATATGGGTAGGGCATTGGAGCATCCCAAGGGTATTGATGCCCTTACCGGCGCAGAGGCGTATCCTCTGGCGGGTCCAATGCCGGTATACAGTTACCGCGAGGCGGCGGCAATCAAGAAGCCGGATTATCGCTGCTTAGCCCACGATCGGGTAAGGTTCGTTGGTGAGCCTGTGGCGTTGGTAGCAGCAGCAGACCGTTATTCCGCGGACGACGTAGCCGAACTGGTGGATGTAGCGTACGAACCTCTCGAACCCCTGATGGATCCCGAGGACTCCCTGAAAGCCGGCGCACAGAAACTACATGACAACTTGGACAACAACGTGGGACTGCGTATCGAAAGGCGAGGGGGGGACATGGAGGCAGCCTACAGGGAAGCCGACTTCGTCTTCAAGAAACGCTTCCGAATGCATCGTCACGCCGGTACGCCCATCGAGACGCGGGGCTGCATCGCTCAATACAACATCGGTACTCGAGAGTTGACCCTCCATTGCTCAACACAGATCCCCCATATTCTCAAAACCCATCTGTCGGAGATTCTCGACTTTCCCGAGTTTAAGATCCGGGTCATCGCGCCCGACGTTGGCGGTGGCTTCGGTAACAAGCTGCAGGTGCCGCCAGAGGTAGTAGCCCTGTGTCTCTTGGCGATCAAGACGCGCCGGCCAGTAAAATGGATCGAAACGCGCCGAGAAAGTCTGATGGCGTTTCTGCATGCACGGGAGCAGATTCACGATGTCGAGATTCCCATGAAACAGGACGGGACCATCTTAGGCATCAAGTCACACGAGATTGTAAATGCCGGAGGGTATCTCGATGCCCGCATCAGTGGCCCGTCCCTAGGGGCTGGTATGTGGCTGCCTGGCCCATACATGATGAAGGGCTACCATGTGGACATCGACGCGGTACTCACTAACAAATGCCCCTATGGCGCGTACCGTGGCTTCGGTAGTCAGATGGGATGTTTGGTCATCGAACGTTCCGTTGACCTCATTGCCCGGCAGCTCGGGAGGGACCCAGTTGACCTTCGCCAGCAAAACCTCATCAAAGAAACGCCTTACAAGTCCGTAACGGGGCACGAATTCGACAGCGGTGACTATATGGCTGGTTTGGACAAGGCACTGGAGATGGTGGACTACCCAGCTCTACGAAAGGAACAGGCGGAACTCCGAAAAACCGGGCGTCACATCGGCATCGGTGTGGCAATGGCGGTGGAGGGGGCTGGCTGGAATACCTACACGGCAGCAATGGCTCAGCACTATGTACCCACACTGGACTACGCCACGGTCACGATGCGCATGGACACGTCAGGGAACGTTAAGGTACTCATCGGCGACGTTGCCTGTGGGACTGGGCACGCGACCACCGCAGCACAGGTAGCGGCGGACGCCACTGGACTCCCAATTGATACTATCGAGATCGTGGAAGGGGACACAGCAGTGACACCGTATGACTCCGGAACGAGGGCGGCACGATTCAGCGCCGTTGTCCTACCTGCGGTAGCAGAATCCGGCCGAACACTGAGACAAAAGGTCTGCCGGGTAGGCGCGCATCTCCTTGAAGGGCCCGAAGAAGACGTGGAAATCGTCGACGGACAAGTTCAGGTGAGGGGAGTTCCCGGTAAAAGCCTTCCCGTAAGTCGAGTGGCTCGTATAGCCTATTCGGAAGTGGCAACGTTGCCCCGAGATATCCCAGCAGGCCTCGAGGCTACCGAATCATTCAAGGCGCCAGTGAGCGGACTTTGCATCACCTGGCCCTATTCCATCCACATTCCAGTAGTGGAAGTGGACATCGAGACTGGCACCGTACAATTCCTGCGATACGCCATCGTCCACGACTGTGGCGTTGAGATCAATCCCATGATCGTGGAGGGGCAGGTGGTCGGTGGCACTGCCCAGGGCGTCGGCGGTACCCTTCTGGAGGAGATGGTCTATGACGAGGAGGGCCAACTCTTGACCACTAGTTTTATGGATTATCTAATCCCCACAGCTACGGACCTGCCTTCTTTCGATGTCGCCCATCTGCAAACTGCCGCCCCTCAAATTCCTGGCGGCTTCAAGGGAATGGGGGAGGGTGGTTGTGTTTACGCCTATGCCGCAGTGGTTAGCGCTGTTGCGGATGCCATTGAACCGCTGGGGGTCGAGGTAACCTCTACGCCCCTGTCTCCCAAACACATCCTAGAGTTACTGCGCAACGCCAAGCCTTAAGAGAGGAACGACCAAATGCGAATTAGGGAGCTCGTCGACGCGTGCAGTCAACGCGGCGATCTATGTACCATCACCGAGCCCGTCGATAGTGCATCCATGCCAGGGCGTATCCAAGACGAAGAGAAAGACCGGAACCGCGCCATCCTTTTCGAGCACATCAATGGGTACAACGTCCCAGTACTGGCGAATCTATATGGTAACATGCAGCGCTATGCCATGGGCATAGGCGTGGAAGTATCGGAGATGTGGGAGCGTATCGATCACGCAGTTGCGCACCCCGAACCGGCACTGACCACCAGTGATGCTCCATGTTTCGAGGTAGTACACGACGACCCCGACATCACAACCCTACTACCGCTCGCACAGTATTCAGAAAGAGATGCTGCCCCTTACATCACCTCCGGGGTCGTCTTCATGAAAGACCCCGACAGTGGGCGTGTAAACATCTCATTTATACGGCACATGGTGCGAGGACCTAAAAAACTAGGCTTCAATCCGAAGTCTGTGCACAACCAACTCTACTATAACCGAATCGCCCGCAAGGGTCGTCGCATGGAAGTTGCCATTACCCTGGGGCCGCCTTCCGAAATGCTAGTAGCAGCGGCAGGCTACATTCCCGAGGGGGCGGATGAGGTTCAGGTTGCCACGGCCCTGGCCGCACCGGAACACCGTGGAGAGCTGGCAATGACACAGTGCGGTGCTGTGGACATCCAGGTACCCGCAGGGTGCGAGTTCGTCATCGAGGGCGTGGTCTCCACCGATCTGGAAACGGAAGGCCCCTTTGGCGACTGGACAGGCTGTTACGCGAGACCGCAGCAAAAGCCCACATTGGATATCCTGCGAGTGTCACACCGAAAAGACCCAGTCTACCAAACTATCCTCCCGGTGGACTCCAAGGAGCAGATCCTACTCACGATCGTACGCTTTTACCCGGAATTGGAGGCCATCCGACGGAAGTACCCCGAGATCAAGCGCTATACGATTCCCGAATACGCGCTCGGCCGCCTCGTCGTTGTCGCAGTAGGACCCACCGAACGGGCTCACGCAATCATGGATGACTATCTCGGTATACAATGTATCAACAGGGCGATTGTAGTGAACGAAGATGTAAATATCGATGACCCGGCGGATGTTCTGTGGGCTGTGAGCAATAGGATCCTAGAACAAGAGAAGGTGGTCGACCGGAGTTGCGACGACGAGTGGTGGAACAACCTGAAGCTCGGCATTGACACCACAGTAGATATAGACGACATTCGGCACGTTCGGCCCAAGATCATACACCGCTAAGACCGAAATACAGGGGCGTTTTTCAAGGCCTATCGTTTCATTCGGAAACGTAGGTACCAAGGAACCAGCATGCCAAAACTCATCGACCTAAGCCTACCGCTCACCACCAACGTAACCGTGGTGCCGGGCCATCCGACCCTTTCCTTCCATCCGATTCATAGGCACGAAGTCCACGGGCGCTCCAACACCGAGATGCACGCAAGCATACACACCGGAACGCACTGCGATCCGCCCTTTCATTTCGTGCCCGGTGGGAAAACCATCGATCAGATACCCCTGGAGCGCTTCATGGGTCCCGCCGTAAAGATCGATCTGCGTCGCAAGATTAAGGCCCGGACGGGAATTACCATTGACGACGTTCGCACCTCTCCCGGATTCGAGGAAGCGGACCTCAAGGGGCGAATCGTGGTGTTTCACACAGGATGGAACCGGAAGATGTTCGGCAAGTTAAACTACTACTTCGACAACCCATTTATCACCACGGAGCTAGCTCGATGGTTGGTATCCAAGCGCATCAAGGCCTTAGCTCTGGACACACCCCAGGACCAGGTGCAGGGAAAAGGAGAGCCGAAACCTGGAGACTTTCCGGTGCACCGCACGTTCCTGCGGAGAGGGATCCCCTTCATCGAACATCTGGCCAATCTTCATAAGGTCCGACAGCGGACCTTCACACTGATCGCATTCCCAATTAAGATCGAGGGGGGCGACGGCGCGCCGTGCCGCGCCGGCGCAATGCTTTAACCCTCACTTAGGCAACATCCACTTCAGCCGAGCCTTGGTCGCATCAGACATGCCGAGGATCGTATCGACGTAACCATCGATTTGTTTCCCCGATACGTGGACGACCTGCAACCGCGACTTCTTCGCGTCAGCCAGGAAGGCGGGATCATTGAGAGTAGCAGCGTAGGCTTTCCTCCAAGCAGCGATCCGATCCTTTGGTGTCCCCGGAGGAAGGCTCAACGGCCGTTGAAATTTGTACTGGAACCCCCAAGCGCTCAGCATGGCGGTATTGTCCTTACCTTTGACGAGATCTCGAACGCGCGGTCGATTTTGAAGTTCCGGATCCGGCGGATCTCCGTAGACTAGGATCGGGATTAGCTTGTCATCACCTTTTGCATCAAGCATTGCCCGCGCCGTCACTCGCATAGACTCGAATGCCATGCATACGCCGCCCAACTCCCTTGCCTGCATGGCTAGCCGGACCGGTCCAGTCCCCCTGTATCCAGGAATGATGTCGAAGACCTTTTTACCAGTTACCGTGTTAAGGATGGTCGGGAGTGTGGTGCCCGTTCCTCCGGCCGATCCCATCTTGAGGGGCTTGCCGGACTTGAGCACATCGTCCCAGGTCTTGAGGCCGGTAAATCCCATCACAGCGCAACTTGGAAACCCTGTTATCGGAGCACCTACCCAACCAAACTTCCGGGCTTTGAACTGAACGCGCCTGCTACCCAAAGCCTCGTGTACAACAAAAATGTTGTTCCAGACACCAACGGTTAGGCCATCTGGCTTGGTTTTGTTGTAAATATAGTTCCCTGCGATGAGTCCACCAGCTCCGGTCAGGTTCTGGACTACGGGAGTGGGGTTTCCCGGCAGATACTTCCCTATGTGCCGGGCTGCCGTCCGTGTGTAGGTATCGTAACCACCACCGGGCGAGTGTCCTACGACAAACCGAATGGTCTTACCCTTAAAGAAATCCCCGACACTCCATGCAGGCCCCGCCATGAGCACCAATACAACGCCCGCCGTCAATACGGCAGCAATTTTTCGCACCATAGAAAGCTCCCTCCTTGGGTGAATATGGTTCGTGCTTAAAGGGAAACACAATGCAAGAGAGCGGGCGAATTGTCAAGAACGAGCTAAAGAAACGCCGCTTAAGCCGTACTATTGCCTTATTCCCCCTGATGTTATAGGTGCTAGTGGCCTTCAAATTAAAGTCGGAAAGGTGCCAACGATGCTGAGTCAGGAAGCGATTGCGCGGACGGTAGCCGCGTTATGGAAAAGCAACCAATATGATCTCCCGGAAGACTTCAAATCGTTTCTGAGGGAACAGCATGAAAAGGAGACCAGCGAGCTGGGAAAAGTCCACCTAAAGGCAAATTTGGACGCGGTTGCCACCGCGTCGGAACGGGGCATTCCTTTCTGCGCAGATACCGGACTTCTGACTTATTACGTAGGTCTCGGCACCGAAATGATAAGCAAAATAGAAGGGGGGTACGGGGCTTTGGAGCGAACCCTTCGAGAGGTGAGCGTGGAAGTCACCTCGGAGATTCCGTTACGTCCAAACGCGGTCCACCCAATCACACGCCACAACCCCAACACCAACCAAGGTCCGGGGTGTCCAGACATTAAGGTACGCGTGTTGCCGGATGCCGATTACCTGGAGATTACCAACGTAGCTGTCGGCGGGGGTCCGGAACTAATAGGGAGCAAGTTCACCGTATTGCCGCCAACCGCCGGAGAAAAGGGCGTTCGGAAGTTCGTTGTGGAATCCACGATCAGCCTGGTGCGCCTAGGTGCTACTTGCTCGCCTAATCTGGTTGGCGTAGGGGTAGGTGGAACATTTGAAACATGCCCTAAGATGGCGAAAGAGGCAGCGATTCTGCGGCCGGTCGGGGATCGCAACCAAGACCCCGAATTATCCCGGCTCGAAGAACAACTTATGAGCGATATCCTCAGCTTGAAGCTAGGCCCCATGGGCATGGGCGGTGCTACCTCGGCCTTCGATGTCCACCTGGAGATGGCGTACTGCCATATGGCGACCCTACCCGTTGCGGTCTATCTTCAGTGTTCAGCAATGCGCCGAACTACGGTCCGTATGTATGTCGATGGAAGAGTTGAGCGCCGACCGTTGTCGAGCTGGATGGAGCGTGACGAATAAGTTACGTGGGCGATATTTACCGCGTAATTGATTCGACAACACAAAGGCAGTGGAGTTGCCATGAAAACAGTACACCTGACGAGTCCGGTTAACGAGAAGGCCCTACGGGATCTCGATGCCGGCGATTCCGTTACAATTACCGGACGTCTATTCACCTGTAGACCGCTTACCTACGATCGCCTGCTAGACCCCGAGGTCGGGGAGGAGACCCGAAAACGGCTGAAGGAACTTTCCGCAGAAACCGTATTTCACAGTGGACCCCTGGTCAAAGAGGGAACGGACCATGCAGAAATGATCGCAATGGTACCTATGCCAAGTTGGCTCGCAGGTCGTGACAGGATCGAGAAAGCCGTCGCTTTATTAGGGCTAAAGCTGATCATCGGAAAGGGAATGCTCGAGGGCTTGGAGACGTTCTGCAAGCAATCCGGATGCGTACATCTAGTATGCGCCGGTAACTACAATGAATACGCCTCGCGGGTCGTCCGCATAATCGACTGCGCTTGGCCCGAGTTGGGGCGCCCTGAGGCCATGTGGATTGTTGAGGTCGACGGATTAGGCCCGTTCATTGTTGACGCGGACACCAAGGGAAAAAGCCTCTACCAGGAAATCGACAAAGATTTCAGGTCGAACGCCGCCGCCCTTCTGGAGGAACTGGACATACAATTAGACTAACTACATCTGCGCGCCGTTCGTTCACAGGACACCCTGCAGTCGCATAAACTCAGAATCCTGGCGCGGACTTCTTGTTCCGCTGAAACCCCCCCCACGTCTCCATGACTTCCCGATGGGACGCCACCAAACCAAACTGGCGCCGGGTGTTCTCAAGTGTACCCTCATGGAGAACGGGATCATCAGTGGCCATGCAGTCGTCTACCATCGTGACATAATAGTCCAGCATGAAGGCATCTCGCATTGTACTCTCCACGCACACGTTAGTAGCCACCCCGGTCATAAGGACGCTTTCGATCCCTTTAGCCTTGAGGATTGTGTTTAGGTCGGTATTGATAAAAGCGCTATATCGGTGCTTTATTACCACTCGCTCGTTCACTCGAGGCTCGATGCCATCGAAGAAATCTGCACCCCAGGAACCCTCGCGACAGGTGTCGAGGTCGGCACCACCCGGCTTTCGATAAAGCCACGGCTCCGTGTCGGTCCATTCGCTATTGATGGTCTGTATGTAGATGATAGGCAGGCTCACCTCTCGAGCCTCGTCAATGAACTCGTAAAGGTTAGGCATCATCTCGAGACCGGAGGTGATATCGATGCCGCGCCTGGCACAAGCCCCCTCGGGGCTACAAAAATCATTCTGGACATCCACCACAATGAGCCCCGACAGGGAGGGATTGCAACGCTCCTTGAGACTTCGTAGCACGCTCATCCCGGCCTCCTCCGACTCAGCCCGTCAATCGGCCATCATCTCTTTCTGCAGGGGACTAAGGGCATTGGAGCAACCCACCATGCTGTTGCGGGTCACCAAGCCCACTAATTTCTCTTCGCTCCACCCCTCCGTGCCCTCCGGCCGCTTAGGCAGCACGAGGTAGCGGGTTTCCGCAGTGCTGTCCACGACCCGAACTTCCGTGGACTCCGGCAACTGGAGACCCATCTCGCTAAGCACACGGCGGGGATCGACCACCACCCGAGTGCGGTAATTAGTGCTCTTATACCAATCTGGCGGCTGACCTAGTAGTTGCCGCGGATAGCACGAGCACAGCGTACACACTACCACGTGATGCACGTCGGTAGTGTTCTCCACTGCGATGAGTTGGTTAGCCGTCGACATGTCTATGTCAAGCTCTCCGGTTGCCGCTATTCCGTCTTCGAAGAGGCGCCTCTTGTACTCCGCGTCCACCCACGCACGCGCTACCACCCGTGAACCCAGGTGCCACGAAACCCCTTCGTTCTCGTCGATCTTCCGCCGCACCTCGTCCGTGGTAATGATGCCCTTTTCTCGCAGTAGGTTTCCTAGCGCCAGCATCTGTTTTTCGAACAGCGTATGCTCGTGCTCCTCAAGGTCGATAGGGTTGTTTGCATGAAGCTGCTCGAACACGTCGTCGTGGCTGTGGTCATGGCCATGACCGAGCTTAACACCTCGCGCCTCATCGGCACTGAAGACGCCCCTTTCCTTCAATAGGTCTGCGGTGGCGCGGGTTCGCCGTTCGAAGTAACTCGGCTCCTCGTTGGACACTGATTCCGTACTCACTACCTGCTTTTTCTTGGCCATAGTGCCCTCCCTCCCTATTGCAATTCCAGCCACTGCTCGAAGATATCTGCGTAGATCTTATTAACACCCCTAGGCGCAGGTCGATCGTCCCATACATGGGGTAACTCGAACTCGACGGAGTAAAGATTAGCTGCCGGTAGACCGTCTTGCCCGAATGACAGTAACTCTGGATTCTTGAACTCGCCACGGATATCCACGACTACCCCGTTTTTGCCCCTAAGGTACTGCGGCGATCGAATATGATGCCCCAGCGTCAACAAGTCCAGGACTCTAACTCGATCGCCCGGCTTGTAGAGAAATCCCATCTCCGTAGTCTCTTATGGTGCACGGCGATTGTCAATCCCTCATCGCATCCGGAGGTTCACAAACTCGCAGTGGCGCGACTTGACAACAGTTACGGTCGGGACATACAGTGGGCGGCATGTTGGACCGTACGAACTCACTTATGGACCCTACCGTGGAAAGCGTTACGCCCTTCCTATCAGAATCCCGATCGTTTTGTCTTAAATCAGTGACATTCATGGCCGTCGTAACCACCCTCCTTTTTGTTAGTCTGGCCGTATCCTACCCCGCCGTTCACGATGCCATGCACGGCTTCCGCCATGCGCTAGCCGTAGTCCCTTGTCATTAACGGCCTGCAACGTTCCTGAGTTTCCGTGATTCGAAAACTTGTGATCCTTTGGCTGGCCCTTTTCCCAGCCGCGTTGGTGTACGGAGACTCGGGTGATGTCAGCGTGAGCGTAACGCCCGATACGAGTCTACTGAGACCCCTGGAAGAGACCGCTCAAATCGTCATCAAGATTAGCGACAAGCACGGTCGACCCGTTGACGCCCTCAACCTATCCGTGCGACTCACAGCACCCCAGCCTCGACCCTTGGTGTCCACCGATTTCCCAATGATCGAAGGTACCCCCTTAGTCGCTATGGAACTAACCGACGTGCCGGGAATGTTGGCTTGGGACTACGCGTTTCCCATTCGTGGCTCCTACCGTTTAGATGTGTCCGCAAGTGATACCCATGGCCGTCAATGGAACCGGACTTTATATATTGAGGTACATGAACATCCTGCTAAGATAGCGTTTCTCACTAGCTTTATCGGAGTACTGCTTGTACTCGGGTTCATCGGAGGGAGAGTCTTTTCGGCTCCGACCAGGGTACTCAGTATGCTAACGGTTGCAATGCTGATGGGATTAAACGTTAGCGCACAAGACACTTTCGAAACATCATCCACGGGAGATGATGCAAAGGGCCGATTGACAGTAGGGTCGCCGCGGGTCGGCGCTATGAGTTCCATAAACTGGCGTACACCCCGTCATAGGGACGGAGGAAAGCATCCCCAGGAAGTCACCTTGAAGGTTGTCCATATTGAAAATGCTAGAGAAATCTTCCGTATGGACCGCATACCCATTGTGGAAATTCTTAATCTAAACTTTCAATTTACCGACGCATCACCCCATGAAGTAACAGTTCTTTCGTATCCGAAGGGCAAATTAGATCCAACTGTGACGAAAAGCATTGTCCATGTAACTCCCACGAAACCTTCCTTTGGGATCCGCGTGCGGCCCGTGCTCCTCTTCATGGTTGTAGTTCTCGTGGGGCTTGTCACAGGTCGCGTCAGCAAGAGAAGGCGAACCCTGTTGCATCGGACACCCTAGGGAGTCAAGATATATTCCAAGGAGGCGCTATGATCGATCTTCACACCTGGAGAACCCCCAACGGACGAAAGGTTTCCATCATGCTGGAGGAGTTGGAGTTCCCCTACAACCTCCATCCAGTCAACATTGGCAAGGACGAGCAGTTTACGCCCGCCTTCCTGGCCATAAGCCCCAACAACAAAATACCGGCGATCGTCGATCAGGACGGGCCGGGGG
Organism: uncultured Syntrophobacterales bacterium; assembly: GCA_964438895.1. GTDB lineage: Bacteria > Desulfobacterota > Binatia > UBA9968 > JAJDTQ01 > JAJDTQ01. The sequence continues at coordinate 112,994 of CAYTMJ010000033.1, read as the reverse complement.
GTAGTCCCTATAGCGTGTTCGAGTCGGGAGCCATCCTGCTTTACCTCGCAGAGAAGGCCGGCGGGCGCTTGCTTCCGAAAGACCCCCGGGCACGATACGACGTCATTCAGTGGCTCATGTTCCAAATGGGTGGGGTAGGGCCGATGTTCGGTCAGGCACACCACTTTCTGCGAGCAGAACAAGAGGTCCCTTACGCGATCACACGATATAAGAACGAAACCCGACGCCTTTACGGTGTTATGGAAAAACGCCTGTCTGAGAATGAATTTCTGGCCGGCGAATATTCAGTGGCCGACGTTGCGACGTTCCCGTGGGTCGGACGCCATCCTGTACACCAAGTGGATTTGGCCGACTTTCCTTCGGTAAACCGCTGGTTCGAGACAGTTGGTTCCCGCCCTGGAGTCAAACGCGGCATGAAAATACCCCCAGACGAGTAGGGGATACATATCCGCCAATAGTCGGGGCCGTTTGACAATCCATGCACAAGCGTGTCAGACCGCAGCAATCGGCTTCAAGGTAAGCCTCGCGTGTGGTTGGCCCAATCTTAAAATTCTCCATGTGCCCCCGTAGCTCAGCCGGATAGAGCACAGGATTCCTAATCCTGGTGTCGTGAGTTCAAGTCTCGCCGGGGGCACACCCACATATAATTGAACGCGCCTAAGCGAGCGTTCCCCTGCGTCCTACGGTCACCGAATCTATCATAGGAACCCGCCGGTTGTGGAATCTCAAGCACGTCAAGGTGTAGAATGAGTGGGTAACTGTCCTCAACCTCTAATCTTAGAGAAACTGATCCTAACGGGCACAACTCGCGACCAGCCTCACGCCATTGCCCACGTCAAACGTCGCCGACCGCCTCCAAGTAGGCCCTCTGAGAATCGGCTAGCAGTGAGTCGGTATCCTCAGTAAGCATCAGGCCAAGTTCGATCAGGGACGCTATGGCCCTTCGGACCTTCTGCAAGTAGTCATCCACGTTTTTATATCGCTCCTCCAGCGATAGGCGCGGGTCGTCGCTGGCATGACGGTCGGCAAGAGTCCGAGAAAATGGGATTGATGAGCCCATCAGGCCAGCCAATTCACCTTCCGCGAGTTCATGGGATTGCAGATTCCATCCCGTGTACGTAGCTAACGGCACCGTAACCCAGGGGAGACGAATCCCTGGGACGTCGTTACCGTCAGAGTCAATCGCTGGAACCAGGATCATGTAACCAGCCCCGCCAGCCTGCTCCCCCGGGCGGGGTTCGATAACACCGAGGCGGACTTCCACGCCGTAATCCAAGAAGAGTTGGCGATTATGTAATCCGGTACAGGTTGTTCCGGAAAGGGACGGGAATTGACTGGTCAATGTTTCGGGGGTTACGGCCGTGTTGTTAGCAAGTCTCGGGATTTGGCTGGCCGGCGGTAATTTACCCTGGGTTACCCAACGGTCCATAGCAACAACGAGAGCGCGCAGCGTTGGTCCAATGGTCAGAGGATTACTCGAATGTTGGGTTTTGCCAAACTTGGCCTGAGTGCCGTAAGGGGCATTATGCTGAGTGCTGGCGATGAGGTAAACGCGGACACCTTCGGGTATGGAAATATCATTTCCGCGACCATCCGTATGAGCCAAGGCCCCGCGCTTCTGCCAGTATTCGGTCGACGTCTGAGTATGAATTACGAGGGGGTCAGTAGCAGGGCGCTTGAGGATGCCGTCCTCACAACCGGTCTGAGGGTCTTTCAACGTGTTGTAGGCGAAGGGGAATAGTTCAGGTTCAAGTTGATTGGTGTGCTGTTGGCAGGAAGTGACGGGACGGGCAAACTCGTAGTTTAAATACATGCGACCACCACCGGCAGCATGGGGCGCAATTGCGGCGAACACCTGCCGTCCGCGCTCGTCTTCATTGAAACCCTGATAAACGAAGTCTCGCAAGAATCTGCCACTCTGGGACCGACCCCAAGCATAAGCTGTCTCAACACTCCTTGCTCCGCCGAGAGGGTTAGGATTGCCGAACTGATCCACCTCCTCATAGCGAAGAAAAGAGAGGAGATCTCGGACCGCAGCGAATCCAAGTCCCAGCACCAATGGATCCTTCGCCATGTACACCAGTTCGTATATTGCGCCCGGAATGAATCCTTCCGGCAAATGGATATGGGTCGGGCTCGGCGTGATGTTTTGCAACTCCCCGTTACTCTCAACGGCGAATTTCCAGTCTTTTTGTGGGACTACTTTTCGCTTACCGTAGGAATGCATCCTAACGGTCAACTCGGCTTTGGAGTCGTCCAGTTCCACAGCAGGGTAACCTAGAACATGAGCGTGACCGCTCACACGTTGGCTATGGATGCCAGAGCGAGTGACGCAAATCTCTGTCCGTACAAGCCGCTCGATGGGGGCGCCGCGTCTCGAAGCAACGGGGACATCCAGTACCATCCCATCCTTCCGGGGAATGAGATCTCCTTGCCAACCAGATGTGGCCCAGACGTAACCCCATCGCATCAGGAAGCCGTTGCCTGCATGTTGAAGGGTAACGGGGTCATTGCACTCCGGCGCATCGTTAAGAAACATGAGAGCCCGTTTGTTGCCACGGTTGGGAGGTTCATAAAGTATCCGGCTGTTTCCCCTTTCCATATCCGTCGGGCGCAGTATGTGAACATCACAAGAATATTCCACCGCACCGCGTTCGTTTCGAGGTGCGTTGGCAAGGTTGACGATACACGAATTACCGAAACTATCCGGTACTACCTCACCATATACTTTACCCGCAATAATCTCATAGGGACCGACGGATCCGAACTGGTGACCATCGGCGAACGGCTCCCTACGATTAATTATTAAACGCGTCAACATGAGTCGGACCTCCATGCACCCCAGTTGGAACAGACACCGTCCTTTTCCCAGCCTGCCCGAAACAAGTCAAGGCACGGAGCCAACGGGAACAACGAACCGGGCGGGCACTTCATGAAGGGCTCGGAATGGGTTACGTTGCTATTGGCATCAAGGTAGAGCGTCATTCGAGGAGGGGCACACGTGATCAAGCCCACCGCATTTAAACGGGCCCACTATGAATGCAAGTCCCTAGACGACACCTTGCCGGTTCTAATCGACCTGCTCGCGTTTGAGGTCGTTCGGCAAGATCCTGGACAAGTTACAGTTAAACACCCCAATACCGATTGGGAGCTGGTGGTTCACGCAGGAGCGCCTGATGCGGTGGAGAAGCCACATCTACATCACTATGGCGTGCGGGTGGAGACCCTCGGAGAAGTGACCGCGGCCTATGAATGTCTCCAGTCGCGAAAAGACCGCTATAAGCTTATGCGGGTCAGCCGACCCCACGAGAGCCACTTCGCCAACTCAGTCTATTTTCGCGAACCTGGCGGCAACGACTGGGAGGTCGAATATTACGATCCTGCGGCTATCGAGCTGGGGCAGAAAAACGCCATTAACCCATGGAAGGAAAAACTGCCGGAGGACAGGTTTCCTGGGCGAGGCTACGTACCCCAGGCGTTGACCCATGGCACTCGCGAGTGCGACGACAAGGAAGCCAGCACGCGTTTCTATAGAGAAGTTCTGGGTCTTGAAATTGCCGGCGGTGGGCGATCATCAGTCTACATCAAACACCACGACACCCCATGGTACGTGGTGGTGCTACCTGGTCGGACGCGCCACTATGTATCCTCGCTGAACCGCTTTACCCTTCAGGTAGAAACCGAGGGGGAGGTCGTAGATGCGCATGGCATTTTCGGCACCTCCGGCAAGGAGATGGGAATTGGCGAGGTGCAGGCAATTCAGTACAACAACGGCGAAGTATCCTTCGTGTTTAGTGACCTCGACCAAAACTGGTGGGAACTCTGCGCCAGCACATAGGATCCCGCTAACGCAACAGGGAAAGGGGTCATGAAGCGCCCTGTATCCGGAAGCGAATGGGTCGAACGGGTAGCCCCTGTTATACGGGAGGCTTGTTCAAACTAGCGTTGACTGAATGGAAGTACGGCTAACCCGCACTGGAACGGCATTTCGGCCCGATACTGGTCTCAGGTTTTGGCCAACGGGTTAAGCTATCGAAGTTCTCGTGGAAAAGATGAACCTGGGGCAACTCGTCGTAATGCGCAAACTATAATGCAGCAGAAAAGGAACGGCGCCAAGCGAAAGCACGCTGTTCAAAACGGGCGATGACACCGTACTCGATGACCAACATCAGAATCACAAAAAGCAGAATCCACGCGAGCACCTGCTCCATGTCGAAGCTCTCGAACCAGAAAAAGAACATGTAGCCAATGCCGAACTTGATGCCAAATGTTTCGGCGAGAGCAACGATCTTCCAGGTCATGCCAAAAGAATACCGAAATGCGGACATCAGGTACGGCATGAGTTGGGGAACGTAGACCTTTCGCAACAGCATCCGCTTGTTAGCCCGAAACGATTTGGCCATATCCATCAAACTCTTATCCATGGCCTTGGTGCCTTCCGCCATGTTCACAGTCACAAAAGGCGTGACCACCGCCATGACTGCGACTAGGCTACCGGTCTCACTGAACCCAAACCAGAGCACCGCCAAGAAGACCATCAATATTGTAGGTATGGTTAGGAATAGGGGAATCAGGCTCATGAGCGCGTGCTCCACCGTTCTGCGAAGGCCCATGGCGAGGCCTATAGCAATACCTGCGAGCATCGCGGCCACAAATGCGATCATTATGCGTAGCAATGTGATGCCAATGTGGAAGAAGGCTGAGTTACCCTCAGGACCCTCCTCAATGAGGATCTTACCCATGACCTGTAGCACCCGGAAGGGACTCGGCAGAACCTCCGGGAAGGTGAACAGGGAGGCGATCCACCAGCACATCACCAGCGTCACCATGGACGCTAGACGCATGTAGGAACGCATCTTCATTGGGTCTGATGCTCCAGTACGGCGAAGAACTCCTGCACCAACTCCTTCTCAAGGTCGAATAACCGCGGATCTTCAGGTTGCCTGGGTCGCGGCAAATCCACGTTAACATGGCGGAAGATTCGTGCCGGCTTCGTGCTCATCATGTACACGTTATCGGACAGGTAAACCGCTTCGCGGAGATCGTGCGTGACAAACAGGATAGTAGTCCTCGCGCGCTCGAGAATATCCATGAGGTCTATACGCAGTTTACGCGCGGTGATTTCATCCAAGAGACTAAATGGTTCATCCATGAGTAAGACATCAGGCTCAATGGCTAAGGCGCGTGCGATGGCCACCCGCTGTTGCATCCCGCCCGAAAGGTTTAAGGGATAGTTCGGCTCTTGGCCGGCTAGCCCAACCATATCGAGGTACTTGCCCACGCGCTCCCGCCACTCCTCTCGTGGGACAGACTGCGCCTCTAGCGCGAATTGGATGTTCTCCTCCACCGTTAGCCAATTGAGTAGGCGGGCACTTTGAAAGACGTAGCCGACATGCGGGTCCTCGTCCGGCGCCTGGTTCTGTGAGTGAACCGTTACGCTGCCACCGTTTTGCACCTCAATACCCGCGATCACGTTCAAGAGTGTAGACTTACCGCACCCCGACGGGCCAACGAGGCTCGCGAATTCCCCCTCCTTGACATCCAAGCTCACCGCGTCGAGCACCACGAACTCGGTGCCACCACTGGGAGCCGGGAACTTTTTTGTCAAGCTGTCTACCTGAACAACGGTCGAAGCCATAGAAGACTCCTGCATTATTTGGTTACGTGGCCACCTGATGTCGCCACCGGAAAGCGCGTCTTTCCCAGGACCGGAAGATCAACACGTCAATTAATACCATGAACACCATGAAGCTCACCCCCCAGGCGAGCATCAGATCGACACTAGTATCTTCGAAATGCATAATCAGTTTCTGGCCAACCCCACTACCCACAGCGAAGGCCTCCCCCACGAGGACTATCTTCCAGGAAAGCGAAAGCGCGATCCGCATCGAGGAGAAGAGGTAGGGCAGAAGTTGGGGTACGACGACCTTGCGGATAATCAGAAAACGATCCGCCTTGTACACTTTGGCCATATCAATGACTTCCTTATCGATGGCCTTAGTCCCTTCCCAGACGTTAAGGGCCACGAACGGGAAGACAACAAGCACTGTGGTGAAAATCGGACCAATGTCCGAGAGCCCGAACCACAACACCCCCAAAAAGGCCCAACAAACCGCCGGGAACGTCAATAGGACCATGATCCACCCGTCCAGGAATGCCTCGACATGCCTGTGGAGACCCATTGCAAGACCGGCTATACATCCTATGATCATGGAGAAGATGAGTCCTAGAATGATGCGCCGAATCGTATCCCAAACAACGAGGTAGCTGCCAGGATCCGAATAAACTACCAAAAGCTGCGAAGCGAGCTCTAGCGGCCCCGGTAGGAATGCTGCGAGAAAGAGCAACGATACGCCCTGCCACAACAGAACGAACGCGGCGAATGTGAGGACCCCGGCTACCAGGCCGGGTCTGCCCTTGATCATGGGGAGAGCCTGTAAGAGATGGGTGCAAGCGCGTCGAGTTCTCGGACAGGCCATAGCCTTTCCGAGAACTCGAAAGCCCTTGTCATCTACTAGTTAAGTATCAGTCCGTGCTTCTTTTTGTCTGGCACAAATTTCAGGACACCTCGTTTCTTAGCCATCGCGAGGAAGTCCCATTGCTTGTCGACGGTTTCCCGGTCCCATTTGGCGATAAAGACTTTGCCCTTCTGAAGCCGATCCCTATACACACCAGCCTCAGCTTTGTTCTTGATACCGGTCACCTTGGCGAACTTTGCCTCGGCCCGATCAAAGTTCTTCGGATTCCTGAGCCAACGCATGGACTCCATAGTCGCGCTCGCGAAACCCTTAGCCCTATCCCGGTCCGCGTCCACCCACTCCCGCCAACATACCAGGGGTGCAGACCACACAATGGCTTGGCCCGCCTTCTTCGTCCAGTAATCATTCGGCGCAAATACCGAACGGTATTTGTTCGGTTGAGCTAACGCCCTAACCGTCAACGAACTGATGTTGAACATGGAGTCAATGTCACCGCGGTCCAGCAAGGGCAACAGGGTTGGGGCAGCACTCTGAACCAGGTTCATATCCTTCTTATTGAGCACATCAATACCGTGACCATCCATGATGACAGCCCGGGTTGCCTTGAAGGCCCCAGCACCAGTGGACCAGGTAGCGAACTTCTTACCTCGAAGGTCGCTGACCGACTTGACCGGGCTGTCCTTCTTAACGAATACCTCCTGCACCACCGTCAGCCCACCTCCGACGATCACTAGATCCATTCCCTTGGTAATTCGGGCGATAGCGGCGGTGCCGGCGTAGGATGAGCAGGGAACCTCCTTGGCTGGTAACGCGGCCATGTGGCCCTTGAAGGGTCTAACGTCCACGTCAGCATCAATGCCGTGCTTTTCGAAAATTCCGGCCATCTCCCCGGCCAGATAAAGCATGGAGATGATGCTATTCCGCCCGGCAGTAACTTTGATCTTGTGGAGGTCCTTGGCCGCTGCTTCAAAGGCCAGGAAACTCACAAGGGCAACTGCCAACAATGCTGTCCATGTATAGCGTCGCATTTTCCGCCTCCTTTACTGTTCGCCGGTCTCCTGACCGGCACCGGAAACATTACGTCCTTACAAACCGCAAAAACGACGAATGGTAGTGCGTGACGGAGTCTTTGTCAATCACAGTTAGGATTTCAAATACTCCCTCAGGTCGATCTTTTGCCACAACTCCGAGTCTGGCTCGATCTTCTTTTCGAACTCCGTTTCAACATGTCGGGTGGCGTCGATGACTAGGTGGGTGGTCATGGGGCCCCGACCGGTGCGGGCTTCATTATACGACACCGGGTCGAGATGTGCCCCCTTGACCCCCGGCATGATCAGAAGGTCCCGATCCGCTACCATTCGAGTGTTGATGGCCCACGCCACCTCCCGCTCGTTGTAGATGTCAACATCGTCATCCACCACGACCGCGGTCTTCGCATAGTTGTCGGTAGCAACCGCTACCAACCCCGCCTGCTTGCCCTCGCCCGGAACGCGCTGTTGTAACGAAACGTATGTTCCAAGCCCACCAATAACATTAACGGCTTTGAGCGTGGGAAACTGGGCACGAAGCCGATCATACAGGCCCATCTCGGCACTCATGCTAGGAGCTAGGTTGTGCTCTACGTGGGCGGAATCCAGGTGATGATAAATGGCATCTCGTCGCATAGTTATGGCGCTTACGTCGATGATGTAACAGGGTTTGTCACCAACTCCGTAATAGCCGAGATATTCGGCATATGGGCCGTCGGTTCCCATGGTGGTAGCGTCAATGGTTCCCTCAAGTACGATCTCGGCCTGGGCCGGCACCGGCACGTCTACCGTTTCGCCTTTAACCACCTCCAGCGATTCCCCTAGATACCCCCCCATTAGGTCAAACTCCACCACCCCCTTGCCCTGGGACGCCTGGAGCACCGCGGAGTGGTGGCCGATCACCAAAGCGACCTCCATTGGTTGGCCGATCTCAGCATAGCGCCGCGCGATATAGGCGCCATCGTTCCCGGGATTAATCATACACCCGAGCCGACTCGGCCCCATGACCATGTGTCGGTATATTCCGGCATTCGGAACCCCCGTATCCGGCCACCTAGAAATCATGAAACCTGCACTGATATATTTGCCCGCATCCAGTTTCGAGTTATGGATGACAGGTAACGTCTCCAGGTTCACGGCATCCCCGATGAACTTGACCTCCTTGACTGGAGCATCCTCCGAAGGCACCCAAACCGGATCTTCCCGTTGAACTAACTTCCTCCGCAACACATCGTAGATCTCGACCCGAGTCATAGTGCGCGGGTCACAACTCAGCCCCAATGCCAGGAGATCGAACGAGCCGAACATGTTTGTCACCAGCGGCAAAGCGCTGCCCTTAACGTCCGGGCAGTAGATCACAGGGTTACGTCCCTCAGCGGCAAGCTTGTGCTGGATGATGCTGACCTCAAGGTAGGCGTCCAGAGGCTTTGCCACCTCGACGTAGTTGTCGGGTCCGGAATCCCGTGCGACCCGAAGAAAATCTCGCAGATTAGGGTTCATTAGGCGACCCCCTGTACGAGGGGGAGGACTTCTCCTACGAAACGGCGTATCTGAGCCAACTGATCATGCCCGGTAAAGCGTAACACCGGCGTAGTGATTCCCATTTCTAACCATCCCCTAATGTGTGCAGCGCACTCATCTGGAGACCCGTGGGCCAACCAAACGTCAATCACGTCATCCGTCGGCCAAGATGGGGTATAATACTCCTGGAAATAGTGCTTTGACTCCGAGCGGGCCATGGCCTTATCCTCGTTAATATTGATCATCCCATGGATGCAGGTTTCAAAGTGACTGAGATCCCGACCCAGCCGCACCGCGACACCCTGCATAAAGTCCCAACGGCGTCGAAACTCCTCCGGTTCGACAACGTCTGTCATGTAGCCGTCACCTAGTCGTATCGCGCGCTCCAATGCACGCATCACCAATGGATTATCAACTATGCTTTGACGCGGATTGACGGCAATCCAGATAGGGCAGGGGCTTTGTACAGGTTTAGGTAGGATGTCGTAATCTTCGAGAGTGTAGAACCGCCCGCGGTGATGAACCCGCTCTCCGCTCCACAGTGCTCGCAGTAACATCACCCCCTCCTCCAAGCGGGGAACTCGCTCTTTAGAGGTTTGCCCAAAAGCTCGAAGTTCCGCTTCGTGGCCACCCCCGATGCACGCACCGAGCACGGCCCGCCCGCCGGAAACATGATCCAGGCTAGCCCACTGGATGGCGAGCTCCACTGGATGGCGCAACGGAAAGGTGGCCATGCAAATAGTGCCAAGACGGACCCGCTTAGTACGCGCGGCCAGATTCGACAACATTACGATCGAATCGAGTCGGGGTTTATGGATAAAACTGTCACCCACCCATACCGATTCGAAAGCGCCAGATTCTTCAGCAAGCAGCGCAGAATCGAATAAATCGTTCACAGTCGTAAGTCCGAAGAGCACACCGCGGTTGGGGAGGCTCAGTCCCCATCGCGTAGGTAGATCACGCATCGTCCATCCTCATGTTGGAAAAACCCTCACCCATGGCAAGTGTTTGTTAAAAGTGTTTTCTCGACGTTGACAATTCCCGCCAAATTCGTTCCGGAGTCATTGGCAGGGTTTTTATTCGAACCCTGACTGCATTGTAAATGGCGTTGGCGATAGCGGGAGCTACGGGTCCGAAGGGCAACTCCCCGATCCCCTTTGCTCCATAGGGCCCCCCAGAACTTTCACCTTCCACCGTGATGCACCCCAGCTTTCTTGGTGTAACATCAAAGGTAGGCAGCCGATAATCCACTAGGTTGGGGTTCAACACCTGACCACCCTCCACCACCAGATCCTCAAATAGTGCAAAACCGAGACCCTGGGCTATACCGCCCTGAATCTGCCCCACTAACCCTAGCGGGTTGAGCGTCCGGCCCACATCGTGCACCGCCAGGTAGCGCAACAGCTCCACCGCACCGGTCTCGACGTCCACTCGAACCTCGGCGACGTGGCAACAGGCAGCAATGACCGGCGACGCGGCTTCGTAGTCCCCAGAAACAAATCGGGTTGCTTCTTCGTCCACAAACCCACCCTTCCCAATTACCAGTAATCCCTGACGGTCATATGCTTCGGACACGACCTCGTCAAATCCTATCCGACCGCTGCCTTCCACCTCGACGCCTATGTGGTCGCCAAAGAACTTTAGGTTCTCCGGAGCCACGCTCAACATACCGCCAGCGACGCCGGCAAGCTGGCGTCGTGCGTCGGCGGCGGCCGCTGCCACCGCATTGCCACACACGTAGCTAGTTCGACTCGCCCAACTCCCTAGGTCGTAGGGAACCACGTCAGTGTCGTTGTGGAACAGGCGGATCCGATCCATAGATACGCCGAGCTGTTCCGCCGCAATTTGTGCCATAACCGTACGAGTTCCAGTCCCCGTATCAGCAATGGCCGCAATGATATTAACCGAGCCGTCCCGCTCCACCTTAACAATGGCTTCTGCCGAGTTCTGCCGGTAATAACGAAGGCCAGCGCCGGTCTCAGATAGGACTGCCATGCCGATGCCCGTACGTGCACCGCCCACTGCCTCCCCAACCTTCCTATCGCTCGGTCGTAAGAGTCCGGTTGCACGCTCCACGCAGGTTCTCTCGGAGGCGCGCGGTAGATTCGTAAGACGTATCTCCACTGAATCTAGCCCTAGACGGTTCGCCATGATGTCCAACGTGGACTCGAAAGCGAACGTTTCTTCCGCGTGACCAAATCCCCGAAAAGCGCCCCCGGGAGGCTTGTTCGTGTAGACCAATTGGGCATCCACCGACGTCGCTGGTTTATGGCGGTTGTAGGATGAAAAGAAGCTCATGGTGATAAAGTTGATGGTAGAAACGCCCTTATCGTTATAGGCTCCGTTATCGCCCAACACCTCTAGGCTTTTTGCTCGGATAACACCCTCCTTGCTGCAACCTAGCCGTAGCTTGAAACGATATGGATAACGGGCCCCTGCGCAACAAAATTCTTCTTGTCGGGTGTTGACGATTCGTACCGGTCGGCCCGCTTTTCTGGACAACACTGCGGCAATAGGCACCATAACGTTCATCACCAGACGCGAGCCGAACCCCCCGCCGGTCTCGGGCTGAATTACGCGCACCAGCCGTTGAGGGATGCCTAAAGCCCGAGCAATTTCGCCCCGCAGGGTGTGCGGCGCCTGAGTTTGGTGCCACACGGTGAGCTGACCGGTAGCCGCGTAGTGGGCTATGCAACCACGAGTCTCCATAACTGCGTGGGATTGACGTGTGGTTTCGAACTCCTCCTCCAACACTAGATCACAGTCGGCAAACGCCGCTTCAATGTCACCTTCCACCTCATGCACCTCGTACGCGAGGTTTCCGGTATCGTGGACCGCAGGCGAATTAGCAGACAGTGCCAACGCCACGTCCAACACTGGGTCCATGGGCTCATACGTCACTTTGATGAGGCCTTCCGCCTCCTCTGCGATATGTTCATCTAACGCCGCTACCGCGGCCACCTCATCGCCAATATAACGTACGGTTTCGCCCGGACCGCACAAGGGGGTCTTGTCCGCCAGCTCCGGGACGAAGCTGAACTTGATGTCAGGCATGTCACGTGCCGTGATGACCGAGATCACTCCCGGCAGGCGCTCCGCTTTGGAGGTATCGACATCGACAACCCTAGCGTGGGGCAGGGGACTCCGGCAGATCTTCCCGTAGAGCATGCCCGTGGCGTGCAGATCCTCAAGATAGCGAGCCTCGGCGGCAACCTTGGCGGCGCCCTCCACGGAAGGAGTTGCCTGTCCAACAATTTGTAGCGTGGGTTCGGGTGCCGACTTCTCCATCCCCCCAGATTCGCAGAAAACCGGCTTGCATTCCACACCGAAGGTGGTAGTTTTGCCCTGTTAGGCAGGGGGTCCTAAATGTCACCAGGGAGAAAAACATGGGGAAAATCGACTCTACTATAAAAGTAATCGACGCAGACGCCCACGCACGAGACAACGACGACCTTGTCAAACCTTTCCTGGGAAAAGCCTTTCAGAATCGGCGTCCACCCTTCATTCCGCGGGAAACGTACGACCGTAACCTTGGCGGTACTCTCGGACATTCGGGCGTCAAGCAGGAAGAGCGCCTAGCAGCCATGGACACCCAAGAAATCCACGCCGCTGTCATGTACCCAACCAGCGGACTGGGAATTGGGCGCATCCGCGAACCGCTTTACCAGACACAGTTATGCCGTGCATACAACGAATTTATAGCGGACTACTGTAAGGCATCGCCTCGGCTGAAGGCGGTGGCCAACTTACCCGTCAACGCGCCAGCGGCTGCAGCAGAGGAACTGCGATACGCCGTGACCGAATTGGGGTTGGTGGGAGGCATGCTAGCAGCCCAGGGCCACGGAAACAACTTCGGCTCGCCCGAATATTACCCCCTCTACGAGGAAGCGCAGAAGATCGGTACCCCACTGGCAATCCACGCCTTTGGTGGGGACGAACCGGGCAGTGAAATCTTCGACCAATTCATCTCCATTCACACCACGGGGCATCCGTTCCCGGTTTTGCGACAACTTACAGGAATGGTCTTCGGTGGCATTCCGGAGATGTTTCCCGACCTTAAGCTTGGATTCCTCGAGATCGGATGCGGATGGATTCCCTACTGGTCGGATCGGATGGACGAGGAATGGGAGAAGCGGGGTGCCGTGGAAGCCCCGGAATGCAAACAAGACCCCAGCCACTACATTACAGGCCACAACGTATTCTACGGCTGCGAGCCGGATGAGAAAACCATAGGTTATGTGGTGGGAGAGATTGGTTCCGAGACTATCATGTACGCTTCGGACTATCCCCACTGGGACATGAGTTGGCCAGATTCCGGCTCCCTGATTTGGGAACGCTCCGATCTAACCCAGGAAGCGAAAGCGAACATACTAGGGAACAATGCCCAGCGCTTTTACGGGCTCGAATGAGAATACGTTCGAGGATGAAACCTCAGACAGGTTGCGATCTGTACAGCTATCGAGTAACTAACTGACTTCACTGAAGACAACCCCATCAATGCGGTGCCCTCTGGCACCGAGGGATCCTCTTCAGCGATATTCCACCTGATACAGGGAGCAGATCAAATGGCACTTTCCGGCGATGCCTTTGTGGACGAGCTACAAGAAGCGGTTCGCGCAAAGCACTCCAAAGACAACCCGTTGATCGGAATGATCGAGCGGGGCGAGATCGATCAAGAAGCGTTAAGAGGTTTCGTTGGCCAATTCTACCTCTTCTTCCCCAAGCCCTTTCCTAAGCCCATCGCCGCCATGCTGGGACGATGCCCCGACGACCCGGTGTTGGAGAAAATGTGGATCGAAAACGTGGTGGAGGAGGGCACCGGAGAAATCTCCGGAACCGACAGTCATCGCGGCCTCTTCCTTCGGTTCGCCACGTCGTGCGGTTATGGGTCCAAAGAAGAGTTGGACTCGGTCCTACCGCTGCCGGAAACTTCCGCGTTTCTCGACTGGCGGGAACTCCTCATGTACCAACGCTCATGGCTTGAGCTCTACGCTTGCCAGGGCTTCTGCCTCGAAGGGACCGCCAGCGAACGTATGAGTCGCATCGTCACCGGCCTCACGACGCACTACGGCTTCGACAGGGATAGCGACGACATCCGATACTGGACACTGCACATGGGGGTTGATGAAGAACACATGAAGGTAGGTCCCGAGGCAGTGCGGAAGTACGCTGTCACCGATCAGCAACAAGAGGTCGTTCGCCAGGCGGTTCAGAAAACCCTGGATCAATTCTGGTTGGCATTCGACGGCATCAAGAGGGCATTTGTCGACAAGGATCCCGTATACACAGATTGGCACACTGAACCCTCCAATTGATCGCTGTCCAGACGCATAAGTCATTCAGAAAGATCAACATGTCCATGATAGATCTCTCACGCCTCATCTACGACGGCATGCCTAAGATCCCGGCTCTTCCAGATGTACGCGTGCAGCGATTCTTCGACCTCGGGAAAGGCCATCCGCTTAACGTTACCGAGATCAACCTCCCATGCCATGCAGGAACTCACGTAGACGCACCCGTCCACATCGTGTCGGATGGAAAGTCCATCGAAGAGCTTCCTCTGGACGCGTTCGTCGGGCCTGGCGCGGTCATCTCGGTAGTAAAGGGTGGCGGCGAGGAGGTCACCGCAGCGGACCTCGAGGGGTCGGGGGTAGTCGTTGACCGGGGTGACATTCTAATGCTGCATACCGGATGGGATGAAAAATTCGAAAGCGATGAATACAACCTACACCCCTACCTATCCGTCGATGCTGCGGAATGGATCGTAGCGCGGGGCGCGAAAATGTTTGGAATCGACTGTATAACAGTGGACCTACCAACCCCACTGCGACCGAAAGGTTTTAACTTTCCAGTACACAGAGCACTCCTGGGAAACGACGTCCTCATTGCCGAAAACGTGACTAATCTTGCCGCCATTGTGGGCCGAAAAAGCCGTATTATGGCATTGCCCCTAAAGGTGCAGGGAGGCGATGCCGCCCATGCCAGAATCGTTGCAGAAGTCTGAGGGAGCGTAAAGCATGCTAGCAAGCCCCATTAAGGGAATTATCGGAGCGGCACTAACGCCATTCACAGACGACGGCAAGGTGGATTATGACGCTCTTGCCCGTGAGCTCGAATTCCTCGTGGAGGATTGCGACGCTATCTCTGTGGTTGCCGTGGAAGCCTCAGAATATACGACCTTGTCCTTGTCTGTGCGTAAGGAAGTGATGAGGCGAGCCACCGAAATTGTGAACAAGCGAGTACCGCTCATCCTAGGAGCATCGAGCCATTCTGTCGACACTATCCTAGACTTAGCAGAACATGCCGCCAAAGTAGGCGCGGACCTCATACAGGTTCTTATGCCTACTCGTCCGTGGGGTGGGCAACCCACCATCTCCGACCTTGTGCAATTCTTCAGTGAAGTTGCGACTGCTAGCCCACTACCGATCGTCGCCTACCATAATCCCGGCCCAGGCGCGGACCCTCCACTGGATGCCTTCGTGAGGCTGAGTGAGCTAGACAAAGTTGAATACTTCAAGGAAAGCTCTCGAGACATTACCAAAATTACGCGTCTCATCGAGCAGATACAGCTCGCCGGGAAAGCCAACTACTTCACCACAATGCAGCCGTTGCTCATAACCCTCATGATGGGTGGTGCTGGCGGTACAATGCCACCTCCGGGAACTCGCATTGGCGCCAGGGTTGTGCAAGCGTTTCGAGAGGGAGACATCGACAGGGCACGGTACTGGCAGCGTTGTTTCACGCTTTTCCCAGGAAAGTGGGGGGCCTATGGCCTACCGCCGATCATGAAATCCGCCCTAAAGCACTTCGGGGTCGACATCGGCCATCCGGCCCGACCCTACGCCCCGGTAAACCCTCGGGACCACGCCCAGATTGGACAGTTCTTGAATCAGATCGGTATATTGGGTGACGGAGAACCCGACAACGCCGCCTTTGACCAAGCTGCCAACGAACTCGTACAGGAAGACACGTTCCTCCGTTAGCTCCCATGTCTGGCGGCCTTATCACTTGGGTTGTGGAGCAGATCAAGGCATGCTCCGATTTTCTGGTGTTAGGTCTAATACGCAGCACTTCGCGCTTCGAGTCTGACTTGACCGACGAAGGTCACCGGGAACAGCGGATGTGGCGAGACCGGCGCATGCGTAACTTAAAAGGCCTCTCTCTTCGTGCCAAGCGGCGTATGCAGAACCCGCGCTGATCAGGATCGCAAATGCATTATCAAAGCGGACGCAAGCAAATTGTCGTGCTTGGTGGCGGTAGCGGTGGGATCGTCGCCGCGACCAAGCTTGGTCGGACCCTCGGAGCAGATCATGATGTGACTCTCATAGACCGCCGAGCCGATCATGTATACATGCCAGGCTTCTTGTTCGTAATGGTGGGTCAACGTCGCCCCGAGGACATCACGAGAAAACTCAAACGTCTAGAGAAACGTAACATCAGAGTCCTTCAAGCCGAGGTGTTGGGAATTGACCCTGGCCGACAGCAGGTCATCCTTGAGAGCACCGCCATTCCCTACGATTACCTAATCGTTTCCCTGGGCCTTGAAGTCAGGCCCGATCTACTCCCAGGCTTCGCCGAAGCGGCACATCACCCCTGGGAAATGGATGCAGCCCTTCGTCTCAAAAATACTCTCGAAACTTTTCGCGAGGGGCGGGTACTCGTAGGCGTCCCATTGGGGCCATACCGTTGCCCCCCAGCTCCCTACGAAGCCCAGTGGATGCTGGACAACTATTTTAAGGAACGTAACATTCGCGACCTCGTGGATTTACAATACTTCACCCGGGAATCCGAACCGGCGGGCGAAGAGTACATGCCCTCGGTGTGGATGGACGCCCAAAGTAAAAAGCGCGACGTGACGATGCACTATGACTTTGCCGTACAGTCAATCGACGCAGAAAAGAAGCTTGTCAAGGGGCTTTACGGATACGAGTTATCTTACGACCTGTTGTTCATGGTTCCACCCCACCGACCCTCCGAAATCCTCTACGATTGCGGCCTGGCGGAGAAAGAAGCTGGAATCCAAGTAGACTACGACACACTCGCAACGAAGTGGGACAATGTATACGCTATCGGTGACTGCGCCGATATGCCGGCCTCCAAAGCCGGTGGTGTAGCGCACCAGGAAGCCGACGTCGTAGCAGACAACCTGGTGGCGGAGATCACGGGGGTAGGGGAGTTGTCCACCCTCCACCTGCATACAATATGACTACTCTCCTGCGGCGCAGGACGCGCCGCCGCCAACCGCACTACATACCCGCAAGGGTGGCCACCCTTCGGTCTCACGGACTCACGCTCCTGGGGTCCCTCCCGAATGATCTACTGGAGTAAGGTCCTGTTCGAAAAGTGGTGGCTCTGGCGCCACTTCTAAGGTTGAAACAGGTCCTGTCCCGAAGGCAGAGGAAGGAAGGCCAGGGATATGATACTGCGCGAGCTCAACGACGCCAACTGTAAAACCTATCTAGTTGCAGATGAGGGCAAGGGGCACGCCGTTGTGGTGGACCCGCTCTATGACCACGTGGATCGGTACCTTGCAGTTCTTGCCTATCACCAGCTCACCCTGGACCTTGTTGTCGACACACATACCCACGCTGATCACCTGAGCGGATGTCAACAACTTCGCTACCTCGTCGGGGCGCGGTTCGCGATGCAAAAATGGACACCAAACCCGGCCGTCAACGTGCATCTAGAAGAAGGGGATGAGATCCCAATCGGGACCCTGGCAATGAGAGTTCTCCATACCCCGGGGCACACACCAGACGGAGTGAGTTTGTTGTTCGAGGGGAACGTCTTCACGGGCGACACCCTCATGATCGGCGGCTCTGGACGCACCGACTTCCCGGGCGGAGATCCTACAGCACAGTTCGATGCCGTAAGCGAGAAGCTGTTTACACTACCAGAAGACACAATCGTCCACCCAGGCCACGACTACCGCGGAAACATTACTTCCACAATCGGCCGGGAACGACGAACCAATCCGCGATTCCTAAATATGACGCGGAAAGCCTATGTAGAACAAATGGGGAATCTCCAACTCTCACCACCACAGAACATACAGGATGCTCTCCAACCTAACCAATCGGCTCTCGACAGTGGCGCAATTGCTTTTCCGGACTGGAGTGACCTAATAAACGTCAAGGAGATTCAATCGTTGGCGCTCCATCAACTACGAAATTCGGGAATCCGACCTTTGATATTGGACGTACGGGAACCGACCGAATACTCAGGGGAACTCGGACACCTGTCGGGGAGCGTCCTGGTTCCCCTGAGGGGTTTGGTCGAACATTTAGATGAACTTCAAGATCACAAGGACAGTGCCGTGGTGGTCGTGTGCCGCGCGGGCATGCGCAGTGCGACAGCTGCAGCGATTCTATTAAAAGCCGGTTTCCGCGACGTGACCAATCTAGCAGGGGGTTTGCTCGCCTGGAACGATGCCGGCCTTCCCGTTGTACGTTAAACGCTGCATGGGTAAATCGGTTGACGTCGGGAGCGTGAATGCATCCCGTCGCAGCAAATACGCAGATTTCTAGCGCGGAAAACCAATGCTACTACATGGAGTAGGGGCGACTATAGTGATAGTGTCGCTAGATACCAATTTATCAAAGTTGACATAATATACATTATACGACGTTATAAATATACAGGAAACGAGCCTAGGGTTTATTAATTGGGTCCGCCTTTGCCCCCAATCGCGCCAATAGCAACACTATTTCGACGGTTCTACTATCTGGAAACTCCTTCAGGTATTCCCGATAAGTATCTATGGCAACTGACTTATCGCCGATTTCGGTACTACAACGTGCCTTTGCGAGCATGGCCTCTTCCCGCAATGGCCCTCGGAGCTTAAGGGCGCGGGCCATCGTGGCGAGGGCATCTGGACACGAACCGTTTATCTCTTGAGCGAGGCCGAGTCCGACCAAGGATACCTGCGTCAGGAATCCGTCCTTATCACCAAGAATCCGCCCAGAAAGTATCTTTACGGCCTTTTCCGGCTGTCGTAACCCCATGTAGCTGTTAGCGACGTACATCTCGGCCAAGGTCGAATATTCCGTGTCACCCCGGGATTGGAGGCGCGTGAAAGTATCTAAAGCGGAGTCGTACCGGCCTTCACTATATTCCCGGAGGCCCCTGTTGTACTCCTGCAATGCTAAGTTTTGTTGGTAGGCGCGGTAGTAGTACCATCCGCCCGCCGTAGCCCCTGCGACAACAACGGCCACCCCTATTGTAATCAATTGGGTCCGATAAGTTGTGATCAACTGCAAACACCGGCCCATTACCATCTGAAATCGATCTGGCTGGCGGATCTCTTTTCGCGAAATACGTTGTCTTGGCAAAGCCATGTGTACTGCTTCCCTATTGCTCACTACATTTTGTACTTGAAGTCATCAGGCGACATCTGGTCTAGGATCTCGCCCCACTTCTCCTTGGAGACGTTAGCGAAATCCGGGTCCTTCCCCTCTTCCGTTTGTTGTAAAACGCTCGACTGCTCCAAGACCCCCTTGGCCACGTAGATCGGGGTCTTACTTCGTAGAGCCATCGCAATAGCATCACTCGGGCGAGAGTCCACAGCTACCTCACGTTCGCCCACCACCAATGTAATTACAGCGTAATAGGTGTTCTCCTTCAATTCGGTGATAGATACGCCCTTAACTACACCACCAAGTTCCCCTAATACGTTATTGAGAAGGTCGTGGGTCATAGGCCGCGCCATTTCGATCCCTTCTAACTCCGTGGCCATGGCCGTAGCCTCCAACAATCCTATCCAAATTGGTAATTGCAACTTGTTTTCGGAGTCTTTCAAAACCACGATGGGCGTCCGTGTTACCTGATCGAACGTAAGTCCCGCCACGGTCATCTCAATTACTTCAAGATCCTTCATTGCCTGACCTCGTTTATCGAATGTTTAAGGGATTGCACACTTAAACGGCCTCCCCCACAAGTGAATTCGGTGTGGCATCCACAACGCGCACCGGCGCCATCTCCCCCACCGCGCTGTTCCCATTGGCGGTGAAGTTGACGATTCGGTTAGTTCGAGTCCGACCCATGAGTTGATCTCCACCCATCTTAGACGGGCCTTCCACCAATACCTCCTGCTCCGTGCCAACCAGGTCTCGGTTCTTCTGGAGCGATATGCCCTTCTGGAGCTCCTGCAATCTCCGGCAACGATCCCCCTTCACCTCGTTGGGTACGTCATCGTGATAGACCTTAGCGGCCACCGTTCGGGGGCGCGGTGAGTACGTAAAAGTGAACATGTCGTCGTACTCAATCTCACGGACAATCGATAGCGTCTCCTCGAACTCCGACTCGGTCTCACCCGGAAACCCCACGATCATGTCCGTGGTGATAGCGACACCCGGCCGCCGTTTACGGAGCGACACGAGGCGTTCCATGTATTCATCTACCCGGTAACCGCGTCGCATACGCTCAAGAACTGTGTCCGAACCCGACTGAAGCGGCAAATGTAGGTGTTCGCAGAGATTGTCCAGCCTGACGAACGCGTCCACTAATGCGGGTGAAAGATCATGAGGATGAGAAGTAGTAAACCGAATGCGTCGTATCCCAGGAATTCCGTTGATACGCTCCAGTAACCCCGCAAATGAAACTTCCCCTTCGGCAGTCAAGCCATAAGAGTTAACATTCTGCCCCAATAACATTACTTCCTTGACACCGCCTCGTACCAAGTTTTCCACGTCGCCGACAATCTTCTCGCTAGCACGGCTTACCTCACGCCCGCGTACCCGAGGGACAATGCAGAAGCTGCAGACCTTATTGCACCCCTGCATGATAGTCACATACGCCTTGATTCCGTCGGTCTCCGGAGGCCCCGATGGATCTTCCAAGTAAAACGGATCACGATAAAATTCCGTTGCCACTGAGCGTCGAGCGGCCGCCCGTGCTTCCTCGACCATCCGAGGCAGCTTGTGCATGTTGTGAGTGCCGAACACGAGATCCAAATGCGGCGCCCGTCGAAGTAATGCCTCCCCCTCCTGCTGGGCGACACAGCCACCCACACCGAGAATGACGTCCTTTTCATCCTTAAGTGCGCGCCACCTGCCTAGTGCGCTGTAGACTTTCTGTTCCGCCTTCTCCCGAACGCTACAAGTGTTCAAGATGATGAGATCAGCGTCATCCGCGCGATCAGTAGACTCATAGCCCGCGGCCTTCATAACTTGCACGATGCGGGCCGTATCGAGCTGATTCATCTGGCAGCCCCATGTCTTTACGTAGAGCTTCATGGCTTCATAGGTCGAATGAGCGATGGATTAGTTACCTCTTGCGGTCGGTGGTGACGGAAGGGAGTATTTCACACTTGAGGGTGTTTCGCCATCATTTGCCCCAGAACGGCGATTGCGCAGCATACTCAGAAAGCAGGCTTCTGCAAGACGAGAAATCCGTCAGAAGCCGCAGGCAAGCAAAGGTTTGAAAGTCCAAGGAGAATCGCTCATCGCGCCAGTTCAGGAGCACCTTTTCTGGGACGTGCCACGCGAACCCCCTGGGACGAATCCGCTCCGAAAGGGTTACGAGGAAAAACCCCTTGACGGCACCGCCATCAAGTTCAACCCATTTAGAGAACGGGAGCAGGCTTTTCAAATCCCAGCAGAGATCGTGGCGAGCTGTGAAAGTCGCTAGACCAAGACCATCTGTCAGTCCACGTCGTATTGACATGGGTACCTTTAGTCGAACGGGGGTGAGGCCTGCGCCTTTGACCGCCAACAATACACCTGTAGCAGCCAGAAACGCCCTCACTCCTGCGACCCAATACCCCAAGGCCTGAGACGGACTCAAGCCGTAGCCCAAGTAACGTTTCGCTTCACCGCCCGTCAATCCGTAACAAGCCTCTATCGTCCTCGGAGAGCAATCCCGACTCTCCAACCTGGCTTCGATAAACGCGGAACTGCCTGATTCAGCATTCTGGGTCACGCCCTGTCGTAGGAGAACCTGGAGGCCAAAGCGTGGGCTATCGCGAACGCACACCAGGGCCACGCGGCCACCGGTCAAGCTGGCCATATGGGTAACCAGAAGGGTTCAGTCAACACGAAGTCGTTTTGTGCGATGCGTTCCAGGGCCTGACGTAACTGGCCGACACATGTCTCTTCCAGGGTGATCACGAACGGGAGTATGTTCTTGGTCGTCCTGCCCGATGTGGTCGCTCCGACGAGCGACCTTAACTCTTCCTTACTATGGTCGAGTTGCCAAATTTCCGCAATGTTTATTTGTTTCTCACCAAACACCCGACAGATTTCCCCAACAATCCCACTCTGGTCTTGCACCACAAAGCGCACATAGAAAGAAGCCCTCAGATCATCTTCCCGCTGAAGCGAGCCTACCTCCGGAACGATCCTTTCCGTCGGAAGAAAGGGAGTATCATTGGAGCGTACTACCAACTCGTGAACGTCCCCTAAGATAGCCACGGCCGTCGCCCCACCCCCTGCCCCTGGACCAGCGAACACATAATCCCAGTCGACCCCCTTCGCCCCTCCGCCGTCACTGACCTCGCCCTTGTAGAACACCGCATTTGTCACGCCGTCAATTCGGGCGAGGAAATGGTCCTCTGGCACCACCACGGGGGTCACCATAGCCTCTAGCTTACCGTTAACCCTTCGCGCCAACGCCAGGGGCTTAATGGTACTTCGACCCTTTCGTGCCACATACAAAAAGTCGATAGCGTGAAGCCGTTCGATACCCTTACGATGGATAGTGCCCACATTCAGCCGCGCACCAAAAGTAACGGATGCAATCAGTAGAAGCTTAGCTTCGGCATCGCGGCCGCTCACATCCGCCTCCGGATCCGTCTCCGCGTACCCCAATGCCTGAGCTGACGCAAGTGCCTTTTCGTACGATCTACTCCTCTGAGCCATCTCGGTCAGGATGTAGTTGGAGGTACCATTAAGCAGGCCGTAGACTGCCACCGGCCGCTCTGCACTGAGGCTCTGCGTAAGTGGTCCAACGATAGGAATACCGCCACCGATGCAGGCCTCGAAACGTAGCGCCTGGCCATACTCTCGTGCGGCTGTCCAAATCTCCGCACCGTGAGCAACCAACAGCGCTTTGTTGGCAGTTACCACATGCTTACCGTGACGAAGTGCACCGACGACCCATTCCTTCTGAACTTGCAGGTCCTCGGGCCCAAAAGCACCCAACACTTCCACTACGATGTCAACGTCAGGGTGCCCAATGACCTCGGCCGGATCCTTGGTAAAAAGTTCTGGCGAAACCTCGTAGGCTCTCTTATCCTCGGGCGTACGCGTGAACACCTTAACGACTTGAGCGTGGATCCCAAAGCGCCCCAAATGCCCGGTCCCGATCAGTTCGTGAACCGCGCTACCCACAGTACCAGCACCAAGGAGTCCGATATTAACTTGCGATTTCATGATCCCTTATTATTCGGGTAGAACGTCCATAGCCTTCCGGATAGTTCGGACGGCTTGGCGAGTACGGTGTTCGTTCTCTATCAACGCAAAACGTACATGTTGATCACCATACTGCCCAAAGCCGATTCCGGGAGACACCGCCACCTTGGCCTCATTGAGGAGGAACTTGGAGAACTCTACGGAGCCCATGGAACGATAGGGGGCGGGAATTTCCGCCCAAACGAACATGGTGGCTTTTGGCTTCCGAATCGACCAATTGACCCGTGCCAGCCCGTCTACTAGAGCATCCCTACGGCTACGGTAGATCTCGGAGATTTCTCGCACATCTTTGTCCGCACTGTTCAGTGCATGGATTGCCGCGATCTGGACAGGTTGAAAGATGCCGTAGTCCAGGTAACTCTTGATGCGCCCCAGGGCATGGATCATATCGGCATTGCCCACCGCGAATCCGACCCTCCAACCTGGCATGCTGTAGCTCTTAGACATTGTAAAGAATTCTACGCCGACATCCTTGGCCCCGGGTACCTGGAGGAAGCTAGGAGGCTCGTAACCGTCGAAAGTAAGGTCCGCGTAGGCCAAGTCGTGTATAACAAGTATTTCGTGAGCCTTAGCGAAGCTCACAATACGCCTAAAGAATTCTAGGTCCACAACTTCGGTCGTCGGGTTATGAGGGAAGTTCAGGATCAGCAACTTAGGGCGCGGCCACGTCTGCTTTATGGCTTCTTCAAGGTGCTCCATAAACCCCTCGCTGGACACGAGCGGAATGCTTCTCAGATCGCCACCGGCGATAACAACTGAATACTGGTGTATTGGATATGTTGGACTCGGACACAACACCACGTCCCCAGGATCAATCATGGCCAGGACCAAATGGGCTAGCCCCTCCTTGGAACCGATGGTGACGATCGCCTCGTCATCTGGGTCGATCGACACCCCATATCGCCGTCGATACCAATCAGCAATGGCTACTCTGAGTTTGTAGACACCTCGGGACACGGAGTAGCGATGATTTTGCGGTTTTTGTACCGCCTCAACTAGCTTGTCGACTATAGGTGCAGGCGTTGCGATATCCGGATTGCCCATGCTGAAGTCGACGATATCATCCCCCCTCCTCCGCGCCTCCTGCTTAAGATCGTTGATTGTGTTGAACACGTACGGGGGAAGTCTTTTGATTCGGTTAAACTCAACCATGCGGTGCCTCTTTCCCCTTCCAGCCCGACAAATCTGTGGATTCCCAATTGCGCGTACCTAGACAACGGTGTCGCGCAAGTATTACGTACCGAAAGGGCAGAACGGCTTTGTTTATAGGCCATTGACCGGACGGGCGCAAATCACCAACCCTCCGTTTACCTAACAAGATGCCCTCACGAATCTCCCCAGCAAGTCTTCCACCTTGGGATGTTCGTTGGTTCAAGAAGTGCCGTTAAGCACTCGTCACACAGGGACTGCTATCATCGCCGACAAGATCTGAGACCCGCTGAAGAGGCACCGGACGACAGTGCCCGAGGCGGATACCTGACATAGGCCAAGTTCGGCGATTCGAACCTATGGTTGTGGTCATTCCCCTCATTGCCCCAGATTCATCCTGTCGTACCATCGGTCTCGCAACACTTTTCGCATTCGCCGAGAGATACCGCTGCGAAGGTGTGGGTCCCGCAACAGCCAGTCCTGGGCCTCGCGACGCGCGCTTTGCAGTATCTCATGATCCTGCACGAGATGTGCTACCCGAAACCCCCGGTTGCCGGCTTGCAGGGTCCCAAGGAGCTCCCCAGCCCCCCGGAGCCGAAGATCGAGGTCGGCCACTGTAAAGCCATCCCTAGCACTCTCCAAATGCTTCAAGCGACGGTACGAATCATCGTCCTGAGAACCGTAGTGGATTAAAACGCAGTAAGACTCATCTCGTCCTCGCCCTATCCTGCCCCGAAGCTGATGCAACTGCGCAAGCCCAAACCGTTCAGCGTGTTCAATTACCATAAGCGTGGCGCTGGGTACGTCGACCCCGACCTCGATGACGGTAGTCGCCACCAGCACCTGTATCTCCCCCTGCCTAAAACGCCTCATTACCGCATCCCGTTCGACAGGGGGCATTTGACCGTGCACCAAACCCAGGCGAAGCCCCTTCATTTCGTTCCCGGGCAATTCTCGCGCCATGGTCTCAGCAGCTGCTTGGGGAAGAGTCTCCGACTCCTCAACTAAAGGGTAAACTAGATAGGCTTGCCGCCCAGCCCCAACCGCGACGCGGACTCGCTCGTACACCTCATGTCTCCGCTCCTCCTTCACCACCATCGTTCGCACCAACGGTCTTCCCGGTGGCATCTCGTCTAGCAGGGATACTTCCAGGTCGCCCGATAGGGCCATGGCGAAGCTCCGTGGGATTGGCGTAGCACTCATCAAAAGCAAGTCCGGTTCCGGCGCGACGACCCCGCCATCCGACCCCGCCGAAGACAACCCCACGAAAGCAGCGCGTTGGTTTACCCCAAACCGGTGCTGCTCGTCGATAATGCCCAATCCCATGCGTGGCACGGTAACGCCCTTCTGAATAAGACTGTGTGTCCCCACAACAAAGTCCACGTCACCGCGACCTATACGTCGCGTGATCTCCTGCCGAACGGTGGAGGGGGAAGAGCCCGAAAGCAGTGCCGCCCGCACACCCAACCGGTCCGCGTAGGGTTGGAGCCGCTCATAGTGTTGCTCGGCAAGCAGCTCGGTAGGAGCTAGCAATAGCGCTTGACGGCCGTTTTCTATAGCCCGCAGTGCACTCAACCAAGCGATCACCGTCTTGCCTGAACCTACATCTCCGTACAGAAGACGGCACATGGGACTGGGCCCCTGCATGTCCGAATAGATCTCCTGCAATACCCGCTCTTGACCACTTGTGGGACGATAGGGAAGCAATTCCCGCATCTGATCGGTGAGCGATTCTACAATTGGAAGCGAACGGAAACCGCGACTATCTATGCGTCGTTTGCGGCGTAATTCTAGGGCCAGTTGGAAATAGAAAAACTCATCGAATACTAACGAACGGCGGGCTATGGCTTGAGCTTCCTCAAGAACCGGTGTGTACAACGGCGTTTCAGAAAGAACCCCCCTTTCAATCGGGGGCAAAACGTCGTCATGGTCCGGGGTCGGTCGGTGGAGGGTTTCTAGGGCACGCCTCAGATCAATAAGCCCATGCCGTTCGGTAATCTCTGGTGGCAGAAAACTCGGTAGACAATCCCCAAAGCGCTCCAGAGCCTGTTTCACCCAAGCGCGAACTTTAGCCTGTGGAACACCGCCAGGCTTCCTGTACACTGGTCGTACTTCTGGCTGCCGCTCCATAGTCTCGTTTAGAACTTCGAACTCCGGGTGGGACATATTGAGGCCCCCTCCTTGCTTGAAAACCACCCGTCCGTAGACACAAAGAGGTTGTCCTACGTGTAGCCCCTCCGCAACATAATTATTGGAAACAAACCAGACCAACTCCATACTTCCAGTGCCGTCTGTCAATGTACCCTTAAGAATGCGCCGGCCCTGGCGAAGTCGCCCTGCCCGGAGACCCTGTAGACGACCGACAAATAGGCCGGTTTGCCCAGGCACCGCTTCGACGATTGGGGTTACATCCCGACGATCCTCATAGCGAAATGGAAGGTGGTATAGAAGATCGCCAACGGTAACGAGGCCCTGTGCGGCAAGTTGCGTAGCCCGCACGGGGCCGACACCCTTCAACACATCCAAACCGGCCTGCAGGGCTTCGTGGCAATCAGCGGGGGCAATGCGCGTAACGCGATAGGAGTGCTTCACAATGGGAAATATAGTCCTTCACACATCCTGCAAAAGCATGGCAGGTTCGCCGCACCTGTTTCGGAGTCCAGGACATGGGTCAGGAAGAAACCCATGCAGTCACCAGGCTCTTAGAGCCTGGATCAGAGCTACTTTGATCTTTGCGTCTTCCGGGATAACGTCGCAGCATGGCGTTGGAAATCTTGCAACGGCTGCACGCTTAGTTCACCGCCCCTTAGGAACTCTATGGCTTCCGCCGCAGCTTCGGCACCGGCGAGGGTAGTGAAGTACGGAATCTGTCGGTCTAACGCATTGCGCCGCATGAGGTAACCGTCGCTGCGGTAACTCTCGTTAGCATGCGTGTTGATGACCATAGCAACATCCCCCTCCCAAAGATCCTTCTCGACATCACGAACGACTTCCGCTGGGATCAAATAATCTTGGAAGAATTCGGCTGTACCGGGAGTAGCTACGATCCTGAAACCCGCCGCCACCAAGGTCCTAGCTATCCCCCCAGCGACCTCACGGTGTTCGCCCGGAACACTGAAAAACACCGTGCCATCGTCCGGTAGGTGCATACCACTTGCCATCTGTGCTTTCGCGAACGCCCTACTGAACGAATAATCAATGCCCATTACCTCACCGGTAGACTTCATCTCTGGGCCCAACAACGTGTCCACCCCGGAGAATTTACTGAATGGCAGCACTGACTCCTTAACCGAGATATGGGGGGGCACGATCTCTTCACTGAGACCCATCTCCTTTAGTTTGCCACCCACCATCACCCGCGCCGCCAACTTCGCTAGCGACACCCCGATGGCCTTACTGACAAAAGGAACTGTCCGAGACGCTCGTGGGTTGACCTCTAGTATGTAAACATCAGACCCTTGAACTGCGAATTGAACATTCATCAACCCCCGAACCTCAAGGGCTTCAGCTAGAGATACAGCCTGCCGCCGGATCTCCAACTGCACGTCGGTTGACAAGGTCCTTGGTGGAAGCGAGCAGGCGCTGTCCCCAGAACGAACCCCCGCCCTCTCGATGTGCTCCATGACACCGCCAATAATCACCCGTTCACCGTCACTAATGGCGTCGACGTCCACTTCCGTAGCGTCCTCGAGGAACTTATCGATTAGAACTGGATGTTCGTCCGAGGTCCGGAAGGCGTTCACCAGATACTCCCTGAATTCCCGCTCTCCGTAGACAATCTCCATAGCCCGCCCGCCTAGAACGTAAGATGGCCTCACTAAAACAGGATAACCGATGTGGTCAACTACCCGCAGACCTTCCGCAACGGAACGGGCAATTCCATTCGGGGGTTGCTTTAATTCCAATTGTTCAAGAAGCTCCCTGAACCTTTCCCTATCCTCTGCCAAGTCAATGTTGTCCGGTTGCGTCCCGATGATCGGCACACCAGCACGCTCCAAGGCCAGCGCTAATTTGAGCGGGGTCTGTCCACCGAATTGAACTATTACACCGTCAGGCCTCTCGTGTAACGCAATGTTGAGCACATCCTCCAGCGTCAGCGGCTCGAAGTATAGTTTGTCGGAGGAGTCATAATCCGTGCTCACGGTTTCCGGGTTGCAATTGACCATCAAGGTCTCAAAACCGTCCTCCCTGAGGGCGAAGGCGGCGTGCACGCAGCAATAATCAAACTCAATGCCTTGGCCAATACGATTGGGGCCACCACCTAGGATCATGATTTTCTTTCGGTCACTTCGTTGGGATTCCTGTGCCCCTTCGTAGCTGGAGTAGTAATAAGGCGTAAAGGCCTCAAACTCAGCCCCGCAGGTATCCACGGTGCGAAATCCAACCAACACCCCTGCACGGGTGCGACGCGCCCGGACCTCGTCTTCCGAAAGTCTACAAAGCTCGGCCAAGCGCCTATCAGAGAAGCCCATGTTCTTGATTTCTACCCAAAAATCCCTATCCACCTCACCAATTGCAGTGAAAGCATGAATAATCTCATCTTCTTTCTTGATAATAGAGTCTATATGCTTAAGAAACCACGGATCTATACCTGTTAGTTCATGGAGTCGGGCTACCGAGAAATCTGCCCGGAGAGCCGCACCAACGGTCCAGAGACGATCTGAACGGGGCCGTTGGAGCCGCTCTTCCAGCAGCGCTTCCCGACCGCTTCCGACCACATCACCCGCCGCTTCCGGCGCTTCAAACCCGTAACTGTCGGTCTCCAGTGACCGCATAGCTTTCTGTAAAGCCTCCTTGAACGTCCGTCCAATCGACATAGCTTCCCCCACCGACTTCATCTGCGTGGTCAACACATCACGCGCTTGGGGAAATTTCTCAAAGGTGAACCGTGGCATCTTCACCACTACATAGTCGATGGTGGGCTCGAAACACGCCGGGGTCTCATGGGTTATATCGTTGGAAATCTCGTCCAAACTGTAGCCAACCGCCAGCTTGGCAGCGATCTTAGCGATTGGGAAGCCCGTGGCCTTGCTGGCCAATGCTGAACTACGAGAAACCCGGGGGTTCATCTCGATGACAACTAACCGCCCGTCGTCCGGATGGACTGCAAACTGGATATTAGAGCCTCCAGTGTCCACTCCAATCTCCCGGATGATGCTCAGTGCGGCATCGCGCATCACCTGGTACTCCTTATCGGTCAGTGTCTGGGCAGGGGCTACAGTGATGGAATCGCCTGTATGCACCCCCATAGGGTCGAGATTCTCGATACTACAAACAATCACCACGTTGTCCTTGAAATCGCGCATTACCTCCAGTTCGAATTCCTTCCAGCCCAGCACAGACTCCTCCACTAAAACCTCATGAACCGGGGACGCCCGGAGGCCCCAATGCGCCATCTCAACAAACTCCTCTTCAGAATATGCGATATTTGCGCCGCTACCGCCCAGAGTCCGAGATGGTCTGATAATTAGCGGGAGGCTGTCCAATTCCCGCCGTACCGACATGGCCTCTTCCGGGGTCCGTGCGTAGCCGCTTCGAGGGAGATCTAGGCCCACCCGCGTCATAGCTTCCTTGAAACGATTCCGATCTTCGGCCTTCTTGATTGCCTCCAACTGCGCACCGATCATTTCCACACCGAAACGTTCTAAGACACCATTCTCCGCCAACTCGATAGCCAGGTTGAGCGCTGTCTGTCCACCAAGGGTAGGCAGTAGTGCGTCCGGACGCTCCGTTTCAATAATTTTAGCCAAGACGCCCGGATCTAGGGGCTCAATATACGTCCGGTCGGCAAAATCCGGGTCTGTCATTATCGTGGCAGGGTTAGAGTTAGCAAGAATTACACGATACCCCTCCTCCTTCAGGGCCTTCAGGGCCTGCGTCCCGGAGTAGTCGAACTCGCATGCTTGACCGATGACGATAGGGCCGGACCCAATAAGTAGAATGGATTCAATGTCGGTACGTTTCGGCATCTCAACCCTTTGCTTCAGCCATTAAGTCGCGGAAGCGGGAAAACAGGTAGGCCGCATCGTGCGGTCCAGGAGATGCCTCAGGGTGATACTGGACCGAAAAGATCGGATATTCGCGGTGCCGTAACCCTTCCACAGTTTGGTCATTTAGATTCCTGTGGGTAACTTCCACCACACTCGCGAAGGAATCTGCGTCCACCGCAAAACCATGGTTCTGCGTGGTGATTTCAACCTTTTCGGTTGTGAGGTCCATAACCGGCTGATTAGCGCCATGATGACCGAATTTGAGCTTAAAGGTACGCCCGCCCAGGGCTAGCCCCAAAATCTGGTGCCCAAGGCAAATACCAAAAATTGGTCGCTGGCCGATAAGCTGACGAACATTCTCGACGGCATACGAGACGGCCGAAGGGTCCCCGGGACCGTTAGACAGAAAGATACCATCCGGCTTCAGCGCCAAAACATCGTCAAACCGCGTCCACGCAGGTACAACCGTGACACTGCAACCCACCTCCACCAACCCTCTCAGGATACTGAACTTGATCCCGAAATCGTACGCTACGACATGGTAGACTGGCTCTCCGGCTCGGCCGAAACCGCTTCCGAGACGCCAAACCCCCTGATTCCAACGATAGGGTTTCTCGCAAGTCACATTTTGAACGAGATCTCTACCTACAAGACCACCAAGTTGTTGCGCTTTCGTAGCCAATTCCGTTGGGTCACCGCGGTTCGTGGAAATGATTCCTTCTTGCGCACCGCGCTCCCGAATATGAGTAACCAAGGACCGTGTGTCCACACCCTCGATTCCCACTATCCCATGCTGTTTCATGTAGTCGTGAAGCGTCTGGGTAGCACGCCAACTACTCGGCTCGGAGCAGTACTCCTTGACGACGAACCCCTTGACGTGTGGCCTCCACGATTCGTCATCCTCCCCATTAACACCAACGTTACCAATTTCCGGATAAGTCATTGCGACGAGCTGGCCATCGTAGGAAGGATCGGTGAGAATCTCCTGATACCCCGTCATACTGGTATTAAAGACAACTTCTCCCACCGCCTCCCCGTCACTACCAAAGCAACGGCCAGCGAAGGTAGTACCATCGGCCAAGGTGAGTGTTGCTTTCATGAGATGAACCGAAACACGGCTGTAATCAGTGAATTAGACCGCCGATTCGCCACCAGCGGAGACTGCTGTTTTCCGAGTCCCAGGACCAATACTTAATGAAGGCTCGGCCTCGAACGTCGTCAATCGGCACAAAGCCCCAGAAGCGACTGTCAAAGCTACGGTCCCGGTTATCGCCCAGGACGAACAAGTATCCATCCGGGACCTTCGCCGGACCAAAGTTGTCCCGAACATGATTTTCTCCCAGGGTCATCCCTTGGTCTTCGAAGTGCGCATACGCATCATCCACTAGTTCCCCGTTAATGTAGACTTTCTTGCTCCGGATCATCACCCTGTCTCCAGGAATCCCAGCCACCCGCTTGATAAAATCTTTGCAGCGGTCTTTCGGGAAGACGAACACAATGACATCGCTTCGTTCTGGAATGCCCCACTGCATAACGCGAGGACCCCTAGCCAAGTCCACACACCCCGCAAAGGGCAACCAGTTCAGATCTGGAAGCCTTAGGCCGTATGATAGTTTGTTAACCAGGATATGATCACCGATGGCCAAGGTGGGGATCATGGAACCCGAAGGAATCTTGAAAGCCTGAACCACGAATGCCCTTAGGACTAACGCAGCTACTAGGGCGATGAGTATAGCTTCTGCATACTCCCGGAACACAGATTTCTTGCGCGTCTTCAATCTAGGCACCTGGGCGTCCTTCGTTTAAAACTTAACACTTCACCCGTAAACTTTGAACATCAGACCTTAAGGGCCGCAAGGAACGCCTCCTGGGGTATCTCGACCCGTCCTACCGACTTCATGCGCTTCTTCCCCTCTTTCTGTCGCTCCAAGAGTTTCCGCTTCCGGGTGATGTCACCACCATAGCACTTGGCGGTAACATTTTTACGTAGAGCCTTCACAGATTCACGGGCTATGATACGATTGCCAATACCCGCCTGGATCACCACCTCGAAGAGTTGGCGCGGGATCAATTCACGCATTCGCTGCACCATATCCCGACCACGGAGATATGCCTTATCGTGGTGCACAATGAGTGACATGGCATCCACCATGTCGCCATTGATCCGAACGTCCAGCTTAACTAGCTTCGATGCCCGAACGCCGGCCATCTCGTAGTCCATCGATGCATAGCCGCGACTTAAGGACTTGAGACGATCATAAAAGTCGAACACAATCTCGTTCAACGGTAACTCATAAGTTACAAGAGCGCGGTTGAGGCCCGAATAACTTAGCTCCCGCTGAATCCCTCGTTTTTCCTCGCAAAGTTTGAGTATGCCCCCAAGATAATCCTGAGGCAGATGAATTGTGGCCAAAATAAACGGCTCCTCAATTGTCTCGATGTCCGCCTCATTGGGAAAGGCTACCGGATTGTCGATAGCGAGGACCTCCCCTGTTCGGGTAGTAATCTGATAGACCACCGTGGGGGCTGTGGTTATAAGGGCTAAATCGAACTCTCTCTCCAGCCGTTCTCGGACGATATCTAGATGAAGCATACCCAGAAAACCGCAGCGAAAACCAAAACCTAAAGCCTGAGATGTCTCGGCCTCAAAGGTGAAGGAGGAGTCGTTCAGACTAAGCTTCTCCAATGCCGTCCTGAGAGCCTGGTAGTGTCCCGAGTCAATGGGATACAGTCCGCTGAAAACCATCGGCTTAAGCGGTCGAAATCCTTGCAGGGGTTGACTGCTAGGATGTTCCTCGCTGGTAACAGTGTCACCGATACGAGCTTCGTGGATATTCTTAATAGACGCCATGAGAAAACCCACCTCGCCCGGGCCGAGGCTCTCCACCTCCACAGGGCCCGGGGCGAATACGCCCAAGCGATTTACCTCAAATACTCCAGCGGTCGACATGAGGCGGATAGAATCACGGGTTCGAACACTCCCCTCGAAAACACGCAACAGAATCACAGCTCCGTGATAGGGATCGAACCAGCTATCGAAGATGAGCGCACGTAAGGGGGCCCCTTGAGTCCCGTCAGGCGGTGGGAAGTTGGCTACAATCCCCTCTAGTACGGCCTCGATCCCCACCCCGTTCTTGGCGCTAGTCAGAATTGCCTGGGACGTATCCAACCCGATGATATCCTCAATCTCCTGCTTGACCCGTTCCGGATCAGCACTTGGTAAATCGATCTTGTTGATGATCGGAAGGACCTGAAGATCATGGTCTAACGCTAAATACACGTTGGCCACAGTCTGTGCCTCCACGCCCTGAGCAGCATCCACCACGAGGATCGCCCCTTCACAGGCGGCTAAACTGCGGGATACTTCATAGGTGAAATCCACGTGACCAGGCGTATCGATGAGGTTCAGGATGTACTCCTCTCCCACCTGGGAACGGTACCGCAACCGGACCGGACTAGCCTTGATCGTAATTCCGCGTTCGCGCTCCAGTTCCATTGTGTCAAGAAACTGGTCGGTCTTCTCACGTTCGCTCAGTGCACCGGTGTACTCCAGCAGTCGATCCGCTAGTGTAGACTTGCCGTGATCGATGTGAGCGATGATGCAGAAATTTCGAATTTGAGCGCTATCCACGGCCGCGCCCTATGGAACAGTAGATGAAGCCGTGGCGTTTCATGTCGGCCGGGTCGTACAGATTATATCCGTCAAAGATCATCGGCCGGTGCAACAATCGCCTCAAGCGACCGAAATTCGGATTGCGGACCCACCCCGTAACGAGCCCTACATTACCGCTACCGACCATTGCAATCTTCATACAATCAACACTTCCAACACAGCTCCAGGCTAGTCGTCAAACCGAGTCATCTCTACGAAACGACGGTAGCGTTGTTCGATTGCCGTTCGATCCAGCGTCATCAGTCGCCTCGGGCCAAAATCTTCTACTGTAAACGAAGCAGTGACATTACCCTGTACGATGGCACGTCTGAGCTCCCCCTCCCCCGAAGATCCCACAGCAGCCAGATGTCCCATAAAGGCGCCGGCGAAAGAATCCCCAGCCCCCGTGGGATCGTGCACCTGCTCCAAGGGGAAGGCCGGAACAACGAAGGAAGAAGAGCCCGAGAACTGGAAGGCACCATACTCGCCGCGCTTTATAAGCACCGTCTTGGGGCCCATCTCCAATATCCGGCGGGCCGCCCGCACGATATTGCTGTGCCCGCTCAACATGACGGCTTCGGAGTCATTGATGACCACAACGTCGACCCTCTTGAGAACTTCTTTCAACTCCTCAGGGTTCTCGTTGATCCAGTGATCCATCGTGTCACAGGCCACCAGCCGCGGCTGCTTCAGTTGCGATAGGACTTCCAATTGGGTAGCTGGATGGATGTTGCCCAGGAAAACATACTCTGTATCCACATAGGCCTTCGGAATAAGTGGCCTGAAATCCTGCAGAACGTTGAGCTGGACGTCTAGGGTATCACGCACATTCAGATCCTCATGATACCGTCCGTGCCAGAAGAACGTCTTACCCTCGGCCCGCTGCACACCTTCGAGCGCCACTCCCTTTCGCGACAAAGCCGCTAGATGTTCTTCCGGAAAGTCGCTCCCTACCACCCCGACGATACGCGCCGGAGCGAAACACGCAGCAGCCAACCCAAAATACGCCGCCGATCCACCGAGAATCCGATCAGCCCGCCCGTGCGGCGTCTCAATGGTATCGAAGGCCAAGGACCCCACCACCAGAACACTCATGGTCGTAACCCTCCCAAACTTCGAAACTGTTCGTCCCAAACATTACCGAACGGAGCTAAGGAACCTGTGTTCAAATGTTGTAACTCCGCTTGGTTAAATATACTTGCCTATCAGGGGTTCGAGCTTCCGCCGCATATCGTCGGGGATCATCGAACGATCTGTCACAATAGCTACGCTCAACGCCGTCGCGCACGGGCAAGTCCGCACCGGGGATAGGCGAGCGAGCGTCCCCCGTATAATTCGTTTAGCCACGTCCGCGTTCCTCTGTAACACCGCGATGACCTCCTCAATGTCAACATCACCGGCCGCCTCGTTCCAACAGTCGTAGTCTGTTGCCATGGCGATTGTGGTGAAACAGATCTCAGCCTCCCGTGCCAGTTTTGCTTCCTGCAAATTAGTCATCCCTATTACGTCCGCACCCCAGCTTCGGTGTAACGCAGACTCTGCACGAGTTGAAAACTGCGGCCCTTCCATGCAAACGTAGGTACCTTGGCCGTGCACGCGAATATCCTCGTTGGCAGCTGCTTCGGCCACCATACCCCGCATTTCATTGCAGAACGGATCCGCAAACTGAACGTGAGCGACGATACCGTCCCCAAAGAATGTACTAGGTCGCCGGTAAGTACGATCTATAAACTGGTCCGGGAGTACCATGTGCCCGGGTTCAATCTCTTCCTTGAGGCTTCCCACGGCACTCACCGAAAGAATCCGCTCGACACCCATCTTCTTCATGCCGAAGATATTAGCGCGATTATTGACCTCGCTAGGCAGGTAGCGGTGCCCCTTACCATGACGGGGCAAAAAAATCAGTTCAACCCCGTCAAGGGAGCCTACCACGAACGGGCCCGAAGGCGCACCGTAAGGCGTCTCCATTTCCACCTCGCGGACGCCACTTAATCCCTCCATCTCATAAAGACCGGTCCCGCCGATAACACCCAACGTCGTCTTTTGTTCCATCGTCTTAGGTCCTTACTGCCCTAGTGGGCTTCATCGAGCCGCTTGTGCACCGGTAATCAGGATTCAACAGCAGCGGGTGCTCTTCTCTCACCAGCATCTCGAACAACACCCTCCGCGTGGTATAGTTGCCCGCAAGCCGCCTGGATATCGTCGCCCCGAGAACGTCGTACATTGGCCGAGATACCCCTTGCCCGTAACGCGTGCCCGAACCGTTCGACGACAGCCTCTGGAGGTCGGGGGTACACACTCCCTTCGTGAGTATTGAAGGGTATGAGGTTCACCTTACATCGGATGCCCTGAAGCTTTTCCGCCAACTCAACCGCATCTGAGACACGATCGTTGACACCGCCAAGCAACAGGTACTCAAAGGTGATCCGTTTACGCCGCGGTACCGGCAACGAACGACAACACTCAATCAGTTCTGAAACAGAATACTTCCTGTTGATGGGCATCAGTTCGGAGCGTACGCTGTCGCGAACCGAATGGAGCGAGATCGCTAGATTGACGTGGGTCTCTTCCACGAGCCGCCGCATTTGCGGGAGTAACCCAACAGTCGATACTGTTATCTTGTGCGATGAAATGCCAATGCCGCTACGAGCGTCTGTGATCACCTCCAGGGCTCGCCGTGTCGCGTCATAGTTGGCCAACGGTTCCCCCATCCCCATAAAGACCAGGTTCGAGATACGCCTACCTTCCGGGCTTTGGCGCTGCACCTCCAGGACCTGGTCCACAATCTCTGCTTGGGTCAGACTACGCGTCAGTCCCATGCGTGCGGTAGCACAGAACACACACCCCAAACCGCAACCGACCTGGGTCGACAAGCACAACGTCACGCGGTCCGGCTCCGGAATGTAGACCGTCTCAACCATCCCGCCGTCCCGTAAGCGAAACAAGTACTTGATCGATCCGTCTCGAGAACCGACACGCTGATGGATGATAAGGCTACCTACCACGAACTCCCTAGCCAAGGCCTGTCGTAGCGATTGGGAGAGATCCGTCATGGCGTCGAACGAGGTTACACCCTTCCGAAATATCCATCGTCTGATCTGATCCGCACGATATGCGGAGAGCCCCCGGTCATTGAGCCATTCACTCAACTCAGAATGAGTTAGGCCCTCAATGGGATTTGGAGCATCGCAACAATTGCTGGTGGGAAATGACATTAGCAATGCGCCTGGCAGCCCCGCGGTAGCTGGAACACGCTCGCCCCTGGCAAGAAAGGAGGCGGGAACCTATTCCCTAGAAGACTGGATCTCGCCGGGCGCGAAGAAGAATGCTATTTCTGCGGCGGCCGTTTCCGGAGCATCGGACCCATGCACCGCATTAGCTTCTACATTAGTGCCGCAATCCCTTCGGATTGTCCCGGTCGCTGCCTTAGCTGGATCTGTCGCACCCATGATCTCCCGGTTTTTAACGATGGCGCCTTCTCCTTCAAGAACCGAAACAAATATGGGGCCCTTGGACATATAGTCTGTTAGGGCATTGAAGAATGGCCGCTCCCGGTGCACTTCATAGAAGGTTTCGGCGCGCTGTTTGTCTAGCCGGGTCAACTTCCCTGCCACCACCTTGAGTCCCGCGTGCTCAAAACGGCTGAGTATATCTCCGATAAGGCCATTGGCAACGGCCTCCGGTTTGATTATCGATAATGTTCGCTCCATAGTTGCTATCCTAACGTGTCCTTTACGGTTTGTCCGATATCAGCTGGAGTTGGGGCCATCCGGACCCCAGCAGCGCGCAAGGCGTCAATTTTCTCCGCCGCGGTGCCTTTTCCCCCCGTGATGATAGCACCGGCATGACCCATGCGCTTTCCCGGAGGAGCTGTCTGCCCCACGATGAAACCCACGACCGGCTTTTTCATATGCCCCTGAATCCAGTCCGCAGCATCCTGCTCAGCACTGCCGCCAATTTCGCCAATGAGCACCACTGCCTCGGTCTCATCGTCGTCGTTAAAAAGGCCTAGCACTTCGATAAAGTTCAGCCCGCGAATAGGGTCCCCACCGATCCCGACGCAGGTGGACTGCCCCATGCCTATTCGTGTGAGCTGATCCACAGCCTCATAGGTCAACGTACCGCTTCGGGAGATCACGCCGACACCACCCCGCATGTGGATATGACCGGGCATGATGCCAATCTTGCACTCTCCAGGAGTAATAACGCCAGGACAATTAGGGCCGACCAAGATTGTGCCACGATCGTTTAAATAACGTTTCACCCTCATCATGTCCTGAACCGGTACGCCCTCGGTAATACAGATGACGAGAGGTACACCCGCATCCGCCGATTCCATGATCGCGTCTGCGGCAAAAGGAGGGGGAACATAAATGACACTGGCATTTGCGGCCGTTTCCCGAACTGCCTCCTCCACACTGTCGAAAATCGGGATATCCTCGAAGTGGGAGCCGCCCTTCCCGGGAGTAACACCCGCCACCATACGAGTGCCATACTCCTTACAGGCACGCGTATGGAACTGCCCCGTGGTCCCAGTGATTCCCTGGGTCAGAACCCGGGTCTCGGCATCCACCAGTATGCTCATAATTACCCCTGCTCGGAACGAACGACTTCGACAATCTTCTGAGCTGCATCCGAAATAGTGTCGGCTGCGATAATGCTGAGTTCGGATTTCGCAAGCAGTTCCCTGCCCTCTTCTACATTGGTGCCCTGGAGCCGAACTACCAACGGCACCGTGACGCCTATTTCCTTAGTTGCATCAATGATGCCAGCGGCAATAACATCGCAGCGCATAATACCGCCAAATATATTCACCAAAACACCCCGAACTTTCTTATCCGAGAGAAGCAGGCGAAACGCTTCACCAACCATCTCCTTGCTGGCACCGCCGCCTACATCCAGAAAATTTGCCGGCATACCTCCATATTGCTGAATGATGTCCATCGTACCCATAGCTAAACCCGCACCATTGACCATACAGCCAATATTCCCATCGAGGGCAACATATGAAATACCGAGATCGGCCGCCTTGACCTCATTGGGATCTTCCTCGTTGAGGTCCCGGAACTCCACCACTTCCTTTTGGCGAAAGAGGGCGTTGCCATCGAAGTTCATCTTCGCGTCCAGAACAAGAAAGCCCCCATCTTCGAGCTGCGCAAGCGGATTCACCTCGAGCTGCATGCAGTCCGACCCAAGAAACGCCTGATACAGACCTTTGAGCAAAGTTCCAAAGGCCTTCTCTTCCTGAGTCCCCAATCCTAGGCGTCTTGCTATGCGCCGAATCTGAAACAACCCAACACCGACCAACGGGTCCACCAGTTCAACGATGATCTGCTCTGGTGTCGCCTTAGCGACCTCCTCGATTTCCATTCCCCCCTCTCGACAGGCTATGATAGCGGGCTGTCCAGCCGCGGCATCCATGACAATACTGCAATAGAGCTCCCCAGCGATCCGCGACGCCTCCTCCACCCAAACACAATGAACGGTTTTGCCATCCGGGCCGGTCTGATGCGTCACCAGCGGCTTGCCCAAAAGAGTTTCGGCAAACCTGCCCGCCTCCTCCGTGGAATGTACGACTTTCACACCGCCCGCTTTTCCGCGGCCACCGGCATGAATCTGAGCTTTCACGACGCAGGGGAACCCAATCTCCCGCGCCGCATCTCGCACTTCCTCGACCGTCCCCGCCACTCGGCCCCCGGGCACCGGTACATCGAACCGCGCGAGCCACTGTTTGGCCTGAAATTCGTGAATATTCATGAAACTGGAATGCTTAAACTACTTGGGAGCGTCTGAGGTCGGCGCACCAGACGAACGCTTGGAAAATTCACCGCATTCGTCAGCAGCCCAACACAGAGCGACGGGCACCACTCCAACCAATAAGAATCTTCGCTAACCCTGCGCTAACACTCGGTCCATTGCAGCCACTGACTCTTGGACGTGGGACAGCGATTGGTCAAACTGACTCTTTTCCTCAGAAGTCAACTCAATCTCAATGACCTTCTCCACACCCCCAGCACCGAGGAGAACTGGCACACAGAAGTAACACCCGTGGACACCGTACTCGCCTTCTAGCAATGCCGCGCAAGGAAGTACTTCCTTCTTGTCCTGCAAATAGGACTCAGCCATGCGTACCGCTGCCGAGGCTGGGGCATAGAAAGCCGAACCTGTTTTCAGCAACGAAACAATTTCGCCGCCCGCCATACGTACGCGCTGCTCGATATCATCAAGACGCTCGGAGGGGATAAGACGGTCCACTGGCACTCCACCTACCTGGCAAGTACTCCGAATCGGCACCATGTCGTCGCCGTGCCCGCCCAAGACCATGGCAGTAACACTCTCGACAGAACGACCCAATTCCTGAGCTATGAACGTCCGATAACGGGCTGAATCGAGGATTCCAGACTGCCCCACCACCTGTTCCTTTGGGAAACCGGTCACTCGACGGCAGAGAGTCACCATTGCATCCAGTGGATTAGTGATGACAATCACAAAAGCACCGGGGGCATACTGCTTAATCCCTTCCGACACCGATGTCATGATCTTCGCGTTTGTGCCCAGAAGGTCATCTCGGCTCATACCAGGCTTGCGTGCTATACCCGCCGTAACAATACAAACGTCGGCACCGACGATGTCTTCGTAGCTGGTGGTCCCGACAATGTCGGCATCGAAGCCTTCCACTGGCGCTGATTGGAGCAAATCCAAAGCTTTCCCTTGTGGTAACCCATCGACAACGTCGAAGAGGACCACGTCCCCTAGCTTCTTCAACGCGCACAAATGCGCCATGGTGCCACCAATGTTACCGCCGCCTATCAGTGCTATCTTGCGCCTGGAAATGGTCATATGTTACATATTCGCCACGATGGCGTCACCGAACTCCGAGCACTTTAACAACTTGGCGCCCGTCATGAGCCGCTCGAAATCGTAAGTTACAGTTTTCTGCGCAATGGTTTCCTCGAGACCCTGTATTACCAAGTCTGCGGCCTCGTCCCAACCAAGATGGCGCAACATCATCTCCCCAGAAAGAATCACGGACCCGGGATTAACCTTATCCTGGCCGGCATACTTCGGTGCAGTTCCATGGGTCGCTTCGAACAAAGCATGGCCGGTGTCGTAGTTGATATTGCCACCCGGCGCGATGCCAATACCACCAACCTGAGCTGCCAGCGCATCCGAGATAAGGTCGCCGGTAAGGTTCATGGTGGGAATCACGTCGAATTCGTCTGGCCGCGTCACGATCTGCTGTAGAAATGCATCGGTGATGGCATCCTTTATTAGGATCTGGCCGTCTCCGGGCTTCCCACCGCAATCCTCCCACGATATGACCTTGTCGCCAAACTCTCGCTTGGCCAACTCGTAGCCCCACCGCATGAAGGCACCCTCAGTGTACTTCTGGATATTGCCTTTGTGCACCAAGGTAATGTTACGCCGATTATGATCGACCGCATACTTAATCGCCGCCCGGATCAACCGCTCCGATCCTTCGGTGGAGACCGGCTTGATCCCAATGCTCGCGGTGTCCGGAAAACGGATACTCTTAACCCCCATCT
Source organism: uncultured Syntrophobacterales bacterium (assembly GCA_964438895.1). Lineage (GTDB taxonomy): Bacteria > Desulfobacterota > Binatia > UBA9968 > JAJDTQ01 > JAJDTQ01. Next base: position 71,220 of record CAYTMJ010000033.1, on the reverse strand, counting down.
CTTCACGCAGAAACTTGACGACCTTTTCAGCCTCCGGGGTACCCGTCTCCCACTCGATGCCGGCGTAGATATCCTCAGTATTCTCGCGGAAAATCACCATATCCACTAAATGGGGCCGTACGACCGGCGACGGTACTCCCTTGAAGTAGCGTACGGGTCGAAGACAGACGTACAAGTCCAAAACCTGGCGCAAGGTGACGTTGAGACTACGGAAACCTTCGCCGACCGGGGTAGTTAAGGGCCCCTTGATGCCCACCATATACTCCCGGATGACATCCACCGTTTCTTGTGGTAGCAGGCTCGGTGGACAGTCCTCACCGTAGACCGCCTGCGCCTTTTCTCCGGCGTAGACCTCCATCCAGGCTATTTTCTTCTTTCCGCCATATGCCTTGGCAACGGCGCCGTCTAGCACCCGCACCGACGCGGCCCAGATGTCCACGCCGGTACCATCACCCTCGATGAAAGGGATAATGGGATTGTTCGGAACCTGCAGTTCACCGCCGGAAAGCGACATCTTGGCGCCCTCGGCCGGCACATTGACGTGTAGATAGCTTGCCATGACTCTCCTCTAGCCTTTGAGATACCCCCCAACGCCCTTTATCCAAGTTCAGAAATCCCGAATCCGGACATGAGCTCGGTGGGGACACCGATCCGTTCAAAATATGCGTGGGATGTGAAGGGTAGCATTAACGAATCTCCAGTGGTGAGTCAAGCCAGCATTCCGTCGCACTTCGGTGAGTCCAACAACATCAACCCGCATGTCATTTCTCGACGAACCCGTTATATTAGCGGAGTTAGGCTGAATCTCGCCCCGTCTTCAGCGGTGACAGGTCGGGGCATCAACGCTTGGAGTGTCGTCGTGAGCGTCCGAATAGACCGTCTGTCAAAAGCTTATGGTGCCTTTTGGGCTCTGAAGGAGGTGAAACTGGATCTCGAGCCGGGAGAATGGTTAGCACTCCTGGGACCAAATGGCGCCGGTAAAACCACACTCTTGAGACTCTTGGCAGGCTTGACCCATCCCACAACAGGCTCCATCGAACTCTTTGGACACCCTCTACCTTACGGGAATTCCCCTCTTCGCAGCGAGATGGGTTTTCTCACTTCAGGTAACCACCTCTATGAGAACCTAACGGTCAGCGAGAACCTCCGTTTCTTCGTCTCCCTCTACTGCAAGAACACTACCCGAGAAGAACGGGAGCACGTCTTGAATGAGGTGGGGCTGCACAGGAAAGATGCCGAATACGTGTCTGCCCTATCCCACGGTATGCGGAGCCGCCTGGGAATCGCTAAATGGTGGCTCATTAACCCCAAATTACTGCTAGTGGACGAGCCCTACGGCGCACTCGATGCCTTGGGCGTGGCCGTCCTTAATCAATTTTTGCAATCCCTCTGCGCCGGCGGAGGCACCGTTGTGTTGGCGACTCACGACATCCCCGGGGTCCTCGAACACTGTTCCCGTGCGATTATCCTAAGCCACGGTCGTATCGTATTCGACGAAGCCCGACAGGACCCCTGGGACAGCTTCCACAAAACCTTCAAATCTCTCCAAACTTCCGAAACCACCAGGGGACAAAATTGACCAGCGTCTTAAAACAACTCTACTGGCTTCTCTGGAAGGACCTACTGCTGGAGGTGCGCCGGGGAGAGAACTTCCTATCAATACTATTCTTCGGGCTCTCCTTGTTATTCCTCTTCTCGTTTGCCTTCGAGATTGACAACAACAACGTCTCCCGCATGGCACCGGGACTGCTATGGCTGGCCTTCACGTTCAGCGGTACCCTTGCCCTCGGCCAGCTTTTTCAAGGTGACCGGGAAAACGGCTGCCTAGATGCATTACTATTGGCACCCATGGACCGAGGCGCCTACTACCTTGCCAAAGTCCTTTTTAACTTCTCACTCATGGTCCTTCTGGAAGTATTCCTCCTCCCGTTGTTCGGGGTGTTGTTTCACCTGAACTTTTGGCATCTACTACCCGACGTGCTGCTTTACACGCTACTCGGAACCTTGGGGTTCTGTGTGGTTGGAGTCTTATTTGCAACGGTCACGCTCAATGTCCGCGGGCGTTCTCTGTTGCTACCCGTGTTGCTCTTTCCCTTAGTGATCCCCGTGATCCTGGGCACGATCCGTAGCTTGGAGATCATACTAGCGGCCGGTCCGGCCATCGAACTCGCCCCCTGGTTCCGTCTACTTTTGGGATTCGACATCATCTTTATTACATCTGGCTTCCTACTGTTGGAGTGGGTCCTTGACGGTTGACTGGGATGATTGGGAACTGCCGTTCCCGAGTGCTATCATTGATTAACTGGGGCGAACTCAAATTATGCCGCCGTCAGTACGGAAATGACCGAGTTCAGTGAACTAGGCCGTTTCATATCTCGAAGCAACCCATGACTCGACGAATTCTCGGCACACTGGCCCTTATCCTAATAGTTTCGGGGCTATACTACGGCTTGTTGGAGGCGCCAGCCGATGCCCGGCAAGGCGAGACTCAGCGGATTATGTACCTCCATATTCCAAGTATCCTAGTCGCGTACTTGTCGTTTTTCATCGTATTCGTGGCAAGTTGCCTCTACCTTTGGAAAGGCGAGCGCCGAGATGACATTCTCGCGCATTCCGCCGCGGAGATCGGCGTGCTATTCACCGCCCTGACTATCGTGGAAGGATCCATCTGGGGTAGGCCCACCTGGGGCGTATGGTGGACGTGGGATGCTCGCCTGACTCTAACTGCCATCTTGCTGCTGATCTTCTCCGGTTACCTGCTACTCCGATCACTCATGGAAGACCAGCGGCGCAGTGCTGTGTCCGGAGCCATTCTCGGCATCATCGGGTTCCTAGATATTCCCTTGATACACATGTCGGTGTACTGGTGGCGCACCCTGCACCAACCCCCTTCGATTCTACGCCCCGACAAGGCACCGTGGGACAACATTGACCCAACAATGCTGTGGCCCCTAGGCATTAACTTCCTGGCATTTTTAATGTTGTTCTTCTACCTCTTATCGTTACGCATTCATCTGGGTGAGGTGGAAGACGAAGCACGTCAAAACCGGTTTTATGACACACTGCAATCACAACGTTAGTGTAACACTCCAGGGACTTCGGAAACTACATGGACACAACTAACTCGCTGCAACACTGGGGGTTCGTCTTACTAGCATACGGCATTGTCTGGAGTACGATCGTCGTCTACATCGTACTCCTCAAACGACGGATCCAAAGGACGAAGGCAGATCAAACACCCGCCCGAGACAACCCTGAAACGAAAATCCATGAATCGACGTAGGCGCTTTCTCATAGGTGGTCTGATAATCGTCAGCGGACTAACCTACCTCATCTACGGCGCCATGCAGGAGGCCGTGGTCTATTTTGTCACGCCCACGGAACTCCGCTCCGAAATCACAACGCAGGACCGATTTCTCCGAATCGGAGGGATGGTGGTTCCCGGTTCCCTCTCCAAGGATCTCGACCGACGTACCTTCCATTTCAGGATCACGGACGGCCAAGAGTCCATCGCGGTGCATTTCCAGGGAGTGCCGCCAGACCTCTTTTCTGAAGGCAAGGGCGCCGTCGTCGAAGGGCGATTGGACAAAGGTGGAGTGTTCCAAGCCTCTACCGTCATGGCCAAACACGCCGAAGAATATAGCCCCCACCAGGAAGGTGCAGATCCCAGCAAACTGCGGAGCTTTGTGCCCGCCCAGCCTGCGGGCGACCTGTGACTGCCGCTCTGGGACATAGCTGTATCCTACTGGCGCTTGTGCTGGCACTTTGGGGAATCGCGGCACCCATTCTCCATTCCCAGACTGGCAATCGTCATTTATACGATTCCGCCCGTTACTCCATAGTAGGACAGTTCGCCCTAGTGACGATCGCTGCCGGCGCACTAATCTACGCCCTAGTGGTCACCGATTTCTCCATCCGCTATGTGGCCCTGAACACCACCCGGAACACGGCGATCTACTACCGGATCACTGGACTTTGGGGCGCCCTGGAGGGATCGCTTCTCTTGTGGTTGTGGATACTTCTTATCTTCTCGGCCCTAGTGACATGGTGCTACCGCAAGCGCATGCAAGAGTTCATGCCTTGGGTGCTGATGGTATTCTCAATCGTGTCCGCCTTCTTCTTAGCGGTAATAGCGTTTGGCTCCAGTCCCTTCGAGACCCATTTCCCAGTGCCTACCGATGGTCGGGGTCTCAATCCATTGTTGGAAGACGCCAATATGCTAAGCCACCCACCGCTCCTGTACACTGGCTTCGTTGGGCTTACAGTCCCATTCGCCTTCGCTATCGCAGCACTCATTGTCGGTAAACTCGACCACAGCTGGATCGTCGCTACTCGGCGCTGGACCATCACCGCGTGGCTCTTTCTAACCCTCGGGAACCTGGTGGGTGCTTGGTGGTCGTACCACGTGCTTGGCTGGGGGGGTTACTGGGCATGGGACCCTGTAGAAAACGCTGCCTTCATGCCCTGGCTCCCGGCTACTGCGTTTCTACACTCAGTACAAGTCCAGGAACGCCGTGGGATGCTCAAAACCTGGAACCTGTTGCTAATCATCATCGCCTTCAGTCTCACGCTGTTCGGCACGTTCCTGACTCGGTCAGGGATTCTATCCTCCATCCACGCGTTCTCGTCCGGGCCAGTGGGGATGTTCTTCTTGGCTTTCCTTGTGTTCGTACTGTTCTCCTCATTGGGACTTTTAGCCTGGCGGAGCGACCAACTTCGCAGCCAACCCGAACTCGACTCCATGGTCAGTCGTGAGTCGGCATTCATGCTGAACAACGTAGTGTTTGTCTCTGCGCTGTTCACCATCTTTCTCGGTACCATATTCCCTTTGCTGTCCGAAGCCCTGACTGGAAACCGAGTAAGCGTAGGTGCACCGTACTTCAACACCGTAACCGCGCCGCTATTCTTACTACTAGTCTTTCTTATGGGTGTTGGTCCGCTCATCGCGTGGCGCCGGGCCTCATGGGAAAACCTCAAGCGAAATTTCGCTTTACCCGTAGCAGCATCCCTAGCCGTCGCCGCAGGGCTGTTCACCGCTGGGATCCGCTCTTTCCTATCACTGCTGGGGTTCACTCTATGTGCGTTCACGGTTTGGACCGTAGCGTTCGACACATTCCTATCATTACGTGCCCGGCACCGGCAGACTGAGGAGGGGTGGTTACGTGCCCTCGGCAGCTTGATTCGACGGAACCAGCGTCGGTACGGTGGGGTTGTAGTGCATCTAGGGGTTGTGCTGGTGGTGGTGGGCATCGCGGGCTCCATGGCTTACAGCATCGAGCGGGAGGCGACCTTGAGCGCCGGAGAGCACTTAACGGCAGGACCCTACCGTGTCGTCTTCAAGGGACTGCGGGGCTCAGAGCAGCCCACTCACTATCGTGTGGAAGGCGTGTTCCAGGTCTCACGCGGTGGCGACGCACTGGGGCAGTTGTCCCCAGCGTTGAAGTTCTTTCCCACGCAGAAATCACCAATCGGACGAGCGGTTTTTCACAGCACCCTCAAGGAAGATCTATACTTGATACTGTCTGGCTTCAGCGAAGTGGAGCAGAACCGGGCAACCCTCAAGGTCCTGATACGTCCACTGGTCTTATGGATCTGGATCGGTGGAGCCGTCATGACCCTCGGCACTCTCATGACCATTCTACCTATGGGGCGAGGTATGCGCACGGAGACTACAGCATGAGCGTTGCGGCTCGACGACTCCTCTTCACCCTTACGGCGGTAGGACTACTGATGATCCTTCTAGGCTACGGGTTCTACCGTGACCCGCGTTACATTCCCTCCCCCTTATTGGGCAGCGCAGCTCCTGACTTCTCCATAAAGTTGTTCAACGGGAAAATAGTGAAGCTGTCGGATCTCCGCGGGAAAACCCTATTACTCGACTTCTGGGCGTCCTGGTGTCTACCCTGCCGAGAAGAAGCCGGTGATCTAGAAGCAGCCTGGAGGCAGCAGGGGGAAGACGTGATCTTCCTAGGAATCAACGTCCAGGACAAGCGGGGGGATGCACTGAGCTTTATTCGTAAGTTTGATATCACTTTTATCAACGGTCAGGACCCGGAGGGGAAAATATCCGTGAACTACGGGGTGTGGGGGATCCCGGAAGCGTTCTTCATAAGCCCGGAGGGACGGATCACATACAAGCACGTAGGGGCAATACCGACTGGAGTGCTAATGGCCAAGCTACAGGAAGCACGGAGCGATCGCGTTAGCACCGACAGCGGTCGAGGCAACCATCAAGCGATACGATGACTTTCAGAAAACTTACCATTTTCGCAATATTAATCGCGCTGCTCTACGTCGATGTTCAAGCGAAGGACGACGTCGAGGGGCAAGTCCGGGCAATCGCTTCAGAACTTCGTTGCGTAGTGTGCCAAAATCTATCCGTGGCGGACTCCCCTTCCACCATGGCGGTCCAAATGCGCGATGTTGTACGCCACCAAGTTAAAGCCGGAAGGACGCCGGATGAAATCCGGGCCTATTTTGTCTCCAAATACGGCGAGTGGGTATTGCTAGCCCCGCCAACCCGCGGATTTAATCTTATAATATGGATCCTACCGTTTGTCGTCTTGCTCGCCGGCATCGCGGCTGCAGTAAGACTCCTTCTACGATGGAGTAAGGACCTAAAGAACGAAGCCGAGACAACCCCCGATCCCAACTTACTAGAACGAGTTCGTGTCGAAGCCGCCGGCATCGACTCGACATATGACCGACCCCAGGACGCACCCAAAGACGCGCAGTTGATTCAACTTTACCGAGACCTCCAAGAGCTTACCTTCGACCATCAAGCTGGAAAAATATCGATCGCCGACTACGAAAATCTGAAACAACGCTACGAGCGCCAAGCCGTCCGCCGCCTCCAAGAACTCCCCACGAGCGTTGGACCCGCACCCACAATTCCAGTGATGAAAACGACCGGCACCAAGGTGAAAAGACGAACATCGACATGGGCCGTTGGTGCTGTGCTACTGTTAGCGGGCGGCGTCACCCTCGGTCTACTGCTAGGACAGTCTCTCCGACCTCGCATTTCGACCGAAGACAGTATCACCGGAGACTTTTTAACGGGCACAGGACCCGGGGGCGTCGGACGTCCTGGGTTGTCCGACAGGCTCGTCGTTGCACAGCGCCAAGGTCAGGAAGCATACCAACAAAAAGATTTTAAAACCGCCATCCAGTCCTTCCGGGCTGTATTGAACGAGAACCCCAATCACCCGCTCGCCAACGCTTACATGGGGATGTTAATGGCCCAGGCTGGTCACACGACTGCCGCACTGGAGGCACTTGACAGAGCGCTACTACAAACCCCGAATCTACCTCTAGCCTTGTGGGCTAAGGGCATGCTTCTCCACCGGGAACGGCGTGACCCGGATGCAGCTCGCCAGTACCTCCACAGGCTAGCGCAGCTATTGCCAGCGGGCGAGCAAAGAGACGCAGTGCGGCAAATCATACAAAGCATCAATCGGTCACACGAAGAGAGCCCTGAAACCCCAATGAAGGCGAGCATCACGGGCACCGTCGAACTCCGTGCCGGAAACACACCCGAATCCAGCAAACTTGCAACCCTTTACATAGTTGCCCGAGCAGCTGGAGTAAGCCACACCCCCCCGTTGGCTGTTAAACGTGTTGTCGCACCAACTTTCCCAGTTTCTTTCTCACTCAGCTCATCCGACGTAATGATGCCTGATGTGGCCTTCGAAGGCCCACTCGACCTCAGCGCTCGCCTGGATCGGGACGGGGACCCGTTAACACGGGAATCCGGGGAGCTTGCGGGAGTTCACGAAAACAACCCAGTACAAGTTGGCGCTCGCGATATTACTATCAGACTGGAGTAGGCATGGGTTTTGTAACCACCCCCATTGCCATGCAAAGACTTGGGTTAATCTGTCACTGGAAGTCGCTGATATTTGCCCTTGAAGAACAGCAAGGGTCGAATCCCGTCAGCATGCGCGTTGATGACGTTTCCTAGATAGATAGTGTGGTCACCGCCGTCATAGGCCTGATCGACGGTACATTCGATATAACCAATAACCCCATCTAACAAAGGAATGTTATTGCTGCTCATATGCCACGCAATGTCCTGGAACTTTTCTATACCCTTGGTAGCGAAACGGTTAGAGAGTTCCTCCTGTTCTTCCCCGAGCAGATTGACGGCGAACACACCAGAATTCTCGAAGCAGTCGTAACAGTTGGCCTTCTTATCGATACAAACCAGCACCAGCGGTGGATTCAGGGAAAGCGACGAGAACGCATTGGCGGTAATACCATTGGGGAGTCCATCTTTGTCCTTGGTGGTAATGACGGTCACTCCAGTGGCGAAATGCCCCATCACATCCCGAATCTCGCGGGCGTCCATGGAGCAACCGGGTAACAGAGAAGTAGGCGCGTTGTCAACGCAGGATGAGTTTGAGAAAACGGGAAGTCGCAAACAGCGTAGGTATGTCCAAAGCCACGATCCTTCTGCTATCAGCTATCGAGGTCTGGCTTCGGCAAAATCATATAAGGGACCTCGTCGTGGTCGAGAGACTCTCGTTCGTCCGTAGTCGCAGTCCCGTGTATTGGTCGCTCCTCAGCATCGCCAGCCTGAATTCGACGGGCCTCCTCAGCAAAAGTTGAGCCTACATCCTCAAAATTGGTTCGGATGTAACTGTGTGCGCGGAATAAGGCTTCCTTGATCTGTTCGGGTGTGACAGGCGTGGACCCTTGCCGTGTAGGACCCGAGGGCTTCTCTTTCTTCATATGAACCGCACAGGTATGGGGAACCTTAGTAATGACCGTAGAGGTGCACACAGGACAAGCGATCTCGCGTTGGGACAACTGTTCGCTGTAGTTCGCCGGGTCCGCAAACCAACCTTCGAAACTATGATCATTTTCACAAGTAAGATCGTAAATAACCATAAACACACCTAGTTTTAAGATAATTCCGCCCGCTCCTTTTGTCAAGATAGTAAGAATTGGGTAATCACCTCGACGAACGTATCCCGCTCCTCAATCTGAGGCTCATGGGCCGAATCTCGGAATCGGTAGACACTGGACCCCGGCACAATCTGGCTCAACCGCTGGTCCCAGTCTGCCTGATTGAGGGGGTCATGATCACAGGAAATAATGAGCAGCGGCACACTCACCGTGGACAGCTGCCGCACAAAACTTTCCGTGGTCGAGCCCCGCTCGTACCCAGGTCGTTTAAGGCGAGCTGCGGACAGTGCCTCCCACGCGCCCGGGGCAATCGAATCACGATAACGCTTGTCCACACATTCCTGCGTCAACCACTTCTCGTCGTAGAACAACAACTTGAGCAACTTCCGCATATTCTCCAGGCTGGGGGTATAGTCCTCGATTCCAGCCTGGGCATCGCTCTTAAAAACCCCAGCATTGCCGCAGATTGTTGCCATCTTTTTCATTTTTAATGGCGACGGTTTGCGCACCGCACTCCGCAACAGCGTGCCGCCCCCGGCCGAATTGCCGACGAAAAAACATTCCTCCAGACCGACAGCGTCCATAAGTTGTGCCAAATGTACCATCCGGAAGCCCGAAGGATCGGAAAAGCTATAAATCTTAGCGGTACAACCATAACCGAGCATATCAGGGGCGATGATGTGGAAGTTCTTCGCCAACATCCCGATAACTGGACCCCAAGTGGCTTCAGCCGAAGCCCCATATTCACCCCCATGCAGTAGCACGAGGTCAGGCCCCTCGCCTGCCTCCAGATAATGGGTCTCAATACCACCAATCCGGAGTAAGCGATCCTCATAGTCTCGGTTCATATCCAGTATCCTCCCGCGGCCGCGCCACCGGACGGTGCGCATGTTGTCGTTCCTTACCAATGCTCGAAATAGAAAGTCGCCGGCTCATCGTCATGGGTTTTACCAGCCCAGAGCGTACCCGTCCCGACGTGGATCTGCAGCGGCCAACAGGGCTCCGTTTCGCGGGTCCCGAGCAATGAGCCCAGCGCCACCGAACGACCATGACTCTACCACCCTCACTGGATGGCCCTTATCGATCAGCCCCTTCTCCACTTCATCCGGAAATCCCCTCTCCAACCGCAGCATTCCGGGATACCCCACATTGGGGGGGGAACCAGGCACGTGACTCCATCGTGGAACTTCTAGTGCGCATTGTGGGTCCATTTTAAGGTCCAGGAGATTGTGTAGGACTTGAACGTTGGTCTGGGGTTGGTCGTCTGCCCCGGGAGTACCTCCCACGGCGAGGAACTCACCGTTACTGAACACCATATACGAATTGAGGGTGTGGGCAGGCCGCTTGCCAGGCCGAAGGGCGTTGGCCCCACTCGGATCCAGCATGGCACTACACAAGCGATTATTCATCACGATACCAGTATCGCCCGCTACGATTCGAGAGCCGAAGACCGAAAACACGCTCTGTATTAGGGAGATAGCATTCCCTTCCCCGTCCGCCACACACAGATAGGTGGTATCCCCACCAGCGGGGGCATATGAGGAGGACACCGTTCCAGCTGTATTTGCAATGTCACGCCTCCGTTCGTCTGCGTAGTCCTTTCCGATTAGGCGTTGAACCTCGAAATCACTAAAACGCGAATCTTCCAAGTGTCGGATTCGATCCTCGAAAGCAATTTTCTTCGCCTCAACCATCACGTGGATCAGGTCTGTCCGGCTCAGGGTTTTACAATCGTAACCTGCCAACAGATTCATCATCGTAAGCACGATGAACCCTTGGGAGACGGGTGGCTGTTCCAACACTTGATATCCCCGGTAATCACTGCTCAGGGGCTCCATCCACTCAGCAAATCCCCCCTCCAGGTCCTTGTCCTCCAACAACCCTCCTTGAGCTTTGATTCCAGCGCACATACGCGCGGCAACGTCACCGGCGTAGAAGCCTTGCCGTCCATCCCGAACGATGGACTCCAAGACCTGAGCCAACTCCGGTTGCCGAAGCATCCTCCCGGGTATTAGGTCTTCCATGGGTGATTGGAAATATCGCTTTATGTCGGGCCACGAGACCGCGCACTCCGCGATGGAGCCGGCCAAGGCTAGGTACAGAGGGAAACCATCCCTAGCCAAGGCAATAGCATCAGCGCAAATTTCGGCCAGTTCCAGTGTGCCGTACCGCTTGTGGAGCTCCAGCCATCCGTCCACTGCCCCAGGCACCGCAATGCTTAAGGGACCAGAGGTAGGCACGGCATCTAGACCTAAGTCTTTGAAAGCATCGATTGTCGCATTTCCAGGAGCTGGACCGCTAGAGTTGAGCGCCCGGACCTTCCCCTCGTGTTTCATGTAGACCAGCGAGAATAGATCGCCCCCAAGCCCGCAGGCTTCGTGTTTCACCACAGCCAGGACGAATCCAGCCGCCAACGCCGCGTCAATGGCATTGCCGCCCCGTTGCATGATTTTAAGGCCAGCCAGGGATGCCAGAGGATGACCAGCGGTAATTACTCCGTTGGTACCCATAGTGAGTGGGCGCATGGCCCTACCATAATGAATTTCATGTTTAGGCTGAGACATGAGAACATCTCTCCCTGCTTGCCGAACACTTGTGCCGGTATTTACGATTGCTATTGTTGTCCGCGGCGAAATGTGTGCGGGCAGATTGGAAACCCATCACTACAGGTGCAGAATCCGGGCCGCATTTCCCCCAAGAATCCCGTCCCTCAATTCCGCTCTTAACCCCAATTCGTCGATAGCCTGGAGGCTGTTCCGTATGAAGCCGCAACCATCTTCGGGGCCGTAGGGATAATTGGTACCAAAAACCAGTTGTTCTGGACCGAAAAAATCCACGACGCATTTGAGAGTATTAGAAGGGTGATCCGCAGTATCGACGAAGAACCGTCGGAACGTATCTAACGGATTCTCCTGCAGCCCATATCGTTCACGCATTTCGTCGGTACGACCTGAGTAGATATTGATGGCCCGCTGCCCGAAGAAGGCCAGCACTCCACCTACATCAGCTACAACGAAAGGTAGCGTCGGAAACCTTTCAATCACCCGACCGTACACCAGTCGGGTCATCGCAACGGTGCTGTCAAAAGCCCAACCATAAATAAGCATAGGCACAACGTCCAGGCCCACTGCCTCGGTGGCAAGGGGGGCTGTGGGGTGGATGTATACCGGCAAACCGTACTCCGCGAGCTTTTCGTAGATTGGAAAGAAAGTCTCATCATCCAACGACCGACCATTGAGATTTGTGAAACAGCCAAACCCGCGAAGCCCTAACTCCCCATGCGCGCGCTCAAGTTCATCCAAGGACGCTTCGATGGAGGCGGTTGGCAGCGTGGCGAGCCCAATGAAACGGTCCGGGTTTTGGTTACACATACTGGCCAGCTCGTCATTAGCCACCTGGGCCATTACCACCGCGTCGTCCCTATCGTAACGATCAGCTCCCGGAGCCGGAATGCTCACTACCTGCACGTCCACACCCTGTCGGTCCATGTGCTCAAGCCGCTGCTCAACGTTGCGGCCTTTCAATATCGCAGTGTTTATCCGACAGCCTAATGCTTTGTCGTAGAGGTACGCCATGCCACTGTAGGGGTCCGGATCTTCCAGTACGACAGCGCCGTCCCGTTTGTCCATGGTCTCCATGTAATGTTCAGGGAAAATGTGGGTTTGGAAATCGATGATCATATCGTTTAAAGCCCCCGTGCGATGCGCGGTGTGCCCTGCGATGATTCCGCATCCACCTTGACAGTTCGGGAACCAACCGAGCTACCACAACGTTGGCAACTGTAGTCGTAGAGGTCCCCATCGGGAAGAACCAGTAGTAACCGCTCGCGCACTGGCATGGCTTCGCCGCATTTGTTGCAGTAAAGCAACGACGCCGACAACTGTTCGAAGCTTTTGTCCATGGAAGCAAGAAGGCGCCGGGGAACCGATCCCGGCAGTCTAGCTACATCCGTTAGTCTCCCGCCACCTCAGATTTGGCATCAGCCTGTACTTTCTCCATCAAGTGGGGTGGAAGTTCCTCGTAGTGTGAGAACTCCGATTGAAATTCTCCCCTACCACTCGTCATGGAGCGGAGGTCTGAGGCATAACGGAGCACCTCGGCCATGGGAACCTGGACCCTGATGGTCTGGATGTGCCCGTTAGCGTCGACACCCAAGACCTTACCACGCCGACTGTTTAGGTCGCCGATGACATCGCCCATGCAATCGTCAGGCACCGAAACCTCCATAGACATCACCGGTTCTAGGATCACTGGCTTGGCATTTTCCATGGCGTTCTTAAAGCCCATTGAGCCAGCAATCTTGAAGGCCATGTCAGACGAATCTACCGTGTGAAACGATCCATCATACAGGGTTGCCCGCACGTCCATAATGGGGTAGCCAGCCAAATAACCGCTAGTCATGGTTTCGACTATACCCTTCTCTACAGCAGGGATATAGTTACGCGGGATAGCCCCGCCAACGATCTTATCCACGAACTCGAAGCCCTTACCGCGCTCCAGAGGCTCAAGTTTGAGCCAAGTATCACCGAACTGACCCCGCCCCCCAGACTGCTTCTTGTATTTGCCCTGGGCGCTGGCCGCCGCTTTAATTGTTTCACGATAGGGCACCTTAGGTGCCTTCAGTTCTACCTCCGCGCCGTATTTCCGCTTCAACTTGTCTACTACCACCTCGATGTGGAGCTGGCCTGTACCCGACAGAATAAACTCTCGGGTTTGCTCGTCTCGGTGCATCCGGATGGATGGGTCCTCCTCCATCAAACGCTGTAGGCCCTGGGGAACCTTATCTTCATCCGCCCGGCTCTTGGGAGACAATGCAAAGGAGATAGATGGGCCGAACTCCACCAGCTTGGGGTACTCAATGGGGGCAGTTTCATCACACAGCGTGTCCCCGGAAGCAACGTCCTTAAGCTTCGCTGCAGCAATGATCTCGCCAACTCCCGCCTCCGACACTTCCTCGTGCTTTGGCCCCTCCGGTCTAAACAGATGGGTGATCTTCTCCTTAGCGTCCTTCCCGGGGTTATAAACGGTACTATCAGCTTTCATCTTGCCCGACAGTACCCGCATGATAGACAGGCGACCCGCGAAAGGATCTACAACAGTCTTAAAAACGAACGCAGAAAGCGTACCATCGGAAGTCTTAGGACGGGAATCGGCCTCACCCGTCACCGGATTCTTACCCTCGGCCGCAGGCTCCTCCAGTGGCGACGGTAACCACTCCACTACGGCATCGAGTAACGATGCAACCCCGATTCCGCGAGTAGCCGAGCCGTAGAGAACCGGGAACAACTTTCCCGAACGTACGCCTTCGCGAAGTCCTCCCAACAACTCCTCTGATGTCAGCTCCTGACCCTCAAGATACTTCTCCAGCAGCGCGTCTTGGGTTTCGGCCACATTCTCCATAAGATTGACCCTCATTGCCTTAGCCCGCTCCTGAAGGTCCTCTGGTATTTCCTCCTCGGCGTCATTGCCGTTCCCGTCGCCGCACACAGCCTTCATCCGAACAAGGTCAACAACGCCACGAAAACTCTCACCGTAGCCGATTGGTAGTTGAACGTGGATCCCCCGAATACCCAGCCCCTCCGCGATCCCATCCACCGGGACTACGGGGTCCGCCTCTTCCCGATCGATACGATTGACGAAAAGAATACGAGGCATCCCACGTTCTGCCACCTGCTCCCAAAGACGCTCAGTCTCCACTCGAAGCCCAGCACCAGCGTGCAGGACGAACACCGCGCCACCGAAGCCGGCCAAGGCATGGATGGTCTCCGGTAGAAATGTGGCGAAGCCCGGCGTATCGACCAAGACGCAGGTACTCTTCTTCCACTCAAGCGAATGGAAGGCCGTGGAAATAGAAACCTGGCGGTTAATCTCTTCGGGCTCATGGTCGAATGCCGAAGTCCCATCCTCTACTCGGCCTAAACGGTTGGTGGTACCGGCCGTGAACAACATCGCCTCGCCCAAGGATGTCTTTCCTGCCCCTCGATGCCCTAGCAATCCAACATTTCGTAATTGGCCAGCTTCAATTGCAGCCATGATTAACCTCCCTTGACCTTGTGCCCGGAAAAGCTAAGTTTCACGTGTTCCCTGTGCCCAGTTAGGCTCTTCCCAACAACACTAGGATCGCCGCTTCCGAAACGACGGAGCCGAGTTCTTTTCGTAAATAAGCCGTAACCCTTCTAACGTCAAGAATTCATCCACTTCCTCGATGACAGTCGATTCGTGCGCGATTAGCGATGCGACTCCTCCGGTGGCGACGACCCGCGCCTTGATCCGATTCTCCCGCTCAATCCGTTGAACTATGCCGTCCACCAAGCCCACGTACCCGTAATAGATCCCGGACTGGATTGAGTGCACTGTGGACTTCCCGATAACACTCGAAGGACACAGCACCTCGACCCGAGGAAGCTTCGAAGCCCGTTGAAACAGAGCCTCTACGGCGATCGTTAGGCCTGGGGCAATTAAACCTCCCAGATATTCACCTTTCTCAGACACGCAGTCAAAGGTCGTGGCAGTGCCGAAGTCAATAACCACACAGGCGTCACGAAACCGTCCGTAGGCTGCCACGCTATTAGCGATACGGTCCGCTCCGACGTCCTGCGGGCTATCGTAGAGAATCGGCATTCCAGTCTTGAGACCCGGCCCCACCAACAGTGGTTTTACCCCGAAAAATTTCGCGCCTAACTCGTCGATCATCCCTACCATTGGCGGCACTACACAGGACACGATAATGGCATTAATTGATTCGCTCCCAATATCCTGAGCAGCAGCAAGATAGCCAATGAGCGCGCCATATTCGTCCACGGTCCGTTCCGTTTGAGTGACTAGCCGCCAGTGCGTCACTAATTCCTCGCCCCTATAAACTCCTAGCACCAGATTACTGTTTCCGACATCGATAGCCAGTAGCATCAAAGTGTTCCTTCAATTAGGGAGACATCTCCGCTCACTACACGTTCGATACTCCCGTCACGGCATTCCAACACCAGGAATCCGTTGCTATCTAACCCCTGAACACACCCCACTAGATCCCCTTTTTCCATGCTGACACGAACCCACCGTCCTTCGATTCGTGCGTATGCATTCCAGCTTCGAGCAATAGGTTCGAACCCACGTGTCTCGAACTCGATATAGCGTTTCTCCATGTTCTGCACCAGCGAGCGGGTAACCAGAACACGATCTACTGGCGTTCCAATCTCTTCCATCACAGAAGTGGCGCGGTTGCGGAGTTCAGGGGGCATTAGAAAGTGAGGGAAATTAAGATTAATGCCAATGCCAACAATTACGAACAGGGTCTGGTTTGCCTCACATGCCAACTCACTGAGTATACCGGCTACCTTCATACCATTGAGCAACACATCGTTAGGCCACTTGATCCTAGGGCAAACGGAGAACAGATCCTTTAGCGTGTCTGCCACCGCCACTGCAGCGAGGAGCGTGATCTTCACAGACTCGGCCGGGTCCAGTCGCGGACGCAAAACAAACGAAATGTAGAGGTTGACCTTAGCAGGGGAAACCCAATGCCTACCCATCCGCCCCTGGCCCCGGTTCTGGGCTTCCGCGATTACGACAACCCCTTCAGGCTCCCCCCCCTCAGCAAGCGCATGAGCCGTACGATTAGTCGAATCGAGCTGCGAGTGTACTTCGAAACGACTACCTAAACGTGTCGTTCCAAGGCCCTCGAGAATGCGATTTGCGGTCAGCCCTTCGTGGGTCACTGGGCTTGAATCTCCCGGATCCGTTCGAGACTTCGGCTAAGAGCCTCGATCTTCTCTTCTATTTCCTGCGCCTTCTCTCGCTCTCGCTCTACCACCTCGGCCCGGGCCTTAGCTGTAAAATTCTCGTTTTGCAGTTTCTTTCGAACCCGCTCTCGTTCTGTCTCGAGTTTGCCTAGAGCTCGGTGAAGCCGCCCACCCTCCTCTTCCAGATCCACCACACCATCCAGCGAAACATACACTTCGGTGGAATCAACAATAGTCGTGGCCGCCTTCTCTGGCCGGGACCCCTCCGACAGGTATTCCAGGGGCTCCGTTCGCGCCAACGCGCACACCATACTCTCGTAAGCTCGAATGAAGGATAGTCGTTCCCCGGCATCAAACACCGCTACCCTTACCATCCGGGAGGGTGGAACGTTCAGTTCGGTTCGGAGATTCCTAATTCCCCGAACAATACCACTTAGGAACTCAATACTTTTTTCCGCGTCCTGATCCTCGGAAAAGTCGTCGGACACAGGATAACGTTGAACCATGATATCCTCACGCCGGGGAGAGTTTTTATCGCGGCCCGTAACGGCCTCCCAAAGCTCTTCAGTCACGAATGGCATCAACGGATGCAGAAGGAGAAGGATGTTTTGAAGGACTGTCCGTAGAGTCCTCTGAGCCGCGAGGGACCCGGAGCCACCGTTCAGTCGCAGCTTGCTCATTTCGATGTACCAATCGCAGAACTCGTGCCACGTGAACTGATAAAGATGGTGCGCGAAATCGTTGAATCGATAGGCGATGATTGCTTCCCGGGCCCGCTCAATGGCAGCCTTTAGCCGTGAAAGGATCCACCGATCAGCGAGGTCCAAATCCTGGTCAGCAAGCGGGTTCGGCGAGCGCTTGTGTTCCAATAGGACTTCGTCGTCGAGATTAGTCAACACGAAACGTGTAGCGTTCCAGAGTTTATTAACGAAATGCTGGTACCCAGCGATTCGGTCCTCCGCCAGCTTAACATCCCGCCCCATAGCGGTCATGGCTACGAGCGTAAAGCGAAACGGGTCCGCGCCGTAGCGATTCACCATGATCAGCGGGTCGATAACATTTCCCTTGGACTTGGACATTTTCTGTCCTTCCTGGTCCCGCACCAGGGCATGGATGTAGACGTCCCGAAAAGGCACATCGCCCATGAACTTCAATCCCATCATCATCATCCGTGCCACCCAGAAGAAGAGGATATCGAATCCCGTGACCAGCGCTGCCGTGGGATAGAAGACCTGAAGTTCTGCAGTTTTTTCCGGCCAGCCCAAGGTCGAGAATGGCCACAACGCCGAGGAGAACCACGTGTCCAGAACGTCAGGATCCTGCACGAAACAAGTACCACCACACTTCTCACACCGATCGGGCGCGCTTCTCCCCACAACAGGAACGCAGTTGGAAGGAATCCGAGAACCATCCGTACCCAACGAGTCGTTGCAGCCGGTGCAATACCAGGCCGGGATCTGGTGTCCCCACCAAATCTGCCGCGAGATACACCAGTCCTTGATGTTCTCCATCCAGACAAAGTACGACTTACGCCACGCCTCCGGGATGATCCGGGTTCGTTCCTGGCGAACCGCCTCCATCGCCGGGCCCGCAAGCGGTTGTATCTTTACGAACCACTGAGGAGTCAGATAAGGCTCGATGACAGTCTGGCACCGATAGCACTTACCCACGGTGTGGCGATACGGCTCAACTTTTACCAACAAACCGTCGTCGTCGAGCTCCCGAACCACGCGTTCTCGTGCCGCGACCCGGTCCTGCCCGCCGTATCGACTGAGCCACGGAGGCGGTCCGCCCTCCTCTGCAACAAACGCATCGGTTCGAATGGCAGCATCATCATCTAGGATGCTGATTATCTCTAGCCCATGCCTTACGCCAATCTCGAAGTCATTGAAGTCGTGTCCCGGTGTTATCTTGACCGCGCCGCTACCAAACTCCGGATCCACAAAGGTATCAGCGACCACCGGAATCTCCCGACCTACAATCGGTAGCCGTGCGTAACGCCCGACACTGCCGATATGCCGTTGATCCTCAGGGTGAACTGCAACACCGCTGTCACCCAACATAGTTTCAGGCCTGGTGGTAGCCACCACCAACGTACCCTCTCCCACCAGCGGGTAACGAACGTGCCACAAGTGGCCGTCCACCTCCTCGTGCACCACTTCGATGTCGGCCAGCGCAGTCTTACAACGCGGACACCAATTAATAAGCCGTTCCGCGCGATAGAGAAGCCCGTCCTCCGAAAGCCGGATAAACGCTTCGCGCACTGCCACGGAGAGTCCCTCGTCCATCGTGAACCGCTCGCGGCTCCAGTCGCAGGAGACACCCAGCGCGCGCAACTGCCTCAAGATGGTGTGACCGGTTTCCTCACGCCATTTCCAGACCCTCTCGATAAATGCCGGTCGGCCGACATCGCCCCGAACCAGGCCTTCGTCGGAGAGCTGACGCTCCACCACGTTCTGGGTAGCAATACCCGCGTGATCCGTTCCCGGCACCCAAAGAACCCTTGCTCCGTCCATCCTCCTGAACCGACATAGAACATCTTGAAGCGTATTGTTGAGGGCATGACCCATATGCAGGGATCCCGTCACATTAGGTGGTGGGATGACCATCGAAAACGATGGCGCATCTGTACTCGACGGCGCAAAATGGCCACCTGCCTCCCAGCGCTCGTACCACTTACTCTCCACTTCCTTGTGATTATACGATTTAGCGATTTCTCGAGGCATGGAACTCCACTCTCAATCTCCACTTTCGGGTTCGGACCTGCGTGAACCAGGATCCCCGATCACCTACGTAAGTTCGATGATCCGGCCTGGAGGGCGTTGAGGCTCGTTCCCCGAGCCCAACCGCGGATGGGCTCGGGACCTGCTGTGAAGAATGTCCCCCCAACAGGTCCCGTACGGCCTCTTTCAGAACAACCGCTTCCCGCGGCTTAGCCACCATTGCAAGAATTCTCCCAGCTTTGAACGGCTTCGACGGTATCCGATGAAGACAGACACTGGGATGTGCGAAGCACTTCCGCCGTATTTACGCCACCCTCTTCGAGACCTTCACGGTCAA
Organism: uncultured Syntrophobacterales bacterium; assembly: GCA_964438895.1. GTDB lineage: Bacteria > Desulfobacterota > Binatia > UBA9968 > JAJDTQ01 > JAJDTQ01. Next base: position 51,517 of record CAYTMJ010000033.1, on the reverse strand, counting down.
CAATCACAAAGTCATGGCTCTGGGAATCTTCTTGTGCGGACCAGCAGTCCGAAGTCGTGGCCCGGTGTTCTGGAAAAAGGAAGTGCCGCATGGCCTCACGCACAATCGCGCGTTCTACGATGATCAGGATGTTTCCCATCTCATTGCAGCATCATACTAGCAGACAATACTAGGCCCGACGAACTTGACAACATTGCGGCCGCTGATACATATAAAACCTTTCTTGTTCGTGCGAAAGTGGCGGAATTTGGTAGACGCGCAGGATTCAGGTTCCTGTGGGAGCAATCCCGTGGGGGTTCAATTCCCCCCTTTCGCACCAGTTCACGAATAACAGCAGCGTCCGCTCGCAACTCACCTTGACCTCCTCAGGTATTTGTGCCATCTCTATTGGCCTGTCTCTAATAAACCAATTCGTGAGACAGCGTAGCAAGCCCGAACGGAGCCACTTCTGTCCCAGCAAGAGCACGAGAGAAACCCCCAGGCCTTTCTGACGGACGACTCCGAAGAGCTTCTATCGTCACACGACCCGGTGGACCCCTTCAGCATTGTGGCGGATCAGTTACGATCGGTCGAACAAACACTTGTTGAGTGTACACAATCCAGAGAATCGGACATCACAGAAATCGCATCGCACCTGATCAAGGCGGGCGGTAAGCGAATTCGACCGCTGTTAACACTTCTCACCTTCAAGGCTTTTTGCGGGCACAGAGAAAAGGATGCAGTAAACATCGCGGTTGCCATGGAACTGATCCATGCGGCTACGCTGCTCCACGATGACATCATCGACAGCGCAGACTATCGACGGGGAAAAGAGTCTGCCTACAAGCGCTACGGACTGACGCGCACCCTCGTCACCGGGGACTTCCTTTTCATCAAAGCGTTCGAATTCGCAGGCAAGTTCGACGAGACAGTTGTTCAATGGACGGCCGATGCGTGTACTAGCCTAACCGAAGGTGAAATACTACAGGGGTCTTTCAACCGTAGCCGCATGGTGACCGCCGAAGATTACCTCCAAATCGTCGAACGCAAAACCGCATCGCTGTTCCAAACCGGTGCCAAACTCGGCGCATACATCGCGGGGGCCTCCCCTGAAAATGTGGAAACAGCGGCTAAGTTTGGCCTTAACCTCGGCGTCGCATTCCAGATGATGGACGACGTTCTAGATGTCGTGGGTGGGCGGGAATTGCTTGGGAAATCCACCGGCATGGACCTACGCGACGGCAATCCCTCCCTACCCATCGTCCTTTCCCTACTGGACGGGCATCAAGCCGTGACCCAAGTCTTTCAGGCACAAGGCCCCACAGAAAACGACATTCAAAGGGCTCTAGACGCTATGTGCAACGGTACGGTTATCGAGCGGGCGAAAAAGTTCTCCCGGAAGTATGTTCTCAAGGCGCGCCGGCAGATTGCGAAACTGCCGGAATCTGCGGAGCGGGAGGCCCTCAAGACGCTGGGGCACCTCCTAACGGACCGCAACCGCTAATGTCTGCACTTACTGCCTACCAGTGATTCCAAGGCGTGGTTTCATGTCTGTGCCCCACGACACCCGGGTTAGGGCTATCTTTGATCGGATTGCATGGCGTTACGACCTACTCAACGGCATCATCAGCTTTCGACTGGACTCGCTGTGGCGGCGGAGGGCTATCAACGCCTTGGGCATAGTGGGCAAATCGGCACTAGTTCTCGACATGGGTACCGGCACGGGCTCCCTCGCACTGGAGGCATGCAAAGTCGTGGCGCCTGACGCGCAAATTGTCGGCCTGGATTTTTCACCGACCATGCTTGAGCGTGCGAGAGCGCAGACCAACAAGAAGGGGCACGACGGTCGGGCGGCTTACGTGTTGGCCCACGCCCGTACCACGCCGATGCGGAACGACTCCTTCGACGCGGTGATGAGCGCATTCGTGCTACGGAATGTAGGAGATCTCCAAGCGTTCTTCCGCGAATCCTACAGGGTATTGAAGCCTGGCGGCCGAATGGTATCTCTGGACATGTACCCACCACCCCAGGGTCTCTTCGCGGGGCTCTACTGGCTATACTTCGGAAAGCTAATGCCGCTGATCGGAAGTGCGCTGAGCCGCGACCCCACAGCCTACAGGTACCTATCTGAATCCGTGAGAGCCTTTGTCCCACCGAATGCAGTGGCTACTACTATTGCATCGACTGGCTTCGTCGAAACCCAAACCATCCCATACCTACGAGGTGCCATTTGCCTCCATCTAGCCGCCAAGCCCCTATAACATCCCGAGCAGAGCTGTCAATACGATGAACCCGAACCCCTACGCCGCCGCATTTGTGATGTTTTTGTACCAGTTGTCGGTGGGCGGACTGGTAGGCCTGTCCGTAACCCCCTTTACGGATCTGGAGCGAGGTTTCTACAAATCCACCGCAGGGGTCTTGGTAGTTTGTGCGGTTTTAGCGGTGTGGGGACAACTCGACTTGCTGCCTCAAGTACGAGGGTATGACCAATTCCTTAGGCTTGTTTTATTAGTGTTCTTTACCCTATTCCTAATCTTATACTTCATTACCTTATGGGGCGAACGCGCGTTTCTGCGCGCACGTCTGTTCTCTATCGCAATTCTAGCCGGCGTTACCGGTGTAATTGTCGCTTCTTACGGATTCGCCCACGCCCCCCTAGGACCTTTGGAAGCCGGGCTCCTCCCAGTAAGGTTCCTCATATCCGCATTGCTACTGGGAGCGGTTACCGTGGGTATGCTGATCGGACACTGGTACCTCATAGAAACTGGACAGAGCCTTGAGCCGTTCTTTCGCGTTTTTCGTTTCTTTGTGACAATGCTTATTGTCCAAACCGGCCTAGAAGTTGTCGCAATAATCCTGCTCTACCTATTCGGGACCTCCGCCACCGTCGCGACCATCGAGCGTCTCTTCACCCACCACCACCTATTGCTAGTATCCCGCTTCCTCGTAGCACAGCTCGGCCCACTACTACTTTCGTATATGATTTGGAAAACGTTGGCGGACTTCAAGAACACCATGGCGGCGACGGGACTGTTCTACATCGCCCTGCTCGGCGTGTTCGTCGGGGAGCTATTGTCCAGCCAGATTCTGGCGTTGACCCAACCTCCCGGATAGGACGCTCCCTAAAGTCTCCGAGTCAAGCGTCCTGTGGATAGGTGCGTATCTTGATGACCCGAAGCCCGTGGCCAGTCCAGCCAAGATCATAACCCACCACCATTCCCTCCCTAAGTTTTTTCGGCGACTTTAGGTCCCCGAGCATCAGAACCATCTGGTATGAGAACTGCACATCCCTGCCACTTGCCGTCCGGACAACACCCATGCCCTTACGGGATGAAAGACGCCGAACAATCCCGTGATAATAAAGATCAGGCCGCTCCTCGGTCATCGGGATTCTCGGGCTTGAATCATGGAAGTCAACTTTAGTATCGTCTTCGGCCATAGCGAGACTCACAGGTTCGGAGCATCTTACTTGAAAACCACCCCCCTAACCTAAGAAGATCGGCAAGTTGGACGAGGGGCCCACGCATGCGTTCCCCCTGTTTCGCCCGACGAGATAGTCGAATCCCATAAGCTTCTAATTTTACTTATAAAACACATTGGCCCTTCTACATCACCGACCATCTGGTCGAAACGGTGCTCACTAATGTCTACTATATTTCAATAACTTAGCGTATGGCATGAAAAATGCTTATACAAACTGACATATCTGCCGGAACATTTGCAGTGCGCGAACCGCATGGGTCGCACCCGGCTAAAACATAGCCAAATGGTATTAATTGACAAATATCGCCCGTATGAGTAACAGAGAGGGTATCATGCTGTCTATGGAAGCGAAACTAGTTGAAAAGACATTCGCCGTCACAGCGCCAACCAAACCTCAAGCTCGAGCGCTTGCCAGCATAGCCGAAGAATTTTCCATGGGTGAATTCTGCTCGGCTGCCGGCCTACATCGGGAATCCGCCGAGCCGTTCTTCATTGTAGAAACCAAACGAGGAAAGTTCATTGTTTCCATGGAGGGAATCAAGAGCGAGAACGAAGTAAAACACGACATCGACTTGCTCCTGTTCCTGAGACGCCACGGATTTCAATGCCTCCAGCCCCTAAAAAGTCGCGGCGGACAACACTATCTCCAGGCTGACGGTCACTTCATCTCTGCTAGTCGGAACATCGATGGGATCGAGGTTCCGGTTGGCCAATTGACGCAGACACAACTGTCCGCGGTAGGGCATGTACTCGCAGACCTCCATCTCATCGGTAGAGGCTTCAAGAAGGGGGTTGAAAATCGATTTTCATTTCCACGGGTGGCAACCCTCTACCAGGAAGTGCGAAAGAACTTGCCGGCACATCTCAAAACCATCGTCAGGGTCCTGGACGACGAGGTCACTTATCTAGAGGGTTATCTCGACAACAACCTGCCTAAGGGCATCATCCACGGGAATCTGTCTTGGGAGAGCATGAAATTCAAGGGCTCGCGTCTTGTGGGCATCATGAATTTTGACACCGCGTGCCGCGGAAAATTCATCTGCGACCTCGCCACCACTGTAAATGCTGTGTGCTACCATGACGGCCGCTATCGACTGAACCGGTTTGAGGAGCTGATTTCAGGCTACGAGAGCCTCCGGCCACTATCGCTACCGGAATGGGATTCCTTCCCCAATGAGCTGCGCTTCTCAGCGCTAAGGGCAGCAGTCACCAACTTGCATGATTTCTATCTCCGAAAAAATGGCGAGCGACAACGTATTCAGAAGAACTTCATTGACTTCTTCGAACGGCTTCTAATACTTAGACGGGAAAAGGATGGCGGCATGGAAGACTTACTGCTGTCAATGGCCACAGGGTACGACTACCGGAAGTATCAGAAATCGAAACCTTCCAGGTAACCAAGGCTGGTGAACGTCAACTCGCCGAAACTTTCTTACGCATTGCTTTAACGAGGGCAAGGGTTGTGCACGCCAAGCCCATCAGCAACAGCAATAGGCCACCCCGGAACACCACGTAAAAAAAGTCCGCTTTGATCCGAGCGGCATCAAATTTTTCCCTTTCCTCGTGTATTCGCCCGAGAATTTCGGTATTCTTCTTCGAAGTCAACGTCTGAGAACCAACCAACCCGTCCTCAATACGAGCCCTCGGACCGATCTCGACCAACGAACGGTAGTGGGCCATCTGAACCGCTCCAACGATCCAGTTCCCGGCACCCAGGAGAACGAACACTACGCCGAATACGAAAAGGGGATTAAGGTATAGTTTCCTAGACAGCATAACCGTATCGGACGATAACCAACCCCTAGACGAAGGGCAGCCAGGGAATTGCTCGATGAGACACTATGTGATTGGCGACGTGCACGGATGTTTGTTCGAGTTGACACATCTCTACGAATCACTACCACTGGAACATCGTGACACTGTAGTCTTTTTGGGCGACTACATCGACCGGGGGCCCGACTCACGGGGAGTGATTGACTATCTTCTGAGCATCAGGGAGCACAACAAACAGAAAGTAGTGTTCCTTAGAGGAAATCACGAGGATATGATGTTGTCTTTCATGGGCATTTCGGGGCATCACGGAAACGCTTTTCTCCTGAATGGGGGCGTCGCCACATTGTCCAGCTACGACATCTCGGCACCCGCAGTACCCTCGGATTGCCAAGCCGTACTGGAGGCGCTTCCAGCGAGCCATGTCGAGTTCTTGATGAACTTGGAGCCCTGGTATATGACGGATGAGTTCCTGTGCGTACACGCCGGCATCAACCCGGAGCGAGCCTGGAACGACCAGGTCCACGAGGAGCTGATCTGGATCCGCCACAACTTCATCAATAGCGAACACCCCCTTCCTCTTACGGTTCTCTTCGGACACACTCCAATGAAAGATGTGTTTTTCGATCTACCATACAAAATCGGCCTGGATACTGGGCTGGTATACGGAAACACTTTGAGTTGTCTGGAAACTACGGGGCGAATTCTCTATCAGATTCCTCGAGGCGGACGCCACGTCTCCGTGACAGACGTTGGCCGCCACTGGAACGGTCGCCCCTAACGCGGCTACGGGATCCGCCTCTCATCCCCAAGCATTCACCAGGCCATGAACGCTACACCTACCGCCCGCGCGGAGACCTCAGGCAAACGGTATCCGGATCTCGACATTAAGGATGCACTGACTCCAAGAACCATTCCGTGGGGATCTCCCGGCCGAGCCCCTTCGCTTTCGCGTCTTCGTAGACCGCGCTACCAACGGCCGCGAATTGTACTCCAAGTCCGATATTGTTGACGAAACAGGTGGATTCGTCCGGCCCTGTCCGCCCAGGCACCTTTCCTGCTACCACGTCCTTCAACTCCGGAGCATCGATCCATGGTGGTGGCTCGGGTCTCGCTACCGCCTGCTTATCAACGGCAGTGAGAAAGTCGATTGGGTCATGGGCCTCCACCTTTTCATCCCCCATACCAGCGATGTAGTTCTCGGGCGCGATTTTGCGTGTATGGATGACAACCCGATCGGCTCGCGCAATTGTGTCGTCACCGAGTTCAGCTGTCTTTACACACGTGAAGTGCACGCCGGGCTTAACCCATTCCGGGGAAATCACCCTGGTGATGGCATTGGTGGCAGCCACCAGCACCTGTGCCTGCTCCGCGACCTGAGCGGCGTCCGGACAGGGCTCGACGGGAATTCCGACACGGGGTGTCATCTCCAGAGCAAATGACTCCCGGTTCTCTGGGGTAGGGCTGAACACCAGAACCTTCTCAAACGAACGAACATTGCAAAACGCCTCCACGTGGGCGCGAGCCTGCCAGCCAGAACCAAAGATCCCAAGGTAATTCACGTCCGTCGGGACCATATACCTAGCAGCCAGAGCACTCGAAGCTGCCACCCGGAATGCTTGGATCACGCCGTCAGGGAATATTGCCAAAGGCTCTCCGGTCTCGGCCGAAAATAGTAACACAAGACCCACCCATTTTCCGCCAGCAGCCTTCGGGATCTTGTCTTTGACAATGCGCCCCCCACGATCTTCCCAGCGTATCACGTCGGAGTTGAGCCGTAGAGCGACAACCTTAGGGTCGAACAGGCCCGCCTCCATGGACTTAAAGGCATATACCCCTGAGGTCTCAGGGAATGGCAGATAGAGATCGGTGCGCGGCCGGTTCACGGCTTCGCCGTTCGCGAGCTGGCGATAGGCCTTGTCAAGCACCTCGATGCATGAATCCATCGACAATACCGTCTCGATCTCGTCATTGTTCAAAATTAACATGACACCGTCCTTCCCTGACATCCCGCAGGCGAGTTAAGAACAATCCACACCCGTGCCGAACGCTATTGGAACACTCATCTGAGGCCACAATTCACAGCTAGATCCACACACCGAGGAGCCAAGGCGCCACTGAGGCCCCTTGGGATTCGGAGTTACCCTACACCCACTTGTCAATCGCGAATATCCTGGAGCAACCAATCCGTGGGTATCTCTTTCCCTAAACCCTCCGCTTTGGCGAGCTCATAGACCTTCCCGGCCACGGAATAAAACTGTGCGCCCTGAACATTTCCCCGTTCCGAATAGGTAACCTGCGCCGGCGATGTCCGACCCTTCCGTCTACCAGAGAGCACATCCGCTAACATCACACTCTTGTCCCCACCCTGAACGCCATGGGCCCGATGACGTTTACGCTTCATCTTGAATCCGGCGTCATCATCCGGCCGAGCCGCGTACGTAATATACTCGTCGGGAAGAGCGAATTCTTCGAGCCCCCAAGGGGCCGGCGAAGTACCCAATCTAAGTGACAAGTCTATGCGGTCGAAGGTCTCGGCATCCGGACGTCCCCCTATGGAAGTGATGTGCGTACCTTGTTCGAGGGCCGCTCCCTTGATGATATCGACAGCAGAATCAGTACAACCAGCGATGATATCTGCTCCTTTGTACACAGCATCTGGATCGCTCAACGGCACGGCTTCCACGTCGAACTGCTCGGTCATTTCCCGGGCGTAACTCTCACGGTTGGCCTTGGTAGGGCTATAGACCTGAACACGCTGTATGCGGCGAACCTGCATGAACGCCTCCAGGTGGGATCGGGCCATTCCACCCGATCCGATCATACCGACGACTTCGGCGTCCTCCCTGGCCATGTACTTTACCCCGATGCCAGAATCGGCACCGACCCGCATATGCTGGAGGTAACCATCGTTTAGTAACGCCAGGGGTTCGCCGTTGTGGATACTAGTGAGAAGAATTAGCCCACAGAAACGTCCCGGGCGGACGCAGTATTTTTCCTGAGTGGTCGCACCGTTGTATTCCTGCTCGTAGATCACGTCTGATTTCATCCGAATAGCGAAATACCCCGACGTGGAGCCGCCCTCCATAGTGCCCCACTGATAAACCTTTTCCGGCTGCGGGGTCGGCACCTGCACATCTATGCGCGGCCGACAGACTGCCTCGCCTTCCACCAACTCAACGTAGGCACGCTCCAAGGCCTCCATGGTAACGCCCATGGTCAGGACCTGCTTGACGTCATCGTTGTTCAGAATCAGGGTCATTAGAACCTCTCCTACAGGGGCTCGCGCGACTCAGCGCCATCGATGGGCAACTCGATTCCCAACCCCTTTTCCTGAGCCAACTGGTAGAGACGACCTCCTATGGCCACATCTGAGATGCCCACCCCACCAGTGTTCTTGAATAGGGTGATCTGAGTCGCATCCGTGCGTCCTGGATGTACGCCGTTCAGTATCTCTCCCACCTCGACGATACTATCCCAAGAGATAATGCCGTTCTCCAGCCTTTCCATGAAGTCCCCGGGCTGATCTACTCGGAGGGTATCCCGGGAATTGACCCCGATAATGTCGGCCCGTCGCATACTCTCGTCGTCCAACTCCTGGCGCATCTTAGGAACAAAACCACCGCGCTTAAGACCGATATTGCTCACGACAATTGAGGTTAGGTGAACTCCGGGCTCCAGCCACTGACCGTCGAGCACCGGAACGTTCGAGCTGGTAGCGGCAACCACAATATCAACTCCCTGCACCGCCTCCTTCGCGCTTTCCACCGGCCTGATTTCTAGCCCCGTCAAGTCACCCATCTCATCAGCGAACTCCTTACGGTGAACCGGGTTCGGGCTAAATACTTTTACACTCTTCAGTTCGCGGATCTCCTTGAGCGCCAATAGGTGATATTTGGCCTGGTTCTGCGACCCCAGCATTCCGATTGTCGAGGCATCAGACCTCGCTAAAGCGTCTGTGCCTACAGCGCTGTTTGCCGCGGTGCGGAGCGCTGACACACCACTCAGGGAAAGCTCCCGTGGTCTTGGCTCGCCGATGATGATGCAACGTAGCTCACCGTTATCGGAGTCGAACAGCACTTGGGTCGGTCTTCCACGCACAGGAAAAGCTTCGATGGAATGTTCACCACGAACCGGGTTCTTGGTCCACTCGCAGTGTGTCATAAGACCGGTAACCCCGACTTGGGGGAGTCCCCCTTGATGCACGCTAACGCGGACGTTAGAAGGCATGTGCGTCCTGTTCCGAACCCTGCTGATATCGGGGTTCTTTGCCCATTGAGCAAACCCTTCCCGGACTAAGTCAATAGACTCCTTCATCGTAATTAACCCATCGATGTCTTCTGGCTGCAGTACCAAGATCATGTCGAACACCTTTCCGTTTTAAAGAACCTTTGCAGGCCACCATTCCGGAGTTCCCGAATTACCGGTAAGTCACCCTCCAGAAAATCCAGCCCTTCGATTTTATCGACGGCCACCCATGCGATTTGCTTGAATACCCGATTACGCGGCTCGCCCCCATACGCCAGAACGTTAAAAAACCGTAGTTCTACCCGGGTTCCATCAGGATACCTATGTAAGTTTCGAAACACCTCCCGGGCGCTCTCTACCACAATGCCCAGTTCCTCCTCAAGCTCTCGCTCAAGGGCTGCGACTGCGTCCTCTCCACTTTCAATTTTGCCTCCCGGAAGTTCCCATTTATAGGGAAACGTGCCGCTACCCTTGCGTTGACAAACCAAAAGCCGGTTGCCCCTGGAGAGGATCCCAACCGCCACCTCGAGTAGCATGTCTAACCCGCTGGAGGTACCGGCGAGCGTCTAGTAAACGGGTCTTGCTCATTCCTAGGCCGCCGCAGCTTGTCGCTAACGTTGTCCACGATCCACTTGGCATCCCACCATTCCAACGGCAGCACCGCAACCCCCTGAATGTAGACGCCATAATGTAGGTGATCGCCATTCGCAAGACCGCTCTCGCCTGTGCGGCCGATCCTTGCTCCTTTCTTAACAACATCGCCAGACTTTACTTCCAGGGAACTTAAGTGGGAGTACAGGCTACACAGACCAAAGCCGTGGTCGACAATCACGGAATTGCCGTATATGCCCAGTGGCCGAGCTAGGGTCACAATACCACTGTTGGCGGCCCCCACGGGATAGCGCTGGGTCACCGCCAGGTCATACCCTAAATGTCTCGCCTCATCGATCTTCCGGTTTCGATAATAATACGAACGCTGGTCGGCAAAGTTTGCCTCTACCGAAGAGTTAGCAAGCTGCAGAAAGCGGCCTTCCCAGAGTTTCCTTGTTGCGGAATCCCGACAGGTGTTGCGAATAACTTCCTCGTTGTCTTGGCGCAGGTGGCGATTGACCTTAACGAACTGCTCGCCGTAATCACCGCTGGCACCGCTAGCGCCGGCGAGTAGTGGGGTGACCTTTTGCCGAATGAAATCATCGGACACTGGCACCTTGACCCGTCGGTAACTAAGCGGCTTCGCGTTGTATGCCAGCGCCGACTCTCGCCTATTGCCGGCGCGATCCTCGGCAAAAATTATAGCCCTTTCACGCACAGAGACATCATACGGATGAGAGAAGAATGCAAGAAAGGTATCACGATCCGCCAAATGCCCCCGGTACCCAGGAAAGAGGTAGCTGCCAATTTTGATCCCGCTACGCTCCGTGTCGGAGGACGCCCTGTATGTTATGAACCCGGTACCCCCCTGCGTGACGTACCTGTCCTCCGAAATGACCTCAAGTGTCGGTGGGCTGAAGTCTACGTTCACCTCTCTTTCAAAGGTCCCCTTGTTACCCCTGAGAAAGCTCCAATAAGACCGATCGTCAGCTGTAATATTCAAGACCGCAGGCCCATCCTTCAGCTTATACTGCGAGGGGTCGAGTTTAACAGAGATCGTGACGGCCTTTACGGGAGATGCGAACTCCTGAAAGTGAATTGGCGTCGACTCGCCATCCTTCATCAATCTCACGGATACAACGGCGAGTCCGGTACCACGATCGTTGACTTTCACTACAAAGGGGCGGCGTCCAAGCGTGGACCCCCCTGGCTCCATGCTTATGATGGGCGGGTGCCACTCGAATTGCCAGGAAACGAATAGTCCGCCTACCAGAAGGAGTGCCACGAGAACCACTGCCCCTATTGCGCCCGTTACCTTTGTTTGAAAAAACATAACACTAGCCTTCCTGGACGGTGGGGTGACACCCTACCTTTTGCTTACTCAGCTAGCTCCCACGTGGTGCCGGAGGGGGCATCCTTCAAAACGACACCCTTCTCTTTCAACGCATCACGGATACCATCGGCTTGCCGCCAATCCTTGACGCTCCGCGCCTGGTTTCGCTCGTCGATAAGTTGCCGGATTTCCTCCTCAGACAACCCCAGACGCGAGAGACCCATTCTGCGTTTATCTTCCAGAAAACGTTCAGGCGGAGCTTGCATGAGCCCTAACACGTCGGTCATGGCCCGCAGCGCGTTGCGCCTGGCATCCAGGCCTAAAGTGTCTCCCTGATCCAACATCCGGTTAATCGCCCTAAGCTCCTCGAACACAACTGCGAGGGCCCGCGGGGTGTTGAAATCGTCATCCATCTCCTGCCGGAATTCACTCATGGAATCCGCCTCCAGGTCACAGTCGGGAATTGATCCCAGAACACGGTCCACCCGGCTCACGGTCTCGTAGATCCGGCCCACGGCCCGCTGCGCCTCCGCTAGCGTATCTTCCGAGAACTCGATTGGATTTCTATAGTGGGTCGTGAGCATATAGAGGCGTAAGGCCACCGGGTCAAAGCGTTGCAGAACCTCCCCGATACTGAGAATGTTCCCGGTCGACTTGGACATCTTTTCCCTCGCCAATTTCACGAATCCGTTGTGAATCCAATAGCGCGCGAGGGGAACTCCGCCAGCACATTCGGACTGTGCGATCTCGTTCTCATTGTGAGGGAACACCAAGTCCTGTCCACCTCCGTGAATGTCGAATGGCTGGCCCAGGTACTTTACACTCATCGCTGAGCACTCTATATGCCAGCCTGGCCGTCCCCTCCCCCAAGGACTGTCCCAGGAAGGCTCTCCGGCCTTACTCGCCTTCCACAACGCGAAATCCATGGAATGCCGCTTTCGGTCATCCACCTCGACTCTAGCCCCAGCCATCATCTCGTCGAGGCTGCGACCCGACAACTTTCCGTAATCCTTAAAGCTCTCAACCGCAAAATATACGTCGCCGGCAACCTCGTACGCTTTTCCATCCTGGACTAGCCTGGAAATGATATCGACCATCTCCGTGATATGTCCCGTCGCACGAGGTTCCACCGACGGCTCCAACAACCCCAATGCACTAGTATCGCGATGGAACTCATCTATATAACGCTGTGCCAGCTCTTCCGGCGAAATACCGTGTTCACGGGCTCGCTCAATGATCTTGTCATCGACGTCGGTGAAGTTTCTGACGAAGCGGCAATCGAACCCGAGGAAGCGAAGATATCGGTAGATGACGTCGAACGTCAGTAGGGCACGGGCGTGGCCGATGTGGCAGTAGTCATAAACGGTTACGCCGCACACGTACATGGCAACTACGCCCGGCTTCAAGGGTACGAACGGCTCTTTCTCTCCGCTCATGGTGTTGGTTATGCAAAGGGGCATGCCTTGTTTATTTTACGTTACACCGTAGGTTTTTCAAAACGGCAGACCCTACGTGACGCGGTAACGTAGGGTTGCGAAATGACTCGGAAACACTTAAATCCTGTTCCCATGGCGAACCAACTACCCTACGAGGATCTTCGTGAGTTTGTTGCTGCACTCGAGGATGCCGGTAAGCTCATACGCGTAACCCGGGAGGTTAACAAGGACACCGAGTTACAACCCTTGGTGCGGTTGCAATATCGAGGCCTACCGGACGAACAACGAAAGGCGTTCCTGTTCTCGAACGTTACCGATTCCAAGGGACGCCGCTACGACGGATCGGTGCTGGTGGGCGGGCTTTCCGGTTCGACAGCGATCTACAGCCTGGGCCTTCAGTGCAAACCGGAAGAGGTCCCGGACCGGTGGATCGAAGCGATGGAAAACACGATCCCGCCAGAGATTGTATCCTACGGCCCGGTGATGGAAGTCATCTATAAGGGCGAGGAACTACGCGAAAGCGGCGGGTTTACTCGTTTCCCAATCCCTATCTCAACCCCCGGCTTCGACAACGGACCTTACATAACAGCCGGCCACTGGATCACCAAAGACCCCGAGACTGGCGCTCGAAACGTCGGCAACTACCGAGGACTAGTGAAGGCTCCATTACGATGTGGCGCTAACGCCGGCACCCCCCAAGATCTTTCGCCCCACTGGGAGAAGTGCCGTGAGCGGGGAATTCCGCTAGAAGTGGCCATTGCAGTAGGCACGGTACCAGCTGCCTCATACACTGCCACCCAGAAGGTTCCCCCAGACATGGACGAACTAGCGTTAGCAGGCGGACTCGCCCGCTCCCCCATCCAACTCATCAAATGCCAAACCGTGGATCTGGAGGTACCCGCTACCTCCGAAATCGTGTTCGAGGGGATCATTCCTACGCACTACCTAGAAGAAGAGGGGCCCTTCGCGGAGTCGATGGGTTACGTTGACCCCAGGACTATCGGCCCCGTCATGGAACTCACCTGCGTCATGCATCGGAAGGATCCTATATGGGTCTCTATTATCAGCCAAGTGACGCCCAGCGAAAGCTCAAAGATCAAGGCCATGGGCATGAGCACGTTGGTACACCGCTACCTGAACCGGAAAGGCTTCGGTTCGGTGAAGGAAGTCCATATGATGGAGGAGTTAGTGAACATACGACCATACGTGGCCATCCGAATGAAAAAGGAAGACGACGAGGAGCCCCTACGGGTGATGAATGCCGTGTTGGACTACGGAGACCGGGTCGGAAAATTCATCGTGGCGGTAGATGACGACATCAACGTCAACGATCCGGTCGCAGTCACGTGGGCCATCACGCACCGGTGCCAGCCCCACAGGGACGTCACCATCATCCCCGATCGTCCGTTCGGTGCCACGCCTATCGGCATGGTGGTGAGCCATCCGTCCAGCCGTTACGACAACACCGACTCTGCACTCCTAATCGACGCAACCCGCAAGGCGGACCTGCCACCACTATCGTTACCAAAAAAACCCTACATGGAACGTGCCATAGAAATATGGGGGGAGCTCGGGTTGCCCGAGCTCCATCTCAAGGAACCGTGGCATGGTTACCTGATGGGGCTCTGGCCCGATGAGCTGGACGAGGAAGCGCGCCTAGCGGCGGACGGCGAGTTCGAGAAAGTAGGCGAAAAGCTCAAGGGCACCCGCGTCAATGTCGGCGAGGGGCAAACGCTGAAGTCGATTCGTCTCGAATGGGGCAAGACACACTCGGGCCGCTCGGTCTGAGGCCGGCAACGTGGACACGGCGAGGCAAAACCAACCATGAAGAGAGAAATAGTACTCAAGGTCAACGGCGAAGAGCACGACATCGAGATCGAACCCGATCGCCTCCTACTGGAAGCCCTGCGCGAAGATGCGGGGCTCACCGGTACAAAGGAGGGTTGCAGCATCGGTGTATGCGGCGCGTGTAGCGTCCTCGTCAACGGACGCCTCGTGAGTTCCTGTTTGACACTGGCGATAACATGCGAGGGCAAGGAAATCGAAACCATCGAGGGACTCGCCCGGGACGGTGAACTGCACCCACTCCAACGCTCCTTCGTCCAGTACGGCGGACTCCAGTGCGGAATCTGTACACCAGGGCAGATCATGGCGGCTAAGGCGCTACTCGACCACAATCCTAGCCCAACCACCGATCAGGTTAAGGAATGGATGTCGGCAAACCTATGTCGCTGTACCGGATACTACAAGATCCTCGAATCAGTGATGGCTGTGGTGGAAGGTAAAGTTGACACGGACAAATCTGAAGAGGTTGGGCGCCAGGCTAAAATCCAGAGCCTCTACCAATCGGATACCTATAAAAGCAAGGCCTCTGACTAAGGACGGCTGATTTTCTGGAGGAAACATGAGCAAGGCCGAAAAGTTCGCGGTACTGGGTCAGAAGGTCGACCGCTTCGAAGGCTACGACAAGGTGACAGGTAGTGCAGCCTACGTAGCCGACATCTTCCTCCCTGGGATGTTGACGGGGCGAATCCTAAGAAGCCCCCTGCCGCACGCTCGAATCCGTAACATTGATACCAGCCGTGCGAGAAAAGTCCGTGGGGTCAAGGCGGTAGTCACCGCTGAGGACACCTTAAAGCAGGGTTGGGGCGTTTTCTTTCCTGACCAGTATCCACTTTCGGTAGGCAAGGCCCGTTACGTGGGGGAGGAAGTGGCCGCGGTCGCCGCTATCGACCGCGACACTGCCGAGGAGGCATTGGAACTAATCGAGGTGGACTGGGAGGAACTGCCGGCAGTGTTCGACGCCGAAGAAGCCATGCAAGACAGCGCTCCGCTGATCCACGAGGAGAAGGAGAACAACATCGCTCTCACTATCGACGTGGAGCGAGGTGACATCGACGCGGCATTCAAGGACTCGGACCTGGTGATCGAAGACACCTTCGAAAGTGTCCCTCAGTGGCACTCGGCTATCGAGACCATCGGTAGCGTGGCCGATTACTCTGCCAACGGGAAGTATACGGTCTACATGAACACACAGACACTATTCATGGCCCGCATGCGACTCGCCACAGCTCTAGGTGTACGCGAAGCAGACGTCCGCGTGATCCAGACCGCGGTAGGCGGTGGTTTCGGCGGTAAGTCCTGCGATGATAACAACGCCATGGTCGCTGCCATCTTAGCCCGGAAGGCACGGCGCCCAGTTAAGATAATTAACACCCGTGAGGAGGAGTTCTTGGCCGGTAGTCGGCCGAGGGTCAACATGAAAGTATGGGTACGAATGGGGTTCAAAAGTGACGGCCGCATTCGCGCTAAACACATGCGCATCATCGCGGACAACGGCGCGTACAGCGGAAAAGCACCAGCCATCACCGGAGTAGCCGCACTACGTCACGACACCTGCTATAAATATTCAGACGTACGCTCCGAGGCGTACCTGGTCTACACCAACAAGATCCCCACAGGAGCCTTCCGCGGTTTCGGCAACCCATCGGCTGAGTTTTCAGTAGAGCAGATGATGGATATTGCCGCCGACGAGTTGGGAATGGACCCCTTCGATATGGCGCGCCTCAATGCTGCTGAGCCCGATTACGTCTCGCCCCATGGCAATAGAGTCATCAGTTGCGAGTTGAAGCAGTGCATCGACCGCACAGAACGCATGATCGGATGGAAGGAAAAGCGTGCGAACCGCAAGCCCAATCACGGCTTCGGTATGGGCTGCACCGTACACGTGAGCGGAAAACGACACTTCGGCGACTACGACGGTAGCTCGGCAACCATCAAAATGAATGAGGATGGCAAAGCATTCATTTTGAGTGGCGAGGGGGAGACCGGTCAAGGACACTGGACGGCGATGTGCCAAATTGCCGCCGAGGAGCTAGGTGTCCCCTTTTCCGACGTGGGCATCTCCGAAGCCGATACCGACCTCACCACCTTCTGCCTCGGCAACTACGCTAGTCGCCTGACCTACGTGGCGGGCAACGCGGTGAAGAACGCGGCTACCAAGGTCAAAGAGCTGTTACACGAAACTGCCGCCGAGATGCTGGAGGCCGACCAGGGAGATCTCGTGTCGCGGGACGGCTTCATCTTTGTCCAGGGCGCCGAGCAGCGGGCTATCAGTGTAGCCGACGTGGTGCGGGGACGGCAGTTTCGGCGGGGCGGTGCACCGATCGTAGCATCGGGTAGCTTCGACGCGGACTCAGTAACTCAGGACGCCCTACGTTACGGAAATGAGTCTGGCGCCTACAATTTTGGCGTCCAGGCAGCCGAAGTTGAGGTGGACCCGGACACTGGCCGAGTGTCAGTCATACAATACGCCGTGGCCTCAGACTGCGGTACCGTGATCTTTCCCATCGGCGCAGAAGGACAAGTCGAGGGTTCCATCGCCCAAGGACTAGGCTACGCTCTAATCGAAGGCATCCGTATGGAGGAAGGCCGACCTATAAATCCCAACTTTAGCGATTACCGGCTGGCATCCATGCGCGACATGCCAGATCTAGTGCATGAGTTCGCCGATTCATATGAACCCACCGGGCCGTTCGGAGCCAAAGGGTTGGGCGAGCTAGGCATGGATCCAGTAGCAGCCATCATAAGCAACGCCATCTACGATGCGGTAGGCGTGCGTATCAAAACCCTCCCCATCACGGCAGAAAAGGTGCTTCGCGCCATCCAAGAGAAGAAGAACGGGAGCTAAACCATGCGGGCCAAATTCGAATACTTCGCGCCCACGGACCTTAACGAGGCGTGCACCCTCCTCCAAGAACATGGTTCCGAGGCCAAGCTGCTGGCAGGAGGAACCGCGCTCGTAATGTGGCTGCGCATGGGCCTCCTGAACCCCAAGCTTGTAATTAACCTTGAGGGCATATCGAGCCTTAACGGGATTACCTACGATCCCGCCGACGGTCTTCGGATCGGTGCCGGTGTCAAACATCGAGACCTGGAATCGTGTTCGGAGGTGCAGAAATATTATCCTCTACTCAAAGAAACCTTTTATAAGGTAGCACAGCCACGTATCCGCCTGATGGCGACCGTGGGGGGCAACCTAAGCCACGGCGACCCGATGACTGACCCGGGGGCAAGTTTCATTGCACTCAATGCCGAGGTAGTTCTTCACAGTAGCCGGGGCGAGCGGACACTCTCAGTGGAGGACTTTTTCGTCGATTACTACGAGACGGCACTCGAACCCGACGAAATCCTCACCTCCATTCACGTTCCGCCCCCATCCAACTCAGTGTGGTCCCACATCAAGTTCACACCCCGCAGTGAAGAGGACTTTGCTACTGTGGGTGTTGCCGTTACCATCACCGGCGGAAGCAACCATTGTGAGGACATACGTATCGGGCTTAATTCCGTAGGTCCGACCATCTTTCGTGCGCATGCCGCAGAAAATATCCTGCGCGGCCGGAGCATCACCCCAGCCCGCCTGAAAGAGGCAAGCACTGAAGCCGCAAACGCATCAGACCCCATCGAGGATGTTCGTGGCTCTTCCGACTATAAGCGAGAACTTGTTGCCGTGTTCGTACAACGTGCCATCGAACAGGCACTCACACGATTGGACTAAAGGGCAATGAGGCCGACCCAATAAACAATACGTCGGGTACACCCGGGCGCGACACCCGCCCCATTCCGTCGCTTGTCTATATAGAGGGCGTTTAGGAGTTCAACCATGGCCGTGGACGAGAACTGGGACGTTATTCTCATTGGGGCAGGGCAAAACAACTTTGCCCTAGGCACCTATCTGAGTATGGCGGGCCTAAAAACTGTTATCTGCGAAAGTCGCCTGGAGAACGGTGGCCGACTTTTCTCTGAAGAGATCACCCTTCCAGGCTACTGGCACAACAGCCTAGCCTACTTCCAGGACAACCGTGATATTTCTCCAGTATGGGAGGAGCTCGACTGGGAGAATGGCCATCACGCCGAATTTGTCAGGCCACCGGTAATCAGCTCATTGCTGCTTCCCGCCGGTGCGTCGGTCTCTCATCATCAAGACCCAGAAGATACGGCAAGATCGATTGCGCAACACTCTGTAGAAGACGCACGAACTTGGAAGGATATTCATCAGCGCTTCCGCAGAATTGTCCGGGATATCCTAGTCCCCTCTTACTACGCGCCGCCTGAGCCTCAGACCGACCTTGATGCGCGCATCGCAACGGACCCGGTCGGAAAAGAGTTTGTGCGCTTCGCACGAATGAGTGCTGCGAAGCTGACGAAAGATCTCTTTACCAGCGAGGTAGTACAAACATTAGTACTATCCCAAATGGCCATTCCTCGGGGTTGGGCGCTTGACTACGAGGGAGGGGGGTGCGAAGTGTTGGCTCTCATTGCTGGGGACGAGAGCCCACAACTCGCACGTGGCGGCTCCCACTC
Organism: uncultured Syntrophobacterales bacterium; assembly: GCA_964438895.1. GTDB lineage: Bacteria > Desulfobacterota > Binatia > UBA9968 > JAJDTQ01 > JAJDTQ01. The sequence continues at coordinate 32,314 of CAYTMJ010000033.1, read as the reverse complement.
GATCGCACAGGTGTTACAGCGTGCTTATGTGAAAAGCGGCGGCCAGATCCGAGCCCTCCACCATGTAGAAAAGGTCCTCGTGGAACGAGGACGTGCCATAGGAATTCGTTTACGGGACGGCCGCGAATGGAAAGCTCGCCTGGCAGTGGTATCTAACATCGATCCGTTCGGTACCTTCATTGAAATGGTCGGGGAGAACTATCTGGAAGAGGAATTTGTGCGAGCCGTCCGTGCCATCGAAGTGGATGAGTACTCGTACTTCCAGGTCCATCTGGCTCTCAAGGCCCCTTTGCGCTTCGCGGTACACGAAGCGCAAAACGAGGCTGTGGGGATGTCCATGAACGTCAACGTCGGTCCCCACTCAACCGACGACATGGAGAACATGTGGCGCGAGATCCGGACTGGCAAGTTTCCAGAGCATTCATGCCTCCATATCACATGCCCTACCTGGTTCGATCCGCTGCAAGCGCCCCCGGCCAAACACACCGCGTCAATCTTCATGCCTGTCCCCTATCAGCTCGCCGGATACAAGCCCGAGGACTGGGTACATCTTAAGAACGACTTCATGGAACAGGTGCTAGCAAAACTGCGGAGCGTAGCCACCAACCTAACCGACGACAACATCATAATGAAGGTTGCTATGGACCCACACTACCTAGCAGGCCGTTGGCAAAACATGCGGAAGGGATCCGTCTGGGTGGCGCGAAAGACAGCGAGTCAGATGGGGGCGAACCGCCCGATTCCACAACTGGCAGACTACCGAACGCCCATCCAGGGACTGTACCAGGTCGGCGCAGCTATGCATCCTGGAGACGCAGTCATAGCCGGTGCCGGACGGGCTGCTTGGACGATTCTCAAACAAGACCTAAACCTAGAAAGTTGAATAGAAGGGAACAAGTCAATCAATGGCGAAAATATTGCATTATGACGGCGTGGTAATCGGCGCTGGCCACAATGGAATGATCTGCGCCGGCTACCTAGGGAAGTCCGGTCAAAAGGTCCTCGTCATCGAAAAGAACATGGAAGTGGGCGGAGGACTCGATTCCCACGAAGATCGGAACTATCCAGGCTTCTGGCATAATATCCACTCGGTGTTTCACCGTGGCCTAATGTTGCTACCTTGGTTCCAGGACCTAGAAATGGAGCGCATGGGAATCCATTATTACAAACCCGACCCCGGCGTGGTGCAACACTTCCCCGACTGTACTTACTTAGGATGGTTCGCGGACGTGGAGCGAACCATCAGTACCATAGAACAGTTTTCGCGTAGGGACGCCGATACGTTTCGGGACATCTGGACCCGATGGCAGTCGGTGGTGAAGAACATCGTATTCCCAGAGACTTACTGTCCACCCATACCCATGAGCGAGAAGCGCTCACTCCTGAAGAGTTTGCCGGAAGGCCAGGAGTATCTCCGTTACTTCAACACCACCCCGGAACAGTTCATCCTGGAACACTTCGAACACACGCGCGTGCAAGCGTTCATCGGCTTCCTCGCAGTTATGCGTGGCTACGAACTGGACGCCCCAAATACCGGCTATCTGGTCCCCGCGATGATCGCCTGGGGGGTTAACCCACAGCTCTGCCGTGGCACCTCCCATGCTCTAGGGGATAACCTCGCACACATGCTGTCGCACAACGGCGTGGACTATATTGAAGCGGTGGGAGTGGAGCGTATCCTAGTGGAAAAAGACCGCGCGGTTGCGGTGGTGCTGGAGGACGGTACGGTGGTACGGGCAAAACGTTTCATCGCCTCGAACGTCAACCCTATAGAAACCTTCATCAAACTTGTTGGATCGGAGAACCTCGACGCGGAGTTCAGTGACAAAGCAACGAACTTCCGTTTCTCCAAGACTACCCCTATTTTCGCTACCAACCTAGCCCTAAACGAACGGCCACGCTACATCACCGAAAACGAGCATCCAGAAGTGGCTGACAGCTTTATGCATATCGTCGGCCTAGAGACATACGAGGATTTGCGCAACCTATTTGACGACTGTCGCTCTGGACAACTTCCGCGAAAGCCCTTTATGAACGGTGCTACGCCCTCTCAACACGACCCAACACAGGCGCCACCAGGAAAGGCCACTGCGTTCATGTGGCAACTCGCCCCCTACAACTTATGGGGAAATCCACTCAACTGGGACAAGGTCAGAGCCGAGTGGTTCGAACAACAGCTGGGAGTGTGGCGCCAATATGCACCCAATCTAACCGACGACAACATCCTCTCCCGGGACTCCACCACTCCGTTGGACATCGAGCGCCACGACCGCAATATGTACGGTGGGGATTGGATGGTCGGTGAGTACACAGGCGACCAAGCACTGGAGAATCGCCCCTTCCCGGGCTGGGGAAACTACCGCACCCCGCTCACTGGGCTCTACCTTTGTGGTTCCTCCTGTCATCCCGGTGGTAATATTACAGGCGCGCCGGGCTACAACGCTGCACAAATCATAGCCCGGGATCTTGGTCTGAAGCTCTGGTGGGAGCCGCTCGACCTGCGGCAACAGCTCCAGCAAATGAACGAGCGTACAGTTTCGGCGGACCCGAATGCAGGGGAGTAATTCACAAACGGCAATTGGCGTCGCACAGCAATGCGGAGCCAAGATAGCAATACTTTTGACGAGGAAACATGGGACGGCTTGAAGGGAAAGTGGTCATTGTTACCGGTGGCGCAAGAAACATCGGCGCGGTATATGCAAGGAGCTTAGCGGCGGAGGGAGCGTGCGTAGCAGTGGCGGATGTTCTAGATGGCTCTGCAACCGTACAAGCCATCCAGGAGGGTGGGGGACGGGCTATAAGTATCGAGGTGGACGTCACGCGTGAAGATGACACCCTAGGTATGGCTGAGGTAACCAAGAAAACCTTCGGGCACATCGACGTCCTTGTGAACAACGCTGCAATCTATTTGAGCATCAACCGGCGACCTTTCTACGAAATCTCAGAGGAAGAGTGGGACCGTGTCACGGACGTAAATATCAAGGGGGTCTTCCTGTGTACTAAGGCGGTACTTCCCTATATGCGCGAACAGGGTGCCGGCAAAGTCATCAACATCTCATCCAACACCGCGATGGCCGGGACACCGAACTTCCTTCACTACGTCGCGTCCAAATCTGCCTTAATCGGAATGACGCGCTCCATGGCACGGGAACTTGGACCGTTCTGTATCAACGTCAATGCTATCGCCCCTGGTTTGGTGGAACACGATGGCCAAACCGTACCTCCCGAGATCTCGGCCAGTCGAATTGAAGCGAGATCCATCAAGCGACAGCAAGTGCCTAAGGATCTCACCGGCGCGCTGCTCTATCTCGCTTCCACAGACAGCGACTTTGTCACCGGCCAAACCTTAGTGGTGGACGGTGGTAACATCGTTTACTGACGATCCCACCTCCGGTAAGGGCCAGCTCACAAACTCATGCCCAAAAGCCTGCGCACCTTTCTCTTCGACCTGGGACGACAGAGGCCCGGGGAAGTGGTTCACGTCACCCAACCTGTGAACCCGGCGGGTTTCGACGTCTCGGCCCTTATTGCCCAATTAGCGGATCGAAAGCAGTTTCCCGTCCTGTTATTTGAACATCCCAAGGACCTACACGGGAATATCTCAGAGGTCCGACTCGCCATGAACTGCGAAGTCTCGATGGGAAAGTTTCAAACTGCCCTTGGGGTCCCCCCAGATACAAACCGCGCGGAATTAGCTATCGAGTGCTTAAAACGGGAAGCCAATCCCATCGCGCCCGTATTGGTGGAACGATCCGAAGCGCCGGTCAAGGAGGTAGTCCGCCGGGGGTCAGACGTGGATCTCTTCGAACTACCAGTTATGCGTCACCATGCCCTGGACGGCGGGCCCTATATTGACATGCCGAGCCTGGGGCGCGACCGCGACTCCGGCGTGTACAACGTCTCCTACCACCGCATGGAGGTGAAGGACCGGAGCCACACCGGCTTCTACCTATCCCTACAGCACATGTGGCGGATTTTTCGGGCCTATGAGGAGAAGGGGGAGAAATGCCCGATAGCGGTGGTAGTGGGTCATCACCCTGCGTTTAACATCGGCGCCTGCTACCGGGGAGCATTCGAAACCGATGAGCTCGAGATGATCGGTGGCTATCTACAGGAACCGTTACGGCTGACCCCCTCAGAGACGTTCGGTGACAAGCTATTGGTACCGGCGGACGGCGAAATCATCATCGAAGGGGAACTCATACCCGGAAAACGCGTAGTAGAGGGGCCGTTCGGAGAAGTTCACGGGTACGTAGGACCCCAGGGTTTCCGCCAGGCTGCTTCGCTGGAAGTGCACGCGATCACGAGGCGAAAAGATGCCATCCACCAATCGGTCATCACCCCCGACGGTGATAAGCCTTGGATGGACCTAGCGCGTGAAGGAGCATACCTACGGCGCTGCCGAGAGGCCGTCCCCGGAGTGACCGCGGTCTGCAAAAATGGCCGACATGCCTTGATGAACGTGTTCATCGCCATGAACAAGACGTCCGAAGGTGACCCAGGGCGGGCGGCAGCTGCGGCACTGAGCTTCGACCAATGTAAACATGTATTCATCTTCGACAACGACATTGACGTCTTCAATCCCACCGACATCCTCTGGGCGCTTGCGACCCGCGTCCAACCTCACCGGCAGGTGACGCTGATTTCCGACATCATGCGTGGCCCCCTAATCGACCCTTCTATGGATGAAGGTATCCGTACCTCGGCCATGATCATTGACGCTACCCGGCCGCTAGACCGGCCCTTCTCACCCGTATCCAAGTGCCCCGAAGAAGCGCTGAAGCGTATTCACCCAGAAGCATTCATTCCCCCTGAGGTCTTAAACGCGATCCCCTCAGACCGCACCACATACTGGAGCTGAAGACGAGACGTGCAAGAGCTAACCCTCGACGCCTCGTCACTGACTATCCCAGCAACTAAATCGGCTGGCCTTAGTACGCTAATAAACATCCCTCCTACCAGCAGCGCCGGGCGGCTCGTTTTTGCATCAGGGCGGGGAATCCGGTACACCCGGATCTATTGACTTTGCGAAAGGAACAACATGCGATTAGGACTGCCGGATTTCGTCTCGAACTCGTACTTCCCCGCTATTGCCGCAATAGAGCTCGGCTTCTTCAAGGCCGAGGGTCTCGATATGGAGCTGGAACTGATCTTTCCGGTGCCTAAGACCTTCGAGGCCCTTCGGGACCATAAGCTGGACTTCGTCGCCGCCTCGTCCCATGCTACATTGACCCAATTCCCAGACTGGAAGGGTGCCAAACTGTTAGCTGCGTTGGCTCAGCATATGTATTGGTTCCTGGTCCTGAGAGCCGATTTGGGGGCTAAGCGCGGCGATATCGAAGCCATCAAAGGTCTCCGCATAGGCGCTGCTCCGGGCGTTGATCTGGGCCTCAAGCGGCTGCTGGCCGCAAGCGGCCTAGACCCTGAGGCCGATAAGATTCAAATCGGGCCGGTACCGGGCGCCACCGCCGCCGGTGTCTCCTTTGGAGTAACCGCGGCTAAGGCGCTTTCCGAAGGTGCTCTCGACGGATTCTGGGCCAACGGTATGGGGGCGGAGGTAGCTGTCCGCCAAGGGGCGGGAACCATCGTACTAGACATACGACGCGGCGAGGGACCAGCCGAGGCGCGAGGATACACGTTTCCTGCCCTGATCACTTCGGACCGCCTGATCTCCGAGGACCCCGACGCTGCAGCCGCCGCAATTCGGGCACTAGTAAAAACGCAGAGAGCCCTAGTGGAGAATCCCCAGCGGGCAACCGAAGTTGGGAAAGCATTATATCCGCCCGAAGAGGCATCACTCATCGCCACCCTCATTGAACGCGACATTCCTTACTACGACCCTAGGATCCCGGAACCGGTGGTAGTTAACATGAATCGGTTCGCGCAGGACATTGGGCTCCTGGTCAAACCCGTCAACTACCAAGACGTTGTAGCGGTTGAGTTTAGTCATCTATGGGAAGGTTAGTACGAAAGGGAGCAAATGGATCTTTCACGCTTTTCTCTCGAAGGAAGAACAACCATAATCACTGGCGGTAGTGGCGGCATCGGCCGTGCCTGCGCGTTGGCCTTTGCCCAGGCGGGTTCCAACATCATGATCGCCTCCTTACCAGCTGCATCCATTCCACCGGTAGTTGCCGAAATTGAAGCCCTGGGGGTCAGTGCGGGAGGCCTGGCGGTAGACGTGTCCAAGGAGGATCAAGTCCAAACTTTGGTTAAGGTCACCCTGGAACAGTTCGGCCGCATCGACGCACTCCTCAACGTCGCCGGGGGCTCCTATAGCCGCAATTCAGAAATGCCAACATATCAGCGCGGAGCGTTGCTCGAACTCTCGCCCGAAGACTTCATGGGGGTCTACGATGTCAATGCAAAAACAGCGTTCATATGCTCCAAGGCAGTGGTGCCCCACATGAAAGAACACGGAAAGGGTGCCATCATCAACATCGGCTCCATATCCGGCCGTTCGACCAAGCACGAGCGCCCCGATATGGCTGCCTACGGGACCGCCAAGGCTGCAGTCATGAACCTAACTTTTCACATGGCCAATCAGTGGGGGCCAGAGGTGCGGATAAACGCGGTGGCACCGGGGATTATAGACACCCCTAGGCCAGGGGGTACGAGCTTGGCTCGCATGGAGTCCGAAGGACTAGACAATATCGCCCTGGGGCGCCACGGCAAGGCCGACGAAGTAGCTGGCGTAGCCCTGTTTCTCGCATCGGACGCCGCCTCGTTCGTGAATGGTTCGGTGGTGGACGTAAATGGCGGTGAATAGCCCCTACCGCCGTAGGGTTCCTTGCGTATGCAAAGCTGTCGACCTCGAATTCCCAGCGTTCCGGGTCGCCCCAATGAAATCTGCGAGAATGTGGGCGGCCTCCGCCAGAATGACGTCTTCCTCCTGAGAAGAATGTGACCCCGCTTTTTTCTCGTTGTGGGCTACCAACTCTGAATAGCTTACAAGCGGTTTCTCTCCTTTAGCCACGCGGCGGCGGTTCTCGCTTTTGAGCTCCTCGAGCTCGCCGCTCCGCTTCCGGGCCCTTCGCGTTTCCGCTCTCAGGGAAATATTAGCCTTCTCCCGTTCTTGCGCGATACGCTGGATCTTGGCCACAAGATGAACGAAGTCCGGGTCTGCCTTAGCACGGGCGCTGTGTTTTCGCGTCAGAGATTCGACATAAGCAACGGTGTCTCCGGCCGCTGAATATCGTACCTCGTCGATAACATCCCATGCCAGAGCATGTTCTAGTGAACTCTCACCAACTTCCGCCTTGTCAATAGGGCTAGGGAGCCTGATGTCAGGAATCACGCCCCGGTTCTGTATACCCTCCCCTGAGACCCGATAGAACTTGGCCTGGGTGAGCTTTAGATGTCCCTTGCGAATAGGAATTAACGTCTGAACAGTCCCCTTACCGAACGTCTGCCCGCCTATCACTAGACCTCTTCCGTAGTCTTGAATAGCTGCTGCGAAGATCTCGGAAGCTGAAGCACTTAGACGGTTCACCAGAATTGCCAACGGACCGTCGTACGCAATGCCACGATCGGTGTCGGAATGAACACGGACAACCCCACGACCGTCTCGAACCTGCACCACAGGGCCCTTCTTGATGAAAAGGCCAACTAACGCGATCGCCTCCCGAAGCGCCCCTCCACCATTACCCCTCAAGTCGATTACCAGGCCGTCAACATCTGCCTCTCTAAATTCGTCAATCAAACGTTTTACGTCGCTGGCCGTACTCTTAAAGTCTGGATCCCCGGCTCGTAGCGCAGCGAAGTCCAAATAGAACGTGGGGATATGCACAATCCCGATCCTTTCCGTGCGTGACCGGGATTGTACCTTCCTAACGGTGCGACTCACCTGCTGATCCTCCAACTCCACCTTGTTCCGAACAATTCGAACCACCTTGCGCTGTTCGGTCCTGCTGTACTGAGGTATTACAGCGAGGCGGACCGTGGTCCCCTTAGGGCCACGGATTAAGGCCACTACATCCCGCAGACGCATGCCCACGACGTGAACAAATTCACCCTGCACACCTTGTCCCACGCCCGCAATACGATCCCCGGGTTGCAAATCACCCGCCTTGTCGGCCGGTCCGCCGGCAACTAGCCTCACCACCTTAATATCCTCACCGTCCGCCTGCAGAACGGCTCCGATCCCCTCTAAAGATAAACTTAGGTGTATATTGAAGTTTTTGCTCTGATGGGGCGGAAAATAAAGGGAATGTGGATCTACCGCTCGTAAGAATGAGTTAATATACACACGAAACGCGTCCGCACTATTAAGTTGACGGAGTCGAACTAGTTGGTTGTCATAGCGCCGCCTTAGGAGCTTCCTTATTTCCCCTCGTTCCGTTCCGGACAAAAGGTAAGCCAACACTTCATTTTTGACCTGCCTACGCCAACGGGCCCTCAACTCGAGCTCCGAGGCACCCCATGAAACATTCCTCCGCGCGAGCACTTCTTCCTTGTCGAAATCTAAGTCGTCAAACCCTCCTTCAACAACACCGACGATAAACCGGAGCCGTTCGGTCACTCGTACCCGATATCGGTTGAACATCCTAAAGGGAAGGCCCAGGTCACCCACCTTCAGCAAATCATCGAACCGACTCCTATAGACTTCGAATTCCGCGATGTCCTCCGAGCGGAAATAACTTCGCGAAGGATCCATTGCCTTAATATAGGAATCAAAGATTCCGCTCGAAACTTGGTCGTCTAAAGAGATGGGGTTGTAATGACCCCGCAAAAGTTGGTGGAGGATCTCCCTCCCGAACGCCTCCTGTTGGAAGCTCGGCGAAAGAGCCGCGAAGACCGGATTTGCCAAGGGCTGGGCCGAAGCAAGGCCTGTCAATAACCAAAACCCAATTGCCACACACCACCCGACACACAGGCGCGTCTGATCGAGTTGCTTTTTTTCCCAACAAGACGGGGCAGGATTCACGTTGGCAGTCTAAACCAACAAGGGTCCCCTATCAAGGTTGCGGCCATCCACACGCTCGCTCCATGTTGCGTCATCCAGACTTTAACGGTAGCCTTGAGTCAATTCCGTACGCCCCCCCCATCGAAGGAGCCGAAACCGTGAAGCTGCCCCGTAACCCTACTCGGCCCGTGCGCATTGGCAGTACCGTAATAGGTGGCAACAATCCTATCGCGGTACAAAGCATGTGCGCGACCCACACTCAGGATGTCGCGGCGACGGTGACGCAGATCAACGACCTAGCCCGCGCCGGTGCCGACATCATCCGCATCGCAGTCGACAGCAAGAAGGATGCGGCGTCATTGCCTGCAATACGAGACGCTAGCGAAGCTAACCTTTCAGTGGACCTCCAGGAAAACTATCGACTCGCCAGCGTAGTAGCGCCCCACGTAGACAAGATTCGCTACAACCCTGGCCACCTCTACCACCACGAACGACAGAAGCCTTGGCAAGACAAGGTCCGTTTCCTAGTGGAGACGGCAACGACCAACGATTGCGCGATGCGCGTAGGGATAAACTGCGGATCGGTAGATCCGGCACAAAAAGAGAGATTTCCTGAAGACGACTCAATTTCACCGATGTTAGCCAGCGCGTGGGAGCACTGCGACTTTTTGGATAGCCTGGGTTACCAACGCTACTGCGTCTCGCTCAAAGATTCGGACCCAGCCAAAGTCGTAGAAGTCAATAAACGTTTTGCCGCAGAGCGCCCAGACATCCCGTTGCACCTCGGTGTCACCGAAGCCGGCTTACCGCCAGATGGGATCATCAAAACGCGCATTGCCTTCGAACAACTCATCAGCCGGGGCATTGGTGACACCATCCGAGTTTCCCTCACTGTCCCCAACCCACGGAAGCCGGAAGAAATCAAAGCGGGCCAAAAGATTCTGTCGGATATCGCCGCAGGCCGGGTGCGTAGCGTTATCGATTACGGCCTCAACGAACTGAATATTATCAGTTGTCCAAGCTGTTCGCGGGTAGAGAACGAGAATTTTGTAGAACTTGCGGAACAGGTTAAGGAGATGACCGCCTATGCAGCCGAGCATGCCGTCACGATCGCAGTAATGGGATGTCGGGTCAACGGACCCGGCGAAACCGACGACGCCGACCTCGGCCTATGGTGCGGACCTCGGTTCGTCAACCTAAAGCGCGGTAGTAAACCTCTCGGAGCTTTCCCGTACGATGAGATCCTGCCGCGCCTAAAAGAAGAACTCGACAGCATGATTGCGCACGGAGACGCTGCAGAGTCCACCGGCTAAGCATTCTTTCCCGAACCGCCCAATTTTCACACTATGAGTTTCTGGCAGGGAATCGAAAAACCTATCATCGGCCTTTCGCCTATGGATGGGGTCACGGACGCCTCGTTCCGCCGGGTCGCAGCTCGGTATGGGCGACCGGATCTATGCATGACGGAGTTCACTAGCGTTGAGGCCATCTGCTGTGGCGCGGATAGCTTCGTACGAGACTTATCTTACGGAGACTACGAACGTCCGGTGTTAGCACAGATTTACGGACATACCCCTACTGCCTTCTACCAGGTAGCGCACATCGTGTGCGAGCTCGGGTTTGACGGCCTAGACATCAACATGGGATGTCCCGCCAAGAAGGTTGCTAACAAGGGATCCGGCGCCGGGTTAATCCTGAATCCCAAGTTGGCAGTGGCTATCATCCGTGCAACGCGGCAAGGGATCGAAGATTGGGCCTCAGGTCAGCAGTTGGAGGGGATAGGACTGGAAACAGAAGTGGTACAACGGGTCCGGCACATGAATGGTGACCGCGCGCAAAGAGCGACACGGAACGCGATCCCGTTGTCTGTCAAAACCCGCCTGGGGTACGACCAAGTAGCGGTGGACGAGTGGATTCCAGTGCTCCTGAACGAGGAGCCCGCTGCAATATCGCTGCACGGCCGTACCCTTAAGCAGATGTATAAGGGGCGCGCCGACTGGGACGCTATTCATCGCGCAACCGAGTTGGCCCGAGAGGTACCGACGCTGATCCTAGGAAATGGGGACCTCAAGTCCATGTCGGATGCAGTAGAACGAATCCGGCAAACCGGAGTTGACGGAGTCCTCCTAGGGCGTGGGGCCATGGGCAATCCCTGGATCTTCCGAAACAAGCAGTGGGCAAAGGATTCCCTGGCCGGGATCGCGCACACGCGCGAATTCGGGCTCGAGGTGACCCGCGAAGAACGGACCCAGGTGTTGCTAGAACATAGTCGCCATTTCGAGGCTCTCTGGGGCGAAAGGCGTTTCCCAGCCATGCGTAAGCATCTCGCGTGGTACTGCAAGGGGTTCCGCGGAGCGGCGCAATGGCGGGCCCAAATGGTCCGAGCACGCAATTCCGAGGAAGTCGCGCAGATCATGGAAGTGGCCTAAGGCGCCATGCGCATCGTCCTGGCGTCAACGTCGCCACGTCGGCGCGAGATCCTAGCTCTCCTCGGTGTACCCTTCGAAGTTCGCCAGCCCGTTTTCCAAGAAACCACACATGAGGAACTCTCCCCTGAGGCAGAAGCACTTGAGCTTGCGCTGGGTAAAGCCCGTTCCATAGCGACGATCGAACCGGATACACTGGTCCTGGGTGCCGACACCCTCATTGCACTGGACGACGAGAAGATCGGCAAGCCCAAAGATCCGGACGACGCTACATCCATACTCCAACGGCTTTCCGGTCGGCAACACCGCATCCTAACCGGCGTAGCGTTAATCCACCACGCAAACGCGCAGGTGTTCACCCACGTAGAACGTGTCGAAGTACGAATGAGGCGTTCTACTCATGTGGAGATCGCCCGTTACGTGGCTCGTGGAGAATCCATGGACAAGGCCGGAGCCTACGCCATCCAGAGCGAAGGCTACCGGTTGATCGAGAGTCTCCGAGGCGACTATCTCGCGGCGGTAGGGCTCCCTTTGCGGCCATTGACGGAATGGCTGCAAAGTTTCGGCACCGAGATACCCGTTGATGTCGAAAACCTGTATCGCAAACGCCCCTTGTGGACCTGGGCCCGATTCAGCGAATGCACGGTTAACCGAACTTCAACAAAATCATTCCGACCATAATGGTTAAGCTCCCCGGGAGAATCGTCCGAACCCGGGCACGCTCATTAAACACGAGCCACCCTGCCACCAGAGCGAAAAGGATCTCGGTCTGTTTGACCGCTTCCACGTAGGAGGTCAACGTCAGCTCGTAGGCTAAACTATGGCAAATGCTCGTCAAACACGCGCATAATCCCATGGCCAAAAACGTACCCCCATGCTGAGGAATAGCACGGAAATGGCGGGCAGAACGACACAGCGCCAGGGGAAGCACCGTGAGGGATGCTGCGAAGTAACCTGCTAAGTTAGCGAAGTAGACGTCGGAATGGAGGATCAGAAGTTTGATAAGTACCACTGACGGCGCATAAAAAAACGCCGCTACCAGGGTGAACCGAAGCCCCTTGTTGACAAACAGTTCGCATAACGGCGCCCAGACCGAAATCCGACCTTTCTGAACGTTAAGAAGATACACACCAGCGGCACTTAGAAACACGCCCGCCAACCCGGCCACTGAGGGTACCTCTCGGAGGAAAATGTAGGCAAATAGGACTAGGAACAGGAGACTGAGTTTCCACAATGACGTTACGATAGCGATTCCGGACAGCTTAAGGGCCTTGGAAAGACTCAATGTGGCAATGGACTGCGTAACCGCGAAACCAAAGACGTAGGGCCAGAAACCGTCCTTCAGTTCCGGTATCCCATACCAGGCGGAGCCAAGAGCTACAAAAGGTAATAGAAACGTGAATCGGCCCCAAACGTTGATTACATCGTCTAGCTCGTGCCCCAGATGCTTCATGGACATGTTCCGCAAGACCTGGAAGACAGCGGAGAACAGCGCCAATACAAACCACATACGGAGAAGAGGCTACCGACTGTAGCGCAAGAATGCGAATTTGACGGACGGCGATGAAATGGGCCCACAGAGCAAAAGCAGCTTGACAGGGCTAATAATCGAAGGCTATCACGTCCTAATCACACTCGAAGAGGAGGCCCACAATGGCTGACAAATTTGAAGATCACTGCTGGCAGGACATCATCAGCGACGAAATCATCGACATCTACAAGCCTTACCGTAGGGATATCTTCGTCGGTGAGCGGCCAGCCCTGTTGGCCATCGACCTCTACAACCTTGCCTACCGAGGTGGGCCGAAGCCCGTACACGAAGTCGTCAAGGAGTACAAGAGTGCCTGCGGCGTAAACGCCTACGATGCTATCGCGCCCACCAAGGAGCTCTTTGCGCTAGCGCGGGCGCAGCAGCTGCCAATCTTTTACACCACCAGCGAAACAAGGAAGGAAGTGCAGCCCGCTTTGGTGCACGCCACCAACCGGCAGGTCGCAAGAATGGATGACGACGACTACCTGATCTATAAGGACTTCACGCCCGAGCCGGAAGACATCACCATTTATAAAGAGCGCGCGAGCAGCTTCTACGGAACACCACTAATCGCACACCTAACCCGGCTCGGCATTAGCTCCCTGATCGTGTGTGGCGAAAGCACGAGTGGATGCGTGCGGGCGAGCGTGGTGGATGCCTACTCTAACGGCTACCACGTCTCGATTGTTGAGGAGTGCGTCTTCGACCGGAGCATCATTTCCCATAAGGTAAACCTGTTCGACCTACACCACAAATACGCGGATGTCATGAAGTTGGCGGAGGTGAAGCAACACTTCAACACCCAGCCGCTCAAAAAGGCGGTATAATCAACGCTTTGTTCTGACAGAGATATGCCGCGACGTCTGGTGCCTACTAGAGGTCGTATAGCCTCGCGCTGTTATCCCAAAAGATCTTGCGCTTGGACACCTCAGTAAGCCCTTCGATCCGAAGGAAAGTGTCAATCGCTTCCGGCCAACGTGAGTCGGCGTGCGGGTAGTCCGTTGAGATCACGATGTTGTCATCACCGAGCCTCGATGCTACATCCGCGACCAACGCCTCCTCGACGTCCGTCGCAATAAAACACTGCCGCAGGAAATATTCGCTGGGATTTAGTGAAAGCGGTGTATCACAGAGGTCTTTTCGAAGTTCCCAACGCTCGTCTAGGCGATAAAGGACCCAGGGTAACCAACTGCAGTTTCCTTCAAGAAACGCGACTCTCAACCGAGGGAAGCGCTCTAAAACCCCGCCGCCACAGAAACTCCCTACCGCCAACATGAGCTCAACTGGATTACGATAAGCATTTACCAAAACACCTTCGTTAGGGAGCCCCTTGAACCGTTGTGCCACCTGGTCCATATGAGGATTGGCTGCGGGATGGAAGCAGATAGGAACGCTCAGACGCTCTGCCTCTGCCCAGAGTGGGTCAAAACAGCGCTCGTGAATGTGTCGGCCATTAGCCGGCTCCGGCACCAGGCAGAGACCAACTGCGCCCCGCTCTGTCACCGCTCGACGCGTTTCGTCAACGGCCATATCTACGTCGTGCAGTGTGATCAACGCCGAGGGCTTAAGCCTTTCCGGACCTTCCTTGCAAAAATCCGCTACCCAATCGTTCCAGGCTCGGCATAGGGCATTCGCATACTCTGGCTCCAGGCGATCATCGCAATGAAGCGGAAACGTTCGGAATAATACCGCCACATCTAGGCCTTCGGTGTCCATAGCCTCTACCTGGGACACGGCATCGTAGTTTCTCGCCAGTGGCTTCGTATAACGATGGGCTACCTTTTCCTCTCCGGGCGTCACATTAGGCTGCGCCGAAAGGCCCGACTCCCGAACGTGGACTCCATCACCAAACTCAAACTTGACTTGTCCGTGGCGCGCTCTCGGCACCCCTCTCGGAACTCGATCGCCCCATCTGGGATCCATATAGTTGAGATAAAGATCATGCGGCTCAAAGACGTGCATATCGCTATCTAAGATCTTGAAACCATTCCGCGCCATTGTAAGGGCTCCTTTCCACTCTCGCATGTCATACTGCAAATATCTCACTCAAATGCCTGGATCGGCCTCAGATCGTTCCTTCTTCCTCGAGTTGGCCGATTTTCTCCTCGCTAAGCCCTAGTTCCCGAAGAACCTCAGCCGTGTGCTCGCCCAACTCCGGTGGTAGTGACGAGACCTGGAAGGGGGTGTCGCTCAGGTTCACGCCACTTTTGACTGTGTGAATTGGCCCATGCTTAGGATGTTGAAGTTCCATGATTCGGTCAAGGTGCTGGACCTGGGGGTCTTCAAACACCTCATCAAGCCGATTAATTGGCGCGTGGGCGACGTCATGCTTACTCAACACATTCAACCAGTACTGTCGTGGCTTGGTCTTGAAAATGTCCTGCAATAACGCCTTCAATGTATCGTAGTTCGTCACACGGTCTTCACGATCGTGGAAGCGGGGATCCTTCGCAAGCTCTGGCCTATCGATAGCCTCAGCCAGGCTTACGAAGAACTTATTTAGGTGCGAAAGGTGAACAACAAGCGGAAGTTCGTCCTCCGCTAGAAGTGCGTAAACCCCCGCAGACCGCCCCCTGCTTTCTACATTCGGGACATCTCCAGTAGCAAGATACTGGGTAATACTGCGACCGATAAACGCCATCGAAGCCTCCATGAGGGAGGTTTCTACTTTCTGGCCCTTTCCGCTTCTCTCTCGGGCCATCAAGGCCGTGAGAATTCCGTAGCACGAAAACATTCCCCCAAGGTGATCCGAGAAGGCTAAGCCCGGTGGTGATGGCGCCTTGGGGTCAACAATTTGGCTCAAAAGGCCACTGAGACACTGCCCGAGGGTATCAAATCCAGGCCTTTCGCGATACGGACCGGTCTGTCCGAAGGCTGAAATACCGCAGTAGATGAGACGCGGATTTAGACCCTTGAGGCGCTCATAATCAAGCTCCAGCCGGTCCATTACTCCCGGCCGAAAATTCTCGATCACAACATCTGCCGTTTCCACCATCTGGAGAAACAATTTCTTACCTTCCGAGTGGCGTAAGTTTAATGTCATACTCCGCTTGTTCCGGTTATAACTCCAAAACAGCGGGCTATACATGCGCGGCTCTCGAGCTGACTTTCGAAACGGGTCTCCGCCACTAGTGTTCTCAATTTTGAGCACTGTAGCCCCCATGTCCCCCAACAACATGGCCGCGAACGGGCCCGCAATATAATTGCTGAGATCCAACACACTGATTCCGTCAAGCGCCTGCGTCATTTGTACAAACCTCCTTATCCCCGCGTGCTTCCTTCTTTATATGAGCCCGCAACCAGGGGGTCAAAGACTACCATCACGCAACATTCGCGTCACCGAAACGCGCCGCTCCTTGACTCAATGGACCCTCAGCGCTATTCGAGTTGAGCAACCAAACCCCAAAGAGGGAGATACAGATGAAAAACGGACTGAAGATCATCGACTCTGACATGCACATCATGGAGCCGCCGGATCTGTGGGATAAATATGTAGATGCACCCTTCAAACAGCATGCGCCACGGGTCGTCAACGTACCCAGCCGGGGCGACTTCAATCTGTTGTTGCTGGATGGAAAGGAGCCGCGTGCAAACAGCCCTTCGCTGGCGAATGATGTCCGTATGATCGGCAAGCGTCGGCAGTCAAACGAGGAAGACGCGATCAGCTTTGCCCGCGCCCAGGGTTTCGACGCCAAGTCTCAACTGGAGGCCATGGACATCGAAGGGCTGGATGTAGCCGTGCTGTTCCCCACCGCCTGCCTCCACATCATGACCGTACCGGACATGGACCCACTTCTTGCTGAGGCTATCTGCCGTGCCTACAACAACTGGCTATACGATTTCTGCCAGAAGGACCCCGCACGCCTCAAGGGCGCTGCTATGTTACCGCCCCACGACGTCTCCCTTGCACTCCGGGAAGCCCGCCGCGCGGCGAATGAACTCGGTTTCGTCACCGCGTTCTTACGGGCTACACCCCTACCAGGTGATACCTGGTTTAGCCTTTACTGGGAGCCCCTCTGGGCGGAACTGGAGGAACTGGGAATGCCTGTGGGCTTCCACGAATGTACCAACTCTGGGTATTACCCCCACATTGAGCGCTTCGGTCAGAACAACCGCCTCATGCGCCACATATGTAGCCACGTCACAGGACAAATGGTGACAATGGTGGACATTATCGTGGGTGGCGTTCTGGAACGCTTCCCGGCTCTCAAGGTAGCCTTCCTGGAATGTAATTGCGGCTGGACACCAGCATGGCTCAGTCGCATGGACACTCACTGGAATCAGTTGGGAGCCGCTGACGCACCCATGCTCACCATGAAACCTAGTGAGTACTTCAAGCGTCAATGTGTAGTTGGTTGCGAAGGTGAGGAGCGAGAAGTTGGTTCGGTCATCCAATTGATGGGTGACGACAACATCGTGTTTTCTACCGATTATCCCCACAGCGACTCAGAGTTCCCACACGCGGTAGATGCCTTCATTCAGCAGGAGCTACCGGTGGAGAACGCACGTAAGATCCTGTGGGATAACTGCATCAAATTCTACGGCATCGAAGCCTAGGCTAATAACGAGGCAATTTCGCATGTCCGACACCACGCTACGCTTTGGCGTTTTCCTGGCCCCATTCCACGCACTCAATGAAAACCCAACCCTTCTATTTGAGCGTGACTTGGAGTTGATGATGCTACTGGATCGCCTCGGCTATGACGAAGCTTGGGTTGGCGAACACCACTCCGGTGGATTCGAGACCATCGCGGCACCGGAGATCTTCATCGCTGCCGCGGCCAGGGAGACTCGGCACATCCGACTCGGAACCGGGGTGAAGTCACTGCCCTACACCCATCCCTTCATGCTTGCCGACGCTATGGTTCAGCTCGATCACATGACCCGCGGCCGCAGCATGTTCGGTATAGGCCCCGGCGCACTTCCTTCAGACGCAGCGCAGATGGGGATCGACGTGCGTCGAACCCGGCGCATGATGAACGAGGCGCTGGAAGTCATAATTCCGCTATTGGAAGGGGAACGGGTAAGCGCAAAGACCGACTGGTTCACACTCGACAATGCCAAACTACAGCACGCCTCCTTCACGCGGCCGAGGATGGAGATGGCAGTGACTACCATCCGTTCACCCGCAGGCGCAGACCTGGCCGGTCGTTACGGACTCGGCCTCCTGTCTCTCGGAGGACATTCTGACGAAGCACTTGCCGCGTATGCGACGAACTGGGGAATTTACGAGGAAGCTGCGATTGAACACGGCAACTCCCCCGACCGGCGCAACTTCCGCATCGCCGTTCAAATGCATATTGCGGATAGCCGCGAACAGGCCATGGAGGATGTTCAATTTGGCATCGACGCCTGGCGGGGTTATGCAAGCGACGTTCTTCCCAATATACCGGTCCCCAAGAACGTTAGAGACGTTCGAAAATTCATCATCGAATCGGATCGCGCCATCATTGGAACGCCGGACGATGTCATCCAGGTGATTGAGCGCATGCAGACCGGAACGGGCGGGTTTGGGATGGTGCTGTTTATGTGCCACGACTGGGCCGACTGGGAGGCCACTCAACGTAGCTATGAACTGTTCGCGAGACATGTGATTCCGCACTTCCAGAACCAACTCCACTCGAGGAAGGCTAGTTACAGCAACGCGGCGGGCCGGCAATCAGAATTTCGGGCGGCAGCGTTAGACGCTGTCGCTACAGCTAAGGCGGAGTACGACAGGGGCACCAAAATGCCATGATCCCCCCAGTGTCAACGAAAAACAATCGTGATCGCGCCGGCCCTTCAATATATTTTTCGCGAAGAACAGCGTGTTAGTTCGTCCGCCTCCTACTCATAGATCATACAGGCGAGCACAGTTGTCCCAGAGTATTTTTCGCTGAGTCTCCCGCGGAACACCGTCGACCTCCAGAAACTCGTCTACCGCGTGGGGGAAGTCCGAGTCACCGTGAGGGTAGTCAGTCGAGTAGACGATGTTGTCATCACCGATCAGCTCCGCGATCATGGGCAACTCTTTCTCGGATTCGGTGGAAATCCAACACTGGCGTTTGAAGAACTCGCTAGGTTTGAGCTCCGAAATATTGGGGTTACGAGCCTTGGAAACGGCACCATCCATCCGATGAAGCATGAACGAAACCCAGCCACAGTAGCACTCCAAAAACGCTACCTTGAGCTTTGGGTGGCGTTCCAGAACCCCACCACCGATGATGTCGATCATGGCCAACATGTTGGACATGGGGTGTTCACAGATGTGCCGGAGCAAAAGATCATCGCCGAACACATCCCCCAGCTGCCGCACCTCGCCGGCGGACGCGGCGGAATGGAAGCCCATGGGAATACCTAGCTCCTCCAGGGTTGACCACAGGACATCGTAGTATCGAGAATGCCAAGGTAACCCACGAAGCGGCTCCGGACGAGCAAACACCGCCACAAATCCTAGCTCCTCCACCGCTCTCCGCGCCTCGTTAGCCGCCTCGGTTACATCATGGAGCGAAATCATAGCCGCCCCCTTCATCCGACTGGGGTCCGTCTGGCAGAAATCGTACAACCAGTTATTATAGGCTCGGGCAATCGCCGCTCCGAGCTTGGGGTCCATATCGTCCCGCATCATGACCCCAAGTCCTATGGAAGGGTACATGACGGCGAGGTCCAGTCCCTCCTTCTCCATAGCATCAAGTTGTGACACCCCGTCAAAGCCTCGAGCCCGAGCGCTGGCAATTTCTTCATCAATACGCCTCGCATCAAAAATGCCGCCACGGTATGTCGGTGCGTACCCCTTTAGGATCTTACCGTCGAGCATTACCATGGCCGAGCTGCGAGTAGTGGTACTCAAGATCCTGGGGCCCCGATCCCGCCACTCCGGCTCAATATATTTCTCCCAGAGGTCAGCGGGCTCGCGCACGTGCATATCCGAGTCCATAATTTTTAGTTCTTCCTTCATAATAGGTCCTCTCCCCTGTTGGCTGTCGAATTCTCCACCCGCCTCTAGGTCAAGTCGCTGCCATAACCCGCGCGGCTTCCTGCTCACACGCTGTACCTACAAAGAAGTTCGGGTTCACTCCGGTGTAGAAACGTACGGCGTTAGCGAAACTGAAATCATGAAAATCCTCGTCCGTAATATGACCCCGATCCACCAATTCGTGGGCCTTGGCCACCACCTCCGTCATGTCAGTAACATCCCAATGACCGATGTCCGAGCTCATCATAGCACCGAGTCGAGCGCCGAACGGGTTGAGCTCGTCGTTGAAGGCCCAGGTGATCATACGATCGTCAGCCTCGCAACCAAAATAGAAGCGAGGCACGAAACGATCACGGATATCCTCAGGCTTCTCTATACCGCACCGGGACCAATCGTCCAGGTTCTCAGGTCGCCGTTGCTCTCGGTTAAGCGACGTACGAATCTCGTTTAGTTTGTCCCCGCTCTCGATCCCGCCGTATTTCACCACAAGGTTCATCATGTAATCGAGGTCGGTATTCTTCGGGTCCAGTTCCGCAATGGCGTCTCGATTACGCTTCTCCCAGTGCTCCAGGATGTCATTATAGAGACTGCAGGCCCACGCGACACCGCACTCCAAGAATGCGAAGTTTAGGTTTGGAAAACGATATGTAACCCCTCCAAAAAACATTGCTTTACACATGGCTTCACCAGCTGCAGCAAAGTGACCGATATGGTTATACATGTAATTAGATACCGAGCGACGACTACCCCACCCTTGCCCGCTAGCATGGGATGTAGGTGCCACCCCTAACTCCATACAGCGCTGCCAAAACGGATCGTAGTCATGCTCGCTGTCCAACGCCAAGGTATCAATATAGCGGGCCAAGTGTGCCAAGTCTGGACGTTCTGAGCGCACTTGAGGAATGGGCCGGTCCACGTACGCAATGACGATAGTCTTTAGGCCTAGCTCTCGGACTGCATACTCGGTGTCCGCAATCGCCTCTTCCGGCGTATGAGTAGGGATCACTGCTGCCGGAGTCATTCGGTCCGAACATTCACCGTAGAATTCCGCGTGAAATTTGTTGAGCGCACGACACGAAACCCGCCGCAGCTCTTCGTCTTCAAAGCGGGTTGGACCACTCAAACCCTCCGTAGGATAAAGAACAGCGAAGTCGATACCCAGGCGGTCCATTCGTTCGTATAACAGGCGCGGCAACGAGGCCGTAGCCCGATCTAGGGTATTGCGGGCCGGACGGGCCCACCATGGCGGGCAGTGTGCACGTACGTTATGCCGCTCGGTTTCGGTCATAGAGGACCATTGATTGTTCGACCTTCTTCCCATGGCCTCGGCGTAGCGCTTCGGCATGTCGGTGCCGCCCATCTCTTTCAGGTAGTCATAATAAAGTGGGGCGAGTTCAACCGTATGACCGTCAGTATCGATAACGGGATGAGACAAGCGAGAGCGAACTGCCTCCGACACCGAGCTCCGTTCCATAGCGTTATTCCCCAAATTCCAAGTCCTGGGAGTAGTCACGAAGGGCCGAGCCCAGGGTGAACTGAGGCTCCCAGCCCAAATACTCTTTCGCCAGTGCGATATCCAAGGGCTGCTTAGCACCTTCATGTGGAGTCCCGTCCGGCACCACCTCGACCTCAAGGCCAGGATAAATATTCTCCACCTCGGCCACTAGCTCATCAAAGGTTGTCACCAACCCCGTCCCGATGTTGAAAACATTAACCGGCGGAATGGGCACGGTCGCAGCAAGATCAACCGCGCGGCCCACGTCCTTGGCATAAATACGCTCCAGTGGACGAGTCTGACGCCTTGCGATCTTAGCTAAGCCGCATTCTCGGCCGCGGACCAGCAGCGTATGCGTAATGGCACCACTCTCGGCCCCACCCTGAAAATGGCCTAACCCGAACACATGCGCCAACCGAACTACCATCAGCTCGAAGCCAAAGACCCCGCGATATGCCTCCAGCACCAACTCCTGGACGGCCTTAGAGTTTCCGTAGGCACTACTGTCACCGCGCTCGAGCGTCTCGGAAACCGGCATCGATCCCTCGAATGCGCGATTATAAACTCCGAGCGTACTAATGTGCACGATCCGCTTAACTCCCGTTAAACGCGCTGCCTCGGCCACGTTAATGGTACCTTGGATATTGACATTGAAGGCCCAATAGCCCTCCAGAGCCACCCTCCCAGCGATAATGGCCGCGGTGTGCAACACCGTATCAATGTCGTGTTTTTTGATAATTCCAACGAGCGCCGGCAAGTCCAATACATCTCCCCGAACGGAAACGTAGTCTGCTGAGCCGAGCTTGCTCTTCAAAAACTCGTCCCGTGGGTGGTGGTCGAGAAAAACGAGGCGCTCCCCCCGCTCTGCGGCAAATGCCCCAAATGAAGCACCAATGAGCCCACTCCCAGTAATCAAGGTCGACATATTAAAAATTTAGCACGGTTGGAGAGGGGTTGGGAGAGCTTAGGACGTCTGACCGGTGCCTCTTCTGCACTTCAGTCACACTCATTTCCAATACACCTCGATCTTCCCCTGCAAACGGACTCCTGGAGCAATCCTCAACCTACCCCGTAGAGTCTTGCGCAGTTACCCCAAAGAATCTTCTCCATGGAGCCGTTACCCAGCCCGGGGGTGTCCATGAATTCCTCCACCGCATTTGGGTAGTGTGCGTCAGCATGGGGATAATCCGTTGAGATTACGATGTTCTCATCCCCCAAACGCCCTATGACATCAGTCACAAGATATTCGTAGACATCCACGGACACGTAGCATTGGTCCAGAAAGTAATCGCTGGGCTTCCGCGACAGTGGAACGTCAGCGAGGCTTCCGTGAAGCTCCGCCCTTTCATCCAAGCGGTAGAGGAGCCAAGGTAACCACGCACAGTTACCCTCCAAAAATGCTACCTTGAGCGTCGGAAATTTCTCCAATACACCCCCACCACAAAAAGCAGAAACTGCTAGTTGCAGCTCGATGGGGTTTCGCAGAGCGTTAACAATGACGCTGGAATTTGGGTGATCGTAGAAATCCAGCGACACCTGTCGTTGCTTAGGATTTGCCGGTGGATGAAAGCACAAAGGTACACTCAAGCGGTCTATCTCCGCCCACAAAGGATCATAGTAGCGATCATGAATGCGCCGGCCATTAACCGGTTCCGGACAGACCGATAAACCGACCGCACCCAATTCTGTTACCGCCCGCCGTGCCTCGTCGACCGCTAAGTCCACATCGTGCAACGTCAACAGCCCCGACGCCTTCATCCGGTCCGGGCACTCGCCACAAAACTCCGTGATCCAGTCGTTCCATGCACGGCATAAGTCGATCGCATAGTCGGGATCAAAGCTATCGTCACAGTGTAAGGGGGAGGTGCGAAACATAACTGCTACGTCAATTCCCTCCTTGTCCATCGCCACCACTTGGGACGGCGCGTCGTACGTCTGCTCCAAGGCGTATTCATAGCGCTCGGCTACCTTGTCCTCACCATGTTCCAATAGTTTTGACCGCTTTCGTAACACCTCGCCACTCCCAAGGGAAAATTCGATACGGCCGTGCTTGGTACGCTTCGTACCACGCGGAATTCGCTCTCCCCACCTCGGGTTCATATAGTTCTCATAAAGACTATGAGCGTCGTATACGTGCATGTCACTATCAAAAACCCGATACCCATTTCTGGCCATGTAACGTTCCTCGATTCCGACTTTTGCACCCACGAACCACTTCGATGCTAAGGGACGCCATTCGGCCACCGAGGGACCGGTCTGCTGCGACGCACCCACCAACGAGAATCACTGTTCGGAATGACTCAAGAGCGAACCGGACCCTAGGACGCACCCTTCAGATCCAACATGTAATCCCTCAATGCTTCCCCGAGAGGGAACTCCGGCTCCCATCGCATGTGCGTTCTGGCCCTTGAACAATCCATGGGCTGCTTTACCGGCATGTGGGGGTGCGGTCCAGGAAGGATCTCCACCTCCAAGGCGGGAAACACCCCCCGAATAGCGCGTAGCAACTCTTCGAAAGCCAGAATCTTGCCACTACCGATGTTGAAGTAAATTTCTCCCGACAACGGCATACTGACGGCAAGGTCTACGGCACGACCAACATCTTTAGCGTAAATGTACTCGAAGTCCGTGGTCAAGGCTCGGGGTACGTGGACCGCTTCACCATACAAACCAGATTGCATCAGGGTTTGAATGAGCCGGCCACCAGCGGATCCCCCTAGAAAATGACCAAAACCAAAAAGCTTGGCCAAACGTAAGACGACTACCTCAAACCCGAAAAGGCGCTGATAAGCCTCCACCATGAGCTCCTTGACCACTTTCGTGTTGTCGTAAAGCACACCGGTACCGCGCGGGAAGTCCTCCCGCAGAGGCGTCGAACAGTCACGACGTTGGTCGTATACACTTAGGGAACTGATATGAACCAAACGCTTGACACCAGAAAGTCGCACGGCTTCCAGAACATTCATTGTTCCCGCGACATTGATCTGAGTTCCCATGTAGGGAGCGTCAGCGACCTTAGTACCGATTAACCCAGCCGTGTGAACTATCGTCTCCACACGGTTTTTCATGATGACTTCAAGTAAGGCCGAGAGGTCGAGGACGTCACCCTGGACAACCTCCATGCTCGCGCCCGCGACTCTGGACTTCAGAAACTCGACCTGAGGTTGCACATCAAAAAAAACCAGGCGAGCATTCCTGCGTGCGGCAGCCTGTGCGAAGGATGTTGCAACCAGTCCTGAACCGGTGATCAGTGTAGCCACGATCCCCTCAAGCGATCATGTGTCCTTCCGATCTCGACATGAACCCCGGTAGCCGATCTAAGCAAGCGTTACTGAGGTACGAAATACCCGCCGGTCACCGCATCACTCCACAACTTGGCCACACCCGGAGCCACACCTGCGGGCAAGTCCACCTCCGGAGTCCAGTAGGAATGGACACCCGCTTGAAGATGTACCAATGCAAGTTTTGGAGCGGGCTTCATGCGCTCAAACATCGGCATCACCAAGCTCCGGTAGGTAGCGGCGTCGTGGTCGCGGCTGTTCTTGGTGACACCAAAGAGTATCGGGGGGACCGGCTTGACACCCGGGCTCCGAAGTTCGCGCCCGTAACCCAAATATTGCCGTACCAACGCTTCAGCGCCCTCCCCATCTACACCCATGCGATCAGCCGTGACCCGGGCCGCCTCCTCCAGCGACTGTTCGACATTGGTGCTAACAATGTACTCACACTTGAACTGGGGCTGCGTCTTAGCGGCTTCCCACGCCTCCATCACCTCCTCTATCACCAGGGGTAGCCGCATGAGAGCAACCGGGCCATCCTGACCTAACTTCTCCGGACCAATATAACGGGCCTTGTCGCGCCAAGTTCGGACGTAGAGCTCGTAGAATGGATCCGTGCGGCTCGTCTCCGTCACCCTTTTTTCGAAGTCGCCGATAGTACCCAGCGAACCGGTGACCGCGAGCTTAGCTTCATTTATGTATCCGAAGGCTGAGTTCTCCACTGCCATAACTCCCGCAACATTAGGCACCCGCTGCGAAAGCATAAATACGAACGGCCCGCCGGTAGAATGGCCGTGCACATAGATGGAAAACTCACCCTCCGGAAGGTTTCGGGCCATCGCTTGCTTACCACCTTCTTCGAATGCGGCCGGCCAACCGGCCAGGCGATACCAGAAGTCAGTGCCAGGCCTAGCATGGAGAACGGTGCGAGTCCCGTACCGTTCGCGGATGGAACTATCTTTTACTACTTCGTACTGATCCGGGGTGATGTTTTCGCCAATCAGCCAAATAGGGGTACGAATGGTACCGTCGGGATTGATGGTATCGCGGGGCCAATCCCTCGATACATCGCCGAGATAAAGACGGCCCGGGTATGTCATGGTGACAACCTTGAAGCCGAATTTTCCCGCCAACAGCTGCGCCACCGGCGCCATCGTCTTGAAGTCCCCGTCGCCACCGGACAACAGGTATGCTCCAGCCTTCCGCCCGTCGGCACCGACGATAGTTCTTTCAGGATCCTGAGGTTCATAGATCTGCGCCCCGATGTCCCATTCCATCCCTACCGCTTGGATACGAAACAGGTCTTCGTACTCCCTGAACGGAATGTCCGGCATAGCTAGTACTTGGCGGGAGTCCGCGAGGCATTCCGTGCGAGAAATCTCGGCGGGTGGTCCCCAACTCGGTTTTTTCTGCATCATCTACGTCACCTCATTCAGCGCCGTGCGCACGAAGCCCAACATTGATACCCCTGGGCCGTGTTTAACGGTAGGGTCTCTGCTCAAGACCGTGAAACCCAAGGCGCTACTCTACCCCGTACAACCTGGCACAATTCGCCCAGAGGATCTTCTCTAGGGACTTCTGCTTCAAACCCGGCAGTGCGGTGAAAGTAGAAACCGCCTCGGGCCAGCGGGAGTCAATGTGTGGATAGTCAGTAGAAAAAACAATGTTATCATCGCCTAGATAGTCGACAACGTTGACCACCAATCCTTCGTCCACGTCGGCGGAGATGAAACACTGCTCGCGGAAATACTCACTAGGCTTCTTTCGTAGTGGTATCTCGGCCATGGCCCCTTGAAGCTCATAGTACTCGTCGAGCCGATACAACAACCACGGCAACCAGCTGCAATTCCCCTCAAGAAATGCAACCCGCAGGGTGGGAAACTTTTCGAGCACCCCGCCGGCGCAGAAGGCACTGACTGCGAGAATCAACTCCACGGGGTTTCGTAAAGGGTTGACCAACAACTGCTCGTTCGGATGCCCCTCGAAACGGCGAGACACTTGTAACTGCTTAGGGCGGGCGGGTGGATGGAAACAAATCGGCACATTAAGGTCCACGGCTTCGGCCCATAACGCGTCGAACTCGCGGTCGTGAATTTGTCGTTCATTGATGGGCTCTGGGCAGAGAGACAACCCAACCGCACCCAAATCCTTGACCGACCGGCGTGCCTCATTCACCGCGAGGTCCACGTCGTGCAGAGTTATCAACGCCGAACCCTTCAGCCTCGATGGATCGGCGCTGCAAAAGTCGTGCATCCACTCGTTCCAGGCTTTACAGAGATCGTTGGCGTAATCAGGCTCGAAGTCCTCGTTGGTGTGCAGCGGCGAAGTCCGGAACTGCACCGCCATATCCAGTCCTTCCGTATCCATAGCCTGGAGCTGGGAGATGTTATTGTAATTCTGACTCGCCGGCCGAGTGTATGCATCTTTCTGCCGCTTTTCATGAAACCCTACCACTTTGCCTGGCGTCCGAACTGGCGAGCCATCGCCGAATACATAACGGGTCATACCGTGCTGTGTAAGCCCTTTGCCTTCGCGCGTTTCCCGTGGCTCCCCGCGCGGTATGCGATCGCCCCACCTGGGGTTCATGTAATTGAGGTAGAGGTCGTGCGGTTCGAACACATGCATATCGCTGTCGAATATCCTCAAGCCTTCGCTCGTCATGGATCCCCTTTCTTCCAACTGCTTCGCCCTCAATCCCTCTCACGATTGGGATTACTCAGTGCTAGAAATCCTATCGCATGCACCAAGTAGGTGGCCGCGCAACTGTAGCAATGCTGCCCGCGACCGACCGCAAACCCCTGCTCCAAACATCAACCACCGTAAAAGGTCTTCTCCCCTAGATCCTTGAGGAGTAGCGTGGCATCATCAGCACGCCCTGAGATCTCGGCTCGCACACCGGCCTCGACGACCTCTCCGATGAACACGGAATGGTCACCCTTCTCCACGGTATCCACGAGCTTGCACTCGACGAACGCCGGCGCGTTAGCTAGCACGGGAGTGCCGGCGGCACCGGTGGTGAACGCCTCACCGCCGATGGTATCCCCTTCCCTTTCAAGTGACTTGAAGAAAGTGAAGGCTTGCCCCTGCTGCCCTTTGCCCAGGACATTCAGGGCAAATGTTCCAGATTCCTTGATGATGTCGTGGGCGCCCGAGTCAACTTTGACTCCTACGGCCACAAGAGGCGGAGCGAAGGATGCCTGGGTCACCCAATTCACAGTGGCTGCAGCAACCCGGCCATCCTTCCCTTCACTGGTCAGTACATACAGTCCATACGGGATCATGCGAAGTGCGGTCTTCTTAGCATCAGCGTCCATAATCTCCTCCTTGAAGCGCTTTTAAACCCCCTCCTCCTGGAACAAGAGCGGGCCGTGAAATTGACAGCAAAGCTAGCAATTCCCGAGAAGCCCGTAAAGCCATATGGAACGTTGCCCCCGTTGACCCGTATGGCGGGTGCGGACGGGGCATTTTTCACAACCGAATTACAAATCCGTTTGCTCCTAAGACATGGACGTCCTCCATCAACGGGAGGAGTCAATAGGTCTCCATAGTTTTTGAACCGGATTGCATGCAAAAAGACCATCAGGCAACGGCTCGTTCCCGATACGAATACAAGAACTTCAACGTTCTCAAACGAAACCTTTCCGGTCTACTTAGCTCGTCACCGAAGTAAATCTAGAGTCTATCCCAATGTTGGGTAGTTTCTGGTAAATTTGCCCTCAGAGATGGGTCTGAGATGAATCCATGCCGCCCAAAGTCTACATAGATGGCCACGTGGGTACCACGGGGTTACGCATTCGCGACTGGCTTGCAGGACGCCGCGACATCGAAGTATCGACGCTCGAAGAGAATCAGCGAAAGGAACATGCGGCGCGCCGGGCCGCCATCGAGGCAGCGGATTTGACCCTACTATGCCTACCCGACCAAGCCGCCGTGGAGGCGGCGCAATGGGCCGGGGAATGCGCGACCCGGGTGATCGATGCCAGTGCTGTTCACCGAGTGGCCGACGGATGGATCTACGGTCTTCCGGAATTAGGTGAAGCGAGGCGGGAGGCGATCCGAAACGCCCGTTTTGTAGCCAACCCGGGCTGCTACCCCTCGGCTTTCATCCTATTGATTCGGCCGTTGGTCGATGCTGGTCTCTTACCCCACAATGCCCCGGTTTCAATACATGCCCTATCGGGTTACTCAGGCGGCGGACGTGGGTTGATTGAAAAATGGGAAAGCCCGGAACAGAATCTGAGCTCACTTCCCTACGAGGCCCCCTACGCCCTAGGGGCCCAACACAAGCACGTCCCGGAGATGCTGGCGTACAGCGGGCTCACAGTGGAGCCGCAGTTTATCCCTGCGGTCGGACCGTTCCGCTGTGGCATGCGGGTAGAGGTGCCGATCCCCTTAGGCATGCTGCCTACAGGGGGGAATGGCATGGAGATCTCGGAAACTCTTCGCAAACGCTACGATGGCGAACCCTTTGTGCGAGTCATCCATCATTCGGAGCCACAGGAGACCCACGAGCGAAGCTTCGACCCACGGGTGTGCAATGACACCAACCTCATACAAATCCACGTGCTTCCTCATCCGTCCGGCCACACATTGCTAGTAGCGCTACTCGACAATCTAGGCAAAGGGGCGAGTGGCGTGGCGATCCAAAACCTCAACCTTATGCTCGGGTTGCCAGAACCAACGTGCTTACCAAACTGATTCTCCGACCCACGCCCATCGCTCCGCCTCAAGTTCAGGAAACAGCCTTCGTGATCTCGTGATGTGTTCCCCGGTTCCGAATGAATTGTTCAGAAGAGACGAGAAGAGCGGTTGGCATTTCCCAATCCTACCCCACAAACCCCTGCCAGATCAGTTTCAACTCCATTATGACGATCAAGGTAACGATGACGCGATTAAACCACCGCTTACTAATGTGAGGGGTCACCCGCATGCCAATGGGTAAAAATATAGCCACTGGGATCAGCGCTATAAGGCCCTGGGCAAGGCCGCGTAGACCAAATAAGCCAGCAATCCCGACAAAGAGGCAGTGCATTGTGGTGAGACCGAGGAACATCGTCGACGCTGCAAAAATGTACGCCTCCTTCTCAAGCTGGAACGCGCGTACCCATGCTGCCACCACAGCGCTAGACATTCCGGTCGCACCCTGAGACACGCCGGCGACAACGGCGATAAAAGGGGAGAGGAAACGGCCAAGCCGTCCCGTAAACCGAAGCTCGATCCCAAACACGAGAAGCACCAGATACGCGCCCACACAAATCGCCAGTGCAAGAGTCAACATTCTGTCATCCGAGGTCGCTAGGAACCAAGTTCCAGCGGCCACACCCAGAGAACCCGCCACGGTGGCAAAAGCAAGGCCCGGAACCGTTTGAAACCTAGAACGGTACGACCACATGACCCAAAAATTGCTCACCATGTTAGGAATGGTGATGAGTATCACGGCCTGCTGGGCGCCCAAGGATCCCGCCATGATAGGTACTGCAATGAGCGGTAGACCCATTCCCGTCGCCCCCTTGGAGAAAGCGCCCATTCCCAGTGCCACGAAGATGATCAATAAGGTTTCGAGCTGCATAGTTTCGTACAGGCTTTATTTTCAGACCTAGCACGCCACGGTCAGTGTTCACACAACGATAGCCAACAGCACATACTCCCGTCAAAAATCCAGCGCCCCTGCTTGCTCGAACACTCCCCTACCATCCTCGACCTCGAATCCCGCCCGGAATGGCGGCGCAGTTCTATTAGAACCATCGGAACTTCCAAACTAAAACGATGGACATTCATCCCTCGATGTGTGACACGACACCCGAGGAGCTTCTATGTACGGTTATCGAGCACGAATCGGTTATACGTCCCCACCCTACCTAACGGAGACCTTCCCGTACGAATTTTACAAGATAGTACCGGACGGTGTCACTCTCGTCCTAACCACCCTAGCTATCAAACAGCTCACGGAACAGGAAACAAAACACAGCGTCGAAATGACCCTGGAGGCAGCACGGGAGATGGGAAAAGCTGGGGTTAGCATAATGGTCTTCGGCGGCGTTCCCCTTAATCTATCCCTGGGTTACGACGGGCTCGAAGATATCCTGCGAAAAACCGAGAAAGAGATCGGTGTTCCGGTCACATCAAGCATCACCGCACAGGTTAACGCCCTACGAGCCGTGGGCGCCAAAAAATTGGTGCTCCTTCACCCCTTTACCGACCCCGAGGGATTTCATGCGGAATATGTGGGTCATTACGGCTTCGAGCTGCTAGGGTTCAAGGGCGCCCAGAAGACTGTCGCCGACCTCGCCACTATCTCTCAGGACGAGGTAAAACGCATCGCGGAGACCCTCTGCCGGGAACACCCTGACGCCGATACGCTGTACATCCCCGCTCCGCACTGGGGTATCATTGAACTCATCGACCCATTGGAACAAGAGCTCGGCATCAATGTGGTCATCGCGATACAGGCCATCGTGTGGGAGACACTCCGCCGCACCGGCGTGAAAGACAGAATCGACGGTTACGGTCGCCTCCTACGCGACTTCTGAAAGTGTTTGAGGCAGACTGCGCCTCCGACCGGAGTGAACAATATGGAAGATTTTTCTCACACACTGGTCATTGACGCGGACGGACACGTTAATGAGGGCGATATCGACTTCGGGCCGCGGTTGCCCAACAAATTCAAGTCGCTGGCACCGGTGCGACTCAAGGACAACCGGGGCCGTAATAGACTGCTATTGGAAGGCCGCATCTGGCCGGCCAATGAGGGGCCGGGGCCGGGGGTTTCCGGACCGATGACAAAGGAAGCACGCAAGGGCCGTCCCGGAATGATCGATCCACGGGAACGGCTGAAGGACATGGATCTAGAGGGCATCGACCTAGCGGTAATTTTTGGCACGCAGATCGCTCTTACCGTCAACGGTCTGATGGACAAGGAATTAGCTGGAGCCATTTGCCGCGCTGTCAACGAATGGCTCTTAGAGTACTGCTCTGCCGACCCAAGGCGCCTACGCGGCGTAGGTCTCATCCCCTGCCAAGATCCGGATTCGGCAGTGAAGGAACTGCACTTTCTCGCCGAGCGCGGGGTCACCACTGCAATGCTCCCTACTAACGTATACGGAACCAACATGGGCGACCCCATGTTTGATCCAATTTACGCCACCGCGCAGGATCTCGGAATTCCGCTCTCTGTCCATCCACAGACAGGACACGACGGCGTTCCTGGCGTGTCAGGCGTTATGGGAGCTGGCACTCGGCGGTTTTACAAGTACGTATACGTTCACATGACCGCTTTTCCTTTTGAGTTGATGATAGCAATGATGCACATGATCGGAGAAGGCGTATTCGACCGTTTTCCGCGACTTAAAATTGCATTTATGGAAGGGGGCGCCGGCTGGCTGCCCTTCTGGATGGAACGGCTCGACGAACACGTAGAGAAGTTAGCACCCCAGATGCCTGAGCTTTGCCGCCGACCCAGCGAGGTCATCCAAAGTAAGCAAGTCGTGCTTTCTTGTGAGTCCGAAGAGACCGGGTTGGACCGAGTGCTGACCACAACCGGTCCAACCACCGTGCTCTACGCCTCCGACTACTGCCACTGGGATTGCCATTTCCCCTTCTCCGTCCGGGACATCGTTAGAGGGGCCGACTTGAGTTTCGCCCAGAAAGAGCGGGTCCTCTACAAAAACGCCGTGGAATTCTTCGGTCTGCAGAATCTTCCGGACCCCACCGCCTTAGCCACAGCC
>CAYTMJ010000032.1:0-100084 GCA_964438895.1 uncultured Syntrophobacterales bacterium | reverse complement strand
TGCTGCGTAACCGACCCCAATAATGTAGAGACCGAGGACGCGCTCATCGGCCGCGCACGGACGATTCACTCTGACACCGACTTTGGCGACAGTTTCGAATCGCGTTTCCGGCAAGGCGAAGGTGATAGCGGACCGGTGGAGCCCCCTACAGAACCGGCCGTGGTAGCGGCAGCGGCGGACACGACCAACGGCGTTGCGAATCCTAGTGATCCTTCCCCGGCACTTGCGGCAGTGCCAACAACGCATTTGTCTGGGGCTACAGGCGTTGCTGAGGTGACAAGGGAAGAGCCTCAGGCGGAACCTGCATTGCAGGCACCCAAGGTCTTCTCCGACCAGTTGCCCCTCGGGTTTGAGGAATTGGTGGAAAGGATACAAACCAGCGAATCACGCCTTGTGCGCATGTCGATATTTCTTTTGCAGCCCCTGCTCGGGGCTTTACCGTCAGCGGCTCGGGAGCATCTGGGGCAAGTAGCTGGTCGACCGTATTTCGGGGACGGGGCGGCTACGGCCCTGAATATGCTTCTCAATCTGCTTCTTTACCCTTTGGTGCTCATCGCGGCAGGTGTTACGGTCGAGGGGCTCGGTCTGGCATTCGGCAAGGGCATCAATATGTACATTCTGGTGGGATTCGTGGGGGCACTACTGGAGGTGTTGTATCGCCTACGTCGGAGTGTCTTTCGCGCCGTTCCGGTTGAGGAGGTTACCGTAACTGCGGCTCTATATGGTGTTCCGATGGCAATCCTTATGCGACCCTTATTGTCGCATAAGGGGAAGTCGTTGCGCCGTATTCCGGTGCCCGTCGAGGGGTTTTACGACGCTAGGTTTGTTGACAAGCTGGAGCGCGAAAGGCGTTACGGCCATGTGTACACTCTGGAAGACTTGGGCAAAGCTTATCATCTTCGTTTGGAATTCCCTACCCAGGTTCCGCGGTTAGGGATCGCGATTGCTCAGGGACTTCCCCGGAGCATGCCGGATTATGATTACGACCTTATCTTGAAAGAGGGCCAGTT
Organism: uncultured Syntrophobacterales bacterium; assembly: GCA_964438895.1. Taxonomy (GTDB): domain Bacteria; phylum Desulfobacterota; class Binatia; order UBA9968; family JAJDTQ01; genus JAJDTQ01. Next base: position 99,074 of record CAYTMJ010000032.1, on the reverse strand, counting down.
GGTTATTCGGGGTAGGGTCCTCAATTCTCAAATCCGGAAGATTTCGTCTAGCATCGGCGCCTTCCCTCCCGAATTCACCACCGTCGTTCCCCTTCAGGACCGGGCTTACGGGTTTACGCATCTTTTGCGAAGCAAGGTACTTGACGTCCTCGTGCTCAAGGAGAGTGCGGCAAGGTTAGGTTGGGTCACTTAGTAGCAGACGCTTTCTGCGCGTCCGTAACGGCCGGGGGCGAGATGTACTTTCGAAGCATGACTGTTGCCGATCTTGATGACGTGATGAAGATTGAAGCGGCAGCATTTGCCAGTCCTTGGAGCCGCCAGTTTTTCTTCGAAGAGCTACGGGCTACCTCTGCTCGTTCGATCTTATGCCAGGGAGATGGGGGCCCCATCGGTTACGTGGTCTACTGGGAGTTGGTTGGGGAGCTAGATATCCACAACGTTGCCGTACACCCAAACTACCGTCGCCGGGGGGTTGCTCGTGCTATGCTTAACGGTATCTTTGAGAGTGCCACCAAACGGGGTTGCCATCGGGTGTTACTGGAGGTGCGTCGGTCCAACGAGCCAGCGCAAGCTCTTTATCGTTCGTTAAATTTTGAAATCTGCGGGCTTCGCAAAGGGTACTATTCCGACAATGGGGAGGACGCTTGGATAATGGAACGAACCCTTCAGGTACCTACTCGGGAGTCCCCTTAAAGCTAATGCTATATCGAGATATATAAATATAAGTTATTAATAATAAAGATTAAAAGTTTATTTCACACGCCCTTGACGTTCTCTTTGTTGGCAGTGTATATATTAAGGGGTCGTCGGTAGTGGAAGAGAATGTCATTGAAGGGTACGTTTCTACTCCTAGACCCTTCCTCAAGGATCACTCCCCTCCGGTGTTGCCGGTTGATTGCTAATCGCCCGTTCCCTGTACGCGGTTGCTGAGTTTCAAGGAGGACTAATGTTTAAGGTCGGAGAGAAAGTTGTCTATCCTGCGCATGGAGTCGGCGAGATCGAAGCTGTACGAATTCAGGTGATCTCCGGAAACGAGAGAAAGTTTTACATGCTCCGTATTCTGGACACGGACATGAAAATAATGGTCCCTGTCGACAACGCGTTAGCTGTAGGCCTCCGAAAGATCATTGACAAGCCGACCGTGACGCGTGTCTATCGAATCTTACGGGAAAAGAAGAAAGCGCCAGTCGACCAGCAGACGTGGAATCGTAGATATCGAGAGTACACGGACAAGATAAAGACCGGGTCGGTGATAGAGATCGCAGCAGTGCTTCGGGACCTGTTTCTTTTGAAGGGTGACAAGGAACTTTCCTTCGGTGAACGGAAGGTCTTAGACACCGCACGGAATCTGTTAGTCAAGGAGCTTTCCATCGCTCGGTCACGTACTGAAGAAAAGATCATGGAAGATTTGAGCCACATCTTTACGCAGTAGTGGCGGTGCCGTATCGGGTGAAAGAGCTGAAGGATTCCCTTCAGCTCTTTTTTTGTCGCAGGAGGTTTCTTTGCATCTCAATGCCGTCATCGTGGCTGCGGGGCGGGGGACGAGAGTGGGAGCGCATGCCTCGAAAATTCTCACTCCAGTGGCAGGACAGCCACTAATCCTTCGCACCCTTGAGTGCTTTTCAAGAGCGGAGGAAGTCGACAAGACCATACTTGTGGTGCCCAACGAACGGGTGGCGGAGTACGAGAGTCTTTTGCGGTTGTCGCGGCTGTCGGGATTGACGGTTATCGTTCGCCCAGGGGGATTGCGCCGTCAGGATTCTGTGCGCGCCGGTTTGGAGGCATTGGATCCAGATTGCGAGATGGTAGTAATTCATGACGGAGCTCGGCCGTTTGCAGGGTCTGAACTCGTCGACCGTTGTGTTAGGGCGTCTAAGCTACATGGGTCAGTGATCGCAGCTGTTCCGGCCCGCAATACCATTAAGTTGGCGCGGGACGGGCAGGTGAAGGAAACTCTATCCCGGCAGCACCTTTGGGAGGTTCAGACGCCTCAGGTGTTTCCGGTTCAGGTACTTCGGGAGGCGCACGAGAAGGCGGAGCTGGAGGGCGGCGAAGCAACTGATGACGCCATGCTTGTCGAGCGACTCGATATACCGGTCTGGATTGTCGAGGGTGGTGTGACGAACTTCAAGATCACCTTTCCCGAGGACTTTCTCTTCGCAGAAGCTCTCGTGGCCCATGGCCTCGTGTAAACACTGAGTGGGTGGTTATTTAGTGATGGCGTCCCCGACGGGATTTGAACCCGTGTTGCCGGCGTGAAAGGCCGGTGTCCTGGGCCAGGCTAGACGACGGGGACGACTCGGAGCAACGAGGGGGACTGTCAGAACCGGCCCCTAAGCAGTAGCAGAAAACGGGTGCGTTGGAAACCGCGAGAGCTCCGGCCTAACATGGGAGACGCGAGTGTTGGCATTACGTCTGAGTGCTGAGATACCGTTCGCCGCTGTCGCAGAACATCGTTGCAACCCGGTTACCCTTGCCAATAGCTTTAGCAACCTGCATGGCTGCGAAACAATTGGCGCCGGACGAAATACCCACAAAGATACCCTCCTCCACCGCTAGGCGCTGAGCGGTGGCCGCCGCATCTTCGTCGCTCACTGTGATGACCTCGTTGTAGATTCGGGTGTTCAGGATCGGGGGCACAAAGCCAGCGCCGATCCCCTGGATCTTATGGAACCCAGCTTCACCCTTCGACAAAACCGGGGAAGACGCCGGCTCCACGGCGTAAATTTGTACAGAGGGGTTCTTTTCGCGCAGCGCTTCCCCTACGCCAGTGATGGTGCCCCCGGTCCCAACGCCGCTGACAAATGCATCCACCTGTCCTAGCTGACTCAACAACTCGACCGCGGTAGTTTGTCTGTGGGCCTCAGGGTTAGCTGGGTTATTGAACTGTTGGGGCATGAAGATGTCAGGCTGCTCGTTTGCAAGTTCCTCAGCTCGGTGAATGGCACCGCCCATTCCCTTGGTGTCCGGGGTAAGAATGAGCCGTGCGCCGTACGCAATCAGCAGGTTGCGCCGCTCTTCGGACATGGTGTCGGGCATCGTGAGTATTAGGCGGTATCCCTTGACTGCTGCGATCAATGCGAGGCCAATACCAGTGTTTCCGCTGGTGGGTTCCACGATTGTGGCACCGGGTTTCAGGAGGCCTTTGTGTTCGGCATCCTCGATCATGCTACGGCAAATGCGGTCCTTGACCGATCCCCCTGGATTCAGGGATTCCAGTTTACCCCAGATTTCCGCGTGCTCATCGCTGATTAGTCGCGTCAGGCGTACCACGGGCGTTGAGCCTATAAGGTCGAGGATAGACCCTGTGGAAGTGGAGGTTCTTGTCATAGGTCGTGGGGGTGGAGGTTGCCAGAGGAGAGTTATGATAGAGTCAGCTCGAATCGAAGTCAACACGAGACGGTTCTGGTTTGAGTAAGTGCCTTAGCGTCCGTCCGGCTTCCTGTGTCTGATAAGGCTAGCTTCGAGCTTGGTCTGTGGACGCAGGCGCCCAGGAACACGAGTTGGGCAATCGGTAATGTTGGTGATAAAATGCCATAAAATCGGGAGTCGGGAAACAGGTCATCCCTACTGAAGGGGGAGAAATGTCACCCCAGGCCCCGCAAAGGAGTGCGCATGACAGAGGAAACAGAGGCCCCGAAGGGGTTCAAGGTGAGCGACAAGCGTCGGTTCACGGAGGAGGGCGAAGTTCGTGAGGAGTCAGCCGAACAAGCGGAATCAACGAGTCGAGCGTACGCGGAGCCTACGAATGAAACCTCTCCGGATCCTTCCGAGGACTCGAATCGGGAGGCAAACGAGAACCATGAGGAATTGCCGTCCATCAATTTTCCCACTTTCATCATGAGCCTGAGCACTCAAGCACTTATGCACCTGGGGGAGATTGATAATCCCGTTACCGGCAAGGCCGAGAAAGATGTGGCGGTGGCTAAACAGACCATCGACATCATCGCCATGCTGAGCGAGAAGAGCGCAGGTAACCTGGATGAGACCGAAGAACAACTTGTGCGGGAAATTCTATACAACCTTAGGATGAGGTACGTGGAGGCCGTCCGGACCACATGACGTTTTCGTCACTGCGACCCTCAACGGTCTCCTGTAACTGCTTTCGACGAAATCGCCCCACTCTGGCGTTGCGGCTTCCGTGTTCGGCGGATGTAGCGAAGATGCGGTGGTCATGAGAGACGGGATTAAGAAAGTTCTCAAGCGGGCAGTTAAGGTCATCGCCACGCTTAGTGTCCTGGTGTTCCTGGGGGGACTAACGGTGGGGGGATGGTATGTGTGGCATCTGAGCGGAGTAGTGAAAACGAAATTCGAGGGCCCGAAATGGGAATTTCCTTCAAAAATCTACTCAGACAGCAAGATCGTCTATCCGGGTGTGAATCTCCCATTTCGCCAGATCCGGGCGAAACTTCGACGTTTAGGGTATCGATCCTCCGAGCATGAGCCGAGGGCCAAGGGAGAATATCGGATACGCGGTCAAAATGGCGTAGTCGAGATATTTCTCCATGATTTTCGTTATCCGCAGAGGGAGTTTCGCGGATTTCCCGTAAGAATCTCCCTGAAGTCCGAAACCATCCATCGCATACAGCGGCTGGACGATGGTGAGGTTTTGCCATCTCTCGAGCTGGAGCCGGAGGTTGTAACCGGGTTTTTTGACCGAGTGCGGGAGCAGCGGCGAATCGTTCGCTTAGACGAGGTGCCAGTACAGGTCAGGAAAGCAGTGTTGGCAGTGGAGGATGAACGCTTCTATTATCATCGTGGGGTTGATCCGGTAGCCGTACTACGGGCATTTCTAGCGAATCTACGGCGGGGAGGGGTCGTACAGGGAGGCAGCACGCTAACGCAGCAGTTAATGAAAAACTTCTTCCTGGAGAGCGATCGTACCTTGGAGCGAAAGGCCAAGGAAGCGCTAATGGCGATGTTGGCCGAATGGATGTATTCCAAGGATCAGATTCTCGAAAATTATTTAAACGAGATATACCTCGGGCAGAATGGCGCGCAGGGGATATTTGGCATCTGGGAAGCTGCGCGCTTTTATTTCGTGAAGGAACCCGAGCAACTTACCCTTGGCGAGACAGCTATGTTGGCTGGCCTGATACGCGCTCCGAATCGTTACTCCCCCTATAGGAATGTAAGGGGGGCAACCAGACGACGCAACGTCGTTCTAGCTAAGCTAGTGAGCGACGGCATCATTACGCGGCGAGGTTACGAAAGGGCATTGCAGGAAATCTTCGATAAGCGGGAGCCTTTAAGGATGACTAATAGCGCTCCCTATTTCACCGACTACGTGAAGAAGGAATTGGCCGAACACTACACCAATAAGGTGTTGACCGCGGAAGGACTGCGCATATTCACCAGTCTTGACTTAGAATTGCAGGAGGCTGCGGAAACGGCAATAACTCGGGGTCTTGCGAGGTTGGAGAAGGACTACCGGCACCTTAAGAGGATTGCTCTGAAGGACGACCTCGAAGCTGCCTTGGTGGTGATCAGACCGCAGACGGGGGAAATAAAGGCCATGGTGGGGGGCCGGGATTACCGCAAGTCGCAATTCAATCGTGTGGCCCAAGCCAAACGGCAACCCGGTTCTGTATTTAAGCCTTTCGTGTATTTAGCTGCGTTGACCCACGGCTCGAGCCAGAATCATAAAACCTACAGCAGCACGACACTGGTGGAGGATGCGCCCTTCACCTGGAGTTACGGGCGTCACGATTGGGCACCAGAGAACTACAAACAGCGATATTATGGTTATGTGACTATGCGCGAGGCTATGGAAAAGTCCTTGAACGCCGCCACGGCGCGGATTGCCCAGGACGTTGGTATCAAGAAGGTTCGCGAAATGGCCTACCAGATGGGTATTGAAAGTCGCCTCCCGTTGTTCCCGTCACTGTCGTTAGGGGCTGCGGAAGTGACGCCGCTTGAGTTGGCCGGATCCTTTTCTGCTTTAGCAAACAACGGCGTCCGTACTCATCTGCTGTCCGTCAAGAATGTAGTGGACCGGAATGGGAACAGTTTGGAGAAGCGAAATATACGGGTGAAAAGGGTTATTTCCCCTCGGGTCGCCTTTGATATGAACAATATGTTAAGGGGCGTGGTAGATCGGGGTACCGCGCGCGGTGCGCGTGTTCTGGGGTTTTCGCGTCCTGCCGCCGGAAAGACAGGAACTACTAACGATGCGAAGGACGCATGGTTCGCCGGCTATACCCCCGATCTATTAGCGCTAGTTTGGGTGGGCTTCGATCACCAATCTGAACTCGGGCTCCCGGGCTCCCGGGCGGCCCTTCCAATATGGACCGATTTCATGAAACAGGCTACAAGTCGTATGCCGGAAACGGACTTTGTCACACCGCGGGGACTACCGGTCAAGGAGGTGGGTGCGCCCACCGCTAATGGTCATCGTTGTCCAAGTGGAGCGCGACGAATGTATTCTGCGAAATACGGAGATGAACGCGCGGGTGTTTCGGGGGCGTGCAGATGAAACCGGTGGGCATTTGTTTCAGTTCGGTCAGTGTCCCCATCGCTCTGGGTAGTTATCGGCAGCGGAGTTCCGGGAGTCGTTGAAGCTGGAGTTCACGAACAGGGCCTTCTCAGGTCGGGGTCGGCTGTGTTCGTTTGGGCGTTGGTCCAATAAGATGTCCGCGGGCATTTGTATGGTAGGAGGTGGCAGGAGAAGTCTATCTGTATTCTTCTTCCACGAGTCGCTATATTGGCGAATTACAGATTGATGTAAAAACGGTAGGTCGGCTAGTTGGCTCACTTTTAGACGGCCCACCGGCATTGAACCGAGGTGAGTGGTGATAGTGTTGGGTGTTGAAACGTCGTGCGATGATACCGCAGCGGCGATAGTCGAAAACGGTAGGTCTGTACGCGCCAATCTGGTGTCTTCTCAGGATGCCGTGCATGCTCCCTATGGCGGTATTGTGCCGGAGATGGCCTCCCGGCAGCACATACACACCATCCAGCCGATGGTGGATCGAGCCTTACGGGAGGCAGGAGTTACCCCTGCTGATCTAGATGGCCTTGCGGTGACATATGGACCTGGTTTGACGGGGTCACTCCTCGTGGGCCTTTCCTTTGTCAAGGGATGGTCTTTTAGTTCCGGAATTACCTATGTGGGCGTCAATCACCTGGAGGCACACGTTTTGTCTATCTTTCTGGAAATGGAAGTTAGTTTCCCGTACCTTGCCCTAGTGGCGTCTGGGGGTCATACGTTGCTCTATGTTGTGGATGGATTTGGCGACTACAGGTTCTTAGGGGGTACTCTCGATGACGCTGCAGGGGAGGCTTACGACAAGGTTGCCAAGATGATGGGCTTAGGCTTTCCTGGGGGGCGAGTAATCGATGATTTGGCGAAGAAAGGTGACCCCTCTGCAGTAAAGTTCCCCCGAGCACGCCTGCGGACGCCCTACGATTTTAGCTTCAGCGGTCTGAAGACTTCCGTGTGGCATTATCTGACTCGCAAGGAACCGGATCGTTGGCGGGAGCAGGTTCCGGATATTGCGGCGAGCTTCCAGGAGGCGGCGGTGGATATGCTGATAGCCCCGACGCTCAGGGCGGTAGAGGCCTTAGGTATCAAACGTATAGTTTTGGGTGGTGGAGTCTCCGCGAATAGTCGGTTGCGTGAGAAGATGACTGAAAAGGCTTTGGAGGTGGGTGCTATAACCCATTATCCGTCGCCGCGCTACTGTACCGACAACGGGGCAATGGTCGCGTTGGTAGGTAGTTACCGATTGGAGCAGGGCGAACGAAGCAGCCCTCTTCTGAATGCTGATTGTGCTCTAATTCTTTGAGGAGCAATCGGCACGACGCTGGCCATTATCCGCCGCTATCTATTCCTCATGCTTACCCTCCATCAAGAGGCGAGGAATGCTTGGCGCGAGCTGGGTTTTACGCCCCGAAAGTCTCGTGGACAAAACTTCCTAGTGCATCAACAAGTTATCGACACCATCCTTCAATTTGTCCGTTTGAGCGAAGATGATCAGATTCTAGAGGTTGGTCCTGGATTAGGCTTTGTGACCCGCCGTCTGGTGGGCGGGAACCGGAGGGTTTGGGGCATTGAGGTTGATCCATTGATGGTGCAATGGCTGCGCGATGGGCCGTTAGGGCGCCGTCGGGAATTTCAACTCGTTCACGAGGACGTACTGGAAACGAATTTCGATTCTCTCTTGCCTGAACACCGAATCAAGGTGGTAGCGAATCTTCCCTATAGCGTGGCGGCCCAGGTCCTACTGCGTCTCTTCGAGGCAGGAAGGCACTTCTCGGTAATTGTTGTCATGCTCCAAAGGGAAGTCGCACTACGACTCGTAGCTGAGCCGGGTACTCCAGCCTACGGCGCGCTGTCGGTCTGGTGCCGGTTGTACGGACGGGTGGTCCGAAAGGCGACGGTATCTCCGGAAGCCTTCACGCCTAAACCGAAGGTGAATTCGTCACTCTTGAGGTTCGAGCTACATCCGGAGCCACTCATTTCTGCCGGTGATATTCCACAGCTGCGGGCGGTGGTTCGAGCGGGGTTCGCCCAAAGGCGGAAGATGATGGGGAATGCAATGGCAGATTTGTTCGGGACGCGTGCTCAGGCGGTTTTTGAACACGCCGGGATTGATGCGCGGCGTCGTGCTGAAACGTTGGATTTGCAGGAGTTTGGCCGGCTTGCTCGGGCATTTGGGGAGTCGACACCGTAAGGGGAGAGAAACTGCAATGCCGGAATTACCTGAAGTTGAAACAGTTTGCCGAACGCTCTTTGAGCGGCTTCTGGGCACGCGCATTGCGAAGGTTCGCGTTATCGACGGCCGGTTGCGCCAACCGGTGGCGGCGGATTTCGCTACTAACCTGAGGGGCGGGATTGTGGTGGCCATAAGTAGGCGCGGGAAATTTATTTTGGTGAAATTAGATAGCGGCTACACGTTAGTCTCCCATTTAGGGATGTCCGGTAAGTTAACGTTTCGGGAGGGGGCCGCGTCCGTAGAGAAGCATGATCACATTGTGTTCACACTAGGGGACGGCAGCGAACTTCGTTATCACGACCCGCGCCGTTTTGGGCTTTGCGTGGTCCTTCTCAGTCGTGACTTGGACGCTTGGCCTCCCTTCGCTAGACTAGGGATGGACCCACTGGACCACGGCTTCAACGGGAGCTATCTGTACCCGTTCCTGCGCTCCTCGCGCAGAACCATTCGTGACCTGTTGTTGGATCAGCAGATTGTCTGCGGACTCGGCAACATTTACGTCAATGAAGTGTTGTTTCGCATCGGAATTCGTCCTACTCGCCGATGTCGCCGTATTTCTAGGCTTCTGAGCGGGGAACTTGCCCACCAGACAACCAAGTTGCTGCACGAGGCGATTCGGTGGCGTGGCAGTTCGGTATCTGACTACCGGGATGGTAATGACAATCGCGGTAGCTTTCAATTGCGGTTACGCGTGTATGATAGAAAGGGTCACCCTTGCCATAGGTGCAGGACCCCCATCAAGAGGGTTAGCCTCGGAAGCCGTGGCGTCTTCTATTGCCCTGTTTGCCAGCGTTAGCGGTGTCCGTCCTCGTGATCAATCTAATACCCTGTAGTCACCACCGAGATAACTCTTGCATAGTTTGGTGTATGTGGAAGAGCCCATCTTGATCCAGTTGAGGGCCTCGCCACCGATTTCTTTCTTTACCTTCGCTGGGCTACCGGCCGCCAGGCAACGCCGGGGAATTCGGGTGTGCGGTACCACGACGCTACCAGCGGCAACGAGTGATTCTTCGCCAATCTCGGTGTCTTCCAGCAACGTTGAGTTCATGCCAATGATGGCGGACCGCCGGATGGTGGTGCCCTCCATGATGGCGGCATGTCCCACGGTAACGTCCTCTTCGATTGTTACAGCACCTTCTCCGGAATGGATCACGCAGTTGTCCTGAATGCTGGTCCTCGCGCCGATTAGTATCGGGTTCTGGTTTTCGTCGGAGCGCAGTACGGCACCGAACCATATACTGGCCCCGGGTCCTACGGTGACATCGCCAATGAGAACAGCGGTGGGTGCGACAAAGGCTTCCGGCGAGACCTTGGGGCGAAAGTCTTTATATTGAATGAGCATTTACGTACCTCCTGAAGGGTGGTGCAGATAGTAACGATTTGTAGATATGTGGTCGCCTCAAGAGGCTTGGAGATCCAAATGTTGTGATGCCGTCCGACGGATAGTTTCTGCGATGCCCAGCGAGGAGGTGGCCCCGGGCGATGGGGCATTGAGGACGTGTATAGCACGTTCGGACTCCGCGATCACAAAGTCGTCTACTAGCCTACCGCTGGTGGATACAGCCTGGGCACGAACACCGGCGCTGCTGTACACAAGATCGCTCGATTGAATCGCTGGTATCAGGCGTTGGAGCTCGCGGGTAAACGCCCGTTTGACAAACGAACGTTGAAGCTCGGGTAGGGACGTCTTCCAGTGTTTGCGAGCCATTCTCCAAAATCCTTTGTACGCAAACATCTCGTATACGTCGCGCACGTTGACGTCAGTCTGGCGGTAGCCCTCTCGGGAGAACGCCAAAATGGCGTTCGGCCCCACCTCCACATGCCGGTGTATTGTAGGGGTGAAGTGAACTCCCAGAAACGGGAACTGAGGATCGGGAACAGGATATACAAGCCCCCTTACTAGCCCTTCCTTCTCACTTTTAAGGCGGTGGTATTCACCTCGGAACGGGACGATATGGACGGGCTCATCAATCCCACTGCGGGCGTGGTCCACGAACCCTGGTGTAAGGGCAGCCACTCTATCAACGAATAGTCCGGCACAATTGATTAAGCTGCGTGTCTCTAGGGGGTCCCTGGAGGTTTCCAAGACCATCCCTCTGGATGACCGCGCCATGCTGGTGACTTCACAGGAAGTCCTGATGGAGCCCCCTCCCGCTTCGAACACTCGCGCATAAGCTCGCGCGACCTCGCCGAAGTCGATAATCCCGGTGAAAGGTGCATGGAGTGCCTGCAGTCCAGTGCAGTGGGGTTCGATGCTCTTGAGTTCTGATGGGCCGATCATCCGCACGCCCTCCACGCCATTCGCCTGGGCGCGTTGGTGTAACTCGTCTAGGCGTGAAAGTTCCTCAGGTCGTGTCGCGACAATAACCTTGCCACATAGCTCGTAGTGGATACCGTGTTCGTCGCAGAACTCCTCTAGTGCTCGCTTTCCAGCTACGCAGGTTTGTGCCTTTACAGACCCCGGACGGTAGTAGATACCAGAGTGAAGTACGCCGCTATTGTGCCCGGTCTGATGAGCGCCTAGCTCGGTTTCCTTCTCTAGAACGACACACCGTAACTTCGGATAGTCCTGTGCCATACGCATGGCCGTGGCTAAGCCCACAATGCCACCGCCGATCACCGTCAGATCGAATTTGTCCATTGAATAGATAGGGGTCGTACCCGCATGAGTCCGGGGGGATTTCCGACCGGGTGGAACTTAACAGGTTTCCGGCGAGTTAGTCCAGGGCAACGGGCTCCCTATCCTTTTTGCACAGGCCTGGGCCATGATGATATTCCTATAACATGGCCAAGGAACGAATGGGGGGTCAATTTCGGATAGTGGCTGACTTTGATCCCCAAGGGGATCAGCCCCGAGCGATTGATCAGCTAACGAATGGGTTGAAAAAGGGCCATCGGTATCAGGTGCTATTGGGGGTCACGGGCTCCGGCAAGACCTTTACCATGGCTAATGTCATCAGCCGTATCAACCGTCCAGCCTTGGTGATTGCACCTAACAAGACGCTTGCAGCGCAACTCTACAGCGAGTTTCGGCTTCTTCTGCCGGACAATGCGGTTCGGTATTTTATCAGTTACTACGACTACTACCAGCCAGAGGCCTACCTTCCCTCTACCGACACTTATATTGCCAAGGACGCCTCTATTAATGACGAGATCGACAAACTGCGCCACGCTGCCACAATGGCACTTCTGGAGCGGCGGGATGTGGTTGTCGTGGCCAGTGTTTCTTGTATCTACGGACTTGGTTCGCCCGACGCATACTTCGACCTCATGGTGTACCTGGAGGAGGGGATGCAGGTTGACCGTGATCGGATACTACGCAAGCTAGTCGACATTCAATATGAACGCGTGGACTACGACTTCCACCGCGGGACATTCCGGGTGCGCGGGGATACAGTGGAGGTGTTCCCGGCGTACGAGGATAGGTCGGCACTCCGTATTGAGTTTTTTGATGACGTGGTGGAGGCCCTGTTGGAGGTGGATCCATTGCGCGGTAAGGTTCGGCGACGCGTTGACAAGGCCACTGTGTACCCCGCGAACCACTATGTAACGACCTCTGAGCGTATGAAGACTGCGGTTGTCGGGATCCGGGAAGAGCTTAGGGAACGCCTAGCCGAGCTTAAAGGCGAGAACAAGCTATTGGAAGCGCAACGGCTACAGCAAAGGACCCTCTATGACCTGGAGCTATTGGAGGAAATGGGGTACTGCCCAGGCTTGGAGAACTACTCTCGTTACCTCACTGGACGGCGGCCCGGAGAACCGCCGCCTACGTTGCTGAACTACTTTCCGGACGATTTCCTACTTTTCATCGACGAGAGCCACGTTACCGTGCCACAAATCGGCGGCATGTACCGCGGCGACCGTTCTCGCAAGGAAACGTTGGTGGAATTTGGTTTCCGGTTGCCCTCGGCTTTAGATAATCGACCGTTGAATTTCGAAGAGTTTGAGGCAGCCGCGAAGGAGACAATCTACGTTTCGGCGACCCCTGCTAATTATGAAATAACGAGAAGTGGTGATGTCCGGGTGGAACAATTAATACGACCCACCGGCCTAACGGACCCGGAGATCGTGGTTCGCCCCGCGGCTACACAGGTGGACGACCTGTTGGAGGAGATCCGTGAACGCGTAGCGGTTAACTCCCGCGTGTTGGTGACCACTCTGACGAAGCGCATGGCCGAAGACCTCACCGACTATTACCAGGACCTCAACATTCGGATTCGTTATCTGCACTCGGACATCGATGCTATCGAAAGGGTCGAGATTATACGGGATCTCCGGAAGGGGGCCTTTGATGTGTTGGTAGGCATTAATCTTCTGCGGGAGGGCCTTGATCTTCCCGAAGTGTCGTTGGTCGCGATCCTTGACGCCGACAAAGAAGGCTTTCTCCGTTCGGAACGGTCGCTGATCCAGACCATTGGTCGTGCTGCGCGAAATGTCGAGGGGACCGCAATTCTTTATGCCGATGTCATCACTGATTCGATGAAGTCAGCCATAGGTGAAACGGATCGGCGACGAGGGGTACAGCGCTCCTTTAACGAGGAGCACGGCATAGTTCCCCGAAGCGTGGTGAAACAGATCGACGAACCTTTGATTCAGGTTTACGACGCCGACTACGTGGACGTTCCATTGGTCACGAACGATCTTCCCTCACCCAAAGAAATCCCTCGGATGGTAGAGAAGCTGAGGAAAGAGATGAAGTACGCCTCCGACCGACTGGAGTTCGAAAAGGCAGCTGAACTGAGGGACCGTATTCGTACATTGCAGGAGAAGGAGCTGTCTGGCCCCTATCTCTTGCGCGGTTCCGAAAACGTATGACTTTGAAGCTCCCGTTTGTACCGAAAACATGAACAACTCGGATCTTACGGCGAAACTCGAAACCTTTTCTCCTGGACCAGGGGTGTACCTCATGAGAGATGCTCTTGGGAAGGTGATCTACGTGGGAAAGGCGAAGGATTTACGGTCTCGGGTTCGTGCTTATACGCGGGGTGGTGACGGGCGCCCGCATATAGCGTTCCTCATTCGTGAGGCAGGGGATATCGAGACCCTCGTTACGAGTAATGAGAAGGAGGCGCTGATATTAGAGAACAACCTGATAAAACAGTATAAGCCCCGATATAATATCCGATTAAAAGACGACAAGAGTTATCTGAGCATTAAGGTCACGGATGGGCCGTGGGGGCGGGTGCTAGCTACGCGTAGTATCGTCAAGGACGGGAGCCAATATTTTGGTCCCTACGCCTCGGCGGTCGCTGTGCGCGAAACACTTGATATTATCGAAAAGCACTTCCTCCTTCGGACCTGCACCGATTACAATTTTCGCAACCGACATCGACCTTGCCTTCAGTATCAGATTAAGCGCTGTCCTGCGCCGTGTGTTTATCCCGTTGACCCGGAGGAATATGCTGGAAATCTCCGCCAAGCGGTCCTGTTTATCGAAGGGAAAAGCGCCGACCTTCTCAGGCAACTTCGGAACCGTATGCAGATACGCGCGGATGCATTGGAATTTGAGCGCGCGGCCAGGGATAGGGACCGGATCAAGGCGGTGGAGCAGACCCTAGAGAAACAGAGGGTAGTATCCCACTGGGGCGGCGACCAAGATATTTTTGGATTGTATCGAGAGGGGGGTTTCATTGAGGTTCAGGTAATCTTTGTGAGGCAGGGTAAGCTGATGGGCAATCAAGCCTATTCCCTCGAAGACCACCAGTTCAACGACGAGGAAATTGTTGCCGCCCTGTTGACCCAGTTCTATCAAGGAAACCGTTTTGTTCCCGATGAGATACTGGTTCCGGTGGAACTGGAGAGTCATGCCGTTCATCAAGACTACCTGGGGGAGCGAAAACGAAGGAAGGTGAAGTTACATCAGCCCCGTCGGGGCGAGAAGCGAAAGTTGTTAGAGATGGCGATGAACAACGCTCGTCAGAGTTTCAATGAACGCCACGATCAGGAACGAGAGCGGGAGGAAATGCTACGTGAGTTGCAACAGAAACTTCACCTGAGTCACTACCCACAAAGGATTGAATGCTATGATATCTCGATGATTCAGGGATCTCACGCGGTAGGGTCACGAGTTTCATTTTTCGATGGCCAGCCAGACAAACAGAACTACCGACGGTACCGTGTACGTACCGTCGGGCCCGAGACCCGCGGTGACGATTTTGCGATGATGTACGAGATCGTCAAGCGGCGGTTTCAGGGGGGCCAAGGGGGGTCTGATGTGCCCGATCTCATGGTGGTGGACGGGGGCAAGGGGCAACTTCAGGTCGCCCTTACCGCGTTAGCGGACCTTGGGGTTAAGAATGTGGATGTGGTGGCCATGGCTAAGATGCGGGTGACTTCGTCGGCGCGGCTCGCGGAGGTCAAACGTTCGGAGGATCGAATGTTTCTGCCGTACCGTAGTAATCCGGTGGTTCTGCGGCGGAACTCCAATGTTCAATTTCTTTTGCAGCGGATTAGGGATGAGGCCCATCGATTCGCCATCACTTATCATCGAACTGTTCGTAGCCGTGAAACCTTACGGTCTGGATTGGACGAGATACCCGGGGTTGGGCCAGCACGGCGGCGGGCGCTGCTGCGGCGTTTCGGCAGTTTGAAACGGCTTCGTGCAGCTTCCTTTGAAGAATTGTTAGCAATACCCTCAATCACACGGGCTTTGGCTCTACGAATTCGTGATTCCCTCGATGTGATGGGTCCACTCCCAAAATAGTAGGATCAACTGCTCCCTGGTCCGTTGATCGCCAACGCCCCGCCACAGCGATTGTTCGACAGCGCTGATCCCGTATCAACGAACCGTTACGTTTTTGCGTGATTGTTGGGCGCTGAGCACACCGAGAACGGATTTCTTGACTTTCGGGCGTACCTCTGGTAGCGCATACTGTTCGTAGCACGGAGCTGCCGTCGCCGTGTCAGTTGCCTATCATTGAGTTACCAAATCCCCTTATGAAACTCATTATCTTGTCGCAGGCGCCCGTTCTGGGGTGAATATGAAGCTGACCCGCATTAGGGGGTTTTCCGATGTTTTGCCCGGGGAGGTTGAAACCTGGCAAAGGATTGAGGTCGTGGCGAAGCAAATTTTTGCCACCTACAACTTCAACGAAATCCGGCTTCCTGTTCTCGAGAAGTCAGAGCTCTTTTCTCGTTCATTAGGGGAATCCACCGACGTCATTGAGAAGGAGATGTACACGTTTCCCGATCGGGATTCGAAGGCGACCCTTCTGAGCCTCAGACCCGAGGGCACGGCGGGCGTCGTGCGGGCGTATGGAGAGGGCAATCTGCACCAGGTGGACCCGGTGCGAAAGCTCTATTACCTAGGGCCAATGTTTCGGCGGGAGCGTCCCCAACGGGGGCGATTGCGGCAGTTTCACCAGATTGGCGCCGAGGTTCTGGGTCGCACCGACCCGTTTATTGATGCGGAGCTGCTACTACTTCTACAGGACTTGTGGGCAGAATTAGGGGTTGCTGGGACGTTCCTGGAAGTGAACTCGATTGGTTGCGTGGAGTGCCGGCCCGGGTACCGCGCCGCTCTTGTCGGATTTTTGGAGGGAAGGCGTCGTGCGTTATGCCCCGACTGTGACCGCCGGTTGGATGGGAACCCCTTGCGGGTTCTGGACTGCAAGAGGGAGTCCTGTTCCGAGATCGTCACCGCCGCTCCATCGATTCTCTCCCACCTTTGCACGGGTTGTCGGAACCACTTCGGCACCGTAATGGAATTGCTCAAGGATCTCCGCCCTGAGCCGGTTGTCAACGAACGTCTGGTGCGGGGCTTGGACTATTATTGCCGAACCACCTTTGAGTGGAAAGCAGGCGCAGGTTTGGGAAGCCAGAATACTGTCGCCGCTGGCGGACGCTACGATGGCCTGGCGCAGTCCCTGGGGGGACCGGCGGTTGCGGGCGTTGGCTTTGCTTTAGGAGTCGAACGCTTGGCGCTTCTGCTTTCAGAAGTTAACGTCGGTGGTTCCCCCTCGCGGCTCCTATACCTCGCCTGGATGGGGGACGAGGCGCAACGTTGGGTTTATTTCCTGGCACATCGCCTGCGGCGCCAAGGGTTCCGAGTTGAAGTGGAGGGAGAGGCCAGGAGCCTCAAGAGCCAGATGCGACGTGCAGATAAGCTGGGTGCACACGGGGTGCTCATCGTGGGTCCCGATGAGATAAAGAGGGGTATGGCGCAGTTACGGGATATGGCGACCAAGGACCAGGGTGAATTAGGCTTTGACCGCATCGACGAAAGTTTATGTGAGTGGTTTCGGTCACACACCTAACCGCGGTGATTACTTGAGCGATAGGACTTTAGATTTAATGGGTGATTGGGAGCGGAGCTGCTACTGCGGCGAGCCTCGCGACAGCGATGTGGGTCGTGATTTCATCTTAATGGGCTGGAATCAGTCATTGAGGGATCACGGCGGTTTATTATTCATCGATCTTCGGGACCGTAGCGGCATCGTTCAAGTAGTCGTCAACCCAGTGATCGCCCCGGAAGTTCACGAGAAGGCCAAACGGCTACGCTCCGAGGATGTTCTCGCGGTGCGTGGAACTCTAGTACGTCGTTCCGAGGAGACCGTCAATTCAAACATTGCTACCGGAATGGTGGAGCTAATCGCGCAGGAATTGAAGGTCCTGAATCCTTCGCGGGTACCCCCGTTTCCTGTGGATGATGAGGTCGAGCCTACCGAGGCAAGCCGTTTCCGGTACCGTTATCTTGACTTACGACGGCCGAGTAGCCTCCGGCCTCTTGAGGTTCGGCATCGAATGTTGGCGACAATTCGAAATCATCTGGACGCGCTCTCATTTCTGGAGGTTGAGACTCCGATATTGACAAAGAGCACACCGGAGGGTGCTCGCGACTACCTGGTGCCTAGCAGAATTCATCGGGGTAAATTTTATGCGCTGCCGCAGTCACCCCAGCTTTTCAAGCAGATTCTCATGGTGGGGGGGGTAGATCGGTACTTTCAGGTGGTGCGTTGCTTCCGCGATGAAGATCTTCGGATGGACCGGCAACCCGAGTTTACTCAACTCGACATCGAGATGTCATTCGTGGGGCCGGAACAGATTTACGCTATGGTTGAGGAGATGATGGCGCTCGTATTTCGTGATGTGAAGGGTGTTGAACTCGAGACTCCTTTCCCCCGCTTGCGTTGGGAGGAGGCTGTATCCCGTTACGGAACAGATAAGCCGGATCTGCGCTTTGGTTTAGAGCTCGTGGAATTGTCCGATCACTTCCGAGAGTCCGAAGTGATGATCTTCAAACGAGCGCTTGCGACCGGTGGCATCGTCAAGGGCTTGAGGGTGCCGGGAGGGGCACAACTGTCGCGTAAGGAGATAGACGACCTAACCGAGCTGGTAGGAAGGTATGGTGCGAAGGGTTTAGCCTGGGTCAAAGTGCTGGAGGGTGAGTGGCAGTCCCCATTGAAAAAGTTCTTGCGGGATAGTGAGGTCGAAGCCCTCCGGAAACTTTCCCAATCACAACCGGGCGATATAATCTTTATGCTTGCCGATGTTGAGGGGATCGTCAATGAAGGTCTCGCTAATTTGCGGTTGGAGTTCGGCAGAAGGATGAATCTGGTGGAGGAGGGTTCTTACGCGTTCTCTTGGGTGGTGGACTTTCCGCTATTGGAATGGAAGACGACGGAAGGGCGGTACACCGCTGTGCATCATCCCTTCACCGCACCACTGGAGGAGGACGTGCCGTTTCTAACGAACGACCCTGGCCGGGTAAAGTCGCGAGCGTACGACCTGGTTTTGAATGGGATGGAGCTGGGTGGAGGCAGCATCCGCATCCATTCCTCTACGCTACAACGCCAGGTACTTTCGCTGCTCGACGTGAATCCGGAGACGGTGGAAGGGCAATTCGGATTTTTTCTGGAGGCATTAGATCTAGGTGCACCTCCTCACGGCGGTATTGCTTTCGGTATCGATCGGCTAGCGATGCTCCTGAGCGAATCCTCTGCAATACGGGAAGTTATCGCGTTTCCCAAGAGTCAACGGGCGGTTTGTATGCTTACAGAAGCGCCTACTGCGGTAGAAGCTGCCCAGCTATCCGAGCTTCAGATCAAGATCCCGGCAGGGGATTAACGTCCCTGGATCTACGAGCCTGTTCGGTGTCGCAACATCTCTTTTCGGTACGTGAGGGTCGAAAGGTCAGTCATCCGCTCCAGGTATATGTGCCCCTGCAAATGGTCCAGTTCGTGTTGGATGATTCGGGCGCAGAATCCCGATGCGACGAATTCCAGCCGGTTTCCCCCTCGATCTAATGCGGTGACCTGGAGGTGCTTGTAGCGCGGTACCTTTCCGCGGATTTCAGGAATGCTTAGACAACCCTCCCAGTCCTCTTCTGTTTCCTTGGTAAGGGGTACGATTTGTGGGTTGATGAGAATTAAAAGGGGAATGTCTACTTTCTCTGGGTAGCGGGGATTGTTTGCAACTTCCAGTACGGCGGTCTGTGTGGATTCGTGGACCTGAACTGCGGCTAGTCCTACGCCTTGGTACTCCCGCATGGTCATCACCATGTCATCAATAAAGCTTTGAAACTTGGCTTGGTTGATTTTAGGGGTAGCAACTTCGTTGGCCGGTGTACGTAGGGTCGGGTTGCCGAGGCGTGCTACTTTAAGAATGGCCATTATGTTTCCTGGAACGCCGTTTGGTGTCCTTCAAGGTCTCTCGTGCCCGTCGTGTCTTGCTAATGTAGACATATTAAGTCTATAATACTCGCACGGCTCAGTGGAACGTTGGTTGTTTGACTTTTCATCCGAAGTTGCCGGGTAGAGGGTATAGCATGCGAGAAACGGTTGTAAATACTCCGAGGGCCACAGCTGACCGAAGTTCACTAATGAACATCGGGAGAAGGGTCGACTATGCGGTTCGGGCACTTTCGTATCTGGCTGCCCAACCTCAACGTTGGGTGGTCGGTAGCAAGAAGATCGCTGACAATCAGGACATTCCAACACACTTCATGTCAAAGATCATGAAAGACCTAGCGACAGCGGGCCTAGTTCACTCTCGCGTAGGCCGCAAGGGCGGTTTCAGTTTGGCACGGCACCCCGAGTCGATCAATCTCAAGGAGGTTTATGAAGCGGTGGAGAAGCCTCTGAATCTAATAGAATGTTTGGAGCGGGATCACAGTTGTGTCTACGACTCGGTCTGTACTCAAATTTCAGTATGGGAAAGGGCTCAGGGACTACTGGCAGAATACCTTGCGGGCATCTCCATCGGCAGTATCGCTGACCGGGAGGGACTCAAGGGTCGATTGAGGCGCCTGGACAGTTGAGTCATGCAGGACGACTAAAAGTTCCCGCTATCGTACTTGTCTCGTGAGGGGAGGAACGTCAAATTATGGAATCGGACGGTGGGCTGGCCAACAGCGATTACAAATACGGATTCGTCACTGACATTGAGGCTGACCACGTACCTCCTGGTCTGAGCGAGGACGTGGTCAGGGTGATTTCCGAAAAGAAGGGCGAGCCTCAGTGGTTGCTAGATTGGCGCCTTAAGGCTTTTCGCCACTGGGTGAAATTGGAGAAGTCGGAGGCTGAACCCAAGTGGGCTAATGTCCACTATCCCGCAATCGACTATCAGGCAATGATTTACTATTCAGCCCCCAAGGGTAAGGCCGATGGACCCCAGGGCCTGGATGAGGTGGATCCGGAGTTGTTGGCGACCTACGAGAAATTAGGGATACCGCTAGAGGAACAAAAGGCTCTTGCCGGTGTGGCGGTAGATGCCGTATTTGACAGCGTATCGGTTGCGACGACCTTCAAAGGAAAACTGGCGGAGCTCGGAATTATTTTTTGTTCCTTCTCTGAGGCCGTGCGGGAACACCCCGACCTAGTACGAAAGTACCTGGGCTCCGTGGTGCCTTATAGCGACAATTTCTTTGCCGCGTTGAATTCGGCGGTGTTTAGTGATGGGTCATTTTGTTACCTTCCTAAGGGGGTCCGGTGCCCCATGGAATTGTCCACGTATTTTCGTATCAACGCTGCGCAGACGGGCCAGTTCGAGCGCACGCTGATCGTTGCCGATGAAAACAGCCAGGTGAGTTATTTGGAGGGGTGCACTGCACCAATGCGCGATGAAAACCAACTTCATGCTGCGGTGGTAGAACTTATTGCTCTGGATGATGCACAGATCAAGTACTCCACGGTGCAGAACTGGTACCCCGGTGACCAGGATGGTAAGGGCGGGATCTACAATTTCGTGACCAAACGGGGCAAGTGTGCAGGCCGAAACTCAAAAATCTCCTGGACCCAGGTGGAAACGGGCTCGGCTATTACCTGGAAATACCCGAGTTGCATCCTGCAGGGGGACGGCTCGGTGGGTGAGTTTTATTCGGTAGCGGTGACCAATAATCACCAGCAAGCCGATACTGGCACCAAGATGATCCATGTGGGTCGGAACACTAGTAGCACCATCGTTTCCAAGGGAATTTCTGCCGGCCATGGGCAGAACAGTTATCGTGGTTTGGTGAAGGTGCTCAAGGGTGCCGATAATGCCCGCAACTATTCGCAATGCGACTCCCTGTTGATGGGTGAGAATTGCGGGGCCCATACCTTCCCCTATCTGGAAGTGAAAAATAACTCCGCTCAACTCGAGCATGAAGCTTCCACCTCGAAGATCGGGGAAGATCAGCTCTTCTATTGTCGACAACGCGGCCTAAAGGAGGAGGATGCGGTTGGCATGATTGTGAACGGCTTTTGCCGCGAAGTGTTTCGCGAGCTTCCCATGGAGTTTGCCGTGGAAGCTCAGAAATTGCTCGATATTAGTTTAGAAGGCAGCGTGGGCTGAGGGTCGGGTTCAACATGCTCGAAATTCAAAACCTACACGTGTGCGTAGACGACAAGGAAATTCTCCGCGGGATCGATCTCACCGTGGGGGCGGGAGAAGTTCATGCCATTATGGGTCCGAACGGCTCCGGGAAGAGTACGCTGGCCCAGGTATTAGCTGGCCGAGACACGTACGGGGTGACTGGTGGTCGAGTTCTGTACAAGGGGAAGGATCTGCTGAGCATGACACCGGGGCTCCGGGCGGTGGAGGGGGTCTTTTTGGGTTTTCAATATCCCGTCGAAATCCCCGGCTTAAATAGTCTTTACTTTCTGCGGGCCGCGGTCAATGCCGTGCGCAACTACCGAGGTCAAGACGAATTGGATGCGGTGGACTTCATGGCGCTGGCTCAGGAGAAGATGAAAACGGTGGAAATGGGGGAAGACCTGTTGCACCGGCCGGTTAACGCAGGTTTTTCGGGCGGCGAGAAGAAGCGTGCCGAGATATTTCAGATGACCATACTAGAACCGACGCTAGCGATACTGGACGAAACCGACTCTGGGTTAGACATTGACGCGCTTAAGATCGTGGCAGCTGGAATCAATCTGTTCCGAAATACCGAAAGGTCCATTATCCTCGTGACCCATTATCAGCGTCTTCTCAACTACGTCGTGCCTGACTTCGTGCACGTCATTCAGAATGGGCGGTTGGTGAAGTCTGGTGGCAAGGAGCTTGCGCAACAGCTAGAGGACAGCGGCTACGCGGGAGTGGAGGATGGGTTCGGGAAGGAACTCGGGGATTCTACCGTATGACAGGGAGTGGCGGTGACCAGAAAGGCTATCTCGAGGACTTTGAGAAGCTCACTGCGCGAACATCATCGAGCGGTGGCGGTTGGGCTACCGATTTGCGAACCCAGGGCATGGAACGGTTCCAGTCTCTGGGGTTTCCGTCCACGCGGGACGAAGAGTGGAAATATACGAACGTAGACGCTCTCCGGAACGCTTGTCTTCGTGTTGTTGACCCCGTAGTTCAAGGGACAGCGCAGACCAGGGAGCCCTTCTGGTCGGATGACTGGGGGCGGTACGAATTAAACTTCCCGCGTATCGGTGATAACTCCGGGTCTATCTACACCTCAGATGGTGATGTGTTTATTGGTCATCTCGCGGATGCCATGGCTAGTGGGCAACCGTGGGTGGAGTCCCATCTTGGTCGTTATGCGGATTATCAAGACCATGCCTTCCGGGCCCTCAATACAGCATTCGTGGAAGATGGTGGGGCGGTTTGGTTAGGGCCTGGTCGGGCCTTGGATAAGGCTGTTGGTTTGGTTTTTCTAGCGGCTTCCGGGCATGGAGTAAACTACATTCAACACCCGCGGACATTAGTCGTTGTGGGTGCTGGTAGTTCCCTAACTTTAGTAGAGGCTTACGCTGGGAGTGCGGAGAATGCCTATTGTAATAACGCGGTCACTGAAGTCGTGTTGGAGGAAGGTGCGGTCTTGGACCACTACCGATTGTTATGGGGAGGAACACAGACGTTTCACATTGGCACGGTACAGGTGCGCCAGTCCCGAAATAGTCGTTATCGGTCCCATTCATTGACGTCTGGCGGTGCTATCGCTCGAGTTGAAATCAATTCCCTGTTGGACGGCGAGGGTGCCGATTGCACCCTTCAAGGTGTGTATGTGGCGGGAGGGCAGAGACACATCGAAAATCGTACACTCATTGACCACGCCAAACCTCGTTGCACTAGCCGTGAACTCTACAAGGGCGTGTTGGGTGACGGCGCTAGGGGGGTGTTCAACGGTAAGATCGTGGTGCGTGAGGACGCTCAGGAGACTAATGCCCGGCAATCTAACAGGAACCTTATTCTATCCTCAAGTGCCGAAATTGACAGCAAGCCCCAGCTGGAGATCTTAGCGAACAATGTTCAGTGCTCTCACGGTACCACTATTGGACAAATCAACGAGGACGAGCTGTTTTATCTGCAATCCCGCGGGCTTGACCATGCCTCGGCTAGAGGGCTTCTCGTTCAGGGTTTCCTAAACGAGGTTCTTGACGGCATCTCAATTATACCTTTACGGGACGGGCTAAAGGCGCAAGGGTTTACCGATTTATCTCGTTCAACGACCTAGGGGTCAGTGATTCTTTATGCAACAGCCGAACACGGTAGGATTGAAGACTTCGACCAACCAATTTGATGTGGGTCGGGTGCGTAGGGACTTTCCGATTCTCGGCGAAACCGTTCACGGGAAGCCGTTGGTTTATCTTGATAACGCAGCCACGGCCCAAAAGCCCCAGGCTGTGATTCGGAGACTCGCGCAGTATTACGAAACGGAGAACGCCAACATTCATCGTGGCGTTCATCGTTTGAGCGAAAACGCCACACGCGCATATGAGAACGCCAGAGCCACGGTGAGGCAATTCCTCAACGCCACGGACGAACGAGAGGTCGTCTTCGTGCGTGGAACCACCGAGGCCATAAATCTGGTAGCCCGATGTTACGGTGGGAGTTGTTTGCAGGCTGGGGATGAGGTGATCATCTCTGCCATGGAACACCATTCCAACATCGTCCCCTGGCAGCTAATTTGCCAGGAGAGAGGTGCAACGCTACGGGTCGTACCTATTAACGATCATGGCGATCTCGTGGTGGAGGACTACCACCGCATGTTGAGTCGCCAGACCCGAATAGTCGCGTTGCCGCATGTCTCCAATGCTCTTGGAACCGTAAACCCGATCAAGGAGTTGATTGGGGATGCACATCAGATCGGTGCAATCGTCCTGGTCGACGGTGCTCAAGGTGCCCCCCACGTTGAGGTGGATGTTCGGGACCTTGATTGCGATTTCTATGCATTTTCCGGGCACAAACTCTATGGCCCCACGGGTATTGGTGTTCTATACGGTAAAGCTGAACTGCTTGAGAACATGCCGCCATATCAGGGTGGCGGCGATATGATACTCTCTGTCAGTTTCGAGGAAACTGAATATAATGTGCTGCCGTACAAGTTTGAAGCTGGTACCCCCAATATCGCAGGCGTTATTGGACTTGGGGATGCGGTGGAATACTTTGTCAATTTGGGACTTGAGGCCGTGGCGGCGCATGAGGACAGGGTGGTCACCTACGCCGTTGAGCGTCTTCGGCAAGTTCGAGGCCTCCGTTTGGTGGGCACTCCGGAACAACGGGTGTCGTTGGTCTCGTTCGTGCTTGATGATGTCCACGCGCACGACGTTGGAACGATTCTAGATCAGGAGGGGGTCGCAGTGAGGACGGGACACCACTGCGCCATGCCTGTGATGGAACGATTCGGTGTTCCAGCAACCGTTCGCGCTTCCTTTGCCTGTTACAATACAGAAGCAGAAGTGGACATCTTGGCTGAGGGTCTAGAGAGGGTACGGAGGGTATTCCGCAGTGTCTGACCTCAGGGATTTGTATCAAGAATTGATTCTCGATCACAATCGAAAGCCACGTAACTTCGGTCCACTCGCCGAGGCGAATCGAAGCGCTAAGGGGGTTAATCCACTTTGCGGTGATAAGGTGACGGTTCACTTGGTATTGGAGGATGATCGGGTAAAGGATGTTCGTTTTGAAGGTACCGGTTGCGCTATTTCCATCGCATCTGCTTCTGTCATGACAGAAACGCTCAAGCAACAGACGAGTAGCGCCGCCATGGCCCTGTTCACGCGCTTCCGCCGGATGGTTGGGGCTGATGGTGCCCTCGAGTCTGATGCGCCGGGAATGGGTAAATTGGCCGCATTCGCGGGTGTAAAAGACTATCCCGCACGGGTGAAGTGCGCTACGCTGGCATGGCACACTCTTAGGGCGGCACTTGACGACGTCGAGCAGGCCGTGAGCACCGAATAGTACGGAAACACACACCGGAGGCGAGTCGCGTGGAAACGGTCTCAGATCAGAAGGACATCGAAGAGCGAGTTGTTGCGGTCTTGCAGACTGTCTACGATCCAGAAGTCCCGGTGAACATCCATGAAATGGGGTTAATCTACGCGGTGGACGTGGATCCGCTTGGTACGGTGACGGTCTCCATGACTCTTACGGCACCTAATTGCCCCGCGGCTCAATCTCTGCCGGCGGAAGTAGAAGAGAAGGTGGGATCGGTAGAGGGGGTCAAGGGCGTGCATGTGGAGATCGTGTGGGAGCCCCCTTGGGACCCTAGCTGCATGTCAGATGCGGCTAAACTGCAACTCGGCATGCTCTAATGAGCAAGCTCTACTGTGTAGACCTTGGGTCAGCTCACCCCCGAGGGGTGAGTGTGGGTGTGCGTTAGAACGACCGCAACGCGCGTCTTCAGAGCAAAACATGGACGAAGTTAACGAGCAGATCGCAGCGCGTCGCCAGAAGATGAACAAGCTTCAGGCGGAGGGTCTCTCCTTATATCCTAACGATTTTCGTCCTACCTACGACATTCGATCCCTTCGTGTTGAATATGACAGTCTCTCGTCGACCGATTTGGAGGGATTGTCAAAAACGTTTTTAGTGGGAGGGCGGATCTCTGCGTTGCGTCCCCACGGAAAGGCGGCATTCTTCGAAATAAAGGATTTCGGAGGAAGCCTACAGGTATACGCGCGTAAGGATCGGTTGGGTGAAGTTCCCTACGAACGGGTCCGTTCGTTTGATGTTGGGGATATGGTAGGGGTGTGTGGCCATCTATTCCGCACTCGCACAAATGAACTGACGATTGAGGCTGCCGAAGTGAGGCTTTTAAGCAAGTGCATTCGGCCGTTGCCGGAGAAGTGGCATGGTCTGAAGGACGTGGAAGTACGCTACCGGCAACGGTATCTTGACTTGATGGTCAATCCGGAGGTTCGGGAGGTGTTTCGAAACCGGTCACGAATTGTCTCACTTATTCGGGCATTCCTTGAACAACGAGGTTTTCTCGAAGTCGAGACACCTATGATGCAACCCTTGGCGGGAGGGGCGGCGGCGAAGCCTTTTGTGACACATCACAACGCGTTGGATTTGGACTTGTTCCTCAGGGTAGCTCCCGAATTGTTTCTCAAGCGACTTTTGGTGGGTGGCTTTGAGCGGGTTTACGAGCTCAACCGGAATTTCCGAAATGAAGGGCTATCAACACGCCACAATCCCGAATTTACCATGCTAGAATTCTATCAGGCCTACGCAGATTACAAAGACATGATGGAGCTTACCGAAGAGCTGATTGTCATGTTGGCACAGGAGATTTGCGGAAGCCTTCAAATTCCGTGTGGGAGTCACAACGTGAGCCTGGAACGTCCCTGGAGGCGGCTATCCCTTATAGGGGGGGTTGCCGAACGCGCAGGCGTTGCAGAATCGGAAGTTGCAACGTTCGACGACCTTCGGGCAGTTGCAAAAAAGCTATCGTTGAAAATCGATCCCGGGTTGAGTCACGCTAAGTTGTTGGTGGAGTTGTTCGAACAATTGGTGGAGCCGGAATTAATTCAGCCAACATTTGTGACAGGATATCCCCTTGAAGTGTCTCCATTGGCACGTCAGAACGATGCCGCACCTGAATTGGTTGACCGTTTCGAGTTGTTTGTCGGAGGACGTGAGTTGGCCAACGCCTTCTCGGAACTAAACGATCCCTTGGAACAACGTAGGCGGTTTGAGGAGCAGGCGGCGGAGCGCCCCAACGGCGAAGCGGCCGGCGCAGTGGTAGACGATGATTACGTGCGTGCGTTGGAGTACGCCATGCCACCAGCGGCAGGGGAGGGGATCGGCATCGACCGGCTTGCGATGTTACTGACAAACTCATCCTCGATCCGTGATGTTATCCTTTTCCCCCTCCTACGTTCTTAAACATGCGTTACGAGTTGTTCGTAGGACTGCGTTATCTTCGGGCACGGCGTAGCGAACGTTTTATTTCCCTGCTCACCTTGGTCTCTGTTTTGGGCGTAATGATCGCAGTGGTTACTCTCAATGTAGTAATCGCAGTGATGACTGGTTTCGAGGAGGCATTGCGGGATCGTCTCCTAGGCCTGAACGCGCATGTGCTTCTAGTCAAGCCAGGCGACTACCTAGATGACTACGATCAGTTGGCGAGAGATTTAGAGGGTCGGGACGACGTAATTGCTGCTGCACCATCCCTAAACGGACAGATCATACTCACGTCTGGGAGCCGGGTTGCGGGTGCGGTCGTTCGTGGAATTGATCTGGATCGTAGTCGTATGGATCTAGAAAAGTACCTACGAAAGGGGAGCCTGCGGGAACTCAAGTACAGGACCACGGCGAGAGTAGGGGGGCGGAAGATCCTTCTGCCCGGGATTATCGTTGGTGACCGCCTTGCGGATCGTCTGGGCTTAGACAAGGGAGACGTTTTGCAGGCGGTGTCACCAGTTGGAAGTCCGACCGCAGTGGGAATCATTCCAAGGATTCGGCGGTTTGTGGTCATGGCTATCTTCGATTCAGGTATGCGGGAGTACGACAGTGGCCTGGTGTTTATGAAACTCACGGATGCGCAAGGTTTTTTTGGTCTGAGGGATGTGGTCACGAATATCGAGATTACTGTGAACAACGTCGCAGATGCTCAAGGGGCTGCCGCTGCAATACAAAAGGCCGTAGGCACCGCTTTTCTAGTGGAGGACTGGTCAAGGTTGTGGCCTAATCTCTTCGCTGCGTTGCGTCTTGAGAAAACGGTATATTTTCTGGTTTTGTTGCTCATGGTTGTGATCGCAGCCTTCAACATCGTCTCCACGCTGATAATGATAGTCATGGAAAAACGTCGGGACATCGGCGTGTTGCGTTCCATGGGGGCGTCCAGGGCCAGTATACGGCTGATCTTCCTTATTAAGGGATGGGTTATTGGCGGTGTGGGTACTCTCGCCGGGGTTATCGTAGGCTACGGTCTCGCGCTTTTAATTGAACGTTATCAATTCATCGACTTGCCCGATGATGTCTTCTTGGTTTCGACCGTCCCGGTGAGCATCTCCCCGTTGTATTTTGCTCTTGTCGCTGCGGCGTCCTTCTCCATTTGTGTCCTTGCAAGCATTTATCCTGCGAGGCAAGCCACTAGGCTGCATCCAGTGGACACGATTCGGTATGAGTAAGGGTATACCGTTTCTGATGGAGATAGCCGGGTTGAGCAAATCCTATACCGGCGGAAACAGGCGTGTGGAGGTGTTGGCGGACCTGTATTTATCGTTACATCAGCGGGAGCGTATTGCCATTATCGGCGAGTCCGGTGTTGGCAAAAGTACTCTCCTGTATATCATCGGGACTTTGGAACGACCGGATCAGGGGACGTTGTGTTACGAGGGACATGAAGTGAGTGCGTGGGATGATTGGGAGGTCTCGCGCTTCCGCAACGAGAGCATTGGGTTCGTTTTTCAGTTCCATCACTTGCTGCCAGACTTTACGGCACTGGAGAATGTTATGATGCCTGCCCTTATTGCTCGGTGGGGAAGGGAGAAGGCGGAGCGGTCTGCTCGCGAACTTCTCGAAACCGTAGGTCTCTTAGAACGGCTCACTCACCGGCCCGGGGAACTATCGGGAGGTGAGCAGCAGCGGGTAGCCATAGCGCGGTCACTCATTCTTGGGCCTAAGCTCATACTTGCAGATGAGCCGACGGGAAATCTCGACCCGACGACAGCAAACGAGATTGAGGAACTGCTGTGCGACCTCAACGAAGAGCGTGGGTTGAGTTTGATCATTACTACCCACAACCGCCGCTTGGCTGGGCGGATGAGCCGACAGTTAGAGCTGCGCGACGGCCGGCTGTTTCCCTTATCTCTTTAATGAAGACCGCTCGGCCGCGTGTTCAAGGGTACCGCAGTTTGCTCTTGTACTTTACAACGGGGCCGGAACTTGTTAGCAGAAAAAGAACCTTAAGTCTTTTTGACACATTCAAACAGTGCGAATAACTAGCCGAAGAATTGCGGCGATGTCGCTGGCAGCAATCTGTTGTCTTGCGGGATTGCGTGTTCATGCCGGTTCGTCGGGCGCCTCCCTCGTAAACGAAATCCGGGTCCAAGGAAATTTGCGGATTGAAGAAGATGCCATCCGCTTGGGAATACAGTCCCAAGAGGGCGTACCCTTCGATGGGGAAGTGGTCGCCCGAGATGTCAAGGCCATTTTTAGAATGGGCTTCTTTGACGATGTGACGGTTGAGTTTTCTCCTGAGGGGGTTCTGACCTATTCGGTCGAAGAGAAGCCCTATATCAAGCAGGTGGAAATCTTAGGCAATATCGTAATGTCGACCGAGAACATCGAGGCGGCTTTGGGCATGAGGCCGCGGACGGCCCTGGATGCTGCCCAGCTCCAGGCCGGTCTTCAGCGGGTTTTAAAGCTCTATAGTGAAGCGGGGCATGTCAACACACGGGTCGACTATACACTTACGCCTGAGGAGCACAATCAAACTATCGTCACCCTGGAGGTCGTGGAGGGTAAGACGCTCCCGATTGAGAAGATCTCCTTTGAGGGGAATTCTGCGTTTACAGAAGCAGAGCTCAAGGATGTCATGCAAACCAAGGAGGATTGGATCATTCCGTTTACCTCCCGCGGCCGCTTGGACCCAGACGTTCTCGCTAATGATGTTTCCCTTCTGTCTCAGTTTTACTCCGATCACGGCTATATTGACCATAGGGTGGATGATCCAATCATACTTACTCGTCGTAAGGACTTAGAGGTGGTGATTCGGGTGGAGGAAGGCGAGCGTTATCGAGTCGGAGTGGTGAAGGTGGGTGGGGAAATTCAGGGCAAACCGGAACGCTTGTTGGAGCGGATAACGTTGATGTCGGGTCAGATCTTCCGCCAAAGTCGGTTGCTCCATGATGTGGGAGCGCTGCGACAGCGCTACGCCGATCGTGGATACGCCTTTGCGAAGGTAACCCCTCAAGCCAAACGGAATGCTGACAGCCGTTCGGTGGATGTAGTCTACATGATCGAGCGCGGGAAGCTCGTCTATTTTAATCAGGTTAAGATCACTGGGAATGTCAAGACTCGGGATAAGGTGATTCGGAGAGAGTTAGAATTAGCGGAGAAGGATCGGTTTTCCTCGAGTAAAATTAGGAGGGGTCGGGCCAATCTGCTACGAAGTGGATTTTTCAAGGATGTGACCGCGGAGACCGCAAAAACTGATAATGAGGATACGGTCGACCTCCTGATAAACGTGGAGGAGGCTCCTACTGGGACGCTCAGTGTCGGCGCAGGTTACAGCACGGCAACATCCCTATCTTTCGAGACATCACTCAAGGAACGGAATCTGTTTGGAACAGGGCGGGGAGCATCGCTAGATTTAAGACTTGCTAGAAAATCTCAGGACATCAGTCTGGGCCTGCAGGAACCCCGGATCTTCGACAGCCAATTTGATGTTGGTTTGGATTTGTTTCACAACACCCACGAGTATACGGGGTGGAAAAATCGGCGAACCGGTTTTGGAGCGAACCTAAGCGCTCCGCTTCGGTATGTAAAGCTACCTTTCATTGGTAGGCATGTAGATCGGATGCGACAGCGGGAGCTGGACGATGAGGTAGAGTTCTCCATTCTCGATCATCTCAAGGGCAGGTTCGGTTATCAGCTCGAACGCAATAAGATTAAAGACGTCTTGAGCACTGCGCCGGCTAGCATCGAAACGGGAGACACTATTACCAGCGCCGTTACGCCTCAAGTTTCTTACGACACCCGCAATCATTATTTTTTCCCCACTGAAGGAACTGTTTCGGTGATGTCTGTGAAGTTGGCCGGAATCGGTGGCGACAATAAGTTCATGCGGAGCGATACGAAGTATATTCGATATTTTCCAGTATTCGAAGATTTCGAATGGGGCAAGGGGTTTTCTTTGATGTTCGGCGGCCGTGTTGGTTACGCAGCGTCCTGGACGCAACAGAAGGTTCCACATTATGATCGCTACTATGCAGGTGGGCCCAGTTCGGTCCGCGGTTTTGAGACTCGGACGTTGGGTCCTAAGGAATGTCCCGAGGCTGAACCTGACTGCTCAGATCCCTCAAATATTGGGGGCAACAAGGAGCTAATGCTAAGAACGGAGCTTCACATCCCAATATTGGATCAACAATGGGGCCTCAAGGGGTTGATCTTCTTCGATCAGGGGCAGGCGTTTGGGACATCCGACAACATCGATCTTGAGGACCTGAAGCGATCGGTAGGTTTCGGGGCAAAGTGGCTTTCGCCTCTAGGCCCGTTAGCCATTAGTTGGGGCATACCTATCAATAAGAAGGGGTCCGACGACCCAGAGCTGCTAGGATTTAGTCTCGGCAATACGAGCGACTTTTAGTAAGGTTCGAGGCCGGAGAACTTTGGAGGTTACGGTGATCCGACTATTCGTCGTTATTTTTATCATGTTTCTGACGGTTCCGGCCTTGGGCCAGGAGCTCAAGGTTGGCCTTGTTAACATCCAGAAAGCCCTCAGTCAGTCGAAGCGCGGGGAAAAGGCCCGAGAGACCTTTGAGAAAGCCCACAAAGCAAAACAGGCGGCCCTCATCAAAGAACAAGAATCCATCAAGAGGGACAAACAGCGGTTGGAAAAACAGGCGACACTTATGAAGGAGAGTGAGCGTATCAAAGTGCAGCGCCGCTTCCAGCTGCGTGTGAGGGATTACGAACGAAGGATTAGAGACAGCCGCGAAGAATTGGCTCTCCGGGAGCGCGAAATGACCGACGAAATCCTCAAGGAACTTCAGAAGGTAATCGCCGAAGTTGGCAAGACGGGCAATTTCGCCATGATACTGGAACGGGGCCAGGTACTTTACACGGACAAGGGAACTGACATTACGGATCACGTGATTAGGCTTTACAATGAACGTTCGCATAGCAAAATCGTCGACAAGAGAAAGTGATAGGTTCGGCGAAATCGCTTGCCGACCTCGCCGAGCTGGTCGGCGGACGGGTAGTTGGTGACCCGGAGGCCATTATCGAAGGTGTCGCGTCCATCGAAGACGCCGGGCCCGGATTCATTACCTACCTTGCACACCCGAGGTATCGAAAACATCTCCCCTCCTGTACGGCTACTGCTGTGATAGTCAGCGATGGGTTTAGCGTTCCAGCTGGATTGAACCTGCTGAAGGTTAAAGACCCCTATCACGCATTTGCTAAGATCCACACGTTATTTAACCCTCCACGTAGGCACGAGCCGGGCATTAGCCCTTTGGCTGTGATCGACCCCACGGCGGTGGTCAGTTCCAAGGCGACAATTCATCCGCACTGCTACGTCGGAAGCGACGCTACCGTTGAGGAGTGGACGACTCTGATGCCGGGTGTGACCGTCGGCTCGGGAGCACGAATCGGAAAAAATTCCTTGCTGTATCCGAACGTATCTGTGGCCGAGCGATGCCGCATCGGTGATGGCGTCATTCTGCACCCGGGTGTTGTGATTGGCGGCGACGGTTTTGGTTACGCCGGCAACGGCGCACGGAGGATAAAGGTACCACAGGTGGGAATCGTTGAGATCGCTAACGATGTAGAGATTGGTGCGAATACCACGGTGGATCGAGCAACTATTGGAGCTACGCGGATCGGGGCCGGAACGAAGGTCGATAATCTGGTACAGATTGGCCACAATGTTGTTATCGGGGAGCGGTGTCTGATCGTCGCCCAAGCCGGAATTGCTGGCAGTGTGGTTGTGGGCGATGAGGTGATTCTCGCGGGGCAGGTCGGCGTTGTGGATCACGTGCACATCGGCGCGCGCTCCGTAATCGGCCCAAGAAGCACGGTCGTTCAGTCCGTTCCCCCAGGTTCAGCCCTCTCCGGCATGGTAGCACCTAGCCCTCATAAGCAGTGGCTTAAGGTGATGCGGTTGTTGCCTAAGCTGCCGGAACTGTGGCGGCGGGTTTCGGAGCTCGAAAAAAGCATTCGCACATTGTTATCCCGGGAGGACAAAGGAGCCCCGTAACCATATGATGGACATAACAGAGATACGTAAGTTGATACCGCACAGATACCCGTTTCTTCTAGTGGATCGAATCATTGAGATCGAGCCAGACAAACGTATCGTAGGTCTCAAAAACGTGAGCATCAATGAAAGCTTCTTTCAAGGTCATTTCCCTCAAAAACCCCTTATGCCTGGGGTCTTAATTTGCGAAGCTATGGCTCAGGTGGCTGCTGTTATGGCGAGTTGTTCCGAGGGGTTTTCAGGTAAGGTTTTCGTTCTGACGGGGATGGATCGCGTGAAGTTTAAACATCCGGTAGAACCGGGTGACCAGCTTCGGATTGAGCTTTCGCTTTCCAGGCGACGTAAGAATTTCTGGCGCTTAATCGGAACTGTCGAAGTGGATGGAAAGCAGGTTGCGGAAGCGGAGTTGTCTGCTATGGGTATGCCGGTGCAGTCGTGAGGGATGGGAGAGATGGTATGCGTGCATCCTACGGCTGTAGTGGATCCAAGCGCCGATTTGGACCACGATGTGGAGGTTGGACCCTACTCTGTCATCGGTCCCAAGGTGAGTATCGGAAAGGGGAGCCGGATCAGGTCCCATGTGGTCATTGAGGGAAACACCTCGATCGGAAGAAATAACCTTATATATCAGTTCGCTACTGTTGGCTCGAACCCGCAGGACCTAAAGTACAAAGGTGAGGATAGCCAATTAACGATCGGGGACAGCAACACTATTCGTGAGTATGTCTCACTAAATCCAGGCACCAAGGGAGGGGGTTTGGTAACGCGAATCGGCCGGCGGAACCTCTTAATGATGCAGTCTCACATTGCTCATGACTGTGCCGTTGGTAATGACAACATCGTAGCTAATGGCGTTGCGCTCGGTGGTCATGTGACCGTCGGGGATGGCGTTGTTATCGGCGGGCTAGTGGGAGTCCACCAGTTTGTTGCGATTGGCAACGGTGCCATAATTGGGGCCGGGTCGATGGTATCCAAGGATGTGCCACCCTACTGTAACGCTACGGGGAATCGGGTGCGTCTACGGGGTCTTAATTTCGAGGGTCTCAAGAGGCGGGGGTTCGACAGACATCAAATAGATGCCCTAAGGGGTGCATATCGTATCCTCTTCAAGTCTAGTCTGCGATTGAATCCGGCCCTGGAGCGCGTACGCCGGGAGGTGCCCCGAACCCCTCAGGTGGAAGAGATGATCGTTTTTCTGGAAAATTCCCAACGAGGAGTTTGTCGCTAGTGCATTACTCCGCGACAGATGAAGATAGAACGGTTGGTTTGATCGCAGGGAGCGGCCGTTTTCCGTTGATATTTGCTCAAGGCGCTCGGGATTCGGGTTTTCGAGTCATTGCGGTTGCCCATCGCGGCGAAACGGCCGAAGAGATTGAGCGATTGGCAGATGAGGTGACGTGGATTCGCCCCGGTCAGTTGGGACGAATCATCCGGATCTTTCGAAAGGCACGAGTTCGGAGTGCGGTAATGGCAGGAGGCATCCGTAAGGCGCGAATGTTCTCCAACTTTAGGCCGGACACCCGGGCGCTCTTGCTTTTGGCTCGGTTGAAACGTGGCGACGATGACAATCTATTGAGAGGTGTGGCCGCGGAGCTTAAAAGTGAAGGGATTGATGTCTTGGAGTCGACCCTGTTCCTTGAGCCTATTATCCCGTCAGAACTTGGGCCATTGACGCAGACTGAACCTACCCCCGCACAGTGGGAAGACATTCGTTTGGGCATCCCTATGGTCAAGACGCTTGGTCGAACCGGGATTGGACAAACCCTGGTATTGAAACAGGGTGTGGTAGTTGCTGTAGAGGCTATAGAGGGAACGGATGCTACAATCCGTCGTGGTGGAAGCATTGCGGGTGGTTCCATCGTCGTTGTTAAAATGAGTAAGCCACAGCAGGACTTGCGGTTCGATGTTCCAGCCGTTGGTCCAAGCACTGTCGAAGCACTCAAGGAGGCCGGGGGAGGTGTGTTGGCCGTGGAGCAAGGTCGATCGATCTTACTAGACAGAGAAGAGATGCTGGCGGGCGCAAACGCCGCCGGGGTCGCAGTGGTCGCGGTGGCCCCGGAAACTGAATGAGCGAATGCACAACCGCAGCGGTCGTTGGTCTGGGCTATGCGGGAAATCTACATGCGTCAAAGTATGTAACATTGTCATCGGCTGAACTTGTCTGTGTCGCGGATATCAACGAAGAACGTGCACGGGAAGTAGGTGAACACTACGGGGTCCCTGCCGTTACCGACTACCATGATCTTTTCGACAAAGTTCGTTGCGTTAGCATCGCAGTCCCGACGCAACAGCACTACGGCATCGCCCGAGATTTCCTGGCAGCGGGAATTGACGTTCTGGTGGAGAAACCCATCACTTCCACTGTCCGGGACGGGGCTCACTTGGTTGAGTTAGCGCGTGAGAAAGGCTGCATCTTACAAGTTGGACACCTAGAGCGGTTCAATCCCGTGGTGCGAAAAATCAGTGAAGTAATCTCGGCGCCGAAATTTATCGAATGTCATCGACTCGCGCCGTTCATTGCAAGGGGGACGGATGTGGATGTCGTTTTGGATCTGATGATCCATGACATCGATATCATCGCTAGCCTTGTTCACGCTTCGGTTTCAAGCATCGATGCAACGGGCGTACCTGTTCTCACAGATAAACCCGATATAGCCAACGCGCGAATTCGCTTTGACGACGGCTGTGTTGCCAATGTTACGGCAAGCCGGGTCTCGATGAAACGGGAACGGAAGATTCGTTTCTTTCAACAGAACGCCTATATCTCCATGGACTATGACGCGAAGACGGCCGAGATTTTCCGTATGGCGGATCCAAGGCGTGGTTGGTCCGGAATTAAGGGGGAAACGATCACCACAGAGAACGGCGATGCCCTTCGGGATCAGATAGAATCCTTTATAGAGGCGGTGATCTCCCGAAAAAGGCCGTTAGTGAGCGGGGAGGATGGGGTGCATGCGCTCCGAATTGCAACGGCGATCAGCGAACAACTGTAATGTCTCGTCACACCTCCGAAAATTTACGGCGGCCAGAAGTGATGTTAGTGGCCGGGGAGGCCTCCGGGGACGCCCGAGGGGCCGAATTAGTCCGCATTCTGAGACAACAAACCCCGACTATGGAAGTGTTTGGAATGGGTGGAGCCGCTCTTCGCCAGGCTGGAATGCAGATAGTTTACGATGTCGCAAAAGTAACCTCCGTGGGACTGTCGGAGGTAGTAGGAAATCTTGGCAATCTTTGGCGGGCCTACAGGCTGTTGCGTGGATTGCTCTTGGAACAACGGCCAGGATTACTCATACTAATCGACTTTCCGGAGTTTAACCTCCGTCTCGCACGCGTTGCGAAGCGGCACGGCATTAAGGTCCTCTATTACATAAGCCCACAGGTCTGGGCGTGGCGCCCTTATCGCATCCGGCAAATAGCGTCGAGAGTAGACGGGATTGCTGTCGTATTCCCCTTTGAGGCAGATCTATACAGGGCGCAGGGTATGCGGCAAGTGTCGTTTGTGGGACACCCGCTGGTGGATTCTGTAAAACCTGATCAGGAACGAGAGGTGACTCTGGGAAAAATGGGATTGGACCACAATAAGCTCACCGTAGTCATTATGCCTGGTAGCCGAAAGACGGAGGTCGCCTCACTAATCGGGCCGATGATTGAAGCAGCGGGTCGCCTTGCCCGCGAACGTGATGCCCAGTTTATTCTCCTCCGCGCTAATACCATTGAAGTAAAGGAGCTTGAACACGCGGTTGCTACATCGTCGGTTGCAATACGAATCGTGGACGGCGACACTTACAACATGTTAGCGGCTGCTGATTTTGTCTGGGTGGCGTCGGGAACTGCCACGCTGGAGGCGGGGTTATTGCAAAAGCCGATGGTCATCGCTTACCGTTTGTCGGCCCTGAGTTATTGGCTTGTTCGCCGCTTCGTTCGAGTAAATCACATCGGAATGGTGAATATTGTCGCCGGAGAGAGGGTGGTCCCGGAGCTGGTTCAGAAGGAAGTCACGGCAGAGCGAATTCTCGCAGAGACTAGGCGTATGTTAGAGCCCGAAGTACGACAAGCGGTAGTCCGGAAGCTTGCGGGAATAAGGCGCTTGCTGGGCCCCTCTGGAGCGCCATTGCGGGTTGCAGAAATGGCGATGGGGTTGCTAGCGCGGACCGACGTGCGGGCGTGACCATGGGAGTGTACCGCCGCCTGCTCCATTACCTCAGGCCTTACGTCTGGCCCTCGTTCTGTGGCGGGGTTCTTTGCATGCTACTTTTTAGCGGCACCACGGCGATGCTACCGTTTGTCGTCCGGGACATGACGGACCAGGTGTTCGTGAATCAGAACCGCGAAATGCTTGCGTATGTTTGCTTCGCTACGGTAGCGGTTTTCGCGCTCCGGGCTGTATTTAATTTCGGTCAGGGTTACCTAATGGAGTACGTGGGGCAGCGTATCATTCACGATCTTCGTTCGGTTCTTTGCGAAAAGCTCCAGTGGCTGTCCCTGGCATATATTCATCGTCATCCTACGGGTACGTTACTTTCGCGTGTGACTGCGGACGTCACGTTGGTTCGGAATGCACTCACCAGCGCCGTCGTTTCGGTTGTCCGCAATTCTACCTCCGTTGTGGCGTTGACGCTGGTAGCTTTCTATATGGATTGGGTCCTCGCATCCGTCGCCTTCGTGGCCTTCCCCTGCGCAGTGTTACCCGTCAGGCGGCTTACTCGATTCGTCAAAAAGGCGACCACGAGAACCCAGGTGAGCATGGGTTTGTTAACGACCATCTTACAGGAGAGCCTCCAGGGTAGCTTCATCGTTAAGGCTTTCGGCATGGAGCGGCATGAGATAGCGCGGTTCAATCGGGAGAATCAGGAGATTCTTCGACAGCAACTTAGGGCAAGTCGCGGCAAAGCGATAATTCCTGCGACCATGGAGATTCTCGCTGGGCTTGGTATTGCGGGGGTGTTGTGGTACGGCGGCGTGGCCGTGATGGAAGGCGGACGTACGTCCGGTGAGTTCTTCGCGTTTATCACCGCGATGTTTCTGACCTACGAACCTGTAAAACGGCTCACTCAAGCTGTTCCTGAAATTTATCAGGGAATCGCGGGAGGGGAGCGGGTCTTCGAGGTGCTAGATGCCCCCCTGGAGATCGCTGACTCGCCGGACGCTTTAGCGATAGCGGGTTTCGCAGACTGTATCGAATTTCGGAGCGTGGAGTTCGGTTATGTGAGTGAGGCTGTTTTGACTGGGATCGATCTGGAGATCCGCCGTGGTGAAATGGTAGCCCTGGTGGGAGTAAGCGGGGCGGGTAAGACAACCTTGTCCGCTCTCGTGCCGCGATTCTACGATGTATCATCAGGTAGTATCAGCCTGGACGGCATAGACATCCGCAGAATCACCCTACAATCACTTCGCCGCCAGATCGCTATCGTAACGCAGCATACCTTCCTCTTTAATGACACCGTGCGGAACAATATCTCCTACGGCGATCCATCTCAGGGAATGGAAAACGTCATCAGGGCCGCTAAGGCCGCTAACGCCCACGATTTCATCATGGAACTGCCATCAACATACGACACAATGATTGGAGAACTCGGCATGAGACTCTCGGGAGGACAGCGACAAAGGATCGCTATTGCCCGTGCCGTGCTGAAGAATGCTCCTCTTCTCATCCTTGACGAGGCTACTTCTTCCCTGGACTCCGAATCCGAGCGGTTGGTCCAGGCCGCCCTTGAGGGGTTAATGGAGAATCGAACCAGCCTCGTTATAGCCCACAGGTTGTCGACCCTTAGCCACGCTACGCGGGTTGTGGTTTTGGCAGAAGGGAAAATAGTGGAAGAGGGGACACATAGGGAGTTGCTCGCGAGGGGGCAGGTCTATAGCCAACTATACGACCTTCAAGCTATGGAAGGTACAGAAACGGAGAAGCTCTGAAACCGCGCACGCGACGGAGCTGCTGAGGGAGTTGGGAACCTTTGTTTGCTCTGTATAATACCCTTCTACATGCGGGGTTGGTCCTGGGCCTGTTGTTGTGGCCCTTGGGTCTGATATCGCAGCGTCGCTCCTATCAAGGACTGAGGGAGCGGCTCACTTCCTATCCGTCAAAACTTATTGCAGCCATGGCGGGATCACGACCCATCTGGATTCATGCGGCTTCAGTAGGCGAGGTTAGCTCTGTCGAGCCGCTTGTTCAACGGCTACGGCTAGAGTTTCCCAATCGTAAATTTATGGTATCGACGATCACAGCGTCTGGTCACCAGATGGCCCGAGATATACGGCCGGAAGTCGATGGTGTGACGTATCTACCTCTAGACTTGCCGTGGCTAGTATCACGGAACCTGCGACGATTCCAGCCTGCACTCGTTATTTTACTAGAAACCGAAATCTGGCCAAATTTCATACACAAAGCGCACCGGCTAGGCATTCCGGTAATTGTACTCAGCGGCCGGCTATCCTCGCGTAGTGCCCGGAGATACCAGTTGTTTCACCTCCTGTTTCAGCCGATTCTGAATGCGGTGGCCGGATTTGGTATGCAGGACCGTGAGAACGCTGATCGCATTATTCGGCTGGGGGTTGAACCCGGGAAAGTGTCCGTGACGGGCAATTTAAAATTGGCGGGTAGGGAATCGGCAGCGATTCCCGATTCTTTCGGTTTCAGTCGCCACGACGGTCCGGTGATAGTGGCGGGTAGTACGCATAGAGGCGAAGAGGAGATCTTCCTTGGAATTCTCCCAAAGCTGCGTAGGCTTCACCCAGGACTCCTCATGGTTCTCGCTCCACGGCACCCGGAACGATTTCGGGAAGTTGAGCGCCTTCTTCGGAAACGAGGAGAGCGTTATCGAAAACGAAGCGACCAGTGCGACGCGCGACCGGGAGACGAAGACGTACTTTTGCTAGACACGCTAGGGGAGCTGCCTCGGTTCTACGGATACGCTCATGTAGCGTTCGTTGGTGGTAGCCTTGTACCAGCGGGGGGTCATAATATTATGGAACCTGCCCGCATGGGGAAACCGGTTCTTTTTGGACCCCATTA
Source organism: uncultured Syntrophobacterales bacterium (assembly GCA_964438895.1). GTDB lineage: Bacteria > Desulfobacterota > Binatia > UBA9968 > JAJDTQ01 > JAJDTQ01. The sequence continues at coordinate 58,768 of CAYTMJ010000032.1, read as the reverse complement.
CCTCAATATCGCGGAGACTGCGCGAGAGATGTTGGTGCAAGGGGGAGGCATGGTGGTTCATGATCAGGAGGATGTACTGAGGGAGATTAGTGGGCTGCTGACGGATCCAATACGTGCGGCAGCGATGGGGCGGAGGGCCCGCCACGTGGTGGATAGGAGTGGGGACGTATTATCGCGCAGCATGAGGTTAGTCCAAAGGCAACTCCCGTACGAGCGTGTTCATGGCGGCAGTAAATAGGCGATGGCTCCACTTAGCCCGAAGGGCTTGGGGCCGTCGTGGAGCGACCGGCTTGATCCTGTGGGCTATCTTGTGGCCGTGGAGCGTGGGCTTTCGGTTAGTGATTGAGATCCGCAATGCCCTCTATAATGTGGGTTTGCTGAATATCCGACAAACTAGCCTTCCGGTACTTAGCGTGGGAAATCTCACCGTGGGTGGCACAGGGAAGACGCCTACGTGCCTGTGGTTGGCGCAGAATCTGCAACGTCAGAGACACGCGGTAGCGATCCTAACACGTGGGTACGGGGGCACCTCAAGGAAAGATCTGTCGGTAAGGATTGACCCGGATGTTGCACGTGGATGGCTGGAGCTTCCCAGGGGGACGCCTCTCGACTACGGGGACGAGCCGGTCATGATGAGTGCTCTCTATGGGCATATTGTTGGTGTTGGTGTCGATCGCTACCGGACGGCCTTAGAGGTGAGTCAGGAGTTTAACAACCTTGAGATCTTCATTCTGGACGATGGTTTCCAACATCGCCGGGTGAAGAGGGATTTGGATTTGTTACTTCTCGGGTCCGAAGTTGGAGGTTCGATGTTACCAGCGGGGCCTCTCCGCGAGCCGCTACGTGAACTCCGACGAGCCGACATTCTCATGGTGACGGCCGCGCATGATAGATGGCGAGCCTACCTCAAGGATCGTTTTGATAATAGGAAGATCTTCTATGGATCCCTGAAGCCTCGCGCGGTCCTTACTCGAATGGAAGGGGGCCTAACGGAGTTGACGCTTGGTAGTCTTGCCGGTACGAGGGTTCTGGCCGTCTCTGCAATTGCGAATTCAGATTCCTTCTACAGGATGATCCGAGAGAGTGACGCCACTATAGTAGATACTTTGGAATTCCCCGATCACCACCGATACTCCGTTAAGGATTGGCGGGAGATCAACCGGTACCGAAACGGGATCGAGAAGATCGTGACAACGGAAAAGGATTTCGTGAAGCTGCTACAGTTTCCTTTCCCTGGGGGAAAGTTGTTAGCACTACAGGTAGAAATGTCCATCGATCAACCGCAGGCACTATTGGAGCAGGTCGTGGGGATTCTTGGTGGTGTTCGTGAGATATGATGTACTGAAAATAGGTGTTGGTGTAGCGGTGTATCGATGATCGGGTTGTCGAAGATCATGATCCCGGAAGGATTTGACAAGGCGAGCCCGAGGCCTGGTTTGACTATGCTGGTTGCCCGTGGCTTGGATGCCACTGAACTTGCTTCCAGGATCTTGACTAATCCCACTGTTCCACCAAGATATTTTGGACGTACTGGCCTGCATGCAATTAGCCTCGTTGGGGGGGATGCAGTGATTCGCTCATACCGACACGGAGGTCCGTTTCGGTTGGTAACGCGGGGTTGGTTCATGGCGCGGCCACCGCGACCCTTCGCGGAGTTGACCGTTACGGTAGCTGCTAAAGAGCGAGGGCTAGCGACCCCCGATGTGCTGGCCGCCTTGGTGTCATGGGGATTGGGCCCGTGGTATCGGGGGTGGTTGGTGACACGGGAGTTGGCGGGCGCACAGGACCTCTGGGCCTGGTTGAGACAGGACTTTGCGGCGGAAGTTAAACAAATCCTGCTCCAGGAAGTTGGACGTTCTTTATATTTCATGCACCGATCCGGGATAGATCATGCTGATCTCAATCTGCGAAACATCCTTGTCCGGAATGGAGAATCGTCTCCGGAGATATACTTCATTGACTTCGATCGGGCTCGACTCTTCCCCGGACCTGTGCCCGGGTTCCGGGCCAGACAGAACGTGCGTAGGTTGTCACGGTCGCTGAATAAGTTAGACCCCGAACGACTATACGTTTCGACCCCTGATTGGAATTCGCTTTTGGATGCCTACGGTTTCGCCGGCTGATGATTCCAACACCTCCTCTCGTAGGAAGTCAGGAACGGAAGGTGAGACAAACCTTGTTCGCGTGTTTGCATTGCATCGCGTACAAAGATATATGTCGGGAAATTTGCGGGGTGGTAGGTGGCTTTCGGCGTTACACGTGACCCCGGGGTCGGAGTATTTAATGGGTGATAGACTGTACGTCAGTGGCCTTCCCTATGCCGTGACCGAGGAGGAGTTAAGCGATCTTTTTACTCAACACGGTACAGTTAGCTCCGCCAGGATCATAACCGACCGGTTCACGGGGCGGTCCCGCGGTTTCGGGTTCGTTGAAATGGGCTCCGATCCGGAAGCAAGGATCGCTATGGAAGCTCTGGACGGGACGGAGCTACAGGGGCGGGTGTTGAAGGTGAACGAGGCACATGAACGACGAACGAAAGACGAGTGAAGAGAACGGGCAATTAGAGATCTAATTACAAAGGGGGGTGGCGACGCGTCGCCCCTCTTTGTAATTAGGGTAGCCAATGGCACAAGAATCAATCACGATCAAGGATACTACAATCCTACCTATGACGGGGCCTGGGACGATCATCGAATCCGGCTATGTCACGGTGGTTGAAGGTATCATCAGGGAAGTCGGGGCGGGTCAACCACGAGAAGAGTACGGCCCGATCGTCGAAGGCCGTGGCAAAGTGCTGATGCCAGGGCTGATAAACGCACACACTCATCTGTATCAAGTGTTGTTACGGGCTGTATGGGAGGACATGCCGTTTCTCGCGTGGCTGAAGCGTATCTATGGGGTTGCAGCAGCCCTGAATTCCGATCACATGCTAGCTGGGACGTTGTTAGGATGCTTGGAGAATCTCAAAGGTGGAGTTACCACCGTTTGTGAACATAATTTTCTTAATCCGGACCCGGAATGTGCCATCGCGAGCATCGAGGGAATTACCCGTTCGGGACTGCGGGCTGTGTTTGCGCGCACCGTGATGGACACCGGGGATATTGTACCAGAGTGCACGAGAGAGACCCCGGACATTGCCTTCAAGCGGATCGAGGAGCTAATGTCAGGCCGGAGCGGGAAGGGGTCCCTAGACATTCCTTCTCCGCTTACCTTCCGAACGGGTCCAAATACGCCGCCTATCAATGCCTCGGCTGAGTTGCTGGGAGAGATACGCCGATTTGCGGAACACCATTCCATCGGAATTAGTGCACACGTCGCAGAATCAAAATCGGTAGTGGATTTGACCCGCCGAGAACATGGCCATCCTGGTGTTGTCGGTTATCTCAAGGAATTCGACCTCCTAGGAGAACAATCGATCTTCGCACACAGCGTGCACGTTTTGCCCGAAGAGATCGCTCAGCTAGCTAATTCTCAAACGGCAGTGTCGCATAATCCGGTTAGCAATATGATGCTAGGGGATGGCATCGCGCCCGTGATCGAGATGCTCTCTGCTGGGGTTACCGTTGGGTTAGGTTCGGACGGAGCAGCTAGCAATCACAGTCAAGACCTTTTCGAAACCATGAAGGCGGCATCGTTGCTTCAGAAAGTCAAACATCAGGATGCGGGCGTCATCACCCCTTACCAGGTGCTTAGTATGGGAACAATTGGAGGGGCTCACGCTTTGGGCCTGGGCAATGTGTGCGGTTCGGTAGAGCCGGGAAAACGAGCGGACCTGATACTGGTGGATATTCAAAAACCGCACTTCCAGCCGGTGAATGACTTGGAGAGTCAACTGGTGCACTGCGCGAAAGCAACGGATGTGGACACGGTGGTGGTTGATGGAAGAGTGCTAATGGCGAACAGAGAGTGTAAGCTACTCGACGAGAGCGAGATCTTGCGAGGTGCCCAGAACGCGCGCCTCGATCTCATGAAACGCATGGCTATCACTTAAGGGCGATCTTGTCGCCTGCAAGATAACTTCCGTGTCAAGTATGTTCCGTTAGTTTCTGTGACGGTAGGTAATCCGGCCACGGTTTAGATCATAGGGAGATAGCTCGAGAGTAACACGATCTCCGGGTAGAATCTTTATATAGAACTTCCGCATCTTGCCCGCAGTGTACGCCAGGACATTATGTTTATTGTCCAACTCGACTTTGAACATTGCGTTGGGAAGGCTCTCCATCACAGTGCCAGTAACTTCTATATTGTCCTGCTTGCTCATATAGCGTATTGTCTAGCCTTTATTATTGGTGGGGAAAATTTCTGTATCGTTCGGAGCGTAGCCTACGAGCAGCAATTTGTCCAATCCCGCGAACCCAATACATCATCCGGCCTCCTCCCTCCCAGCCAGGACTCGGCCGTGGAACCGAACGTTGCAATCGGGAATTTCGTATGAAAAACTACAAAAACTTCAACGAATCGTCAGAGGGGCCATGAGTCCAGATCGTCTATTTCTTCTTCTAGGATCCCTATCGGGGTTTACCGGTGTGTTGCTCGGAGCCTTTGCCGCCCATGGTCTACGCGGGAGACTGCCACACGAGATGTTCAACGTCTTTGAGGTTGGAGTCCGCTATCAACTCTATCATGCCGTTGCACTACTAGTGTTAGCGGTTGCAGTGGAGCGGTGGCCGCGTGGCGAATTCACCGTAGCTGGGTGGTTCTTTGTATTCGGAACAGTTTGTTTTTCCGGTAGCCTTTACGCGTTGAGCCTTTCGGGTGTTCGATGGTTCGGTGCAATAGCTCCTATAGGTGGGTTCGCGTTTCTATTGGGTTGGTGCAGTATCGCTTGGGGTGCCTGGAAAGGTTGAACTTTCACGGGGGAGGACAAATGGCCAAGAACGGATTCAGAGTACTTGATAGTGACATGCATATCATGGAGCCGCCGGACCTGTGGGAACAGTACCTTGAGGCGGAGTTTAAACCCTATGCGCCGCGCGGAGTGCTCAGCGAGAATGTGCGCGATCTTCGGATGCAGCACCCCGATGGGACTTTGTGGGGGTTGCCGAAAGTTCATGCGGGGAATGTTACGAAAGGGCATAACTTCGAGAAGAACCAGGGAATCTACAGTGTTCACGCTGCGCGTGGTTGGGGGGCGGAGGTTCAATTGGAAGCTATGGATATTGAGGGTATCGATGTGGCAGTTCTTTACCCTACGCGGGGACTGCAGGCCCTCAGCGAGGGTGATTTAGAGCCTCGTTTCGCTGCTGCGTTGGCACGTGCATATAACAATTGGCTTTTCGACTTTTGTAGCGTTGCTCCTTCACGGCTACTCGGGGCCGGGATGCTTTCCCCTTTGGATGTGGATGAAGCCGTAACTGAGGCTAGGAGGTGTGCGCGTGAGCTCGGTTTTCGAGGAATCTTCATGCGTTCCAACCCGATTAACGGCCGTAATTTTCACGACGACTACTATGGGCCATTATGGAGCGAATTAGAGGAACTGGGAATGCCCTTGGGGCTGCATGAATCGTCCTCTTCTGGAGTGCGTCAAGTAGGGGACCAGTTTGAGCCAAATTTCATGCTCCGGCGGGTGTTTGCCCAGCCCGTTGAACAGATGCTGGCTCTAGGCAGTATCTGTGCGGGTGGTGTTCTGGCGCGTCACCCCCTCCTCAGAGTTGCATTTTTGGAGGCGAACTGCGGTTGGCTACCGTGGTTGTTGTGGCGAATGGATGAAGGATACGAAAGGGAGGCCGACGTATGGTCCCCAGATCTAACCATGGCGCCGAGCGAGTATTTCAAGAAACAGTGTTTCGTTTCCGTGGAACCGGACGAGACGCCGGTAAAATACGTGATAGACTACATGGGTAATGACAGGATTGTGTTCTCCACGGACTACCCTCATGGTGATTCCAAGTTTCCACACGCGGTGGAGAGCTTCTTGGAGCTTTCCACTATTAGCGAGGCTGACAAACGGAAAATCCTTTGGGACAACTGTGCGGCCTACTATGCCCTAGACTAGTATCGCGTCCTGTAAAACGGCACTGCGCATCGTGAATGAGTCCATGTTGTCGGCAGTTGCGTTTGTGGTCCCTAAGAGCCGCTCGAGGAAATGCGACATAGTCGGCAACAAGCGGAACAGACGAATCTAGATGCTACTCTGCGGGATTCGACGCTAGGATGAGCAGCGGGGACCCGGTTCGTGGGATGCTCTTCCTTGGAGCACTCCTCTGGAACATGTGCAACGGTATGTTGTTCGTCCTCACGCCGTTGTTCGGGGTGACGTTGGGGTTTTCCGTGCTCGATATCGGATCCCTGGTTGGGCTTCCTTATCTATTGACGATCATCATGCGTTTCGTTGGCGGCGCTTTTGCCGACCGCTACGGTGAAAATCGCATGTTGCAAGCCTGCTATTCCCTGAACGTGCTGGCGGCAGTTGCGCTTTGCATGGCTAGTGGTTTCATGTCCCTGATGTTGTCCAGCGCACTGGCCAATCTTTCCCGCAGTATGTTCTGGGTCCCCGCACAGTCTATGGCGAGTCAACTGTCAGTCCAGAATTCAGGTAAGATGCTTGGTCAATTGTCTGCGGCCAACTATACCGGCCAACTACTTGGGCTATCTCTTGGGGGTATTTTAGCGAGTTCGTTAGGCTATGGTCCTACGTTCGTTCTGGTGGCTTTGACATGTGTCGTGTGTATGTGGTTGGGCTTTACACTTCCAGCGGTCCAGCGGAAGCCTGGAGGTCGCACGGTATGGAAGATTACCCTGGAGATGAGTCAACGTCTGAAGGAACGACGGACGTGGCTACTGCTTTCCAGCTCCTTTGCTGCGGCGGTGCCATTCGGGATCACACAATCGGTCTATCCGGTCTATATGAGCGGTCTCAGTATTTCGGAAGGATGGATCAGTGTAGTCATCGCAGTACGATCCATTGGCCCGGTCGTAATCGGGCTAACGTTGGGCTCGGAGATCAGTATCGCGCGGGAGCGGCTTTTCTACGCCGCCAGCATTGCCGGTCTGGGGTTGTGTATTCTCGTAAGCGGGTCGACGGGGGGATTACTATGGCTCGGTGTTTGTATCGCTGGGCTGGGAATGGCCGGTGGCGTGGCGGACCTACTCAATCAAGTGCAGGCTGTAGATCTAAGTCGAGCAAGCGACCGATCGGCAGTAATGGCGGCCACAGGTCTTGGTTGGAACATAGCGCCCATGGTGATTCCTCTAGTCCTGGGTTGGGCTGCCAACGAGTGGGGCTTCGAGAGCATGTTTGTAGCCACCGGATGCCTTTTCCTTCTGATCGTGTTGAGCACCCCTCTGATCTACCGAATTCTTCGTTAGGAGTCACAATTGTCGGCACGCAATAATGATAAGCAGGAAATCTGTGAGGGGAGAGTGTTGACAGAGCTTGTATAGCCCAATATAAGGAACTGCGTAATGATGGGCAAGATGTGCTACACTTGCCTTGTTAGAGACAGCGTAAGAACGAAGTCGACCGGAGTGTCGTTATTGCCGCACGTGTGGTCTGCTCCTTTCGCCGTGCCTGTCTCAGGATAGAACAGAAGGATGGAGGAGAGCATGAACGAGAAGCTATACGTAGGCGGTCTTCCCTACTCTACGACCGAGGATCAGCTACAGGACATTTTCGCCGCTCATGGGACCGTTGTCTCAGCGAGGGTCATCACAGATAAATTCACCGGGCGCTCCAGGGGCTTCGGCTTTGTGGAGATGGGTTCCGGTGAAGAGGCGCAGACTGCGATTGACGCACTACATGACTCTGACTTAGGTGGCCGGAAGCTGACCGTGAGTGAAGCCCGCCCGCAAGAGCGTCGTGATGGTGGTGGTGGCGGTGGTGGATTTGGTGGAGGGCGTGGCGGCGGTGGCGGTGGCGGTGGCGGCAGGAATCGTTGGTAACGGGACGGTTAACAGAGCGCACGAGGATCTGTTCGTTCCTCTAGTTCGCCATTGGACCTTCCGATGATTATTCGTGTTGTAAGTCCAGTGAAAAGGCCGCACTCCACCACGCCGCACGTATTAAGTATTTGGCGTTCCAGCGTGGGGGGATCTTCGATGGCCCCGAACAAACAGTCCAGAATATAGTTACCATTGTCGGTAATGAAGGGGCCACGTTCCGTAGATCGGAACGTGGCCTCGCATCCCAATTCGCGGAGGTGTTGGCACGTGAGTTGCCAACCGAACGGTACTACTTCGATCGGAAGAGGGAATGCGCCCAGGCGTTCCCTTAGTTTGCTCTCGTCGACGATGATGAGTTCGGTTTGGCTTGCGGAAGCTACGAACTTCTCTCGCAACAAAGCCCCACCGCCACCTTTTATGAGATTGAACGCCGGGTCGACTTCATCGGCGCCGTCGATTGTTACGTCGACATGTAGGGTTTCGGCAAAACTCGTCAGTGGAATCTCTAGTTCGCGAGCTAAATTGGCGGTGTGTTCCGATGTAGGAATACAACGCACGCGCAATCCTTCTCGACGTATCCTATCTGCCAATCTCAAGATCGCATAATGGGCGGTTGACCCGGTTCCCAATCCTACGATCATGCCATCGAACACATAGTCAACGGCCCGCTCGCCAGCAAGTTGTTTTGGATTGCTAGTCATGCATGCTCTCTGTAGCGTCTGCGATCATTAGTTGCAACATCAACATGGGCTGCTTGGAAATCGTGGAAGTTCGGTGCTTGAAACGGCAGAACGTGGTGGTTAATCTTATCTATGCCTTCCCATAGGGCGTCCCATTTGATCCTTTTCGTGTTCCTAGTGAACATGTTAGCCGGTTGTGCCCCTCTTAGCATAGAGGAGGAACGGGATCTTGGTGTGGACTTTTCGCGTAATTTCAATCGTCGAACCCTGCTCCTCCATGATTCTACAGTCAACCAATATGTGTCTGCCATCGGGGAGAGACTATTGAAACATGCGGAACCGCAGCCGTTTGGTTTCCGCTTTTACATCGTCCCTAAGTCCGCAATTAATGCTTTTGCCGCTCCTGCCGGATACATTTATATCTATGCAGGTACGATCGTTAACGCACGCAATGTAAGCGAACTAGCCGGTGTAATTGCCCACGAAATAGGGCACGTAGCTAGACGGCATATAGCCAATAATTTCACCCGCGCAGTCGCAACGAATGTCTTCCGAGAAGTCGGTAGCGTCGCAGCCGAGGTCACCGGAGGTTCTCTGGTTGGCAATGCAGTGCAGGTCGTGGGAGATTGGGCGGGCATGGGATACCTCAACACATTTACCCGAAAGGCAGAACACGAAGCAGACTCCTTTGCGGTAAAGCTCATGTTTAAGGCGGGTTACGATCCCCGTGGATTGACGGCGTTTTTTGAAATACTCAATGCGGATGGTAGGTCTTCAGTGCCGGAGTTTTTGCGAAGTCACCCTATGACGTCCGTTCGAATTGCCAAGACCCACGAAATGATCCAGCGCTTGCCTACGGAGACCCTATTGCAAACCCACGACAACGGCGAATTGGAGGAGATCCAAAGAATCCTCGAGAAGACGGTGGCCAAGCGTAAGTGACAAATATCGTGGCTGCCGTTCTCTATGTATACTTATGGCCGACCGCAGGCAGGAGGCAACGTGGGAGAAGAAATATTTGACGGCGTTGTCTACCGGGGTGGAGCTACGGGCTTTAGGGAGATCCTCTCGGCTACCAGCTCGTGACAGGATTGTGTACATGGAAGAGCTAGGCAACCGCATGTTCGCCAAAATGATTCACTCATGCTGTGCTGTATCATGGGTGTGGAGATTCCTAGCACCTGAAATTGCTCGGAAGGTACAACGTTAGCACAGGGCGCCTCGCGAACCTCTTTGGGGATAGCGGGGCAATTGGGCCACTCTGGGGTGGGTAGTTCAAGGTATCTTAAGATTCCACGCCAGTGCCGAAAGACCATGGATGCTCAAGGACGCGGGAGACGGAACCAATGGAGCTGGTTTATCTTGTCGTAGCGCTTATGGTTGGAGCGACGGTTACCTGGCTGGCCTTCAGGTCACGGAATGCAGGGACGGCCCTAGAGCTCGTAGCACGGCAAGAGGAGGCGAGAAAAGAAAGGGTTCGAGCCGAGGAGGCCCTGACCCAGATACTAGACCTTTCCACGGAGAAAGCTCGGGCTCAACAAGAGGCGGACCGGGTTCAAGGCCTGGAGGCTGAGCTAAAAGAATCGCGCAGTGCACAGCAACGAGCTGAGTTGAGAGTTGCAGAGCTTACTAAAGAACGGGAGGCTGACACGGAGAAGTTGCGGTGGGTCGAAAAAGCAAAAGAGAGCCTTCAGGATACGTTCCAGGCTCTGGCATCTCGTTCGTTGCAAGACAATTCTGAGGGATTTCTAAAGGGTGCCCGGCAACAGATGGGCCTTTTGCTGACAGAAGTGCGAGGGGATTGGGGCACCCATAAAGAGGAGTTACGGAACCTCGTCGAGCCGCTCGGGAAAACTATGCACGATCTAGATCAGCAGGTCCAAAAGATGGAGCAGAATCGTGAAGGTGCCTACCAAGGACTCCACGAACAACTTCGGCAACTCGGGCCGTTGGTGCAGGCGCTACGGGCGGCCCCTAACGTGCGTGGACGATGGGGCGAGTTGCAGCTTCGTCGTGTAGTCGAAATGGCCGATCTGGTTGCTCACGTTGACTTCGAAGAGCAGGCGACGACAAATGAAGGACGTCCCGATATGATCGTTTTCTTACCCCCCAGGGGTATCCTCCCGGTAGATTCCAAAACCCCGATGCAGGCATACTTAGAGGCACTGGAGGACAACGATGCCGTTCGGCGAGAGGCTAAGCTTAAGCAACATGCCACGGCGATGCGGGGACGCATTCGCGAGCTCAGCCAGAAACGTTACTGGGAGCAGTTTGAGCGCTCTCCGGATGTCGTGGTGATGTTTGTTCCTGACGACGGTTGTCTGAGCGCCGCCTTTGAAAAGGATGCTGATCTTTTGGAGTACGCATTGAAACAGAAGGTGCTTCTCACCACCCCGGTGACTCTCCTAGCCTTGCTGAAGACAGTCGCCTACGGTTGGCAGCAACATAAGATGGCGGAGAATGCCAGGGAGATTGCAGAGCAGGGGCGGGAGCTCCATGATCGACTAGGAAAGTTCATCGAGCATTTTCAGCGGGCAGGGAGTGGCCTCGAGAATGCGATCAAGTCTTATAATGATGCCTTGGGCTCACTGGAGAGTCGCCTCATGCCGCAGGCCAGGCGGCTGGAGGAAATGGGAGCCGCAGGTGGCAATATACCGCCCCTGGTGCCAGTCGATAGGCCTGTACGAGTCGCGGGACAACTTGTATTGCCAGATTTAAAGGATGAAGATTAGGCCTGTATCTAATTTGCCTGCTGCACGAGCTGGGCGATCGACATGCAGTATACGGCACGTGTATGTCCATAGTGGAAGGAGTCGGAAATGAAATCACGGGCAGCCATAGCGTTTGAACCAGGAAAGCCCCTTGAAATCGAGGAAGTGGATGTAGAGGGACCAAAAACGGGCGAGGTGTTACTACGGATCGTTGCTACCGGAGTCTGTCACACTGATGAGTTCACGCTTTCGGGGGCAGACCCAGAAGGCCTGTTTCCTTGCATTCTCGGTCACGAGGGGGGAGCGGTGGTGGAGGAGGTGGGACCGGGTGTAACTACGGTCGAAGCTGGCGATCATGTGATTCCCCTGTATGTCCCCGAGTGCGGCACCTGTAAGTTTTGTCGTTCAGGCAAGACGAATTTGTGCCAGAGCATACGTGTTACGCAGGGAAAGGGGGTGATGCCGGACGGAACCGCCCGATTTAGGCTGAAGGATAAGGACATTTATCACTACATGGGAACGTCTACCTTTAGCGAATACACGGTGTTGCCTGAAATCTCTGTGGCAAAGATCAACCCCCAGGCCCCCCTGGAAAAGGTTTGCCTGTTAGCGTGTGGCGTTACCACAGGCATCGGGGCAGTTCTAAACGCTGCCAAGGTTGAACCTGGCGCCACCGTGGGGGTCTTTGGCCTTGGTGGAATTGGGCTTAGTGTGATTCAAGGTGCGGTAATGGCGGGAGCCGATCGGATCATTGGTATCGATACAAATCCTACCAAATTCGACATCGCGCAGCGATTGGGTGCTACTGATCTAGTAAATCCGGGGGACTTCGACCGACCAATCCAGGATGTATTGGTGGATATGACGGACGGTGGAGTGGACTACTCCTTTGAGTGCATCGGCAACGTTGAGACCATGCGGGCAGCCTTGGAGTGCTGCCATAAAGGCTGGGGAGAGTCGACAATCATAGGTGTAGCCGGGGCCGGCAAAGAGATACACACACGACCGTTTCAGCTCGTCACTGGCCGGGTTTGGCGGGGCACTGCCTTCGGTGGGGTCAAGGGACGATCCGAGCTCCCGGGCTATGTCAGTCGATTCACTGCTGGCGAGATCGACCTCGATTCCATGATCACGGATACCCTGCCCTTGGAGGACATCAATAGGGCCTTTGACTCCATCCGAGAAGGTCGGGGAATCCGGTCAGTAATTCTCCACAGCTAAGTATCAGTAGGTGATCATGGAAGTCGTAGGCAAACGGCGGAATCGTATCGAGGGGGCGGAGAAGGTAACTGGTGGGGCAAAATTCTCTGGTGACCTAGAGATTCCAGGCGCCCTCGATGCTCGAGTTCTACGTAGCACCTATCCCCACGCCTTAATTCGCTCCATCGACTTGGATGCGGCCTCGAGGGTCCCGGGTGTGATCGCTATCCTTTCCCGAGAGGATTTTCGCGATATGGATCCCTATTACGGGCACTGTCTGCGGGATCGACCGATTCTGGCCATAGACAGAGTACGCTATGTGGGTGAACCTGTGGTTGCCGTGGCCGCCCGGGATAGACTGGTGGCCGAGGAGGCAATATCTCTCATTCGAATCGAATATGACGAATTACCCTACGTTACAGGCCTGGACGAGGCCCTAGCAGATGGGGCGCCGGTGTTACATGAAAAAGCAGCTGGTTCCGGGGCGTTCCACGACGTCAACCTAACAGCGGCGCGGGAGCATCCGAACATTTGTCACCACGAGCACCTGGAGATTGGCGACGTGGAACGGGGTTTCGCAGAGGCGGACGAAGTCTTTGAGGACGTCTATCATTTTCCAATGGTGTGTCATTATTCCATGGAACCCCATACCACTATTGCGCGCTTCCAGAGCCAGCAGTTGACTCTTTGGTCCGCTTCGGCACACCCCTTTCTCATACGGTCGGAATTGGCGCAATTGTTCGGCTTGGCCATGACAGACGTTCAAGTGGTGGTCCCGTACGTAGGAGGGGCGTTTGGCGGTAAATCTTATCTTAAGATTGAGCCCCTGGTGGCAGCGTTAGCCCGAAAAACACAAGGTCTTCCTGTACGATTGGAACACTCCGTCACGGAATCGATGTTGACGGCGCGACGCCATTCAGCTCGTTGCTGGATCAAAACAGGGGTCAAGCGCGACGGCTCCATTGTGGCTCGTGAGGTAAGAATGGACCTCGACACGGGTGCTTTTGCCGACAATGGACCACGAGTGGTCGCCCGCGCCGTATTGAGGGTCCACGGGGCATATCGCTGCTCCAACTTTCGCTCTGACAGTTACGGGATTTATACAAACTCGGTCCCAGCTGGATCTATGCGTTCAATTGGCGGTCCACAATCCGTGTGGCCGGTGGAGGCGCAAATGGACCGGATCGCTGAGGAGCTCGGTTTGGATCCTGTGCAGTATCGTTTGGCTAATTTGTTGGGCCGAGATGAACAGATACGACCGGGCTCCCGCGGCATTGATGGTGATCTACGTCAAGGATTGTCGAAGGTTGCCGCGATGATTCAGGAGAACTCGCCGTGCGCCCCTGATGCCGGCACCGGCTTTGCGGTGGGTATTACCGATAGTGAAGCCAACCCCGTGTCGACCTCTATTGTGCGGCTATTGAGCGATGGAAATGTCGTGGTCATGGCTGGCAGTACCGAGGTGGGTCAAGGGGCGCGTACCGTACTGAGTCAAATTGCCGCTGAGGAATTGTGTGTTCCATTCGAGCGGGTGATGCTACGGGGTACCGATACTCACGCCACACCGTTTGATCGTTCTACCGGTGCTAGCCGTTCCACTACGGTGATGGGAACCGCAGTCAAATTCGCTGCGGCCGACGTCTATCATCAGATCAGGGCTATAGCGGCGGAACAGTTTGGTGTCGACGCTGAGCAGGTGGTCCTGAAGAATGGATCGGCTTGGTGTGGGGAGGCACGGCGCGAATACGCTGACATAGTTGCCGGTTATTTTGGCATGCCAGGGGGCGAACTTATTGGACGCGGTTACGTGCGGGCCGGAGGAGGAATTTCGCCAGTCTTACCGATCTTTTGGGAGGTGGGTATTGGTGGCGCGGTGGTAACTGTGGATGCCGATACGGGAGTGTTGACACTCGAGGGTTATGCTAGCGTGGCTGACGTAGGCCGGGCCATCAACCCGAGTCAAGCCGAGGGACAAGACGAGGGCGCCGCTGTGATGGCGATGGGCCACACTCTCCTTGAATCCTTGGTCTATTCTGGCGGTCAGCCCCTGAACCCCAATTTGGTCGATTACCGCGTGCCTGGATTCCGTGACATTCCGCAGAGGTTTCAGTCATCACTACTGGAAAACGGTGATGGACCAGGGCCCTATGGGGCAAAGGGCATGGGGGAAGGCGGTATTATTCCTGTTGCGCCTGCGATTTGCAACGCCATCGCTCAAGCTACCGGTGTGCGCATGCGGGAACTGCCTCTGACACCGGAACGTGTCTGGCGGGCATTAAGAACCCAGGATATCCGTAGGCCATGAGTCCTTTACCACGATCTCCTTAGGCCCATTCCATGCGCTCAGCGGTCGTTTTAATATGGCTTAGTCTCGGATGGACACTACTATGCTTCCTTTTCTACCGGGACCGAGAGTTGATCATTCAAGCGAGCCTGCCTGTGTGGGTGGTATCCGTGTTTGCATGGGTTGCTCTCAGGACTATAGCCGCGTCTTTCCAGGGTAGGTGGCGACGTGTCGGAGCCAAAACACGGACGCGAAAAACCGTTCTCTCCGAGTCTGCCTCCCCGAGTACCAGTAAGCGCGGGGCACTCCGAGGGTCTGCAACTAAATTGCGTAAACGCTAATTATTGTACCTTATACGTGCCGCACGGGGGTGTGGCTTCCTCTAGTACCCCAGCATGTGGTCAATGGACAACGCTCCACCGCCGCCTACGAAAAGGGTCAGTGCCATCAGGAAGAGGGCCAGGCAGTATTCGATACCGGTCCCCTTACGATCGCCACCGGAGAGAAAGAATCCAAACTCCCAGTGGCCTTTCCATAGGGCCACAAACAGGAAGATCATTAGACCTAGGGCGAAGGGTCGGACGAGAAACCCGAGGGTCATCGCAGCTACGCTAAAGACCTCGATGAGTACGCCAACGACTCCGATCCAGACCGGAATTCCGTACTTGTTCTTCCAGCCGGCAACTTGCCCCTTGAGGCCCTTTCCCCCAAACCAACCGGGGAGATGCTGGAAGCCGTGGGCAAAGAAAGTGACGGCCAGGCCTAGGCGCAGTACGATGAATGCTACATTCGGCTCTGTTTGAAATATGATGTTCATGACTAACCTTTCAGGAATCCTCGTATAGCAGCGTGGGCTGCATCGGGATTCACAAAGAAATAACTATGCTTCTCTCCCGCTAATTCTACAAACGATGCGCCCGGAATCTTTGCCGCCAATACGTCGGCCGCTTGCCGCAGCGAAGTATCGCTAGTTACGTGATCCTCTTCCGCGCCTACCAGTACGAGGGTTGGGATGCCGATGTCCTGGAGTCGGTCTTTAACGTTGTGCTCCTGCCGAGCGGCGACGTGACGAAAATACTGTTCTACGGGGTTGAGGTGTGCCATCCGAATGGCAAGGTAGTTTTCCACTCGCTGCGGATACTGCTTGATGAACATATCAGTGAATCCTACGGTAGTTCCATGTTTCCGTAGGTAGCTCTCGTAGCCCCACTCCACCATCTCCTTTACGATGCGTAGCGGAATGCCCTTGGTATGGGGGTAAAAAGCGCGACCTGATGCGCAGATGAGTGCGGACACGCGATCGGAATGGTCCAGCGCCAAAATCTGTGCGACCGAGCCGCCCATGGAATGGCCACAGACTATGGTATCCTGAGCGCTTAGGTGTTCCAAGATTGCCGCTGCGTCATCAGCGAAGTCCTTGACCCCGTATGGTCCGGAGGGTTGGTCCGAGCGTCCCGTTCCGCGATAGTCATGCAATATCACTTGGTATTTAGGTGAAAACGCCGGCACTTGGTGTGTCTTCCAAACATCACAATGACAGGCCGTTTCGCTCAAGAAGAGGAGCGGTCGCCCCTCGCCATGGATCTCGTAGTAGAGTTGTATCCCTTCTCTTTGAAGGTATGGCATGGTTATCGTTTTCGGACTGGATAGCTCATGGGTGCTATGTCATCGATGGTTTCACCCAACGCCCGCCATTCCGGGACAGAATCCCATAGCGGTTGGGCGCGCTCTTGGATTTGTTCCAACAGCTGCGCTTCGTCAAAACGGGATGGGCGCCCACTCTCAAGGAGCGTCACCCCGTCGACAATCATTGTCTCGACGTCGCCGCCGCTGCCACCCTCGACCAGTGATTTAATGGGGTCTCGGACGGCTCCGAAATGTGTACGTCGAAAGTCGATGAGGATGAGATCGGCCTTGGCCCCGGGGGTAAGTCGTCCAAGATCGTCTCGCCGTAATGCTTTGGCGCCCCCCAAGGTCGCCGCATTGTAGACATTGTGAGGTTTCCCGGCTCGGAAACTCCCTTCGGTGAGCCGGCAAGCGAGGCCGGCAAGACGCATTTCGTGTACCATGTCCTGTGGAAATGTGTCCGTGCCTAGCACTAAGTTAATACCCCGCTCACGGTAACTGTCAAAAGATTCTAACGCAATACCCATTTTAGCATACTTGTAGGGCGCATGAGCTACAGAAGCACCGTTGTCGGCTAGTATCGACAGGTCGTCGGTGTAGGGGTAGTGACACCAAGAGTGCTGATTGTGGAACACGCAATGTCCGAGGATTACCTCTTCGCCCAAAAACCCTAATTCATAAAGGTACTGAATCGGCGTTACCCCCCTTTGCCTTAGCGTCGATTGGAACTCCACGATATTCATGGCGGTGTGAAGCTGAATGCCGATGTCTAGTTCGCTCGCCGTGCGCTTAGTCGCTTGGAGAAGTTCTGGGGTACAGGTGTCCAGTTGCCCTGGATAAAGCATGGCGCGAACTCGACCGTTGAACGCGCCATCATGCTTCTTGGCGTACTCTTCGGCTCGTACCAGTCCTTGCTTTCCTGCTTCTTCGTCCCAGTCCCATTGAATGTGTCCTTGATCGTCGAGCACGTAAGAAGCACTCCGGTAGCCTGAACCCAGATAGGCTCGCACACCGAGATCTCCAATCATCTCGGTAAAACCCTCTATCATCGCGCCCTTAGTGCCAACATCAAGGATGGTGGTGGCACCACCACGCATCGCCGCCCACACGCCAAACTTGCCCTCGATATCTGCTCGAGGTGGGGGCCCCATGCCCTTGGCACCTCGTTTCATAGCTCCGTATGACAGAAAATTCATACCCAAGTAGTCTGACTTAGTGGCATCACCTAGCATGATGTGGCGGGCGTTTGTGCCGGCGTGAATGTGGCAGTTGATTAACCCTGGGCTGACCAAGCGTCCACGAGCATCAATAGTGTGATCCACGGTCCCATCGAAATCGTAGCCGACATGGATAATTCGATCATCTTCATAAACCACTACCCCGCCGGGCAATAACTCATGGCCGTCACCGTCATATCCGACGACCCAACCTCCTTGAATCAGTGTCTTCATGGTTCGAACCTCATATATTACGACACCCCTGTACTCGATGACGACGACTCGTGTCAAATAAGCCACTTCGTGTCGGTTCACTCAGGACGGGAGAGGGGAGCACCTGGAATCCCGCCGAAACCCAGGGGTTAAATTCCCCTAACGAGCCGTGGACAAAGATTGGTGAGCCGGCTCGTTGGCCGAACATTTTGAATTGCCGTTGCTAGGGCCTTGGATTGGCCGATGATAACCACAAGATGTTTGCCGCGTGTGACGGCCGTATAAAGCAAGTTACGTTGTAATAACAGGTAGTGCTGCATTGCTAGAGGAATAATGACTGCTGGATATTCAGAGCCTTGGCTTTTGTGCACTGTGGTAGCATAAGCCAAGGCGATCTCGTCCAGATCTCCAGTATCGTAGAGCACTGTACGTTCATCAAATTCTACGTGCAACAGGCCCTCCTCTGCATCAACACGCTCAACTCGCCCGATGTCCCCGTTAAAGACGTTTTTGTCGTAATTGTTGACCGTTTGGATAACCTTGTCGCGGGGTGCGTAGGTCCAACCGAAACGGCTGATCCGCGGGTGGCCTCCACCGTTGAGTCGTTTCTGGAGTTCGACGTTCAGAGAGCGCGTGCCTAAGCTGCCGCGGTTCATTGGGGTCAGAACCTGGATGTCCCGAATCGGATTCATGCCAAATCGCCGGGGGATACGTTCGGTCACCACGTGAAAGAGTTTCTCGTAAATTTCCTCAGGGGATTCCGCCGGGATGAAATAAAAATCTTGAAGTTCCGTGCTGTCACGGTTCTCGATAGACTGGCCCGCGTTAATACGGTGGGCGTTTATTACGATGCTGGAGGAGGTCGCTTGCCGAAAAATTTCCGTAAGACGTACGATAGGCACTTTCTCGGACTCGATGACGTCTTGTAGTACAGCACCAGGCCCTACTGAGGGTAGCTGGTCAGCGTCTCCAACTAGTAACACTGCGGCATGGGATGGAATGGCTTTCAGTAGGTGGTTCATCAGCAGGATGTCCACCATGGACACTTCGTCTGCGATTAAGAGATCCACGTCGAGAGGGTCGGAATCATCTTTTCGAAACCCCATCTGCCGGGGGTCAAATTCTAACAGGCGATGAATTGTCCTAGCTTCGGTTCCGGTGGACTCTGACAGTCGCTTTGCTGCGCGTCCCGTGGGAGCGCATAGTACCACTTTCGCGCGATGTCTCTCCAGTATTCTGAGGATGCTATTGACGATTGTGGTTTTTCCTACCCCGGGTCCTCCCGTGAGCACCGTGACTTTACTTCCCAGTACAGAGGATACTGCTCCGCGCTGAGACACAGAGAGGTGGAGGCCAGTCTCCGCCTCTATGCTGGGCAGAATACGGCTAGCATCAGTGTTGCCCCATGGGGGAACTCCCCGTAGGAGCCTTCTGAGGTTCTCTGCTACGCCTGTTTCCGCGCGATAAAGTGGTGCGAGGAAGAGTGCCGGTTCCCCGGCTACCGTTTCTGCAATTAGGGTAGCTGCAGCGACCTCGAGATCGATGGATTCCTCTACTACCGTGGGCGTGACCTCGAGTAGTTGTACGGTGCGCTCCACGAGATCACGCCGTTTCGCTGCGCAGTGGCCTTCCGCGGATTGTTCCCACAACACGTGGTGTAGAGCCGCTCGGATCCTTAGCGGGGAATCAGGAGGAATGCCCACTTTCTGCGCTATTGCATCGGCGGTGGTGAAGCCGATTCCCCCGATGTCCAACGCAAGACGGTAAGGATTCTCCCGGATCCGTTCTATGGCGGCATCACCGTAAGTTCGGTAAATTCTCGTAGCTCGTGCATTGCCGATTCCGTGGGAGTGTAAGAAAATCATGACCTCCCGGGCAGCCCGCTGTTCACGCCACGCCTCGGTGACGCGTGCTTGGCGTTTCGCACCAATCCCCTCCAGGCTTCGGAGTCGCTCCGGCGTCCTTTCAATCACATCAAATACTTGGGTACCGAACGCCTCTACAAGTTGGTGGGCGAAATGCGGGCCGATCCCCTTGATTAGACCGGACCCCAAATATCGCTCCACCCCACCTAGGGTGGTCGGGGGAGTCACCTTTATGTGGGCCGCGCGAAATTGGATCCCATACGTGGTGTCGTTCACCCAGCCGCCCTCACACTCTAATTGCTCACCGGGATTGACTGCAGCAGTGGTGCCTACCACCGTTACGAATTCTGCTTTGCCATACGCTTTGACTTGCAGAACACAGAAGCCCGTTTCGTCGCTATGGAAAGTGACACGCTCCACTAGGCCCTGTATTTTCTCTAGCAGAGACAGCGGTTGGTCGACTGGTTTCTCCGACATCGATGGATGTACCTATTTATCGTTGGTTCCCGAATAATTTGAGGCCTCCCTGGATAAGTTCCTGAACGGGATCCCCTTTGACTGGAAAGCGTAATTGTTTCTTCCTGTCCTTGTTAATGCCCTTGTCACTACGTTTGCCTTCTAGTTTCGAAATCATCTCCGCAATTCCCTCACCGAGAGTTCGGCTTAGGAGGGATTCGAAAAAACTGAGTTTCGGTGAAATCCGTACTTCAGGGAGTGTGCCGTGGATCTTGAACTCCACCTCTAATTGCCCCTTCTTGTTTGTAATTCGCGAAAACTGCGGGCCTGGTAGGAGATCGGAAGAGAGACCTTCCGATACGGTCAACAGGCCATCAAAATCGGTGACTCCGTCGAACCCGATCCAGCCCCCTCCCGTTATGTCGTAATGTTTAGCCTTTAGGGTCGCGCTTTTGACCTTGATCGGTTTAGTAGAGGTGTTGAGTTGTGCATCGAGGCGCTCGAAAACTAAGGTTCCTTTGTTGAAGATCTCGGGGTATTTGCGCGTAAGCCTTCGACTGAACAGGGCCGTTACACGGTGTATGCCATTCAGACCCCGTAGTACCGGTCGCTCAATTACGACGCGGGTTGCGGTAACGGTCCACGCCATCAGGTCAATTCGAGTATCTAACCGAATGTTTTCTGCTCGGAAGAAATACTGGGAGAGGTCATCCGTGTCCCTGCCGATAAAAACGTCCCGAGCGTGGATTGCTACGCCACCCCACAACTCGACGTTGATCTCTTCGTAGGAGACCTTCGAGCCAATTCGCCGCTCAACGCTAGCAATGATACTTGGCTTGTATGCAGCAATGAGGGGATCGATGCTGTAAAGCGCCCCACCTAGCAATGCGCCAACAACTATAATAAGGACCATCAGCGCGACTATGAGTTTACGCATGAGTGGTTTCGACAACTCTCTAGAGTAAAATATACCATCGTTTAGGGGAACAGAAGGTGATTTTCCTCAGAGTTGTTCCTGTGATGCAACTAAATATCCGTAGGATGGGGGTTTTGATTTGAGACGACACGTTTCCGAACGCAGAGTTGAATTTGCTGACTGCGATTCCGCGGGGATCGTTTTCTATCCGAATTACTACGTTTGGTTCGACCGGGCTGTAGAGCGCTTATTTATGTCCGTTGGGCTCTCCTACCACAATATGGAAACGCAGCACGGGATTGTCGGCCTACCCCTTCTTGAGAGCGGGGCAAAATATCTCCGCCCGTGCCGACACGGTGAATTAATTCGTATTGAGAGTTGGGTAGATTCGTGGCGCAACAAAGTGTTTGTGGTAAAGCACCGGATTGAATCCGACCATGAGCTAGCAGTAGAGGGGTACGAACTACGGGCCTGGGCGGCCCTATCCGGCACCGCACCCCGTACTATGCGGGCTGTACCGATCCCAACAACGATCCAGGAACTTTTTCGGTGAGTTCGCCCTGGATAAACTACCTGGCTGGGGGGTGCGTTGCCAGCTCTATGAGTGCCGCGACCACATTCGTACCGCTCTATATGAAAAGTCTCGGTGCTTCGTATTTTATGAGTGGCTTGCCCTTGGGGGTGCGTGCCATCGGGCGATTTACGTTTGACGCGGCAGCGATGGTGGTTGCTGGCCGGCGTATTACGCCACAAACAATGCTTGTCTCGGGGGTCAGTTTTGCAGGAATCGCACTCCTGGCGTGTGGCGTGTTCCCGAGTAGTCATCCCGTCACTGCAGCTTTTTTCTTCATTGGGGCCGGAGTAGCGTGGGTCCAGGTTGCATTGCGGCAGATTGTGTTTGACGGAGCCGAATTGGGCCGACGTGGCCGCGCCCTGGGCGTCCTGAGCATATTCTTGGGCTCCGGACCGATGATAGGAATCTTTTTCGGAGGGGTAATTTCAGAGTATTTCGGATATCCTAGCATGTTCCTTGCGGCAGCCCTTGTTGTGCTTTGGCTGCCGCTTTTGTTAGCACGCCTATCGCCGGGCCGAGCCAAGTCGGAGGAGAAAAGGGATCCATTAAGGTTCCAGGTAATTCGGGAGATCCTTTCGACGCCGGGTGCCCGGATATTCTGTGCATCCAGTTTTTTTACGCTATTCTACCAGCCAGCTCGATCCCTGGCACTTGCCTTTTATGCAACTGGACCCGTGGGTCTATCTGTGAGTTCCTATGGACTTGTGAGGAGCATCAGTCAGCTTGGCAATGTCAACGGACGTTTCTTCGGAGGACTCTGGACTGATCGTTCCGGTGTTAAGGGGTGCCTGGTAGCTGGCTATCTAATTTCAGCGGCCGGTTATATCCTGATCCCCTGGACAAATGACTTTTGGTCACTCCTGATTGTACACACGGCTGTGGGGGCTGGTGCCGGAATGGTGAATCTCGCGAGTCAAGTGGGAATTCTTTCTATTTTCGACTCGACCAAGCGGGGGCAGGCTTTAGCGCTTCAACGTACGGTCGGCGACGTTGGGCTCTTTCTGGGTCCTATGATCGTTAGTGCGGGCCTCGACGCGTATGGCTTCTTTTCCGTGTTCATGGGTTTGGCTACGCCCGCATTGGCGCTCGGGCTCTGGACCGTCTTAGGCAGTTCCTTGAGGGGCCTACCGGGGGGAAATGATGGCCCAGTCTCTAGCCGAGACAGGGCGTGATGTCTTCCGCTAGGATCTCCAGGTGCTCCATTTCATCGAACGCCGGGTTCAGTAGTAAGTGGTCTGCACCTGCGCGCACCAGTTCATTTAACTTGTCCATGATTTCTTGGCGAGATCCCCAGATGCATACTTTTGTACCCAGGTCGGCGTTCCCGTAACGAATCGCAAAGAACTCGCGCAGCCGCTGCTCCGCGCGGTCCCTGTCGTTATCTATTGCGAGATAGACGCGTTTGGAGACGGTAAAAGTTGCCGGGTCTCGTCCTGCTTCGTCAAGGAGTCTAACAATTCGTTCATATTCCTTACCAAATCGCTGGCTATCGGAAGAGCCTGCCCCCATCCAGCCGGCTCCGAAAGCGACCGCCCGCCGTAGTGCCGGTTTGGCATGGCCACCAAACCATAGTGGGAAGGGTTGTTGCGCCGGCTTGGGTTCCATTGCCACGTCCTTGAAGTTCCAGAATTGTCCCTCAAAGCTGGCACGTTCGTCTCCCCATAATGCCTTCATCACCTTAATTCCCTCCACGAAACGGGTGACGCGATGCTCGGAAGGATAGCCGAAAACTGTCTCGGGTTCGGGCCACATCCGTCCCTTGATGCCCCCCAGGCCGATGCCTGCAATGACCCGCCCACCGCTCAACTGATCTAGGCTAGCCAAGCTCTTAGCAAGCTGAAGGGGGTTTCGCAGTACCGTCAAAAGCACGGATGATCCGATTCGGAGCCTCGATGTTACAGCCGCGACGTAAGTCATCAACGTAACGGGTTCCAGCATAGGGAAATTGCTTAGAAGGCGTTCTTGGGTCCAGAGGCTATCATAGTCCAGTTGTTCGGCTCGAACTACGAACTTCTTGATGTGTTCTGGATCGATGGGGCCATCAATGAAGACCTGTGGGATCTCAATTCCGCAAGGTATGGAGCCGCTAGCCATCCTTCACCTCGTGGATGCGCGTATCGCCCTGATGATCCGCTCTTCTGACGGCCCTACGTGTCTTTCAAGGGGAGGGCTGTATGGGATGGGTACATCCAATGTGGTGACACGACGAATCGGACCCTTGAGTTTGTCGAACCCTGTTTCTGCAATTCGTGCTGCAATTTCGGCAGCGACACCGCAGCTTTGGTGGGTCTCATCGACGATAACTACACGGCCGGTTTTTTCCACGGAGGTCATGACGGTGTCGAGGTCGAAGGGCACTAGGGTTCGGGGATCCACGACCTCAACGTCGATACCTTCGGGGGCCAGGACGTCAGCCACACACAGGGCACGCTGGACCATAAATGACGTACCAATGACTGTCACGTCAGCACCCCTGCGTTTCACGTCTGCCTTGCCGAGGGGGAGGTGTTCCGCTTCGGGTACCGGCCCTTCGATTTCGAAAAGACTGGAATGGTCAATGAATACAGTAGGGTTGTCGCTGGCCACAGCGGCCTTGAGCAGCCCCTTGACGTCGCGTGGGGAGGAAGGCAGCACGATCTCCAGCCCTGGACAATTCCATAGCATAGCCTGTGGGCTCGCGGAGTGCTGTGCGGCACCGCCGCCTCGGAGTCCGTGCAGCAGGTGAAAAACCACCGGTGCCCGCACCTGGCCCCCGGACATATAGAGGACGTTGGCGGCCTCATTGCATACTTGAGGCCAGGCCTCAAATAGGAAACTACCTGTAGTAAGGTCTACTACCGGCCTCAGGCCTGCCATTGCCGCGCCGGTGGCGAGCCCACAGAAGCCCAACTCGGATATTGGCGGCGCATTTACGCGATCCGGGTAGGTTTTCTCAATCGTTGCGAAGTTGAGCCTGTGGGGGCTTAGACTGAAAAAACTTCCGCCAATGAGATGAACGCGGTCGTCCTCCTCCATGAGCTCGCGCAAGGCTTCCAGCTTGGCCTCGTGATATGCCAGTTTTCGCATGAGATTCCGTACTCAAGTAGCCTACACTACATTTGTCTAGCCCGGTTCGATGCTTGGTTTTGTTATGAATCGGATATGTTTCTGGCGCAACTCCGCCCCTGTTCGTTAGAACCTTTAACGACGATCAGAACTCGCACGCTACTTGGCCCTTTTCGAGAAAGATTCGGTCTATTCAGTTGGAGCGAATACATCAGTTTCCGCTTCCCCCACTTCTGGGTAAGGACTTTCAAAGGCAAATTCTACGGCACCTGCGATTTGTTCTATTACGGATTGACTCAGTGTTTCGAACTCCGCCTTTTTAACCTGCTCCGATTCCAGTAACTCCCGCATGTAACGCAAGACCGGATCGCTGGTTCGATACCAGTCTCTTACGTCGTCGGGGACGGACGACACGTCCCAGGCCAGCTCCACTGCGGTCGGTGCTTTGACAACCGGCCAGTTGGTTTCGCTACCTGGCCAGCGAACTGTCTGGGCCTCAACAAAGCGCGGTCCACCGCCGGAGCGGATGGCGTCAATACATTCTCGGAGGGCACTATGGACGGCGCCTGTGTCGGTTCCATCGACTTGTAAAACGGGGATTTTGTACGCGGCGGGAAGATCGGTCAGTGGGTGCGCTGCCATGGTGGAGGATTGCGCTGCCCCCACTGCATTGCCCGAACCGTACTTGCCGTTGTTTTCGCAAAGAAACAATACCGGTAATTCCCATAGTGATGCTAAGTTGAACGCTTCCGGTACAGCACCTTCCTCAAGTGCGCCGTCACCAAAGAGGCAAACGGCGATCTGTCCAGTGGCTCGGCTTTTGGCTGCGTACGCGGCCCCCGTACTAAGAGGTAGGATCCCGCCAACAACGCCGGAGCACTGCAGGAACCCGAGCTCCCGGGGGCTTGTGTGAAAGGACCCCCCTTTGCCATGATTGTAGCCATCACGCCTGCCCAGGATCTCCGCTAGTAGGCGGCCTGGATCGCCACCCCGGGCCAAGATGTGCCCATGGTTTCGGTGTGTGGAAAAGAGCATATCGTCTGGCTGGAGCAAGGAGATCGCGGGAACGCCGGTCGCTTCTTGTCCTATGTAGACGTGGTAATGCCCACCAAAACGACCGTCTCGATGGAGCCCAATGAGGCTTTCCTCGAAATGCCGGATAAGCAACATCTTTCGGCATTGGCTCAATAGTTGATCTTTTGGCAAATTGGGAATCATGTTTCCGTGCTTGTTATAAGGGTTTGGTTGGCGGAAGCCAAGAGTTTTCTTTGAATTTGGTCAAGTGGCTGACGTGAGGCTCATTTGACAGCTTTTCCAATGCGGGTTAATCAGGGTGGGCAAGGGGGGAAGGAATCATGACACTTGAGCAGAAGGTTGCGGTAGTCACCGGCGGAGGCCAAGGTCTCGGCCGCGCCATTACCGTGGCTCTGGCCCGTGCGGGAGCGAAGATTGTAGTGGCTGATATGAACTTGGCGGCGGCGAAGAGTGTTGCGGATGAGGTTGTTCACGCAGGGGGAGAGGCAGTCGCCATGGAAGTGGATGTGGCGAACGAATCGTCGGTCAATCGACTACGTGATCGTACCCTGGGCGAGTGGGATCGGGTGGATATTCTAATCGCCAACGCGGGTACGTACCCGCGATCTCTAGTGGTGGACATGTCCGAGGAGGATTGGGATCGCGTACTGGATGTGAACGTGGGTGGCCAGTTTCTGTGCGCTCGCGCATTCGTGCCGAGCATGAAGATCCAAGGGAAAGGGCGCATTATTTGCACAGCATCAGCCATCGCCTATAAGGGCGCTGCGGGCCATTCGCATTACGCCGCTTCCAAGGCGGCCGTCCTTGGGTTTGTTCGCGGACTGGCGCGGGAGCTCGCACCCTACGGAATCACCGTAAACTCCGTCGCCCCAGGCACCGCAAACACCGCGATGCCGCGTCAGTACCGATCCGATGAATCGATGTATGAACGAGGAGCTAACGTGCCACTGGGTCGCATTGCCGAACCGCAAGACATCGCCAATACGGTGGCGTTTTTGGCAGGGGACACAGCCTCCTATATCACGGGGCAATCAATGCTTGTCAATGGCGGGGATTTGATGATTTGATCGCCGCATCGATTTAGCGGGAGCGTACTTTAGAGAGTACACCCTTATGCTCAGGAAAAACGTATGTCTTGTTGGGTATGGCTCAACGGAATACTCACGGAAGTCCGGTCGGCCCCTCTTATCCTACTATGCCGAGGCGATGCAGAGCGCTATGGCCCAGACGGGGCTTACAAAGAAGGAAATCCACGGCTTTTCCATGGTAACTCAAGCCAGCCCGGACTATTCTCCTTACGTAGCAGAACAGCTAGGTCTAGAGTTGGATTGGGTGCTGAACGGTGACTGTGGTGGTGCCGGCGCAGTATGTGCCATACGGCGCGCGGCGGATGCTATTGAGGTAGGCTATCTTGACGTGGCGTTTATCGTGGCTGGAAATGCCTTCGATAAGGCCGTGTCCCATCAACGCGTGCTGGAATACCAGCGAGCCAACTACGTCGATGTGTACGGCTACGGTGGGCCCAATACGCTGTTCGCCCTAGTGCAACGTCGCCACATGGAGGAATATGGTACCACCGCGGAGCAAATCGGGAAGATTGCGGTCAGCCAACGCTATAATGCCGGCCCTAACCCCCAGGCGCTCCTGCGCGTGCCGATGAGCATCGAGGACTATCTGAACTCACGGTTAATCTCCGACCCTATTCGCCTCTTCGACTGCGTGATGCCGTGTTCCGGAGGTGAGTGTGTGGTGTTGGCCTCGGAAGCGCGAGCGAAGCAAATCACCGACAAACCAGTTTATCTGGTAACCGACGCCGAGAAGGTCGGCTTCCAGGCCTCCAATATGCTACCGGACAAAACCGTAACCGGTATGAGCGAAGTGGGTGGGCGCCTGTTCTCGGAATTTAACCGGGAAGATATCGACCTTCTCGCGATTTACGACGACTATCCTATCGCCGTCATGATGCAACTTGAGGATCTTGGCTACTGCAGTAAGGGCCTCGGAGGCCAATTCGTCGAAGATCACGCACTTACGTTCGATGGGGATTTTCCTGTGAATACTGGGGGTGGTGAGCTTTCGGTGGGTCAAGCCGGCTTAGCTGGCGGGATGTTGCATGTGGTCGAGGCCCTACGGCAATTGCGAGGGGAGGCCGGAGAACGACAGGTTGACTCGGCTCAAACGGCTCTGGTGACCGGTATCGGGTGGTTGTCCTACGCCCGGAACCTCAACACCACGGCAGCTCTGATTTTGGAGAGGAGATCCTAATGGCTGGTAAGAGTCTCCCTGTCATCAACCCGGTGGATCGCGAGTTTTGGTCCGGAGCCGCTAGAGGAGAGCTGCTGCTCCAAAAATGTAGGGCCTGCGGTGTACTACAGTTCTTTCCTAGGGTCGCTTGTACCGGTTGTCTCGCCGGAGACCTGGAGTGGGTTACCGCGAGTGGTAAGGGTAAGGTACACACGTTCTCTCTTTGCCGAGTACCCCGCAATCGGGCCTTTATGGACGAGGTTCCTATTTATGTTGCCGAGGTGGAGTTGGAGGAGGGCGTGCGCATGGTGACGCGCATCGTTGGTGATGATCGTGACCAAGTTTCGCTCGGTGCCCCGGTTACCGTAAGGTTTCTGGACACCGAGGATCCCAACATCAAATTACCGGTCTTTGAGTTGGGGTAATCAGGTGTCGGAACACACCCAACAATAAAGAACGGAGCCTTACGCAAGCCAATGGCAACCGTTGAAATCTACACCAAAGCTTGGTGTCCGTATTGCCGAATGGCGAAACGTTTACTTGAGGACAAAGGGCAACCGTTTCTCGAGTTTGACGTCGAGCGGGACCCCGACAAGTACGACGACATGCTTGACCGCTCTCAGGGTAGGCGGACTGTGCCGGAAATATTCATCGACGACATCCTTATCGGTGGCTTCGATGAGCTACAGGCCCTGGAAGTCAGCGGACGACTCGATGAGCTCCTAAAATCGTGATCCGAAGCCGTGGGCGATCGTGACGTGGTGCTACCCACCTGCCTTGATGAAGTCCGCCAACCGTTCGCCGATCATCATGCAAGTCACGTTAGTGTTTGCGTGTGTCACTGTCGGCATAATGGAGGCATCCGCGACGCATAGGTTTTCAATGCCGTGCACCCGGAGTGTTTCGTCGACGACGGCCATTGGGTTAGATTCGGGGCCCATAAGGCATGTCCCCGCGGCGTGGTGATAACTATCAAAGGACGAGCGGGCGAACCCTGCCCAATCATCTCCACGCTTAGGCTGAATGGGTGCCCCGTAAAACTCAGGCATGTTTCCCGTTTGGGTTAAGAGGTCTAAGAATTCCATGGTCGCTACCACGGCTGCGACATCGTCCGGATGTTCCATCATTCGGGCATCCAGTCCCGGTAGCTCGTGGGGATCAGCACTTTGGAGAAATACGCGCCCGCGGTTGCGCTGTTCTAGTAACGCAGCCGATAGCGTCATCGTCCGGCCCACACCGTACACTATGGTGGGAGGGCGCATGAAAATGTGGAAATCACCGGTTTCGCGGGAGGTACTACTCTTCGTTACCAACCTGAAGGGCGGTACTGCCCAATCGACCTCAAACGTACCGCGCCCCTGGAATCCCATGTGGAGCATTGCGTGATCCTGGTAGTTCTCGCCTATTCCAGGCCGGTCATGGAGCACCTTAATCCCGTGGCCCTCCAGCTCCGTCGCGGGACCAATACCGGAGAGCATCAGTATGTGTGGGCTATGAAACGCACCCGCCGTGAGTACGACCTCCCCTCCAGCGACGGTTGTCCTCTTACCGTCCTTCTCGTAGTTGACGCCCGTAATACGATTTCCCGTTACTGTCAGGGATACCACGGGAGCTTCGGCTACTACCGTGAGATTGGGGCGGCTTCGGACAGGGTTGAGGTACGCCACCGTGGTGGATTGACGCATGCCTTCCTTGATGTTGAACGGCGAAGTGCATAACCCATAAGGATTGGGGTCATTCACATCGGCTTCGGGTAGGCCCAGGCTACGGGCCGCGTCCATAAAGGCCCCAACAGGAGGGATTACTTCCTGACCGAAGCGGTATGGGCGCTGAAAATAGAGTGGTCCGTCATGGCCATAGTCGGGATGGTCGGGGAGATCCTGATCATTTTCGATGCGTTTGAGGAACGGTAGAACCCGTTCCCACGTCCAGTCTGTATTTCCGGCTGCCACCCACGCATCCATATCTGCCCTGATGGGGCGGATGACCGACATCACATTCACTGATGAGCCACCCCCCATGATCTTTCCTGCCAAGGAATAGAAGACGCTGCCATCGAACTTTCGTTCCGACGGGTACATGTTGATGTAAGGAGTTTCAAACAGCAGCCGCTCCCTCTTGGCAGCTTCGGCCACTAACTCGGGGAGAGGCTGTGGGTCGGGGCCTGCTTCCAGAAGAAGTACTTTCCGGTTTCCATCCTCAGATAGACGAGCTGCCGCCGCACAGCCGGCCGAACCGCCTCCCACCAAAATCACATCATAATGGTTTGCCATAGCTTCCTCTTCTAAGTTCGCAGACAGGGTTATTCGCAAATAGCAGCGTACGCATAACAAGTCTTAAGTTGTTGTTCAACGATGTCGTTTGGAGGAACCCTTCTTCTCGACAGTTGAATCGATGCTAGATTAACCTTCCATGGTCTTTTTCGCAAAGTCGTAACAATACGGGATGTGGGTGTTGGCCTTAACCACGTTTCCGGGTGGGTTCCATCTTATTCCGTTTGACTGTAACGCTGTAGAATCCCATGATCCGAAAAGGCACACTACGCGGCCTGAGGATCGAAACACTCTGCGGGGAGGGGTGCCCCGTAGCCTCGCTGGAGTTCGATGAGATCTTGGCCGACCGAGGAGGAGAATGTCACGGGAAGAAGCACAGATCAAAGGTTATCACGCCCACGTTTATTATGATGCCCGCAGTCGGGATGCTGCGGAGCGCGTTCGAGAAGGGCTGGGGGTTCTCTTTGATGTCGTACTTGGGCGATGGCATGATGTCCCAGTGGGCCCGCATCCGAAGGCTATGTATCAGGTTGCATTCACCCCTGACGAGTTTTCCAAAGTCGTTCCGTGGCTAATGTTTAATCGCGAAGCCCTCGACATCCTAATCCACCCTAGTACGGGGGAGCATATCGGGGACCACCGCGACCGTTCGTTGTGGCTGGGAACTCCACTTCCCCTCCGATTAGGCAAGCTAAGTTAGCCCTGAAGGCGCCGCCGACTCTTAAGCGGGTCGAGAAGTACGGTACTCCACTGCGCCCGCTTCAATTTTTAATTTGGAGCAATATCTCTGTCACGAACCTCAAGTTTTACTTCAATATATTCCCGGTGCGATATGCCAAGCAGGTTAGCGATCTTGCGAACCATGTATTCCTCGTCCTTATCGACGGTCGCATCGGCGAAAGCAACCGTCCACAAGTACTCGACGACTTTCCGTTTTTGCTCTCGAGAGTACCCATTTTTGATGAGAGAGGTGAATTGATAGTGGTCGATGGAGTCGTCTGCCTCAGACTCGGCCAATTCGACCAGTTCGCCCGTTTCCTCCGGGGTGAGCTCGAACTTGCTCTGTAGCGCGGCCACTACAACAGTGCGCTCTTTTTCGGTCACCTCCAGATCAGCGCGCATCATTTCGACAAGAAGCGCACCGGTTGCGACCTGGAGGCGATGTTCATCGGCTTTCCGGACGTCACTGTGTCCAGGGTCAATGCGGTTATCGAAAAATCGTTGGATAGCCCTCAGCATCACCACTCCTTACCATTGAGATAACTCACCTGATAGTCCTCCCACCGGTCGGTCGATCGCGTGATGTCCCCAGCGTAGACTCCGAAACTACCGCGTCGCTTGTCCCTGAAGTAGAGTTTTAAAGTTTGCTCCACCACCGGAAAGGCGATCTGGTCCCAGGGAATTCTTTCCTCATGGCACAACTGCACCTCAAGGCTCTCTACACCGGGTCCAAATGATTGGTTCCGCATGATCCCGCGAAACATCACATAGACCTGATTGATCTGTGGTAGGTTGATTAGGGTAAAGAGCTCGTTGATCTCTACGTTCGCTAAGGCCTCCTCTTGTGTCTCCCTCGCGGCACCTTGGGCGGTGGTCTCGAAGTCCTCTAGGAAACCTGCAGGTAATGTCCAGAAACCATACCGGGGCTCGATAGCGCGTCGGCACAGGAGGATGGTATCCTCCCACTCGGGAATACAGCCAACCACGAGCTTGGGGTTAGTGTAATGGATGGTGTCACAGGATCGACACACGTGCCGAGGTATGTTGTCCCCTTTAGGGACGTGGAGCGTTACCGGAGCGGCACAATTACTGCAAAAGTTCATGAACCAACCTTTCGAATTCACCGGTGAAGGTGCTCTAAAAATGCACTTGGTTACCGGTGCGGTACTATAAGGTGATCGCTCTACCTGGTCAACGAATGGCAATCGCGACGTAGGAATCTGCCACTTGCTTCGACGGTGTGGAGGGGGATATGAGGGTCGCGATACCTTCCGATCCTGAGGTACAAAAGGAGATATGGCGTTGAGTCTACCCGAGCACCTTGAAGATTGGTTCCGCGAAGCGGCACCTACTGATGACTCTTGTTCTCTCCGTTTCGTCGGTGAACGTACCGAAAGGCTCAGTATAAGGCGCAACGTGGTTGAACCTATTAACTCAGGTCTTGACACCGGTGTGATGATCACGGTGTCTAGTGGTGATGGGTTAGGGTACGCTGCTACCTGCGACCTGAGTTCTCGGGGGCTCGAGCGCGCCTTGAGTCGTGCCCGGGATTGGGCAGTACGAAACAAACAACGGAGTGCTGTGGAGTTTTCGGGGATGTCGTCACCGGAGGTTTGTCAGGGTGAATACAGAACGCCGGTGGCAGTCCCGTGGGACTCCGTATCATTGACGGAGAAGGTAGACTTGCTACGGGCGGAGAGCGAACGGCTTCATATCAATTCGAAGATCGTCGACTGGGAAGCAGCGTTTTGGCACACGGAGACCGAAACTCTCTATCTGACTACGAACGGTAACCGGGTATATCAGAGATTAAGTTATTTGGTGCCAATGCTCAGTTGCACTGCCAACGATGGCTCGGAAACGGCAACTCGCACTTTCGGTGGCCGTGGCTTCTGTCGTCAAGGGGGCCTTGAGGTGCTAGAGCAGACTGGTTTCCCCAATGCGGCGCCTATACTAGCAGGTGAGGTAATGGAGTTATTGGACGCTCCGAATTGCCCTACGGGAATCATGGACCTTCTATTGTCCCCAGACCAGCTTATTCTCCAGATTCATGAATCGATCGGCCACCCCCTGGAATTGGATCGAATACTGGGAGATGAACGCAATTACGCCGGTACGAGCTTTGTCACTCCGAGTATGTTCGGTCGTTATCAGTACGGGTCCGGGCTTCTAAACGTTACGTTTGACCCCGGGGATGCTAGCCAATTCGCTAGTTATGGCTATGACGATGAAGGTCTCCCAGCGAAACGGGAACATATTATCGAGAACGGGCTTCTGTTGCGTGGCCTGGGTGGGCATTTGTCCCAACAGCGGAGCGGCGTTCCGGGGGTGGCTAGCTCGCGTGCCACGAGTTGGAATCGACCACCCATCGACCGAATGGCAAACCTCAACCTCGAAGCTGGAGATGCGACATTCGAGGATATGGTTCGCTCGATCGAACGGGGGGTATTCATGCAAACCAATTGTTCATGGTCCATCGACGACTCACGCAACAAATTCCAGTTCGGCTGCGAACGGGGGACCCTGATTCGAGATGGACAGCTACGGGAGGTGGTCAAGAATCCTAATTATCGTGGCCTTTCTGCGACTTTTTGGCGAAGCCTCACTCGCGTAGGTAACGAAAGCACCAGGGAGGTGCTTGGCACTCCCTTCTGTGGCAAGGGTGAGCCGAATCAGGTGATCCGAGTTGGGCATGCGGCGCCCGTGTGCATGTTCGCTGAAATACAGGTGTTCGGCGGGGCGTCCTGAAAGCGAATAAAAGGCATGTTCCGAAGCCCATCCTGAAATACAGACGACGGGGATAGCCTCGAGGCGCGATGCAAACATATTTCTATGAACTTGCCGACTTTGTCGTATCTCACCTTAAAAATCGTGAGGTTCTCCTTCTCGATTTTCAAGGTGAGGATTCACACTTCATTCGTTTCAACCGTAGTTCCGTACGGCAAGCCGGAACTGTGGAACAAAGGGCTCTAACTATCCATCTCGTCACCGATCAGCGACGGGTGACTACTAATTTAACTGTTTCCGGTAATATTTCACTGGACCGAGACCGCATTCGGAGTGCGGTTGTGGCCGCGCGTGATCTGTTCGACTTCGTGCCACAGGACCCTTTTCTTAATTACGCAACAGTGGAGCACTCTACAGAGTTCAACCGTCGGAACCGGATGGCTGAGGATGACGAGCAGGCGATGGATTCGATCGTTCGGGCAGGAGAAGGCCGTGACCTCGTTGGGGTCTATATGGGCGGAGGTATCCATAGGGGATTCGCCAATTCCCTGGGTCAGCGAAACTGGTTCTCTACCTACAATCATCACTTCGATTGGAGCTTCTATCTTGAGGGCGATAAAGCAGTGAAATGCACCTATGGCGGCGAGGTGTGGGATTCAGCCGCGTTCCAGGAGCGAGTCACTCGAGCCGTCGTGGAATTGGACGCACTCGGCCGACCGGCGCGGACCTTGGATCCTGGGCACTATCCGGTCTACCTAACGCCCGCAGCGCTAAGTGAAGTTATCGGGCTGCTCTGCTGGGGTGGCTTTGGAATCACCGCCCGAAAAACACGACGGACGCCACTCCTTCAGATGATCAACGGGAGGGGTAGGCTCCACTCGTCAGTAAAGATTCTGGAAGATACGGGCGCAAATCTAACAGCGAATTTCGACGACGCGGGCTTTGTTAAACCAGATCGAATCACTCTCATAGATCAGGGAAGGTTGGGTGAACCTCTCGTATCTGCGCGGGCGGCAAGGGAGTTCAGCGTTCCATCTAACGGCGCTGGCCCAAGGGAGTCCCCTGATTCGTTGGCGATGGCCGGTGGAGTGATTCCGCATCAGGACGTCCTTTCCATTCTGGGCACCGGAATCTTTATCAACAATCTCTGGTATCTTAATTACTCCGACCGAAATGCTGGTCGTATTACTGGGATGACCCGATTCGCCACTTTCTGGATAGAAAATGGAGAGGTGCAGGGGCCAATAAACGCCATGCGATTTGATGAGACCCCTTACCGAATGCTTGGGGAAAACCTCAGGGGCCTTACCCAAGAGGTGGAGCTGTTGCCGGATTCGAATACCTACGGCCGGCGCTCCACGCGGAGCCAGCGTCTACCGGGCGCGTTGGTAGACGAATTTGCCCTGACTCTATAGATGAGCAAGGTTGGGGCATTGCAGAGTGGGAGCCAAATGATTTATTGGAAGATAGGGGGTTGAAATGAATTCCAACAGTTACGATCGGAAAGCCGACGACCTCGGCAATGTCGTCGCCCTCGAGCACGTCAATGTAACCATCCCGGATCAAGCGATAGCCGTTACCTTCTACGTCCTCGGATTGGGACTAACTAGGGATCCTTATATGAACGTGGGCCTAAATAATATGTGGATCAACGTCGGGTCTCAGCAGTTTCACTTGCCGACCGGTGGCATTCAAAAAATACCCGGCTATATCGGGCTCAATGTCCCTGATCTGGGAACTTTGAAGACGCGCTTGACGACCGTGGGACCTGAGCTTAAAAATACTCGTTTTAAATGGCGGGATGCCGGACACCATGTAATCGTAACCGGGCCCTGGGGAAACCAGTTCCGTTGCCACGAGGTTCGGCAAGAGTCAGGTAACATGACCATCGGGATGCCTTATGTCGAATTCCTGACTCAGCCCGGCACTGCGCGCACGATCGGAAAGTTTTACCGGAACGTGCTTCAAGCGCCGACCTCGTACAAGGCTGGTTGTGCGACGGTGAAGGTCGGACGCAACCAAAGTCTCATCTTCACTGAAACTGACAAGCGGATCCCCCGCTACGATGGTCATCACATTGCCGTATATATCTCGAACTTTTCCCGTGCGCACCAATTTTTGTTGGGTCGGGGTCTGATCGCGGAGGAGAGCAACGCCCATCAGTATCGTTTCAGGGATATTGTGGATCCGTCGACGGGCGAGAAGATTTTTCAGTTGGAGCACGAGGTGCGGAGTTTGTACCATCCCATGCTTGGTCGAAACATGGTCAACCGGAACGCCGAACAGGCACAGCGCAACTACATCCCGGGGCGGGACCTTTATTACCCGTAGCGGGAGGTGCCTGCTGACCTACGGGCACGCTGGACTATGCTGGCACCATCGTGTCACGGACAGAGTGGAGGCAACGTCATGAAGGCAATGGAGACTATCGATCTTGATGCGCTAATGAAGAGAACAGAGGCGGAAGGTAAGGGACGGACTGTGGTGTGGCAGGATTCGGAGTCGATCGCCTTTCTTAGCCGTGGCCGCAAGCGTCGCAGGGATTTTCACGTAGACCCGAGCGACGAGGTGACGCTGGTGTTGAAAGGGAAGCAGACGCTTCATTGCCTCACCGGCGATGGGGAGGAGAAGTTAGTGACAATGGGGCCAGGTCAGATGACCCTTTGTCCTGGCGGCGTGCCGCATTCCCCGAGAGTCGACGATGATACCTGGTTTCTGGTTTTCGAGCGCGTACGTAAATCAGGCGAGCAGGATCGTTTCATGTGGTTTTGTGAAAACTGTGGCACAAAAGTTTATGAGGTGGACGTAACTGTAGGCGATTATAGTGACGATCCGGTGGGACGGGTTCACGATCAGTTCTACGGCGACGAGAGACTTCGGACGTGCAGCGACTGCGGCGGTGTTCTCCCAAGGCCGGAATGATCCACTACAATGAGACATTGGCGCAGTTGGCCGAGGGATACAACAAGGCCGAACGAGAAGTTGTAGCAACTTTTTTCAGCAAGCCACGAACTCCAGAGGAACACATCCCCTGGCTCAAAGCTCAGGCGTTTAAGGAGTACTCGGCGGTTCAGCCTTTGGTGCAGGCACTCGGCAAAGGAAGCGTTGGTGAAGTCGCGAAAAGATTACGACCGCGCTCGTCGAATTATCGACCACGTTTCCTCTCAAGGTCTTCGGATGCGGAATGAACAGTTTGGATTCCCATTGAGGAAGGGGCAACTCCGGGCTCTAAATGGGAGTTTCCGGGACACAGTCAACTAACCAGGGAACGTAGGCGCCAGTTGTGCCGCAACCTGTGTAAACGAACGGAGAAGTTCTCGTGAGCACGAACAAGATGCCGGTCATAGACATCGACTCGCACGTTGAGGAGCCTCAGGAGGCCTGGGAGCATCTTGACTCACGGTACTCTGACCGAAAACCATTTCCCGTGATGGCTAGGGATGTTCCGGCGTTGGGCGGTATCAATGCATTCTGGTACATCGATGGCACTGTGTTCCCCAAGCCGGTCGGCAGAGGGAATCTTGTGTACGGTACTCCGACCGAAATGCGCTTTGCCAGCCAGAAAGACTTCAGCATCGGGTCCCAGACCATGACGGACATCGACGAGCGCTTGAAGGACATGGACGCGGTGGGTATCGACGTTCAGGTGGTTTTCTCAACGGTATTTCTGCAACCTGTAACGGATGATCTGTTGTTCGAAGCTGCTCTGATGCGAAGCTACAACACCTGGATGGCGTCGGCCTGCGCAGAACGTCCGGACCGTCTGAAATGGGGCGCAATACTACCGATGAGGGATCCGCGTTTAGCGTTGGAGGAGCTCAATCACAGTCTGAAGCTCGGAGCTTCGGTAGCCGGTATTTACGGGACGGTGGGCGAGACCATGCTCCACGATCCGTACTACGATAGTTTCTTCGGGGAGGTGGAGCGTCTAGGCGTGCCGCTAGCGATCCATGCCGGCTGGAGTCATCCGGGAATCACCCGCAGTATGGATGACGTTTCAGGTTCCCGCGCCCTGAGCTTCACACTACCTGTCATGATGGGGTTCTATAGTTTTGTCGCAGGGGGAATACTCGAGCGACACCCGCATCTGAAGGTCGCATTCATGGAGATCGGCGCTCAGTGGGTCCCCTATCTAGTGCAGCGCTTTGATCACTACCACCACGCGGATGGTGCGCTAGGAATGCCATTACCCATTAAACAACCTTCCTCCGAAACACTTAAACAGAGTGACGTCTACTTCACTCCAGAGGCCGATGAGCTCTTCCTGCCGCAGGTAGTCAAGTATCTAGGCGAAGATCGACTGTTATTCGAAGGGGACATGCCACATGCTGAAGCGCGGGAAGGCGCCAAGCAAGAATTGCTGGAGCGAGACGATCTATCGGAAGAAATCAAGTGGAAGATCTTAAGCACCAACGGTCGGAGATTTCTCAACTTGTGATGAGACTGACATGAAACCTGAGATACTCGCGCATAGGATTCTTGAGCTCCTAAGAGAAGGCCCGCTCCACTTTGAAGATATCCTATTCAAGTTCAAGCAGGAACCTTACAGGGTGGTGCTCCAGGCCTGGGGGCATTTGCGGGAGGCGGGATCTCTCGGCAGAGAGGTCGAAACTGGGCGATACGTAGCGGGTCCTAACGTCGGGAAATTCGGTGAAACACCAGGGGGATCCGGTGAAAACAACTGACAAGGATCGAGGATGACTCCAACATTCGACGACAAGGTAGTAATCATCACAGGAGGCGCCCGAGGGATCGGTCAAGTGTATTCTAAGGAGCTCGCTAAAGCTGGCGCCAAAGTGGTGGTATCAGATATTTTGGACGGCGAACCTTGTGCTTCCGAAATTCGGACTCAGGGCGGAGAGGCTTGTTTTGTTAAGGCTGACGTCACCAGCGAGGAAGGTGTCAGGCATCTTGCTGAAGCTGCCCATGCTCGGTACGGACAAATCAACGGTCTCGTGAATAACGCAGCGATCTTCGCTGACATCCGCTACGCTCCTTTCGACGAAATCAGTGTGGGCGAGTGGGATCAGGTAATGGATGTGAACGTCAAGGGTGTTTGGTTAGCCACACGCGCCGTATATCCATATATGCGTGAGCAAGGGTTTGGCAAGATCGTTAACATCGCCTCCGGTGTTCCGTTCAAGGGCGTACCAGTCTACGTTCACTATACTGTATCGAAGGGTGCCGTGATTGCCCTTACAAGGGTCTTGGCACGGGCGACCGGAAAGGATGGAATCTGCGTCAATGCCGTTGCCCCGGGGCTAACTCATAGTGAGAGTCTTCTGGCAGCGCGCGGCAGTTTGGTGGAGGACGATGATGTCCCGCAGATACAGAGTCGGGCCATCCCGCGCAGCCAATATCCGGAGGACCTAGTCGGCGCTGTCATGTTTTTCCTTTCCGACGCGGCTGACTTCATTACAGGACAGACGCTCGTGGTTGATGGCGGCTCTTTCATGCATTAATTCTCCCATGAACACGAAACACAAGCTGCTGTACGAAGATATGCGGGGCCTGATAGACCTCCTAGAGTCCAAGGGGCAACTTCGGCGCATCACAAAGACTGTTGGGGCCCGCTATCTCCACACACTACTAGCGCAGGCCGACACTGCACTACTCATGGAGAATGTGGAGGGCTACTCTACTCCAGTTGTTGGTGGTCTTGTTGGGTCGCGAGAACGAATAGCTTTAGGCCTTGGTTGTGACCAGCGAGAATTGGGGCGTCGGTTCATGGATGCACTTGACAATCCTATCGAAGCAGAAGTCGTGGAAGATGGTGCGGCACAAGAGGTAGTAAAGACCGGCAGCCAGGTAGATCTGACCGAGTTACCTATCCCTTTCCAGCACAGGAAGGACGGTGGGCCGTACCTCTCGGCTGGGATTTCTGTTTCCAGGAACGCCGAGGGACGACGCAACGCGGGTTGCTATCGTCTTATGTACAGGACCCCCCGGGAAACCAGTATTGACTTGGTGTCACCGTCGGACATGCGTTTTAGTTACGAGGAAGCACTGAAAAGGGGCGAACCGCTGCCAATCGCCATTGCTTTCGGAACCGGCACGCCGGAGCTCATAGCCGCGGCCTATAAAGCGCCACCGGGCTATGACGAGTTTGCGGTGGCCGGTGGGCTCTACGGACGTCCAGTGCCGCTCGTCAAGTGCAAAACTGTTGATCTGGAGGTGCCCGCTCACGCAGAGATCATCCTGGAAGGGGAGATCTCCACCGACGGTTGGACTATCGACGAAGGCCGTTATGGCGACTTTACGGGACATCAATGCTCGATTCGTTGGAATCCGGTGTTCAAAGTCAATGCCATAACGCACCGTAAAAACCCAATACTTCACACCATCCTGATGCCTTGGGAGAATGACTGGCTGGAGGCACCGCCGCTGGAAGCTGCGGGGTGGCGCGCCCTACGCGAGGCGAGCATCAAGACCGTGGCGGTCTACGCGACCCCCGGGAGTTCCTGCTATTGGCATCTCTACGCAGCCATCGACAAGCGGCCCGGGGAAGGGAAAAACGCACTGATGGCTCTCATGTCTCTCCATGCCCTCAAGCTTGTGCTTGTCACCGACGGAGACGTGGACCTCACCGACCCCATGGCGGTAGAGCGGGCCATGGCCTTTCGCGTACAGCCGGACGAGGATGTGATCGTTGTATCCGGCGCCCGAGGAAAACACCTTGACCCCACCCTCAGGGCCTCCCGTCTGCCTAAGGGGTCACTTCCCACCACCTCCAAAATGGGCATCGACGCAACCATACCCGATGACGTTGACCCGGCGGAATATGAACTCTTGGAGTACCCGTTCATGGATGAGGTCAAACTGAAGGACTTTCTTTAGGGGACTAAATGCGCGAGCATCGTATTGTGTCGACCTTAAGCTCGCTATGCCGTTGTCCGCTTGCTGAGAGGAAAACTTGATGACCGAGTATCCCGTTCAGTCGTTAGTGCACACAGAGGTAACTACGGTCGGAAAAACCTATATCAGCGCTCAATCACTGCTGGAAGACTCCTTCCGGCTGGGCACGCAGATTCTAGAAAGCGGCTTCCGGCCAAGTTTTATAGTCGGCATCTGGCGGGGTGGTACTCCGGTAGGCATAGCAGTGCAAGAACTACTCGACTACTTCGGAATAGAAACTGATCACATCGCCATCCGAACGTCCTTCTACAAGGGGATCGGTCAACCTGGTTCCGACATTCGCGTGCACGGGATGCAGTATATCATCGACAATGTGGATGCTGATCAGGGCCTCCTCATCGTGGACGACGTGTTCGATACCGGCCTCAGTATCGACGCTGTCCTGGCGCACATGAAGCAAAGGTCCCGTCGTAACTCACCGCTAGATACCCGTATAGCAACCGTTTATTATAAGCCCGAGAACAACCGCACGAGCCGGGAGCCTGACTACTATGTTCACCAGACCGACCATTGGTTGGTCTTTCCACATGAGTTGCACGGCCTGACGCGGGATGAGATCATCAAACACAAACTTGGCGTCAACGCTCTCATGCCGTACCTGTAGCCCGAAAGACCGGACTTTGCACGGCAGGCTAACACTATCGATATTGCCTGTTCACTCTCTGTAGTACTTACATCTCAGTTGTCGACCACGGGGATTCACGGAGATGATTGACGAACGCAGCTATCTCCTTGAAGCCGAGCAGATCGTCAAGCGTTTCGGCGACTTCACAGCAAACGACGGTGTCACGCTACGGTTGCGTCCTGGCGAGATTCACGCGCTGTTGGGAGAGAACGGAGCCGGTAAATCTACTCTCGTTAAGATCATCTACGGTTCCCTTCAACCCACGAGCGGTCGTCTCCGTTGGTGTGGCGACGCGGTAAGCATTCCCGATCCGGCCGCTGCGCGACAACTCGGTATTGGGATGGTGTTCCAGCACTTTTCGTTGTTTGAGGCACTGACCGTAGTGGAGAATATTGCCCTGGCAGTGTCAGGCCGATTTGACCCCTCAGCATTAGCTGAAAAGATCCAACTGGTATCCGCCAGATATGGGTTACCCCTCGACCCGACTGCGCTGGTCGCAGATTTGCCAGTGGGTGTGCGCCAGCGCATCGAAGTGGTGCGTTGTCTACTCCAGCAACCGCGCCTTTTGATAATGGACGAGCCTACGTCGGTACTCATGCCACAGGAGGCCCATCAACTGTTCGTAACGTTGAGGAGGTTAGCCCAGGAAGGCTGTGCGGTACTCTACATCTCACATAGACTGGAAGAGGTGCGTCAGCTCTGTCATCACGGCACCGTTCTACGCCATGGGAAGGTTGTGGCGCACGTGGAGCCTCAAGCCGAGACCACAGCATCCCTAGCGCGTTTGATGGTAGGTGCGGATGTAGCGTCAGTAACCACCAAGCGGAGGGAGA
The DNA here is from genome assembly GCA_964438895.1 of uncultured Syntrophobacterales bacterium. GTDB lineage: Bacteria > Desulfobacterota > Binatia > UBA9968 > JAJDTQ01 > JAJDTQ01. The sequence continues at coordinate 16,728 of CAYTMJ010000032.1, read as the reverse complement.
AGACTGGGCCCGTTGCCCTAGCCGTTAGAGGCCTGTCGCTTCCGGCAGTGGGCCCTTTCGGAGTGGCATTGCGGAATGTTTCACTCGAGGTCCGATTCGGCGAAGTTATGGCGGTGGCTGGGGTGGCCGGAAACGGTCAGTCTGAATTGTTCGACGTGCTGTCCGGGGAACGACCGGCTCCCGCACCCAGGTTCGTGGTCATCGCGGGTCACACGTGTGGCACCCAGGACATTTCCGGACGTCGGCGCCTGGGCGCGGCGTTCATCCCCGAAGAACGGCTCGGGCATGGAGCGGTGCCCGGATTCCGGTTATGGGAGAATCTGCTGCTAACACGCCATGCTTCTGGTGATGGTCTACTCCGCACGGGGTTCATCAGGGGCCAGCGAACGCGTATGCTGGCAACAAGGGTCGCGAGACGTTTCGATGTACGTTCCGGACATCACGATCAAGAGGCTAATGCACTGTCCGGCGGTAATCTTCAGAAGTTCGTGGTGGGCCGTGAGTTGGACCGTCAACCGCAGGTCTTAGTTGTCAACCAACCTACCTGGGGGGTGGATGCGGGCGCATCGAGCCTCATTCGCCAAGCACTTTTAGACCGGGCAAGGGATGGAGCCGCGGTGGTAGTGATTAGTCAGGACCTTGACGAGATCTTTGAAATTGCAGACCACATCGCGGTCATTTCACGCGGTGCGTTATCTAATGCATATCCCGCTAACGAAATCGACCGGGAACAAATTGGGGTGCTGATGGCAGGGGCGTACGAAACAGATAATTCTTCGGAGCTGGATACGGGTCCGTGAAGTTGGTGCTAGAGAAACGCTTGGAGCGGAACGCGGCGATGCAAATTGCGTCGCCGCTCCTCGCCGTTGCTCTTACAATTCTCTCCGGGAGTATACTTTTCGCCGTTCAAGGTTTCGATCCGATTCATGCCATTTATGTCTATTTCATTGGCCCGCTCACCACCCTGTGGTCTGTGGAAGAATTGATTGTTAAAGCTACCCCGTTGATCTTGATTGGGGTCGGATTGGCCGTTTGCTTCCGTGCGGATCTTTGGAATATCGGCGCGGAGGGGCAGCTGATTGCTGGGGCTCTTGCTGGCTCTACGATCCCAATCTTAGCCCCCCACTGGAACTCGACTTTAGCGATTCCCGCCATGTTAATACTGGGCATTCTGGGTGGAATGGCGTGGGCGGCAGTGCCTGCGCTTCTCCGCAACCGTTTCGGGGCCAACGAGATTCTTACAAGTTTAATGCTGGTGTACGTGGCGCAGTATCTTCTGGATTGGCTGGTCCGAGGACCATGGAGAGATCCCCACGGCTTTAACTTTCCAAAGTCCATCAGTTTCAACGATTGGCATGTGCTAACCGTGTTCGGGGACGGGCGAGTACACCTTGGTGCAATCTTTGCACTGGTCGCGGTAGTAATTTTGGGTGTGTTCATGTCGTACACGCTCAAAGGTTTTGGGATCCGAGTTCAAGGGGAGGCACCCCGTGCTGGGGGATTCGGCGGTTTTTCACAGGAGAGGACTACATGGATTTGCTTTGGGATTTCCGGAGGCCTAGCAGGACTAGCCGGCATCTGCGAGGTGGCTGGCCCCATCGGGCAGCTCCAGCCGTCTATCTCGCCTGGCTACGGGTTTAGCGCCATCATAGTCGCGTTCCTCGGGCGGTTGAACCCGTTAGGTGCGGTTTTTGGAGGGTTCGTTCTGGCTATCTGCTACCTGGGGGGGGAAGCGGCCCAGGTCGAACTCTCCATCTCAGCAAAGACGGGGCAGGTTTTCCAGGGCATGTTGCTGTTTTTGATCCTGGCCTGCGACACGTTGATCGGTTTCCGTGCTCGCCTGGAGTGGGCCAATCGAAGAACTTTACCTAGAGACTCATTAAGGGAATCGGGGGATACTTCTCCCTACGCTCGGGGCCCTGGAGATGTAGCACGATGAACGGTTTGGAGGCGGTCCTGCTCACTATTATCACTGCATCTACACCATTACTGCTAGCGGCGGTTGGAGAGCTTGTGACAGAACGGTCCGGCGTGCTCAACTTAGGGGTCGAAGGGATGATGATTATGGGCGCGGTCACGGGCTTTGCGACTGCCTACACAACAGGATCAGCCGCCGCGGGTGCGGTTGCGGCGGTCGCCGCCGGGACAACTATGGCTCTTTTGTTTGCGTTTCTGACCCAGACCCTAGCCGCCAATCAAATGGCGACAGGCCTTGCGTTGACACTGTTCGGGGGTGGGCTTTCGGGACTCATTGGACACCCCTACACAGGCCTCCCCGGTATAGGGCTCGGATCCCTTTATATTACCGGGTTGAGCGAACTACCGTTAATTGGACCTATCCTTTTCAGCCAAGACGGACTAGTATACACATCCGTAGCGATTACCGTGTTGGTGGCCTGGATGTTCTCCCGAACTCGTTTAGGGCTGGTGATTCGTGCAGTAGGAAGTAACCATCACTCAGCGCACGCCCTAGGTTATCACGTTGCTGCAGTTCGTTACGGCTGTATCGCATTTGGCGGAGCTTGCGCCGGACTGGCCGGTGGTTACCTGTCATTGGCGTACACGCCGCAGTGGATCGAAAATATGACGGCCGGAAGAGGGTGGATCGCGCTGGCCCTAGTGGTATTTGCAACATGGACACCATATCGAGTCGCCGTAGGAGCTTATCTTTTCGGTGCAGTGTGGATCATGGGACTTTACGCCCAAGGAGCTGGAGTCACCATACCCTCCCAATTCTTGGCTTCGCTACCATATCTCGTCACAATCGCGGCACTTCTGGTGATTTCTGGAAATCGAATCTTGACGAAAGTGAATACACCTGCTTGTATCGGTCAAACGTTCGTGGCCGACCGGTAAATGACCGGCGCCACTTTACCTAACTTAGAGGAGGAGAAATGGGAAAGCTCAGCACATTGGCGGCCATTTTCATATTGTCAATTATCATGACGGGCGCCGTGGGCGCGGATCCCCTGAAGGTTGGTTTTGTCTATGTGGGCCCCATCGGCGATCACGGTTGGACGTACCAGCACGACCAGGGCCGCCTGGCAATCGAAAAGCAGTTCGGCAAGCGGATCAAGACCCTTTACATCGAAAAGGTGGCTGAGGGTCCGGACACGGAGCGCGCTGTTACCCGTTTGGCCCGCCAGGGCGCAGGCTTAATATTTACGACTTCCTTCGGGTTCATGGATCCCACCATCAAAGTGGCCAAACGCTTTCCTAAGGTGAAGTTCGAACACGCGACTGGTTACAAACGTTCCAAAAACGTATCCACGTACTCATCGCGCTTCTATGAAGGCCGGTACATCATCGGTCAGATCGCAGCAAAGATGTCCAGTAGTGGAGTGGCGGGGTATATAGCATCGTTTCCAATTCCGGAGGTGGTACGTGGAATTAATGCCTTCATGCTTGGTGCTCAGTCAATAAATCCCAGTTTCATCGTTAAGACGGTGTGGGTGAATACCTGGTTCGACCCCGGTAAGGAGGCAGATGCCGCCAAGGTACTGATCGGCCAAGGAGCAGACATTATTACTCAACACACGGACTCCACCGCACCCATGCAGATTGCCGGAGAGAAGGGGGCTAGGGCCTTCGGGCAGGCATCTGACATGATCAAGTTCGGCCCCAATACCCAACTCACCGCCATCATTGACGACTGGCAGCCCTATTATATTCAACGCACTAAGGCGGTCCTCGACGGCACCTGGAAGTCTACCGACACCTGGGGAGGGTTATCTACTGGTATGGTCGGGATGGCCCCTTACACCAATATGCCCGCCGGGGTTGCTGCCATGGCGAAAGCAACTGAGGAAAGGATCCGCACTGGCAAGATGCACACTTTCGCTGGCCCCATCCATAAGCAGGACGGGTCCCTGGCCGTGCCCGCTGGCAAACATCTCGACGATGGGATCCTCTTGGGCATGAACTGGTACGTTAAGGGGATTGACGACAAATTGCCGAAGTAGGGAATACTTTCACCCCGCGTGCAGCTAGATCGCGGAACACGTCAGATCATACTAGGCGGGGACGCAGGGAAAAGGGTGCGAGGGTAGTGCTAATAGTACACCAGGGGATCTACTGATACTCGGAGCTGCCGTGCCATTCGGACTAGTTCTCAATGTTGCGGGGATGCCCCTAAACGCTAACCGTCGATCGGCAGAGGGTCGTTGAGGAGCGCACAACGGCAGTCAACGTACGGTTTCGGGCGGGCTAGACTCTAACATTTGACTGAATGTGGTGCGCCCGCCAGGAATCGAACCTGGACTTAGGGTTCCGGAGACCCTCGTGATGTCCTTTTCACTACGGGCGCATGTTGCTTCTGTATCAGACAAGGCCGCATCGGCTCAAGCTGAGCCGCGTCAGTAAGGGAAACGGTTAGTATTTGTCGTGCGGTCTCGTTTTAGTTCACCGATCCCGAAGTTGAACTACACGACGGAGTCAAAGCTATTTGTCTACTGCGCCAACAATGGCATGCGCCACTATCTCTGCGGCGAGGACCCCAACGGAATTGACGTCCCCTCGACGTTTTCCGGTGGAGACAACAAATAGGGTGTCGCCATCGGACAGAGTGTGGGCAGGGCGAATAGCCCGTGCGATTCCATCATGGGCCATGCTAGCCACGGTATTGGCTTCGACTGAGGAGAGTCTGACATCGGTGGCCACCACCCCGATGGTCGTATTGGTTCCCGGCATCCCCGTTGCCTGGTCTCGTTGCGCGGCCAGCGTTGTTCGGATACCACCCCCAGAGGTTTGAACCCTGCCACCGGCAACCACCTCACCGGTAGCAGGGTTCACGATGCTTCCGACTGCATTGACTACGATCATAGCGGCCACCACACCTCCGCTCGGGAGCCTCTCACATGCTGAACCGACGCCACCTTCGGCAGGAAGCAAGCCTACGGCTTTTCCAACAGTAGCCCCCGTGCCTGCGCCGATCCGACCCGTCGGCACGGGTTTATCGGTGGCAGCCTTTGCAGCACGGTAGCCCATGGCCTTGTCAGGACGAACCCGTTGGTCACCAACCCCCAGATCATAGATAACAGCTGCGGGGACAATAGGCACCGCACCGTGAGGTGTCTTGAAACCGACCCCCTGCTCGTCAAGAAACTGCATGACACCGGCGGCTGCGTCGAGACCGAATGCGCTACCGCCTGTCAGGAGGATTCCGTGCGCCTGCCCCACCAATCGTCCCGGCCGGATAGCATCGGTCTCGCGAGTGCCTGGGGCGAACCCCCGTACGTCAACTCCGGCCGCGGCACCGGGCATGCAAAGGAGCACCGTGCAGCCGGTACGGGCCCGACGATTGGTAGCATGACCGACCTGAATGCCTCGAACTGCGGTTATTGTTTCGTTTTTCACTGCTCGCACGTAGACCTCATTCCGGATTAGTTCCACTCGTCAATTCGCATTCTGACCCCCTAGCCTATAGCCTGATCGTATGAGCAACGGAAACCTCCCGCAGCGTCCGGAATTACGTGCAGTTGATGTTTTCCCGGTTGACGGGGAGCAGGGGAGGAAGGCTTTCGGCATCAGGGATCCCCAGCACATCACCGATAAGATACTACATCTCCCGGCTGAAGCGGCGTACGCGCTACAGTTCTTTGACGGCCAGCATACTTTGCCAGCAATCCAGGTAGCGTTTCAGGAAAAGTATAAGGCTGAGTTTCCGCTCGAACTCCTGCAACAGCTCTGTCGCCTACTGGACAGCGGTCATTTTCTATCCGGTGAGAGCTTTGACGGCCATTACCAGCGTGTGAAATATTCCTTCCTTGAGTCTCGGGTGCGGGATGCATTTCACGCGGGCGTCAGCTATGAAGACAATCCAGCTAAACTACAGGAAAGCCTGGGGCAATTATTCGTCCCGCCACACGGTCCGGGCCTACCGGGTAAGCGGAACGCTGGACGGAGAGTTCCCGGCATCGTCGTACCACACATTGACCTACGCTTAGGGGGTCGCGCTTATGCGTGGGCGTACAAGGAACTAGCTGAGGCGGAGACGCCAGACGTCTTTATCATTCTAGGAACCGGTCATAACGGTACCCGAAACCCCTATAACTTAACATACAAACACTTTACTACCCCACTAGGCGAGGTTCCGGTCGAAGAGAGCCTTATCACTCGGCTACGTTCACTTTGTAGCGGTGAGCTTTTCGCGGATGAATTATCCCACCGCGCCGAACACACCATCGAATTCCAGGTACTTTTCATACAGCAATTGTTCGGAAATACGATTCCCATTGTCCCAGTGCTATGCTCGTTTTCACACCTGGAACCCGAATGCCCTCCCATGAGCGAATTGATAGAACGCTTCATCGAAGCGTTGCGAGTGACCCTGGCCGAGGACGGTCGGAGAATCTGCTTGATAGCAAGCGCTGATCTCGCCCACGTAGGGCCACGGTATGGCGACGCGAGTGGGTTCGACGGGGACGAACTAGAGATGGTCATGGGTTGTGACCGAGAGTTGCTGCAGCATGTAGCAGGGGTGGATCCGGAAGGCTTCCGAGGCTATTTGATACGAGAGCAAGACCGACGTCGGATCTGCGGTTTCTCGCCAATCTACACGATGCTCAAGGCCATACGGGCGGACAAAGGCCGGGTAGTAGCTCACGACCACGGCGCAATGGATCCCATTGGTTCGATCTGTAGTTTCGCCAGCGTTGTTTTCGAATAGAGAAACAACGCTGGCCCGTTCACGCAGACGCCCCTAGGGCGTACCTAAGGTTCTCATCGAAACAACTTCCGTAGCGGAGCTAAGACTCGGGGAATAGCACCTGGCCGTCATCATCCTCCACCGAGATAGCTTTCGTTGGGCATATCCTTGCAGCAAAAAGGATCTTCTCTGGAGAATCGGCCTTGAGGTCGGCGACCTCCGCGATGAATCGTTCGTTCATCCTGAAGGCGTTAGGCGCTGCCTGGACGCATTTCTCATGGCCATCACACTTGGTGGTATCTATAGCAACTTTCATTTCTCCTCCGAATTCGGACGGTGAATCGTTCTTCTATAACGGAGTCGGGGATCGTATTCCAGCGGCATCAACGGGTCCGGTTACCGGCATTGCAGTGCCAGAAGCGCTTACGATATAGTCAGCCACGCATGAGAATACACCGATACACTCCCTGGGACGGCTCCCAGGAGATTCGATTCCCCACACCCAATGATCTGCTGAAGCATTTGTCAGATACGTTCCTCGAAGAGGAGGGCGTCCGCCGCGCACTCCGTAGCTTGATGCGTCGGGGCTTTGAATCCGAGGATGGACGCCGATCGGTGCAGGGGCTGCGGGAAATACTGCAACAGGCGGAAGAAAAGAAGGAGGAGCTACTCAATTGGTATTCCCCTGACTCCTTTAGACTGTCGCCCGAAGAGTGCACCGACCTAAGCCGGAAACTCAATGAATTAACGGGCAAGATCGAAGGTTATTATAGGCAGATGCTCAATTTTGTGGAGCGGTTGTCTGGTCGGTACGGGCAGAATATGGACACCTTCGCCAAGAGGTTAACCGAAGTCCACGAACGCCATCAACAGCTTAGAGAGCACCTAGAAGAACAAATCGATCAGCGTGCCATGAATCAGCCGCAAAGTCTTACTGGCCCACAGGGGGCGGACCTGTCTCAGTTGCTGGACCGTTTAAGCCACCTATTGGACGACGACGACTTCCTGCAGAACCTACCCGGAATGTTGGACGCTACAGTGGAAGACCTAGATAACCTTTTGGAAAGTTTAGATTCAATGAGCCAGGAAGATCTCCAGGGTCTAAGCGATGGATTTTCCCAGATGGAACAACTCGAACAATTACTGAACCAATACCCCTTTCAAGGCAACCAACGTGTGGGTATGGGGGAAGAAGGGGAAGTGTTGGGTCAGCTACGGGATCTAGAGCAGTTCCTGCGTTGGGGACGACGCGGCCTGGGTGACATTGCTGCCTTAGACATGGAAGCCATCCGCCAATTACTGGGCGAGCAGGCTTACGAGCACCTTAAATACCTTCAAAGCGCCGAGCAGATGATGGTCGACGGCGGGTATGTAGTCCGGACGAAGGCCGGCTTGCGCCTCAGCCCCAGGGGAATGCGCCAACTGGGCGACAAGGCCTTAAAAGAAATCTTCCAACTCATGGACAAAAACCGCTGGGGGCAGCACGCTAGTGCCAAAGTCGGTAATCAGGGCTCGAAGTTAGAGGATGTCCAACCCTACAAATATGGCAGCCCCCTGAACATCGATATTCGTAAAACCCTGGCACAGGCCCTAGAGGCAGGAAGGGGTGGTGTACCAATCCAACTGGAGCCGCAAGACTTTCGTGTGTATCAGCATGAGTTTTCGACTGATACGGAAACCGTTCTGCTTATTGACGTTAGCTACTCCATGCTGATGAATGATGCCCTGCATGCGGGAAAGAAGGTCGCACTAGCACTTAATCGACTCATCGAAACCAAATTTCCTCAAGATGTCCTTCACTTGGTTGCATTTCGTTCAAATGCCAAGATTATTCGTACCCAGGACCTACCCTCGATTGTTGCCATCACCTATTTCATGGAACATGGGACTGATATCAAGGAAGCCTTTAGATTTTCGCGCCAACTACTTGGGAAAAATAAGGCTACGAATCAACAGATTATTCTGATTACCGACGGCGAACCCACCGCTTGCAATACAGACCAGGGAAGACGCCTCCACAGCGGCTGGGGCTCGGCGTCGCTCCACAGACGGATCGTCCGAGAAACCCTGAAGGAGGTCCAGCGGTGTACCCAAAGGGGGATCCGTATCAATACTTTCATGTTGGGGATGGACTATTACCGGATGGGGTTCGTCGACCGCCTCACTAAGATGAACACCGGTCGCGTCTTCTATACTTCTCCCGACGAAATCGGCAATTATCTCGTCGTGGATTACCTCGCGAACAAACGCAGGTACCTACGGCGTTAGCCCGTTGTCAAGAGTGAGGAGGGGAGAACTCCAACGTGTGGTCCTGGGTTTGAGACCGTCTCAAGGTGCTGCGTGAGCAGAGAGGCTCATTCGGTCACCAGTACCAGCACGCCTGTGTAGGTGAGCAGATGGTTACCACCGGCCATGGGCCCTAGCTCGTAGTTCCCGAAGAAGCCGATAATTGGGACCTCCCCCAGAACGTGTTTTATGTATGCAGTGTCTATGCCCGGAACCCCATACAGACCGTTTCCGCGAGCACAGCAATTGAAATACAGACCCACACTCGGCATCCTGCCCTCCAGGCGGAGCAGTTGACGTTCCAGCATCTGTCGGAGATCCTCGCGCGCCCTTTGTGCGTCTCTCAAGGTAAAGATTATGGGCTGCCCGGCTTCGACCGACTGCGCAATGGCGAGGATGCCTTTCCGGGCGTCCACACCGACAATATTGCGGACAAGATAATGCCCAGGCTCAATCTCCATCTTTTGAGGGTCTGGCGAGAGACCGACGAACACAGATCCCAACGCACGGCGAACGTCCTGTTGAAATGCTTGGCCAACGAGGTTGTTAAAGGCTTCGAAAGCGGGTCGGTCATTGATTTCAATGATGAGGTTTTCGTGAGCCTTGGTGATGACCATCGGTTCCCCGATTGGTTGGCATCCCTGGGTGATGTCGACGAATGTTTCGTAACCCCCCGAGAGCGCGAACCCGACAACGCTATTGCTAATGACCTGGCCCTGATAAAACTGGTAGGTTCGCCCATGGCTACCATCTTCCGATGCAGCCGCGCCTACAACGGCGCCCGTGTGGCCAGCTCGCGCCAATCCATCCAGGAGTACATCGGGACGGCTCTTGTAACCGTCAGCAAGTAATACCGTTAGGGCGGGGTTGTCGCGTCTCACAACATTGGCAATCTCCTGTCCCACAGCATCATCTTCCCCCTCGAGGGAGTCCCGGTAGAAGGGGCGCGCTTGAAGGCTGTCGGAGGCCATTGTCATCACCGCGACTCCCGACTCTCCTTCGCGCTCCCCGTCGCCCGTCAAGATCCCCAGCCCGCTACAACCCACCAAATTTTGTGTACCAGTAGTCTGCTGTAGATTAGACAGCTCCTGGTCCAGCGTCCCCACGTGGTCCACTGTAGCGTACACCAATGCCAAGTCGGCGGTTCTGTCGGGCAGTTTCATCATTGCCCGCTGAGTGGCTTCCTCAACAGCCTTGCACGTATCCGATTGGTGGGATTGCCCTACTCCGACTTCCAACATGGGCCCAGAGTATGTAAAGCGGGTCAACAGGTCAAACTGCCCGATGAGCTATGGCCTGACAGCAGGTCATTTGTTATATAAGCGACATGAAAATTCTCCAAATACCCCTACTAACAGACAACTACGGCTACCTGCTGATTTGTGAGAAGACCAACAAGGCTGGCATTGTCGATCCATCGGAAGGGGAGCCCGTTTGGCGCCGGGCGGAGGAGGAGGGCGTGGAGTTGACGGCAATTCTCAACACCCACCATCACCGAGACCATACGGGTGGAAACGAATACTTGCTCCAACGGAAACCGGAGCTGAAAGTATTCGGTGCAAGAGTGGACGAGGAACGCATCCCCGGTATCACACATCCCTTAATTGAAGGGGACGAAGTCCGGGTAGGGGAGGAGCGTGCCACCGTGCTGTTCATTCCCGGCCACACCCGTGGCCATATCGCTTTCTTGTTCCCGGGCAAGCTCTTCAGTGGCGACGCCTTGTTCACTGGTGGATGTGGTCGCGTCTTCGAGGGGACCCCCGAGCAGATGACCGGCTCCCTAGATAAGCTCCGAAAGCTTTCTGGGGAAACGTTGATTTATTGTGGGCATGAATATACGGAGAAGAATCTCCAGTTCGCACTGACTATGGAGCCAAACAACCCGAAGATCCGCGAGAGGTTGGTAGCAGTGCAGGAACTCAGAGCCCGAGAGCAGTTTACAGTTCCCTCTCAACTCAAAGATGAACTCGAGACCAACCCTTTCCTCCGCTGGGAAAGCGACGAAATCAAGGCTAACCTTTCCGGCCGGTTCCCTGGACACGGAACAGATCCGGTGTCAGTTTTTGCGAAAGTACGGGAACTCAAGGATGCGTATTAGGCGTGCGGCTCGCAGTTTCTATCTCCAAAACGGCTGCCTTATGGGCTTGGGTGTTATCATGGATGGCAGTACCGATCGCTAATCGTGTCTCTGAATCAAGCCTGAAATAAAGAGGCGCGGGCTATTCCAGACCTAATCTAGACTTCAACCGGGCGACCTTCTCTCCCTGCTACGACACTTGAGAAGTGAGAGCGACGCGGAGGCTTTCAATGCGGTTTGCAACTTTGAAGAACGGGCAGGTGGTTGCATTAACCTCAGAAGCCAAGATGGTTTCTCTCGCGGGTATCTGTGACTCGATGATCGATCTAGCAGGTTCCTACGACGTGAAGTGGGAGCACATCACCCGCGTAGCCTCCGAGGGGATACAGTCGAAGCTCGACATTTCACAGCTTGCACCCCCCGTTCCTGTTCCCTCCAAGGTCTGGGGTGCAGCAGGTAACTACCACCGCGGAAGCAAGAGACTCTCCAATATCGGAGGGCGAGGAGAAGCCAGAGAGACCTCGCCGAACGAATTGCTCGAACATATATTTCTCAAACCACCGTCGGCCGTCATTGGTCCAGGAGAGAACATCATCATCCCCCCCAACGCCGAGACGGTCTTTCCAGAACTAGAATTGTGCGTCATCATCGGACAGAAAAGTCGCGGCCTCTCGGTGGACGAAGCTATGGACGCTGTGTTCGGGTACAGCGTTATCCTTGATGTCACGGCCCGGGGATACGGTTCAGGAAGAAACCTCATGGGCACGCGATGCGTGCGCAAGGGTTTTGATACCTTTGCGCCCGTTGGCCCTTGGATTGTCACCCGTGATGAACTTCCCAATCCGCAGGCTCTTGAAATGCGACTTTGGGTGAACGGGGAACTTCGGCAATCTGCCAGCACGGCCGGCATGATCAACGGCGTGGCGAATTTAGTGAGCTACCTGTCGAAGGTGGGAACGCTTTTGCCAGGCGACCTCATCGCTACGGGCAACCCGGACGCTCCCGCGTTTCAGAAACAACTGGTAGCAGGCGATGTCTTGGTGGCAGAAATAGAAGGAATCGGCGGGCTTCGACTAGGAGTCGACAGGGCTAGTTGAATCCGTCACCGAGAGACGAGGAGTGCGAGTATGAGTCAGGAGGTGACGTTTCAAGATCAGGGCGCGACCACTCTGTGTTATGGTTGCGGGCCAGCCAATGATCAGGGTCTCCAAATAAAGAGTTGGTGGGACGGCGCGGACGCGGTGGGCATTTGGACAGCAGAGGCACACCATTGTGGTGGCACACGAGAAGTTGTAAATGGTGGAATTATCGCCACCCTACTCGATTGCCATAGCATGAACCTCGCCATTGCTAGGGTCTATCTAGACGAACAGCGGCCCATTGGTAGCGCTCCTCGAGTTTTCTTCGTTACGGCCAACATTAACATCAACTACCGGCGGCCTACCCCCCTAGGGAAACCCCTGGGATTGCGTGCGACTATCCGTAGAGTGGAGGGACGCAAGACTTTCGTGTCTTGTACTTTGAGCTACGAGGGGGAGGTGTGTGCCGATGCCACGGTACTGGCGATCCGCATTCACCGCGATGAATCCATCGAGCCCACGCGGTAGCAGTTCAGTGTCGGTTTAGATTTCCCATCCCGCGCATACAGCCCCTTGCGTTGCTACAACTCATAGTGTCGATGTTGCAAATGCACCCACAGGGAAAGCGCTATGTAATAGGTGGGAAAGATGAGAGATATTTCTGCCAGGTGGTAGGGCACCTCAGGGAGCCTAAAAACCACAACGAGGCAGAGGACAGCCCAAATAATTCCCAGGGCGATAGTAGGGGCCCGGAAAAGAGTATTCCGGCTCGGATACAAATATCGGATGGGTACAACTACCATCACTGACAAAGCGATGGTCAATAATCCGTTTACCCACGGACTCCAATCCAGCACCATGCAGTAGAAGACAACCACGTTCCAATACGAAGGAAACCCGAGGAAGTAATGATCGGGTGTTTTTGCGTTTGTTTGCGAAAAACCGTAGGCGCTCGCTAACAACGGCAGGCAAACGATCCACCACCCGTGGCCAGGAGGCAATAAATCTGCCCGGAGCAAAAAGAAGCATGGAACGACGACGTAGTTGAGAAAATCCACAATGTCGTCTAAGCGAGCGCCGTCCACCCTCGAGGCCAGTTCCTGCACCCCCACCTTCCGAGCGAGGAACCCGTCCGTAGAATCCAAAAGCAGGGCTAGCGCCATGAGTGATAACGCGGAGCGGTAGTGGCCTTGGGCAACGAGCGTCAGGGTGAACAAGCCCACTACCGCCCCTAGGGCGGTGTAGAGGTGTACCAGCCACGCAAGTAACGATCCCATTTACCAACAGCAAGGGGGCTCTAAGCACACGATACAAGACCTGGGCGGAGCGAAATTCCTGTTTCCAGAAACGTATCCAAATGGATCACCCCTTGAGGCCCAGACCACCGGAAGTGGGAGCACAAACAGGGATTAGTATTGCTTCAGTACCACTAAAATTAAATCGCCAACCCCAATCTCCTGATGGTTTCAATGTAATCACCGATACCCCCCTCTAGATAATATTGCGGTTCGTACCCCAAGTGCTCCTGTGCCTTGCGGATGTCGAACACGCAATAGCTTTGTTTGTACCCGTCACGAAAATCGAGGCCTGGGCCAATGTCTATCTTCGATCGCGGGAAATGGCGTTTCAACACAATCGCAAAGTCCTTTAGGGTGACACCTCGACCGGTACCGATGTTAAATGTCCACTCAGTTAAACGTGCCGCCTCCAGCGCCAGAAGAACCGAGTGGGCAACGTCACCTACGTAGACCGCATCGTTTCGTTGGTCACCTCCGCGGGGGATGGCAACTTCACGCCCAGCCATCGCATCTTCTATGAGCTTTCCATAGAGAGCCAGCACCCCGTGCCGCGCTAGCTTCCCCGGGCCGTAGATGGAGGGATAGCGCAGGATTACAACTTCGATCCCATAACGTCTGCGATAGTAATTTCCCAGGGTCTCGGAGCAGACCTTAGTCACTCCGTAGAGGTCCGCCGGGTTCGGGGGCAAGGACTCGTCCAGGGGAACGAAATCCGGTTGCCCATGCCGGCCACTGATATGGCCCACGAAGGCATTGGAGCTAGTGTAGATCACGCGCTGAATATGACACGCGCGGGCAGCCTCCAGCACGTTCAGGGTACCATTGACGCCGACGGCGATAGCCAAATTGGGGTTGGTCTCCGCCGGGCCCGGCATCAGTGCCGCCATATGGACGATATGGGTGATACCACGTGACACCACGATTTCCCTCAGCCCCGCCGCGTCCAGAATATCGCCGTACACAACATCTACTTCGTTTGCGATGTCCGTGATCAGCGACGTATCTATCCGATTATCTAGCAACACGGGGCGCTGGCCGCGTAAGACCAGGGCGCGGGCAGTCGCCGCCCCATTGACACCGGTTCCTCCCGTAATCAAGACCTTCATGTGACCCCAACGTTTAGCCGCTTACGGCCTCCCGCACAATTAGTTATATTGAAAAACAATGTTCCGCACTCAGTCTACATTCGGCTCGTTTAGTCCCGCCGGGCGGATCACGCCAGCCGTAAAATGGCTACTGATCGTCAACGTCGGTGTCTTCGTCTTCCAGCTCCCGTTTCTTGGGGGACCGCGGTTGTTTTGGATCTTCGGTCTGGTCCCGCAGTTTGTCTGGAATCAGTTTCAAATCTGGCAACTCTTTACCTATCAGTTCCTTCATTTTGGGCTGTTTCACCTTCTGTTCAACATGCTCGCCTTGTGGATGTTTGGATGCGACCTAGAGCGACGTTGGAGCACCGGGTTGTTTGTCAAGTATTATTGGGTGAGCGTCGTGGGTGGTGGCATCTGCGTGTTGCTCCTAGAGCCTAATCAAGCCGTCCCTACCATAGGGGCATCCGCCGGAATCTATGGCGTTTTATTGGCCTACGGGCGGCTCTATCCCAATTCGATTATCTACTTCTATCTCCTGTTCCCAATTCGAATGAAGTACTTCGTGCTCATCATTGGCTCCATTGCCTTCTTCTCATCCATCAGCCCTGGTAACACAGGAATTTCTCACCTAGGACACCTCGGCGGCATGCTCTTTGGTTATGTGTATCTACGTTGGGGGGGTAGCCCCAGTATCAGGCGCGCGTGGGGAGTGCTTAGGCGTGAGTATTATCGCTTCCGCTTAGCCCGTCTGAAGCGGCAATTCAAAGTGATTCAAGGAAAAGGGGGGAATGACGAACCCCCGACCTTACACTGATATATCGGGCTGTTGAGGCAGTTCAGCTTAATCTATCCGATTAAGCGGTACGAATTCCCGGGTTGCCCACGGCTTGCTTGCTGTTGTCACAACGCCCGGGCGGTACCCGGGGGCCTTCCAGACCATCGGAAAACGGGCCCTTCTGCTTCCCTACAAGTAGTTCGACAACCTTTCGGTGTGGATATACTTAGCTGTATTTTAGGATCCTGAAGGAGTTCGGCTCGCGGCAAACAGAGGGATTCAACATGAACGCGGTTGACAGATGAAACCAGCGTTTGCTAGCCCGTAGAACATTACTTCGTGAAATATGGGGGTAGGCCCGGATCCTATACGATCGGTAGATTGTCCCGATTTCCACAAGTCCGGAGCGTTTTTATACACCATGCTTGAAGGCATCAGAGTGCTCGAGCTGGGGCACATCGTTGCGGGCCCCACAGCCGGGCTTTTATTGGCGGCATTAGGGGCTGACGTCATCAAAGTGGAGCGGCCTGGTAGCGGTGATCAAGCTCGCTTTAGCCGTGGTAACCAGGGCTACTTCTTAGCCTTCAATGGCGGGAAGCGGAGCATAACGCTTGATCTCAAGGATCCGGGGGGGCGGGAGGCGTTCGAACGACTCCTCCGCACAGCCGATGTGGTCGTCGACAACTACGGACCCGGGGTACTCGAACGTATCGGGCTGAGTTATGAAGAGATGAAACAGATTAAGCCCGGTCTCCTTCATTGCGGCATCAAGGGCTTTCTTTCTGGGCCCTACGAAAATCGAAACCTTCTCGACGAACCTGCCCAGATGATGGGCGGGTTGGCATACATGACCGGACCCCCGGGTCAGCCGCTTAGGGCGGGCGCCTCGATTGTTGACATGACAGGAGCCATGTTTGGTGTCATAGGAATCCTGGCCGGATTGCTCAAACGAAACCACGACGGGCAGGGTGACGACATGCGAGTTGGGCTGTTCGAAACCGCCGTGTTCCTGGTTTCCCAGCACATTGCGAAGGCAGGTATATCCGGCGAAGTGCCAGCTCCTATGACTGAACGTGGCGTAGGTCAGGATCTTGGTTGGGGTATCTATCGGGTGTTCGAAACCAAGGATCAACGGCATGTCTTCATCGGTGTCACCAGTAACGTTCAATGGGAAAGCTTCTGCAGGGAATTCGAACTCCATGAACTTTGGGCGGAAGAAGCCTTGCGTGACAATGCTGGCCGGCGGGGGGAGTTTGTCCGGTTGACTCAGCGTACAGAGGAGTTGGCACGCACGTTCGATTTTCGGGACATTGTGGCACGACTTGAATCCGCCAATATTCCCCCTGCCCCCATCAACACACCAATGGATCTTTTCGACCACCCCCATCTTACCAAACGCCAGCATATGACAGAATTAACAGCCCCGGATGGAACATCATCCCCCTTACCCGCACTTCCCGTAGAGTTTCGGGATGCGAA
>CAYTMJ010000031.1:0-119073 GCA_964438895.1 uncultured Syntrophobacterales bacterium | reverse complement strand
GCCTTTCTTTTCAAAGGACTTCTCGAAGGATGGCCGGCCAAGATTGGGCCGCCAGAAAGGATCGCGGTTGTGTTGCCGGCGGTAAAGGACTATCCTTCTGACAAGTTGGAGATCATCGCTGCCGTCTCCCTGAAGCAGACTCATTGGGTTCAGAACGGCGATGAGCTCGCCGTGGTGTTTGACGTCTAGTGCCGTGGGCGGGTTTGCTGTGACTGCGTTGGAGAAGCCGTCTAGCCGCAGCCATTCGACCGGAAACAGGACCGTTACAGGAGGTAAGTCTGAATGCGTCGTCTCATCGTAGGGTTGTCAGGGGCCACCGGGTCCATTTACGGGATCCGCATTCTTCAGGTCTTGGCTCCTATCGCAGAGATAGAAACCCACGTGGTGATGAGCAAGGCCGCGAAAATGACTCTTCAAGTGGAGACCCCGCACACGGTCAAAGATGTGGAGGCTATGGCTGATGTGGTCCACGATATCAACAATATCGGTGCTAGTATAGCCAGCGGCTCCTTCCGTACCGCTGGGATGGTTATTGCACCGTGCTCTATGAAATCCATGGGGGGTATCGTTCTTTCAGTAGGGGGCGATCTCCTAGTGCGGGCCTCGGATGTAACTCTCAAGGAACGGAAGAAGCTCGTACTTGTGGTTCGCGAGACTCCTTTGCATCTGGGTCATCTCGAAAGTATGGCGCAGCTAACCCGTATGGGCGCGGTTATTTTCCCGCCTGTGCCTGCATTCTATCATCGGCCGGAGACCCTAGATGATGTCATCAATCAGACCGTAGCTCGAATTCTGGACCAGTTCGAAATCGAGACCGATATGTTTCACCGTTGGGATGAAGAATCCCTAAGTCGATATCCTGGAGATAAGGAGTAGGTGTAGGTTCCCCTGTGTGGTGGCTTACGCCTGCTAACCAGTGTTCCACATGCCCGACCTTGAGGAACAGGTTCTCGATTACCTCCGGACACATCACACCATGACCCTCGGTACCTGCCTGGGCGGAGTACCGTGGAACGCTACGGTGTTTTATGCGAGTGATGGGTTTCAACTCCATTTCTTTTCCGCCCCGGACTCTCGCCACTGTATGAACCTTGCCACCAACCCACGGGTGGCTGTGACCGTGCAGGAGGACTACGCGGATTGGCGGGAGATCAAGGGGGTTCAGCTTGAGGGCACAGTGGAGCTCGTCGACTCGGTGATCGCAAAGGGCAAAGCGATGGCGGTGTACGCCCGGAAGTATCCCAGCGTTATCAGGCTGTTCACGGATCCATCGAGCGGAGTCTACCACCGTGCTTTTCTTAAGGTGAAGTTCTACCGGGTAATTCCGGAGACTGTTTACTTCATCGACAACCAACAGGGGTTCGGTAAGCGGCAGGAACTGGCCTTGGGCGCTCAGGAAGGCTCTCGCTGAAGCCGGCGCCTCGAACTGGGGGTATTGTGTCAAAACTCATAGGTAAGGAAATGCCGGACGAACTGTTCACTCTGATGAATGGCAAGGACGTCCAGGCGGGCAAAGTGGTTGTCATGGCCACGGTGGATGACCGGGGTTGGGCCCATCCTGCGATGGCCTCATATTTCGAGATGGTGGCCAAGAGCCCAAGCCGAATTCATTTGGCCGTGGGTAGAAATAGCACGACGGAGCGGAACCTAATTCGCACTGGCGCTATGACCTTCGTGGTTACCGATCAGGGGGTGAATTTCTATCTAAAGGGCGATGCACGGCGGACTCGGGAGAAATTAGAGGATACGATGTTTGCGTTGTTCCAGATAGAACTTCACACTGTGCTTGAGGACCAAGATCCGGGGGCTACGCTCGTCACAGGCGTCCGATACGAGTGGAATCAGAGTCGAAACAGTGACTTAATGAAGAAGATGCTGGATGAAACCCTTGAGTTTTTGACGGCGGCTCCTTGGGAGTGATCAGGTCGGAGACTTCCAGTCCGTAACCGTCTGCGGGGCCGGTTCTGCCGATGCACTGGCCAGTCAGCGCGGATCATGTTAGCTAGTATCCAGTTTTTGGCTGGCGCAAGATGGCATATGCAGCTTTCGAGACAACCCAAGGAGGATCGATAGAATGGACCCGATAACGGACCCAATCGCGATTGATGTGCACGTACACCTTTGCGACGAATTGACTCTGAGTTCCAAGGGGGATCGGCCCAAGCAGATGGCCCAGTACTTTAAGCGGGAACGCAAGCCTGTGTCCATCGACGAGATGGCCGACGAGTACCGTGCGCGCAATATGATGGCCGTGATTCAGAATACAACCGACGAAACCATTACGGGCCTTTCGCCAGTGCCCAATCAGCATGTGGCCGACGGTGTGACGCGGAACTCAGACGTGTTCATGGGGTTTGGCGTCATCGACCCGTGGCAGCAAAAGGTCGCGTTACAGGAGATACGCCGGATCAAGGACCTTGGCCTACACGGGGTGGGCGAGATTAACCCTGCCAGGCAGCAGTTTTTCCCCAATGACACACGGTTCTACCCTTTGTGGGAGGAATGTCAGAAGCTCGAATTACCGATCCTATTCCATAGCGGAATGGCCGGTGCCGGCGCTGGAACACCCGGCGGGATGGGTAATAAGCTCAAGTTCACCCAGCCCATCCACCTTGATGACGTGGCGGCAGATTTCCCTGAATTGAAGATCATCTGCGCTCATCCGTCGTGGCCATGGACGGCCGAAAGTCTGGCCATCGCCCGTCACAAGAGTAACTTCTACATTGATCTGTCTGGTTGGTCGCCCAAGTATTTTGCCGCTGAGTTGATTCAGCAAGTGAACTCGATCCTTCAGGACAAGGCAATGTTCGGTTCCGATTGGCCCGCTATTGGTGTGGAGCGCTGGCTCGACGACTTCGCGAAAATAACTATTAAGCCTGAAGTTAAGCAGAAGCTGATGTTGGACAACGCCAAGAAATTTTTCGGCATGGAGTAGATCGGGTCTGAAACAGCAGCAGCGACCTAATGGTCACCGCTGCGTCGCCCAGTTGCGAGGGGGTACGGTTGTGTCGGTGCCCCCTCTGCGGGGATACCTGCATGGCGGTTGAATTGATCAGGGGCGCTACGCCCGCCACCCGCAGCTTCCAGGTTATGGCGAAGCCTACCGGCGCCATTTGCAATCTGGACTGCGTCTACTGCTACTACCTCAAGAAGGAAGATCTCTATCCTGAAACTAAGTCCTTCCGTATGGAACGCGACGTGCTGGAGGACTACATCGCACAGCATATAGAAGGATCTCCAGATCCCGTCGTCGACTTTGCCTGGCATGGTGGCGAGCCGACGATCCTAGGGCTCGATTACTTTCGAGAGATCGTCGCGCTTCAGCGAAAGCATTGCCCGCCAGGTCGCAAAGTCCGTAACGGCATGCAGACCAACGGGGTCCTACTAGATGATGAGTGGTGCAAATTCTTTGCCCGAGAAGGATTTTCCATTGGCCTGAGTCTCGACGGTCCCGAGAAGCTCCACGACGTATACCGTGTTACCAAAGGTCAGCAGCCTACCCATCGGAAGGTTGTGCGGGCGTTGAAACGACTGAAAGCGTACAAAGTGCCCTGTGATGTGCTTTGTGTGGTCCATGCCGGCAATGTGGACCATCCCACCACGGTCTATCGCTACTTTAAGAGTCTCGGGGCAGATCATCAGCAGTTCATTCCACTGGTGGAGCCCGCGACCGGGGGTGCCTTGGTGAGTTCCCGCAGTGTACCGGCGGAGGCCTTCGGCACATTTCTGTGTACCATCTTTGACGAGTGGATCCGGAATGACGTGGGGCGAGTTACCATCCAGATCTTTGACGAGGCCGCCCGTACGGGCCTCGGCATCGACCACGCCCTTTGTATCTTTCGGGAAACTTGCGGCGACGTCGCGGCATTGGAGCACAACGGGGACCTCTACTCCTGCGACCACTATGTGGATCCGAATTACCGCATTGGTAGTATCCGCGAGACTTCGCTTGCGCGCATGATTGACAGTGACGCACAGCGTCAGTTCGGCCAGGAGAAGTGGACTTCGCTTCCACGCTATTGCCGCCAGTGTGAGGTTCGCGCCCAGTGCAATGGTGGCTGCCCTAAGGATCGGTTCATTCAGACGCCGGATGGGGAAGGTGGTCTCAACTACCTTTGCGCCGGTTACAAGAAGTTTTTCATCCATAGTCGGGAGCACCTCAATACCATGGCTGGCCTGTGGCGCGCAGGCGAGCCTATCGAGAAGGTCATGCGGCTAGTACGGGAGGCCAATACCGCTCTCTCGCCGGAGGTTGGCCGTAACGATCCGTGTCCCTGCGACAGCGGCCGCAAATATAAGCGCTGTTGTCTCCGTCGGTAATCGCACGTTACGCTGCTGCCCCAATGAGCTTCGGGTGAATCGGAGCGTGCGTTACCTTCCTAGATGCGACATTCGGAACAAAGGTCCCGAGGCCGTCGCGAAGCATGGATCGGAATACCCTGCCTTTTGCCGATGTTTGCTCCAACGGCACCCCGTTCAAGCTAGTCTTGTGGAGAAATATTAGGCAGGACTATCGTCACCGCGCCAAATGGCTGGGACGATGACTCGGTGGAACTCAGCTCCGGTCGAACCTGTGGTGAATGGGTGGAAACTTCGGGTTCTAGTTCAGGGTCCGTGAGTTTGAGTCAGTGGGAGATATTCGCGTTTCTCTACCGAGGTTCAGCAAACTGGTGAGAACCTTTTCGCGATCTTCGATAGATTCAGCCTCTAGCAGTGCCTGTTTCTCCGATGGATGGAAGGGCATCGCGACCCCTAGGAAGTTCACAAGATTTGCGTCGGGTAGGGATTCGAACTGTTTCAAGTCGATAGCAAGACCACGTGCCTCCGCATAGTGGCTGAGAGCCTGAGTTAGGCGTGGGCGGTTGACGGTTGGAGTGCCAAGTTCCTCCAGGTCGCTAAAACATGCGTAGTCGGGCCGTACGCGCCGGTAGTCGTGTTCTAACGGTAGCTCTTCCTTGACCCGGAATCTGCTAATACCGCGAAGTTGGACCATGTAGCGGCCGTCGGAGGATTCCTCCCATCGCTCGATATGACCGGCACAGCCGACAGAGTAGAGCCCCGGTTTGGAAGGACCGGGGTCCGATTGGGGGAGATTGTCGTTCTGGGGAGTGAACGGCTGGATCATGCCGAAAACACACTCCGCTTCGAGCGCATCTTGCACCATGTTTCTGTAGCGGGGTTCAAAAATGTGCAGCGGTAGCCGTGTGCCGGGCAACAGCAACACCCCAGTGAGCGGAAAGACGGAAAGGACCTGGGGTAATGAGACGGATACGGGATTATCTTCCATGCGAGACTCCGCGTTCTTTGATTATAAACTACTCCGAGGGCCGTGAACTATAGTGATCAAGTGTAAGTGTCGTAGATCCTCGAACTTCGCCAGCTTGAAGCGCACCATGTTTAGGGTTGCGTGGACGACGACCCGACGTTCACTTTCCGCCTGCGAACCTAGAGGAATCGTGTCGATTGTGTCAAGGGTCTACAGCACGGTTGAAGCGGAAGGCGAAACAGGGAATATTACCCTAAGTTCATATCCATCATGTCGGTAGAAAGCCATGGGCCGTTTCGAAAGGAGCTCTATCATGTGGAAGGAATTTAAGGTCATTGACGCGGACGCTCATATGCATGAGCCACAGTATCTCTGGGAGCGCTACGTCGAGCCTGCGTATCAAGATCAAGTGCCGAAGGTATCATTCATGGACGGCGCCTTTATGGTCTACGAGGCCGACGGACGGATAATTCCCAAGACCGAGAAACAGCCGAAGTTACCGGCTACCGCGTGGGCCGATATGGAGGCCAAGTATGGCGATGGGTATCGCACGTGGTGGTCCCCAGAGACTCGGCTGAAGGACATGGACACTCATGGCTGGGATGTGCAGGTGCTTCTGCCCACGGGCAACAACGGCAACTTTGCTTATCGGGTGGCACTGAAAGACGCCAAACTAGGGGCCGCCATGTGCCGGGCCTACAACAATTGGTGTCGAGACTATTGTGATACTGATCCCAAGCGGCTGAAATTTGTAGCAGTGCTTCCTGGCTCAGACACGGACGCGATGCTCGTTGAGGCACGGCGTGCGGTAGAAGAGTTGGGAGCGGTATCGGTGCGCAATCCGTTTCTGCCCGAAGGCCGGTGGTTGCACGAACCGGAATACGACGCGTTGTGGCGGTTGGCGTGTGAGTTGGACTTTCCGATTTCCGTGCACGGCGAATATCGTCAGCGCCGCTTTCACCCCTTCGCCGGAGGGAACCGCGGAAATGTGGACGACCGCGACATGCAGCAACTAGCCCTGCGCGGTCTCGACCACGCTCTGGGATTTCCATGCGATAATATGGCGACCATGGGGCAGTTCATTTTTACGGGCATCTTGGAGCGTTTCTCTGAACTGCGGCTGGGGATTCTCGAGTCCAACGTGGGTTGGGTTCCATTTTGGCTCGGCCGGATGGACGAGCATACGCACGGTCGCAACAGCGTGATGGGTAACGCTGTAGAGCGCCTGCCGATGCTGCCAAGCGAATATTTTAAACGTCAAATTACGGTAACCTGTGACGGAGACGAACGTGCATTGTCCTATGCGGTGGATCACCTGAATGGCGACAACATCGCTTGGAACACTGACTATCCGCATCCTGACGCACCTCGACCGGAGAAGGCACTACCCGATCTGGATGCGCAGCCGATCTCGGACGAAGCAAAAGAGAAGATTCTATGGGACAATGCTGTAACGCTGTTCGGCCCCCGAATCCTTGATTGATCGACCTTGCCGCTCATCGAGTGACAGATGGACCACGAAGTTCGATACGTAGACACCACGTTGCGGGACGGCCACCAGAGCCTTTGGGCCGAACGGATGACGACGGGTATGATGCTGCCTGTTGCCCGGACTATGGATGAGGCCGGATTTGATGCCATCGAGCTGATGTCCGCCTCTCACCTCAAGAAGTGCGTTCGTGAGCTCAAGGAAGACCCATGGGATCGAGTGCGGATGGTGGCGGAGCGAATCACCCGAACTCCGTTACGGCTCATGGCTGGACGGGTTAACGCCTTCGAAATTACCCCCATCTCAGTCTACGAGCTGTTCATTGAACGGATGGCGGCCAACGGCATCCGTCAGGCGCGAATCTCTGAAGAGTGGAACGAGTTCGAAGGGTGGAAACGCAAGGTAGGCATTGCGCGCAAGAACGGGCTCGAACCGATCGTCAACCTCATCTATTCGGTGTCGCCAAAACATACCGACGAATACTACGCACAGAAGACTCGCGAGGCGGCCTCTTTAAGTGTTCCGTTTCTTTGTCTTAAGGACCCCGGTGGCCTGTTGACCCCAGAGCGCATTCGGACCCTGGTGCCAATCATCTTCGAAAACGCTAGTGGTATCCCGGTGGAGTTGCACACCCACTGCACTACTGGATTGGGCCCTTTATGTTGCCTGGAAGCGGTGAGGCTTGGCATTCGCACGGTGAACACGGCGATTCCACCGCTAGCTAATTCTTCCTCGAACCCGTCCATCTTCAGTGTTTCTAACAACCTTGGTGTTCTCGGCTACACGTGTGCGGTAGACACGGACACTCTACATGGGGTGTCGGAGCACTTCTTGGCTGTGGCCCGGCAGGAGGGTTTCCCCGTGGGTGCCCCGGTGGAATATGACTATGCCCAGTACCAGCATCAGGTTCCGGGTGGGATGATTTCAAACCTAAGTCACCAACTTGAGAAAGTGGGCCTGGCAAATAGGCTGAGCGAGGCTCTAGAGGAGGTCGTGCGGGTTCGCGCGGATTTCGGTTATCCGATTATGGTGACGCCACTATCGCAGTTCGTCGGGAGCCAGGCCGCCATCAACGTCATAGTTGGAGCCCGCTATAGGGAGGTCACCGATCAGACGATCCAGTACGCGTTAGGACTCTGGGGCCGTGAAGGTGGGGAGGCTATGGATCCCGACGTCAAGCACAAGATTTTGGATAGACCTCGTGGTAGGGAGATGGCTGACTGGGAGCCGTCGGATCTTTCCATTGTGGAAGTGCGCCGTAAGTTCGGTGGTGCGGGGGTCACCGATGAAGAATTGCTGCTCCGATGGATGCTCAGCGGGGAAGAGATCGCTAACATGCGTGCTGCCAGCCCGCCCAGTGATTACTTGAGTGCGCGGTCGTCCTTGGTGACACTTTTGGCGAAAATCACTGGCGGAAGTCACGACGCTGACATCCATGTTCGACAGCCGGGTTTGTCGCTGTTGTTGAAGAAGGGAGAATCGTAGACAAAAGGGAAACAGCCTTGTCCCCTACCGTGCCTACGTCAGGTGGCTGATGTGTTGTCAGTTCGTGCCCGTTATTCTGCTAAAACTCAAGTTTCGGATAAGGGGAGACCATGCCAGATTTGACGTCCCTAGGGCGTTGTGTAGGGGAGTTGCTCAAGGAACGGAGCGAGACCGTGGCAGTTGCCGAGTCGTCCACCGGTGGGTTGATCTCGGCAGCCTTGTTGTCTCTCCCTGGAGCATCAGCTTATTTTGTAGGCGGGGGCATTATCTATACCCGGTATGCACGGGCAGGTCTGTTGATGGTTCCCGAAATCGATCTGACTATTCGTGGTAGCACCGAGTCTTACGCGTTGAAATTGGCATGCCTAATCAAGGGGCGGCTGAATACCACCTGGGGTCTGTCGGAAAGCGGAGCCAGTGGCCCTTCGGGAAACCGGTATGGCGACGCTCCTGGGCACAGTTGCATTGCCATTGCTGGTCCAGTGCAGACAGCTACTACCGTTGAGACCGGTGACTCGGATCGAGAAGCTAATATGTGGGCCTTCACCAAGGCGGCTCTGGCGCTGCTGGAAGGCGCCCTGCGACAAGGCTAGGCGCATTACCATGGCCATGGACCAGGTGCAGGCGAAGGGAGGATCCGCATGACGTCCAGGGAAGAAATCAAGGGTGAGGCTTGTCGGGTCATCGATTCCCGTAGGGCCGAGATCGTTGATCTCGGCGAGACGATCCTATGTAACCCTGAGACGGGCTTTAACGAGATCAATACTGCCGCCCTCGTGGCTGCACAGCTTCACGGGTTAGGGATCGAGCCGGAACTAGGCTTGGCAATCACCGGTGTCAAGGGCCGGAAGGAGTGCGGGAGTACCGGTCCGACTCTGGCCATCTTAGGAGAATTGGACTCTCTTCGGGTGCCGGACCACCCCCATGCCAACCCCTTGACCGGTGCCGCTCATGCTTGTGGCCACAATGCGCAGGTAGCGGGGATGGTGGGCGCCGCTATGGGACTTCTGTCTACAGGAGTGTTGTCCGAGCTCGCGGGCTCACTGGTGTTCTTTGCGGTTCCGGCAGAAGAGATGATAGACGTCGATGAACGCATGCAGCGTAAGGTACGCAACGAGCTCGAGTTCCTCGCCGGTAAAGCTGAGCTTATTCGCCTTGGACACTTCGAAGACGTGGACTTGGCGATGATGTTTCACACCAAAACTGACACGCTTGCCTCCCACGTGGCCCAGTCGTCTAACGGGGCTGTCATCAAGAAGATCCGTTTCATTGGTAAGGCGGCTCACGCAGGTGGGAGCCCACAAAAAGGCATCAATGCACTCAACGCGGCGTCATTGGCGATGACCGCTATCGCCTATCAACGAGAGACCTTCTATGAAGAGGATACGATCCGGGTCCATCCCATAATTACTAGAGGTGGTGACGCAGTGAGCGTGGTGCCGGCGGAGGTGATGATCGAGACGTTTATCCGCGGGAAGACCTTGGAGGGGATTCTGGACGCTAATCGTAAGGTAGACAACGCGCTTCGAGGTGCGGCTATGGCGGTGGGTGCGGCTGTGGAGATCGTTACGGCACCGGGTTATCTTCCGCAGACTAATAACGATACTATGGCTCGCCTCTGGGGCGGGAACGCCGAGGAGTTGTTTGGCGCCGGCCAGTTTGAGCTCAGCACTGAACACCGTGCCAGTAGCACCGACTTTGGTGACTTGGCCCATATTATGCCGGCAGTTCAGCCTTACATTGCCGGCGCTGCTGGCGGCGGCCACACGAACGGCTATCTTCTGGTAGATCAGGATGCTGTATATGTGAAGTCGGCTAAGCTCCTTGCCATGACCGCCATCGACCTTCTCTACGACAATGCGGAAACCGCACGCCGGATTCTTCGAGAAGACAAGCCGCGTATGACTAGGGAGCAGTACTTGGGATACCAGCGAAAGCTTGACAGTACCGAGTTATTCCAGCCCTGAGTGTCATATGCAAGGCACTGCGAGGTGGCCCTCCCTCACGCGGTGCCTTTTCGGCCAATGGGGCATCACCCCGTCTTGTTACGTTCCCTTGACGTAGTTTGGAGATCACGGATGGCTTAGCAGTACTTCGGTCACTCCCGTACCCTCAACACGGGCGTATCCCAGGTAAGCGCGCTGAACGAGTCGATGAAGGAATTCAAACGTTCCATTGTTTTGGGTTGGATTTAGCTGTGTGTTCGCTAAGACGACAATGCCGAGAACACGGTCCGACTTATCTCGAACAGCCGATGGTCATGAAAGGGGTGTCCAATCAATTGCAGTCCTACGGGGAGCCCTGAAGGCCCCTTGAATAGGGGAAGTGTTATGCACGGTACGTGGGTCCATGTTGGTAGGATATTGAATGACGCATCTCCGGTGTTGTTGAGACCCACTGGAGCCTCACCAATGGCACTTGGCGTGAGCAGCACGTCGAGCTCCTTGGTCGCCTCATGTAAATAGGCTCGGCACGCTACCATTGCCTGTTCCGCCTCCCGGAACTGGTCATAGGAGACAGTGGGCCAATCCCGATTCTTGCCCTGCTGAAATTCACTCAGTGCGTTGAAGTGGTGGTTACGTTCCCATGACAGTGCACGCGAGCTCTCGTAATCGCTGATGCGATGCCCGATCCGCTCGAATTTGTCGAATGGTCCAGTGAGGTCCACGCAGGACACGTTAGCGCCGGAGTTGGCAAGCTGGGTTGCCGCACCTTCCACCAGTGCCTTGGTGTAGTCCTCGGCACGATCCCAAAACGGTGTGCGACAAAGGCCCACCCGAAGCCCCTTGATCGCAAGCGCGTTTAGTGGTCGTGTTGGCTCACCGGTGACGGCTGCCCGGAAGAGTGGCAGGTCGTCCAGCGCCCGACCGAACAATCCCACCGTGTCAAAGGAGGCAGTGTTCTCCTTGACGCCAGTGGTGCTGATTTCGCCGTAGGTGGGTTTGTAGCCCACGCAGCCACAAAAGGACGCGGGACGAATGACCGACCCCAGTGTTTGTGTCCCAAATGCCATGAACGCCATGAAATCGGCCACGGCTGCCGCTGAGCCACTAGATGAACCTCCCGGGGTGCGTGTTGGGTCGTGAGGATTTTTCGTTTTGCCGGGGTGGCGACTCGCAAACTCCGTGGTGACTGTCTTGCCGAGGAGAACGCCGCCTGCGGCTCGCGTTGTAGCCACGCACGCAGCATCGGCCCGCGGGCGGTACCCCTCGTATATAAGCGAGCCATAGCCCGTGGGCATGTCGGCTGTGTCCATGATATCTTTAACGGCAAACGGAAGGCCGTGTACTGCCCCATGGTTGGATGAGCGGTCGCGTTCCCCGGCCTGCGCCAGGCTGTAGTTGGGGTCTAGATTCATCCAGGCGTCCACCTCTGGTTCCCGTTGCTTGATTCGTTCCAAGCATGATCGGACTAGCTCCTCGGAGGTGACTTTGCGCTGCTGTACCAGCGTTATAGCTTCCTTAGCGGAGAGTTGGCACAGGTCGGTCATTGGTGGATTCCTCTAGATAGTGGTTGACTGGGAACAGCGTGGTTGCCTGGGGACTGCGGAAATCCTGCAATAGCACAAATTGATACTACATTCGATTGTGCGCGGAGAATGCCCCTATGGGCGGGGAAGGCTAGCATGATTAAGACCGAAGGACTGTACCACATTGGGATTCCAGTTAATGACCTCGATCGGGCGATGAAGTTTTACCGCGAAGTGCTAGGTATGGAAGTCGCCAATGTTGCTCGCGACGATCTGAAGGGCCTAGGCCGGGCTGATATGCGGTCTGGAAGTAGCATCGTCGTGTTGTTCGAGCGCCCTAAATCTATCGAACGGGACACCTTGTCAGAGGATGGGGTCACTCATCAGGCGTTCTACGTGGACAGCGATGACTTCGACACCGCTGAGGAACGGATGCGTGCCGCAGGTGTCCGCATCCACGAGGTTCCGGTTGTAG
This sequence comes from uncultured Syntrophobacterales bacterium, assembly GCA_964438895.1. GTDB lineage: Bacteria > Desulfobacterota > Binatia > UBA9968 > JAJDTQ01 > JAJDTQ01. The sequence goes on along the minus strand of CAYTMJ010000031.1, from coordinate 106,889 downwards.
AGCGCAGATCGGGCCGCGGCTTTTACTTCTTTGACCCCGATGGAAACCTACTACAGCTTTACGCCCCGCCAAAGCAGAAGGAGGCGAACTGACTAGGAGGTAAGGATTGGGACCTACACTCGGGATCCTGTTTCCCCTGGGGCTGGTTCCGTCCAAGCAGAAGTTCACACCGTTTGGGCAGCGGTGGGGTGCTTGTGTTATATAGAACAGAGATTTGAAGTTGTTTTGTTTGTTGCATCCCAACAACCGCTACAATACTGGAGGTTATTATGTCCCGTAAGTTCGTGCGTTGTGCATTAAGTGTTTTGGCGATTTTGGCCATTTGTGGAGTTTCGGCACATGCTGCCGCTGACAATTTCTACGCTGGCAAGACAATCCGTATCGTCGTTGCCTACTCGCCTGGAGGTGGTTTCGATGCCTACTCGCGAATCTTGGGGCGGCACCTTCCGAAGCACATTCCGGGCAACCCCACGGTAGTGGTGCAGAACCGGCCGGGAGCTGGCGGCCTCATTACCGCCAACTATCTCTATAACAAAGCTAAGCCTGACGGGCTGACTATTGGTAACTGGATCGGCGGCCTAATCCTGCAGCAATACCTTGGAAATAAGAGAGTTCGTTTTGACTCCGCGAAGTTCGGCTGGATCGGTGCGCCGGTGAGGATCACCAATGTGTGCGTGACTCACAAAAAGAGCGGCGTCACCGATTTGGCCGCCTGGCAGTCCGCTAAGGAGCCGGTGAAGTTCGGCGGTAGTCAGCCGGGATCAACTCTGTGGGATATCCCGCGGATCCTGATTGGTCACACGAACCTTCCCTTAAAGCTCATTGAAGGATACGGAGGCACCGCGCCGGTGAGGCTGGCGGCAGAGAGGGGCGAAGTAGGCGGCGTGTGCGCGAGCTGGGAAGGACTCAAGAACCCCTGGGCCGCGGCACTGGCCAAGGGTGACGTGCGTGTGGTCCTGCAGTTTGTGGATAAACCCCACCCGGCCCTTGCTGGGGTACCTCTTACCAACGACGTCCTCAAAACAGCGGAAGGCCGGCAGGTGATGAAGACCGTAATCCACGACATAGGCGGTTCCCTCAATCGGCCATATTCACTGCCCCCCGGGACGCCCAAGGACCGGCTTGTGACCTTACGCCGGGCGTTCGACGCGACCATGAAAGACCCCGAACTTTTGGCTGAGGCGAAGAAGTCTAGGTTTGCCATCAGCGCTGTTTCTGGCGCGGAGGTGGAACAGCTCGTTACGAACACCGCTAATTTACCGGCCGACTTGATGGCGACAATCAAGAAGACCTTTGCGCCTAAGAAGTAGAGGCAGCGGGGCGAGAGGGGGAGTCTTGCGACATCTTCGCTCGGTGGCGGCTCGTTAGATGGCCCGGCCGTCGGGGTTGGCATACAGTGTTCACACCCCGCGTCTGATACTCCGTTGCTGGCATCCGACGGACGCCAATCGGTTGCAGCGGGCGATCAACGACAATGTGGACTACCTGCGTCCGTGGATGGATTGGGCACAGCAAGAGCCGGAATCCCTGGAGATGAAGACAGAACGGCTACGGCGGTTCCGGGACGACTTTCTATCGCGACGGGATTTTGTCTATGGCATCTTCGGTGCGAAGGGAATCAGGATCATTGGTGGTATTGGGCTTCACACACGAGGGAATAAGGAGGCTCGCGAAATCGGATACTGGATCGGTCAACCGTATGCTAACAAGGGCTTGGCAACGGAGTCCACGGCTGCGTTAACACGGGTCGCATTCGAGATTAACAGCGCGGAGCGCGTAGAGATACGTTGCGATCCGCGCAACCAGGCGAGTGCCCGGGTGGCGGAGAAGCTGGGTTACGCACACCGTTCGACGCTCTACCGTAATAAGACCGACCCGGAGGGGTTCGTGCGGGACACTATGGTGTGGAGTCTGGACGCGGCGGACTATCCAGGCAGTAGTGTGCCGCAAGTAGCAGTGGCTGTTTACAACCGCGCCAAGGTTAGGATTCTGTAGCTCGAATCACTGACTATGGTCGGTTTCTGGGAACGCAGGCGGTAGGTCTGTTTGCGCTGTTGACTCTGGTTCACAAAAAACCGGCCCCAATCCCCGAAAGGGTTGAGTGGAGTTGAAGCGAATGGGCGACCGGTACTTTTCAAGGGGGATCATTCCGGTGAAACCGCCTGGAGCGCGAGCTAGACAGTTTGTTGGAGGTTGTACAGCCGAGCCACATTGTCCGCGGTGAGTCGCTGACGCATTTTGTCACTCAATCCGCCCATGGTCTGTGCGATAAATTCCTGGGAATCGGGCCAGATACCGTCCCTGTGAGGGTAGTCTGAGGCCCAGCAGAAGTTGTCCGGGGCGTATTCTTCCGCTAGGTGTGCGCCGACCCTGTCATCCTGGAACGTGGCCCATACCTGCCGCCGGAACAAAGCACTTGGCGGAGTACTGATCATGCCCTCGTACTCGCCTTCCCGGAATTTCGTGTCAAGCCGCTCCAGCACGTAAGGGATCCAACCTATGTGGCTTTCAGCCATCACCACCTTGAGAGCGGGATGGCGCTCGAGCGTACCGCACAGGATTATAGATACGAGACATTCGTCAGCCTGCATGGCTACAACCGCTATATGCGCTTCGTAGGACACCTTGGGGATGTTCCGCTTGAGCTTCTCTTCAGCGTTCCGTGGTCCCACTGTGGTGGTACCGTGTCCGGCGCCGATATGGAAGGACAAGGCCACCTCTTCCTCTTCGGCGGCCGCCCACATAGGCTCCCACATCTCATGCCAAATGGGCGCGGGGCCGTTAAAGAAGTCAAACAAGGCTCCCTTGAGGCCGAGGCCGTTCTTGCCGATGCGGCGGATCTCTGCGGCTGCGCTATCAGGTGAGTGGGCGGGGATATCAGCGATGCCAATAAAGCGGTTGGGTTCCTGCTCGCAGAACTCGGCAATGAAGTCATTGTAAGCGCAATAGGTGGCGCTGATCACATCCGGGTCCTTGATGCTGTCCTCAACGAATCGAATACCGTAGATAACTTCGGTTGCGATGTTGTCTATATCGAGATCCTTGGCTCGCAGCTTTGGGTCTGATGGATGCGTCGGTTCCCATCCGGCCTCACGCATTCGTCGCCCTCGGTGGTTGGTCATAGGTTGCCGGCCCATCCAGGCCCGATGACCGCCCATTACGACACCGTCCCCGATCCACGTAGGTTTTCCATCTACGGCGCGGACGTTGGGTACACGGTCCTTCAGCTTTGAGGCCGTGCGTGCCCTGAAGGTATCCTCGTCTAGATAGAAGAGGTCCATGTGTCCATCAGCAGAAATGATTCGGTCGCTCATGATTGTTTCCCCCGGCCTTCCCTTCTCTCACAGTCTTTGCAGCCTGGCAAGCCCGATGCAGTGCCCCAGCACTGGCGCGCGCTAGCGAAGGGATTATGTTACAGCCGCTTCGAGGAGGGTCACCCATGACAACGGAAGCCAACGATCTTTAGGGTGAGTGGCGCGACCGGGGCGCGGTTCCGAGCCACGTGATTTGGGAGCCTTCGCGTTACTGTCATCACGGGCGTTACGCTGGTGGGGGGATGGCGAGTTTACGACCCAGCGTCGTTCCTACGGTCTACGGTACACCTCTACCGGCGTTCCTCCCGGTAGAGCCCGAAGGTTTCCTTAACTGGACGGTCGTTGATTGAGAATAGGATGGCTTCGTCCTTGTTTTCGTTCTCGTGTTGGTGCCACGACCATAGCGGTACTGTGAAGAAGTCGCCCTTGCTCCATTCGATGCGCTTGTCCTCGATGACGGTCGCGCCGTTTCCGCGGAACACGTGATAAATGGTTGTGCTGGTGTGACGGTGCGAGCGCGTCTTCTCTCCGGATCGAATCATTTGAATCTCGCAGCCGATCGTCCGTAGCGTGAAGCCGCCGGTTCGAGGATTGACGTAACGAAGTAGTACTCCGTCGCACTCGTCTCCTGGGCTCGCTGCGAGCGCTTCTAGCGAGTTGTAGGTGGTTTCCCACGGATATCGAAAGGGCGGATCTGGAAACTCCGAGAGTTTTTCGGGCGGACGCGCCCAACCAAATTTATGCAAGCTGGAGTCCGGCATGGCCTCCACTGGTTGCTGTTGTTTGCTGAACGGCTCTACTGCCATGACTTCTAACGCTTTGAGTAGAGGTCCGTCGTGGCCGTCCACCCAGATGATGTTGTCCCCGGTGCCGTTGTAGTGGTCGTGCCAGGTCCACTGGGGCGTAAGGATTAGGTCGCCGGGGTTCATGGTAAAGCGTTCGCCTTCCACGGTGGTAAAAGCACCACCGCCTTGGACAACGAAGCGGAGGGCGGTTAGGGTGTGGCGATGAGCCTTCGCGATTTCCCCCGGTTTCACGAGTTGCACGGACGTGTGGACCGTATTGGTGGCACCAGTGGTACCCGGAACGCCGGGATTGACAAGCCGAATGGTACGCCTTTCCGATTGCTCCAGGCTGACCAGTTCTCCAGCCTCCAGCAGACCGTTGTAAATGTCGTGCCACTTCCAGAGGTATGGGACGACGGTGCTCCTTGGCTCTATGATGCTACCCTCGTTGTCGGTGATATTGGAGGCCCAAAATCCTACCAACTGCTTGGTGGCCAGGTCCTTGTTGAGATTGTTGAGACTCATGGTTGTCTCCTTGCACAACTTAATTAACTCTCGATGCGGCGCATCGTGTAGGCAAGCCCTCCACGGTAGGCGCGGTCTATCGCCATGCACTCTTTGGCGGCCTGAAGTACCGTTTCGACGTCTTCTCGGGTGCGGACGTGCTCGTCATATACACCGTCCATCATATCCGAATGTTCAGTGTCCGCGGTTGAGTGTACGTTTAGGGAAATCATCCGCTTTAGGCTGATACCTAGCTCGTTTTCAAACTTCTTACCGATGCGATAAGACATTCCTCCACCCTTCACGACTTCCGGATTATTTCGACGCTCCAGCATCTGAGAGGAGGTGAATGCGGCCAGCCACGGTCCCTTTATGGCAATGTGATGCCAGGCCATGAAGGCGGCTTGTGCCATGGGCGGTAGCTCGGCGGTGTCAAAATCTTTGCGTTCCAGCCCTATGACTTCGCCTTGTTTCACCGTTAGGGAGTAATGATCCATCCCGGCACGGGGGTCGTTGATCAACTCATCGCTTTCGTGATGCCATACCAGGGCTTTAACGTCTAAGGGTGCGGCAGCTTGCACGTAGCCCCAGCAGTCACGCCGATTTCTAGTGTAGAGGGCGTTTTGCACGACATAATAGCGTCCCCGTTCCATTGTCCAGGGTAGCGTCAACAGGTCCTGAAATTCCCCTGTTTCGTACTGAAGGTTGCACATCTCGTTCAAGGTGCTCTTGAGGTTTGTAATGTCGGGCATTTTGTCGGACTCCTGTTGGATGCGAGGCCCCTACTTGTTTGTGGCTCAGTCAAGCGCTACCATCATGTTTGCGAGCTGCTCCCGGTAGGCACGGTCGATGACAAGGCTCTCCTGTGCCCCACGCAGTAGGGCCTGTTGGTGTTCTGTGGTGTGACAGAATTCTCGCGCGACCGCGAGCAGGAGTTGCCCGTGTTCGACGTCCATGGTGATATGCTCTGCATTGTTGACCTGTTGTCGCAGCGGAATCCCCAGGTCGCGTTCGAGATTCTTGCCTACTCGGTGGGATAACGATCCGTCACGTACTATCTCGTCGGAATTGCGCATTTCCAAGATCGCCGACGCTGCGATTGCCTCGCGCCACGGCCGATCCTTGGCAAGATGAATCCAAGCGTAGAAGCACGCTATTGCGGCATCTAACGGGCGCGCACGTTCGTAGTCGTCGGGTGACAGTCCGAAAACCTTTCCTTCCTGGATGGCGAGTGTGATGTGATCCACCTTGCCTGTCTCCTTGTCGCCCATCAGCTCTTCGCCTTCATGTTCCCAGACGAGGCGTTTGACGCCGAGCGGCGCAGCGCCCGCGACGAATCCCCAGCAATCCCGTCGGTTGGCGACGTAGTGCTTCATCTGAATGGAGAGGGCTTGAGCGCGCACCTGCGAGAATCGGAGCGAGAGCAGGCGTTGGAACGGTGGGGTTTCAAACTGTTGGTTCACTAATTCCACCAACTCCCGCCAAATGCCCTCTACCCCGACTGGGTTCGTGTTAATGGTCTGCATGATGGTACCCCTGGTGCGCATTGTTAAGGCCGTAGGCGCGCGGATGGTTTTCTGGAATTGCTTCTGTCGCGCAGTGTAGACATTGTTTCACCGGTCAGTGTGGCGGTAGAGTTATGGATAGTCGGATTTGGCGACTTCCCTAACTCTACCGGTTGCTTATGGTGGGCTGCACCGTCTCTGGGCTTCCGGTTCGCGGTCCGCAACTTGGTTCCGACTGTTCATCCGTGGCCATCTATAGGCCTGGAGGGTTTCGCTGTCAACCTAGACATCCGCAGCCATTTCGTCTAAACCACAATCAGCTGCTAGTTGGTTAACAACGGCTGCCCGCCTCATAGGAGATCGAGGAGAGTAAATGGTAGAGATCACCGACCCGTTGCGTCAGCACGATTGGAACTCCGAGGAATACGTCGAGGACTGGGCCCAGCGCCAACGGCGTAATGAAACATTACGAGCTCGGCAGTTTGCGGTTCTGGCGAGTTTGGTTCCTTTCGAAGGCGACGATACTCTCCGGTTCATGGACGTGGGGTGCGGCTACGGAGCATTGAGTAAGTTTCTCCTGGAATCCTTTCCCCACGCCACCGCGGTGTGTCATGACGGCTCTTCGGCCATGGCGAAACTTGGTGGCGAACGTATGAAGGAGCTCGGAGGGCGATTTGAGTTTGTCGTTTCAGACTTCAGCAAGAAAGACTGGAGCCAGGTGGCCGATGGTGAGTTCGATCTCGTCGTGTCGTGTAACGCTATCCACAACGTTCGGGTGGGGAGCATCATCGAGGGTATCTACGAGGAGATCTTCGGACGACTCCGGACCGGCGGACGATTCTTCAATTTGGATCGCGGTTCGGCGTCGCTAGATGACCAGCTCAGTTGGTTTAGGAGCGCGGGATTCCAGGAAGTCGTTTGCCACGAGAAGAGTTCGGGACTCTCGCTCTACGGCGGCTCCAAGGTTTGACCTATCCCAGGTCCGAGTCCATTCTAGATGACGGGTGCACGGGCCGGTAGTTTCGCACTTCTGTACAGCACCGTACTGTTTATGAGCCTAGGGCATGGGATGGTGTTTCCGACTATCCCGTTGTTAGCCTCTTCCTTCGAGGTATCACCTGGACTCGCTGTTCAGGTGGTAACCGCACACGCCTTAGGTCGTACCATCATCCTGATCCCTGCGGGTACGTTCATTGATTGGTATGGCGCCAGGGCCGCCATGTTGGTAGGGAGCGCCTTCGTGCTGTGCGGCGCCTTCATGACTGCCATCACACCTTACTTCGCCCTGTTATTTCTCGGACAGTTTTTGGCCGGAGTCGGTGACAGCATCTGGACTATGGGTAGGGAGGTGTCTGGGGTCGAGATGGTGCCGCAGCACCAGAGAGGGCGCCTGCTGAGTGGATTTATGGGGGTCAAATCGGCCGGTACGGCAATTGGTCCGGTGGCAGGTGGTATAATTGCGCAGTGGATCGGGTTTAGAGTGGTATTCGCGGCTTATACAGGCATCGCTCTAACTGTCTTCGCCGCCGCACTCGTTGGTCGAAAAGATACGGCACGTGGGCACGTTGGAAAAATCGCGTGGTGGGGGAAGCTTTCGGACGTTGCGCCGGACCTTCGTGCTACGTTTGTCGCGATTGTGGTTGCGACGTTTAGTATGCAGATGTACCGTACCACCCTACAAGGTATGCTGCCGCTTTACGCTGGCGTTGAACTGGGCTTCTCAGCCGCGCATGTAGGCGGTCTCTTTGGCGTATCTGGCATCTTTGTCCTGCTGATGATCTTGCCCGCTGGATTGATCACTGACCGTGTTGGACGGAAATACGCCAGTGTCCCCAGTACCGCCTTGCCGGGCATTGCGTTTCTGGCCTTCCCGTTCGCTTCCAGCCTGTCGCAATTAGCAGTGGTCATGGTTGTCATCGGCCTTGCTCAAGGGATGTCTCTTGGCGCTTTAGCAGTGTCCACTTACGATGTGATCCCGGAGAACGCCCGAGGACGCCTACAGGGACTTCGGCGGACTATGGGCGAGTCGGGCGCAGTGATGGGCCCCCTGGTGGGTGGTTGGCTTGTGAATATGGTCAGCGCCAGTCGGACCTTTCTTTTCTATGCTCCGATCCTACTGGCTGCTGCCGCTGGGTTGGCGTTCGTGGCGAAAGAAACCCTGGTGAGGAAGTGAGAGCAAGGGATTGAACAAACTTCTAAGTCGCTCCGGCAATATATGGTTACGTATAGCACGATACGAACCTCGGCTGGCTCCAACGTGACTGCCTTCGCGACGTGAAAGCGCTAAGGATATTTATGGACCGCCCCATGACGTGGGGACGCCAGTTCAAGCCTCGCCGGGTGTAGATTCGTCCTGAAACGTGCGTGGGGATCTGAAGTGAGATGACCGAGCTATTGCAGTACCAGCTACGCATTACTTTAGTGGATGAATGCGCTGAAGCTGCTCGGTGTGAGCGCGACAACCCAGCAATCAGGGCGCTTACCAAACTGCTAGTTCGACATGACGCCACGCTAAAGTGTCAATACGATGCTTTCGCTGGGTATTGCACCGAAGCGGAGCAGCGGGGTATCGAGCAATACCCCCTCTATGCCTGGACTAAGGCTGTCATCGAAGACCCCGTAAAGAAGGCAAAGTTCGTGAAGTCCTTTGCCGTTTACGTGGGTGGGGAGGAAGTCTATTCGAAGGCTGAGGCTGACGCACTCGATGTGGATTTACGACCTCTGGTTGGCCGTGGAGTGGTGACAGCAATGGTGAGGTATGACACTAATCCCGCAAATTCCCCGCAGCCGCCCAAACGTTATCGGTCGTGACCATCGCCAGGTAGTGGCCTGTTGGGCTGTTCCATATAGCGTTCGCTGATGTTTGCAGTAAACAATGGAGGTATGGGCTGTGTCGGACATTGAGCGTCGAAGACGTATAGAAGGGATCCTGTTTCTAGTTGGGTTTGGCTTATGTATTCCAGCTGCTAACTGGCTCATTGGCAATGTGGGAACGAATTGCCCACCGGATTCGCCATGTCTGATCCCCGTGGCTCCCGGAATTATGGCGCCGAGCGGGGTCGTGGTGATCGGATTGGCATTCGTTCTCCGCGACCTTGTGCAGCGGCGCATTGGTGTTAGATGGACGGCTGTTGCGATTGCAGTGGGCGCCGGCCTCTCCGCGTTGTTCGCGCCGCCAGCTCTCGTCGTGGCTTCCGGTACGGCTTATCTGTTCTCGGAAACTGCCGATCTTGTCGTCTATACGCCGTTGCAGCGTCGGTGGTTGCTGCTCGCAGTCTTCGCCAGCAGCGTGATCGGTCTCGTCGTCGACAGTGTTCTATTTCTGTACCTGGCATTCGGGAGTATTGAGTTCCTGCCGGGGCAGGTCATCGGAAAGGCTTGGATGGTTTTGTTCGCCTTGCCTTTCGTTGCTTTGCTCCGCCGGCGTGACAAGTACCTGGGAATGACCGTCGCTTGACAACTGGGAACGTCGTGCATGGCGAGGCATTCTTAAGTTTCGATCGTGATCTCAGGGGCTCGTATTGGATGGGCGGTTGGGGAGCCACGCCAATTGTCGCCAGGACCCTAATTACCTGCCTGGTAACGCCAGGGAAGGGCCGATCAGGTTCATGATCACCCGCGTGTCCGGGGGAGCCGGGATGTTCTGGCTCTCTTAAGGCCGGTCATCCCAGCTTCGACCGCAGTAACTCGTTGACGAGGCGAGGGTTCGCCTTACCGTTGGTGGACTTCATTACTTGGCCCACGAAAAATTTTAGGAGGTTAGATTTACCTTCTCGGTATAGGGTAACGTTTTCCGGGTTGGCGGCGAGAACGGTGTCGACTGCACGTTGAAGCTGGGCTTCGTCGACTACCTGTTGGAGGCCGAGCCTCTCGACGATGTTGGTCGGACTTCCGCCTTCGCGTAACAAAATGGCGAACACCTCTTTCGCGGCCTTGCCGGAAATCGTGTGGTCGTCGATGAGGACCACCAACTCCGATAGCGCGGCCGGCTTTAGCGGCAATGACTCTAGCGGTTTGCCCTTCAGTATCGGGCGTAGTTCGTTAATAACCCAGTTGACTAAAGTGGTGGGGCTGGTGTGGCCGCGGAGTGCCTCGTCAAAAAATTCTGCGAGGCGGTTGTCTGTGGCCAACAGGAAGGCATCGGCGGGTGTCAGCCCCAGCTGGTCGCAATAGTGGTCGATCCTCGAACGTTGCGCCGTTGTTACTTGAGTGTTCACGGATTTTTTGTTCTCCGCGGGAGCCCTGGTGGAGGATGTGGTAGTTGGGGGGGGCTTGCGGGAACGCATCGACTCATTCGCCCCACGCTGCGCCATCTTGAGCCACGAGTCCCGGAGCGTCACGATACGATTAAACACGAGGAAGCCTTTGGTCGTGTCTGGATCTACACAAAAGTATCCCAGCCGCTCAAACTGGAAGCGTTCGCCTGAGCGAGAGTTACCGAGGCTGGGTTCCACTAGTCCATTTACGGTTTCCAGGGACTTTGGGTTGAGTAGTTCGCGGTAGTCGCGGTTCGGGTCACCTTGGGGGTCTGCAACCGAGAAGAGGCGGTCGTAGAGGCGTAACTCCGCTTCCAGCGCGTGCCCCGCGGACACCCAGTGAATAGTGCCCTGGACCTTCCTGCTGCTTTTGTCGGAACCGCTGCGGGTCTCGGGGTCATAGGAGCAGTGAAGCTCCAGTACTGCGTTGGTGACCGGGTCTTTGATCACCTCGTTACAGCGAATTATGTACGCGTAGCGCAAGCGCACCTCTTGCCCCGGGGCCAGTCGGTGGTAGCCTTTGGGCGGCACTTCGAGGAAATCGTCTTGTTCGATGTAGATCTCCCGGGAGAACGGGACGTCGCGTGATCCCTCCTTGGGTACATCGTACGGGTAGTAAGGGGCCTCTAACTGTTCGACCCGACCTTGGGGATAGTTGGTGAGGATCACCTTGAGTGGGCGCTTTACAGCAAGCACTCGCGGCGCCCTCTGATTAAGGTCGTCGCGGATGAAGTGTTCAAGCTGACCCAATTCCACGGTGTTACCGCTCTTCGTTATGCCAACACTTTGGCAAAAGTTTCGCGTAGCTTCTGGTGTGTAGCCTCGCCTCCTCAGTCCGGCCAAAGTGGGCATACGCGGGTCATCCCAGCCGGTGACGTACTTCTCTTCCACCAGTTCCAGCAGCCGTCTTTTACTCATGACGGTATAGTCAAGGTTAAGCCGCGCGAATTCGATCTGCCGCGGGTTTGACGGGGCGTTCACCTCGGCGAGAATCCAGTCGTAGAACTCCCGATTGTTCTCGAATTCCAGGGTGCATAGCGAATAGGTTACGCCTTCCAATGCATCTGATAGAGGATGAGCGAAGTCGTACATGGGATATATGGGCCACGCGTCACCGGTATGATGGTGGGTGGCATGGCGGATCCGATAGATCACCGGGTCACGCATCTTCATGTTCGGAGACGCCATATTAATCCTGGCGCGTAGCACGTGGGCTCCATCGGGAAACTCTCCCTTGCGCATCCGCGTGAAGAGGTCCAAATTCTCGTCTACTCTGCGGGTGCGGTAGGGACTCTCGTGACCCGATTTCGTCACCGTGCCACGGGTCTCGCGGATCTCCGCTTCGGTTAGACTACAAACGTACGCGCTACCACACTCGATAAGCTGTAACGCAAACTGGTACAGTTTATCGAAGTAGTCCGATGTGTTGTACAGATTGTCGCCCCAGTCGAACCCCAACCACCGTATGTTATCCTTGATCGCTTCGACGTAGAGCGTATCCTCCTTGGTCGGGTCGGTATCGTCGAAGCGCAAGTTGCAGTGACCACCGAACTCCTGGGCGATGCCGAAGTTAAGGCAGATGGATTTGGCGTGACCGATATGGAGAAATCCGTTGGGTTCGGGCGGGAAGCGGGTGACCAGACCGCCCGTGTGTTTACCCACAGCTAGATCGCCTCGGATAATCCCACGGATGAAATCAGGAGGTGGAGTTCGCGAGCCTGATTGTTCAGTCTTTTTCGTCGTACTCATTTGTTTGGCGCAGACTCTTTGGAGCCCTTGACGTGCGGGCGTGTTTGAGCCTACTGCTACTGTACGGTCCGATTCCGTTAGGGAAGTGTACCTGATACCGCGTCGCTCATGAAGCTGTTGCGGTTCCCGTACACTTCGCCGCCTTTTTGCGGTGTAGATACCCTGTTTGAAAAGGAGACGCGCGATGCCGTTGCTCGACCACGTGGGAGTCAGGGTCACTGATCTCGATCGCTCTGTTCAGTTCTACTGCGATCTCTTCGGCTTCGAGATGGTAGACCGCCGCATGCTCGGAAACAGCAACGTCGAGGCGGCGGCAATGCAGGTGGGTGGAAGCATCATCTTCCTTTTGCACAGCACGTCTTTTCGGTCACGAAGCTTAGGAGAACACGGAGGTGTGGACCATTTCTGCCTGACGTTCACTGAGTCGGAGTTCCGGGAGATTCTGGAACGCGTCAAAGTAATGGGCGTGAGGGTTGAAGGGGGAGTAGTGCCGCGCACGGGCGCCACCGGGCGTAGCGACTCGCAATACATCCTTGACCTGGACGGCAATCAGATTGAGGTTAAGAAGGGACTAGACTAACCCCATTATGCATGTAGTCGCCCAGTGCCGGCGACGGTGGTTCGCCGCAATAACCGGCGTTCGTTATCGGGATAGAATGTCCGTGCGTGAATCGAGCAGAAGTTGTCCCACATTAGGAGATCACCCACTTCCCACGTGTGCTCGTACCTGACGTTTGGGTCCTCGGCGATATCGAAAAGATCGTTAAGGATGGCATTGCTTTCGTCTTGAGCCATGTTCTCGATGCGGACTGACATCATGCGGTTCACATAGAGTGCCTTGCGGCCGGTCACGGGGTGGGTGATGAAGATTGGTTGTATGTGATAGCGGGCGCCACTGAGATCTATGTCGGGATCTACCCGGTGACGCTGGTAGTCGTAGACCTGAAGTACCTGGCATCCTTCCAGTTTCCTTTGGAGGTCGGCGGGGACATTGTTGTAGGCAGCGTATTGATTTGTCACCATCGTATGGCCACCGTGGGCGGATACCTCAATGCCGTAGAGGATGGTGACGGCGTCGGGAATCTCGTGAAACGCAGTGTCTTGGTGGAAGCCCATCTCTGCGTCGCCGTTAGCCGACGCGCCCTTCATCGGCTTACCGTCCTCCCGAATGTTGCTTACCACCATGACTGGGGTGGTGTAGAGGTCGTCCGCGGATTTTCGTAGACGTGGCCCCACGGTCCGTTTTCCGATTTCGCCGAAGGTGGTGGTGAAGCGGTTCTGCTGGTCCACGGTCATGTTCTGGCCGCGGAAGAGAAGAGCGACGTGCTCATAGAAATTAGCAAGAATCTCGTCCCGGGTCTTTTCATCCAAGGGCTGGCTCATATCTAGGCCTTGGATTTCCACGCCGAGACCCGGTGAAAGCGGTCTTGTGGTCAAGCTCATGTCGTTCTCCTGTCTCCGTCAGTGGCGTGAACGCCACCTGTTAGTTCTCTTAGCCGACGTTTACCCGTGAACTGGTTCTTTCCCGGCCACTGTACATCGTCGTAGGATCCGACTTTCCTCTGCGGGAAAGTCTGTGCGCGCATGGATGGAGCATCGGTTGTCCCACATGAGGAGGTCGCCAACCTGCCATTTGTGATTGTACACGATGCGGGAGTCCTCGGAAATGGCGAATAGCTCGTCCAGGATGGCGTCGCTCTCGATCCGGTTCATACCTTCTATTTGTGCGGTCATGGTTCGGTTCACGTAGAGGGCCTTCCGATTGGTGACCGGGTGGCATACGAAGATTGGCTGGGAGTGTTTGCGGGCACCTGCCATATCTACATCCGGGTCAATCCGGTAGCGGTTGTAGTCGTATACCTGTAGGACGGTATGGCCCTCTAATCGGTCCCGAAGCTTCGGGGGGATGTGATCGTAGGCCCGGTACATGTTAGCAACGCGTGTGAGCCCTCCGTTGGCGGTTACCTCGATTCCGTAGAGCATGGTCACGATGTTGGGCGTCGGATAGAAGCAGGTGTCATGGTGGAACCACATATCACCGTCGCCGAAGGAGGCGGTGTTGCCGGTAGGGCCAGTGTCACTGCGATTGGTCACTAACATCACCGGACTGGCGTAGGCGTCCTTCGGGGACTTAACGAGACGAGCTCCAACAGTGCGCTTGCCTAGTTCTCCGAAGGTCGTCGCAAAAGCTGTCTGTTGCAACTCTGATAGGTCTTGGTTCCGGAACAGGAGCAGAACATACTCGTGAAATACGTCCAGAATCGTCTCGCGGGTGGTTTCGTCTAGTGGTTCCCGCAAGTTCAGGCCTTCGATTTCTGCGCCGATGGCAGGGCAGATAGGTTTGATCGTTAAGCTCATTGGAGTTGTCTCCTGTGTGTACGGGTGCAGAAAGCCGCTGTTGATCGAATTTCGCTGGCCGCCATGGGCTCAGCGGGCACTCGATCGGTCATCTTAGCTCCTCGGGGATGATTCGGCCATCGTTGACGATCAGATCGCCGTCGAGATGAAATGCAGCCCGACGCAGGATTAGGTCCTCGTGTGCGAGTGTGGTGTTGTTGCCGCCTAGGGCGTAGTTGGCGCCGAATGCGATCTGCACGTTGCCGTAGCTCGACCGGGCGTCGCGAGCACCTTCTTCTGTGCCACGCTGTGCTACCTCAACCCAACGCGCACGCGGATCCGTGCCCCATCCAATGTGGGAAATCATGAAGGCCTGGGGGTCTCCCGGTTGATCCAGGTGCTCCTTAAGTAGGATTGCATCCACGCCACCTTCGACGCTGGTGATTTGTCCGTTCCTCACCGTTATGGATACGGGTTCCTGTACATAGCGGCCCAACATCACCAGCAGATCCCCGGGGTCGAGCACGAGCATGCCGTTGGCGCTGTCCTCCAATGGTGCGCAGTAGAGGAATCCTGAGGGCCAACTATCCCAGCGCCCAGGTTGGTCACTTATGCCGTATTGAGTGATGCCGCGACGACCGTCCTTGCGCATAGAGAGGTCCGTTCCGTTTTCAGTCCTGATGCGTATTTGCTCGGCCTGCTCCAGTTTCTGGGCACCGTTGAGAGTCCGCTGCCGTACCGCCTCGTCCGGAAAGCAGCGCCTGAGTTGATCTTCGGTGCCCCGGACTTGGAGCACCCGAGTACCCCCGGATAACACATCGGTCAGCCCTTTGCCGTAGAGGTATAGTACTCCGCCGGTAGTGAGATCCACTACGAGATGGGCCGTCTTCAAGATTTCTACGGCTGGAGTCACGTTGGTGTCGCGACCGGCGGTGTTGGGTAGTAGTGGGACTTTGATTTCGAACGCGCTGCCAGCAACCTCCTTGGCACCAGCCAAGAAGGCCGCGGCATAGTTGACGTTGGTACGGGTGTCGGTGAAGATAACGACGGTTTCCTCGGGCGTGGTCCTGCACAGGATGAGTTCACGCAAGACCATGCCGTAGAGATCGCCGGCGATGGCGCCGGTTGTGGGGAATCGAACTGTCATAGAAGCACTGCTGGAGACATTGGCTACTCGGCGGGACTCTATCTCTCCGTGTGCCCAACTGTCAAGTTTTTGGGTTTCGTTGTGGCCTTGTTTTACTCACTGAGCCGGTCGAATCTGGCGCAAGGTAGCGGGGGGTCGCAATCTTGTTTCATAGCCGATAGCCTTTGTCGGGAAAGGTCTGATGTGCAGGGCCCCATAGTGTGATAGAGCGTTTCGGCAGCAATCGCTACGAGGAGGAAATATCCATGCAATGGTTGGAGAACGAGGTGGCAGTGGTAACTGGGGCCGGATCGGGAATCGGTAGGGCGGTAGTATCTCGTTTCGTTGAGGAAGGCGCGAACGTGGTGGCCTTTGATCTTTCGGAACAGCGATTGGCCGCACTCAAGGATGAGGTGGGACACAACGTGGCCGTGGTGTGCGGTGACGTAAGGAACCTTGAAGACAACCGGCGGGCGGTGGCGACCGCGGTGTCTGAATTCGGTCGCCTTACGGTGTTCGTAGGCAATGCCGGCATCCACGACGCGCGGCGGGCATTGAAGGATTTGTCAGACGAGGAACTGGAAAAGGGCTACGATGAGGTTTTCGGAGTTAATGTTAAAGGATACTTCTTTGGAGCCAAGGCGGCAATACCTGAGTTGCTGAAGACCCATGGAAACATGGTGTTCACTCTCTCCACGTCGTCCTATTATGTTAGCGGCGGGACTTTGTATGTCGCCTCCAAGCATGCAGCCCTGGGCATGGTACGTCAGTTGGCCAATGAATTGGCCCCCACCGTCCGGGTGAACGGCGTGGCGCCCTCGGGTACCGCCACTGGCCTGCGCGCGGCCCCGTCTCTTGCCACCGGTGGGGGTGGGGACGATGTCTTTGGCGCACCTCGACCGCCTGCGGGGATGGGCAATAATCTCCTTGAGGTTGCTGTTGTTCCGGAAGACCACGCTGCTGCCTATGTGATGTTGGCTTCCTCCCAGTCCCGGATAATGACTGGTGAGGTAATTCACACTGACGCGGGTCGCGGCGTCACCTCAGTTCTGACACGATAGTCGCAAAGGTGTTGGCACTTGCACGGTCGCAAGTATGGCCCAATAAGGGAAGCGGTGTTTTTTTGGGGCCCCCGGGGGCCGGTTCCGTTAGGTTTGGAGTTATAAAGGAGGGTGTCAAAAATCATGAATGCGGCATTACAGGGGACCGTTGCACTCGATCTCAGTGGCCATGTGGCCGGGCCTTTCGCCGGCAGTCTGCTGGGCGACCTTGGGTGCGATGTGATCAAAGTAGAGCTACCGAACGGGGGTGATACTCACCGTGGTCGGAACCCTTTGTATGAGGGCTACGGCCCGAGTTTCCGGGCTCTTAACCGTAATAAACGCAGCCTGACCCTCGACTTACGAAAGAGCAGGGGCAAGGAAATCTTGCTCAAGTTGTTGGAGAAAGCTGATATTCTGCTGGAGAACTTTCGCCCGGAAACGCGTACGAAGCTCGGGCTCGATTTTGAGGGGCTTTCCAAGCTTAATCCGCGGTTGATTCACTGTTCCATCACCGGATACGGACAGAACGGTCCGTACCGTGATAAGCCGGGCTTCGACACCGTTGGCCAGGCCCTGAGTGGGATGCTGAGTCTCATGACCGACTTTGACAAACCAAAGGTGGTGGGGGTTTCGGTCACTGATCATTCCACTGGCGTGTTCGCAACTTATGGAATTCTTGCGGCCCTGTTGGCGCGCCACCATACTGGCCGCGGTCAGTTCGTAGACGCCTCTTTGCTGCGCATTAGTTTGGCGTTTATCGAGTCCCATATGGCCGACTACCTCAATGGTGGTGAAGCCATCACCAGGGACAATTTCCCCCGAGGGCGCATCTACTGCTTCATTCCAAGCGACAACAAGCCACTGGTCATACATCTTTCAGGGCACCAGAAGGCCTGGGAGGGACTCGTTTCTGTAGTTGGGCGGAGAGATCTGCTGGACGAGCCGCGCTTCGCCAACCGGAATGATCGCTGGAAACACCACTACGACATTGTACCGATACTGCAGGCGGAATTCGTAAAGCAGCCGCGGGACTACTGGCTGGAGGCTTTGGATGCGGTCGACGTTCCTAGCGCCCCCATTTATAAGATTGAGGAAGTGTTGGATGATCCGCAGGTCAAGCAGTTGGGTCTACCGCAAGAAATCCGCCATCCCACGATGGGGGCGAGTAAGCTGATTGGCAACGCTATTCAGCTGTCGGACACACCCATGCAGTTTCATCGGGCGGCTCCGCTGCTAGGTGAGAACACCGATGAGATCCTGCTCGGACTAGGCTATGATGAGGAGGCTCTGGCGGAGCTGCGGGAAAGCGGCGTAACTTCGTAAAAGTCGTTCCAAGACTCCCTCTATCACGCTTCATTCTAACTGTTGAAATAGTGATACGGTTTTCCCGGAGGTAGACTATGACGAGTAGGGAATTTGTCCAGGAGTTACGGGAGAAGGTGGGGCATTTCTGTACGACACTCGACGAGCGACCACCGGCCTATAGCTATGTTCCTCTTAGAAACGACGAGCAGCGCGTACGCGTGATGAAGAGCCGCCTGTTCAACGAATTGCGCGCCGCCGAACTTTTCGGTGGCTGGCTCAAGACCACTTCTGAGTTAGATGTCAAGGCAGTGATGGCACGGTCCGCCCACGAGGAAATGGTGCACGCCGCGCTATTGTCGGCGCGCATCCGCGAACTCGGAGCCGACCCCTTCGCTTATCGCCCGCTGCCGGCGCAGATGTCAATGTTCAATGCTCTCGAGGGGCTTTCGGGTACCTGTGAACGGTTGGCAGGTTTTTCTATGGCCGGAGAAGGGGTGGCGAATTACCTCATCAAAAAGTGTCTGGCCGCACCTTCGGTCCCTGATTGGATCAAAGCGCCCTATGAACAAATATTGGCTGACGAAGAGGGTCACGGCAGCGGTCCCGAAGAAATTCTCGAGCTCCACGCCATAAGCCCTGAGCGGCAAGATGCGACACGCCGGGCTGTGGCCATGCGTTTGGTGTTGCTAAGGGAATATCTCGCAAGCCTGGACCGATGGGCTTTAGGCGAAGCGGATTGGTGACTCCCGGACAGGCTCCCAAAACAAAACTTCTCTTACGTAAGAATGTTGACGGCCCAAGACATGTAATGGTAGACGCTACGATACGCGTGCGGGACATTGAAACTTCATAAGGGGGATAGATCAAATGGCCGATAATGGAACACTGCCAGGTTGCGAAGTCATCATCTCGTCGGACTCACATGTGATGGAACCGCCCGAAACTTTGGTGGAAAGGGCTCCTACCGGTTTTAAAGACCAGGTGCCGCGCTTTCCCCAGTTAAAAGTGGGCGATAGTTTCCAGGCTCAGCCGGGTGGATCGGATCCGTCAAAACGCATCACCGAGATGGAAACCGACGGTGTGAGTGCGGAGGTCCTCTTTCCCACTTATTTGTTGCCACATTTCGCGATGGACGATGCTAAATTGCAGGAAGTGTCATTCCATGCGTACAATGACTGGGTCGTGGACTATTGCTCGGTAGCCCCCAACCGTCTAGTGGGCGTGGCGGCGATCTCCATGTACAACATGGATGAGGCGATCAAGGAGCTTGAGCGCTGCGCCAAGGCAGGGCTCAAGGGATCGCTCATTTGGCAGGCACCGCACGCTGATCTGCCATTTCACTCGGACCATTATGAGCGATTTTGGTCTGCCTCCGAGGATCTCCAGTTGCCGGTTCACCTACACATCCTGACCGGGCACGGCTATCACAAGAAGTCGGTTTTCGGCAGTGAACGCATCGGCGTTGAGCCGTATCGTGGTAGCGTTAACCTGAAGCTACAAGAGATTATCAACGCCGTCTTTGACTTCATTTTCTACGGGGTTATGGAACGTCACCCCGGCCTCAAGTTTGTGTGCGTCGAGAACGAGATTGGCTGGATGCCGTTTATGCTGCAGCAGTGGGATTATTATTGGAACCGCTTCAAAGGGGAAAACCCTATCTCCATCACAAAAAACCCGAGCGATTACTTCAAAGACCAATTTTTTGGCACGTTTTTCCGTGATACGGTCGCGGGGCACAATTTCGAGTGGTGGGGCCAGGACAACTGCATGTGGTCTAATGACTACCCGCACGCTAACTCCACGTGGCCGGAATCGAAGAACTACATCGACCGGGATCTAGGCCACCTACCAACCGACATACGGAAGAAGCTGGTTTACAGCAACGTTAAGAACTTGTACCAGCTCGACATCCCGGACCCGGTTCAATAGGCCGAAGGCCACCCTCGTGGGGCGGTTGTCCCTTGCCGGGAGAGCGGGAGGTTTCGGGAGAACAGGACGCGCAATTACGGCCTGATGCTCCTTCGGGCGATGCCCCGAGTTGTGGCCAATGGCGCAGCAGGAAAGGCTTCCGCCGCGGTGGTGGTTCCGAATCCCGATCAAGAAGGAGGGTGCCATGGCGAGACCGCAAACGGTGGCAGCGCCACCGGAATCCATAGAAGGCGTACTCAATTACCTTTCTGAAGGCGGCGAAGCCCCAGCAAGCTACGGTGGCTTGGCCCAAAAGGAGGCCGACCGCAAGCGAAAAGGTAAATACGAGGGTCATACGATGACAATTCGGAATGCTCGGCTCATAGCGGACACCCTATCGCTGGAGCGGGAGGGTTTCGTCCTCGTAGGCCATGACACTCGGATGACGGACTTCTACAACACGGATGAGGTGTGCACCGTCTACTACAGGGAGACAGAAGAGCTTGTTAAAAAGACCTCGGGGGCAAAACGCGTGGTGGTCTTCGACCACACCTTGCGCTCGGGTGACGAGGCGACTCGTGAAACAAGGCAGGTCAGTGGCCCGGTACGTAGCGCCCATAATGACTATACGGACTGGTCCGGGCCGCAACGTGTCCGTGACATCCTGCCAGATGAAGCGGAGGACCTACTCAAAGGGCGGTTCGCGGTGGTACAGACCTGGCGGCCGATCAACCGCCCTGTCATTCGCGATCCCCTCGCAATTGCCGACGCCCAAAGCACGGGGTTGGAAGGGGGGATCCCTACCGCCCGAATTTATCCGAATCGACGCGGCGAGACATTACATTACACTTTCAACCCCAAACACCGCTGGTACTATTTTCCGCACATGGAGCGAAACGAGGCGGTGGTGTTCAAGACCTTCGAATCAGAACGCGACGGCCGGGCGCGATGGACGTTGCATTGCGCTTTCGACGATCCCGACACCCCGGCTGATGCCCCCGAGCGGGAGAGTATCGAGATGCGTACGCTAGCGTTTTTTTAGGAGACTTTCATGAACAACTTCGACGTGGTGGAGACAACCATCGACGCAGTCCACAAAGCGTACGAAACGGGGCAGTTGACCCCACGGGAGTTGGTGCAGGCCTATCTGGACCGCATCGAAGCCTACGACAAACAGGGACCATCGCTCAACTGCATCATCACGGTTAACCCTGCAGCTCTGGAGGAAGCCGACCGGCTAGGTAGCGCCCCGCAAGCCGGGCCACTTCACGGTATTCCGGTCATTTTCAAGGATCAAGGCGATGCTAAAGGAATGCCTACCACTTTGGGTAGCGTTTTGTTTAAGGACTACTTCCCTGACCGTGACGCTTTCGTTGTGGAGCGGTTAAAGAAGGCCGGTGCAATCATCCTGGCCAAGGCTACCCTTGGCGAATTGGGTGGCGGCGATACCCACGGATCGTTGTTTGGCTCCAGCCGTAACCCATACGACGTGGTTCGCACGGTGGGCGGTTCCTCTGGTGGCTCCGGTGGAGCTGTTTCGGCAAATTTCGCCACGGTTGCGGTGGGGCAAGAGGGTTACGCTTCCATCCGACGGCCCTCTACCTGGAACTGCGTTGCGGGCATGCGGCCAACGCCGGGGCTGGTAAGCCGGGGTGGCGTGTATGATGGCTGGCCCGATATGACTGGCTCGTTGGGTCCTATGGCTCGGACAGTTGGAGACATGGCGCGTTTGCTGGACGGGATGGTAGGTTACGATCCCGAGGACCCGGTCACAGCTCGGGGAGTCGGCCACGTACCCCCAAGCTACACAGACTTTCTGGTTGCTCACGGTCTGCAGGGCGTGCGCTTGGGGATCTTGCGCGAACCTATGGGGTATATGGCGGAACCGGACACGGACGATTTCCGACAGATTTCCGAAGTGTTCGATAAGGCAGTAGCGGATCTTCAGGTCGCGGGTGCAGAGGTGGTGGATTCGGTGGAGATACCACAACTGCACGAACTGTTAGCCAAACGGTCCGGGAGCCCCACGAGCGCTGATGAAGCCTTCAAGCTGTACTACGGTAGAAGTACCAAACGCCCGTTTGAGACTCGCCAGGAGGCGATGGCGTCACCGGAGTTTGCCAAGGTCCACCGCTTCGCCCACAACCGCTGGAACGCGTCCCGGGACGCGGGCAAACATTATGAGTACCTGCTGGCTCGCGAAACACTGATGGGTAACCTTTTAAAGGTCATGGCTGACCATCGCCTGGATGCCTTGGTGCATAAGTCGGTGGAGCACCAGCCAACTCTGATCGCTGATGGTTTAGGGCCACCGTGGGTCAATATGAGGGGAGTACCTCACATCAACACATTCCTGATATTCGTTTCGTCGGTGGTGGTGCCCGGAGGCTTCACCCGGGACGGGCTTCCGGCGGGGATTACATTTCTTGGACGGCCCTATGACGACGGCCGCATGATTCAGTTCGCCTATGCCTACGAACAGGCCACTCGACACCGCAAGCCACCGATCAGTACGCCTGCGCTATGAATTGTTACAAAGGAAAGGGATGACAATGTCCCGGATACCGGAGATTACGAAACGAGAGGTGATTCACGAAGATCAGAGGCACCACTATGACTCCATTGTGGCTAGCCGTAAACGCATCGGAGCCCCCTACGGCAACCTGCTCCATTGTCCGGACCTAGCCGCTCGGACTGCGCACCTGGTGGGCTATTCACTGTTTACGTCGGATTTTCCCCTGAAGGAGAAGGAGATGGTAATCTGCACAGTGGCCCGCGAGATGGATTGCGTGTACGAGTGGGCGGCCCACTCAGGAGATGCCCTCAATGCCGGTGTGTCAGCAGAAACGGTTGCAGCGATCCGTGACCGTAGTGACCCCGATGTTTTGAGCGAGGAAGAAGCACCCTTTGTTAAGTACGTTCAGGAGCTCATGCGACCCCCACACCGCGTCACCGAGCCGACCTTTCGGAAACTACGGAACCGTCTGGGGGATCAGCGGCTAGCTGAGTTGACCGGTATAGTCGGCAGCTACGTGGGCCTCGCCTGTTCCCTAAACGCGTTCGAAATCAAAGCGCCTGAAGGTATGCCGGTCCTTCCCGTGGGGTGAGCAGCGTGCCTGTTGCCTCCCGCGAGCTCGAACTCGCTGCTGGGGTCCAGGGCGGGACTCTAGAACTGGGGTTGGACGATTTTCTAGCCGGTACCCATGGGGCGGATAATCCACCGCCCTACGAGCCTACGATCTACAGCGGGTATATGCGCTGGTTATCGCTACAATATGGCCACGTCCGCGATCATGGCAGGCACGAACTCGATGATCCCGGCGTTCCCATGTTTGGTTAGAGTTGGACAAGTAGACCTTTCTGGAGCTGTTAACGTCATGCAAGCGTATCAAATTGGTAACAGGGGCTGTGGAAAAACCCTGTGTATATCGCGGAACGCACGGCAAATTGCCCTGTTCATCCGGGATTGAGCGGATTGCATAATTTCTGCGCACCGAAATCCTGTGGAAATCCGAGCAGTTGTGAAGATTGAGTCCGGAGGTCTTTAGGTAGCTAGAAGCCGCTGAACTGGCGTAGCTACGAACAGATTTTAGCTAAGTGATTGATTCCCAATAGACAATGAGTCGGACACACAACATCCAAGCGTTACTTCGGCCCGGATCCGTGGCCGTGGTCGGCGCGTCGCCCAAGGGAGGGACGGGTGGACGAATTCTGGAGAATGTTCTCGCGTCAGGTTTCCAGGGTGCAGTGTTTCCGGTTAATCCCAACTACACGGAGGTCCAGGGAAGGCCGTGCTTTCCCTCCATCGCCACACTTCCGGAGGTACCGGATTGCGTGGTCGTGGCTTTGCCCGCGAGTCGCGTGTTAGGGGTGATCGAAGAGGCTGTTGCCGCGAGGGTACCATCAGGAATTGTTGTGGCGGAGGGCTTCTCGGACGGGGACACTGTTGTCGGCCGTCGGCGCCAGCAGGAACTCGAGCGGCTGGCGTTCGACGGGAACATGGCCATCACCGGGCCTTGTTGTATGGGCGTGGCAAGTCTCCAGTACGGGTTTGCCAACTCTTATTTTTCTATCCCTGATGACGTAGCCCCGGGCGGCGTTTCTCTAATCTCCCAGAGCGGCGGATTGACCAATGCTGTCACCGAGTTAGGTGCCAGTCGAAATGTTGGCTTCAATTACCTCATCTCTAGTGGCAATGAGGCTGTGGTAGAGATGGCTGACTATATTGAGTACCTTGCCACCGACCCCGAAACCCGGGTGATAGCCTGTATCATGGAAGGGGCCAAGGACGGTGCGAGGCTGCGTGAGGCGCTGGCGTTGGCCACCCGCATGAAACCGGTGGTGGTTTTGAAGCTCGGCCGCACCGAGTCTGGGCAAAGGGCTACTGTAGCTCACACGGGCACCTTGGCCGGGCGGCAGGAGGCCTACGCCGCTTTGTTCCGGGAGACGGGCGTGTCGCTAGTGGACAGTCTCGATGAATTGGTGGAGACGTCTGGCCTGTTTCTTCATGCTCGCCTGCCAGCAGGAGACCGGGTGGTATTCCTTACCATTTCTGGTGGCGCCACGGCCCTCATCAGCGACGTGAATGCGGTTGCGGGTCTTGTGTGCCCGGATTTGTCTGACACGACCAATGCGAAAATTGCGGAGATACTCGGTGTCGAGGACCGACCGCTTCGAAATCCCATCGATACCGTGGGAATGCCGCGCATCGAGCGCGGGAACAACCTCTCGAGTGTGCTTGAAACTCTGCTGAATGACGAGGCAATCGACCTGGTGGGGTTGGCTTTGAGCATGAAGCGCACGCATGTTCCAAATCAGCGGAAGTTGTTGGATCAGGTAGCAGCGTGCGCCCGGGCAACAACAAAGCCGCTGTTCGTGTTGTCGCTGGTCTCTAACGGTCTCACTGGTGACTGCCGAACGTTTTCTGCGGAGACCGGCGTACCAATTCTGGAAGATGTGGCTGGCGGAATGAAGGCTTTGCGCAGACTTGTGGATTACGCGGCGTTTCGCCGTAAGGGAAGGCGAGTCCGGACGTCAGCGATCTCTGTGGACTTCCATCCCGTGGAAGGTGCTGGCGTTCTAACGGAGTACGAAAGCAAGCGAATTCTCGAACGGGCCGGTATCACCATGACACGAGAGGAGTTGGCTACGACTCCCGAGCAGGCCGTTGAAATCTCTACTGGCCTAGGCCTGCCGGTGGCACTAAAGGTTCAGTCGCCCGATGTGCCCCATAAGTCGGATGCTGGGGGTGTTCATCTCGGCGCCGCCACCGTTCAGGAAGTGGAGACTGCCTATTCGCGTGTTATCGGTAATACTAAGGCTACTCACCCGGATGCTCAGATCGACGGCGTTCTGGTTCAAGAGATGATTTCCGATGGATTGGAGGTCATCCTTGGCATGGTTCAAGACGTCCAGTTCGGACCTTTGGTAATGTTGGGGCTCGGCGGGGTTTACGTGGAGGTATTCAAGGACGTTGCTTTCCGACTCCCACCTCTAAATCCCGAAGACGTACATGGGATGTTGGCGGAGTTGCGGGGCGGAACTCTCTTGAAGGGTCTTCGGGGCGAGAAACCTCGGGACGTGGAAGCCTTGGTGAGGTGCGTGGTCTTGTTCGGTGACTTCGTGAGTCACAACGCTGGTCGGTTTGCCGCTGCGGAGCTGAATCCCGTAATGGTGCGTCACGAGGGGCGTGGTGTTGCGGTGGCGGATGCGCTGATCACAATGTCCGACGAGCTAAAGTAGACTATCCGGCGTGGGACGCAATACCAGCCCGCCCGGTAATGGAATTTCGCTGGGGTCCGCCCGGCAAGAGATATAAGGAGCTTTAATGACCTACGAAAATGTCCTCTATGAAGTGACCGATCATGTGGCCACAATCACTCTAAACCGCCCGGAGGTGATGAACGCGATCAGTTATAAGGCCCGCGACGAGCTGGTAGATGCCTGTGGGCGAGTGTCTGCGGACTCTGACGTGTGGGCGTGCATCGTTACCGGTGCTGGCGATCGGGCGTTTTGTACCGGACTCGACCTAAAGGAACGGGCTAAGGAGGTGGATGATTCCACGTTCTTCGAAAAGCGCCGGGTGCGCAATCGACCGAGCATTCTTAGTCAGAACATGGCCGTAGCAACATTGGAAAAGCCTACCATCGCGGCAATTCGAGGCTACGCGGTGGGTGGTGGGCTGGAATTGGCGTTGGCCTGCGATATTCGAGTTGCTGCGGAAGACGCCAAGCTTGGCATGTTCGAAGTTCGCCGTGGTCGCCTAGGGGGTGGAGGTGGGACCCAACGGTTACCTCGGCTAATCGGCATGGCTAAGGCACTGGAGCTCTGCCTTACCGGTGAGGCCGTGGGTGCTGAGGAGGCCCTCCGCCTCGGGCTTGTCAACAAAGTAGCATCGGTGGATAGTTATATGGAGGTCGCCCATGAGATCGCCAGTAAGATCTGTTTGGGTGCACCGCTGTCAGTTATCGCTATCAAGGAGGCGATTACCAAGGGCCTACAGCTTTCCTTGGAGCAAGGCTTGAAGCTTGAAAACGAGCTAGGTCTGGCGCTAGCAACTACGGAGGATCAGAAGGAAGGATCCCGTGCCTTCGCCGAAAAGCGTTCGGCCGTGTGGAAGGCCCGGTAGGGGTACTTGAAGCGTAACTGTTAATCCCATCCGTTGCTCCCACGAAAGCGCGGAACCGGGTGCAGCGAGTACATAGGAGGAACTATGAGTACTAATCTGAGCGGCAAATATGCCATCGTTGGTGTGGGCCAAAGCCCCCTTGGTAAGGTGCCGGAAATGGGTCCCATCGGACTCTTCGCGGTGGCAGCTAAAAACGCTATCGAAGATGCTGGTCTTTCGAAACAGGATGTTGACGGACTCATCACCCGCGGACCGGACGATGTCTACTGCCACCACCAGCGAGTGGGAGAAGCGTTAGGGCTAAACGTCACCTACAGCACTTCAACCGCTAATGGTGGTGCTAGTCAAACTATGGCCGTGGCGATGGCATGCATGGCTATCGAGGCCGGTGTATGTAACACCGTGGTGGTCGGTTATGGCCGTGATACTTGGTCGCGCACCCATCGCGACGCCGAGGCGAAGCAGGCGGTCGCTTCCCGGCCCCGGACCTACTCGGAGTTCGGGTCTGAGTTCGGTCAGTTCGGTGCACCGGTGAACTATGCTGTCGCGGCTCGTCGGCACATGGAACGGTTCGGTACTACCAAGGCGCAGCTGGGTGCCATTGCGGTAGCATTTCGAAACCACGCCCGTAAGAACCCTCACGCGTTCATGCAGAAGCCCCTCACTCTGGACGAGTACCTTAGCGCTCGCCTCATCGTAGACCCACTGTGCCTCTACGACTGTAGTGTTTTCATCGATGGGGCTGGTGCGGCGGTAGTGACTACTGCGGAGCGCGCCCGTGATCTTCGGCAGCCGCCGGCCTATGTTTTAGGCTTCGGTTTCGGCAACCGCCTAAGTGGCTGGTATGCCGACGACAACATGATCACCACCGGTGCGAAGGAGGCTGGGGAGGCCGCCTATAATATGGCCGGTATCGGTCCCAAGGACGTGGATACCGCCCAAATCTACGATTGCTTCACCCACATGGTGTTGTTGCAGCTTGAGGATTACGGTTTCTGCGCCAAGGGAGAGGGAGGGCCGTTTGTCGGTTCCGGAGCACTAGAGTTTGACGGTGTGTTACCTACAAACACTTCCGGGGGTCAGCTGTCTGAGGGGCATATCGAGGGTATGCTCCAGGTGTTGGAGGGCGCACGCCAGGTCCGCCGGGAACACACTGCAGACCGCCAAGTGAAGGATTGCAGTATCGCCTTGGTTAGCGGGCACGGTGGCAACACGGTTTGTCAGTCGGCATTGATCCTGGGGAGGGAGGCTGGATGAGCGAATACAACAAGCCCCTTCCGCCCCCGTCTGTGGAATCCGAACACTTTTGGGATGGCTGTAAGCGTCATGAACTGGTGGTGCCACGCTGTGACACCTGTTCACATTTTTGGTTCCCGCCCACTGCTACGTGCCCTCGGTGCTGGAGTACGGCATGGACTTGGACTCAGGTGAGTGGACGGGGTAGGGTCTATTCTTTCGGGGTGTATCACCGATCCTACCATAAGGCATTCGCTGAAGAACTGCCCTATGCTCTGGTGGTGGTGGAGTTGGATGAAGGCCCACGCCTCACCACTAACGTGATAGGTTGCAACCCCGATGAATTGAGCTGCGACATGCCTGTGGAGGTAGTGTTTGAGGACGTCACTGAGGATCGCACCTTGTACAAGTTTAAGCCCATAGCGAGCAGCTAAGGCTCCCCATGTGATCGAAAGATGTAGTCATGTTGCACAGTACCGAACGTATTCTCGTCACTCACACGGGGAGCCTGCCGCGTCCGCGGGATCTGATTGATGTGATGTTGGCGGAAAATGAGGGTAGGACGTTTGACCCGTCCGACTATGAGCTAAAGCTCCAGCACGCTATTCACGATATAGTGCACCGGCAGCTAGATCTTGGTGTTGACATTGTTGATGACGGCGAGTTCAGTAAACGTGGGTTCGCGGTATACGCTCACCAACGGCTCGATGGCTTGACACCGACCGGACGGGTTAGAATCTCACCCTGGGCCACCTCCCGGGAGTCGCAGGCGTTTCCGGAATTCTACTCCACTTCCAATCCGGTGCCGGGAAATAAGTCTAATCCTAGTAACATGCAGATGTCATGTACCGGCCCCATTGCTTATAAAGCTGAGAAACGTCTGGCTCAAGACCTGGAAAACCTCAAGGCTGCGGCCTCCGCGGCTGGAGTTGTGGAAGCTTTCGTGCCGGCCATTTCTCCCTGTGATGTCGCGGGAAACCAAGAGAATGAGCACTATAAGACTGCCGAGGAGTTCCTGTTTGCTATTGCGGATGCCTTGCGGGTGGAATATCAGGCCATCGTTGATGCGGGCTTCCTACTACAAATCGATGATCCGTTATTGATTAATTACTATGTTAAAAACCCCGATCTGAACCTGGGGCAGTGCCGCGCCTGGGCCGAAGGCCAAATCGAAGCTATCAATTTTGCGCTACGAGGAATCCCCGAGGACCGGGTACGCTATCACACCTGCTACGGAATCAACATGGGGCCGCGGGTCCACGACATGGAGATGAAGGATTACATTGACATTGTGCTCAGGATCCGTGCTGGGGCATTCTCCTTCGAGGCCTCTAATCCACGCCACGAGCACGAATGGCGAATCTGGGAAGAGGTGAAACTGCCTGAGGGTAAGCTCATCATTCCCGGCGTCATCACGCAGTCCTCGGTTGTCGTGGAACATCCTGAGTTAATTGCACAACGCCTTGTGCGTTTCGCCGGTCTGGTGGGTCGCGAGAACGTTATTGCCGGAACCGATTGTGGCTTCGGTACCCAGGCCCTAGAGGTTCCGGAGATTCATCCCGACATCGTTTGGGCTAAATTTAAGGCAATGGCCAAAGGCGCGCAATTGGCAAGCGAGCGCCTGTGGTAACGGGGCACGAATAGCGTATAAGGATAGCGAATGTGATGTTTCGTTGAGCTGTTGCCATCACAAAGGACACAGTGGTTGCAGGTAGCCCTCGCCGGGTAAGAGTGCAGGTCGTTGACAATGCGAACTTCCCTTCGTAAGGTCTCGCAGGTAATTCACGTGTGTTGGAGGACTTAATGGGTAAGCTACAAATGCTCGATCCGAGGGCTGACGTTCTATTGGAGAACCATCCGCCGGTCCCTGGTTTGGAGAAACTTGCGGGAAAAATCGTGGGGATTCTCGACAATGGCCAGGCCAACTCGAGTCCTATGTTCCATGAGCTCGCACAGTTGATTGAAGAACGCAGTGGTGCTGCAGAGGTAGTGGTACGAAAGAAGCCGAGCCATATGCAGGGCGCGCCGACGGAGATGATTGAGGAGATGTTGAGTCGGTGCGATGCGGTGGTAACCGGTCTCGGGGCTTGAGGGTCGTGCACGTCGTGGAGTGTCCACGACGCAATTGAGATTCAGAAGCGCGGTAAGCCTACGGTAACCCTCTGTCAGACTATTTTTATGGAGCTTGGCCGAAAGGAAGCCACGTTCTTCGGCATACCAAAGCTGCCCTTGGTGGAGATTCCACACCACCCTAGCGGTGGCGCGCGGCCGGGCGAACACCGTGAGGATGCGGAAATTGCCGTCGGGCCGGTGCGGGAGATCTTGACTGACGCCGAGGCTAAGCAGCGGGAGGGATCTAGTGCGTTGGCGGTTGAAGCTCAGCCGACGGAGTAGCCCAGCGTAGGACTATTCGATCCGTTCTCCACCATCAGAAATACACTTATGGCCTCTGACAAGTCAAAGATAAAACGAGGTTCCCAGCTCAATCTCGTGTCTGAAGTAATTGAAGTAGACGCTTCCCTGGAAGCGGCTAACGACTGGTTCCTGGACCGCAAGCTCAGCGACGGCCTTCCTATTGTCCCGCCCACTCGCGAGCGCGTGGAACGCATGCTCACGGGTACTCACCGCGATCCTCAGGAGATCCTGGGGCAGGTCCCACCCAAATGGGCGCCGGCCACCATTGAAAAGATCGCTGTCAACTGCGTTATGGCAGGTTGTCTGCCCGAATACCTGCCGGTGGTCATCGCTGCAGTCGACGGAATCATGGAGCCTCGTTTCAACCTTTACGGAGTGCAGGCGACTACCGGTTACGCGGGGCCGGCGTTGCTGGTTAACGGTCCTGCTCGGAATGAACTGGGCATTAACTGTGATGCTGGCGCGTTCGGGCCCGGCCACCGTGCCAATGCCACCATCGGTCGGGCCATTCGTCTGATCCTCATTACGATTGGGGGTGGTTATCCCGGCGATACAGATCGTGCCACCTTCGGGTGGCCGGGAAAGTACAGCTTCTGTTTCGGGGAGAACGAGGAGAATAGTCCCTGGGAGCCCTATCACGTGAGTCGTGGGTACAGGGCCGACCAGAGCACTGTGACGGTGTGTGGCATCAATGGCTTTATTCCTATGCACACCGCTGGGAGCACGGGTCAGGAGGCACTATCGTCTCTGGCCGAAGTCATCGCTATGCATCACGGTGGTAGCCATCTTGACGTAGGCAGCTTCGGAGGCGGTACGCCTCTGGTAGCCCTGTGCAGCGAAGATGCTGAGATCATGGCGCGGGATGGCATTACGCGGGCGGACATCCGCGAACACCTCTGGGCACATTCCACCATTTCGTTTGCTAGCATTCCGGACCGGCGCAAGGGGACTAAGAGCGACGAGGAGCTCCTGCGGGAGTCTCCGAATGTGACTTCGGACGGGATCGTACATTTGGCCACCCAGCCCGATGACATCATGGTGGTCGTTACCGGCGGCAAACACCGCCACTGTGTGTTGTTGCCCATGTGGACCGGACGGAATACCCTGGCCGTGACGAAATCTATTCAAACGGTCTGACGAGGCTGAGCGGTACAAATGGTAGATTCTCGTCCCCGATCGGGGCAGGTATAGAATTTTACGAGAGCGACAGATCGATGGTCAGTAACTAAGGAGCGTTAATGGATTTTAACCTGCAAGAAGACTCACTCGAGATGACCGAGTTTCGGAAGGAAGTCCGTGCTTGGGTGGAAGAGAACATGAAGGGTTCCGACCACTTGCGTTGGTCGGCCTCTTGGTCCACGCGGGAGAACGATGAGGAATATCAGTTTCGCCGCGGGCTTGGTGAGAAGCTGGGTAAGAAGGGTTGGCTGTTCCCTATGTTTCCAGAGGAGTACGGGGGTGCTGGGCTGACTGTGGATCATCAGTTCGTGCTGGAGACCGAGTTGGCCCGTTATGGCCTCAGTCTAACTCACATCTTCTACACTCTCGCGCGCATTGTAGCACCGGTGTTGTTTCACTGGGGCACTGAGGAGCAGAAGCATGAGTTCTTGCCGCCCATCTCCCGCGGGGAGATCGTTGTGTGGCAGGTGTTGACTGAGCCTCAGAGTGGTAGTGACGTAGCAAATTGCCAGACCCGAGCCATTCGTGATGGTGATGATTACATTGTCACCGGCCAGAAGGTCATGGTGGGCCATCATTTGCCGCCGGATGTCTTGTGGACGTTGGTCTGCACCGATCCTGATGGCAAACGTCACGAGAATCTGAGCTGGCTACACATCCCCGCCAACCTACCGGGTGTCACCATTCAACATATGCATCTTATGATGGGTATAAAGAATGCGGTCTTTTTTGACGGCGTACGGGTGCCTGCTCGATATCTAATCGGTGGCGAGAACAACGGCTGGAAGGTCGCTCACACACATCTTGAACTTGAGCATGGCGGTGACGGCAAGATTGGAACAGACCCGGTAGTGGATCGCGTCGTGGAATACTGCCAAAACCATGATGTAGGCGGGACACCGCTAATTGAAGACCCGCACGTTCGCGACGTTATAGCTGATATGGTCATGGAGATTAACACGATCAACCGGATGAATCGTCGTATCTTCTGGCACCGTTTCGTCAAGGAGCCCCATTCCTACGGGGGTGCTCAGTTCCGTTACTACCAACGTATGG
The DNA here is from genome assembly GCA_964438895.1 of uncultured Syntrophobacterales bacterium. Classification (GTDB taxonomy): domain Bacteria; phylum Desulfobacterota; class Binatia; order UBA9968; family JAJDTQ01; genus JAJDTQ01. The sequence goes on along the minus strand of CAYTMJ010000031.1, from coordinate 74,543 downwards.
TGCGCTTGCGGAATGGCGAGAGGCTCCAAAAGATTATGGGGGCTGATGCGCTCATCCCGGATCACAGCGTGCATGAGGTATTGGACTTCGAATATGTCATTCGCAGTGGGCCCGGCCAGCTTCACGGCGGTGGTACCTTGGACACCGACCGGCTCATTTTTGCCCGTAGGGCCGGCATCGGACGGGAGACCAAGGAGAAGGCACCGGATACAGTATAAGTAACGCCTAAAAATTTAAATATTACATTAAGTTTAAGTTTATAAGCTTTTAATTTAACGTACTTACTAAGAATTGGTGTTGTCATGGATTTGCGACTTAATGAAGATCAGGAGATGTTCAAGAAGGTGGCGGGGGATTTCGTCAAGGCAGAGGCACCGACAACCCTGCTGACGCAGCAGTTTCTTAAGAAAGAAACCTTTCTGCCCGACCTCTACAAGAAGATTGCGGGACTGGGTTGGCTCGGTATGCTCATTCCTGAACAGTATGGTGGTGCTGGGTTACCCTATATGGATTCCGGCGTGGTATTCGAGGAACTCGGGCGGGGGCCCGTTCCGGGGCCGGTGTTCTCATCTGGCGTGTTGGCAGCTCAGATTGTCCACGACGGCGATTCCGACGCCCAGAAGTCAGCTCTTTTGCCATCAATCTGTAGTGGTGAGGCTATTGTAATTCCGGCCATTGGAGACCAGGGTGCTCACTGGGGGCCGGAGACGGTGACGACCACGCTTTCACGATCTGGCGACGTTCTTACTCTCCAGGGAACCAAGCGCCATGTATACGATGCGGCCGGTGCCACGGCCTTCCTGTGCGCGGCCTCCACTGGTGACGGCGGAGTTGCTGTTGTGTTGGTAGATCGGAGCACGCCAGGGGTGACCGTGACACCGTACACCGGTTACATGGTGTCTGTAAGCGAGGTCTCCTTTGATGGAGTGGAGGTGCCAAGTACAAACCTCATCGGTGAAGGGTGGGAGTTGCTGGACAAGGCGGCGGAGAAGGCCATTCCGATGCTGTGCGCGTACAAGGTGGGGGCGTGCCAGGAAATCTACGACTTTACAGTTCAGTACACGCGGGAGCGTCGCGCTTTCGGCCAGCTCATTGGCCGTTTCCAGCGCGTGCAGGACCATTGCGTGGAACTGTCAATCCACATGGACGCGGCCCGTATGTCCACTTACGAGACACTGTGGAAGCTAGATGAGGGGTTACCGGCCGAGGCGGACATCCACGAGTCCAAGGCCGCTTCTAGTGAAGGTTACCACCAGGCATGCAGCTATTCCCATATGGTGCACGCCGGCCCGGGTACAGACTACCTCCATCCTCTTATGGTACATAGCGTTCTGGCGCATACACTGTACCAGTATCTGGGCACGCCGGATTATCACAAGCGTCGGATGGTTGATGCATTGTATCCGCGCGCGTAAACTGTTTAGGGTACAAGGTTAACTTTGGGTCTTTCCGTGACGGACACGGAGAAAGGAATCCGAAATGAAAAGGGCATGTTACAGTTTGGCAGTTTTGTTAATCTTTCTGTTCGTTGGTCAAGTGGCCGGGCAGGACATGGAGAAGCACTTCAAGGGTAAGACCGTCAATCTGATTGTTGGCACTGGGGCGGGGGGTGGTTACGACATCGTTAGCCGCATTTTCGCTAAGTACGCGACCAAACACCTTCCGGGTAACCCAAGATTTATAGTCCGCAACGTTCCTGGCGGGGGTGGCCTCAAGGGAACCCAGTACATCAACCGCAGAAAGCCCGATGGCCTTACCGTTGGGCCGCACTTCACCAGTCTTGTGATGAAGGAATTGGCCGGCGTGGATGTGCCGGGCTTCAATGTCAAGGATCTCATCATTCTAGGTGCACCAACCCTGGTGGATGACAACTATCTCATCTGCGTCGACCGAAAAGTGGCTAAGTCCTGGGAGGATGTGCTCAAGTTGGCAGAAACGCGGGGGGCGCCACTGCGCATGGCATCCCAAAGGCCAGGAATCGGTCGGGTTCCCATGGGCGGCGAGTTCGTACAGATGGTGGGCGGTCCTATGAAGCTCATCTACGGATACAAGTCTACAGCAGAGGAGTTGGCGGCGTTCGCGCGTGGCGAGACCGAGGTGGTGACGTGCCTTGAGCGCCGGTTACCACGCATGTACCCGGAGCTGGTGGAGAAAAACCGGCTGGTGCCAATTTTCTGGTGGAACGCACCGGCTAGCGATAAGTGGCTAGCGCGGCTGGGTGGGGACAAGCCACGCAATATCCTCAAACTGCCTGGCTTGAATCTTTCTGATTCGCAGAAGACAGCGTTCAAGACCGCGGTTAATATCCATCAGTTTCTAAGGGCGTTTATGGTCCCACCCAAAACTCCCAAGGCTATAGTGGATACTTGGCGCAAGGCATTTAAGGCCACCATAGAGGATCCTGACTTCGTCAAGGCTGCAAAGATTGCCGGCTACGACGTTGGTTATGGCTCGCCGGAGCAGTACGAAAGGCAGCTTGCTACAATTAAGGATCTTCCTCCGGATGGTGCACTGTTTTTCCAGAAGCTAATGGGTGAGAAGCGCTAGGATTCCGGAAGCGAATTTCCGGACACTAACAACTAAGGGGCTTCATGCTCGAAGCTTCCGTTGACGCTTTTTTTCAACTATTTGCGCCGGGACCGCTTCTAGCGATGCTCCTGGTACTGCCGGTAGCGCTGTTCTCTGGGCTCATGCCCGGAGGCGGCCTACCGGTATCCGTTATTGTTCTGAGTCTAGCAGTTCATCTCGACCCGTGGGTCGCCATCACAATCGTGGTCTTCCACATGGCGGCTAGCGATATTACCGAGCCCATCCCTGCCATCTTGTTTGGGGTCCCGGGTGCACGTTCGGCCCAGGCTACTGTGCTTGACGGCTACCCCATGGCACAGAAGGGTTTGGCAGGGGTCGCACTGGGCGCCAGCTATACTACCACCATTGTAGGGGGAGTAATTGGCGCCATCGCCTTGCTAATAGCGTTACCGGTAAGCCGGCAGATTCTGGAGTGGTTCGGGTCGGCCGAGTTCTTCCTATTGACCCTGATGGGGGTGTTGGCGGTTGCCGTGGTGAGCGCTGGTGCCTTCGTCAAAGGCATCCTGACTGCCGCCCTTGGCATTTCCATCGCCATGGTCGGGTACGCGGATCTAGGCGGTAACGTGCGCGCCGCGATGGGATTTGATTTTTACCTTTGGGACGGGTTCGGGTTGGTGCCAGTGGTGGTGGGGCTGTTTGCGCTTCCCGAAGCCATCGCCCTGGTGGTGGGGGATACCACTATTGCCAGAGCGCGGTTGGATACCCTTCTAAGGGATGCCAAGTCCGATGTGTGGCGGGGCATGTTGGAGGCTTGGAGCCATAAGTGGCTGATGATTCGTTCGTCTCTAATTGGCGTGTTTGTGGGCATCATGCCGGGCGTCGGCGGCAGTGCTGCCCACTGGATTGCGTACGCCCAGGCGCGCCAGACCGAGAAGGGCGGTACCGAGAGTTTCGGAAAGGGAGATGTACGTGGTGTCATCGCTTCCGATGCCGCCAACAACTCAGTGGACGGCGGTGTGCTCATTCCGACAGTGGTTTTTGGTATCCCCGGCAGTGGCGGTATGGCCATTGTGCTCGCCATCCTCGTCTTGACCGGAATCACACCCGGTCCGTTGATGCTCACGCGTCACTTAGACCTTACGGTGAGCATGGTCTACACGATCGCCTTCGCTAATCTTCTCGTGGTGCCCATAATGTTGGCATTCGCTCCTACCCTGTGCCGCATTGCGGTGATTCCGCCCAACATCTTGGCGCCGATCGTGGTCGGTATTGTCTCCTTGGCGGCGCTGGCGGCAAGCGGTTCCCTCGGGGATCTGGGGGCCGTGCTCGCGTTCGGTTTGCTTGGTGTGTTCATGAAGCGGTATGGCTGGCCGAGACCGCCGATTCTGATCGCGGTGGCGCTGGCGGACATCCTGGAGCGGTTCCTGTGGATCTCGGTCAGCAACTACGGGTGGGGAATGCTATTGCGACCCCAGTTTTTGGTGATCCTGGGGTTTATGATTGTAGTCACCCTGTTCAGTCTTGGGGCCCAACGCGGTGCCCAACGGGCCATGAGATCAATGGCCGAAGACGAAAAGCTCGACGCCGAGACGGTGGATACCGGTGTGCATGGGCAGGGCGGGGTTCTGGCAGACCGGGAAGACGCGGTCGAGTCTTCGGAAAGTGACGACAGGGCCAACTCTGTGCCTCTGTCCCGTCGCCTCTCCCTTGAGGTAGCCGGCGAGACTGCGTTGTTACTAGTGGTTGGCGCATTCTTCCTTTATATGTTCATCGATTCCTTCAGCTGGCCGGAAGGGGCGACCCTCATGCCGAGGATCGCCGTTCTCGTGGGAACGCCGTTCTGGGTTCTTCGGGTCGTTACATTGTTGCGAGGCAACCCGGAGAAGCGCATCGAGGAAGGTGATATCATGGACACGGGCTTCATCCTCGGCGATAATCCGAGAGCCGAGGCCCTTAGGTTCGTACGAATCTTTGGCTTTACAGCGTTACTCTACATTATCATTTGGCTGATCGGTGTTCACATTGCGCTGCCGGGGATGCTCTTCCTTTACTTGATGTACTACGGTCGAGCCGGATGGCAGTGGTCTGCTGGGGTGGCTTTGGCGTTCCTAACGTTGATAGTGGGCTTCTACGACGTGGGCCTCCACATTATATGGCCCGAGGCGGTGTTCGGGCCACTCTGGCCGGTGGAGTAGTTTGTTAGGGCTACGACATTGTTTTTGCAGGCCACCCAAAGTGTCATCCGAGATCAAACGGAGCGGCTAGTTCTACAACTTCAGCAGCCGTCGCGCGTTCCCCTCCAGGATTGCAACTTTCTGTTCGTCCGGGCAATTTAGGCCCTCGACCTTCTCTACTGCCTTCCAGTCGCCGAGCGGATAGGGGTAATCGGTTCCGATCATCAGGTGTTGCCACCCCAGTAACCCCTTGAGATATTCCAACGTGTCCATCCGGTACACGCGCGCGTCGGAGTAAAGGTTCTTCAGGTAGGCGCTGGGCCTATCCTCGGCCTCTGCGTCCGCTGCTCCTGGTCGTACCCCGAAGCCTTGGTCGAACCGTCCGAGGTGATAGGGAAAAAAGCCGCCGCCGTGGAGGGTGCAGAGCTTGAGGTCGGGGAACCGATCAAACACCCCGCTGTACGTCATGAACCCCAGCGAAAGGGCTGTGTCTGCGGGGTTGCCGCAGATCAAGAACAGGCCATAAGGCGCCATACGTTCCAGTCCAGCGATGTCTTCGGGGTGCATCACGATGAGGCAGTCGAGTTCCTGCGCCTTTCCCCAGAAGGCATCGTACTCGTGGCTTCGGAAGTATTCGCCGTTCACGTTCGTGCCAATGTATGCTCCGGCCAGTTTGAGCTCGGTGATACCGTACTCCAGCACTCGGGCTGCCCGCTTGGGATCCTGCAGCGGCACTGCTGCCAGGGCTGTGAAACGGTCTGGGTGCCGCTCCCTAAGCTCCATAAGACCTTCGTTATAGAGGTTACACCAGGCCTCTCCTTGCTCCGGGTTGAGGCGGTACCCGAGGCAGGCGGTGTGGGGCTCAAGGGTCGCCATAGCGATCTTGCCCTTGTCCATGTTCTCCAATCGTTTCTCCACGTCCATGAGGGGTGGCGGTACCATGAAGCTCGGTCCGTTTCCGATGGTGAGAGTGTTGAGTCCTTCCGGGGTGCGGCCTACTTCGGTCCCCACAGCCTTACCATGAGCTTTGAGCTCCTCTATTAGCCCCGGGGGCATGTAGTGATGGTGAATGTCGATGGCGCAGGTATGCATTAGGGCTAATCTCCTTCGGTCTAGTATGGAATCGTACGTGAAGAACGAGAGCGCGCCTCACGGTAGAATTGTTCCATCATTCAGTCGGGTATGCTAGTCTCCCGACATCACCAGGTGTGCTTGGAGGTTGGGTTTTTATGTCTCGCAAGATCAGAGTCACTAGCGAAGGGACCGTGTGGACGTTGCCTTGGGACGTGGGTGTGGAGAAGGACTTCATGTTGGCGGAGGGTATCGATGCGGAGGTGGTGACGCCGGACTCCCAGCTTCAACCGGCGGGTGTCTTCGAGCGACCTATTGCGTCGGATTACGAGTGCGGTGACCTCGAAGGTTACAACAAGTGTGAGTGGGGTGTAATCAAGCGCGCCGCGGACGGAGAGCGAGACGGATGGATCCTTGGGCGGCGCGAGAGTGTGGCGACCATGGCGATTGTTGTCGGGGGTAGCTCCGCCTATCACCGACTTGATGACCTCACGGACGTACCAATCTCCATTCAGGATCAAACAGGTTCCCACTACATGACTCTCAAGATGTTGGAGGGTCACTGTGCTAAGGATAGCGTGCAGTTACGGCACGACGGCGGACCCGCCATTCGGGCCCGCATGTTACTGAACGGTGAAGTAGAGGTTGCAACTCTGATGGAACCGTTCATTAGCCTGGTTGAGAAACGTGGCTGCCGGGTGCTTGCAGAATCCAAGTACTGGGGACTCCTGTTCGTCAATAGCGACGACGCCGATGGTACCCGGGACGCGATATTCCGCGCTCTCAGGCGTTCAGTTGACGAAATTAACTCGGACCTTAACAAATACGCCGCGCTTCTACTTCGTGATATTCCGGACGATCTCATCGGGGACTTTAAGCCCCAGGACCTCAACCTCAACCGCTTGGACTACGTTTATCCGGAAGACTACACCGAGGAGGAGTTCGACCGAGCACGTAACTGGATGGCCGGCTACGGACTCAAGCCTGACTCTCTAGCCAACTTTTCGGATTTGGTGAAGCTGTAGTCGGATCCGGAGTTCGACATCGAAGAAGGCCTCCCATAAGTATGGGGGGCCTTCTTTTTTCCATAGCGGTAGCCACCGATGAGCCAATTCTCCACCCGTATCACCAACAAGCTCCACGTTTTCCGAGTCCTCAGATATCGCGGTTTTCGTCTGTATTGGTTTGGGCATCTCACGGCGGTGGCCGGCCACCAGATGGTGATCCTAGCGCATGGTTGGCTGGCGTGGGAGCTCACACAGTCCGAATATGTTCTGGGCGCTTTGGGTCTTGTGGCCGCTACACCTGCGGTGGCATTGGCGCTCTTTGGCGGTGCCGCTGCTGACAAGTTGGAGCTTCGGCGCTTCCTCATGATACTTCAGTTCATCACCGCGCTCGTGATGGTCGGACTGGCTACTCTGGTGTCGACCGAATGGGTGCGCATTTGGCATGTGTTCGCAGTCGCCTTTATTCACGGGGGGATCCAGGCCTTTGACCACCCTGCCCGCCAGGCGTTGTTCCCGCATCTTTTGGAACGGCACCAATTGATGGATGCTGTGAGTCTCAATTCTATGATTTGGCCCGGCACCCGCATCTTTGGTCCTGCCCTCGCGGGGTTCATCATTGACTACGTGGCGAGTTACACAGGTGCCCCTCTGTCTGGTGTCGGAGCGGCTTATTACGTCGCGGCCGCGACGTATTTGGTCTTTGGAATAGTTCTCCTCCCGGTTAAAGTCCCGGTCATCGAACGGGTCCGGGGTGGCAGTTTCATCCACACTCTCCTGGGGGGCCTCTCGTTTGTTTGGACGCGTAAACTGTTTCGCTCCCTGATCGGTTTGAACTATTTGGACATTTTTTTTCTGGCATCCCACACCGCCCTCTTGCCGGTCTTCGCCGACATGGTCTTCCGGGGCGATGGTTCGACCTTGGGCTCCCTCTACGTGGCCAGCGGTATTGGAAGTCTGCTCGGCGCCCTGGTGGCCGCTAACCTTGGCTACTTCCCGAAGAGGGGTTGGCTAATTCTCTTGGGCGCTGGAATACAAGCGTTCTTCCTTATGTTGTTTGGTTTCTCCAGTTGGTACGGACTCTCGCTGTGTCTCCTCTTGATGGCCGGAATTGGGCTGTCTATTTTTATGGTGAGCACCCAGACATCGGTTCAAACCCGTGTTCCGGACGAGTACCGTGGCCGTGTTATGGCCATCTGGGGTATGAACTACAGCGTGGTGCTCCCTCTGGGACAACTCCAAATGGGTTCTGTAGCGGGCCTTACCCGGGACCATCTGGCATCGTCGATTGGTGCTGTCGCCGGTGCCCCGGCCGCTGTGATCCTGGGTGGGTTCGCCATGCTCGTGGTCGTAGGGATCACTGCGGTAGCCAACCTTAGAGTACGCGAGCTGGCCTCGGAGGGATCGGTGGCGTAGGCTAGTACTATTCGCCAGGGTAAGTGTGCCAACCACGACGAGCCGCAACGTCTGTTGATTTGTTGCAGTGGAGCGTGGCAATGTGTGCTCCGGGAGTTCGAACATGGAATTCATCATCGGCGTGGACATCGGCGGTACCTTCACGGATTGTGTGATACTAGACAACGAAGGCACGTTGACTATCGGTAAAGCGCTCTCGACCCCCGATGACTTTTCCCTGGGCGTTATCGACTCCCTCGCCGACGGGGCGGCCAATTTAGGGCTTATCGGCGTGGAGGAACTGTTGCGGGCAACGCGGCTATTTTTTCACGCCTGTACTGTGGCTGACAACACTCTCATCACCCGGACCGGGGCAACGACGGGGCTTGTGGTGACTCAGGGATTTCCCGACACCTTCCTAATGATGAGGGGTGATGTGACTCACGGCCTCACAGAGGCTGAGGCTTCCCACATTGCAGCCCTTGACAAGCCCGAGCCATTGGTGCCGCGGACTCTCACCGAGGAGGTGCAAGGGCGAATCGACTACAAGGGATCGGTGCTGATCGACACCGATGAGGGGCAGATCGAGGACATAGTGGAGCGGCTGGTGGGCAAGGGTGTCGAGTCTGTAGCAGTGTGCCTACTGTGGTCCATTGCAAACGGTGCCCACGAGCAGGCCGTGGCTGACGCGATTCGCCGCAAATACCCCCACGTTCATGTGAGTTGCTCCAGTGACGTGGCGCCGTTCCTGGGAGAGTACGAACGCACCGCTACGACCATCTTCAACGCCTATATTGGCCCCCCGATTGCCTCCTACCTTCACAATCTTCAACAAAGCCTTGGGGATCGGGGTCTTGGAAGTGATCCTCTGGTGATGCAGGCCTACGGGGGCATGCTCAGTATCGAAGCGAGTTCTCGGCGTGCTATCGGAGCGTTGGAATCTGGGCCGGCGGCAGGGGTCGTCGGCAGCAAGTTTATAGGGGATCTAATCGGTGAGCACAACGTCCTGGCTGCGGATATGGGTGGTACCACATTCAAGGTCAGCTTGGTCCAGAACGGTGTTATAGAACGCGACTACCAGCCGGTGTTCGAGCGCTACCGAATTTTGGCGCCCAAGATTTGGGTCGCCTCCATCGGTGCCGGTGGAGGTAGTATCGCCTGGATTGACCCTACCGCAGGCCTGCTCAAGGTGGGGCCCCAAGGGGCGGGCGCCGCGCCCGGTCCTGTGGCCTACGGGCAGGGCGGGACCGAGCCCACGGTGTGCGATGCGGACGTGGCTCTCGGGTATCTGAACCCGAACTATTTCCTGGGCGGACGTCTCTCCCTCAACAAGGACAACGCAATTGCTGCTATTGAGGAGCGGATCGCTAGGCCTCTAGGGATGTCCGGGGTGGAGGCTGCGAGTGGGATCTTCCGAATCATTAATGCCCACATGAGCGATCTTATCCGGCGTTGCACAGTGGAGCGCGGGCACGATCCACGAGAGTTTACCATGGTAGCGATGGGTGGGTCCGCTCCCGCGCATGCTTCGCGATGCGCGCGTCAGCTGGGGGTGCGCAAGGTGGTAGTTCCCCTGACGGCTTCTGTTCACGCGGCCACTGGTTTGATCTCTGCGGACGTGACCTATGAATACGGAATGTCTGACCACGTGGTGGCGCCATTGGACCCAGGCCGCCTCAATTCTGGGTTCGAGGCGTTGTGTTCCAGTGCCGTGCGGGATTTGGCCAGCTCCGGTTTCCAGGACGATGGCATTGAGATTCTGCGGAGCGTAGATATGCGCTATCGCTATCAGGTCAACGAGATCAATGTGCCAGTGCCGGGAAAGGACGCACTGGTGAGCGTCGATCTGGACCAACTCTACGATCGGTTCGATGATCTATACGAACGGTCGTTTGGACAGGGAGCCGGCTATCCGGAAGCGGGGAGGGAGATGCTGTCGCTACGGGTCACGGCCATCGGCAAACTTGCTCGCCCGACTATACATAGAAGCAGTGGAGTGGCACGTGATCCAAAGGAGGCTCACAAGGAGACAAGGCAGGCGTACTTCGAGGAATACGGTGAGTTCGCACCCACCAACGTCTACGACTTTGAGTCCTTGTCGTCGGGTGTCACGATTGCTGGCCCCGCTATTATCGAAACCCCGGTCACCACTATTGTGGTGAACCCCAAGGACCGCGCGGAAATGGACGCGTTTCGGAATCTCGTGATCCATGTCGGTTAGGAGATGCCCATGACTGAAACAAAAAAGGTCGGTGTCGATCCTATTACGCTTGAGATTCTGTCGCACCGGTTGTACCAGATCGCTCGGGAGATGGGGATAACGCTGGAGCGGGTCGGCGGAACGGTGAACACGACCCAGCAGCACGACTACATGGCATCGCTCTACACTGCGGACGGAGATGTGTTGTCGGCGGGACAGTCGCTTGGACAGCATGTGGCCTGTGCCGGTTTCGCTGTGAAGAAGATCATCGAGCGGTTTGAGGACGGGGAGGGCATCGATCCGGACGATGTTTTCCTGTTGAACGATCCGTACCAGGCGGCTATTCATCAGTCGGACGTTTACGTGATTGCCCCTATTCACTTCGAGGGGCGACGGATTGCCTGGAGCGCGACCTTCGTCCATGTCATGGATATCGGGGCCATGTCGCCTGGTGGGAATTCCCCCGGCGCGACCGAAGTCTGTCACGAGGGGTTGAGGGTGCCAGGACTCAAGCTCGTGGAGCGCGGGAAGCTCCGGCGCGACGTGTTCGATACCCTCCTGAATATGACTCGGCAGCCGGTGATGGTCGGACTGGATCTCAAGTGTGAAATCGCTGCCAACAATATCGCTAAGGCCCGGATACAGGAGATTGCGAGCCAGTACGGGCCGGAGCTCCTGGAACAAGTGGCGCTGGAGATCATTGGTTATACGGAGTCGGTGCTTCGCGAGCGGATTAGCGAATTCGCTGACGGCTCTTGGAGCGATACAGCGCTCATCCAGGGCGACGACACCTGGAAGATGCTCCTCACGCTAACCAAGTGTGACGATCATCTGATCTTCGACTTCACCGGCAGCGATCCTCAGGCTAGGACCGGCATCAATCTGCCTTACCACGCCACCTTCGGGACGTGCTTCGCGGCAGTTCTCGAGACCATTGGGTTCGACATCCCCCGAAATCACGGTGCCTTCGCTCCCATCACGGTCATTGCTCCGCCAGGGACAGTGGTGAATGCGCAGTACCCTGCCCCGGTGTCCCTGAACACCACTTCGGGTGCGGCCACGGCCCGCTACTTGGCTCCTGCGGTGTTGATGCAGATGTTGGCTACTAACGAAAACTGGCGACATGAGGTGATGGCCTCCAACGCGGGCCACCGTTTCGCCCGTCACGCCGGTGTCAATCAGTATGGCCGGTATTATGTGTCGAGTCTTTCCGAGGGCGCCATCGATGGATACGGCGCCCGTGCCGATAGGGACGGGGTAGACTCCGGCGGCCGCGGCTGGCAATCGTGTCAGAACGTTGAGTGGGTGGAGCAGAATTTCCCGATTCTTTATCTGTTCCGCCGCCACGCGATTGATGGAGCGGGGGCCGGGCGGTATCGGGGTGGTGCCGGGGCGGAGACTGCGCTGATGCCGTACGAACCCCCCGAAGGCGGTATCAAGGGTGTGGCGCTCGGGGTGGCGGGTTTGCGGAATTCGGGGCAGGGAATTTTCGGAGGGCTGTCGGCGGCGCCCAGCCTGCTGGTCCTGAAGGAGGGAACCTCTGTCTGGGATACGATCCGGTCAAATCGTCATCCGGTGGATGTGGAGACCATGGGTGGACCTTCCGAGCTCTTGCCCTATTGTGACTTCGACCTCCGTGAGCGGGGCGTTCTGTATATGCGTATGGCCAGCGGCGGAGGCTATGGTGACCCGATAGATAGGGATCCAGGGGCAGTTCTCAAGGACGTGGCTGCCGATATCGTTTCAGCGGAAGCAGCCCGAGAGATTTACGGAGTCGCCCTCGATGATTCGGGTCTACAGGTGGATGACGCCGCTACGATGGCACTCCGCACCCGAATCCGGGAACAGCGTTAGTGCGATTTGGAGGAGGATGAGAAATCGATGAAACGACCGTTTAGAGAGAATCTCGAACTGGACATGGATCCGGCACCGCCGCGGGTCCTATGTACCCGATGCGGTTTCGATTTCGGCCCAGAGGCCGACTGGAAGCAGGGAAGCCATCGGAAGCTATCACCCCCCACCGCGGCCGGCCCCCTCATGAAGGATCTAGAGGGCCAGTTCCTGCTGGAGCAGCTGTTTTGCCCGTCCTGTAAGACCCTGCTTGATTCGGAGATCGTCGAAGCGCCGGGGTGATAGGGTGCATCTCCCTGCTGCCTCTCGTTTCAGGGGTGTTCGTGGACCAGATCAATAGTACGGCGCTCAGGGGCAATATCCGGAAGCTCAACGATAACGGGCATTAGTATAGGTTTTCGATGCTGAGCCTTATAGGAGTTCGCGCCACGGGAGCGATTGCCTTACCCGCCGACGCTCTCGCCCTTGCTGAATCACCCACTGGACTATTGGACGTTGCTACAACCACATCCTCCTAATGGACTAACGCCTGGGTAGATGCTCTCAGTTTACGGGACCTAATCAGATGCGCCCTTTCTTGCTCATTGCATCTCTAATCTCGGTTTTTTCGGGGACCCTGTTTGCGAGCGTAAATGATGTGGTTTACAGCCGGGGTGACTATACTTTGAGCGGGCAGCTATGCCGGCCCAAGGGGAAGGGCCCGTTCCCGACAGTAATCTTTAACCACGGGGGGTTGGGAAATAGAATTGGTGGTGCACCGTCGGCGACTTGCGCAGCCCTCGCAAAGGCGGGTTACGTCGGGTTCTCTCCTATCCGTCGGGCCACGCGCCCCCTGTTCGGACATCAGGAAGACGTCAATGCCGCCATCGATTTCATTAAGTCGCAACCTTACGTGAACAGAAGTCGAATTGGTGTGATGGGATTTTCCCGCGGAGCCATGTTGACCTATCAAGCAGTCGCTCGCCGGAACGATATCAAGGCAGCAGTTGTCATGGCCGTAGCGGTGAACCGTTTTCTAGACCTTTCTGAAGCAAGGGCGGTTTCCGCGCCTGTACTCCTTCTGGTCGCGAAAAATGATACGGGATCGCGTCGCACACGTGGCCGAAATACGTTGCGCAGAATGAACGCCCTCTTTAGCGCTTTTCAGGATGCCGGCAAGGATGCGCGCATGATCGTCTACCCGCCGTACGGGGACGACGGTCATTCATTATTTTTCAAGGTAGGCGGATATTGGCCAGATGTCTTGAGATTTTGGGAAACAAACCTGTAAGCAGCGGCCCTGGTACGTTTCCGGAGCAGTGTCTGAGCTAGTGGGCCTTAGGTTATGAACCTGACACGCGTTGATTATCATTGACGATACTTGACGGCAGAGTCGTCTAAACTCAAGTCGTAGAAAGAACATATTGCGTGTTGATCGCTTAACGCGCCTGGATGAATTGGGATTTGAGTGGGACCCGCTCGAGGCAGCGTGGCAGCAACGTTTTGAGGAGCTTCGGGCATACAAAAAGCTCCACGGCGATTGTAATGTTCATGCCAAGTGGAAGAAACCCCCCGGTCTAGGAGCGTGGGTGTCCAACCAGCGTACCCACTATCGAAAAGGTAGGCTCGATGAAGGTCGTATAGGCCGATTACGGGAGCTTGGCTTCGAGTGGCGCCGCAGCAGGTGGCAATAGGTGGCACTTCCACGTCAGCGCCCCACTATGGTGCTCGCAAGCCCTTGAACGTCAAAGTCAATTGGAGCCCGTAGGGTTGTTAGTCTGCGGAGATCCCATCGCCATACGTGCGTCTCCACGCTACGGTCTTGGCGCTGCCGGTAGCCGATCAGGCCGGGTGCCGCGAACTTTTAGTGGAGCCCGTCCCGTCTCCGTTGATGGTCGGAGTTGGCCTTGGCCGTGTTCGTGTTTCTTTGGTCTGGCTCGTTGGCACGGACTAGGTGAGCGCTAGGATTGCGTCGGCCCTTGAAGTGGACGCAGGCGTTAGGCCGCAGCATCTGCCGGGAGGGGGTAGGTCTCGCATAGTTTGCGCCATCTCTGGGCGATGGCCTTTGCTTCTGCCCGGGTATCGTCCGTGGTCACCCGGAATGGCGGCCTGCCGGGACCCGCGTAACAGTAGCCAGCCTCGTTGATGGAAAGCTTATTCTCCACCGGATCGGTCTCGCTCGGATCGCGTCCGCCCACTCGCGCCATAGCTATGCAGATCTCCTTCACGTCACCCCACCTTTCCTCGCTCGCTGCCCGGTAGGCCCGGAGCAACGGTGAGGGGCCCATCCACGCGGTGATGGACCAGCATCCAGCCGCGCCCATCATCATGAAAGGGTACATTTGGTTCTGGTTGGTCATGACGCTGATCTTACCCCGGGTGATGTCCATTAGTTGCATGAACTGCATGGGGCTTCTGTGGCTGTCTTTCATGCCCACGATGTTGGGGCTGGTGACGAGTTCCTTGAATGCCGATACTGGGATATGAATATGGTGGTTTCGGGGGTTGTGGTAGATCACGATGCCCAAGTCAGGGTGCTCGTCCGCGAGGTCAAAGTAGAACTGTACGGCATTGGCAACGCTGGACTTGAAGTAGAAAGGGACCCCCACCAACACGGCGTCTGCGCCAGCCTTGGCGGCGTAATCCATTTTCAGTAGGACTTCACGTGTATTGAGACTGGTGCAGCCGATGACCACCGGGATGCGTTTGTCCACCGTGGCGACGGTAGCGTCTGCGAGGGTCGTGAACTCCTCCCAGAGTAGGGTGTGACACTCGCCGAAGGTACCGGTGGTGGTGATTACGTTGATGCCGTCGCGCACGGCTCGGTCTACGCTCCGTTCGAGCTCGGGGACGTTGACCGTGTTTTTTGCGCGTGGTGAGTTGGCGTCGTCTGTCGCGAACGACGGCATCATAGCCATCACGCCATGGATATCGCTGGCTTGGATCATGGTATCTCCCTCCCGCGGCCGTCGGCGGGATTCGAGTAGTTCCAGGCGTTTTCGCCTCGTCCGGTTGCGACGCTATCAACTAGCCGTTTTGCTGTCAACGCGACTCTCGTCTCTCTTCGACCAACTCTCGACGTCGGCGATGGTCACGCCGTCCATTCGAAACGCCCGGTGCGGGCTCCACTCCAGGACCTCCATAGTCCGGATGCCTCTGGCGTGGTGTGGGTCCTGCGACGCGAGTGCCTGCGCGTCGCTTAGGCTGGATGCTAGCATCACGTAGATCCCGTAGGCTCGGTCTGATGTCGGACCGGAGAAGAGCAGGCGCCCAGACCGGTGTTGTTCCTCCAGCCAATTCCGATGGTCGTCGTAGTTATGTTGCTTGAGCTCTTCCTTCTCGGGAAGGGAACGAGAGAGCACGAGGTACCACATGGTCGGCCTCCTTTGAGATTTGGGTTAGGCTACGGAGATGTCGCCCCTCGGCGTCGCTTGGCTATGTCCCGTTCGCCGATTCCGCGCTCGTCGGGGTGTTGGTGTGAACAGGAACGCCTCTTCGCAGTCGCGCGGCCCATCGGCTATCTCGAATGTAGCATATATTCCACTGTCAACCGTTTCGCAGTGTAATACTCGCGCAGGAATTCTTCCTGGTTTCCGTAACGGCGGTTGGGAACCAGCCGCGCTGGGAATGATATGGGCAACGGGTCGATGTCGAATGGGTAGGGTTTGACCACCGCACACCGTTCGTCCCGGATGTCGAACGTCAGGATGGTATTCTCGCGAGAAGGAGTCGCCGGTGCTGGGATATCGCTCAGAGTGGAGCTCGGGCCATTGGTGCGGTGGGTTGCGTTGAATGGATAGCGATTGCAGACGAATTGCCCCATCTGGTCAAAGACTTCTATGAGCTTGAAGTTAGTCTAGAGTTGCTCCTCCGATACATAGGCTTGGTACCCCGTAGACTCTTGCAACTGCGCCATTAGTACCTCACGGTATGACTCCTGTTCTTTCACGAACTCTCGAACCTCCGTGTAGACGGTGTAGTCAGGTATATAGGGGAGCAGGCCCTTCCCTTGGGTACATAATGCCTCTACGTGCAGCGAGACAATATAACCGGCGTACGCATCCTGTTCTGCTAGCCGTAGAATGCCGTGCCGGTAGAAAGCCAGCCAGATCCCGGGTCCTAGGTGCTTGATGCTACCGATGTAGTCGGACGGTCTGCCTTCGTCGTTGAGAGATGGTTTTATTTCCCAGTCCCACCAGCCGGTGTCGTGTTCTTGGGCTGCCAGCACCATCGCGGTGTACGGTGACGGCGGTGCGAACTCGTCGTTGCCCCAATGGGCGGCTAGCCAGCCCGTCACTCGGGAGTGGTCTCCCTGGAGGATGAGCAGCAGGTGCTCGTAGTCGTAAGGACAAACTATCATTTCTGTGGTTCCTTCCCGACCGGAATGGGGTCTGTTCGTACCGCTAAGGAATCTCGCTTCCGCCAATGTGCCAGCATCCTTGACGTCAACAACATCCAGGGGCCGTCTCGCGGGGTTTGCCCGGGAGTATGCCGTAGCCGTTACAGATCCGCCCTCCGGATTTCTTTTCTGAAGGTGATTAGCCCCAGGGTGGTACCAATACAGATGGCGGTACCTACTAAGAGGGTCAGCGGGGCGCCAATGAACGCAGCGACGAAACCCGATTGCGCCTCACCTAGGTTTGGGCCGCCCACGCCCAACATTCGCTGGAAGCTGAGGACCCGCCCTCTCAGTCTATCGGGTGTGATGATCTGTATGATGGCGTTACAGAGTACCATCTGGAGTGCTTCGAAGAATCCCAGCAGGAACACGGCGGCCATCGAAAACAGGAACCAGTTCGATAGAGCCAGGCCCATGAGGGAAGCGGAATAGCCGAAAATCCCAAAAGCTACCCAGATGCCCTTGTACGAAAGGTTGCCTAGGGATAACACCACGGTGATGCCGAGGATGGCGCCCCCGGCGGTTGCCGACAGCAATAGGCCAAAGCCTTCTGCTCCGACCCCGAGCGCAACCGCGAAGATTGGCAGTAGGGCACGGTAGCTCCCGAAGTAGACGGCCATGAGCTCCATGCCGAGGAAGACCCATACGGCGGCCTCTCTCCGAACGAATGCTATCCCCTCTATGAGACTTCGGAAGGGGGACCCGGGGGCCCCTGATGCCTGTGAGGTGTAGTGGATTCCTGCAACTAGGAGTGCCGCCGATAGATACACGCCGCCGTTGAGGGCGTAGCTGAGCCCGGCGCCGAGCCAGATGATGAAAAAGCCGGTGATGAGGGGTCCCAGGAACTGGGAAAGCTTCCGGCTCATGGCCGTGAGCGAGAGGGCGTTGAGCAGTATGTCCTTGGGCACCAGGCCGGCAACCATGGCGTTCCGGGAGGGTGCACCTACGGCATTCAATGCGGCGTTCATGAACGCCGCGACGTAGATATGCCAGACTTCGATTAGCCCCGTAACCGCAAGGAATGCGAGCGTCACATTTAACGCTCCGTTGCAAGTTTGTACCAGTATTACGAGCCGCCGACGTTGTATGCGGTCGGCCAGGACGCCACCCACCGGCGAGAAGAGGAAGACAGGGATCCCGCGGACGAGCCCGGTGAGGCCTAGGTGGAGAGGGGAGCGTGTAAGCTCGTAGATAAGCCAAAGCTCAATGGTTCTCTGAATGTAAAACCCAAAGGACGTCGCGAAAATCGCCAGCCACAGCAGGCGGAAGCCGCGATAAACCAGTGCGCCGCGGGATGGCTTCAGTCCGTGATCCTCCGGATATTGTGATGGACGTTGTTGGGACGGCCTTTGGGCCATCCCAACTTGCGTGTCAGTGTCTACGCGGCGCTACGGCCGTTCTCGGCTTCCACCATGGGGCGGTAGCGTTCGTTCATCTCCATCCAGTGGGCGGCACGTTTTTTGGCGCGCTCAATCTGAACATCAGGGAAATTGAGGAACGGTACGCGGGTGGGCCCCACCTTGCAGTAGTCCGCGTACTCGGCGGGTCGCTTGAAGCCCTCGCCGGGAATTGGCTTCCCCTGGCTGGCAACGTTGATGTCCGCGATAACCTCGGCGGCCTTGTCGTTCTCCCCCCGGCGAACCAGGTTTCTAAGGTGTAGGATCGGCCAGGGTCCCATCCAGACTTCGGTGGACCAGCAGCCGGCGGCTCCCAGGTTATAATACGGATGGAGTTGTGTCTGGTTTACGAACACGCTGATTCGGCCCTGGGTAATCCGTTGTAGGTTCAAGAATGCAGAGGTAGTACGGTGGCTATCTTTCATGCCGACGATGCTAGGCTTTTTTACGAGTTCCTTGAAGGCTCCCACAGGGAGAGTGAACTTGTGGTTTCCCGGGTTGTGATAAATCAAGATGTTGAGGGTCGGGAACAAGTCCGCAATGTCATGGTAGAATTGGACAGCGTCGTTTAACGGGAGCGTCTCATAGTAGGGAACGCCCAGGAGAACTCCGTCTGCCTTGGTGTCCTTCACGAAGTTCATCTTTTGCACCACCTCCCGCGGGTTTGGGCTAGTGACGCCGATGAAAAGAGGCACACGCTTTTTGACGGTGTCTACGGCTGCGGTAGTGATGGTCTGGAATTCTTCCCACAACAGATTGTAGCACTCGCCGTAAGTGCCGGTGGTAGATACGACGTCGATGCCGTCCTTGATGATCCGGTCCACGCCCGCGGCGAGTTGGTCCACGGCGATGGTCTGGGTCGCGTTGATGTCCGTGGCGCTGTCCGTGGCGAATGCGGGCATCATGCCCATGACCCCGCCAACGTCTTTTGCGGTTAACATGAGTCACCTCCTTGAATGAAGCTGGTTATGTTCAACTTTGTTGCCTTCAACCATCTATTGGTTTAAGTACCGGCGGGCTCGATACCGAATAGTCCCGCGGCATTGTTCCATAGAATCTTCTCGCGTATTTCCTCCGCGACGCCCCGGAAGCAGCGCTCTACGGTCTCGTGGGTACGCGGCCAGGTGGAGGTGGCCATGGGTAGGTTCGTTGACCAGAGGATATGGTCTTCGCCTACATAGCTCACAAAGGGCGCGATCTCGTCGAACCATGTGGTGAGATAGCATTGACGGTGAAACATCTCCGAGGGCGTAAGGTCGTAACCTTCGCGCGCTAGGCCGTCGTGTTCGAACTGGTGATCGGCCCACTCCATATATAGCATTGCCCAACTCAGGGCGCTCTCCGCCAATGCTAAACGCAGTTTTGGATGACGAAGCAGGACCCGCGAGAAGGACAACAGGGAAAGCACGTAAACGTTCGAGACCGGGCGCGTCACCGCGTCGATGGCGTCGGAAAGTGCCGGTGCAAGCCCTGAGTACGCGGGGTATAGCAAGTCCGGCGAGGATCCGGCGTGTAGTGACACCGGGACCCCCAGGTCTTCACATGCGCTCCAGACCGGGTCATACTCTGGACCGCTCACATGGGGGACATCCCTCAGGTGCATGGGTAGGGCTGGGAAGACGATGCCCTTATGGCCTCCGGTTACAGCGCGCTGCATTTCGGCAATGGCGGCCTCCGGTGGCCAAATAGGAATAATGCACTGAGGGATGAACCGCGGGCTGGCCGCCGCCCACTCCTCCAGCATCCAGTCATTGTAGGCGCGGACGCAGGCTGTTTCGAGCTCTGTGTCATGGAGGCGTCCAAAGCTATCCCCGGCCAAGCCAGCGACGGTAGGAAATAGTACGGAATAGGCGATGCCCGCGGCATCCATAGTTTTTAGGCGCTCCGCGGGTGAGTAGGCCGCGGTGGGTACTTCCTCCCAGCACCGGGGTTCGCGGTTTCGATCGGCCATGAGGGCGCCCGTGGCCGCCACTCTACCGTCCAGCAGCATCTGGCCGTCGACGACCCAGTGTTCTGCGCCGTCGGCGTCTCGTTCGATGTGTGGGATTCGGTCGCCGAAGCGGGTTCGGGAGACCCGTTCGGTCCAAAGGTTTGGCGGCTCTTGGACGTGATCGTCGGTGCTGATGAACCCGTGGTCGAGGCTCATGCGCGTGCTTCCACCGGAACCGTTTCGCTTACCACGGCGTCCATGCAGTATACTCTCATCGCGTTTTCGTAGAGGAGTTTTCTCCGATCCTCTTCGGACACTCCCTCCAGCACGTTTTCCACCGCTTTCCGCGAACGCGGGTAGAACGAGGCTACGTGGGGGAAATCCGACTCCCACATGAGGTTGTTGATGCCGATGTCGTGGCGCAGCTTGATGCCCTCGGTCTCGAACCAGAAGTTGGTGAACATCTGCCTCCGCACAGCTTCGCTGGGGCGTGTGCTCAACCCTTCAGTCCACAGGTGGCGTGTTTCCCACTCATGGTCGCAGGCGGCGAGGACGTAGTTTAGGCCGCCGATGCCGGCCTCGGCGAAGACAAATTTCAGGCGCGGGAAGCGTTCCGTGATCCCGGCGAATATAAGATGCGGAATGATCTGGGCCGGCGTTGTTGCGGAGGTGCTGGTCATGGCCGAATGAGCCTGGCGCGGAGAATAGCCGTTCCAGAACCGCGTGGATCGGCCTGCCATGACGCCGCAGGACCCGTGAAAGTGTACCGGTACCTCTAGGCTCTGGCATACGTCCCACACCGGATCCCAGTGAGGATCGGTCAGGTGAGGCAACGAGCCCGGAGTTTCACCTTGCAGGTTGATGCCCCGGTGTCCAGCTTTGGTAGATCGTTCGATTTCGTGCCTGATTGTTGCGGGGTCGCTCAAAAAAGGAATGATGGTCACCGGGAAGTAGCGGTCACTGACCATGGTCCATTCTGCCAGGGTGTCGTTGTAGGCTCGGACGGTATCTAGCTCGAATTCCTGGTCGTCGAACTCGAAGAAGGTGCCTCCCGGCGGGTTAGGGAACAGAACTTCGGCGTCGATTCCGTCAGTGTCCAGTGCCTTTAGGCGCTGGACTGGGTCGTAACCCAGTGCCGGAACGTCCTCCCAACGCTGGGGATAGGTGGGGAACGGGTCGCCCATGAGCGCTGGGCAATTGCCTACATTGTCGCCTCGAGGCTTGCCGTAGACGCACCAGCGATCTACTTTCTGGCCGTCTTCGTCTACCTCTCTCACGTGGGGAATACGTTCGCCCCACTTGGTTGCTGACATGCGCGTGGTGAACGCGTCGCGGTCAAACCCGCAGTGGGAATCCGCACTGATTAAACCGAACCTAATTTCCATGGGTTTACTCCGTGATGACTACTTAAGCTTACCCACGTACTTACGCATAATGATGTGTTTGAGTTGTTTGGTGGTCTCGTCGTTTAGTTCTAGGAACGGTTTCAGGGTCTTTTTGAGCTCCTCCGGGCCGGTCCATTCAACCACGAGCCTCAGCTTCGCTGCCTCTTTCTGTGCCGTCTCCATCTCCGTAATCTTCTTGAGGGATGCGCTTAGATATTGCCGCCGGGCTTCGCTTACCCCGGGGGAGGTAACGACCGTGCCAAAGATTTGAGAGAATGATAGGAGATAACTACGCCACGGTTCTTTGGCGTCGAGCTCTGCAAGGGCGGGCACGTTAGGCACGCGCTGGTCCTTAACAAAAGCAAACGCGATATCGACGGCTTTCTTGAACTTCAATCCCGTAGCCACGGAGGCAGTCGTGGCGTCCAACTCACCGCGCATGATGGCCGCCATTCGTTCCGCCGAGCCACCGTAACCGGGCACGATGGTAATAGGCAGGCCGAGCGTTTCGGCAATCATTCCTTCGTTGAAAGGAGAAGAGGCGCCGATACGTATGCGTTTGAGTTTGCGCAGCCCCGCGATGTCCAATGGCAAGCCCTTGCGTACGAGCAGTGCCGTATTCGTGCGGACCACGCGTCCCAGGTAGCCGAACTTGTCGTAATCGTACTTGACCCCTTTCCGATTGAAGAGGTCGAAGGCCACCAGTTTGGTGTGGGCGGTGAGCAACGACAGACCGTCCGGCGGAAGGCGGAACAGTCGGTTGTAACCAGTGACCCCGCCGCCACCCGGCAGGTTACGCACGATGGTTCTGGCCCCGGTTACCTTGGGCATGTGCCGTGCCATCCAGCGGGCGCGTACGTCAAAGGAGCCACCAGGTGAATACTGCACCAGCATCGTGATGCGTTTGCCTTTGTAGAAGTCTGCGGCGTCCCCGGCCGCACTTACCTGGCTTGCGAAGAGTGCGACGCACGCCAAAATTATCGATGCCGATGCCGTTTTCATATTCATAGGAACCTCCTGCCTGGTCTGGTGTTTGATTCAATTCGTGTTCTGAGGTGCCCCTAGTTTAAAGCGTTTCCTAGGGTGGGTGTCAACGGATGGGCTCTGGGGAAGATTCTGCCCAACCGAAAGCACATGGACGCTGCGCTTCCCCTTAAACGGTCCACCGGTTGAGGATGTAGCTGAGTAGGTCGTCTGGCCATGCTACGTGGAGGATGGCGTCGAAGACGCCAACTACCAGCCCTGTCACGAGTCCCGTAAGGACGAGCGTTACGATCCACCCGGCGTGGCTAAGGCGCCTAAAATAGAAGACCATGAAGACCGGAACGGACAACTCGAATCCGATGAGAAGGATAGTGGCCAGGAAGCCGAGCGCACACAGATAGAAGGTCCCGGCTCGTTTTGCTACGAGTCTCGCGGGCACGGAGTGGTCCACTTCGATGTCCCGAATTCGTTCCCGGTGTTCGCTATCCCCGTCCGCAGGGGGCTTGAGGAACGCGTCTTTAGCGAATTGGGCGGCAGCTACCAGCATCACTGGGATCGCGATGGTCAGAGGAAAAAGTCCGGTGGCAAAGGGCCACTGCCAGGCTGTGGCTACGGCTGCAATCAGCAGCACCAGAAAGAAGGCGTCAAACAGCAGGGAAACGGTCTTTTGCATAGGCTTAAGAGTTCGCGGCGGAGGTCGTGTGCTCCCGGTATCGCTGGATGGCTGGTGCGGCCAGGGCTGCGATGATTATGAGGAACAGAACGATGACCCAGGGCCGCGACAACCAAGTCCAGCCGTAGGTTAAGATCGAGATGTAAAGGTACTTCTCGACCGTGGAGCCGAGCACGAAACCGATGATGAGGGGTGGGCGGGGCCACCCTTGCCGCTTCATCGTCCAGCCTAGTAGCCCGAAGAAGAGGAACAGGAGCATGTCGGCGATGTGGTGCCGTGCCATGAACGCGCCGAGAAACATAATCACCAGTAGCACGGGCGCTAGGATCTGGGCTCGAATGGTGGCGATGCGTGCTAGGTGGTTGGTGAACAGAAAACAGGTGCCGGTACCAATGATGTTGGCCAGGGCGAGACTCCAGGAGATGGTAAAGATAATGTCGAGGTTCTGGTTTAACATCTCGGGACCGGGTGAAAGCCCCTGGATTTCCATCGCGCCGAGGAACAGCGCCATGCTGGTGCTGCCGGGGATGCCGAAGGCTAGTGTCGGGATCAGGCCGCCACCGTCCTTTGCGTTGTTGGCACTCTCGGGAGCAATGACGCCGCGCACGTCGCCCTTGCCGAAATTGTCGGTATTCTTTTCTGTATGCAGGGCGTGGCCGTAGGCGAACCAGTCCACAACGAGGGAACCGAGGCCCGGGATGATACCGATCCACACTCCAATGGTCGAGGACCGTATCACTAGCCACCAGTGTCGGAATGCGTCCCGGACCCCGTCTGCGCGGCCCTTGAGGCGACCCAGGGCACCTGAGTCGATGCTTTTGCCGGAAACCAGCAGATCGGTCACCTCAGCGAGACCAAACAGGCCCAGGGATATGGGCACCACGTGGAAGCCGTCCCACAGGTAGATCTGATCGAACGTCCAACGCTCCACGCTCAATATGGGATCGGTGCCGACGGTGGCGAGCAGTAGTCCCGCGCCTCCCGCCACCACACCCTTCATGAGTGCTGAGCCGCTAAGGCTCGCCACCATACATACCCCCAGTACCGCCATCATGAAGAATTCCGGTGAGCCGAAGGTGAGTACTAGCGGGCTCAGGATGGGGATGGACAGGGTTAGCAATAGGGCGCCGAAGATGCCTCCTAGCGCAGAGACGGTGAAGGCGGCGCCGAAGGCACGCCCGGCCTCGCCACGCTTTGCCATGGCGTGGCCGTCGATGATCGTGGCTTGGGACCCCACCGTGCCAGGCACCGC
This sequence comes from uncultured Syntrophobacterales bacterium, assembly GCA_964438895.1. Taxonomy (GTDB): domain Bacteria; phylum Desulfobacterota; class Binatia; order UBA9968; family JAJDTQ01; genus JAJDTQ01. The sequence goes on along the minus strand of CAYTMJ010000031.1, from coordinate 50,320 downwards.
GAAGAGCACTGAGGGGATAGTGTCCGAGGTGGTGGTTACCGCTAGCATACCGATGATGAAGGCGAATGCGGAGACCGCACCCATGTCGAACGTGAAGGGGAGTAGCAGTGCGAGCCCCGTAACCCCGCCGATGCCGGGGATGACCCCGAGCGTGAGGCCAAGTAGGGTTCCGGCAAGCAGCATGAGAAGGTGCACCGGGTCGATAATGTGGAGACTGGCCTGTCCTATGGCATCAAGCATTCAGGACTCCGCGTTAGGCCGATTTGTACATCCATGAATGTGTCATGAATTGTCAACCAACGTCCTCTTCACTGTAGAGGTTTAGGCTCTCTAGTACGGGACGATCGGTGACTGAGAATAGGATCGCGGGCTCGGTCTGAGAATCATTCCGAAAATGGTGCCAGTGCCACGATGGCACCACAAAACAGTCCTGGGCATCCCAGCTCATCTCTGTGTCGTTTCCCTTTCCCTTTGCGGTTACCGTTGTGCCAGTCCCTTGCATGACGTGGTAGATGGTGCTGCTAGTGTGTCGGTGGGTGCGGGTTGATTGACCCGGACGCAGCCACTGCACTCGGCAATCGATGGTCGGCATGGTGGAGCCGCCAGTGGCGGGGTTGCTGTACTGCAGCAGCACGCCGTCGTGGGGGTTATCTTCTCCGGATTCCGCTAGTTGCTCCAGTACTGGTAGGGTGTCACACCACTTGTAGGTGTAGGGGAGGGCGCGATTGCCCGGATTTTCAGTCAGGGGTCGCACGGCGGCGAGCCGATGGCGGCTGTACCCTTCAGACCGGGTTACCGGCTGCGCGGGGCCTTCGCCGTAGTTCTCGTGAAAGTTGGCATCCAACTGGTTCATTAGGTGTACGTCCAAAACGTCAAGCCACACGATGTTTTTGTCGCTTTGGTTGTAGTGGTCGTGCCAAGTCCAACTCGGTGTCAGAACGAGGTCGCCGGGCTCCATGTGCATTTCCTCCCCCTCAACCGTGGTGTATCCGGCACCGTCGCCCTCCACCACAAACCGCAGGGCGGCGGCGGTGTGCCGGTGGCACTCGGCACGTTCTCCGGGTTTGACGAGCTGCACCGACATCTGGATGGTTCGAGTGGTAGACTTGAACGCGGTGAGGCCGGGGTTCACCAGTTGCACGGTGCGGCGTTTGGCAGCTTCATCGATGTGTCCTAGTTTGACCACCTCACCAGACTCCATGAGACAAGAATAAACTACCGGCCAGCGCCACAGGTGGGTCTGGAGTTCAGGCATCGGCTGACGCGCCTGCCAGTGACCTGCTAGCGAGTTTTCGGCCATGGTCCGGTGCAGCTCCTTGAGCCGCGGATCATCGGTGTTGATGGCTTCACTCATGTTCGTCTCCTTATTTCGGCACGTATACCGTCATCCTTATCGACCTTGGATGTCCCAGGATGAGGTTCGGAAACGCGGCAATCTACGCTCCCTCTAGTGCCGCCGCTTCCGGGTGGAAGAAGCTGGTGTAGTCGAGTTTTTTCGTTGTCAGACCGTACTGGTGAGCGAATGTCATCATGGCTTCCAGGGAATGGATATTGTCCTCTATATTGTAGGACCAGTAGTTCTCTCCCATGACGGCGCGTTGCTCGTCGATGGCCGCTGCCACCCACGAGGTGATGAGGATCTCGGGGTCCGCACCGTAAAGCCGGTCCATGGCTACGTCGCGCGCCTCGCGGTATGCTTTCAAGAGAGCTACCGGTGAGTCTGGATGTTTGTCGACGAATTCTTGCTTGAGGGTTACCATATGGCTTATTGGGAAGATGCCCGTGGCCTTGTAGTAGCTAAGCTCCTCGGTCTTGTAGTCACGGAACAGGCGGCGTACGCGCGGGTCCCTGCGGCTGATGGACGGTAGTACGTTAGGCTCGATGACCGCGTCGACTTCCCCTGCTAACAGCAACTCATCCAGGGGTTCACCAGGTTGCGGTCCCAAGATATGCGGCAGTGCCTCCACTTCTATGTTTGAGCCCCAGCTCTCGGCCTCAGGTCCAGGCATGCACCAGCGAATTCGTGCGAGGTCCACGCCGTAGTGGTTTTGAAGCGCGGCCCGTGCCCATACGCCGGCGGTGCTGCTCACGAACACACGCTTTCCCTCCAGGTCCTTGGGCGTTTCGATACCTGACGTGTTATTTACGAAGATGTAGGCGAGGCGGAATTTGCGGTTCGGGTATGCTGGAATCGATACGTAAGGATGCTCGCCCTTACCCTTAGTACGCATGAGGCCGCCAAAGCTTGCATCCCAGGCGTCAATCGCGTCCGGCCCGTGGAAATCACTGATCTCGAGATCGAAGCCTTCGACCTGTACGGTGCCGTCTACGAAGGGCCGGTTGGTGTCTACCTCAGGCTCGCGGAAGCCGAGGCGGAGCTTGGGATTTGCCATGGGTTATGCCTTTCTTATCTCGCGTCGGTTCACTATCCGTCCTGACCGTCCGCGGTTGCATTTTCCTTTACGTAGAAACCGAGCTTGGTCTGTGCTGGCCAGTCGTCGATGGAGAACAGAATGGACTCGCCCTCATGCCTGTTTTCGTGGTGGTGCCACGTCCACGCCGGCACCGCGAAAATATCTCCCTGGCGCCACTCGAGCCGCTCGCCTTCGATGATGATTGCGCCAGTGCCTTCGAAACCGTGGTAGAAGGTGTTGCTGTTGTGTCGGTGGCTTAGAGTGGTCTGTCCGGGCCTTAGGAGTTGCGCGTGCCAGGAAATTGTGGGTAGCGTGGGTCCGCCGTCCACGGGGCTTGCGAGCATTAGGTGGATGCCCTCGCAAGGGTCCTCTTCGCCCGCTTCCTGCAGGGCACTCAGGGCGGCCCGAGTCTCAGCCCACGGATAGCGCATAGGTGGTAGAGGAAAGGGCCGACCTTCCGACAAGGGCCTCGCATGACCACGGGTGCGCGCGCCGTAACCGTTAGGCTTGCGGATCTCCTGGAAAGGGCTTTCCGTCGGCATTCGATCGTTAAGGTTTACCCCGCCGTTGTAGCCGTTGTCGTAGCCGTCAACGTAGAGTGCGGGCGTGGAATCCTGGTTCCAGTGGTCGTGAAAAGTCCACGACGGGCTTATGATGACGTCCCCTCGTTCCATGGGGAAGGCTTCGAACTCGCAAACGAACGCAGCTTTCTTTGGCGCTTCGCACACCAGCCGTGTTTCGTTCCGCATGTTTCGGTGACCCTGTGTGCGTTCGCCGGGCATGAGTATCTGCACGTTCATCCAGATAGGGAAACGGGTTGCCTCGATCCCCGTGACCGACCGCATGCCAGTCATGCCTCCTGGGCCAACCGTGACGATCTCGCCGGAACGCATGAGCCCTCTATGGATGCTGTCCCAGGTCCAGTGGGCGCCAGTGGCGCCAGTGCGCGCCTCCGCCATGCCTTCGCGTCGTAAGCCTGCTCCCACTAAGTGGTGGGCCGCCAGGAAGTTTTCTAGGTCCTCGTGGGTGATGCCGACGTCGTTCACGGTAGGTTCTCCGTACGTGTGCCTGATCAGATTTGCCACTCAGGTGCTCACGCGTCCAGGCGGAAATACCGCACGCAATTGTCCACTAGCATAGCGTGCTTCTCGTGAGCGGGCACGCCCTCAAAGTCTTGCTCCATCACTGGAATGGAATTGGGATACTCGCTGGCAGCGTGGGCGAAGTCCGTGGCCCACATAATCTTATCGTAGCCGATACAAGCCCGTCGGTTGATACCGATGGGGTCATGTAGAAAGCCCCAGTAGTTGTGTTCTTTTATGTATTCACTGGGCTTTCTCTCGAGATAGTGGAGCCCCCAGAACTCGTGGATCATGGGCATATAGCGCTGGTAGTGGTCGTCGAGTTGCCAGAGGCCGTACTCGAACCAGCCGATCATGGTTTCGGCCCAGTACATTTTGAGGGATGGAAACCGATCCCACACTCCAGCGAAAGCCATCTGCACGGCGCCCACCATGGCGTCATTGGTGAAGCGGAAGAAGTAGTTCATGGGCTCTTTCACATGAACATCAGGGCCAGGCTGGTGCTGATACAGGAACGCAGGCTCACCGTTCTTGCCGGAGCCCATGTTCCCCGTGTTGTGGTTGGTGAGCGCTACGCCCAGGTCCAGGGCTGTAGCCCAGAACCGGTCGTCTTCGGCAGTGGGGTAGCCCTTGCCGCTAGGAAACTTATCAAGCTTAACGCCCCTAAGCTTCAGTTGGGCGCAATGCTCTAGTTCTCGCACCGCGTCGTCGATGCCGCTGGTAGGGATGACACCCATGGGGATTATGCGGTCTGGAGCCGGGGCCATGTACTCCTCCGCTAGGAACTCGTTATACGCCCGCACTAACTCGCGGTAGAGTTCATGGTCGCTGGCCTGCTCCAGTACGAAGGAGATCTGCGAAAATACTACCTCGGCGTCTACACCATCCCTGTCCTGCTCTTCCAATCGCTGCGCAGGCGGTCCCGTGCCTGCGCAGGTCTCGAAGGTGGGTACCTGCTTTGCCATATCCACTTTGTCCACTCGTACGCTTCGGGTGACCCCGATGGTGTTGGGCTTTCCCCCGTCTACCACTACTGCGTCCGACCCGTTTGGCATCTTAACCCGTTTTGGTGCGCGTTCCCGCATGGATGTAGCGACCCGGTGGCGCCAAATGTCTGGGTTCAAGTCGATGTGGCCGTCAGCTGATATGACGGAATAGTCACGTCCCATTGAGAACTCCTTTTGGAAGGGATAATTGAGCCCGGAGGGCAAGACTAAGTCTGAACCTTTCCAGACTCCCTCGATTGTGTCAACGCGCCGTGACTGTGTGATATTGTTCAACCCCTCGTGGGCTGTTACCATCGCTTTGGATTGCCTAGTGCCGTCCTTACTGAATTGGTGGAGTGCAATCCGTTACAGAGCACCAAATAGCGGAGTGGTTTGATGTCTCGGGAGGTATACATGGATGAGATTCAGGCTGTGGAGGCCCTGCCGGATGGGGTGGAAGCCGTTCTCAACTATGCGGTGCATACGGGCATCAAGCCAGTTACCCATACGGCGCAGATCAACAGCACGCCGGCGCTGCGGACCGGCAAGTACGAGCCGCACCGGATAACCGTTTGCAACGGACGTCTCAGGGCGCGGGAATTTTCACTGGAACGCGAGGGGTTCGTCTTTGTCCGGCATGATTCCCAAGTTCAGGACTTCTACAACGAAGACGAGCTCTGCTCTGTCTATTACCCCGAGATAGAGGCGCTAGTCATGCGAGAGAGCGGCGCGTCCCGCGTGGTCATCTTTGATCATACTCTACGAGCTCAGGATGAAGGTATCCGTGCCGAAAGAAAGGTCCGCGAGCCGAACCGCTCTGTGCACAATGACTACACTGAGTGGTCAGGGCCTAAGCGTGTTCGGGACTTGTTGTCCGTAGACCAGGCTGAGATATTGCTAAGGGGGAGGTTTGCCATCATCCAGGTGTGGCGGCCTACACGCAACCCGGTGCGGACGAATCCGCTGGCCATCGCGGATGCTCGTACTTTGCAGGCGGAGGAGTTGATCCCGGCCCAGCGTAGCTATCCTGGTCGCGTGGGCGAGACCTATCAGATTTCCTACAGCCCGAAACACCGCTGGTTTTATTTTCCTCATATGACGCGGAACGAGGCCGTTGTCTTCAAAGTGTTTGATTCCGATAAGGGTGGACGGGCCCGGTTTACCGCCCACACTTCCTTCGATGATCCTACGTGCCTTCCCGACGCACCCGGGCGGGAGAGTATCGAAATTCGGGCGTTAGCTTTCTTTGAGTAGGGGAAGGCGAGCAAAGCCGGCACTAGGGAGAAACGCTATGCGAATGAAAACATTCGACTGGCTCGGCCGCGAATTTGTCGCAGTTTCGTGCGAGGCGACCGCCGGTGCTCCAGCCGACCATGGGATGGACGGGATTCTCACCCGTATCGAGGAGGAGATAGGGCGGCTGGGCCTATCCCTCGCCGATACGGTGCGTACACGGCTGTGGGCTCGGGACCGATCGAGTCGAAGCGTTGCAAGCCAGGCTCGCTCTAAACGAATGTCCGATAGTTCACGCTCCTCGAGTTCCAGCTATATAGCGCCCGGACACTTCGATTCCAATGCCACGGTAGCGCTGGACTTCGTCGCAATGCGTTCCAGTGGAGAGAAGAGGTTAGTGGAATACGATCCCCCTGCCGTCCCGCTACGCTACGTCGATCTTGAAGGGATGATCTTTCTGTCGGGCGTCACCGCCACTCGGGGCAAACTCGCGGAGCAGGTACGCGAGGCCTGCGGCCTCATCGGTGAGTCCCTGGAGCACGCCGGGGCCTCCTGGGAACAGGCAACATTGGTTTCGTTTTTCCTCCAACAGAACGAGGAGCCGGAGTCTATGCGGGCAGCCTTTGAACGGGTTGTTGGATCCTGTCCGGCGGGAATCGAATGTTCGTTTGTGGAAGGCTACTCTGCCCAGGGTAAGCTCATTGAGATTGAAGTCACAGCGCATTGCTAGACTGGTGGTCGGCCCTCTCCGTTGACAGTTATTCGGCATTGCCCTATTAGCCGTCTAATGTTAGCCGAAAAGTGGCGGCGGTGTTGGAGCGCGGTACTGCTGCTATCCTCAAAAGGAGTGAGAACATGGAACGTTTGAAAGGAATGTATATTCCGTTGCCGACGCCGTTCACCGATACGGGTGCGGTAGACGAGAACGCAGTTCTGGCGCTGACGGACTTCTACGTGGAAGCGGGAGTGCACGGCCTATTTGTGCTCGGCACTTTCGGTCAGGGGCCGGCGCTTACGCCGGACGAACGCAAGCGTACGGCCAAACTGGTTATTGATCGGGTAGCTGGACGGGTCCCGGTGGTGATACACGCGGGTACTGCCGACACCCCGACTACTGTTGATCTTGCCAAGGATGCTAGGGATCAAGGAGCCGACGTCGTTGGAGTCGTGCCACCGTACTACTTCGATCATCTCGACGACGAGGTGTTGGCGCACTACGCGAAGGTGTACGAGGCTATCCAATACCCTATGTTCATTTACAACAACGCGGTGAATAGCGGCTATCGCATGACCGCTCCGTGGACCGTCAAGCTCTGTGGAGAGGTTCCAGAGGCGTGTGGCATCAAGATGTCGTTTATTCCACTGGATCAGCAATTGGCATTTGTGCGGGCGTTGCCGGTAAGTTGTGCGGTCTTTTCCGGTTCCGCGACGCTGATTATGCCGGGCGTGTTGTGGGGGCTCGCGGGTTCGATTCATCCTTTGACGGTGGCGGTACCTGAGCTGCTCGTGAATCTTTGGGACGCCACAACGACGGGAAAGCTGGAGGAGGCGGTGGAGCTTCAGCGTCGGGTGATCGAGTTCACCGCTGTGATTGGTGACTTACAGCGGACGGCGGGTCGCGCGGTGTTGAGGGAGTCGCTCAAGCTGCGAGATCTGCCTGTGGTAGACTTTCCGCGTTGGCCGACTAAGGACTTAAGTAGCGAAGCGGTGGGGAAGCTTCGAAACGCGTTAGCCGCGGCTACAGGTTAGTATTAAGTATTACTTATAAAAGTGTTCATAAATAACTAGATATACAAGAGATAAGTTAACGTCTGTATTCTGAAGCGATGAGAGGTAGGGGCGGGTTTCAATCCCCTTTACCGCGCAAGGAGGAAGTCATGAACCCGAAGGAATGGCGTAGGGAACTCGGTGAGGTCGTCAGAGAATTTTTCCGCTCCCCGGAGATGGGGCAGTTCTACGAAACTCCGGTTACCATAGAACGTGGGCGGCTCTACCTATCGCAATTGGGTATCTATGTGCGTCAGCGTCGGCACTACTGGCCGCAGGTGGCGGCCAACTGCCCGGTGCATTTGGTGAAGCAGCGCATCATGTCCCACGAGTACGAGGAGTTGGTGGAAGACGATTACTCGGATCGAGGCCACCTTGATTTGATCTTCCGGCAGGGGAAGGAGGTAGGCCTCAGCGAACAGGAGGTGCTTGACGCTGAGCCGTTGCCCACCACGAGGGCTGCCATCTACAGTTGGTGGTGGATTGCTCGGAACAAGCCGTGGCAGGAGGCGTTAGCGGCTTCCACCATCGCCGAGTGGACTAACGACGACCGCCTGCTCGGGGACCTCGGAGGGGGCAACTGTGGCCGGCTTTATGAACGCTGGAGCCGCGATCTAAGTTTTTCTGACGATCAGATGCCTAATTTCACCGCCCATCGTGCGGCCGACGAAAAGCACTCAGAGTTGTTCCTCGATATCTTTGAGCGGTTTGTTCCTGAGGGCACTGAGGAAGGTGTGCTGCGCACCGCCAGGGAGTCCATGGAAATACACCGGGCCTATTTTGGCGGAATGGCTGCAGCCATGGCTCGGTTGCCATAGACGTCGCGCGTATCTCGTTGTCATGTTTGTTCGTACGATCGCTTGCAAACTAGCCCGTTGCCACAGCCTAAGGTATTCGCCATGAAGATGGAGCTCAAAGACCTCAATGACTTGTTGGCTGAACACGACCTCTCGGGGTTCTGGAATACGCGCACGCCCGAGCACCAAGACGAAGCACCCTACTTATGGAAGTGGCGGGAAGTCTACCCTTGTCTCATGGAGGCTAGGGAGTCGGTCGGGTTGGAATTGGCGGAACGCCGAGCCATCCGACTGGTGAACCCGCAGAACCCGACCCGCGCTACCTCCCGAACCCTGCTGTTCACCTTTTCCGTGGTGAACCCAGGGGAGATCGCTCGGCCTCATCGCCACAACATGGCAGCCATCCGTTTCGTGGTGAAGGGAAGCGGTGCTTTCACATTGGTAGAGGGGGAGCGCTATCCCATGCACGAGGGCGACCTAATCCTCACTCCTAACTGGAACTGGCACGAACATCATAACGAGTCCGACGAGCCTATTGTTTGGCTTGACGGGCTCGACGGCCCCCTCATAAATTCGCTGAACGTCCTGTTCTTCGAGAATTTTGATAAAGAGACCCAGGGCGTGACTCGAGCCGACGGCGACGCGCAGATGCGCTTCGGCTTTGCCCGCCCACCCGCTCATGTGGCATCTGTCGGCCGAGGGGTGCCGTTTCGCTACCGCTGGGAGGAGACCGATGCTTCTCTCCGCAACATTTCAGACGCCGAGGCGGATCCCTTTGACGGTCACGTGGTCCGCTATATTAACCCAGTAACTGGCGGCTACACCATGGCGACCCTGTCCTGTGAAGCGCAGATGCTCAAGCCGGGATGGGTGACGGGTACTCACCGCCACACCAGCACATCTCTGTATCATGTGTTTCGCGGCCACGGCCGGACCGCGGTGGGCGAGGGATTTCTGGAGTGGGAGAAGGGCGATTCCTTTATGATCCCAAACTGGCAGTGGCACCGTCACGAGAACCCTTTCGATGAGGAGGCAGTGCTCTTCTCTATGAACGATCGACCAGTACTGGAGGCGCTGGAGCTCTACCGCGAAGAGCGGCGTACCGTCGGGGACGTGTAGCGACACATCTGTAAACGAGCGAACCGAAGATGTCTTATCCTGATCTGCAAGAACATTTGTCCAACCTCGATTCCGCAGGACTGCTGCTGCGCATCCGTCATTCAATCAACAAGGACACGGAGATGCATCCGTTCGTGCGTTGGCAGTTTCGCGGTGGGCTCCCCGAGTCGGGGCGGAAAGCGTTCCTGGTCGAGAATGTAGTGGGCGGCCACGGCCGGACCTACGACATACCGGTGGCCGCGGCTACGCTGGCTATGCGTCGGGGGAAACCAGGTTGATGGCGCAGCCCTGTCACCTTCGTCTCGCCTGCCGAAATTACGACGGCACCAATGCCATTCTCCGGGGTGCAATAGAGGTTCCGGGAATCGAGTTGGACGTAGTGGAGCAAGTGAGCGTTCAGGGCATGTTCGCAGCTATGTACCGGGGTGAGTTCGACATTTCCGAGATGTCGTTGGCTGAGTTGATTTATTATACATCACGCAACCAGGGTAGTTTCATCGGAATCCCGGTGTTTCCGTCGCGCATGTTTAGGCACGGCTTTATCGTGGTGCGACGTGACGCCGGAATCGACACGCCCCAGGATCTCGTCGGGAAGCGCCTCGGTTTCCTGCGGTGGGTGCAGACCGCGGCCGTGTGGATCCGTGGGACTCTGATGGATGAGTACGGTGTTACGCCCAACAATTCCCAGTGGCACGTGGCTTCCCTGCACCACTGGGACGACGGTACCACTGATACGACATTGAAGCTCCCGGGCGGCTCTGCCATTGAGGTGGTTCAGGGTGAGGGCAGTGCTGCTGAGCGGGCCATGCGTGCGTTACGTGAGGGACGCTTAGACATGCTCGGGGTTACTGAGACGCAACTCCCGCAATTACTTGACGACCCGGCCTTGAAGCGGCTGTTCGAGGACTACAAGGAAGTCGAGACGCAGTACTTCACGAAAACACAAATCTTTCCGATTATGCATGTACTTGCTGTCCGGAGAGCGGTGCTGGAACAAAACCCTGAGGTCGCGCCAGCCCTCTTCGGGTTGTTCAGCGAAGCAAAGCGGCAGGCGCGACAACTGTATTCTAACATCCCGAGCATGATCGTTGCGTGGCGACAGCATGCGCTGGATGAGGAACGCGCAGTGTTCGGAGGTGACCCGTGTGCGTATGGGCTGGAAGCGAACAGACATGTCATCAATACATTTATCGAATACTGTGAGGCTCAGGGGATTTGTGAACGTAATCTCTCCCCTGAGGAATTGTTCGCGCCTAACACTTGGGACCTGGCGGAGCAGAAGTAGCTCCATTAAGGGGTGATCGATGGCTAGACCGGAAAGGAAATCGGAATTGGAACTGAACGCCTTCGACGATCTTCGCGTGTGGCTTGAGCAGGTGGAAGAAATCGGTCAGTTGGAGCACATTTCCGGCGCGCATTGGGACCTGGAGGTTGGCGCCCTCAACGAGATCATCTGTGAGCGGCTCCCGGCGCCGCCCGCGCTCCTGTTCGAGAATGTCGAGGGCTACGACGGTAAGGGTCGTATTCTCGCCAATATGATGGAAACCATGGAGCGTACTGCGCTCACCCTCGGGCTACCTATGGGCCTCAGTACAATGGAAGTGATCGACCGTTTGCGAACGCGGTTGAGCAACCTCACGCCCCTAGAACCTCGCGTACTGCCGACGGGTCCCGTTCTGGAGAATCGCTACACCGGCGGGGAGGTCAACATCCTCGACATTCCGGTGCCTCGCTGGCACTCCGGTGACGGCGGGCGTTATCTTGGTACTGCCCACCTAGTGGTTACGCGCGATCCCGAGACCGGCGCCGAGAACGTGGGCTGTTACCGCGTCATGGTGCACGAGCGCGACAAGCTGGCCCTCTATATTTCGCCGGGAAAGCATGGGCGCATGCATATGGAGAAGACTCTGCGGGCGGGAAATCCGGTGCAGGTCGCGATGGCATTTGGGCAACATCCGCTGATGTTCGTGTCCGCGTCCCAAGCGGTACCCCCGGGCGTGAGTGAATACGCCTGGGCCGGTGGGCTGGTGGGGCAACCCTTGAGTGTCATCGAGGCTCCGCTGACCGGTCTCAGGGTTCCTGCAGCCGCCGAGATCGTAGTGGAGGGCGAGATAATACCCGGCGACACCCGTCCGGAGGGCCCTTTCGGCGAATGGACCGGCTATTACGCGAGCGCCCGCCGAGCCGAGCCAGTGGTACAGTTAAAGGCTGTTTACCACAGGGACGATCCTATCCTTACCGCCGCGCCGCCATTCCGTCCGACCATCCACGGAATGTACCGTTCGATGCTGCGTTCGGCCATGATCTGGAACGGGGTGGAAAGGGGTGGAGTGCCAGATGTGTGCGGCGTGTACGTGCCGCCACCGGCCCAACGCTTCATGATTGTGGTGGCCATTCGGCAACGCTATCCGGGTCATGCTAAACAGGCAGCAGTCATGGCCGCCCAGTGTCACGCAGGCGCGTATCTTGGCCGTTACGTGGTGGTCGTGGACGACGACATTGATATTACTAACTTAAACGAAGTGGTTTGGGCCATGTGCACCCGTTCGAACCCCGAAGAATCCATCGACATCATCCGGCGCACCTGGAGCGGGCCGCTGGACCCCATCATCCCGCGTGACAAGAAGGGGCTGAACTCGCGCGCCATCATAGACGCTACTCGGCCCTTCGAGTGGCGGGATGAGTTCCCCGCTGTTAGTCAGATCGACAAGGAGACTCACGATTCCGTATCAGGGAAGTGGAAGGACGAGTTGGAGCGGTTGGTACGGGGATATCGGCAATAGGCGGTTGCCTGTTCCGAATGTTCGTACCTCGAACGAAAGGAGCACATCAAATGAGCGATTCAATCAAGCTTTACGACTTCAAGAGTTCGCCTAACTGCCAGAGGGTGAAGGTTGTGCTGGAAGAGAAGGGACTGCCTTACGAAACTATACTTGTGGACCTGCGCAAACAGGAGCAGAAGACCCCTGAGTACCTCGCTATGAACCCCTACGGAAAGGTGCCGGTATTGGTCGACGGCAATACGGTGCTCTATGAATCGTGTATCATCAACGAGTACCTGGAGGAGAAATACCCAAATCCTCCGCTACTTCCTGCTGACCCCTCATTGCGTGCAAGAATACGAATCCTCGTCGACTATGGCATCAACCATACCAACGATAGTCACCAGGCCATCCGAGCAGAAATGGTAAAGCCTGAGGCCGAACGTGACGGAGATGCCCTAGCAGCAGGTAAGGCGCGGTTCATTGAGGAGCTACAATCCCTGGAGCGTGAGCTTCAAGGTCGCGAATATATGGCCGGCGATTTCTCGCTCCTCGATGTAGCGCACTTGCCGCGGTTCATGCGCCACGTTGAGTGGGGCATACTGCCGGATCCGAGCCTGCCCCTGCTGCATGCCTGGTACGGGCGCATGTCTGCACGGCCCTCCGTACGTGCGATCGCATAGTCGGATCGTCGTCCTCGGCATCGGCCATACGAACGCTCATGTCCTGGACATGTGGCGGCGTGAGCCCCTTCCAGGTACTCGCCTCGTGTGTGTGTCGAGTTTTCCTGTGGCCAACTACTCCGGTATGTTGACCGGCACCCTATCGGGTGAGTACCCACCCGGCACGCCAGAAATCGATCTACGGGGCCTTGCTCACGCGGCTAAGGCCGAGCTCGTGGTAGAGCCAGCTCAGAACGTAGACATAGGGAAACAAACCGTATGCTTCGAGAAGCATGAACCCGTTCGTTTCGATATCTTGTCCGTGGGTGTGGGTTCGGTGCCGAACCAAGTTGGCATTGAGCTGATCGCTGGCGTCTGGGTCCCGATTAAGCCGATGCAGACGTTTCTCATCCGTCTCCGCGAGCGCCTGCAGGAGTTGGGCCGGCGAGGTCTGGAGGCCATCCGGGTGTTGGTGATTGGGGGCGGTGTGGGCGGTGTGGAGATTAGTCTGTGCTTGCCTTCGTACCTGCGCCGGCTGTTTGGTGCCTTATGTCACAAAGTGACCATCGTTGACGCTGGAGAACGTATCGGTGGTGGGTTGTCCTCACGGGCCCTACGTAAGATGGAGCAACTTCTTGCAGCTCGCGGCGTGGAGGTGATCACTGGTACGCGTATCACCCGGGTCACCGGCCGGGAAGTTGAGTGTGCCGACGGACGCCGCATTCCAGCAGACCTCGTCATTCTGGCAATGAGTGCGGCCCCCCCACCGGTGTTGAAGAATATGGCACTACCAAAAGATCCGGAGGGGTTCTTACTCACCCGCGACACGCTTCAGTCTACGGGTTCGCGGAACGTTTTTGTGGTGGGTGATAGCGGTACGATGGAATCTGCGGCTCCATCCAAGGCGGGTGTCTATGCGGTACGCCAGGGGCCGGTCCTCTGGCGCAACATCGGTGCGGTGTTGCGCGGTGAACCGTTATCCCGTTATCGTCCCCAGCATGATTTCTTGCGATTACTCAACACTGGCGATGGCAAGGCTCTTATGGATTACAGAGGATGGGCCGTTCACGCGCGTTGGTGCTGGTGGCTCAAGGACCGTATCGACCGCAGGTTTCTTGCGCGCTTTCGCGTTACCCTGGATTGACCTCAGGTTCTCGGCCTAGTGCCGTTCATACTGCTTAGCCCCGTACATGATCTCTCGAGCCCTATCGTCCATGGGCGTAGTAGAAATGTCAGCCATTACCTGGAGGCCCCGTTGCACGCCAGGACGGGCAGTAATGGCTTCGAACCACCGTTTGACGTGGGGAAAGTCGTCCAGATTCTGCCCTTGTTTATCGTGGCCTTGGAGCCACGGGTAGCAAGCAATGTCGGCGATGGAGTACTCGTCAGCCAAATACTCGTGGCCCATCAGGCGCTTGTCCATTACCCCATAAAGGCGGCCGGCCTCATTGGTGTAGCGGCGAACGCCATATTCGTTGTCAGACGCTTGGCCGCGGAAATGGTTTGCCTGTCCCAACATGGGGCCGACTCCGGCCATTTGGAACATCAACCACTGGATCACCGCATAGCGTTGGTTCATCTTCTGGGGCATGAGTCGACCGGTCTTTTCCGCGAGATACATCAGAATCGCACCTGACTCGAATACTGCGTAAGGTTTTCCGTTGGGCCCATTCTGATCCACGATGGCGGGGATTTTGTTGTTAGGGCTGATACTCAGGAACTCCGGTCCGAACTGGTCGCCCTTACGTATGTCGATAGGGTGAATACGATAGTTTAGTCCCAGTTCCTCTAAAATGATGTGCAGCTTGCGGCCGTTGCTAGTTCGCCAAGAGTACGCATCTATCATATCGCCTCCGCTGTGGTGGTGGATTTGAGCGGGCACTTTGTCCCCGATCTACGAGCTAAGGATGCGTCGTTCACGGCGTCAGTTGCCCGTGGGCGGCTTGATCCTCAAGCATACGGCCGAGCCAGTGAACGCCATGACGAGGCATGCCATGAACATACTGGTGTAGGCGCCCGTGATGTCGTGTAACGTGCCGCCCAGGAGTGCCCCGAGTGCTCCACCTGTGTGGTGAACCCAAAGAATGGCGCCGGTGATGAGGCCGATATGCGTGACACCGAAATAGTCCCCCGTGATGGCCGCGGCAAGCGGGGCGGTGGCCATTAGGGTGAATCCCATTAACAGGGCTGCCGCAAAAATCGCCGGTTCCTTGGATGAGAGCACGAGAATTCCAAAACAAACGCCGCGCAAGACAAACATTAAGGAGAGAGGACCGCCGTGGCCAAACTTTTCGGTCAGTGCAGGGAATATCAAGACACCCGCTAGGCTGAATAGGCCGGCCAAGCCTTGGATGTTCGAGGCGGACTGGGTGGTCAGGCCGGCATCGGTGGCGAAGGGAATGAACTGTGTCACAAAGAAGAAATCTCCAAAGCCACAACAGCCATAAGCGATGGCCACGAATAGGAAGCTACGGGAGAAGAACGCTTTTCTGGGTGAAAAGTCTGGGGTCAGGGGGGTCTGGCGGTTCGATGTGGATTTGGCAGTTTCGTAGGGTAATAGGCCTAGGTCGGCGGGTTCTTTCTTCATCACCGCCAACGCCACCGGGACCACTATCACGGATCCCAGGAGACCCAGGCCCGCACAAGAAGCGCGCCACCCGAAACGTTCGAGGCAGTAGGCTAACGCGGGAACGACCGCGAAGTGCCCAAAGGATGTACCGGTTACGGCGATGCCGCCAATGACGCCCCGGAGGCTCTTGAACCATCGGGAGATGGTGGCGGAAACCACGCCGATGGTGATTCCCGATACGCCTACCGCGGTGACGACGCCGTAATAGAGGTAAAGTTCGGGGATGGAGGTGGTTCGGGAGGTCAGGAACAGGCCCGCTGAGGCTACCAGGGCTGACAACGAGAACAATAGCCGTGGCCCGAAGCGGTCCAGAATCTTTCCGGCCATCATCTGCGCAAACCCGAACACCAACATGTTTAGTGTGTACGCAAACGCGATAGTTCCCCGGTCCCACCCGAACTCGACTGTCAACGGCTTAACTAGGATGCCGAAGGAGAAACGCACGCCGCCGTCCACGACCAGGATGAGAAAGCCCCCCACAAGTATGATCCAGCCGTAATAGAACGTGAAGGCTGAGTCGCTCGAAGTCGATGTGGGTATTGGAGTCTGTGTCGCCATGGTCAGAGCGCGGCGACCTCGTCGCCGGGCCGAATAACACCACCCTTGACCACTAGTGCGCAGATGCCGCTCTTGCCTGCAAGGGCCCGGGTCATACCGGTTTCTGTGATGGATTGGATATATGCGCACGGCGGGCGCGGGCGATCGAAAGCTAGGACTGCATCGCCTGCGCGGAAAGCATGTCCTACTAACTCTTCGAGGTGGATTCCCTGGGTGACGATGTTTCTTCGGTGCTCTCCGTTGAGTACTTGGAGACCTGATGTAGTCGTAATAGTTTCAAGGTCTTCAACTTCGATAAGGGTGACCTGACACTCGTCCCAACCGCTGTAATAGCCCACCCGCTCACAATAGCGGTCGCCCTTGAGGCCCATGCTGGCCACGGCCTCGGCTTGATCGACCTTCCGCATGCTTTCGCTGCCGCTGGACGCTATGTAGATTTCGTGGATGCTACCCATCTGCTCTCGACCCCGGTTGCCTAGCCGGCGGGTCCGAACGAATCCCTAGTTACAACTGAGCAAGCCCCTTGGATGTTCAGGGACTTGTTCGATTGTGGGGATTATATTTATCTCACTCCCGTCAGTCAATGAATTGGCGCCTGATGGGTGTCGGTGGACCGCTAAATATAATTATAGTGTCACTTTAAGATTTATGCGTGTAATATCAGTATTAATGGTAAATAAGTTAAGCCCATTTTCTCTAACTGTAATTTTCGCAAGGCAGGGAAACGTTGGGGTACCTGACATTATTTCACCGACGACCGGCACTAGTGGAGCCTGTCCGTCGACGGTACGCCTCTGGTATACTTAAGGGTGTGTGCTTTGAGGTTTAAGTCGAGTTGATCGAGATGAGGCACGTCTTGTTCCCAATTATCCTGGCCGGCGGCGCCGGCACCCGCCTCTGGCCCTTATCCCGGGAGGCCCACCCCAAGCAGTTGTTGCCATTGCTGGGGAAAGACACTTTGCTCCAGGCTACAGCCCGTCGCCTTAGTGCGCTTGACGAATCGCGGGCGCCGATTGTTGTATGTAACGAGGCCCACCGGTTCATGGTGGTAGAGCAGTTGAGGGCCATCAACGTAACACCATCGGCTATTCTGCTGGAGCCAATAGGGCGGAATACCGCTCCGGCCATCGCGGCGGCAGCTTTGGAAGCGCTTGCGTTGGATGAAGACGGCGGAGATCCTATTCTCCTTGTGTTGCCTGCGGATCATGTGATCCAGGATGAAAATCGGTTTGCCAGTTCGGTTCGGGCTGCGGTACAGGAGGCTACCGCCGGGCATCTGGTGACCTTCGGCGTTGATCCGACCTGCGCCGAAACAGGATATGGATACATGAAAGTCGCCGATTTCACCGGCGTGAGCAACGACGGTCGCTGGGTGGAGCGATTTACCGAAAAGCCCGACGTTGCGACCGCTGTTCGTTATCTTGAAGAGGGTGGGTATTTTTGGAATAGCGGAATGTTCGTCTTTTCTGCCTCGGGTTACCTTCGGCAGCTTGGGGTCCAGGCGCCGGGTGTACGTGACGCGGTGGAAGGTGCATTCCGGAAGGCGGTGTTAGATCGGGACTTCCTGTGGCTAGAGCCAGGGTTGTTCACCTCATCGCCCGCACTCTCGGTGGATCACGCGGTCATGGAGCATGCTCCCGGCGTTGCGATGGTGCCGCTTGCAACTGACTGGGCGGATGTCGGTTCTTGGGCGGCGCTGGCCGATCTCAGCGAGAGAGATGCTGCCGGCAATGTGGTCCGTGGGAGTGCCGTCCTGGAAGGCGTCCGCGACACGTATGTTCAAGCCGGGGATCGAGTGGTAGCGGTGGCCGGGGTGTCTAATTTGGTCATCGTTGACACCGCGGATGCGGTTTTGGTGGCAGATCGGGGGGCGACTCAGACCGTAGGAAACCTAGTGGCGAAACTTAGGTCGACGGGTCGAGATGAATTCCTTTTCCATCGGAAGGTTCATCGCCCTTGGGGAACTTTTAATGACTTGCACCGTGGAGATGGGTTCAAAGTGAAGCACATTGTCGTCCAGCCCGGCCATGCCCTGTCGTTGCAGTCGCATCAATTTCGCAAGGAGTACTGGCTCATCGTTCGTGGCACAGCACGGGTCACCCGGGCGGATGACACGTTCGAGTTGTCCGAAAATCAATCCATCCATATTGCCAACGACACGAAGCATCGGCTCGAGAACGTGGGCAGTGCTCCCTTGGAATTGGTGGAGATTCAGACAGGGCCCTATCTGGAGGAGGACGACATTGTCCGCTATGAGGATGCATATGGGCGTGCGGTAGCAAATGATTCGGAGGAAGAGCGCTAGTTCGGCTTAGCTTGCTCTTGGGCATTAGGCCGGTTTAGCGCCGGGGTTGGCGGTGTCTTGTGTAGACGTACAAATCGGCAACTACGAAGTTTACGACACTACCTAAAACAACGCCGCAAAAGAAGGCCAGAAGCCGGTACCGATCGAACCTTTCCATGTAACTTGTGAAGAGTGCGTAGCTCCCAACATTCACCCCCAGACCAATAAGGCTGCTTGCCACGAATCTGGTTAATTGACCTAGGTGCGGTTGCCGTACCCGCTCACTGAACGTCAGGCCTCGGTGAAGCGCCCAGTTCCAACCCGTTGCAGGAAAGAACGATAGCAAGCGTGCTAACCGATGTTCGACGCCGACCCACTGAAGGCCGAGATAGCAAGCAAGATCAATAGCGAGGCCACTAGCGCCCACCACACTGAAGAAGGGGACGCGCGCTATGCTGCCAAACTTATGGTTGTACAACCGCGAGAGCTGGCGCAGGAATCTAACCTGTTGCCGCCAGTCTAGCTTGCTGAGACCCACGGTTCGGTCACGGAACTCAATAGGGACCTCCTTCACTCGCAATTGTCCACGTACCGCGAGATCCAAGGCTATTTTATAGCCAATCGGTCGCACAGTGGGGAGTTCGGGTAGGGTGCTGCGGTACGTGGCAAAGAATCCCGACAGAGGGTCAGCAAATTTGACCAACGGACGCGCTAGCCAGGTACCCAGCCTTGAATTCAGCACCCGATAGAGACCCCAAGCGCGGTCGACTGTGCTACCCGGCGCATAGCGGCTACCGATCACCATGTCGCAGTCGGCGTCCAGCGCCCCCAGAAGTTCGGTGATTCTCTCAGGTGGATGGGAGAGGTCTGCGTCCATTACCAACAGTCGGTCGAACTGGCATCGGCGGATTCCCTCGATGACAGCTAAGGACAAGTCTCGGGGCAACCCCCGGCGGATGACTATGCGGACCGGCAGGCTTCGTGCAAGCTCCCTAACTACATCTTCGCTGCCGTCGTTGGAATCATCATCCACCAGCAACAATTCCCATTGGAGACCTGTCCCGAGAAGGGCTGTCTCGATCCGTTTCGCTAGTGTCCGAATGTTACCCGCCTCGTGGAAGGTTGGCACAATGATGGAGACGGAATGTTTGCCAATCTCCGAATTGTACGGGGTATTTCGAATGGTATTGTCTGGCAACACGGAGTAGCTTTCTACTCTATTTCGAAGCGACGTCCGGCGTTGAGGTATTGCGCCGAGATGCTAACTCGGCGTAGCAGTATGCGAGCGCTAGTGCACGGTAGGGTCGCCAGCGTTCGGCAAAAACGCGCATCTCCGCTTCGGTGGCTTTTTGTGTCCTGCCCAACAAACCTTGGGCTACATATTTGACGACCCCTAAGTCGCCGGCTGGGAACGCATCCGTACGGGCCAGCCCATATGTCAACGCAATTTCTGCTGACCAGCGACCGATCCCCTTGATCCTGGTCAGATGCTCCACGATCTTTTCATCATTTAGCTCAGCTAACCCGCGAAGCGTGAAGTCGATGCTAAAGACCTCTCCGAGTCGAATTAACGTGGTCGCTTTGGCATTGCTCAAGCGGAAACCGCGCATTGCTTCCACAGTCTGGCTGGCGAACCTCCCCGGTTCGGGAAATGCGTAGTAAGTGCGCTCCCGCACTTGCCACTTGCGACCGAAGTGTTCAACCAACTCCTTCTTGATGGCATAGGCGAACGCGAGGTTGACCTGTTGTGACAACACGGCGGTAACTAACGCTTCGAAGAGCGTACTGCTGGCGGTGATGCGCAAACCGCGAAATCGGGTGATGATGGGGGCGAGTGTCGGATCCTTTCGCGCAATGAGATAGAAAGGCCGGAGATCGAGGTCCGTGCAGAGAATATGGCGAAGCTGCGCTTCGAGCTCCGCTACCTTGAGTGGAGTGCTGGAGCGGCTGTTCAAGATTACGGCTAGCCGCGGCTTCGTTACCGATCCGCGATTGGTCACCGTCGCCAACGCGAGTTGGCGCCCAGCTGCCAGTAGGCGTTTGTACTGACCGTCCTCCACGAGATTTACGTTTTCGCTGGCAAAGCGCGCAAAGCGCGCGACGGTAAGTTCGAACGAATACGGTGGGCGGGGGGTGATATCGAAGGCGTGGGTCATGCAAGCTCTAATGGGAGCGCCTTGTCTATTGCTGTTCTCGGCTCGAGGGAAGCAAGGCTGAGTTTAGGACCGCCGGCCGAGCGCAATTTGGGTAGGCGGTGTTTCGGAGAGACAGCCAGTATGGCTTACGAAGCGAGAGTCGGATTTCCCATCCGTGCGGTGCCGAATCTCCAGTATATCGCAACCGACCTTTCGTTTAGCGGTCTCAGGCCCGTTAGCCTGCGAAATGGTGAGAACATGCGCTCCTTCGCGAGTTCCCAAAAAGAAGCACCGCTAGGGCCAGTGCTTAGAATTAGTCTACCCCGGCTCGTATTGCAATTCGGGGTTGGTGAACATGCGACTCTTGCTGCTACGGAGATCATCTCACCTTGTACACGGCTCTTGTTAGAAATCGGGGTCTAGAACAGCGTGTTTGACTGGATTGGCGCACGTGAGTTTGGGATGGCGTGACGGTTGAGAAGTGTAGAAGGGTAGGGTGGATTGCTATGTCCCGTACGCGCGGTTCTAACTGCGAGGCTGCTTCTTTGCAGTGTTGGCACTGTATGCCAGTTCGCGTTAGAGGATTGAATATTACTAAGGCAGGCATTGGAGTGAGGCATGACGAAACTGAAGACGCTCTTATGTAAAGTGCTTGGGATTGAGCACCCGATCATCCAGGCAGGGATGGGCTGGGATAGTCGGGGATCCACGACCCCGCCGAAGCTCGTGGCGGCGGTTTCCAACGCGGGCGGGCTTGGGGTTATCGGCGGAAGCCCTCTCCAGCCGGAGTTTATCCGAAAGCGTATTCGTGCCACCCGGGAGTTGACCGACCGACCGTTCGGTGTGGACATTACCCTACCGCGCCTTGCGCAGACTCCGTTTGCGGACGTCGGTAACGTCCGGGAGTTTTTGGAACGGACCCACCCGGGTCATGTGAGTTTCGTTCACGATGTCATTGGGGAGTTTGGGCTGGAAACGCAGGGCCCGGATCCGTGGTCTAAAGTCAAAACCCCCGACATGGTGCAGCACCAATTGGATGTGATCCTAGAGGAGGGCGTTCAGGTGCTGGCTGTTGGGCTTGGTGATACCGCGGACGTGGTGCCGATGGCCCATGAGCGGGGGATGAAGGTGCTGGCCCTCTGTGGCAATGTGAAACAGGCGGTGGGTCATGCCGCCAATGGTGTGGATGTGGTCGTAGCGCAAGGCTACGAGGCCGGGGGCCACACGGGCAGAATTGCCAACTTTCCGCTGATCCCCCAGGTCGTGGACGCGGTGCGGCCGACGCCAGTGGTCGTAGCCGGAGGTATTGCTGACGGGCGCGGCCTGGCTGCTGCGCTAAGCCTAGGTGCCGTAGGAGCGTGGTGCGGCACGGTCTTCCTAGCCAGTGCGGAGAGCGAGATCCATGCTGACTACAAGCGGCAGCTCATCCAGGGTCGGACTGAGGACTTTGTATTAGATCGCTTCCCTAGTGGTAAGCCTAGTCGCCATTTTCGGAGTCCGGTGATCCGGAAGTGGGAGGCATCGGGTCTGCAGCCACTGGAGATGCCTTTCCAGGGCGTGCTTAACGACCAGTTCCGGGTGGCTGCGGAGAGTGGAGAACGGGTGGACGTTATGAGTGTTCCAGGTGGCCAGATCGCGGGTTTGCTAAGTGAGCAAGATTTGCGCCCCGCGTCCGAGATCGTTGAGTCGATGGTACGACAGGCGGCGGATGTCCTGATGTTGGGAGCATCGCTGGCGGAGAGGGACTGAGGACAGCTAATGCTATATGGGCTGAGTTCACGCAGGTGTGGAAAACGAGGTAAATGTAACCCCTAGGCCCAGCACAGACGTGCACCTTACGAATGACCGTGATATTGACACGCCTCGGACGAAGCGGCTGCGTAAATCGTGGGTAAACTCTTTGAAGCGTGTGAGCCTGCCATAGTTGATTGCTTTTTGCGTCCTTATTCCCGTTCTTGATCTATACAGTGAGCGGTACGAGGTGCAGCCCGCGCCAGGTCCCTGTTTCGCCGGTTTCGGTGTTGAACAGCACTTGATCATAGCTACCAGGCTTGGTGGTCCGTACAGTGATCGCGACCGACCGTTCGCCTATGCACCATTCGGCGTGCGGCACGTGCGGCGGCACGATGTCGACATGGCCGGTGGGTGCATCATATTTGTGTGACAGCTTTATTTCGGCGTAACCTGGCGTTTTACCATCGTCGAGACGGTCGTATACGTGCGTGATTTCTTGGCCGTCGAGCACGCCATAAATAGTCCAGGTAGGGCCGTGATCGTGTACTGGTGCAATATGATCGGATTCCCGCACTAGTGCACCTACGAAGAAGTCGTAATCGGGATCGTGATGCAGAACGTATTCGCGCCCTTTTTTGGCTTCCCAACCCCGCGAAGTTTCTCGTAACCCAGCATCAGCGACCAGCTTTTTCAATAACGCACTCACCTCCGTCCAATGCCCAGTCTCCGGCAGATGCTTAGCGAAATGCATCCGCATGTCAGCGATAAAATCCGCGAATGCTAGGACCGAATAGTTTGTCATCGAGGCCTCTCTATTAGACATAGTCGGATAGTTAGGTATCGGAACGTCGGTAGGTGGTATTGGTGCCGCCGCTCTGCGAGCCAAGATACCCCTCTACGTCCGAGAACGTATCCATTGTCAGCTGCTGGCGGGCGGCTACAAGTTGATCCGTGCGCATGGCTTGGGACAGGGGAAGGTCCTTCCCCATTTGGATGGCAATCTTGGCACAGGACAGAGCCGCAGGGTGCCGCGAGCCGATTGCCTTGGCAAGGTCGAGGGTAGCTTCTTCTAGGTCAGTCTCAGGTACTGACGCCGATACCAACCCAAACCGGTCCGCCTCGATCCCTGAGAAATTCCGCCCGCTGAAGTGCATGATGGCCGCCTTCTTGTACGGAATTCCGGTGTGATAGAGTGAACTCAAAGCCATCTGTCCGAAACTCCCGCGCACGATCTCCGGCATGCCAATCTTCACGTTTTCTGCCGCTAGGGCGAGGTCGTGGGCGCTCATCAGCGCCATGCCGCCGCCCAGGCAATGACCGTGCACCTGAGCGATGGTGACCTTGGGGAAGTTTCGGAAGGCCTCATAGAACATCATGTTGGGGTGGGAGCGGTCCCAGTCCCTGGGCGGTTCCGAATGAATCGCCCGGAGGTCGTGGAGGTCTGCACCGGCACAATAGCAGGGTCCATTTCCTCGGGTGATGATGCCGCGGACCTCGGGGTCTGCCCGGACCGTTTCGAGGGCGGCAAGAATCTCTCCGGTCATGACCCGATTGAGGGCGTTACGCTTGTCAGGCCGGTTGAAGTTCAGTCGCACCACATGGTCGTCGATTCTTTCCAGTATTAGAGTTGACCACTCTTTCGTCATTCCCGTACCCTCCCGCCTCGCCTAGTCACCCAGACTTTCCGGCGTCTTGTAGTAGTGTTGGTAGTACCAATCAGCGATCTCGCCTGCGGTGGCTTTCCAGACGCCATCGTGGGAGCAGATGTAGTCCAGGGCGCGGTCTAGAGCACCGATGCGGAAGGGTATGGCGGTGACGTAGGGGTGCAGCGGAATTGCCATCACCCGCCCGTTGTCCGCACCCTCTCGATAGAGGGTATCGAACTGGTCGCAGACAATCCGGAAATACTCCTCCGGGGTGTGGCTGGCGTGGATGAACATGGACATGTCATTGATTCCCTGTTGATACGGCACCGTGATCATCCGGCCAGCCTTGACGCGCATCGGCACCGGTTGATCGTCGCAACCCCAGTCACAAATGTACTCGAATCCCTCCGCGGCTAAGAAGTCCGGTGTATCGTGGCTCTCCGCCAATCCCGGTCCCAGCCAGCCCCTGGGTACCTTGCCGGCGGCCTGGGAAATGATGTCACGGACGTTGCGAATTACCTCTTGCTCCCCTGCAGCATCGTAGCTGTTCATCCGCGTATTATTGTTCATGCCGTGGCCCAGCCACTCCCAGGAACGCTTGTTGCCCTCCTGGATGATGGCGGGGTGCTGTGCGCAAACCTCAGCGTTAAGAAGTACGCTGGCGCGAATGTCGTAGCGGTCCAACACTTCCATCATTCGGAACACTCCCACGCGCGACCCATAGTCTCTCAGGCTGTAGGACTGTACATCCGGTAACGGTTCTGTGATCCTCGGTAATGCTTTGTCGATGTGAAAACATTCGATGTTGGGGCCGAGCCAAAGCGCTATTCGGGCTCCGCCTGGCCACTCTAGCTCTGGTCGGTGGATGATCGGACTGTAGTCGTAACGTGCGTTAAACATTGATGTCACCTCAAGCCAGTTATTCCGTTTGCCCTTGTGTGATCTACCAGATAGCACCCAACGTGGCGAGGCCGAAGGTTTGAGTCTGCACCGCAGTTGCCGGGTGCCTAGTGCAGGGTGTAGAATCTATCTTTGGCATCGGCCGAGGAATCGGTGATGGTCTAATTGGGATGATGGATCGGCTGAAAGTGGATAGAGTTTGATGAGGCGGGTTTATTGGGTCTTCTTACTTAGTCTGGTGTCGTTGGGGATAGGGGGCGTGGGTCTATTCTGGTACGATCCGGCGTTGGTCGTAAGCAGCGTCGGCTCCGTACGAGACGAAGTTGCTTCGCTGACCAACCGATTGATTCCTGCAAAAGAGGACAAGGTGTTCCCCTTCAGGCTGGCAACGGTTGAAACGGGTGAAATCTTCTCACGAATCAGCACCACCGGCACTGTGAATCCGATATCATCGGTTACAGTTTCTACTCAGGTTTCTGGCACTATCAAGCACCTTCCGGTGGATGTTCCGATGCGGGTTGAGCAGGGGCAGCTCATTGCGCAATTGGATCAGGACTTGTTCCGTGCGCAGGTGCTCCAGGCGGAGGCCAGGGTGGCAAAGGCCAGGGCCAACGTCGCCAAGGAGCTCGCTGGGGTGGAGATGCTGAGGTCCCGTGTAGCGGCTAGCATTGAGGGTAGTCGGGCGGCGCTCCAGAACCTAGAAGAGAAACACCGCCGTAATAAGGATCTGGTTGGCCGCAACCTCATCTCACGGGGCCAGTACGAAGCCATCCAAGCAGACTATGAGCGAGCTGCGGCCCGATATCGGGAAGAGTCTGCCAGGGTCGATGAGTTCAAGGTCAAGCGCGCGGTCATCGCTGGCATCCGTGCGGACGTTCAGCAGGCAAAGGCTGAATTGGAGATGGCCCGTGTCCGGCTCAATCGCAGCGTGATACGAGCCCCCATTTCCGGAGTGGTGATTGAGAAAACCGTGGAAGCGGGGCAGACGGTCGCTGCGAGCCTCTCTTCGCCACCTCTTGTCAAGATTGCGGAGCTCGCGGAAATGAAAGTTGATGCCTGGGTCGATGAGGCCGACATCGGCAAGGTTAAGGTGGCACAGGACGTGGAGTTCCAGGTAGATTCGTATCCGGGGCGTGTCTTTAGGGGGCAGGTGGTACGCATCTTTCCATCGCCACTGATAAAGGACAACGTTGTCACCTATGATACCGAGATACGAGTGCCTAACGATGACTTGGCCCTGAAGCCCGGTATGACTGCCAACGTTACCGTTATCTTGGCCCGGAGGCGGGGTGTATTGATTGCGCCTAGCGCGGCTTTGAGAGTTAGTGGTCGGGATGTTCGTAAGCTCTATCCTGACATCAGGAGGCGCAAAGGACGCCGGGGGCGCCGGCCCAGTGCTGAACAAAAGCGCCGCTGGCTGCTTGAAGGACGGGCGGCTGTGTGGGTCTATCGGAACGGCAAGCCAACTCGGGCGCGGATCCGCTTCGGTGCTACCGATGCAAAAAACATCGAAATCATCTCGGGGCTTACAGTACACGACCAAGTAATTGTGGGGATTCGCTCTGAGGCCATGAAACGCGTGACTACCACAACGACCCGTGTGCGTTCACGAATTTTGGGTGGGCTCTGACCAAATGGAATCGGAACAGCCGCTTGTCATAGAAGTTGAGGACCTTGTTAAGGTCTACGATCTTGGTGAGCAGACGGTCGAAGCTCTAAAGGGTGTTTCATTAAGGGTCTTCCAGGGCGAGATCGTAGCGCTCATGGGGCCTTCCGGTTCCGGTAAGTCCACGCTTATGAATCTCCTGGGTTTTTTGGATCGACCCACCTCGGGACGGTATTTTCTGAAGGGCCAGGATGTAGGAGGTCTCTCATCTGACGAGATGGCGACACTCCGAAACCGCGAGTTAGGCTTCGTCTTTCAGAACTACAATTTATTGGCACGTACTACGTCTCTTGAAAATGCTGAGCTCCCAGCTCTTTATAGTGGAATGCCGACGAGCGAGGGTCGCCGGAAAGCGCGGGAGACGCTTGATCTCGTGGGTCTCGGCGATCGCGCGATGCATCGGCCAACGCAGTTGTCCGGTGGCCAGCAGCAGCGGGTAGCCATCGCCCGGGCGCTTCTCAATGATCCTCAGATTATTCTCGCCGACGAGCCCACTGGTAACCTTGATACCCGTACTGGTGCAGAAATCATCGAGTTGTTTAAGGCACTCAACCGTGAGAGGGGAATCACCATCATCTTTGTGACACATGATCCCGAGGTGGCCTCTCATGGGCAACGCATAATACATTTCAAGGACGGTCTTGTGGAGAGGGAGGAGGTTGGCAGCCAGCCAGCATCCCCCGCATCTACCTCGTTTGCTGATGTGGCTGCCGCTGGCGGTAGCGGTGTGAACCACTCCCGGGGCGGTGTGGGTGCCGGTATCCAGGACAACGTCCGCATCGCGCTGCGGGCCATTCGGGTGAATATGCTCCGGTCGGTACTGACCATGCTAGGGGTCATCATCGGGGTTGGTGCTGTGATTGCAATGGTAGCGATCGGAGAGGGGGCCAAGGCTAGGGTGGCGAAACAGATGGAGAGGCTGGGCAGTAATCGCTTGTCGGTGCGCTCCGGGACTGTAACCCGCGGTGGTCGTCGTGTGAGGGGCGGGCGGGTCAAGACGCTGACCGAGGGGGATTCCAAGGCTATTCTTGCAGAGGTGCCTGGGGTCCGCCATGTGGCTCCGCATGTCCGAGGTTCGGCCCAGGTGGTTTTCGGGAATAAGAATTGGCATCCGGTCTTTACGGGCACTACTCCAGACTATCTTCGTATCATGAATTGGGGCGTTGAATCGGGGTCTAATTTTACTGAGGAAGATATTCTTCTTAATCGTAAGATTGCGCTGCTCGGGCAGACTGTGGCTCAGGAGCTTTTCGGCGACGAATATCCGTTGGGTCAAACGGTCCGAATCAAGCACATTCCGTTCGAGGTGGTGGGGGTTCTACGGGAACGGGGTACATCTTCGTACGTTGGCGACTTGGATGATGTCGTCTTAGTTCCGTTGCGGACAGCGCAGCGGAAGCTTCTTGGCATCCGTCACCTTCGGGGAATTGAGGTGAGCGCGGAGAGTAAGGACGTTACTTCAGATGTACAAGATGGCGTCAGCGCACTCCTTAGGGTGCGTCATAAGATTACCGGTACCAAGTTAGATGATTTCAGGGTCCGTAACCGAACCGAGATCATTGAGGCGGCTAACGAAGCAGCTAG
The DNA here is from genome assembly GCA_964438895.1 of uncultured Syntrophobacterales bacterium. GTDB lineage: Bacteria > Desulfobacterota > Binatia > UBA9968 > JAJDTQ01 > JAJDTQ01. The sequence continues at coordinate 22,362 of CAYTMJ010000031.1, read as the reverse complement.
CACGTTAGGCTATTTACTCGCCGGCATCGCCGGGGTGGCGTTGATCGTGGGGGGTATCGGTATCATGAACATTATGCTGGTATCGGTAACCGAGCGCACCCGGGAGATCGGTGTACGCCTGGCAGTTGGGGCGAGACGGCGGGACATCCGACGACAGTTTCTCACTGAGGCCATGGTCCTGAGTCTCCTGGGGGGCATCGTAGGTATTCTTACCGGCGCCGGGGCCTCTTTAGGTCTCTCATATATAGGCGAATGGCAGATCGTCATCTCCGCGGGATCGGTTCTCCTCGCCTTTGCCTTTGCCGCGGCGATTGGAGTGTTCTTCGGCTTTCAGCCAGCAAACCGGGCTGCACGACTCAATCCCATTGAAGCGTTACGCTACGAATAGTTCACCCGGGATGTTCTTTACATTGGTGAGGCTCGAGGGCGGGTTCGGCTAGGGGGTTTATGGCAAGATATGCAATCGGTGACGTCCAGGGGTGCTATAGGCCGCTCATGCGATTGCTAGACCTCGTCGGATTCGATCCCGCCGCCGACCAACTCTGGTTCACTGGGGACCTCGTAAACCGCGGCCCCGATTCCCTCTCTGTGCTGCGTTTCGTTAAGGAGCTTGGGTCGGCTGGTGTCACAGTTCTCGGAAACCATGACATTCATCTGATTTGCCGTGCTGAGGGTATTTCCGAACCCAAGTTTCGAGATTCCCTGGACGACGTCTTGGGCGCAGGCGACTGCGATTCCCTCATTAACTGGCTACGTCATCTACCGTTGGTCCATCGCGAGGATGGATATGTCCTCTCGCACGCCGGTTTCCTACCTCTGTGGACTACCGCGGAGGCCGTAGAATTAGCGCGGGAGGTCGAATCGCAGATGTGCGGAGTCGACTACAGGGGATTCCTCGAGGGCCAGATGACCCATCAAATAACCGCGTGGTCGCATGATCTAGCCGGAACAGTGCGATGGAATTGCGTAATGAGCGCGTTCACCCGACTTCGGTGTTGCACGGCTGAAGGGCGCATGGCCCTGTCGTTCTCAGGGGCGCCGGGCGATGCGCCCGTCGGCTATAGTCCTTGGTATACGTGGCGTCCGACGGGTGAGCACGAGATTATTCTTTACGGACATTGGGCGGCTCGGGGCTTCCATCGCGAGAATGGAACTGTGTGCCTGGACAGCGGCTGTGTTTGGGGTGGGCCGCTGACGGCGCTCCGTCTTGATGATGGGCAAGTCTTTCAGGTGCCCGGTGGCACATCAGGTTAGCGAACCTGCCCGCCGTGTGAGAATTCTGCCCCTTGGGTGTTATGTCACACTTTCATCCTGGCAAGGGGTGCACTTACGCGACTGTTGGTCTAGCGCCCACGCTACGTGCTCTCGTACCAACGATGACGGATGTTCGTTTCGCTCCCGCAAACCCTCGAGGATCGTGGGATCGTAGGGCGCGTTTCCTAACGCCACGGCCACGTTCCGAAGCCAGCATATGTAACCGATGCGGCGGATCGCGCTCCCGTCCATTATGCGGAGGAAGTCCGACTCGGTCCACCGGAAGAGTTTCAGCAACCCAGGGGCGTCGAGTTGGTGTCGGGGCAGAAAGCCCATCTCGCCGGTGAACTGAGCGTAGCGGTTCCACGGGCAGACGAGTTGACAGTCGTCGCACCCGTAAATACGGTTCCCTATGAGTGGCCGAAGTTTAACGGGGATGGAACCGCGAAGCTCAATGGTGAGATAGGAGATGCATCGGCGGGCATCCAGCTGGTACGGCCCGGTGATGGCCCCAGTAGGGCACACCTCGATGCACGCGCGGCAGGTTCCGCAGTGGTCTTCGGAGGGGTGATCTGTGGGCAAGGCCAGGTCTGTATAGATCTCACCCAAGAAGAACCATGAGCCGGCGGCGGTGTTGATGAGATTGGTGTGCTTGCCGATCCAGCCTAGACCGGCGTTACGTGCTAGCGGCTTCTCCAGTACGGGTGCGCTGTCCGTGAACACTCGGTAACCAAGCGGGCCCGTGGAGTTAGAAATCCGGGTCGCCAGGGACTGCAGGCGTTTGCGGATGAGTCGGTGATAGTCACGGCCTAGCGCGTAGCGAGAAACGTACCCGAGAGTGCTATTTTTGAGAACCTGCCACGGGTTCGCCGCCGTCTCTGGCAGGTAGTTCATGCGGGCCGAGATGACTCGCACCGTGCCCGGTACTAACTCGGCCGGGCGAGCGCGCCGGGAGCCGTGCCTCTCCATGTATTCCATTTCGCCGTGGCGTCCCTCGGCGAGCCAGCGCTTGAGTAATACCTCGTCCTTGCCCAGGTCTACGTCGGCTATACCCACCTGTTGAAACCCCAGTTCCTGCCCCCATATCTTGATTCGTCGGGCTAGGTGGAGGAGTTCGACCTTCGTCATCATCTCTCGCTAAGATGCCGGTGAGTAGCCCCGAGTGAACCAGGGCTCCAGGTCTGCAGAGAACCATTCGCCCGGAAGGTCCCTGCCTACGCCAGCCTGCCGGGCCTTGTCTAGCATTGCTTTCCCTACTGCGGCGAACTGGATCGCCATGCCTGAGTTATTCTTGTAGTAGATGATGTCGGCGCCGTTGCGGCGCCCAGGCGCTGTTTTGTTTATGATCTCGCCTAGCTCAGCCACCTTTTCCCAGGAAGTTTCGCCGGCCGCGATGGGGTCCAGTAGTTCCTTCTGCCGGTTGGCATGGACACTCTCGCGACCGTTGACGACGATGAGATCGCTGCGTCGGACGGTCTCGCGGTCCACCTCGTGACGTTCGAACACGACGTCGCTATTGACGATAGACACGACCGTCTGACCGGATTCTAGGTCGTTTCCGTTGAACACTGGACCCGAAGAATTGGTGGCGCAGCAGATCACGTCAGAACCCTTCACGACCTCAGTGGGTTCTGTTGCGCTATCCACCGGAATATTGAGCTCGTCGCGAAACCTTAAGCAGAAGTCCTCCCTGTGTGTACGTGAAGGGCTGTACACTTTGATGCGCTCTAGTGGAAGCGCGGCTGCTAGCGCTCGCGCGTGCAGTTCTGCCTGATGACCGGTGCCGAAGAGACCGGCAACACGGGAGTCGGGTCGAGCCAGTGCCCGCACGGCGGCGCCGCTGGTGGCTCCCACCCGTAGCGGCGATATTGTGCCGTCCACAATGATCCCAAGAAGCTCGGCCGTCTCGAGGCTGTAGAGTAAGAACTGACCCCAATAGCGTCGTGTGGGGTGTTTGAACTGCACCCGTTTCGTCTCGTCGTCCTTCTCTTCTGCTAGTCGAGAGTTTAACCGCACCGCCGCCACCCCATATTTGACAAGCGCTCCAACGTGGATGTTGGCGAAATATTTCGCGTCCGGATCGGGTGTTGGGCAGGAGTAGCGTAGCCGTGGCGGGTTGACACCACCGCCCCGCCCGAACTCCTGGAACACATCTTCCATAAGATCGATGCACTCACTCATGGTGAGCAGGTCCTTACCCTCTTCCTCGTTGATGATCATCACCATACTATAGGCTCCTTCGTGCTAGCGTTCTTGATGCTCCGTAGGAATCTACTATGAAATAGCCATACGGGTCCATTTCTGGTTGGAACTCCATTCGAGGCACTCCTGTTGATGTATGGTGGATGCCTCAAGTACAAAGGACAGACTGTGGACCATGTCCGTCTTTAGGCGCGGCATGATGCGCGATCGGGGAACTTTCCATGCTGGACAAGCGTATGACACTGCGGGAAGCTGTCTCGCGCCACATGCCGCTGAAGACTGCGGCGGACTGGTGCGATGAAAATGCCTACCGTGCCAGAGAAAAGGAAGCGCTGGTGGACGCGCGTCGGCGGCTTACTTGGGGCCAGATGAAGGAGTTTTCCGACGCCCTCGCCTTGGGTTTGCTAGATCTTGGCCTGGAGCGCGACGGTCGCGTGCTGATTCAGATGCCTAATTCGGCGGAACTCTTCCTGGCGCGATTGGCATGCGAAAAGGCGGGCTTACACCTGGTGACGGTGTCACCGAGTCTACGGCGTGCGGAGCTCGAACCCATCGTCCATTTTACCCGTCCCGAAGTCGCTATCCTTCCCGCAGAGTATCGTGGCTTTCGACACCTGGACTTGTTGGAGCAGTTGCGTACACCGGAACTGCGCCACATTTTGGTGGCGTGGGAGGAAGTTCCGGCTGGCTATCTTTCCCTGGAGACGATCCTTTCAACCCCGGTAAACGATGAGCAACGTTGCCGCCTTGTCGCTACTCGGTACGGGGTCGAAGACGTTTGCCAACTGGCTACCACCAGCGGCTCCACCGGTGTCCCTAAGTGCGCAGCGGTACCCCTATACACACGGCTCCTTACGGCCTGGATGCATCTCCGTCGCTATCGCGTCGACGGAAACGATACGCTGTGCGCGGTGACCGCGATCATCTCCGGGGTGGCGGACGGTCTGGTGTATAACGGTGTCTGTCAGGCGGGGGCACGGGTGGTATTGATGGATCACTTCGACCCGCAACGCACGTACGAGATTGTAGCTCGGGAACAGGTGAACGTTCTACCTATGGTCCCGACGATGATCTCCCGCCTGTTGGCACTGGAGGGTTCAGATGACACTGACCGCGGCTCGCTCCGCATCATAGTCAGTCATGGTTCGCCCCTACCCCATGGATTGGGGTACGCAGCGGAGACCCGGCTGGGGTGTCGGATCATGCAAGGCTATGGCAGCGTGGATTGTGGCGGCCTGTGTGCCACTTCCTGGGAAGACCCGCCCGACGTTCGCATCGGTTCGGTGGGTCGGCCCTTGGATGGCAATGAGATACGGATTATGGACGGTGATGGCATTGAGGTTCCGCGGGGAGAGGTGGGCCACCTGTGGGTTCGAGGTCTACCTTCGGATGCGCGCTTCCTCGAGAATCCCGAGCTAAACGCTCGCCGCAGGGCTGATGGTTTTCTGGACCTGCAAGAATGGGGTCGTATGGACGATCAGGATAACGTCTATTTGATGGGCCGAGATCAGGATCTCATCATTCGTGGTGGTCAGAACATTTTTCCGGCTGACATAGAGAATCTGCTGATCCGCCATCCCAAAGTGCGGGAGGCTGCTGTGGTGGGATATTCCGATCCAGAGATGGGGGAGCGGATTGCTATCTGTGTCGTCTTAGGGGCTGGTGTTTCGTTGACTCTGGGCGAAGTGACAGCGTTTCTCCGGGACCAAGATCTAGCTCCGTTCAAACGCCCCGATCGCTTGGAGTTGATGGATAGGTTTCCCAGGGTCGCTTCGGGAGACAAGGTTGATAAGCGTGCGCTTAGGGAGAGTCTGTCTCAGTTAACGTTTTTGGGTTGATGTGCACACGTATTGCCCCGTAGGCGCAGTCCCACTGGCATACGAAACATCCCTGACAATCGTCTGGGTACGCCATGAACGCCTTGCGGTCCGGGCTGAGGCGCAGCACGTCGGTTGGGCAGGTCTCGACGCAGACCTCGCAACCGGTGCAAGCTCCTTCATTGACTTTAACGAGTGGCACGATCGGCCTCCTGGTTTCGAAACACGAGATGTACGTTTTGCGTTGGCCTCACCGGAATAGGGTCATGCCAGGCCTCGGGTAGGGGTTCGTCCCAAAGCTTTAACTTGCCGTTCTCCTGTTTGACTACCACCATCTTGATCCAATTCACGTTGTCGATGACGGGATAGTCCTCACGGACGAAAGCGACCCGGCTCTCCGTTCGGTACCGATAAGCGCGCAACGTTGCCTCTAGAACCTGGACGTACTGTTTGAGACCCCATACTTTGCCCAGCTCATGGAGGTCCCGAGCTCTTAGGCGAGGCATGTCGTACGTACAGATGTCGGAGAGCTCATCCAGGGTCGCATCGATGCGGTCGGCATGGAGCACCAGGCCGATCTTCTCCATCAAAAGTTCGCCGAGTCGGCGATGAATTGGTGCATATTCGATTCCATTTTGGCGTTTGAGCGGTTGCGGAATCTCTGCAGTCACTCGCTTGATTTGTCTCGCTATAGGCTGCGGTCGGTTCTTTGAATTCGCGTTGGCAGCCGCAGCTCGGCCGGTCCAGTCGCCGGTGACGGAGCAGAAGGGCAGGTGGCCGCCTGGTAGGTAGGTCATGTCCGTACATGTTCCTGCTGCGTAAAGGCCTGGGATAGTGGTCTCGCCACGCTCGTTGACCCGTGCGCCAGCGCCGAAGATTCCGCTGGTTCCGGCTACTTGGTACGTGTAGGGCACCGGGGTCGCAGTGAGGTCGTCCACCATGGCTTCCTGATTACCTACCACGATGGGAATTACTCTCCTGATCAGCTGCATCCTTTCCGGAGGCACTTCCCGGAGGTCCATGGCGGGGATTCGGCCTTTTTCCTTCTGGTGCGCGATGGCGAAGTAAAGTAACGCCCGGCTGGTCATTTCCATTCGTTTAGGGTCGTAGTCTTCTAGGAACCGCCGACCGTCCTTGTCCACCCATTTGGCGCCGGACGGCATCAACGACTCCAGGCCCGGTGCGGAAAGCGCGTTGTCGGGATTCAGGTTAATGCCCCCGAGCTCTAATCGCGAAAGCTCCGCACCGGCGCGCATCATCATTGCGATACCGTCGCCGGAAAGATCGATGGGCATGTAGCCCAGGGTACTCCCGGGCCATGGGTAGGGGAATTTGTAGGGGCCGGTGCAAACAATAGTGGCCTTGGCGATGATTTCGTAGACTTCGCCGGTGCGGGTGTGAAAGCCGCATGCGCCGATTACCGACCCGTTCGTAGGTAACTGCCCATCAGACGTTAGTAGCTCGGTTAGGGCAATCCGGTTCAGTACATCGACGCCGCTTCCGACGACCCCCGAACGGACCGCCATCATCATCTGTGGACCGCCTTCCGCCATCCACACGCCATTTGCGAAAGCGCGTCCCGGCGCGCCCATGCGGACGATCTTGCGGCCCTCCTTAAGCCAATTGACACCCCAGTCATCCATAAGCATCACGTGCTCGTGCATGACCGGTAAAGACTTGGTGAGTAGGGGTTGGTTGACCAGGGGACCGCCGAAAGAACGTATCCAGGCGTCTACATCATCGCCCGGAAAGTAGGAGGGGTAGACCCCAGAAGCCAGTGCACTGCAGCCGCTACGCCCGAAGTAGGAGCGGTCTACCAGAAGAACTCGCGCTCCGCCTTCCCGTGCTCGGAAGGCGGCAAAGGCTCCGGCCATGCCGCCGCCGATTACCAGGACGTCCGTTTCCACTCGAACAGCCATTTAGGGATCTTAGACATCGATGAGTTTTTGTTCAAGCTACCCTCTGCCAGGTTGCCTCCTCAAGCCCATGCACCTCCTCACGGCGACAGAGATTAGTTGCCGTTTGTGTTCAAAGTGCTTAGGCTTCACCAATCGCGGCCCGCAAGAGGGCATACGGGAACCTAATCGAGGGACGAAGGAAGGGAATCATATGGGGACGATACTAGGAAAAGGCGCCTTTCGTTACGAGGTTCAAGATGGCTGGGCACAACTGCCCGACGGCATGGCCTTCAAGGAGGTCGCAGGGGTGGGGGTAGACAAGGACGACAATGTCTACTGCTTCACGCGGGGTGAGCATCCGATGATCGTGTTCGACAAGGATGGGCAGTTTTTGGGGAACTGGGGTGAGGGGGTGTTCACTCGCGCTCACGGCGTTACCATGGGACAAGACGATACAATTTTCCTCACCGACGATGGTGATCACACGGTGCGCAAGTGTACCTTAGGTGGGAAGGTGTTAATGACCCTGGGGATTCCCGGTAAGGCTGCAGCTTTTCAGGAAGGGGACCCATTTAATCGTTGCACCCACGTGGCTTTCTCGCCGCAGGGCGATATCTATGTCTCCGACGGTTACGGGAACTCGCGAGTGCATAAGTACTCACCAGATGGCAAGCTGCTGTTGTCTTGGGGTGAGCCCGGTACCGAACCAGGCCAGTTCAACCTGGTTCATAATATCTGCACCGATCGTGACGGCTGGGTCTACGTAGCCGATCGAGAAAACCACCGTATTCAAGTATTTGACGGAAAGGGTCGGTTCGAAACACAATGGTGTGACAACTTACACCGCCCCTGTGCGCTGTATATGGAGAACATGGACAATAGTGTCGATTCCGTTTGTTACATCGGTGAATTAGGTCCCGGTACCTCCCAGAACAGCAAATATCCAAACATCGGTCACCGCATCGTCATCCGCGATGCTCAGGGTGTCGAGTTAGCTCGTTTTGGTGATCCTGTTATGGGTGAAGGGTCGGGCCAGTTCATCGCCCCCCATGGAATTTGCCTCGATTCGAGGCGGAACATATACGTGGCTGAGGTGTCTTGGACTATTATGGGCCAGCGGTTGGACCCGCCTCGGGAGATGCGCAGCTTACAGAAGCTGGTAAAGTTGGGCTGATCTAACCCTTCCGCCTTGCAACGCGGTGAGCTGTGAGTGGAATTGACACCGAGCTGGCAGGATCGTTGTCCTGACTACGCGTCGAAGCAAAGATCGGATGGGTGAAGCGCAATCCGAAAAAGACCAACGCCTTGTTGGCTTACGCCTGCTTCTCATCTTCGTGTGCGACTGGCGGAAGAACCCAACGAATTACACATCCTACTACCAGGGCGCCAGCTCCGCCGATAAGGTACGGCACGTTGGCGCCGGCGTGGTCGAGAATCCAGCCAGCCGCGGTGTTGGAGGCGATACCTCCGAGCCCCAGTCCCACCATGGCCACTAGCCCCTGTGCGGTGGACCGGAGGCGACCGGGGGCCACCCGATCCACGTATAAGGGTCCACCCATCATCAGACCCATGACCATTACGCCATGGAGCATCTGTACTGGATAGATCATGTAGGGGTTGGCAGTGAGTCCGCACACGGTCCAGCGCACTCCCCCCGCCAGTACCCCGGCGCCAAGTAGTCCCCGGGCACCGATGCGCTTGAGGCCCACCCCGGTGAAGAGGATTAGCGGGATTTCAACCACGAGCATCAGAATCCACATGTTCTGCACCGTTTCCAGCGTGCCGCCGTAAGCGCGGACGTAGACCGGTAATAGTCCCATGGGGCCGGTGACGAAGAGATAAGCGCTAAAACTAAAAATGAGCACCCGACGCATGGGTCCCGGACCCAGGAGTTTACGCCACTCCCCCCGTGCCGCTCGTTGGGACACGATTCCTTCCCGGGGTAGTGCTAGCGCCAGAACGGAGGCCAGCAGTACGATAGCCGCTGTGCCTAAGAACATAATCCCCAGCCCAGGTTCCGAGGGGCCGCCTTCTAGGGGCCTCAGTTCCCTCCATTGTTGCACCCAGTCTAGCGCCATAGGAAAGACCAACACCGAGGCGAGAAAGCCTACTGTCCCCCAGGAACGGGCGAACCCATAGGCATGAGGTCCGGAGAAGCGAAACGCCGCCAGCGCGACGGAAACCGAAAGAGGAATAACGGGGGTCGAAAAAAATGCGAGGAAGATGGCGGCCAGTAAAATGATTGCGAAACGCGGGGCTAGGCCCAGAAGTACGAACCCGGCGGCAGCCATCATTGAAAGAAAGGCTACGAGTTGGCTGCGGCCGCCTGTGCGGTCAGCCACCTGCCCCCAGAACGGTTGCGCTACGATGCCTACCAGTGGTGTAACAGAGAGCACGAGCCCGAGTTGGATTCCGCTCAGGCCCGCGTTCTCCTTAAGGTAGAGGCTGTAATAGGGAAAGAAGACACCTAGTGCTCCAAAAAATGTGAACCAGAACAGCGATATGGAGAAACCGTGGCGTCCGAATCCCATGGAATTACAGTCTAGCGTTTCACGGGCCCATTTGTGAGAGATCGCAATCGCCCCGTTAAACATGGAATTCGACTTGCTGTTTTGCGATAAAATGTGGCGCAGGTAATCTGTTTGTAAGGGGGGTGCCATGGCACGATTGAAGCACATTGCAATAAGGACCCGTGACGTTGCGAAGACGGCGTCGTTTTACAGGGACGCGTTCGATCTCCAAGAGGTAGGCAAGGGGCGAAATGGTGTTTATCTCTCCGACGGGTACATCAATTTGGCGATCCTGAACTTACGGACACCCACTTCGCCGGCGGGCGTGGAGCATTTTGGCTTCCAGGTGGATGATCTGAGCACGACCGTCGAGCGAGTCGCTGAGTTAGGCGGCGGTCAACTCACAGATCTGGCCCGGGTGACTCCATCGGATCCGTCCCATCCCCAATCCTACTTTGAGGTCAAGGTCACCGGTCCGGACGATCAGGAGATTGATGTCTCGGATTCTGGATGGGTCGGCGCACCTCGCCGGGCCCAGTGAAGTGACTCGTGAACGAAGGCAAAGAGAAAAGTGTCGGTGATCTGTTCGAGGAGCTCGTCGGGCTGATGGTTCGTTTGCGGAGCGAGGGTGGCTGCCCGTGGGACCGGGAGCAGACCCACGCGTCTCTCAAGCGGTACGCGGTGGAGGAGATATACGAGCTTCTGGAAGCCATCGATGAAGACGATGGCGAAGCCATGCGCGAGGAATTGGGCGATGTCCTGTTGCAAGTTTTGTTACATGCTCAGGTGGCCAGCGAGAACCAACGTTTCGCGATCGAGGGGGTGATGACCGGCTTGCGGGACAAGCTGGTGCGCCGTCATCCTCATGTATTTGGCAACGAGCCGGCTACGGACGTTGGGGTGGTGGTACGGAACTGGGAGAAGATTAAGGCGTTGGAGAAGCCTTCGGGCAAAGCGAAGGGGCATTCTGTGTTGAGTTCGGTGCCGCGCGCAATGCCGGCTCTAGCACGGGCTCAACGCATCGGTGACAAGGCCGCTGGGGTTGGATTTGATTGGTCAGATGCAGAACCCGTTTGGCGTAAAATCGAAGAGGAGCTTGAGGAGCTGAGGGAGGCAGTTGGCACAGGTGAGCCTCACCGGGTGGAGGCGGAGCTCGGGGACCTCTTGTTCTCGGTGGTCAACCTGGGTCGATTTGTGAAGGTCCAAGCAGAAGAGGCGTTGGCGGGTACTATCGAGCGATTCCAGAGGCGTTTCAACTATATTGAGCGGGAGTTGGCTGCCCGGGATAGGGTGGTGAGTGAAGCATCCTTCGAGGAACTGGATTCCCTGTGGGACGAAGCGAAGGCTCTTGAAGAAGGGGACGAATAAAGTAGGCTGTGCGATCTCGGGCTCATATGTGATCCCTGAAGATACCCCAAACAATTATGATGCCAGCCCCGATCAATAAGAGTCCCGAGAACACGTGAATGTAGGGTTTCTGTCGAGGGAGTAGGAAATGTCGACTGCGACTGACGAGATATACAACCAGGAAGTTCATGGTCCCGGCCCCGAGCCAAAAACCCACGGGAAACGTCAGTGCCCCCTTGAATCCTCCGCCTTCGAATCCCTCGCGCACGAAAGCGAATCCAACCGTGCCCCAGAAGATGTAGGCGTATGGATTCATAAGGTGGATAAGAACGCTTTTGAGGAAAGGGAGTATCTTTTCCAAGTTGTTGTGGGTGGTTGAGGTCAGGTGGGTTGGTTGGGTACGGCAGGACTGGATCCCGAGCCAGAATAGGAACATGCTGCCGGCGAGCCCGATGGTAACGGTGCCGACCCCTGGCGAGATCCACGATTGGAGCACGATCAACAACGGCAGCATGATGCAGGCATCCACGCATATTGGCGCTACGGCTGCCTGCGTACCCGGCCACGGGCCCCGGCGTAGGGTTTCGGTAACGATGAGTGCCAGGATCGGGCCTGGCATGGAAGCGACGGAAAACCCCATCGCGTATGCGATCAAGATGCTCATGGTGGGAAGGTAGCAACGGAACGACTCGAACGAAACGTCTCATTGGGCTGAGAGCTGTCGAGAGTGACCGGAACGACTAGATAAAACTGAGCGGAGGACTACTGATGAGGCATAAGCATATTGCCCACATTTCTGACGTAACCACGGAGCCTGTGTCAGCCCCAGAGAACTCATCTTTTGGCGGTGTACGACAGCGCGTTGGCGCAGCCATTGGTGCCCGACAACTTGGATACGGGGTATTTACTGTTTCTGCGGGCAAGGCTGCCTTCCCGTTTCACGCTCATACGCTCAACGAGGAAATGATATACATCCTCGAAGGCGAGGGTACGCTGCGGCTCGGGGAGGAAAACGTGACAGTGTGTTCGGGAATGTTCATTTCGTTCCCGGGTGGGGGAGAGCTCCCTCACCAACTCGTAAACACGGCCAACGCGGACCTGCGTTACCTGTGCGTGAGCACCATGCAATATCCGGACATCGTTCAATACCCGGACTCCGGCAAGGTCGGTGTTTACGCCGGTCCTTCGGCGTCTGGACACAAACCGTTTCGGGGTATCTATAAAAAGGGGACCGAAGTGCCGTACTATAAAGATGAGTCCGGTCCCGAGGTGAAAGAATCGCCGTGAGCGGTTTTCGTGTTGTGTTTCTGGATGCGGCCACCTTCGGCGTGGTGTCTCTTGCACGGTTTGAGGAGACCGGGGGGTTGGAGGCGTTCGAGCTGACGGACACGGACGAGTTGCCAACGCGCCTCGAGAACCGGCACTGTGCGGTCATCAATAAGTTCGTCTTAGATCGCTCTCGGTTGGAACATCCCTCGGCCACGAATTTGAGACTGATCGCCGTCGGGGCTACGGGTACGGACAACGTTGATGTACTGTCCGCTAGGGAACGCGGCATAGCGGTGTGTAATGTTCCGGGTTACGCAACCTTCTCAGTGGCACAATACACGATCGCGCTAATTCTCGAGCTGGCGACTCAGGCTGCTCGATACGCACAGGGTACCCGTATGGGACACTGGCAGGAGAGCACTATCTTCACGCGTCATGACTACCCAAGCTTCGAGCTCCAAGGGCGGGTGCTCGGCATTGTAGGTTATGGCAATATCGGCCGAAAGGTGGCCGAGATGGCCCATGCCGTTGGGCTTCGGGTGATCGTGGCTGCCCGTGGGGGAGAAGACCGGTCACAGCCGGTGCGGTTGCCGTTAGAGGAGGTGCTGCAACAAGCTGACTTTGTTAGCCTACATTGCCCCCTGACAGCCGTCACCAAAGGGATGATTACCCAGCACACTCTCTCCTTGATGAAGTCTACGGCGTATCTGATTAACACTGCCCGTGGTGGCCTGGTGGAAGAAGGGGCGTTGATTGAAGTATTAGAGCAGGGCGGAATCGCAGGGGCGGCTTTGGATGTCATCTCCCAGGAACCCCCGGAGAAAGATCACCCGATGATGGAAGCAGCAGCCCATTTGGACAATCTTTTGATCACCCCCCATTGCGCGTGGGCCGCGCGGGAAGCTCGACAACGCCTCCTAGCCGAGGTGTTTGAGAACATTCAGGCATTTCAGCGTGGCGAGCGTCGAAATCGTGTGGATTAGTTTTTGTGGCTTGGGACTTGTGAACATGGTTATTAAAACTATTTAATATATTAATAATAGTTATCACAATTATATTAATGTAATAGATTAACAATTGCGTAGGGTATAGCCGGGAAAGGAGCTAGGGAGAATTGCGCCGTGTTGACATTGGAGGTGTTGGTCAAGAGGTCTTCCGATACTGACAAATCTGGGAAGTAGTTTGGCGGTTGGAAGCCGGAGAGAGTCCCCGCCCGTCTTGCGGCGGGGTTTGTTTGTAAAGGGGTGGTTAAAGGGTGTGGGCGGCTTGAACTTGGGTCTGGATCTCTAGATTACGCAGTACACGACGCACGCGGTGAATGTTCCGCGGCACGAGAACCTCCTGAACGTTAACCGGCCACTTGAAGCCTGCGTGTTAACGCGCGACATTGGCGGTCGATTCCGCGCGGTTTCCCTCCGTGCTACCGGGCGGTGATCAGGATCGCTCCGCCGAGCAGGGATAGCGCCCCGAGGGCGATGTGGCCTGTCACCTTTTCGAGGTCCCTTAGAAAGATGAGGCTAAAGACGAGGGAGAAGAGGGGCGTAGTATTGAGTAGCGGGATCATGACCGTCACCTCTCCGAGGTTGAGCGAGACGAAGACGAGGAGTTGCGAAAAGGCCGAGACGAAAGCCGTGGGTACGAAGTAGGGCATGCTCTCCCGGCTGGGTATAACCACGGTCAACTGACGCTTGATACAAAGGTATAACGTGAAGAGCGCGAGGGACGTTCCCGTCGTTACCGCTCCAGCTACGAACGGATTGGGTAGTATGAGCAGGCCCGTTCGTCGAAAATTCTGCGAAATTCCAGCTAGAAGTCCCGCTGCTATCGGGTAGAGCGCATCTAGGAGCCTCCAATCGTCCTTGGTAGCGCCTTTCCGATAGAGAACTGTCCATCCTCCAGCGACGATCAGAGCCCCCCCTAGATAAACTGCGACCGCGGGACGCTCCTGAAGAAAGATAACTGCAATAATTACGGAAAAGATCGGCCCGGTGCCGCGAAGAGGCATGGCGCGAGCGACGCCAAGACGTTCGATGCCGATGTAGAGAAAGATTCGCGCCAGCAGGGGCTGGAGTGTTCCGCTAGCCATGAAATAGAAAGCCGCAGGGGATCGCACGATGGACAATAGGCCGTTCAAAGCGAGGTAGGACCACAAAAAGATGGTGGTGACTGTGTAGCTGAGAAAGGCGGCACTGAGAACACTTGAAGTGCGGGCGCCTCGGCGGACGAGAATGGAATCCACAGCCCAACCCATGGCTGAGATGATTGGGACGATTTCTGGGCGCATTAAGTGTAGTGTCCGGTCTTAGATCGGTAGTCGGTCCTCAGGCGCACACTTACCCCTCTATCCGATACGATCGAGATAGGCAAATGAGGCCCAGCGTTTGCGCACGCCTCTCGATTGGCCCGGAAGCTCTTGACGCCGACGGTGGGGAAACGCTAGGTTGCTTCCTCCACGCTAGGCAGAAGGCGGGTGCCGCAGAGACGGTCAACGTGGTCGGGATCAGGCACCTGAAGAAAATGTCAGAGCTTCCCTCGCTCGCAGTCTTACGCTGATTTGACGTCGGTTGGAAGTTATGACCTTGAGTTGTTCATAAAAGGTCCCTTGGTGGACCGAGGGTCGGGTGGAACTGCACTTACGTCGGTTCCCGAAACACTATGTTTCAGGTGCTCTGCCATGAAGCCTCCACCGTTCCGCTATTACACTCCTCGGTCCCTGGTCGAGGCTCTCGAATTACTAGACGATGCTCCGGGTGAAGCTAGAGTGCTTGCCGGGGGTCAAAGTTTGGTCCCGTTGCTTAATCTGAGGCTGGCACACCCGGACACCCTGATAGATCTCAATGGGGTGGAAGGTCTTTCCTACATTCGTCGTGATGGGGCACAGCTTAGCATCGGCGCTATGACGCGCCAACGCGAGGTGGAGTTCTCCGAACTGGTCGTAGCGTGCTGCCCGGTTGTCATTGCAGCGTTGACTCAGTTGGGGCATCCCGCAATCCGAAACCGCGGTACTGTCGGTGGTAGTCTTGCGCATGCCGATCCCGTGGCTGAGCTGCCCTGCGTCATGATGGCGTTGGATGCCGAGTTCGTGGTGGCTGGACTAGGTGGCGAGCGGGTGGTGCATGCGAGAGATTTCTTTTTGGCCCCCTACGAAACCGCGATGGTGTCGGGGGAAATTCTTGTCGAGCTGAGAATCCCTCTGGCGCCCCGGTTGACGGCGGCAAGTTTCGTCGAGTTTAGCCGACGCCACGGTGATTTCGCCCTGGCGGAAGCCGCGGTGGTTTTGGAAGGTGACGGAAGCTGTACTGGCGCGCGGGTGGTGGTGGCAGGCCCCGCCTGGGCGCCCTCGGCGCTCGACTCAGTTGAGCGGGTAGTCGTGGAATCCGGGGTGAGCAGGACGGATAGCGCAGCGCAACGCGATTTAGTAGAGGGTGTGGCTTCGATTGCCGAAGCGGCGATTGACGACCTGGTAACCCATGCGGATGCAACCGTATACCAACGGCACCTGACGTCTGTTCTCGTAAAGCGCGCCGTAACGCAGGCGCTGGAGCGATGGAGTCGAAACTGACGGACCAATTGACAGACAAGCGCACGATTTCGGTGACGATTAATGGAACACGTTGCGACGCCGTGGTTGATGTGCGCAAAACACTGGCCGATTTTCTTCGGGAGGATGGGGGATTTACTGGTGTTCATGTGGGATGCGAGCACGGGGTGTGTGGTGCCTGCTCCGTATTGATGGATGGAGATGTTATTCGTTCATGTATTCTCTTTGCTGTCCAAGCCGACGGTTGCGAGATCGTGACGGTTGAGGGTCTCGGGAAGGATGACGAATTGAGTCCGTTGCAACGAGCTTTCGTGGACCACCACGCGCTCCAGTGTGGATTTTGTACGCCGGGAATGTTGCTAGCGGCCATGGACCTCTTCAAGCACTACCCTAATCCCACTGACGCCCAGATCCGCGAAGCCTTGTCCGGCAATTTGTGCATGTGCACCGGTTACGCTGGCATTGTCCGGGCGGTGCGTGCCGCCGCGCCACTACGTAAGAGCTGATTGATATGGAAGCTTCATCCACGCAATGGAAGGGCCGGGCGGTAAGTCTCCGTGAGGATCTGAGATTCTCCACCGGTCGCGGTACCTACATCGACGATATGAAGTTTCCCGACACGCTCCACGTGGCTTTGTTGAGGAGCGTGCATGCCCACGCCTACATTCGGCGGGTGGATCTATCCGAGGCGCTCGCGATGCCGGGCGTTGTATGTGGCCTTACTGGCGAGGATGCTGCGCGCATGACGGAGCCGCTCCGCCCCCTCATCCCTATTCCCGCTCAACTTCCGGCATATTGCCTTGCTTACGGTAAGGTAACCCATGTGGGCGAACCGCTGGCTGCCATCTTGGCCACTAGTCGTTATCTAGCGGAAGACGCAATCGAGAAGATTCAGGTGGAATACGAGCCTCTACCAGCGGTGGTAGACCCGGAGGCTGCTATGGCACCGGATGCGCCGCTGTTGTTCGAGTCCATGGGTACCAACGTAATTTGGCAGGACCGTTTTGATTATGGGGATGTGGACGAGGTATTCGGCCACGCTACCCACGTCTTGAAGAAACGCTTCTACATCCAGCGGTACTCATCCACTGCGCTTGAGACCTTCGGCTGTACGGCTGTGTTCGACGATCACCGAGAGCAGCTCACGGTTTGGTCCAACGACCAACGACCCGGCCAGGCGATGCCGATTGTTGCGCACAGCTTGGGGCTCACTCACGCTCAGATACGTTTTGTTACGCCGGACGTGGGTGGCGGCTTTGGCAACAAGCGTAAGGCCCAGTACCTGATAATTGTGGCGATTTTGTCCAAGCTGACCGGTGGCAAACCGGTGCACTATCTGGAGGATAGGAGGGAGAACCTCATGGCGCTGGTCCACGCCTGCAATGGCGTGATGGACTTAGAGGTGGCGCTGGACGATGACGGTCACATCCTTGGCATGAAGGTACGGGACATCGCCGACGAGGGCGCCAACGTCCTGAATCCCACGGTTCATTCAATTTTGAAGCTCGGAAATTTGACCAACTGCTACCGTATTCCGGTCGTGCGCTATGAAGTCAATTCGGTGATGACCAATAAGTGTCCGTCGGGTGCCAACCGAGGTATTGGTAAGCCGTTCATGTGTCTGGCTATTGAGCGGATGATGGATTATTTGGCACGATATCTCGGCACGGATCCCATTGAGCTAAGGCGCAAAAATCTGGTGCCGCCGGACGCCATGCCCTACACGGGGCCCAGCGGTGCTCTGATCGATAGTGGTGACTTCGGTAGCACCCTAGACAAGCTTTTGCCGCTCGTTGACTACCGGACGTTCCTTCGGGAGCAACAGATTGCACGTGCCCAGGGGCGGTATCTTGGTATTGGCATTGCCATCGGACTGGAACCTAGCACCTCTAACGCGTCGGCCTATATCCTTTCGTCCGGGCGACGGAGCGCGTCGGGCGCCGCAGAGGCCGCCATGGTGCGGGTCGAGCATGACGGCAGCATTCTGGTGTTGCTTGGGGATGTGGGCAGTGGGCAGGGACACGAGACTGCCGCCGCGCAGATTGTTGCTGACGAGTTAGGAGTGAGTATGGACGGCATCCGGGTATCACCGTTCTTTGATTCCTCGGTGACGCCCTGGCTCTATGCCACCGGTAATTATTCCAACAAGTTTGCCGGCACGGACGTGGGGGCTATTTTGGGAGCCGCTCGCAAAGTACGCGACAAACTACTGGAACTGGCAGGCCATCTTTTGGGCGAGCCGTTTGATAGCTTAGAGCTGGCCGATGGCTGTGCCCGCTCACGGGAGCGCCCTGAACATAGAAAGACTCTCTCCGAGCTTGCATTCGTAGCTTACCGTGATCTTTTGTCGCTGCCGGCGGATATGGAGCCGGGCCTAGAGGGGCGGTTCTATTATAAACCCGAGATCGCCAATGTGCCCGATGAAAACCGGCGGGTGAGGAACCAACTCTTCGCTAGCAATGCCGCCCATGGGGTCATTGTTGAGGTAGACGCCGATACTGGCGGTATCGCCATCCTTAAATACGGTGTGGTTCACGATTGCGGCACCGTACTCAATCCGGCCATCGTGGAGGGACTGGTGCAGGGAGCCACCGCCCACGGAATCGGTGCGGCTCTGTTCGAAGAGTTCGACTACGACGCGGAGGGTAATCTCAACGCCACCACCTTTGTGGATTATCTCAAACCCACCGCGGTGGAGATTCCCGATGTTCACATGGACCACTTGGTAACACCATCGCCGTACACGCCCCTAGGGATGAAGGGGGTGGGGGAGGGTGGTGCCATTCCTGCACCGGCGGCCATCTGTAACGCCGTAGAGAATGCTTTGGAGCCGTTGGGTTGCACCTTCGACCATCTGCCGCTTACACCCGAACGGGTGTGGGACGAAATCGAAAAAGCTCGCACCTCACGGTAGGGGCGGGGGGTTCAAGAATTTCCGCGATGAGTAAGGGCGCTTAGGGGTAAACCTTCGCGCCCTCCTCCTATACGGTTACGTTGCACACTAGCTCGGTGTATTCCGCATCCTCTGGGATTAGATCCCAAGTAAGCATCCATTTGTACTGGCGCTCGAATTCTTCCTCTGTGTAGGGCTCCGGGTTCACGTAGCGCAACCGCGGGAGGTAGAAGTCGTCAGGTGTCAGCTCGTTGGCGTAGTGCTCGGGAATCTCCGCTAGCATGTGTTTGATATATTTTTTGGGGTTCTTGTTTATGTAGGAGACGGAATTTTTGATGGCTCGAAGCATGCCCTTGAGAAGCTCTGGATCCATATCTGTGGGTCCATTCTCGACCCCAAGGTAGTGGCCCTCGGTAATTTTCTTATAGCCACGTTTTTCAGCTAGGGAGATCCACGGCTCCATGAGTGTTGCGGCTTCCACTTGGCCGCTTTCCAGGGCTACGAACCGTTCGTGAACCGTGCCTGCGTGTACCACGTTCATTTCGTCTCGGGATACGAAACCCTCGAGTAGCGACAGCGTGTGGTAGTGTGAGCCTTGGTGATATTGGACACCGACGCTCTTGTTTGCGAGTTGCATGGGCGCGTTGACTGGGGAATTGGGTAGAACGTAGATGCCTTGACACACCACTGCCGGACGTTTGGTCCAAATTGGACTACGGCGTTCGCTATCATAGGCCCGCCTAACCTGCCCCCATGAGCAGGCGCGGTAGATGTCTACCTTCTTTTGCTCGAATAGGAATTGGTAGTTGGTGGACTTCACTAGTGTGTGGTCAGTGCGGCGAGGGTCGTTGTCCTCGAACTTGGTTGCTCGCACTCCGGGCAGGAGGATTTCGATCTCCATGCCTTCTTCTTCAAACAACCCCTCTTCTTGTGCGACGAACCAGTGAAGTCCGAGGACTGCTTCGGCGCTTTCTACGTTTATCTTGATCAGTTCAGCCATGTGTACTTCCTCCTTTTGAGTTCGGAACTGTCAGTTAGTCCGCGAACAGCGTTTTATTCCTTTTTTGGGACGTAGTTCCGGCTCAGGCTCTATTTCTTACAACCTGCATGGTTTAGGGGTCAAGGTCAATTGTTCCGACCGGGTAGGGTGCTGCGCCTTTTATTCTCGTGTGTGAATCTGATACGCATCGGGAACGCTTATGCTATCCGATCCCGCAGTGTTGTTCGCCCTAGGAACTTCCTTAGCCTATGCTTTCGCCGATGTCATAGCGCGATTTGGGCTGCAGAGGGCCGATCCGTTGGTAGGGGCGATGATGGCTCTTGCTGCCTCGGTGACGCTGTTGTTTCTACTGGCCATTCCTACGGGCGCCCAATTTCCAGACTTTGGTGCTCATTACTTCTGGATGGTCGCTGGCGGGGCCTGCAATCCCGGTCTCTTTTTTGTTCTATTCTTCGTTGGAATTTCAAAGATGGGCGTCTCTCGGGCCGCACCTATTAAGGGCAGTTCGGCCATCTTCGCCGCCCTTTTGGCGGTTGTGTTCCTTGGTGAGGAGCCCGCCTGGTACAATCTCGTTGGCATCCTACTGGTGGTAGGGGGCATCGCCGTAATCTCGTCTGGTGAGGAGACCGGGCATTGGAGGCGGGTGGACATGCTTTGGCCGCTGGGGGCGGCGGTGGCGGCTAGCATTGCCGCTATTTGCTGGCGCACCGGTATACAGTCGTTCCCGGATGCGGTGGCCGGCGCGGCAGTGGCAATTGCATCAGCTTTGGTGGTGGTTGCCGCCTACACGTTGACGATGCGGAGGAATCAGATTCGGCAAAACGTTCGGGTGAGTTGGAGGCTCTTCATCGTGGCGGGCTCCATCGAGGGCTTCGGCAAGTTTCTGTACGGGAGCGCCCTCCAACTTGGCGAGGTCTACCGAATGTTGCCGGTGATTCAGACCTCCCCGCTGTTCGTGGTGTTACTCTCCTTGATGGTGTTGCGTAAGGCAGAGCGGATTACATGGCGGGTGCCGACAGGTGCGGTGTTCACCGTCGGTGGCGCCATCTTGGTCAATGTACGGTTCGGATGAGAACTATACCCGGGTCGCGGGCGGGGGGCGTCCGTACCGCACTTGGTCGATGCCCCCAACGGTCATTTGGTCACGCGCCTACTTCCTGGTCCAAATGCTCGTTTCTAGCAGCCACCCGCGTGCATTACGGTCGGCTCAGGATGTTCCCGGGTGCTCGTCAGAAGGGGATGTCATCGTCGATGGGGGGTGACTGGAACGACGATGCGGTTTCACCGAAGGTCTCCGACGATGCGGTTTCACCGAAGGTCTGCCCCTGTGTTTCCTGGGGAGCCCGGTTACCGGCCGCGCCGCCGAGGAATTGGACGCGCTGGGCTACGACCTCGGTAATGTAGCGAGTGTTGCCGGTTTTGTCTTCGTAAGATCGGGTTTGTATCCTGCCCTGGACGTAAACTTGTCGTCCCTTGGCCAGGTACTGGCCGCACATTTCGGCCTGTTTGCCCCATACGACGATGTTGTGCCACTCCGTGCGTTCTTGACGGTTCCCGTCCTGCCCCGCCCACGACTCAGACGTGGCGATGGAGAAGTTAGCGACAGGGCGCCCGCTTTGCGTAAAACGAACCTCTGGATCTTTGCCAAGGTTCCCAACGAGAATTGCGACGTTTACTGACATGACCACCTCACCCAACTGGTTGCGACGACGTTTGCGTGGACCTTATCGCGTGCGTCGTTGGTAGTCAATATTTACTCATGACCCTTGACAACCCGGAGGGACACCCCTAAAAGATCAAGGTTATTACGCTTGCTCTGAGTAGAGGCTTGGTCCGTTGTCAAATGGACGCGGACTTTGACACAATTCAATAGATAGACGGGAGGACCCAAATGCGGAGACTAACTACCAGAATTCTGTTGTGTGCTGCTGTCCTAGGCCTAGTCGTGAGCCTATCGGTGCCCCAAGCGCAGGCCGCCTTTCCCGACCGCAATATCAACCTGATCGTACCGTTCTCCCCCGGTGGTGGTTACGATGCAATCGCACGGGCTGTCGCCAGGAGCATGAAGCAGTTCCTACCCAAGGGCGTGAACGTCATCGTAAAGAACGTAACCGGTGCCGGTGGCCTTCGGGCTGCGGTGTACGTCTATCGGGCTAAGCCTGACGGTTACACCATCTTCCACTCGCAGTCCTCGGGACAGATTGGGTTGGAGATGTTGTCGAAGAAGAAAGTTGGCTTTGAGACCGGCAAGTACAGTTGGCTCGCCCGCGTGGGTGCTGATGCTTTCGGTCTATTTACATCGGCCAAGGGCCCCTATCAGTCCATTGCGGACCTACAGAAGGCCAAGCGGATCACCTGGGGGGTTGAGGCGATTGGCGTGGGTCGGTGGTTCGGCTCGTTCTTAGCCGCTAAGGCTTTTGGGATCGACTTTCACGTGGTTGCCGGGTATCGAGGGACGGGGGAGTCGCTGCCGGCGCTCCTGCGTGGTGATTTCGACGTCTGGGCCCAACCCATCGATCACCCCTCCGTAACCTCCTATCTCTTTACCGACCTGCTCCCCGTGGTTCAGCTCGATAAGAGCCGCGCGAAAAATGCTCCTAAAGTGAAGACGTCTTACGAGATGGGCTACCC
>CAYTMJ010000030.1:0-57762 GCA_964438895.1 uncultured Syntrophobacterales bacterium | reverse complement strand
CCGTATTTCCCCCCACCCGCCTGTGGGCTGCCTCCCCCTTTTGTGGGCTTATTGCGTATACCCGTCAGCAGTATTTTACTGGGGTGCGGTTCATTGGCGGGGTACGAGGGCGCCCTAGCGCCACCGTACGGGCCTATGAGTTTCTAAGAGCCAATACTGAAGCCGTGGCCAAGGTGACCATTCCGGCGCCACCGGTGGTGTTCTGCTTCGCAGGGGGAGATCCGGGGGTTCTGGGCCCCGCGTACGATGACATTGATGAGTTTTGGGAAGATTTGGTAGTCGCCTACCAACAGGAGTTGGCCGCGCTAGTTGCAGCCGGCGCACGTTACATCCAGCTTGATGACGTGGCAATTCCATTCCTCTGCGATCCAACCTACGAGGGCGTGTTCCGGTCGTGGGGTTCCGGTCCACAGGTTGTCCTCGCTGAGTATGCTCGCCGTATTAACCAGGCTCTTGAAGGTCTGCCTGGCGATGTCACCGTCACTATGCACCAGTGCCGAGGTAACCGGGAAGGTTTGTGGGCGGCCGCTGGCGGCTACGATCCTGTGGCCGAAGTGCTGTTCAACGAGATCAACGTACAGGGCTATTTCCTTGAATACGACACGCCGCGTGCCGGCACCTTCGAGCCTCTTCGCTTTCTCCCCGCTGGGAAAGTGGTGGCCTTGGGCCTAGTCTCCACCAAAGGCCCGGTTCTGGAAACTCCAGATCACCTCAAGCGTCGAATCGAAGACGCTTCCCGTTTCGCTCCTCCGGAGCGTCTTGCCCTCGCTCCGCAGTGCGGTTTCGCCAGCTCCGTCAAGGGCAACCCACTGAGTGAACTTGACCAGGAGGCCAAACTCGCACGCATCGTTGAAGTCGCCAATGACATGTGGCCAGACGCCTAGTAAAACGTTGACCTCTGGTCACCCGATCATCCTCGACACGGACGCTGTAGGTGCATGCCGCGTCGTCGGGGGTAATGCCACGTTTTCAAAGACAGTCATGTGGGGCCAGATAGCGTAGGACTGGAATGCCATGCCGATCTTCCGGTCCTCGGGGGGTGCGCAGATTTCCCCGTGCCCGGAATAGACTGTGGCGCCGTCAATCTCGATTTCCCCTGCATCCGGCATCTCCAGTCCAGCTACACAACGTAAGAGCGTGGTTTTGCCGGAACCGCTCGGGCCCAGGAGCACGAAGAACTCGCCTTCCGAGACTCCCTGAGTGACGCTGCTGAGTGCCTCCACCTCGTTGCCGCCAACCTTGAACACTTTTCGTAGATTCCTGACTTCCAGCATAAGAGCCTCCGGAACGATGCGTTTCTATTGGTTCGGATGGCGCAACAGAAAATCCTTTAGTGCCGTGAGCGCCCCGGTGCCATCCCAGAACGTCATGTGCCGGACGTCCGGGATGAGCGCTAGTTCGGCTCCTGGTGTGGCCTGTCCCAGCAGCCGTGCGGTATCCACTGGCGTGCTACCGCGTCGGTCGACCTTGTCGTCTTTGCCGCACAGTATAAGTGTTGGTACCCGCACTTTTGGGGCGGCTTCTAGAGCGTCCCAGGTTAGGCGAGCTCGCTCGTGGCGTCGAAACATCTCTACCGTGGATTGTCCAGACCACAGGGCATCCGATAGGGCTGCGGCGGCTTTGCGGTTGGAGTGATAAAATGTCGGGTTGAACGCCATACTATCGTTGTCTACGTGGGAGCGGATATAGCCTTCGAAGCCGAACTTCCTTATCTCGTTGTGCGCGTCGGGGGAGAGGTCCCGCGGGTTGCCGCCCAAGGTTTTGGAACCGGGTCCGGTGGCGGCCATGGTGAGTGTAGCCACCAGGTCGGGGCGCCGGATGGCTAGGGCCTGGAGGATCTGCCCGCCAATGGCGAAACCTACCACGTGGCAGCGTGAGATGCCGAGATGAGCTAACAGTGAAGCGCAGTCGTCGGCGAATTGGCTTACGGTGTAGCCCGCTTCAGGTTGGCTGGTGCGGCCGGTGCCGCGGCAGTCCATGATGAGGGTCTCCCAGGTGTCGCTTAGGGTTGGTACCACCTGGAGTTTCCACGGGTCCAATGGCCACCACGACGCGGGTACGAACAACACGGGGTCTCCGGCTCCCTCCCGTTCGTAGTAGATGTCTACCCCATTCAGCTTTGCTACTGCCATTTCAAGTTCCGCTGCCAATGGCACGTGACACTCCACCCATCCCAGCCGCCTTAGGGTTTGGCTGGCACCTTCGCTTTTAGACGCTCTAACAATTCCGGGCGAGGGAACCCGTCCACAGGAAGCTGTTCGTTTCTTTGATATTTCCGAACTGCAGCCCGGGTCTTGGGACCGATGATACCGTCTGCTGCACCTACATCATACCCCTGGATTGCTAGAAGCTGTTGTAGCTCCTTCCGGTCAGCTTCCGGAATAGGCGCGACCCCGTCGGGCCAGCTCAGTCCTCTCCCCTCCCCACTTAGACGTTGGGCTAGATGCCCCACGGCCAGGGCGTATTTGTGTGTGGGGTTGTAGCGCATGATCGATCGAAAGTTGCGGCGTAACAAGAAGGCAGGCCCTTGTCGTCCCGCGGGGAGAAAGAGATACGCACGTGCCTCGGGGTGCCAGCCACTGCGACCGCTTGAGTGCCGTACCCCCAACCGCCGCCACTGACCAATCGGTTTTTCGTGCTTGCGACCAGTTAGGGCGGCATCGAAATCTTCTGGGAGGGTGACTTCGTGGCCCCATGGCCGCCTAGGAACCCAACCGTTTTGGGCTAGATAATTGGCTGTAGAGGCCAGTGCGTCCTGTGGACTACCCCAGATGTCGCGGCGCCCATCACCAGTGAAATCTACCGCGTAGGCGGTATAGCTAGTAGGAATGAACTGGGTGTGACCCATGGCGCCAGCCCAGGACCCGGTCATCTGGTTGAGAGCGATGTCACCGGACTTGATGATCTTAAGTGCCTCCAGCAGTTGGGTACGTCCGAATTTGGTTCGACGTCCCTTGTAGCTGAGCGTCGAGAGCGACCGGATCACGTTGCGCTTGCCGCGTAGCGTTCCATATAGCGTTTCCATTCCCCAGATAGCCACGAGTATGTGACGGTCGACGCCGTATCGGTGTTCGATTCTATCCAGTGCGACGGCGTGCTTGGAAAGTTGGTGGCGACCCCCCCTAATACGGGTATCGGTGACTGCAAGTGCCATGTAGTGCGACGGTGGCAGCACGAACTCTGGTTGGCGGTTATTTTTCTCGATGACCTCCGCGTCGGGTGAGAGGCCGTGGAACGCTCGATCATATAGCGAGCCTGGGATGCCCTGGCGAAGTGCAACCGTACGAAACTTCTTGATGAAGTTGCGGTACGCTGATTGGTCAGGTGACAATGGTTGACCTTTGGAGGCGTGTGCTGGATACGCCACGGCTGCACCGGTTAGCAGGAGGGTCGCCCAGACCGCCCAACTCCTCATTTCGCTCCTCATTCTGGAGACTGCGCCTTTGTTAGTTCATTCAATTCTTCGAACCCTTTCCCTGGATTACACGAGCAGCTTGCAGGGGCGGTGTTCAAGTGTACTAGAATGGCGATTGCCTCTCATGCCAATCACGTGTGCCCTTGTGGCGAGAAGCGGGTGACTGGCCTCAAGGGCACCTCCAACTACTTGGCGCCCTCATCTAGGCCGTTTACCATGGCGTGTCACCCAATGATCACTTTTACCGCTGTTGTTATGGAAATCAATAGAAACTTGTTGGCCCTGTTGTCAGTCACTGAGGCGGGTTTTAAAATCCCCGTTACGTCGTTTGCCCAACGAAACCGCACTGGCTATATTCGGGCTGTATCATTTGCCGTAGGCGCTGCGCAGGAAATTGCAGCGAGGTCGGACGAGAGGAGAATTTAGCATGCCTAGACCGAGCCCCATCCAGTGGCCGGACAACGCAAAAATTTGCGTTACCTTCATCATCCCGTGGGAGGTGTGGCCGGATAACTATGCCACCCGGGGCTCTTTGCAAAGGGTCAGCCATCCGTTGCCGCCGGAGAACGCCGCCTTCAAGCAGAACATGGCTGCCGTGACCGAACGCGAGTATGGGGACCGGGTGGGTATCTGGCGGATCATGGACATGTTCGAGCGGCACGATCTTAAGGTTACCTTCCTTATGAACGGGAAGAAGGTAGAGCAGTTTCCTGACGAGTGCAAAGAGTTTCAGGCTCAGGGTCACGAGTTTTCGTCCGAGTGCTACGAGCACGAATACGCGTTTATGTATACGCGGGACGAAGAACGAAAATCGATCCAGGATACCGTGGCCGCCTTCAAGAAGGTACTGGGGGCACCCCCTACGGGCTATCTGTCTCCTGGTCACGCTTCTACCGACAACACTTTGGAGCTAGTGGCAGAGGCAGGCTTCGTGTGGTGGGCAGATCCGCTCAACTCAGACATCCCCTATACCGTTGAGGCCAGTGGTCGCAAGATTGCGGTGGTGCCGTACAATGTGCCGGGATGCAACGACTATTCCACCTACGGTGGGGGCCGGACGCCTAGGGATCTCCTCCAAATAATGAAGGATCAGTTCGATTACCTGTATTGGGAGGGGGAGCAGGGAGCACCGAAATTCTTCGCCTTCAACCTCCACCCATTCGTTTCCGGTGTGCCCTACCGGACTAGGATCGTAGACGAATTCATCAAGTATGCTAAAGGGTTCACCGATGTCTGGTTCGCCCGGAGGATTGAGATTGCTAACTGGATCCTTCAGCAAGGTTATTGACCCAGTCAAGGTCACCGATCGCAACACCAGCATATAGCGTTGGCGTTGTCACCGAGCAAAACTTCCGAGGTCCATGCCCACTACCTTGGCGGGGTTGCGGGAGCACACTGTGTAGAGTTCGTCTTCGGTCAGCCCGAAAGCTTCCATGTAGCCGCGGATGAGGCGCATGGCCTCTACGGAGTCGGGAAACAGCGGTTCGCCGGCATCGCTAGAGAGCGTGAAGTGCTCAACTCCAACCTCGCGGATGGTGTTGTACATTATCTGGGGATCGACTCCGAGGAGTGGCGATAGTTCGTCGAAGGTAAAATTGAACAGCACCCCTAAGGGGGCGAGTTGTTTCATTTGTTCCACTGAAACGTCGAGAAAAGGACTGTAGGGATGGTCGATGATCAGTCGCCGGAGACCCACCCTGTCCGCTTCCTCGGCAATCTTGAAGATTTCCTTGTGGGTGGGATGGCCGAAGAAGAGAGCGATATCCCGTTCCACGCAAAGCTGGATGATCTCCCGCACTTCGGGCTTCAACTCACCTGACTCGTCGAGGTTGTAACGGCCGTGCTCCAGGGCCTTTTCCCAGGACATGGGGCCGATCCAACCTTGGACTTTCATGTCGTGCTCGATGAGGTTCCGGCGGCTTCCCACGATGTGCATGGTGTTGGCGTGATTAAACACTGGTAACCACAAGGCGACGGCGCCGTGGTCGATAGCCTGTTCGGCGAGTCGCGCCGACACCGGATCCTCTTGCCGGCCGCACACAAATCCGGCAAAGAGCGCCACTGGCGTTACGGACTCTTTTGCAGCCCAAGTATTGAGTTGTTCCTGTAATTTGGGGAGTGCCTGCCCCGCTTTGCCCGTGATTGATTTGAATAGGATGCCCTTCATCTCCGCCTTGGAGGCCTTCTTCACTAGGTCCAGCGCGTCTTGCTGCCCGATGTGGGCATGACAGTGAATATCGATGGCATCCTTGACCTTGATGTGGTCGGGATGGACTACGCCGGGCTTGTATTGGGTGCGTACAGCATAGGAAGTGACGCACCGTTCCTGGGTTGAAGTCGAGACCACATTGTGGCTCATTGCGCGTTTCCTTTCACTGGCGAGAGAGTTCCTGGGGGCGCAGCAGGCGCTGTGACGTACGGTCAAATGGCCTCGTACGGGTAGCGCTTCACCTTCTCCATGTTCTTCCCCTCGACACGGATCAGTTTTGTAGTGTCAGCTCGCCACGGTGAGTGGAGGTCACCTTCGTTGTAGAGATGCGCCATGCCTGGTTCGAGGGTGTATGTCCGTAGCTTACGTGCCTTGCCCTTCTTTCCCTCCCCGGCGGGCTCAACCTTCTCCCAGTCGGTCATTTCTGTCTGACCGGCAGCTTGGCCGTAGATAGCCCAGGCCGAACCGTGATCATGTGGATTGCTGCCCTTCGAGCCTTTGTTGTGGTGTGCTAGGATGCAGAAGCCTAATTCCGAATCCTCATATATCAACTTGCGTTCTGGCTGGTCTTCTTCAATGTGCTCCGCGATAAAATCCGAGTCCTGGCAGATCTCCTCGACTAACGACACGACCTTGCGCCGGCCCTCGGGGCCGGGCTCCAGCTTCAGGATACGATGACAGTCGGCAGCGAATTCCTCTAGTGTATGGCTCATGATGCAACTCCTTCGAAAGCATGGTTTAATGCGCTATCTCGTGGCAATAATGGAGTTCTACTACGCCCTCTGCCGTAAGGGTGTCAAGCTGAGCCGACAGCAAGGTTAATATCCGGTCGTTCCAGTCGAGACTTACGTCTTACTTTCCCTGGAATTTAGGTTCGTGTCGAAATTTTGGGAGGGTAGTTGAACGGTCGCCGCAGTGGGTTTTTCCTATTCCGTCCAGCCCACAATCGGTGTGAATAGGGTCTCCAAGGCGGGTTTAGGTTCCGCGACGAACGCTTGCTCCACGAGATACTCCAAGAATGTATCCAGAGTAGCACGGTTGGCCGCCAGCCCATACGGATATGGATCCCCGTCGAACAGCTCGCGGATCTCGTCCATTTCGCTGTTTAGCCACGGGATCATGTACACCATGGTCCCTGTGAATCCCATGTGAGCTAGTGTCCATGCCTTGGCTGCCTGGAAGGCCTTGAACATACTCTCGGCGATCCATGGGTGTTGTGCGTGAAGCGCCTCGCGTATAACGATGGTGTGCATTATGGGAAAAACGCCAGTTGCCTGAAAATAATCCCGTTCGGCTTGGCGATAGTCTGGGAAGAGTCGGCCGATGGCCGGATTTTTCCCAAAGGCGTCTGGTTGCCGAGCCCCCAGATAAGCAGCAATATCGCCATCCATCAGAAGGTCGTTGATAGATTTGTCCACGGGTGCTGGCTCGAGATTGGGGTTTGCTAACGGCCGCAGGTCCATTTCGTCATCCGGGACCCTCGGGGCGTTGACCCCACCCTCGACCCAGCGGATACTGGAGAGGTCGACGCCATGGCGGTGTTGTAGGATCCCGCGGATCCAAACCGCTGCGGTCTGGCCGAATTCCTGCACTCCTACGCGCTTTCCGTTTAGGTCACCAGGCTCGGTGATTCCTTGTTCTCGGTTGACGTAAATATACGCGTGGCGGAAAAGCCGCGATGGGAACACTGGCAATGCAATAAATGGGAAGGATCCCCTTGAGCGCCGGGTTACGTATGTTGACAGGGACATTTCGCACATGTCGAATGCGTTAGTCTTCACCATGCGGGAGAAGATCTCGGGCGGTGACTGGATTTGGAGGCACGTGATATTGATGCCTTCGGGCTGCACCACGCCCTTGGCAATGGCCTCCACTCGGTCATACGGCCCAGTGGCCAAGGTCAACGAGAGATTTCCCAAGGTTGTTTCCTCTGTAATGCGAGTATTTAGTGGCTGGTAACAATCAATCTGGTTTTAGAGCAGCTTTTCAAAGTTGGGTGGAAACTTCAAGTTTTAAGTCCTAAACTTTGTCTGCTGGACCCTAAATCAGTCCTAAGGCACGTTTATCTGGAGTTGATGTCTCTGAGGAATAGAACAACGTTGCCCGGTGAGTCCCATGCGATTCTATGTCAACATTCTGTCTACCTATTTTCCGGATCTGGACCCGCCCTACGAGGTCTACTACCAACAGATTCTAGAGCAGGTCGAGTTGGCCGAAGAGTTGGGGTTCGAATGCTTCATGTTCAATGAGCACCACTTTCTGGGCTACGGTGGCCTGATTGCTAACCCGGCAGTGATACTGGCTGCTGCGGCGACACGGACGTCGCGCATTCGTTTGGGACCATGTGTTGCGATCCTAAGTGCTCGGCATCCGTTACAGGTAGCTGAGGATTATGCCATGGTGGACGCGATTTCTGGAGGTCGGCTAGAGTTCGGAATCGGCTTGGGCAATACTTCCCTGGACTACCGTGTCTTTGAGATAGCGGAGGCTGAGGGGAGGGCGAGGTATGAGGAGGCACACGATATCATCATAAAGGCTTGGACTAACGAACGTTTCAGATACGCAGGGAGATTTTGGCGATTCGAGGAGATCGCACTTTACCCCAGGCCCGTACAGGAGCCCATTCCACCGATCTGGGTGGCGGGCACCTCACCCGAGGGACTTAGGTGGGCCGGCCGGCAAGGCTACCACATCATGACTGTGGGCCATCCTCATCCTCCCGAGAAGGTGCGTCTGGGGGTGGAGGCTTGGCGTGAAGGTCTGACGTCCGTAGGCTGCGAACCTAGGGACTTTCATTGTCAGTACCACCTCCGCACCTACGTAAACGAGAGCGCGAAAGAGGCTCAGGAGGTGGGGGAGAAGGCGATTTCGCGCTACGAGGCAATCTCTAAGATCCAACGCAAGGCACCCATGCCACCGGGTTACGTCTATGATTGGAAGGGAATGTTGGACACCGGGCGCAATCTCTACGGGACCCCAGAACAGTGCGTCGAGATCATTCGCAACGCACAGAACAACTACCAGTTCGACACCCTGACGCACAACTTTAATTTCGGTGGTCTTCCGCACGAGGAGGTCAAGAAATCCATGCGACTCTTCGCACGGGAAGTTATGTCGGTGTTCCGCTGACTCCTGGAGCGGCGGTGTTATAAATTGACCCGGGCCATCCCGTTGGGTGGATAGCGATCCCCTGCGGCTGCACCAGGCGGGAACTCGGAATGTAACGTGGTGAGGTCTTCTTCTGTCAGTACGATGTCTATGGCCTTGAGGTTTTCTTCCAGGTGAGTGCGCTTCTTACAGCCGGGTATGGGGAAGACGTTCCCGCCCTGGTTTAGTACCCATGCGATGGCGATCTGTGCCGGGGTAGCCCCGTGGGTGTCAGCGACCTTCCTGATTGCTCTCACACGCTCTCGATTTGCGGCAGCGTTCTCGTCCGCGAAGCGCGGGAACTTGTGGCGCGTGTCGCCATTCTCCAACGATACGCGGCCCCCTACCGTACCGGTAAGGAAGCCGTAGCCAAGGGGCGCATAAGCCATAAGCCCCAGGCCGAACTCGTCGCATGCCTTGAGATGTCCGCCCTCGACATCGCGGGTCCAGAGCGAGAATTCGAATTGTAGTGATGCCAGCGGATGGACTGCCATCGCTCGGCGAAGGGTCTCGGGGGCGGCTTCAGAAAGGCCTATGAAACGCGTCTTGCCTTCCTCCACCAACTGGACCATGGCACCTACTGATTCTTCGATTGGCGTGGTGGGATCGACGCGAGACAGACAGAACACATCTAGCGCTTCGGTGTTGAGATTCTTGAGGCTCGTCTCACAGATGCGGCGAAGCCGGTCTGGCGTACCGCTACCCTGTGCTACCGACGAGCCATCGTTGTTGCGGACTGTGCCGGTCTTGGAGTGGATGAAAACCTTGCCGCGATTCCCACCCTTCAGAGCCGTGGCGATCAACCGATGGTTGTGTCCCTGGCCGTAGCTGGCAGAGGTGTCTAGTAGCGTGACCCCAAGTTCGATAGCGCGGTGAATGGTCGCGATGGACTCCGAATCATCTGCGGTCCCGTACGCTCCCGACATGGAGAAACAACCCAGTCCGATGCGCGACAAATCCTCGCCTGTATTACCGAATTTTGCTGTGTGCATGGCTTACAGATCCAGGGTGCTCGCCGCGAAGATATCTTCCAGTTTGACCTTATGCGGCGCGAGTTTCTGCTCGTATGAGTAGTCGATGAGAGTTTTGAGCATGGTGGTATTGTCCTTGATACCGTATGGCCCGGGTCGGATCCAGTCAGTTAGCGGCTCGTTTACTGCGGCGCCACCCACGCGGTGAGGATGGACGGAACATTCGGGAGAACCGGCTCCCAGGAATCACCGCGGTCACGGGTGAAGTAGAGGGCTCCAAGGCCACGCTCCTTCGGGTTGAAGCCGAAGCCTCGAGCGCCGTCCCCCATGCCCGCGAAGACTGAGTTGGAATCGTCAGGGTGGCGTAGTAGTACCCATGGCATGTACGGCATTCGCTCGGCCAGGCCCTGGGAAGTCGTACGCCAAGTCTTCCCTTCATCGTCACTCAGTAGAATCACGCCTTGAGGGTCGGTGCCCTCTCGGCGCCAAACTCCGGGGGAGCCGCGGCCGCCACACACCATCATCCGAGGTGTGTCTCCGGGTAGGAAGAACCATTCGTGGCTATAGCTGTATACCTCGGTGTAGGCCCACGGCATCCCGTCCTCAACACGGTGCCACTGGCGCCCGCGATCGTCGCTACGAAAGAACCCTCGTGCGGATGAGACATAGTAGCGGTCCTTGCTACCGGGATAGTTTGCGAGGTCGTGCATGTCGAGGTAGTCGATACCGCTGCTAGCGTCTTCCCAGGTTTTACCGCGGTCCTCGCTACGTACTATGCCGCCGTGCTCCAGCGGCACGATCAACAAGCGGGAATCGTCTGGATGGATGAAGATATTGCGGACATGTGGGAACTGAACTCCGCGGTATTTTTCCGGCACGCACCATTGTTCCTGGACCTGCTGAGGCATTTGCTGCAAGCTCTCTAAGGTTTCCCACGTTTTACCGCGGTCCTCGCTACGTTGGAGCTCCACCGGGCCGAGTCCGGCATAGATCACACGGTCGTCAATGGGGTCTACCGAAAAGCAACGGACGTCACCCTCGATAATCATCTTCCAACTTTTGCCAGCGTCGTCAGTCCGGTAGCCGCCCTCGAAGGCTACGGCAGCGAAGAGTCGTTCAGGCTGTGATCTTGAGCCGGTTAAATGCTCCAGTGTCCTCCCTTCGAAGAACTCACCGCCCGGGGTCAAGGCGCCATTACGACTGCTGTATACAGTCAGCCCGCCATTGAAACCAACGTAGAAGCGTAGCGTGTCGCCCATCAGCATACCTCTGTGACTACGCCTGAATTGGCCTGGTCAGCGTGGCGCCACCAGGATCTCCTCACGTGGGAAGTGGTCCATTATCTCTGCGCCGTTCTTGGTTACAACCACCATGTTCTCCAGCCGAACACCGCCTACACGGGTCTCGCCCTCACGGCTTTCGATGGCAATAGTCATGCCCTCCTCAAAGACCTGGGGATACCTAGGGGACCACTGGTTGTTGATGATGGGTATGTCGTAATTGGTGCTTCCTTGGGTGAGGCCGATGCCGTGGCCGATCTCGCTGGCCAGCACCTCGCACTCTTCGTCGTAACCCCAGCTTGACGCCGGCGGAAAATGCTTTGCAGCATCTGCAGTGGTTGTACCTGGCTTGATGGCATTGATGACACCGTCGATACTGTCCTTCACGCGTTTGTACCAGTCCTTTTCTTTGGATGTAGGCTTCCTGCCAACAATGAAGGTGCGGTAGGTGCAGGTGCCATATCCTTGATAGGTGAGGCCGCAGAGGGAACCGTACAGAAGGTCACCGGTCTGCAGGAGCCGACTAGATTGGTGGAAGCCGCGGTCAAATGTGGAGGGGCCGGAGCGCCAGCCACCGGGTGGGGCTGATTCAGCGCCCATGTCGTAGCCTGCCTTGGTGGCAATGCCGGAAAGGTCGGTATCCCGAACCCCCGGCTTAGCGTTCTCCCAGATTCGGTACCAGACACCCTCCACGATGGCTGCTGCAGTCTTGAGGCAGTCGATCTCGTCGGGCGTCTTGATCTTGCGGATTTCCTTCATAACCAAGCTGAAGTCTATGAGGTTTTTGACGCCGGCATTGGTGAGGGCTTCACGCGCGATGCCGTCGAAGGCGCTGAATCCAATCTTCTCGTTCAGTAAACCTCGACTCTTGAGCTCGTCGCGGATATCGGCGGCGAACTGTCGAGCCTCGTCCTTAGCTGCCTCAATGCCGCAGGCCGCGGTGAGCCACGCCCGCGCCGGACGCCATTCTGTGATCCAAGGGGCCTGGTCCGGCATCTGGTGGAAGTGCCCGCTGTGTTCGTACATGATCGGGTCGTGGTCGGCGAAAAACAGGGTGTAACGGCACATGGGATAGTTAAAGCCCTTGAGGCCCGTTAGGTAGCGGATGTTGGCCGAGTTCGCATCTAGCAGTGCAGGAATGCCATGTTCACGCATGATGCGTTTCGCCCGCTCGGCCCGCTCCCGTCGCATACGGTCTGTGTTGAGCCGCTCCTGCCAATCTGCTACCTGATTGCCGTAGGTGAGCTTGGGTGCGAATCTAACCATTACAGGAACCTCCTTCGGAATATGGTAGGGGCCGGAAGTGTTCCTGCCGACCATTACGTACGGATGTGAAACCCGCACATAGATGGCCACATCAACCAGTCCTTGTCAAGGTTCGGCAAGGGTAATACGATGAGTGGCAGCGTGCCTTGTTCGCTTCGGACTTTCCCCACGAGCGCCATAGGGGCGAGTTCTACGGGGACATCGACGAGGTTAGCGCACGGGAGGACCTTTCGGACACCCATAAACACAAGGTTCTCTACGCTAACGCTGATAGGTTCTATAATGGTTGACGCTCGGGCTCTGTAGGAACATCCGACAGTAGGAGGAATCCCGTCAATGCCCAAGGTATCTTCGTTGGGTCACATAGGCTTGTTGGTGCACGACGTTGAGCGGTCCAAGGCGTTCTACCGGGATGTGCTCGGTTTGACCGTCAGCGATGAAAGTGACACCGGAACGGTATTCATGACAGCCCAGGACCGCAGTCAGGAGCACCATGAACTTCAGTTGCGCCCGGGCCGGGAGGACGGGAACATTGTCTCGCAGATCTCCTTCCGGTGCGCGACTCTGGCGGAGCTGAAGACGTTCCATCGAGAGTTTCTAGAGGGTGGCGTATGTGTCGAACGCGTGCTCAGCCACGGCAATGCCATTGGCGTTTACTTTGCTGATCCCGACGGGAATACTGTGGAAGTTTACTGGCCTACCGGGATTGACTGGCCGCAGCCGTTTCGTAAGGCGGTAGACCTCACGGCTACAGACGAGGAGATCCTCGCGAATCTGACGTGAGTTGCTAGCGCCGGCATGGTCTCAATGTTCATTGCCCCCCCAACGTTTCCCTTCGTAGCCACATCTCTTTGATACGCCGATTCGTGTCGAGTAGAAATATGTACGTGATCGGTTTGATTCTACATGGTTCAAAGAACCTCAAGCACAAGGCCCGTGAGGGCGGCGGGCAACCCCGATACAAGAATGAGGATGACCCCGCGGGCTAGTGAAGCCTATGCGCTTATACGGACTTCTCTAGATCAGGCAGGTAGGGGATAAAACGACGCCTTCGCCAGGTTCAGTCTTCGCCACGATGTCTTCGTGGACGTGGAGCATTCTGTCTCGACAATTGTTCGGTTTGCTTGAAGGCTCACGTCCAGGACATCGGGTAGTGGAAACCTGGAGGTTTCTGTGATGGACGGTGTTTCGCGAACGTAGGATGGAGTGAAGCTCTGGGGTTGCGAGGGTCTCAGGGCCTCACTCCATGGGTTCTAAGATTCTTGTAAGGCCGCATATACTTTCTCAGCCGTGAGAGGTAGTTCGTATACGCGCGCACCAGTCGCATCGGCCACGGCGTTGGCAATAGCTGCAGCGGTGGGAACGTTGGGGAGCTCACCTATGGCCTTGCCCTGGAAGGGAACGGGGCCTTCTCCCTGCTCGACAAACACGGTGTTGAGTGTGGGGATGTCCTTCGCGCAGGGAAGCTTAAAATCACCGAGATTCAGAGTGGTAATTTTGCCGTCAGACATGGGATTGTCTTCCATCAGCGCGAAGCCTACTCCGTTGACCACCCCACCGTCGATCTGCCCCTGGTAGGTCAGGTGGTTGAGTATTTTACCTGAGTCGTGTGCTGTGGTCATACGGGTGACTCGTACCTGGCCGGTTTCTGTATCCACTTCGACTTCCGCGATTTGGGCGGCAAATGAGGTTATGGGCGGTTGGCTCTCGGGTGCGAAGATGGTCTCGTGGTGGAACAGACCGCCAGCCTCAGCAATAGCCGCCTGGGCTACTTCTGCGAACGACATCTCCTCACCTTTGGGGGAGGCGAAGCGTCCGCCCACCCGTTTTATCTGGTCAGGTTGGCAGCCAAGCTTTCGCGCGGCATTCTCCACCAGCTGCTCGTGAACCTCTCGGGCGGCTTTGTGGGCTGCATGCCCCGTAGTGTTGGTGGATTTACTGCCGCCAGTGCCTGGGTCCCAGGGGGAACTGTCTGTATCCTTCACCTGGATGCGCACAGTTTCCGGAGCGATGCTCAGGGTCTCGCAGACAATCTGCGTGATGGCGGTGTGGATACCGGGGCCTACGTCTGGCACACCGACGAGAACTGTTACGCCGCCGTCTGCAGAAAGGTCGATAGCTGCATTCGCATTCCCGCCGCCGGCGCCACGCTCATACAGTGCGATTCCGCGTCCTCGGTTGGGTCCCGGCGCGTTCTTGCGCCATCCTGACGCTTCCATCGCCTTCTCAAGAGTTTCCTTCGCCAGGATGTTGTTCCACTTAACGCCCAGTGGTGAGCTATCGCCTGAGTTCAGTAGATTACGTAGTCGAAAGTCAGCGGGGTCGATGCCCATTTCTCTAGCGATGTGTCCCATCTGCGATTCCAGAGCGAAAACAATCTGCGGGCTTCCCGGAGTACGAGTCTGGGTGCACGGGACCTGGTTTGTGTAAGCGCATACCGTTTCGATATGGATGGCTGGGACCCGGTAGTAGCTGGCTAGACGTTTGGCGCCCAGCACGGTGATCTCGGGGTTGGCCTTCCAGGCGCTGTACGCACCACCTGCGAATGTAACCTTACCGTCGATGGCCATGAGGGTTCCATCGTTCTTAACCCCGACGCGGAGGGTGACCACAGCGGGATGCCGGTGGGCAGCGGTGGCTATTTCTTCGGTGTAAGTGAGGACCAGGCGCACCGGCCGGCCAGTTGCCTTGGCCAGGAAGTAGCACACCGGGGTATCGATCATTGAAGCCTTGCCACCGAAGTCGCCGCCCACCGAAAGGATGTGCACGTTTATTTTCTCGGGGTCGATACCAAGGTCCTGTGAGAGACGGCTTTTGAGTGCGAACGGTCCCTTGTTGGAGGCCCACACTTCCACGTTGCCTGACGAGTCCACTGCCACTGTGCAGGAATGAGGCTCTAGGTAGCCGTGGTGCGCCAGTTGCGTGGTGTAGGTACCTTCGAAGACCCGATCAGCCTTCTCGAGAGCTGCCTCGATGTCGCCATTTTGCCAAATGCTGTGGGACTGGACGTTGGGCCGGTCTGGGTCGACGCCCTCCGCCAACGGGGGTGCGTTTTTATAGTCCCGCGGTGCGTCATGCAGGGCGACGGTGCCGGCCTTCACTGCCTCCAATGGATCGTAAACCCCGGGCAGTTCTTCGTAATCCACCTCGATAAGCGCCAGTGCTGCGTCAGCGATCTCTAGTGTGTCTGCGGCTACCGCGGCTACCGGGTCGCCCACGAACCGGACCTTGTCCTTTGCCAGCACGGGCATGTCTTTCATGCGCAGTCCGACGTATACTTCCGGCAGGTCCCAGCCGGTGAGAACGGAGTGAACGCCCGGTAGTGCTTTGGCGGCGCCGGTCTCGATGTTTCGGATGCGCGCATGCGGCAGAGGGCTGCGTAGCACCTTCGCGTGCAGTGACTTGGGGATGGGTAGATCGGCGGCGTAGCGGGTGGCACCGGTGACTTTATCCGCGCCTTCGATGCGCGGCATGGGCTTACCGACTGTTTGATACGACAACGTTCACCTCCGGTTCTTTCGTGCCAGGCTGTTTTTACCGAATTGTTTGACGAATCGCCTGTCCTAAACTTGCGGAGGATGTCAGGATAGACGCTTCTAATGGGACGCTAGTTGAGTATCCCAGCTGCGTTTTCGCCTAGGATTTTGCGCTTATTCTCGTCGGTCAATTTGTCGCTATCGACAATGGGACGTGTCACCTCGCCGGGCGGTGACGAGTCCCAGTGGGGCGTGTCCGTTGCCAGCACTAGGTTGTTGTCGCCAAGCATCTCCACTGCGACCTCAAAGTGTTCGTCCTCAAAAGGCTCGCAGCCGACGTAGACCTGTCGCATGAAATACTCGCTCGGCTTCATCTTCAGCCAGGGGACCAGGTGGGGGAGCTTCTCAAAGTGCTCGTCCATCCGCCCAAGCCACCATGGCATCTGAGAGGCGCCGGTTTCTAGGCACACGAGATTGAGCCCGGGAAACCGTTCCAGCAGGCCGCCGCAGATGAACGTCATCATGCACACCATGGACTCGAAGACACGCCCTACCATATGGGAGAAGAAGAAGTTGTCCGCGAACCGTTCCTGTCCCATGGATTCGTGCTTTGTGTCGTGGATGATTATGGGCCAGTGCAAGCTCTCGAGCTCGGCGTAGATCGGATCATAGTAGGGATCCCACCATTGGCGGCCCCCTAAAGGTACCGCCTTCATATTGAGGGCGGTGTTGCCCATGCCGGCCATGCGCTCGAGCTCCTTGACGGCCATGTCCCGATCCTGCCAGGGAATCACTCCGGCCCATTGTAGGCGTTCGGGGAATTCGTTAGCGTACTGTTGCATATAGTTGTTTTGGGTCCGACAGTATGCTGCGGCTAGCTCAGGGTCGTCAGGGAACCATACCAGGTCTAGTGCCGGTGAATTCGGGGACAGTACGGCAACGTCGATGCCGTCCTTGTCTAGGTTTCGCACCCGACCGCTCGCCGCGAGGTCCTCCGCCGTGTGCCAGTGAGGTTTCTCGCTGGTTTGGCGGGTCACTTCCGAGCCTACCATGATACGCGTACCTACCAGGGTCTTGCGCCTTTCGTCGGGTCGGGTTGGGAGAGGCCGCGGTAGGGATTCCTTCCATTTGTCCTCGATGCAGTTTTTCCAGTTACTCACGTCCCCCACTAGATGACTGTCGAGATCGATCACCTTGGTACCGTTGATGGCCATGGGATTCCTCCTGTTTGAATGGTGACTGCACTCGCTCGTTAAGGGAACTTGTCGGAGCATTGGTCCGATATTGACGGTGAGCCAAAACGGCAAGCGCCCAAGCTGTTGAATAGCGCTACTGGACGGTCAGTTCAAGGGATGACGGACTGTCCGGTAAGACGAGCCGGCTCCGTGGGGCTAGCAAGCCTCCGTCTCCACCCGATTGGTGCAGGAGCTGTGTAGGCACCCCCCCGTACGAGACTCCGGCGAGGGCCGGGGCCTATGACGCACATCAAGGAGGCACCGAAAAAGGGACTCTTGAGACTCCTTGTAGCAAGACCGTGGTGTTGCCGCGTTGGCGCAGCTACCAGGTATTCAGATTCTGTTCAGCGTTGCCCCTAGCCGGCTTTGCTGACGTAGACTGGCCCGCCTTTGCCGATCCGCTCCCTATCTTCCTTGGGCAGATCCTTGATGTCTTTGCGAAGTTCGTAGTTGATATGCTTGATGTCTTCAGACGGTCCCGAACGGTTGCCCATTAGGACCATTGGTGCCGTGCCGCTGTTTTCGAGTTGGTAGAAGTCACCGCCGTGAATAAGGGCCACCATCCCCGGCGTCATGACAGCCTTGCCGCCGTCAGGGAAGTGCATGGTGCACTCGCCTTCGATGACATAGAAGCTCTGGTCGGCGTTGTGACAGTGCATGTCGTCTTTGTCGCCGGGCTTCGGATACACATGTACCCAACTGTGGAACTTTTTGGTGTTCATGACGACTTCGCGCTTCTTGTCCTTATGTGCCTTCTCGACTAGATCCATAACTTGAATGGCCATGTCATTCTCCCTTCTTGAAATACGTTTCGACTGTTTTCAGTGCCCTTCGTCATCTTTACGCCCCCCAACTCTCGGACTCGATGCTATCCCCAACTGCCGAATCCTAAGCTATTGTGGGCGACAGGTCGAAAGTTGCCCTCAGTGGACTTCGCCTGGCGTTTGAGGTCATAAGTGCCGCTCTGTTGCTGAGCTCGTCCCGTATTCGCCCCGGTTGTTAACCAGCCAAACCGCGTGATTGACGCGGAGGGGGTGCTTACGGTCGGACCTATCATGTTTGGCTCTGAAGTTGCTTAGTGTATAGTCTCGTTCCGTGCCACGTTGCAACCTACGTTGCCACTTGCATATCGATGGAAAAGGAGAGACCTGATCATGTCAGATCCTAGATTAACCATAGCCCTGTCCCACTACGATAGACACGTACCACTGTTCGACGGGAGTGTTACAGCACAAGGACTCGACCTGGATGTGTTGGAAATCGGGCAATCGCACCCCCTCAGGCACGGTGCGCGACGCCACGAGCGGATGCTCCAGGATGGCGAGTTTGACATCGCGGAGTTGTCTCTGTCGTCTTACCTCATTTCCCAAAGTCGCGGCATGCCTATCAAGGCTATCCCCGTGTTTCCGCGACGCCTGTTCAGCTTGTCGCAGATGTGGGTCAACGTGGATGCAGGCATTGAGTCACCGAAGGATCTCATTGGGAGGAATGTGGGGCTTAGTACTTTCCAGACCACCCTTTCCGTTCTCGCCAAAGGGGATTTACAATCAGAATACGATGTACCGTGGCGCGAGGTCAATTGGATTATCGACCGACCTGAGGCCCTGCCTATCGCGGCCGAGGGGGTGAGTATCCGCTACCTCAAAGAGGGCGAGCGAATTGGCGCAATGTTGGAGCAAGGCGAGATTGATGCCCTGATGATGCCTCATCCTCCCGATGAAGTGGTGGACGGCTCCAAAAAAATCCGCCGGCTGTTCCATGACGCGCGCGGAGAGGAGCTGAAATACTTCCGCAAGAACGGCTTCTATCCCATCATGCACGTGGTCGCTTTCAAGAACGATGTGCTCGAGCAGTTCCCGTTTGCCGTAGAAAGCGTCATGCAGGCCTTCGAGAAGGCCAAAGTGGCTTGCCGCGAATACTATGCGGATCCTAACTGGTCTAGCCTAGCTTGGACCAGACACCTCTACGAGGAAGAGAGGGACCTTCTAGGCGAGGACTACTGGCCCTACGGACTCAAGCGCAACCGCGCGAATCTGGAGCGCTTCATGGGTTACTCTCGAGATCAGGCGCTGATGGACAAGTCCCTGACGGTGGACGAGTTGTTTGTGGCATCGACGCTGGATTCGTAAGATTTGGAGGCGATGCCGCAGCAACGCAAGAAACTTGGAGTTCTGATCCCAGTTCAGTGCCGCCTGTGATAACCCATCAGGCGATTGGTGGTGCATCCGATCAGGAATTGGTCGAGCGCTTGGTGGCTCGTTGTCCCAGGCGTTTCAACGAGCAAAACCGGTCTGTGTTCAAGTCAAATTGGGGAGGCTTCTTCCCGACGAGCCCACCATCGCTGACCTAGGGTGTGGACCGGGTTTGTTTCTGCGTGATCTCTCCGAGCGCCACTCCGGTAGCCATCTCTATGGATTCGACGTACCCC
The DNA here is from genome assembly GCA_964438895.1 of uncultured Syntrophobacterales bacterium. GTDB lineage: Bacteria > Desulfobacterota > Binatia > UBA9968 > JAJDTQ01 > JAJDTQ01. The sequence goes on along the minus strand of CAYTMJ010000030.1, from coordinate 38,335 downwards.
CGGCTATGATCGAGCACGCTCAGCGGCTCCGTTATCGCGAAACACCACCGATATTTGCAGTGCACAATGTCGAACAGCGACTCTTGCCGCTGGATGCCGATAGCGTCGATCTCGTATCTATGGTTAGGGTGATAATTTTTAGACGACTCGTTCGCGGCACTCGCGGAGGTGCGACGGGTGCTTCGGCCAAGAGGCTTATTTCTGTTAGACGACTGGGTACGCATGCCGCTTGCCCAGTACGTCCAGACGCGCCCTCGTGACTCCAATGGGGCGCTGGCGTATCAACGCTCCCGTTGCCTCCGAATGTTTCCGTTTCACAACAAGTACGCTGTAGGCGTTTGGAAGTGGCTGCTTGCGGAAGCCGGCTTCTCATTGGTTTCTACGGCCCAGCTCTGGCGCCAGTCCCAGATCTTTGTTGTCGTGGAAAACCCCCTGCCCCGGCCATTTTGAATGCGGTGTTGGCGAGGGTATTGTTGACGACCTAGGTATCGGTTGGTATCTGTTTGGGTGTTGAATTCCCGTTAGCAGTTTCCGAATAGGGAGTGCCTATGAACAGTCGAGAATTTGCTGACAAAGTGCAGCAACGGGTCGCGAATTTTTGTAAGGGTTTGGACGATAACCTGCCGGCCTACAGCTATATTCCCCTGACAACCGATGAGATGCGTATTAAGGTGATGCAGAGTCGACTTTTCAACGAGGTGCGTGCTGCAGAGGTCTTCGGAACATGGCTCAAGAGTACGCCACAGCTCGAAATCAAGGCAATTCTGGCCGAGGCTATCCACGAGGAGTTCGTTCATGCCGGGTATCTTGCAGAAGCGTTGAAAAGTAAGGGAGCCGTCCCGTATGACTACAAGCCGTTACCTGCACAGATGGGGATGTTCAACGGGTTCGAGGCATTGTCGGACACCTGCGAACGGATCGCTGCGTTCCCGTTCGCAGGTGAGGGTGTGGCAGATTATCTTATTGGAAAGAGCCTCCAAGCGGGAACCGTTCCGGAATGGGTTACAGGTCCGTACCAAAAGATCCACGACGATGAGGAAGAGCACGGTAACTATCCCTTCGACCTCCTTGTCAAGTACGCTACCATCCCTGAGACTCAAGACCGCGTTGTGCGTGCCGTGGAGATGAGCCTAATGCTCAGGCGCCAGTACTTCGACAATCTGGATCGTTGGGTTTATCAGGATAGCTGGTCGTAGCGGTTTTCGGCCGGTCAGCGCAGCTACCCCTATGACATGAGCGTTGTCGGTACGTGCCCGTTTTCTTCGTGCGTTTGTGTGCGTTGATGAATAGGGGTTAGGCGTAACTCGTCCAGGGGCGAGTGAAATTGGGAATGTCCTAGGTTTATTCACTTGGTGGGTTCTTCCTTGAATGGTTTTGCGTGTTGAAGCGTGATGGTCGTTTCCATTCTTGACATGGATTCCACAAACAGCCGCGATTGTTGGCGCTGTTCCGTTCGGTCCAAAACTACAATTCGAGCTCCAGTGCTAGGTAGGTGATCGCAGGGATGCCGTTCGTGAGGTCGCCATGGCTAGTGCATGAGGAGCCCGACCCCCTGTTGGAAGGAAACGGAAGGGAACCCCAATTCCTCGTGGGTGTACGTCAGATGGCGGGAGCTTGGCGACGAGCAAAATTCGACCCGCGGCATTCAGGTTTCAGTGTGTATCGAATATTTGCTGGTAGCGTGCAATCGCTGCGAGCGACTCCGCACGTTCGTGGGTTGTTGGGTTGCGAGGATTTCGTGCCTTGGGCAAACGCCCAAGGCACAGCATGGCGGCGCGTAGTAACATACGTGCCTTCGTCGCGTCCAAGTTGCTCCCTTCGATCGTCAGATCGTTGGGATTTGAAGGTAGGGTCCCCTCTGGATCGCCTCGGCTGACACGAACGACAGGCATTCCATTGAGCGTGGCAATGGCAAGCGCTGAAATTTGACTTGGGAGCGCTGAGCCGGTGCCGGCAGCTGCTTCCAGTACGAACCCGTGAAACTGGGGTGCGTTTGGTTCTGTTGATTCTTCCTGTGCAAGCCCGCGCTCGATGCGGGCCATGATATCCACTTCTACCTCCGGGTCTGGCGTGTCCTCCTCCGCCATGTAGTGGCCATATTTGACGACGTGTACAGAGGCAATGGCATTGCCGCGCAGCGACCCATCTTCATTTTTGATTCGGATACTTTGCACCGTCGGGTCATCGCCGTACTTCCGAAAGACGGCTTCAGCGGGCAGATCCCCCACCATGAGCGCGGACGTGCCCGTTGTCCGGTATGTAGGACGGAACCATACGTGAATCTCATTGCCTGCGCTGCCGAGGATGCCGCCGTGGCCGCCTGTGGCTCGGTAACCTCCCGGACGCGCATCCCCCTTTTTGAACGCGCGCGCTGCGAAAATCTGTTCATCCACGATTCCGACTGCACCCAGTCCCGTACCAAGGCCCGATATTATATACCGAACCGCGTCAACGATATTGCGATCCCCGTCATTGGAGAGCGTTCCGTGGGCGCGCTGCGACGAAATGCCTACGAAGGGCAGGGTAGTGTCCAATACGAGGCTCAGCCAGTAGAGTGTTTCCTCTACATGGGGGCTGCCTTCCAGCCAGATAAAGCCTTCGTAGCGCCCCGAGTCGATGGTTCGCTGGACGACGTTGACCACGTGGGCCATGGCATTGCTTGGGGGAAACTTTCCAAGAGGTCGGGGGCTGTACGGAAAGAAGTCCCGCCCTGCTACCTCGCCCTGTTTCATATATCCCGATGGAGGCAGCGCGCGCACGAAATCAAATTCTGCGAGGCGGTCCAGTTCATTGGCAGTGCCGCTGTTTCTACGCCCGGACAGCCCACGGTTTATCTCGTCAAACAGCTCTGAGGCATCAGGGAAGAACGTTTGTCTCCCGCCGTAGTTAAGGTTGGCATTGCGCAGGTCGGTTTCCTCGAAGGGGATGCCATCCCCGGATCCGTCTGCCCGGCGTGCCATGTATGGTAGTGGATACGCGCCGTCCTCCGGACGCAGCTCTACCTCGTAGTACGACTTCCCGTTGTCATGGTAGACCTCCGCGGCATCGGATTCTAATGGGTGGGCGCTGAACTTCTCGATCCGTACCCGCACTGGCTCGTGCAGGCGTTGTGGCACGAGGTGGTCAAATTGGCCGCCTAGTCGTTGTTCGCCTTTCAGTCGACCTTTGTCGCTCGTAACGAGTGTTGGCGTGTTGGCGATGGTGGCACGTGGACCCGAGAACACTGCAATGCGTGGCTTAGACATAGAATCCTCCTTCAAAATCGCACCTGTTCCTCCGCCCACGCCCTGATCAGGTGGTGAGCAATCGCCACCGGGTCGGGGAGGCGAAGGTTCGGGTTCCGTCCTGCTAGCGAGGAGAGCACCTCCTCCCTGGTGAACCACCGCACGTCAGTCATCTCCTCGTCGTCCTTAGCGATGTCCGTCGTTACGGCCCTGCCGTGGCAGCCGATCATAAGCGAGTATGGAAATGGCCAGGGCTGAGAGGAGTGGTAGCGTACCTCCCCCACGGTGATGCCGGCCTCTTCCTTCACTTCCCGTCGCACTGCTTCCTCGATACACTCGGCTTGGTCTATGAAGCCTGCTAGGGCAGAGTATCGTCCCGAGCGCGCTAGGCGCCCGCGCGATTGACCCAGTAGAGCCCGTTCACCATCGGTTACTACCATGATTGCCACTGGGTCGGTGCGGGGGAAGTGCTCGCTGTTGCACTGTATGCACTTCCGTACCTGGCCACCGCGCGCTGGTTGGGTTGCGCCACCGCATAGTCCGCAGAAGCGATGGCGGCGGTGCCAGTCTACTTGGGCCTTGCCCTGGGCCAGGATGCCAACGTCCTCAGGTGTGAGCTGCGAGGCTGCGGCTCGGGCCTCCACGAAGCTCCAAGTCTCTTCCAAGCCCAGCTCCTGGAGTGGTTCGGTGAGCGCGGAGACGTCCACAGCGAAGTGGGGGATGCCGTTCATTAGGCCGAGAAAGACCGGTGGGTCGTCGAAGGCGAGTTTTTCGATGTCTGTGGGTTTCAGCCATCCGAGTTTGGTCAGAGGGATATTCTGTAACAGAATATCCAGTTGCCACAGTGGCAGGAAGCGAGAACGGGGGTCCCGAGCCGCCTGTTTGAGCCAGTCCTCATCTCGCCGCTCTACATCTCCCCGGTCTAATGGATTACCGGAAAAAACGTGCCTACTCATGGATTAATCTCCAGTGTCCTGAGTTCCGGACGGGTTTAGTGTGTTTGGTGGCATCATCGTTTGTGTCGTCCTCTTTCCTGCTAGCTCTCATGTGCGCTACACCCCTCACTCCGTTGCCGGCAGCGTTTCGCCACAAGGCCCGCGCGGCCTGTCACCATGATGGTCAATGTTTTGGTTCCGCGCGTTTGCTGCCAAAGTATTCGGTGCGTCAGTTTCGGAACCGGGATGCAACTGTACTGAATGGTGGTAATCTCATCCGAAGTGTTGCCAGTAAACTCGTTGGCTTTTAGCGGAAGGTGGGCGTTGTCGTTCTTCTCGCCCCCGTATCCCAATGGGGAATGTCGGCCTAGCCCGCTCGAGGGGCGTATTGGCGGTGCTGTTCGGATTCTACACGGAAGCCCCTGACTCAGTCCCAGTGGTGCTCGATCATTGCGTCTTGGACCACCCGGCACCGCTCCGGGTGCGCGTTAAGATCTTCGCCAACGCAGACGGATCAAAGTAGCATTGTTCATGGGTGCCCTTGAACGCCGGAACTCTGATGGAATAAAAGGATAGTAAACCACCTCCGTTCAGTGAACTCAAGACAGCTGGGGATTGCTGCTGCGACCTTGCTCGACCAGTCCTTGTCGCGAAAGTTTTCATGCATGCGGGGGGTGTGGGCCCAAGGAAGATTGTGGCGTTAGGCAACGTTCCCGGTGAAAGTTACGGGTCGGCATTGTCATACTAAGATACCGGTGATGGCGTGGGGTACGTCGTCGAATCACCGCCACATGGAGTTAATCGATTCGTGAAACGGGACGGCGTCTTTCGAGTCATGGACAGGGACCGATTAGTGCTGCTTGGGTATGTTACTGGTGGACACTTCGCGGTCCACTGGTTCATACAGCTCTTTCCTATGATCCTGGAGCCCCTGAAGGTGACCCTCCGCCTTAGCTACGTCCAGATCGGGTTCTTGACCACCATGCGGGAGCTCACCACCGGACTCATGAACCTGCCCGCTGGTGTAATGGGGGACCGTCTAGCGCACCATCGAACAACAATTCTTTCCTCGGCGCTGCTGGCGCTTGGTGTGGGCTATCTAATCTTCGGACTCGCAACCACCTACTTGTATGCAGTGGCAGCAGCGGGCTTGGTGGGCGTGGGCATTGCTCTGTGGCATCCCACTGCCATGGCATCCTTATCGAGCCGGTTTCCGGAACACCGCGCTACTGCGTTTGCCATCCACGGAATGGGGGCTACTGTGAGTGACACCTTCACACCGGCCGTGGTGGGTTTCCTGTTCGTACTGTATTCATGGGACCATGTCATGGCGCTACAGCTCGTTCTTGCGGTGATGGTCGGCATACCCCTATGGCGCGGGCTCCGGGGTGTCTTCGGAAAAGCATCCTCCGCTGTCAAAGCTGAGGGCACGCAAGCTTCGGGGCTAGGGGAGTTTCTTCGTAACCCCGCATTTCTAGGCATGGCCCTGGCTAACGGCCTCATGAACACCGGTCGGGTGTTGGTCATTACGTTCTTCCCGCTCTACGTGAAGGAGACTCTCGACTATAGCTATGTGGGTGTGGGCAACTATTACGCGCTGCTTCACGCACTGGGAATGATATCCCAGCCATTCCTCGGTTACCTCTCCGATCGCCTGGGGCGCAAGTGGGTACTCTTGCCGGGGTTTCTGACCCTGGCCGTGCTCTACACGCTTGTGCCGTTGGTAAACCCGGGAATGTCACTGGGAATAGTGGTGGCGGGTATCGGCCTTTTCTTCTACACGCTGACCAACATTGCGGCAGCAGCCATCGTGGATGTTGCTGGCTCTCGAATTCAAGCCACATCCCTGGGGATCACATTTCTGTCCAATAGTATATTCACCTTACCGGGACCGGTGATTGCAGGGTACTTAATCCAGCTCTACGGTGTAGGCTCGGTTTTTTACTTGTGTGGTGGCCTGTTGTTTGCGGCCGCACTGGTGATCATTCCACTCCGACTATACCGAGGCTGGGGGCCGTGAACACTCGACTTCGTTGTACTGGCGTCGCCCCAAGGTTATCCAGACGCTTAAGATGAGTTATGCAAGGACGGAGCATGACTGACTGGTTGCATTGGATACCAAACATTGATTTGCCGCGTGACGTAGTCCACGTGTGGCGTATAGAAATCGATGTACCTGCTTCTAGTGAGACTTTCTTATACACTCTCCTTGGGCCCGACGAACGCGCTCGGGCAGATCGGTTTCTGCACGCAGAGGATCGCCGGCGATACACAGTAGCCCGGGGTGTGCTACGAACGCTCCTATCCCGTTACCTTAAGGTGCAACCTGGGTCCCTTGATTTCCTTTATGGCGTGCATGGCAAACCGTCGCTATTGGAAACTGGCGATGGTTGCGATCTGCGCTTTAACTTGTCTCATTCTCACGGGCTAGCGTTGTATGCCTTCGCTATCAGTCGGGAGGTGGGCGTCGATGTCGAGCGTGTACGCCCGAACACTGATATTGCCGGGGTTTCTCGACGCTCCTTCTCAACGGCCGAAGCGCAAGCCCTGTTAACGATCCCCCCAGACAAGAGGCGCGAGGCGTTCTTCGCGTGTTGGACTCGAAAAGAAGCGTTTATTAAAGCTCATGGCGAAGGCATTGCGCTAGGTTTAAATCGGTTCGACGTGGAGTTTCGCCCGGGGGAACCGGCAGCGTTGTTGCGGTTTGAGGGAGATCCAGCAGAGGTGTCGCGGTGGTCTATGCGCGCGTTGGAGGCTGGCGAAGGCTATATGGCGGCTTTGGCGGTGGAAGGTGAGGGGTGGAAGCTTAGGTGTTGGAATTATCCTGACGCCGAATTCCTGTGAACCAATCGGGTCGTGGGGATGGTACGAGAAAACAGGAGGGAGGAACTGACATGGCTCGCATTCAGGGGATCGAGAAAAAAGAAGATCTGGCTCCGGAGCACCAGTCGGTATTCGACTCTATAGTGAAGAGTCGGGGTAAGGTACAGGGCCCATTTTCCATGCTGTTGCACAGCCCCGAACTGGCCAACCGGGTGGCCCATCTGGGGGCACACGTACGTTTTGAGATGGGCCTGCCGCAAAGACTGAAGGAGCTGGTGATTTTGGCGGTGGCACGAGAACTGGACTGTCGGTTCGAGTGGTCGGTCCACGCCGGGCACGCACGCGCAGCGGGAATTCCGGAAGTCAGTATCCAGGCGCTGCGAGAACGCAAGGTGCCTCCGGGGCTCACCGCAGAAGACGCTGCTGTCTGCCGTTATGTTCAGGAGCTGCTACGATCCAATCGGGTCAGTGGGCCAACTTTCGCTACAATGGAGAAGAGTCTGGGGGTAGCGGGGTGCGTGGAACTTTCCGCACTCGTCGGATACTATGTTTTACTAGCCTACATTCTCAACTCCATGGAGGTGGAACCTGCCGAGGGTGGGGAGGCGCTGGATCTATAGCCGGACACTAACGATAGGGACAGAAGGAACGTGAAAAACAAACCCAATTTCCTCTTTATCATCACAGATCAACACCGGGCAGACCATCTAGGGTGCTACGGTAACGCGGTGGTGCGGACGCCGCATATCGATCGGTTGGCGGCCTCAGGAACGCGCTTCGAACGATTCTACGTGGCCACCCCCATCTGTATGCCCAATCGGGCGACTTTGATGACCGGGCGGATGCCATCGCTCCACGGTGTTCGGCATAACGGCATCCCGCTTTCCCTCGAGGCCACTACGTTCGTAGACGTCATGGCTGCGGCTGGTTATAGCACGGCCCTCATTGGCAAGTGTCATCTCCAGAGCATCAATGATGGTCTCCCTGTCATAGGCATACCGGAGCTGGATCCTGACAAAACTCGGCCACCCGGGACACTAAGGGAAGCACAGAAGGGAAACAGTGGCCGCTATGACCAAGAGCTCCCGTCCACGTGGGCGCGAGAGCCGGACTTCGAGTTGGAGCTCCCATACTACGGGTTTCGACACGTGGAGCTTTGCATTAAGCACGCTGATCAGGTGGTGGGACATTACGATCGATGGCTCCGGGCACGCCACCCTGAGCCCGACTCTCTCCGGGGGGTGGATCACCAGTTTGCCGGTAACGAATACCAAGCTCCACAGGCGTGGCGTACCAGGGTGCCTGAGGAGCTGTATCCCACCAACTACGTGGCCGAACGGACAATGGCTTTTCTGGACGAACATGCCAGTTCTGGCCGGGCAGAGCCTTTCTTTCTCCAGTGTTCGTTTCCCGATCCGCATCACGCGTTCACGCCACCCGGCCGTTACTGGAATCTCTACGATCCGGCACAGATAACACTACCGAAGTCCTTCCATCGGGGCGAGAATCCCGTGCCACCGCATCTGTCCCGCCTCTACGAGGAGCGTGACCGGGGTGAAGCCAATCGCAATGGCCAGCGCGGTTTTGCCGTAACTGAGCGGGAAGCACGTGAAGCGATCGCGCTGACCTACGGCATGATTACCATGATTGACGATGCTATCGGACGCATTCGAGATCGCCTCGAAACCCTAGGGTTGGCGGACAATACTGTTATCGTCTTTACTAGCGACCACGGGGACTTCATGGGTGATCACCAACTTCTGCTCAAAGGAGCACTGCACTATCGCGGATTGGTTCGAGTGCCGTTCATTTGGTTTGATCCGTCGCAGTCAAGCAGGGGAGTGGTCAACCCCGGGCTGTGTGGTACCTTGGATCTACCCAGCACTATGCTGCAGCGGGCTGGCTTGGAAGGACATAACGGAATGCAGGGTGTGAGCCTGTTACGGGCGATGGATGGGTCGGATACCGGTTACGATTCCTTGCTCGTCGAGGAGCATCAGCGTCGGGGGTACATGGGGTTCGACAATAATTTCCGTGTGCGCAGCTTGATCACACGAGACCGGCGTCTAACCCTCTACGAGGGCGCTGATTGGGGCGAACTCTACGATCTTGAGAATGATCCGGATGAGATGCGGAATCTGTGGGACGAGCCAGATTCTCGCCGGGCCGAGCTCACGGAGGCATTGGCCCGAAAGATGATGGCCCTCACCGATACGAGCCCACTCGCTACCCACCATGGACCCTAAGACACCTAACGACCTGGGGTTGCAGTTCGGACTGGGGCTGCGCGCTCGGCACCCGTCGATGCTGGCCGAGCATTCACGCCAGGCAGAGAGTGTGGGGTTTAGCCATATCTGGCTCTACGATTCGCCGCGTTGTGCCGAACCTTACGTGTCCCTGCCGTATTGTGCGATGGCTACGTCCCGTGCTGTCGTTGGGCTAGCGGTGACAAATACTCAGACCCGCGACCCGACGGTGGTGGCTAATAGTTTTGCCACTCTTGCGATCCTAACTGGTGGCCGTGTCAAGTTCGGTCTCGGCCTTGGGGACAGCGCAGTGAAATTTATTGGCCGAACGCCGCACCGGTTCGACGCCTTCAGGGAAAGTGTTGACGTTGTGCAAGGTCTACTTCGGGGTGAGAGCGTGCCATACAACGGCCGGCGGCTCGCGCTTCCCGCAGTGCCCGAGGTGAAGCCACCACTCTTACTTGCGGCAGAAGGACCACGGACCTTCGCGCTCGCCGGGGAAATCGCTGAAGGTGCAATCATAAGCCCGGGCGGTTCTCCACATTTTTTGCGTTACGCTATAGGGAAGATTCGTGAGGGGGCACTACGTGCGGGGCGCGACCCGAGCACGCTGCAAATTTGCGCTTGGACCCATTGTGTCGTGGGCGAGACCACAGAACAAGCCATGGATGCTTTAGCGCCCGAGGTGGGTCGGACACTAGTGAAGGCTGCAGTTCGGATTCCCCCCGAAGTCCTCGGTGCATCTGAACCACTGTTGTCGGCAAAGCTGCGCGCGTACGTCCTCGAGGAGGCCACGCGACAGGATCACGAATATAATCTGGCGCAGACCATGCGATCTGCTCTCGGTGATGAGCTCTTCAGGGAGTTGACCCTTGTGGGTACTCCTGACGATTGCCGCCGGAAGATTGCAGAGCTGCGGGAGGTAGATGGGCTCAGCCAACTCATCATCAATGTGTATGGGAGGGATAGGGAGGATACCTTAGAGACATTGGGCCGCCAAATACCCCGCTGACGGGCCCCAAGCCCTGGCATCATGTAGGTGTAGTTTTGTTCAGTTTCTCGGTTACAGCGGTATGGCCTGACCCTTCTGTATCTTGTCCTTGTCGATGTGGCGCAACGCCTGATACACGAAGTCATGTCCAAATAGCTCGGTCCATCCTTTCTGGAGTTGCCCCACTAGTGCGCCGGGTTTACCGGTGCCTATGATGCTGCCGTTGATGCGCGTGAGTGGCAGTACGCAGCGCGACGTGGTGGTCATGAACGCTTCGTCGGCGTTCATGATGTCGTATAATTGGAAGTGCTTCTCTTCTACCGGGATGTTGGTGTGCTTAGCGATTTCGAGTACAGCCCCCCGAGTCACCCCTGGAAGGATGGCTTGGATCGGGGCGGTCACTAGCGTTCCGTTGCGGACGATCCAGAAATTGGCTGCAGTGAGTTCGGTAACATTGCCTTCCAGGCTCAGCAGTAGGGCGTAGGCCTCTGGGTCCACCAACTGGGCTTGCTGCTCCGCAAGCCATAGATGCATACGGCTGGTGCTTTTGATCTTCGGATCCCAAACCTGTGTCGGCATCGCGTGGATGCTGGTACTGACCACATGGCCGCCGTAGATGTAATGGTGGGCGAACTTGTGGAAGCCGATGGGTTCACAGAGGATTACCACCGTAGCGCGACCGGCTGTATCTGACCCCCGGGTGACGTAGTGGCCCACAAAATAGTCTTGATCGGGTCCCAGTAGTTCTCGGTTTTGTTCGACCAACTCCAAAGTAGTCCCGTGCATCTGTTCGACCGTGAGGCCGGGGTCTAGCCGGATGGCTTTAAGCGACCGGTAGAGCCGGGCGATGTGCCGGTCCAGATGAAAGATCGCACCGCTAAACGTCCGCGTCCGTTCGAACACCCCAAGGCCCGACAGAAATCCTCGGTCATAGATGGAAATGCTCGCTTTGCTCTCGGGAACGAACTCACCGTTGACGTATGCTGTGCGCTCTGTCATGGAATCCCCTTTCCTCGGGTTGTTTGTCTTTTATGTTAGGATGTCCTGCCCCAGTCTGTGGGCCGAATCGACTTCCTTGACGCCCGTGACCGTCAAGGCCCTTCAGGTCTTTTCGCCTGTGTCATTAACTGCAACAACTCCTTGGGTGAGTCCACGATGAAGTCGGGGGCTTCCGTCGCGAGCGTCGACCGGGACTGATACCCCCAGGTGACGCCTATGGTTCGGACGCCAGCAGACCTTCCGTGGCGGATATCCCCCTGGGTGTCGCCGATCATAACCCCTTCATTCGGGGGGACTCGAAAATGCCTCAGGGAGTGTTGGATCTTCTCCCCCTTGGTGCCCGGCTGTGTCGCGTCGAGTACGAGGGAAACGCACCCCGCTACGTTATTGTTGGTGAGTCCTTGCTTTACCAGGCGATGATAATTGGAAGTTACGATGACGATGGTGTGCTTTGACGATAGGATTTGCAAGAGAGAAGGAATGTTTGGAAACATGGCTGGGTTGTAACCGCCTGCCTCTAGGAGGGTGCGTACTCGCTTGGTGTACCGTTCGGTGTCGGAGTCCCGAACGCCCAGCTGTGTGGCGAGCTTAGTAGCATTCAGGTCCTCGATGGTTTCGAAGTCGATTCGGGTCGGTTGCCGACCCAAACCGGTGTCCACCGCTGTCTGCCTAAAGACATTCAGGAGCTGTTTAAAGGAATCGACGAGGACGCCGTCGTAGTCGAAGTGGAGAAGCATGTAAGGCCGTATTTGTAGTGTCTTGGGGTAGTTCACCACCCCGCCTTCAGCGGTCCGTTGTGTCTTAAAACACCACTTCCGTACCTGTATTGTATTCATAATGCCAGAACTTTTACATGGATTCACGGGCCTGACGATCGATCTATGGACCACTCCCCGCTCTCCGCGGAGAATACAAAGTGTGCTAGGCGACCTGGTAACTCATCATGCCTTGTGCTAGTAAGTTCTTGGCGCGAATTCCTCGTATGCACCCCATCGAAAGGACCCTTTGAATGGACGGCGACTTCACGGAGCTGCCCCTCGGCTGTCATGAAGGACATGAGGACGATGAGCACGATTCCCCTCTCCCTGACGAAGACCACCCCATGTGGAGGTCAGAGCGTATTTCCCTGACCTCGGTCGGTATTGATATCGGTTCATCTACGTCCCATCTCATTTTCTCCCGGTTGATCCTTCGCCGACAAGGCATCTCCCTGTCGAGCCGCTTCGTGGTGATCAAGCGGGAGATTATTTACGAGTCGCCGATCCTATTGACGCCCTACGTTGACAAGCTGACAATCGATACCGAGAGACTGAACGAGTTCATCCGCGACGCGTATGCCCGGGCGGGTGTGACCCGGAGTGATATCGACACTGGCGCTCTGATTGTCACCGGCGAGGCTGCCAAGAAGGAGAACGCGGAGGCTATCGCAGCCTTGTTCGCTGAGGAGGCTGGCAAGTTTGTGTGCGCTACTGCCGGTCACAATCTTGAGGCGATCCTGGCGGCTTTTGGTTCTGGTGCGGTAGGGGCGTCCACCGACGGCGACAATCTTACTTGCATGAACGTGGACATAGGGGGCGGCACTAGCAAGATTGCCATCGCTCGCGACGGGCAGGTAATCGATACGGCGGCCCTAGAGGTAGGCGCACGCCTAGTTGCCCTGGACCCAAATCAGAAGATAAACCGGCTTGAGGATGCCGGTGCTCGAATTGGGAAAGCGAATAGGTTGTCGTTGGCGGTTGGCCAGAAGTTGGAGGAGGCGGACAAGGAACAGCTAGCCGCTACGTTAAGCGACTGTCTACTGGAGGTTTTGGGCCGCGGTCAACTGTCTCCGCTGACTCAGGAACTCATGCTCACGCCAGGGCTCTCGTATCAGGAGCCAATTCACTCAATTCAGTTCTCCGGTGGAGTGTCGGAGTATATTTACGGCTACGAGACCGCAGACAAGGGTGACTTAGGGAGCTACGTGGGGCGCAAGATCCGGGCCGGGGCTTTAGACCTGGCAACCCGTGAATCATGGGAGTTCAAGGAGCCCGATGTGCGCATTCGCGCTACTGTCATTGGCGCCTCCCAGTACACCGTACAGGTGAGTGGTAATACGATCTACCTGTCGGATGAGTCCGTGCTGCCATTGCGAAATCTTCAGGTGATCACACCTCGCTTTCGCCAGGCCGAACCGCTTACCACGGAGGACGTTCGGAGTGCGATCGAGAGCGCACTACAGCGTTTTGACATGACCGAGGGGGACCGCGCGGCCGCCTTGGCCCTCCACTGGGAGCTGGGGCCCTCCTACCCCCTCCTTCGCACGCTGGCTACAGGGGTTGTGGAGGGTATGAAGGAACATCTCCGCCAGGGGCACCATCTAGTGTTGGTTTTTGACGCTGACATTGCAAAACTGGTGGGAAATATTATTGATAAGGAGCTTCGCCCCGGAACCGGCATTATCTCCATCGACGGCATTGATCTCAAGGACTTTGATTTTGTTGACATTGGAGAGGAGTTGCCAGACGCTAAGGCAGTACCGGTGGTGATTAAGTCACTGATCTTTCGACACGAAGAGTGGGGCAGGGGGCATTTGCTGGCGAACGAGTGACGCGGTGGTTCAGCCCTGCCCCTAGTGGGTTGGGGGGTTTCTTCTTCAATTGACATGTATTGACATGTGCCCTCTAAATCGTTGCGATCGGACGGCTTTGACCTTAGATCGAAGTAGAGCGCACGTGTCGTAAAGACTCCGCTACATCCGCTACCTCTACGCCTATGGTATTGGCGCTTCACCAACAACGGTGGGATATTGCCCCTCCGGTTTTCGAAAGTGTTTACAGCGATCCAATTAGACGGTGATACTTGACCTTATAGTGCGGCTGGGTGTTGGGGGATGGACCAAGGGCGCTCGCCATCGGGTTGGGGCGGCGACTTACTGCGGGAGCAGGGAACTTAGTCGTGCTCGATGACGTCCAGCTCGTGAGGACGTAACGGTGAGTTTTGGGAAACAATTCTACACCGTTCTTGCGGCCGTTTACGCGTCCTATTTCCCGTCCCGTGAGGGGGACGCGGCCGCTCCAGGCTGGCTATTTTTTACCGGGCTCAAAGCCTCCTTGCTCGTGGTACACAACCTTTTTGTCTTCCTCGAAGGCTCGAACGGGGGGAGTCGTACCCCGTAGTCCAAGCTCCTTCCACCGCTGCGTCACCTGCTCGTACATCTCCCGCGTCAGGGTGGTGCGCTTGGAAAAGACTGGAAGGAATCGGTGTTCCTTACACGCATTTATCAGAGCTTTGGAGCCGTAGGGGCGTTCTTCCGGCGGATTCTGTGTGGGATCCAGCCAGGTACTCCAGGTGTTCCGTAGCATGTCGATGTCCTCGATAGGGTTGCATCGGCTACTCATGGCCCAAATTACCTGATCCATATCCGTGGGGTCGACGTCCTCGTCAACGGCGATGATCCACTTGGTGTAGTAGGCGCCGCCGGGCACTTGGGCCGCTAGGGCTAAACACTGCGCTGCGTGGCCAGCATAGCGTTGCTCTATGCTGATGACGGTCATGCCGAAACCTCCGGCGCCGGCAGGGTGTGCGTAGACGCCCTGGACGCCCGGGACTCCGAGCTTGTCTAGGTCGTCCCAGATCCGCGCCGACCGAATTACGCCGAAAAAGCCGCTCTGCTCATTGGAGGGATAGTCAGCCATGATGGCGTTGGTAAGGATCGGGTGGGTACGGTAGTGTACGCGGGTGATTTCCACCAGGGGGCAGCCAGCCTCGGGCCTACCGTAGTACCCGGGGAATTCTCCGAAAGGGCCTTCTGTTTTCACTGAGTTGGGCTTGATGACTCCTTCGACTACGAGCTCGGCGTTGGCAGGTAGCAGTAGGTCGCTGGTTTGCGCTCGCACCACGGGGATCGGTTCACCCTTGATCCCGCCGGCGAACTCATACTCCGATACGTTTTTTGGAAAGGTCTGGGAGCCTACCAGCATGAACAACGGGTCGATTCCCCAGGCTGCAGCTACGGGTACCTCCTGACCCTTCTCCCAGTAGCGGGTGATGTGGAGACGAGCGTCCTTTCCTGGCGACAGGTAGAGCCCAACCTGATTCTTGCCCTGAAGCATCATCCGATATGTGCCGATGTTCAGGTACCCCGAGTCCGGGTCACGAGTGAAGACCGCATCCGCCGTTCCGGCGTAACGGCCACCGTCCAGGGGCCAGTGTCGGGGTATTGGGAGCTGCTCTAGGTCGATGTCTGCTCCAGTTAGGGTATTTTCGAACACCGGTGCTTCGTTCGCGGGTACTTCGCGTGGGGGAATCCGGTCTTTCATTTTCTCCTTGAGCCGGCGGATGAGCTCCAGGGTCGGCGTCTCGGGCGGCTCCTCGACGGTCAGCGCGATACGCTTCGGACTGGGGCCCAGGATGTTCCACAACATGCGGGCTCCGATGGGGCTGTGTTCAAACCCCTTGGGGTTCTCGAACAGGATCGCTGGGGAAGGATCCTGTTTGGCGACCAGGTAGGTGATGGCGCTCATCTCCTCGTCCCGATCCACTGGCTTATCTATTTGAATTAGTTCATCGATGCCTTCCGCGCGATCCAACCACTCGCGGATGTCTTGAATCGGGCGGTCTCTGCCCTCCGACTCTGGCTTGTTCCCCTCAGCCATGGTTCACCTTCCTTGTGTTGTGATCTTTGCTTTCCTGGCGCTGGAATCCTGTGTCCCTAATGGACCACGATACTAGTCCTTCAGTTCTTCTGGCATGAGTCCGGTGAAGTACGCGAACGCGTGATGGGCTCGCCCACGGTTGGTCGCCGCCATAACGGCGGTGTTGTGGCCCGGCATGGAAACGGCCTTGCCCACACTGCTGGCTACCCACTGCATGTACGCGGTTCGCTCCAGGTAGACGGCATGACACGCAGCCTGCTCCACGCTGTCGCCTACGGTAGTGATACCATGTCCCTGCATAAGTAGAGCCATGCGATCGCCCAGAATTCGCGCCACCTCTATACCATCTTGGACGGTATAGATCAGCCGGGGGCTATGAAAGATGGGTGTTTCGGGTGCAAAAGCGGCGGCTTGGTTATAAATGGGCCGAATGGGGACGCCCGCAATGGCAAAGGCTGTAGCCAGCGGCTGGTGCGTGTGGACAACCGAATTGACATCCGGTCGCGCCTCGTAAATGGCGGCGTGGATCATGGTTTCGCGAGGTGGGATCTTGAGCTTGATTACAGCCTTTTGGTCGCCCGCTTTGGCCCAATTGGCTTCGCAGTTCTGTTTATAGTCGTCGATGTCCACCTCTATGATGTCTTTGCCCCGAATCGAACCCAAGGGCGCAAGCACCGGCTTTATTAGCATCCGGTTGGTGTCGGGAATCCTTGCGCTCACATGTCCATGATAGTCGGCGAGCTCCTGATGAAATAGCATACGGGTTGCCAGGGCCACGGTTTTCTTGAGCCGCCCGAGTTCGCGGGTGCTTAGTCCGCTTTTCTTCTTCGATTTGGCCATGCAGGTTCCTCCTTCGCGGCGCCGAACCAAGCCCCGTGCCGGGATTCGTTACTCAAACGAATGAACGGAAAGACGGAACGGTTCTCCAGCAGGAAATTTAAGAACGGGCGGACAGCCCGTCGGGACCCGGATGTCATATCATAGGGGACTTCGCGAATCCAATCGATGGGCCCGCAATTCCCGTGGACGCCCGGCGCGGCCTTATGTTATAAATCCCATGGGGCGAGTGACTAATGGGCGCACCTTCTGACCCTAGCCCCATCGGCCCGAACTAATTCCCCTGCATGGTCGTTTCGGCGCTCCGGAAGTCGCTTGCTGGCAAGTGAGGGACGAGGTTCATGAACTACAAAGACACGCTCAACCTTCCCAAGACTACGTTCCCCATGCGGGGCAATCTGCCTCGGAAGGAGCCCGTGCTGGTGGAGAAGTGGGAGCGCGAAAGTCTTCACGAGAGAATGGTAGAGGCAAATCGCGATCGCCCCAAGTTTATTCTACACGACGGTCCGCCGTATGCCAACGAGCATATACACATTGGGCACGCGCTTAACAAAATCCTTAAGGACATCATAATCAAGTATAAAAGCATGAGGGGCTATTGCACGCCTTACATCCCTGGCTGGGATTGCCATGGACTCCCCATCGAGCTCCAGGTGGAGAAGAGTCTAGGGCGGGAAAAGAAGAACCGGCTCAGCAAGGTGGAGGTTCGTAAGCTGTGCCGTGCCCATGCGGAGAAGTTTATCGACGTTCAGCGGGAGGAGTTCAGGCGGCTGGGGATACTTGGCCACTGGGCGGAGCCGTATAGGACCATCGATTTCGAATATGAAGCCACGGAGGTTCGTGAGCTCGGTAAGTTTATGGCCGACGGTTCCATGTATCGGAGCAAGAAGCCGGTCTACTGGTGCGCCTCCTGTGCAACTGCGTTGGCGGAAGCTGAGGTGGAGTACGACAACCAGCGAACCCCGTCGGTTTATGTGAAATTTGCGATCAAGGATACAAAGGGAAAGTTGCCGGACGATCCCGGCAGTGCCTTTGCCATCTGGACTACCACACCCTGGACCCTGCCGGCGAACCAAGCCATAGCTCTCCATCCGGAAATGAATTACCGGCGAGTACGCACCCCAGCGGGCACCCTAGTTGTGGCGGACGAGTTGGTTTCTTCGTTGATGCAGGCCCTTGGGTATGACAGCGGAGACTTCGAGGTGCTGGAAGGCTCCTGGCTTGGGGCTTCGCTTGAGGGCATCGTCTGCTCGCATGCATGGTTGGATCAGGAGGCAATGGTCATTCTTGGAGACTTTGTCACTGCGGAGCAAGGAACTGGGTGCGTCCACATAGCCCCGGGACATGGGCATGAGGACTTTGAGGTGGGTAGGCGCTACGGGCTAGATGCCTATGCCCCGGTGGATGGCGCTGGTCGGTTCACAGCGGATGCGGGAGAGTTTGCCGGTGAACTGGTCTTCGACGCCAACTCGCAGATCATCGCGAGGCTGGCCGAAGAGAAGAGTCTTCTTGGATCCCGAGAAATCGATCACAGCTACCCCCACTGCTGGCGGTGCAAGAAGCCTGTGCTGTTCCGTGCCACTGAGCAGTGGTTTATCTCCATGATTCAAAACGATTTGCGACAAGGCTCTCTCGACGCTATCGAGCAGGTCCAGTGGATTCCTCCTTGGGGGAAGGATCGTATCACCGGAATGCTTGCTAATCGTCCCGACTGGTGTATTTCACGGCAACGTTCCTGGGGGGTTCCTATCCCCGTTCTGTATTGTATGGATTGTGGCGGTACACAATTGAGTGAGGCGCTGTGCGAGCATGTAGCTGGACTGTTTGAGCGGGAAGGGTCTGATGCGTGGTTTCTGAAGCCGCCGGAGGAGTTGGCACCTCCGGGGTTTCACTGCGAGTCCTGCGGTTCCAGTCGATTCTCTAAGGAAGAGGACGTATTGGATGTTTGGTTCGACTCCGGCGTGAGTCATGCTGCGGTAGTGGAACGGCATCCGGAGCTCGGTGGCAGGGCCGACCTTTACCTCGAGGGTAGCGATCAGCATCGCGGATGGTTTCACACCTCGCTACTGACGTCGGTGGCTAACCGTGGCCAGGCTCCGTACGCCGGTGTGCTCACTCACGGTTTCGTCCTGGACGGTAAGGGATATAAGATGTCCAAGTCCCTGGGGAACGTTACGGCTCCTCAGGAGATCATCAAGAAGTTCGGCGCTGACATCATCCGGCTCTGGGTGGCAGCCGAAGACTATCGCGACGATGTTCGTATCTCCGACGAGATCCTAAACCGGCTAGTGGAATCGTATCGACGGCTACGTAATACCGCTCGTTTCCTTGTGGGAAACCTCTACGACTTCGATCCTATGGCTGACAAAGTTGCCCCCGAGGCCTTGGAACCCCTGGATCGCTGGATTTTTGATCGTACTCAGGTGCTGTTGGAGCGATGTCTTGAAGCCCTGGACAAGTATGAATTTCACGTTGTCTATCACGCGCTGAACAACTACTGTAGTGTAGATCTGAGTTCCCTCTACCTGGATATTGTCAAGGATCGCCTGTATTGCGAGGCTCCCGGATCGGCCAGTCGTAGATCTGCGCAGACCGCCCTCCATGGTGTTTTGCAAACATTGGTTCACTTGATGGCGCCTATACTCTCGTTCACAGCGGAGGAGATCTGGGAGCATACGCCGCGGATGTCGACTCAGCCGGATAGCATCCTACTCTCGCCTATTCCGGTGCCGGACCGGACCCTAGCTGACTCAGCGCTTTCCGCGGAGTGGGAGTTACGGTTGAATCTACGCGGAGAGGTTCTGAAGGCCTTAGAGGTGGCCCGTCAATGCGGTGTCATTGGACATTCCCTGGATGCACGGGTGGTGCTGTATCCGGACACCTACGAGAACGCTTCAAACATTCGAGAATTGTTGCGCGCCGACACGCTGATGTCGTGGGAGGATGTGTTCATCGTTTCCCAAGCGTCATTGTTACCGGGGGCGGCGTCGGACAGTCTGGTGTACCTGGATGGTGTTGGGGGTGAAACTGACGGTGGGGGCGTTGTCGCGCCGGGTCAAGGGCTGGGCTATGAGAGCGTACTCCTGGGCGGAACCATTGGTGTATTTCCGGCTGGGGGTAATAAATGCGAGCGGTGTTGGAAGTACCACGAGGCTGTGGGAGAGAACGCAAGCTATCCGGAGGTTTGCCCCCGTTGTGCGGAGGTATTACGATCTTTACCACCCGTCGAAAGCGCACACGAATAGCCTTCTGGTTGACCGTAATCTTACTGCTCGACCAGAGCACCAAGTTGGCCGTTGACCACTTGCTTCCGTTGCATCACTCGATTGTCGTCGTCGAGGGCTGGATGGACCTGATTCACGTCCGTAACACGGGAGCTGCTTTTGGGCTGTTGGCAGGTCAGCGGCGTGCCCTAGGCTCTTATGTTCTGATTGTCTTCTCACTGATCGCTATCGCCTTTATTATTCAACTTCTACGTCGCCTTTCGGGAACCGATGCCGGGCTCACTTTGTCGTTGACGTTCATTTTAGGAGGCGCCTTTGGCAATTTGGTAGATCGCGTGTTGTATGGTGAGGTAATTGATTTCATTGATGTGTACTGGAATCGTTACCATTGGCCGGCGTTTAACGTGGCAGATGGGTTCATTACCATCGGTGCCGTGTTGTGTCTGTTTTGCCTCTTGTTCACCAAGGGACGAGATCCGTTCTCTCCCGGGCGGGCCACCGACTGAGTCCAATACGCATGCAAAAGCACGTTACGTTTAGGAATCGGAGTAGTGAACGTCTGGCGGGGGTGCTGCACATGCCGCAGGATTGGGAAAACGGCTTTGGTGTGATTCTCTGTCACGGAATGGAATCTAGTAAAGACAGCCTCAAGCATCTGCGCCTTGGCGAGTCGTTGAGTCGTTTGGGATTTGCGGTGCTGCGCTTCGACTTCACTGGCGCCGGTGAATCCTCTGGCGAGTTCGAGTCCATCACTTATGCTCGCCAAGTGGAGGATCTAGGGGCTGCCCACGAACTACTGAGGGCCCATGGGGCCGCACAGGTTGGTATCATTGGCTCCAGCATGGGGGGGACCACGGCCCTGCTATACGCTGGCATAGCAGAGAGGGTGGAGGCGGTGGTGACCCTGGCCGCACCCATTAATCTACGTGCAATACTAGAACGGGACTTTACTCCTAAAGTCATTGCCCACTGGCGCGTTCAGGGATTCATCGAGTTCAATGGTCGCCGGCTCAACACGGATTTTTTGGACGAAGCTCTTAGTCTGGATGTGGTCGGGGCTGTTGCGCGCATTGCTTGTCCCGGGTTGGTGATCCACGGTGACGAGGACTCCACTGTTCCAGTGGAACAGGCCGTGTTGTTGCACGACACGTTGCGTGGTGGCAAGGAACTGTGCATCCTCTTAGGTGCCGATCACCGCTTTACGCGTCAAGACGACCGCGACGTGGCCTTGAGCCGCGCGGAAGAGTGGATGGTGCGGCATTTGAGGAGGCATGCAGCGTGACTCGGCTCGGTTTATTATGTGGGGCGGTTTTGCTGATATGTAGTGGTTGTAGGGGTGAGGGAGTAATCACGGCACGTGGAGTGGCTGAGGCGTTCTTGGACTGGCACTATATCGAGATCGATCTACCCAGGTCCAGGGAATACACGGTCGGGTTGGCCCGCAGTAAAGTGAACGAGCGTATACAGCTGACTGCTGGATACGCTATTGATGCGGGAACGCGTAAGCCACAGGTTTATTATAAGTTGTTGGAACGGCGAGAGGCCGATGGGCGCGTCACGTTCCTCTATAGGCTCACGATCCGGCCTGAAGCAGCTGGGGAGTTCTCTCGGAAGCTCCTCATCCGAGTACGTGAGGAAAAGCCAGGCTGGCGCGTCTCGAACTATTTGGAATACTAACTCGCTGGTTGTAATGGAAATGAGTGCCATGAATTTGAGTGAACGCGGGCCTTTGGCGCCCTACCGGGTCCTCGATTTGACCGATGAGCTGGGGTTTCTCTGCGGTAAGATTCTGGGTGATCTGGGCGCGGACGTGATCAAGGTGGAGCGTCCGGGTGGAGATCCTACTCGACTTATCGGCCCTTATTTGGACGGTGAGTACGATCCGGAAAAGAGCCTCTACTGGTTCGCGTTCAATAATAACAAGCGCGGCATCACGCTAAACCTTGAGGCTCCTGAGGGACAGGTGCTGTTCAAACGTCTTGTCGGGAAGGCGGACTTCGTTCTGGAGACCTTTCGGCCTGGCTATCTGGAGAGGATTGGCCTTGGTCACGATGTCATTCGGGACACCAACCCGAAC
The DNA here is from genome assembly GCA_964438895.1 of uncultured Syntrophobacterales bacterium. Taxonomy (GTDB): domain Bacteria; phylum Desulfobacterota; class Binatia; order UBA9968; family JAJDTQ01; genus JAJDTQ01. The sequence goes on along the minus strand of CAYTMJ010000030.1, from coordinate 16,342 downwards.
ACAGTGCTAGTGTCGATCACGCCCTTTGGTCTGACCGGACCCTATAGCCGGTACCGGGCTACTGACATCGAGATCATGGGAATGAGCGGATGCATGTCGCTTACTGGTGATCCAGATAAGCCGCCGCTTCGGGTAACCTTCCCGCAGTCTTATCAGTGGACCGGTTCCTACGCTGCTATGGCGGCGATGGTGGCCCATACTCAGCGAAGGCGAACTGGCCGGGGCGAACACGTCGACGTGTCGGCTCAGGCGTGCATGCTTTGGGGGTTTTCTCACGCTCATACCTTTTGGGACCTTAACCGCTCGTTGGAGAAGCGCGCTGGCTCCTTTATGACTGGACGAACGATCACCGGGGCAAAGATGAGGGTATTTTGGCCGTGCAAGGATGGCTACCTGAACTTCATCATCTATGGCGGCGAGGCTGGCCGTAAGACCAACCAGGCGCTGGTGGATTGGATGGCAGAGAAGGGCGCGGCGCCCGCATTTCTGCTGGAGAAGGACTGGCGAACTTTCAACATCGAGCAGGTGACCCAGGAAGAGCTCGACGTCATGGAAGAACCCATTGCGGAGTTCTTTACCGGCGTTACCAAGGCTGAGTTCTTTGAGGCAGTCACCGGGCGCGGCATGCTGGGCTATCCCGTGTCCACGGCACAGGAACTTCTAGTGGACCCACAACTAAAGGCACGGGAGTTTTGGCAGGAAGTGGAGCATCCTGAGCTGAATCGCTCTATCACATATCCAGGAGGCTTCGCCCGCTTCTCGGAGTTTCCCTGTAGGATCCATCGACGGGCCCCCCGCATCGGTGAACATAACGGGGAGATCTACGGGGAGATGGAAGTTGGAGCCGGGGAGTTAGTTCGGTTGACGAATGAGGGGGTGGTCTAGTGTCCTGTCGCACTGATCACGTTTGGATTCGCCGGTTCTATAGAAAAGGCGTGGTGTGAGGACTTGCAGGGCTGGCTTCAAACCTATCCGGATACTTTGGGCTGTTCTAGATTCGTGGAGAGAGAGACGCCATGAAAGCATTGGAAGGACTGAAAGTCGTAGAAGCTGCCGCCTACGCGGCTGGGCCGGTGGTGGGCAAGCATTTGGTAGATCAGGGGGCTACAGTGGTGCATGTGGAATCGCGGGTACGTCCGGACGGTTTCCGTACCCACTATCCGCCCTACAAGGACAACATACACGGCCTTAATCGGTCGGGGCTGTTTGCGCTGTGTAACAGTGAGAAGCTGGGGATAACCTTGAATCTAAAGAAGGGCCCTGGGGCCGTGGGTCTGGCCAAGCGCATCGTGGGTTGGGCCGACGTTTTGATAGAGAACTTCAGTCCCGGTACTATCGGGCGCCTCGGTTTGGGTTACGAGAGCGTCAGGGAGGTGAACCCGAGACTCATAATGTTGAGTAGTTCGAACCTCGGACAAACCGGCCCTCACGCTCGCCACCCCGGTTTCGGCTCCCAGTTGTCCTCATTGGCGGGTTTTACTAATCTTACCGGATACAGGGACGGCTCGCCCCAGATCCTTTACGGCCCTTACATCGACTACATCGCTGTGGGTTACGGTGTGGTGGCCGTGTTAGCGGCGTTGGAATACAGGGATGTTACTGGCCGTGGCCAGCACATTGACCTTGCGCAGTACGAGACCGGGCTCCAGTACATCGCGCCGTTGCTGCTAGACTATACTGTCAATGGCAATGTTGCAGTGCGTGACGGCAATCGGCACCCGGAGGCGGTGCCTCACGGTGCGTTCCCGTGTGCCGGGGATGATAATTGGTGCGTTCTCAGCGTCGCGTCGGACGAGCAATGGCGATCATTATGTCAGGTTATGGATCGGCCTGATTGGGGCGGCCGAGACGAGTATGCCACCGCTGAGCGGCGACGTAATCGGGCAGATGAGCTGGAAACGCGTATAAGCGAGTGGACTCGCCAGTTCGAAGCTCGGGGGCTAGTAGAGAAGTTACAGGCTGTCGGTGTTCCATCCGGTCTGGTGAACAGAATGGATCAAATTTACGACGATCCCCAGCTCGTGCATCGGGGTCAGTGGAACCGGATGGACCATCCCGAAATTGGCGCCATGTCGTATCAACGTGCGCCTTATACCCTCTCCGAAAGCGAGGGTGGTCCCGATCGCCGGGACCCTTTGCTAGGCGAGGACAATGAATACTTCTACCGTGAGTTGCTGGGCCTCTCGGACGACGAGTTCGATCTGTTCACACAGGAAGGGATCATTGACTAGGATGGATTCCCGTAAGATGCGCGGGGAATTTACAGTCGAACTTGGCGACGAGGCCTTTTCCGCCATGACCGCGCACGCGAGGGAGGCTTATCCAGAGGAATGCTGTGGCGTTGTGTTGAGCAATGACCGGGGCGACGAGGCTCTCCAGCTCGCCAACATCCAGAACCAGCTTCACGCTGCTGATCCCGAGACGTTTCCCAGGGATGCTCGAACTGGCTACACTCTAGACCCCAGGGAGTTGGAGGCGATCCTCGAGCGGGTAGGGTGCGGAAACATGGCTTTTAGGGCCCTCTACCACTCCCATCCCGACCACGACGCTTACTTTTCTGCTGAAGATAAGGCATGCGCTACACCCTTTGGCGAGCCGACGTACCCGGGCACCGCTCAGATCGTGATCTCGGTCATGGGTGGCAATGTTGGACGCGTGGCTGTTTACGCCTGGAATTCTGATGTCGAAGATTTTGTTGAGGTCGCCTTGACGAGAGTGCCGGGGCGTTGACGCCGCGACATTATAGCCTGGATGTTCGTGGTCTTCGTGTCCATTGGGTTGAGTGGGGAAAGCCAACGTCACAGCCAGTGATTCTCATTCACGGTTTCCGTGACCATTGCCGGACGTGGGACTTCTTCGTGACGGAGTTGTTGGCAATCGCACCACGCCTACGCGTGGTTGCGCCGGATTGTCGCGGCCATGGCGATAGCGGGTGGGTGGGTGCTGGCGGATATTATCATTTCTTCGATTATCTGTTGGATCTCGACTTTCTCGTCACCAATCTGGGTGGGTCTGCTGTGAGCCTCGTAGGTCACTCCATGGGCGGCACCATCGCCTGCATGTACGCGGGCACCTATCCCGAACGCGTATCGAAGTTGGTGTTGTTGGAGGGGTTAGGGCCGCCCGGGATGTTGTTCGCTGACGCGCCGCTTCGCGCGGCCCGTTGGCTAGGGCAAGTTCCGGCAGTACGGGACGGAATTGGCTACGCCAAGCGGCGTGAGGCAATGGAACGGTTGCGGCAAAGCTACCCCAGGTTGACCGAGGCGCGGGCACGTCACTTAGTGCGTCATGGCATGCGCCGGACCGATGAGGGGGTGTGGCAATGGAAGTTCGACCCTCTTCACCGAACAACCGCACCACAGCCCTTTTACCTGGAGCAGTTTCGCGAGTTCCTAGGTCGCGTGGCCTGCCCGAGCGTAGTGGTACAGGGAGGTGAGAGTGAGCACCGTGTCCGAGGGGATCTCAACGAACGTCTCGGGATGTTGGCCAGTGCGACGCTCGCGACTGTCCCAAATGCCGGCCACATGATCCAGCAGGATAATCCGGAGGTGCTGGCACGCATCCTGGCTCCGTTCCTGGTCTGATTAACAGTGTACGCCAGCCTAATTACGCGGACTCAGATTTGAATTACTTAGCTGATGCTGTTACCGTGCGACCTAGGGTGGGCAATCGTGCGGAACGATGTGAGACTATTCCTGCGGGCCGGAGACGAGGTCAAGCATAACCGCAACCTCCAGTGGGGTGTCGGCATAGTGGAGGAAGTCATGACCTCCAACGTCCCCGGGGGGACCTGCCTCGCCCGGATTCGCTTCCAGGACGGCCGCCTCCGTGTTTTTCACAACGATCTCGACAATCAAAGTTGCTGCTACTACTTCGGCATCCGCCATTACGATGACCCTGGACACAGCGGGATCCGTCGTCAGTTACTGGAGTGCTTTGATTCAGAAGACTGCTGATCGCCTCACGTCACTTGACATATTGGGGCCGAGCAGAATTGTTCTCCAGGTGCAGTGAACTCCCGTTGTCCCTTCGCGTCGCACGCTCCGCGTATTGATGGAACCGCAGACCGTCACTGTGACAACGCCCCCGCGTAGAAGTCCACCGTCCGCTTCCACGCGTGCTTGGCAGCTTCGGGGTGGTAACGGTCAGCGCTAGTGTTGTTATTGAACGCGTGCTTGGCACCGTCCCCATAGACCTTGATGTCCATTGATTTGCCGGACTTGGCCAGTTCTGCCTGTAGTGGTTCGATGCCCGGCATGATGTTGGGGTCATCCTCGGCGTAATTGCCCATGAGCGGGCAGGCGATGTTGGCAACCCGCTCGAGCGGATCGGGGTTTCGGCCATAATACACCACAGCGGCGTTGATCTGGTTGCACTTTGTCGCGAAGTTGAGGCACTGGCCACCACCCCAGCAGTAGCCCACGACGCCTACCTTGCCGTTAACAAACGTTTGGCTCTTGAGGTATTCGAGCGCACTAGCCAAATCTTCCACGCAACCGGAAGGATCGAGGCTTCGGATAGCGGCGATGGCGTCCTGCGAGGTTTGGTATTGGGCGGTACCGCCTGTGCGCTCGAGCATGTCCGGCGCCAGGGCGGCGAAGCCTTCCTTGGCGAAGTGTCGCGCCACGTCCTTGATGTGATCCACCAAGCCAACGTTCTCGTGAATCACGATCACCGAACCTAGGTTGGTTCCGCCCTTCGGCCGCGACAAGTAGCCCGTGCAGCTTCCGTACCGGATCGTTTCGGATTCCAGCCCGGCATCGTTCTCGTCGACGAGATAAGGAATTGTGTCGGCCATATATTCAGCTCCTCTTTGGTGTGACTGTTCCCTCACTCTAGTGGAACAATTAAACGTTGCCTAGTCCAACTGCGAGTTTACCCCAGGTGCACGCTCCGTCGCTTCCTCTGAACTAGGTACAGTCCGGAGAATATGGCACAGGCACCGAACTGTACCGTCATGCGCAGCGAATCGGCATCGCCAACGAAAAGGGCGGGGCGGAAGGCGGCGATGCAGATGGCCATCAGCAGAATCCGCTCGGGCCAGGAGCTTCGGTCTCCGAAGAATCCTTGAACGGCAGCAGCAAAGGCCATAATGGCCACTAGTCCGTTGAGTATTACCCAAGCGATTCGGAACACGTCGTTTAGCCAGATAATAGTGCCGTCAGCAGTTACGCCAGCAATCAATAGAAGTTCTAAGTTGAAGATGAAGACAAATGGTAGGATGGCGGTGCGCAAGTCGTAGGTGAAACCCTGGAGGCCTGTCTTGATAGGATCGGAGCCGGCGATCGCAGAGGCTGCAAACGCTGCTAAGCCCACTGGCGGTGTATCGTCAGCGAGGATGCCGAAGTAGAATACGAAGAGATGAGCGGCTAATACCGGGATTACCAGGTCCGCCTTTGCGCCCAGGGTGACGATTACTGGTGCGGTGAGGGTGGCCATAACAATGTAGTTTGCGGTGGTTGGGAGTCCCATGCCTAGGATCAGGCTAGTAAGGGCCGTCAGTAGTAGCATTAGGACCACGTTTCCCAGGGAGATAATCTCGATGGCTTCGATGAAACGGCTACTGAGGCCGGTTAGGGTCACAGTGCCCACGAAGCTGCCAGCAGCTGCTGTGGACACCGCGATTGGTGCCATGTTGCGGGCACCGGATACACAGCCCTGTAAAATTTCGCGAACGCTTAGGGCTAGACCTCGGAAGAACGCTAGGGCGAGCGAGTTGGACTCTAGGGTGTTGGGTGAGGTCCGAACGACTGTCGCGCAGTTCTCAGTGACTTTTTGGATGATTATGATCACCGAAGTCAGGACAATTGCGTTGAAGGCCGCGGAAACCGCAGAGAACCTTAGGAAAACCAGCGTATATATCAAAGCTAGTATAGGAATCAGAAAATGGAGTCCCTTGAGGAACGTGGGCCAGAATCGCGGTAGCTCCTCTTCCGGGAGAGCTACGAGGTCGAGCTTAAGGGCCTCGAGGTGGACCACGTAGAACAGGGCGATATAGGAAAGTACCGCGGGTATGGCCGCAGCTGTGACGATGTCGATGTACGGCAGTCCTAGGAACTCGGCCATAATGAAGGCAGCGGCGCCCATGACTGGAGGTAGGAGTTGTCCATTGGTGCTTGCCCCTACCTCTACGGCTCCGGCCTTGTAGGCCGGTAGACCCACCTTCTTCATGAGGGGGATGGTGAAGGTGCCGGTGGTGGCAACGTTCGCGATGGACGAGCCCGACACCATGCCGGTGAGGCCAGACGCCAATACGGCAGCCTTTGCTGGTCCCCCGCGAAAACGGCCTAGCATAGCGAAGGCCACCTGAACGAAGTATTCTGCTGCGCCGGCGCGATCCAGAAGTGCGCCGAATAGAACGAACAGGAAGACGAAGTCCGTGGAGACCCCCAGTGGAACTCCCCAGATGCCGCTGTCCGAGAGATACATATGGTCCACAACGAAGTCGAGTGGGATACCGGGGTGCGCCAGAAACCGCGGCATGTGCGGTCCGATAAAGCAGTACAGGAGAAAAATTCCCGCGAGCGCGGGCAGTGCTAGTCCTAAGGAGCGGCGTGCTGATTCCATCAGGAGGAGGATAAACGTTGCACCGAAGCAGACGTCCCGAGCTATAGGGAGTCCGGAACGCTCTGTGATTCCCACGTAGTCCCAGGCTAGATAGGCTGCGCCGCAGGCGGCTAAGCCAGCGATGATGAAGTTGTGTCGGCGAACATGGAGCTGGTGCCCTACAATGTCACCGCCAACATCATTATACGCCCCTCGCCGAGATCCGGTCTTGGGGGAGTCGTGTTTGCGTCGTTCCGGAGACCATTTCTGCATAACCGCGTTGAAGCGCTCCAGTGTCGCAGCTCGCCGGGCAGTCGGGAACGACATGTAGACCAGAAGGATCGCAAAGGTCAGGTGAACACTGCGTGCGATGATGGAGTTGATGGGGCGGTAGGCGATGTAGAGTTGGAAGAGGGACCAACCGAGAGCTAGGATCCAGAGGAACGCGTCTATAGGGTCACTCGGGGAGTGGCCCTTGCATTCTCCCTCGCTGAGGTCGGCGATAACCTCGTCGGCTCTCTGGTTGCGGTCCGAAGAATTCACGGAGACACCTGGCTGGTGGCTTTTGCGGCTGGGTTTTTCGCTAACTCAATCGGCTCGGAGCCTGGCTTGCTCTTTCGGCCCCGAGCCGATTGTTGCATTGCGGTAGTTCACGACCGGCTATAGCCAGCCCTTTTCCTTGTAGTACTTTACTGCCCCCGGATGCATCGGGGCCGAGAGACCCTTCAGCATGTCCTTCGGGTTTAGAATCTTGAACGCTGGGTGCAGGCTACGCAGCGTGTTGAGATTCTCAAATACGGTTTTTACCACCTGGTAGACGTGGTCAGCCGGCTCCTTGTCGCCAGTCACGAACGTCGCCTTCACCGCGTAAGTCGGCACGTCCTTTTCCACGCCCTTGTAGATGCCGCCTGGGATCGCCGTCATAACGTAGTATGAGTTGTCCGCTACAAGCTTTTGGATAGGCGCGGTGTTCACTGGGATCATGGAGATGGCGGTGCTGTTAGAAATCTCAAGGCCGCCGCCCCAGGGGTTGCCTACCGTGTAGAAGAACGCGTCAATTTTCTTGTCTACCAGGGCGCGGTTGGCCTCGTGCTGTTGTAGACCCTCGGCCTTGATGTCCTTGTCCTTGTCGATACCTGAGAGTCGTAGTACGTCCAGGGCATTGCCTCGCTGCCCCGAGCCTGGGTTGCCGATGTTCACACGCCGTCCCCTGAGGTCTGCGATGGACTTGATTCCCGTGTCCTTACGGGTGACGAGCATGATCGTCTCGGGATGTGCACTGAAGACGGTACGCAGGTTTTTCTGAGGCTTGCCTTTCCAGTTGGCCGCGCCGTTGGTGGCCTGCCAGACACGGTCGGACTGGGCCACGCCGTAGTTTAACAGGCCTCTTTTGATCGCGTTGATGTTGAAGACCGAGCCTAGCGCGGGGCGGCCGATGCAGTTGAACCCTTTAGACCCCAGTTTATTATTGATGATTTTACAGACGTTGAGCGCTACCTGATAGTATACGCCAGTTGTTGATCCGCCGCCGACGACGAGGAACTGTTGTGCGGTCGCATTCTTTGCTGTCATGGCTATGCCGCCGCACAGGGCCAAGCCGAACACGAGCACCAGTAAACGTTTCATAGTACCCTCCTTCACTTAGGTTTACGGTCGTTAGACTTTTTGTACGTAACCAACAGCCGTGTCCATGCCACAACGAATGTGGCATTGCAATCGAAGCTATCCCTGAACTACGTCACTTGTTCCCGGTGAAGTCGAGCGGTGGCGTAGTAACTTGAGCCTCGCGCTCTAGGACGAAACTTGCGTCATCCGGAACAGTATCCGGCCCCTCCTAAACGTGTGTGAGTGGAAATTTTTGGCATGCTGAGATAGGAAGTAATGAAGGGCCAGAGGACCAAGGCCGACAGCCTAGAGGCGTTTCGAGTCCCCGAGCGTTCAGAACCTGCGTCTGGACGGCATCCGGCTCCGGATCAAACTCCCCGCTGCCTTCACGAGAAGCATTCGAGGCCGTGCGTGTTCCGAGCGCTAGGGTCTTTGTCGGATGCCGTGGTGCGGCGGTCTGAGGCAAACGTTCCCGGAGAGCTTCGGTCAGAGGGGGGGCGGCACCTCATGCGGGTTTGTTCTGAACCGAGGAGAGAAAGGTTTGGGGGACCGATTAGGGGAATATTATTTCGGACGGAAGTGAAATAGCTGCTGTCGGTTCTCAGCGATAACGCGAAAGGATTTGGGTGTGAAGGTCTTCGAAGGGGGGAGTACGCCGTTTATCGGGGTGACCACGTACGGTCGAGGGCCGCACAACCGCTATATCCTTCCGGCTGAATATGTGGATGCTGTACGGCGCGCGGGTGGGATCCCGCTGCTACTGCCCCCGGGGGAGGGGCAACTGGACGAGATATTGCCGCTCTTGAACGCGGTAGTATTGACCGGGGGCGGCGACCTCGACCCAAGTCTTTATGGTGGTAACCATCACGAAACTATTTACATGGTGGAGCCGGAACGGGATCGTTTCGAGCTCGACCTGGCGCATCGAGTGTTTGAACTGGGCATTCCTACCTTGGCAATCTGTCGTGGTGCCCAGATCCTGAACGTTTGCAAGGGCGGGACGCTAATTGAACACTTGCCGGATGCGGTAGGTGAAGCGGTGGTCCATCGCGCACCGCCGAGGGAACCCGTAGCCCACCCGGTGTCTGTGGAGCCGACATCTCAATTGGCAGGAGTTCTCCGCGCCACAGACTTTTCGTGCCTATCCTGGCACCACCAAGCTATTCGGCAGGTGGCGCCTGGGTTTGAGGTCGTGGCTCGCGCTCCGGATGGCACCATCGAGGGCCTAGAGATGCCGTCGCACCCTTGGCTCGTTGGGGTGCAGTGGCATCCGGAGTTGACGGCGGCGGAGGATCCTGTGCAACAGCGCCTGTTTCAGGCGCTTGTGGGGGCTGCGGTCGCGCGTTGAGCAGTGGGGTTGCTGCGCTGCGTCGCTTCGGCAACAAGCGCGGAATCGTTCGTAACCTCCCTTGGGTGTCGTCACGCTGCAGTCGGGCTTCACCGTTAGCGAGGATGGCGTGGTGCTGTTGGTTGATAGCGTAGGGTGAAGTGTTTCCGGACGAACCATTGGGCCGACGCGCAGTGCCTGGGTGGTTCTTGATGAAAGTGCTGATGTTAGTTCTCAACATGTCACGTGTGCAACATTACGAGTCAGGGTACTTTTCGATTGGATGTCCTGGTGAGCCCGGGGAGATCGCCCGTGCGGGATTGCGTTTTACCAGCACCGGAATGTTTATCGGTTCTGGTGCGCAGTTTGTGGTGGGGGGCGGTATCGCGGACGCTCATCTCGGATCGGAGCTGTGGGCGTGGAAAAGCACGGGGTGGGGAGGAGCATGACGCTGCCGCTGAAAAGTCTGCTGTCCGATAAGATCCTATTATTGGATGGGGCTATGGGGACAAGGATACAGGCTCTTGGGCTCAGCGAGGCAGAATTTCGCGGAACCCACTTCGCCGAGCATCCAAAGCTACTGAAGGGATGTAACGATATCCTATGCCTTTCCCAGCCCAAGGCCATCGAGAAGATTCACGAGGAGTACCTGGAAGCGGGCGCTGATATCGTTGAAACCAACACATTCAACGCCAACGCAATCTCTTTGTTGGATTACGGTCTCGAAACACTTGCCTACGAAATCAACCGGGCCGCTGGCGTGGCTGCCCGTAGGGCAGTGGATCGGTTTAACGCTGGGGATGGGGGTTCGCGCCTGGTAGCCGGGTCGCTCGGCCCTACGAATCGTACAGCTTCTATGTCCCCAGACGTAAACGACCCGGGGTTTCGGGGGGTTACCTTCGATCAATTGGTGGGCGCATACTATGACCAGGCGCGCGGCCTGGTGGATGCCGGAGTTGACCTCCTGTTGCCGGAGACGACCTTCGATACCCTCAACCTGAAGGCATGCCTTTTCGCTATCGAACAGCTATTGGAAGAGCGGGGTGCGCGGGTACCAGTCCTGGCCTCAGTCACTATAACGGATCGGAGTGGTCGCACGCTTTCGGGTCAGACCCTGGAGGCATTCTTGACCTCCATCAGTCACGTTGACTTGGCGGGCGTAGGCATCAACTGTGCTTTTGGCCCGCATCAAATGACGTCTTTTGTGGAGGAACTGTCGCGCCTGTCGAGGTTCCCCGTTTTTGCCTACCCTAACGCCGGCCTGCCTAACGAATTCGGCGGCTACGACATGGGGCCGGATGAACTCGCGGAAGCGGTGAAGGAGTGGGGCCAGCAGGGCTGGCTGAATATGGTCGGTGGCTGTTGCGGCACCACGCCGGAACATATCGAGGCCCTCGCGACTCAATTCGGGGGGCTTCGCCCGAGGACCGCCCCCGAGCCTAATCGCTTCACTTCCCTGAGCGGACTGGAACGGCTGGAGATCCGACCGGATACCAACTTCGTCATGGTGGGCGAGCGCACCAACGTAGCTGGCTCTCGTAAGTTTGCTCGGCTGATCCGCGAGGGTGATTACGAGGAAGCAGTGGCTATCGCCCGGGAACAGGTGGAAGGCGGGGCCAACATAGTCGATATCAATATGGATGAGGGAATGCTCGATTCGGTCGAGGCCATGTCCGTGTTTCTGAACCATGTGGCGGCGGAGCCTGAGATTGTACGGGTTCCGATCATGCTGGATAGCTCAAACTTCGCGGTCATCGAGGCGGGGCTGAAATGTGTCCAAGGGAAGTCGGTGGTGAACTCCATCTCGCTCAAGGAAGGGGAGGAGGAGTTTAAAAGGTATGCGCGCCTAGTGAAGCGCTACGGCGCTGCCGTTATCGTTATGGCCTTCGATGAGATTGGGCAGGCGACTTCGGTGGAGGAGCGGGTGTCAGTATGCCGGCGTGCCCACGATATTCTCACCGCGGAGGTCGGTTTCGATGATAGTGATATTATCTTCGACACCAACATTCTTACGGTGGCAACGGGGATGGAGGAACACGCGGAATACGCGGTGAACTTCATTGAGGCGGCTCGGCAACTTAAGGCGATCTTCCCGCGCTGTCATATATCGGGCGGCGTGAGCAATATCTCGTTTTCGTTCCGCGGCAACGACGTGGTCCGCGAGGCCATGCATTCGGTATTTCTCTATCACGCGATTCAGGCCGGAATGGACATGGGAATTGTTAACGCCGGACAGCTTGCGGTGTACGAGGAGATCTCGGACGAATTGCGAGAGCTGGTGGAGGATGTGCTGTTTAATCGGCGCCCGGACTCTACTGAGCGGCTGGTTGCGTTCGCCGAGCAGGTCAAAGGTGTGGGACCATCGGTGGTCGAGGAGCAAGCTTGGCGCGAGGAGTCGGTCGAAGCCCGGCTCACCCACGCGTTGTTGAAGGGCGTTGTTGACTACATCGACGACGATGTCGACGAGGCCTTGGAAAAATACGACCGTCCGCTGCACATCATCGAGGGGCCGCTCATGGACGGCATGAATGTAGTCGGCGACCTTTTCGGGGCGGGCAAGATGTTCCTGCCCCAGGTAGTAAAGAGCGCTCGGGTGATGAAGCGGGCGGTGGCCCGCCTGACACCGCTTATGGAGGCCGAGAGCCGGGAGCTAGGCGGCGGCATGAAACGTGCCAAACTAGTTTTTGCCACTGTTAAGGGCGATGTGCACGACATCGGCAAGAACATTGTGGGCGTGGTGCTCCGTTGTAACAACTACGAGGTTGTCGACCTCGGGGTCATGGTGCCAGCGGACCGCATCATCGATACTGCCGTGGCGGAAAATGCTGACATCATTGGCCTAAGTGGACTTATTACTCCGTCCTTAGACGAGATGGTACATGTTGCGGGCGAGATGGAGCGCCGGGGCGTCGAGCTACCCTTGCTCATCGGCGGTGCTACCACCAGCAAACGGCACACCGCGGTGAAAATCGCCCCTGTATATGGCCACGAGACTGTCCACGTGCTGGATGCTTCCCGGGCGGTGCCGGTGGTACAGGGTCTCATGGACCCGGAGTCGCGAGTCAAGTTGGATGCTTCGAACCGAACCGAGCAGGAAAGTATGCGGCAGGAGTACGAGAGCCGGGTGGGCACGCGGCTTCTTAGCTACGCCCAGGCCTTGGATCGGCGCTGTCAAATCGATTGGGACACCTGTGAGGTGGATGTCCCGGAGTTCACTGGTAGCCGAGTATTGCGGGAGTTCTCGCTTTCCGAGCTGGTCCCTTATATCGATTGGTCGCCATTCTTTCACACGTGGGAGATTCGTGGTCGCTATCCGGATTTGTTGGACGACCCCGTGCGTGGCCCCGCGGCCCGTGAACTTTTAACGAATGCGAAGGAGTTGTTGAACCGGATTGTAGACCAGGGGCTACTGGAGGCCCACGGTGTCTACGGTTTCTATCCTGCCAATAGTGACGGGGATGATGTTGTGCTCTACACGGATGAGATGCGGACCAAGGAGCTCACGCGATTTCACACGCTTCGACAACAGAAGGAGGCGCGTAAGGGTATGCCCCAGTACGCGCTGGCGGACTTCGTGGCGCCACGGGAATCCGGCCGGGCGGATTTCATTGGAGCGTTTGCGGTTACCGCGGGTCACGGTGCGGACGAGCTTGCCAGTCGTTTCGAGAAAGAACACGACGATTATAACGCTATCATGACGAAGGCCCTAGCCGATCGATTTGCCGAGGCGTTCGCTGAATGCCTGCATGCTCGGGCGCGGCAAGAGTGGGGTTATGGTGGTGACGAACGATTGAACAACGAAGACCTGATCCGTGAAGGTTATCGTGGAATCCGCCCTGCGCCCGGTTATCCGGCTACTCCTGACCACACGGAAAAATCGACCTTGTTTAGTTTGTTAGATGTGAGCCAAGCCAGCGATATTGAGTTGACTGAGAACTTTGCCATGTGGCCTGCGGCATCGGTGTGTGGCCTATACCTCGGCAACCCGGCGGCGCGGTATTTTGCCGTGAGCTCTATAGGTCGCGATCAGGTGGAGGCGTATGCCGCGCGAAAGCATATGACGGTAGCGGAGGTGGAAAAGTGGTTGGGGCCAATCCTCGGTTACACCCCGGGCAATGGATGACGAGTCCTGGAAACTTCGTGATAATAGAGACGGCACACCTACTGGAGGGTATGGTCCTCCCGCCGGAACATCATCGCAATGCCCAAGGGAAGCGTCAGTCTGAGTGTTATTCTGCTTCTCCTAGGTGTTTCTTGCGCTAGCATTCCTTAGGTGATCCACAGTCCACTGAGCCAGCTCTCGTGTCCGGTGGCAGCTGTCGGCTGTTAAGAATCTTTCTCGGATTTCTTTCACTAAACTGGGACGGCGCAGTTTTCCAGGAAGTCCATTACGAGTGCGGCTGTGCCCTGCGGGTCTTCCACCTGGGGGCTGTGCCCGGTCCCGCTCACCAGCGTAACCTTGGTGGAGTTAGGAATGGCACTTGCGTAGGCTTCGCCGTGGGCTAGCGGTACCATGTGGTCCGACTCACCCCAGAGCACTAAAGTCGGCGCCGCGATACGATGGAGCCGACTTCGTAGTGAACGGTTGTAGAAGTAAGGCGGGTTGAAGCCAAACCGGTTGGTGAAGCGTAGCATTTGGTAACGGCGCAATTCATCCTCAAGGTTCTCAGCGCGGCCGTCAGGAAACAGCGTTCGCCCAGCGATCGTCTGGTCCGTTTCAAACAACATAGCGCGCAGTTCCGAATAGTCGGTTCCACGCACCGGGTGGGACATCATGAATATGTCGCCAATGGGTGCCCCGGGCACGAAAAGACCCGAGGCGTCGATGAGCACGAGTCGCTGTACTTTGTCGGGGTGGCGCACTGCCAGCTCGGCGGCAAGCCAGCCTCCTACGCAGCTTCCCACCAGATTAAAGTGGTCGAGCCCAAGAGCATCGATCACCTCCAGGTAATGAAATACGAGGTCCTCGGCCGACTCCAAATACTCAATTTCGTCAGACGTGGCACACCCCGGATGTGCCGGAGCGAAAAGCCGGCAGCGCTCTGCCAGCTTCATGTGAAACGCCATCCAACCTTCGGTGACCGCGTGCACATCCGCGAAACCATGAAGGTAGAGAGTGGGTTCACCGGCGCCATCCTCTAAGACCGAAACCTTCCGGTGATTAATTTCAAGTGTGCGGCGGCTCACACTGCCGCTCCTGCTGCAAGGGTTTCTTCCATTCTGGGGTAAGCCTTGGCGAACACGCGGGCAGAATCCTCCCGAAGGGCCGGCGCTACCTCGGTGGCGAACAGACGCTGGCTCTTGCGCACCAACTCATCAGGCATATTGCCTAGGTGAAACTGTATCAGGAGGTTGCCCACCTGTGATTTCTCTATGAGGTTGAGGATGTTTCGGTGTACGGTTTCTGGGCTTCCCACAACAATGGACTGGGCGTTCTCGAGTTCACCCCAGTTGTCTGCGTCACCCAGCATGGAACGCTCAGGGTCGGAGTGTTTAAGAAATTCCCTCCAGGCGGGTGCAGGAATGTAGGGTACGCCAGCGCCGAAGGTTAGTTGCCGGCCCTCTTTTCGAAGGTGACCCTTGAGGCAGTTTCGTAGGAAATACCAGACGCCTTCCTCGCACTCCTCCTTGGCTTGGGCGTCGGTCTCACTAACGTAGGCCGACATCAGGATCCCCATGCGATATGGCTGGTAGCTGTCGCCGTGCTTTTCTAACACCTCAGAAAACTGCTCGCGGGCTTTGTATGTTTCGCCTCCGTGGCTCCGTGACGAGAGGAAATAACAGTAACCTCTCTTGGCGACCTCGGTGAGAGTAGATGTGCTTCGTGAGCCGGGGACCCAGATAGGAGGATGTGGTTTCTGGGTGGGTTTGGGCCATGGATTGACGTAACGCAGGGGATAGTAGTGGCCTTCGTGGCTGAAAGGGCCGTCGTCGGTCCATGCGCGCACTACCAGGTCCATCGCCTCCCAGAAACGTTCCCGCGACGTCACAGATGGAATGTCGTAGTTGTAGTTTTCCGGTCCGCCTCCAGGCGCAAATCCGGCAATGATGCGGCCGTTGCTCATGTTGTCGAGCATGGCGTACTCTTCTGCGACACGAAGGGGGTTAATGTGTAGGGGTAGCAGGTTGCCCAGTACCACGATCTTCGCTTTGCTAGATCGCTGCGTTAGTGCTGCTGCGATGAGGTTTGGCGAAGGCATCAACCCGTAAATGTTTTGGTGATGTTCGTTCAGTACCAGACCGTCGAACCCTAGTTGATCCGCATAGGCGAGTTGGTCGATGTACTCCTGGAACAGTCCGCGAGACTTGTCTGAGTCCCAAAGACTGTTGGGTACCGTGACCCAGCCAGTGTCGTATTTTTCGTCAAAGTCCTTAGGCAGATGGGGGTAAGCCATAAAATGCCAACAGAATAGCTGGACTGGGTACATGTATTCTCCTCAATATGACGCTACGTGAAGCTCCGATTGTGGGCCCTTCTTCGCAGGCGAACGCGGGTCCATCCCATCAGCCAGCCGGTAAGAAGGACTCCGGCTCCTGCACCGAACCATCGTAAACGCATATCGCGCCGGAGATCCGAACTTTCCTGCTGAAGACGGTGGAGTTGTCGCTTGTTGCTCGAGTTGCCCTTGGAGAGCTTCTCGTGTTCGGTAATGAGCTTCGCGTTCTCACGGCGTAGTTGCTCAAGTTCCACCGATTGCTCTCTGACTCTGGCTGCCAATACTTCAATCTGTCGTTGGGGTGGGCCTTCTGGGGTGAGGAAGCTTGTGAGCACGTAGCCCTGGCGTCCGTCCGGCAGCATTACGAGACTGAAGGCTCCCTCTTTCGATGTGGCCTCCATGCGGTCGCCGGTCTTTAACGTTCCGA
>CAYTMJ010000029.1:0-20978 GCA_964438895.1 uncultured Syntrophobacterales bacterium | reverse complement strand
GACAAGGCTTGTCCTGGCAGAAAAAGACATCCCGTATGAGCTGATCGAGTGCGACCTCGGAAACAAATCCGAGGAGCTTCTGAAGCTCAACCCGTATGCGAAGGTGCCAGTGCTTGTGGCCGGCGATGCCGTAATCTACGAGTCAGCTGTCATAAACGAATACCTAGATGAGAAATATCCGCAGATACCCTTAATGCCCACGAATCTACTGGAACGCGCAGAGGTCCGGATCTGGATCGACTTCTGTAATTCACGCCTCCAGAACGCAGCGGGAAACATCCGGCACGACCACGAAGTCAACGAAAACAGGAGGCGACTGGCAGCGCACCTGGCGACCCTCGACAAGCGAATGGCGGACCGGACCTTCATCGCCGGCGACTATTCACTGGCGGACATCACCTACATCCCGTTTTTTACGCGGGAAACCGCCTACAAGACATCCATCAGCGACGACCTCCCCAATCTAAAGCGCTGGCGGGACTCGCTCTTGGCGCGACCAAAGGTCAAGGCCACGCCGTAAGGTGGGAGTGTCGGCCACATGAAAAATACTCCTGCGTTGCGGCGTCCAGAGTCCCGCCCTCACACTAGTAGTGAGGGCGGGAACGATAGCCGCGGTGGTGGAGATTCCGACTATTCTGACGGACGCGATTCCCACGAGTTAACGCAAAAAGTAGGCAAGCTTCGAGTAGCGCTAAAGGAAATGAGGAACGCAGTAGTATGTTTCTCTGGCGGCGTCGACTCCGGGTACTTACTAGCCGAGGCCGTGAGCGCCCTTGGGGACAACGCCCTAGCCCTGACGGCGGTTTCCCCAAGTCTGGCGCCAGAAGAAGGAGCGGGTGCCCGAAAACTAGCCGCGAACATCGGAGCACGTCATTTGTTGATCGACACCTACGAACTCGACGATCCTCGCTACGCAGCCAACCCGGTCAACCGGTGCTACTTCTGCAAGACCGAACTTTACGGTAAGGCTGTCGCGGAAGCAGCAAGTTTAGGCATCGGCTACGTGCTGGATGGCTTCAACGTAGATGACCGCGGTGACCATCGCCCAGGCCGCAAGGCTGCGCGGGAGCGTGGTGTCCGCTCACCGCTAGATGAGCTGGGTTTCACAAAGACAGACATCCGCAAAGCTGCCTTGCGCATAGGCCTGAGCGTCTGGGACAAACCCGCCATGGCGTGCCTCTCCAGCCGTTTCCCCTACGGTACTCCCATCACCCCGGATAAGCTCACCCAAATAAACCGCTGCGAACATGTTCTTCGGGAATTCGGCTTCCGTGTATACCGCGTTCGCTACCACGACGACCTAGCACGCATCGAAATCGCCCTCGACGAACTCGACAACCTGTTCCAGCCGGGCGTCCGAGAAGAGATCCTCCGGCGTTTCAAGAAGGCAGGATTCGCTTACGTTAGCGTCGACCTGCAAGGCTACCGCTCTGGCTCCCTCAATGAAACCATACGAGCGACTTAGGCGCATTCGGGCCACGGCAAATACACACAAGAACAGCGCAGGGGCATTCCCCGTCATCAATAACGTGTCCGGCGTGACGAGACGCCCGCGATCCTAACAGGCTCAACAAGGCCAAGTCCTACCAATCGACCGCGGCGCAGTTGTAAACGGCCGCCCCCTTGTCTTGCGTTACTGTGGCGCCATGCCCTTCTTCACCAGTTCAGCGATAGCGTCAGGTCTTTTCTCGAGGCCTCCGAGGCCCATGCCCTTGAGCACGTTCGGTGCCTTAGAAAACTGGATGTCGTCGTAGGGCACGATCTCGATCCGGTTGCCCCACGGGTCGCGGAAATTGAGCCTCTGGTCGAGCAGCTCAACGCCCAGCCGCTCCAGCGCTTCGCGCACAGGCGCCCTGGTGTCTACCACAAAGCCAAAATGGCGCTTCCCGTCGGCTTCCTGTGTCTTCCCGAGGCTCAACTGGATAAACTGATCACCGAGGTCGATGAAGGCGTTGTGGTCACTCCGGCCGCGCAGAGTGAAGGCGAAGATGGACCCATAAAAGTCGAGCGCCTGGTCAAGGTCACCCACTTCTAGTACCACGTGATTGATCCCCATGGCGCGAGCTTTTTTAGGCGTGTCCTCGCTCATGGTCACCCCTTTCCTATTTGAGATTGTCAGCGACCCTGCCGGGGTCATCTTTACTAGTCCCGTAAACGCTGGACGGGCAACAGGCTCAAATCCTCGCATTGTACATGCACTGCATGTTCGATTCGGGGGACATTGCCCGGGTTTCCGCCTATTAGGACCGTCACAACTGCCCCACCGGGCCGGCAGCCACAATGTTCACGGGACCGGAGAACATGTCGTCGGAGAGATCGCGTTACAAAATGAGTGCAAACCCTCATCCGACCAGAGCGTGCGGTTTCTTTGTGGTTACATTTGAGCCGTGACCCCGTTACGTGCGCACTCATCCTCATACATCTGCCGCAATGCCTTATTCTCATCCTCGAACTCGATCTGCTCGACACCCCGCTCCTCGCCCTGCACTGCAGTGGAAGCATGGAGCGCTACGAAGCGGCAAGGCTCGGCACCGGTGTTGTAATGTTGATGCCAGCTTCCCGCAGGGGGCGACATAACAGTGCCCTCCTGCCAGTCGAATCGTTCGGGCTTCTCACCCTCCTCCCACATAAGCGAGTAACCCGTGGAGTCGAGCATGTAGATATGAGCGCCCGGGCCGTGACGATGTGCCTTCTTGTAGGTTCCCACCGGGAACTGAGAGACATGAGCCAGCATGGTGCTCCCAGCCATGTGGATGTACATGTTGCGATTACCCTTACCCCGTTTCTCCCGTGGGACGAGCTGAATGTCGCGGATGTTACTGATGAAATTGTTCTCCAAAATTCCGCCGTAGTAGTCGGTGTTATACTTGCCGGGACGGCTGAAGAAGTCTTCTTGAGCAGGGTCAAAACGGTCCTTGAAGACGTGGCTAGTGTTGAAAATGAAGTCTTTGTCCCGGTAAAGTTCAAACACTACCGGTGCGCTAGTAAGAGCAAAATAGCGCACATGCCCCGTGCCACTAGCGTTGAAGTGCTGGTGCCATGCGTTGAGCGGAATTGCGAAAAGGCTGCCAACTTCCCACTCGAATGTTCTTTTCTGGGATTCATCGTACCACACCGTAGTAGCGCCCCGGCCTTCGGCGATAAGCACGATCTCTTCGTACAGATGCCGTTGCGGCGCCAGGCTGGAACCGGCAGCGATCTCACATACGTAACCATCAGCCACGCCCTGGTCTGAAAATGATAGATAGGCACCCTTGCCTCCCCTGCGTGCCCAATCCCCCAACTCCAGGGTCCGCACATCCTGTACGTGGGACCCGCTCACCACCGGGAGGCCTTCCGATTTGATCCACTGGTCGTAGGCGCCAAACCGGTCGCTCATGAATTGTACGTACGGATGAACCTTGAACTCCATTACTGCCTTGGTCGCCATGACAGGTTCCTTTCGGGAAAGGGATGAGCACAGGCTATCGACTTTGGCAAAAGAATGCGAGTCGTGGCCAAAGCAACCAAGTTTGATAAGGTGTGCTCATGACAACCACAAAGATACCCCCGACGGCCAGGGTGGTTCCACACGAACTCAAACACCACGGTCATACACGAATCGACAACTACTACTGGCTACGGGACCGGGACAATCCCGATACCGTAGCGTACCTGGAGGCAGAGAACGCGCACACCAAGGAGACCATGGCCCATGTCCAACCGTTGGAAGAAGCGCTGTTCACGGAGATCAAGGGACGCATCAAACAGACCGACATGTCAGTCCCCTACCGACAGGGAGACTACTACTACTACACCCGTTACGAGGAAGGACAGGAGTACCCGCTCTACGTCCGGAAACCTCACTCAGTTAAGCATCCTGAAGAGTTGATGCTCGACGTAAACCTTCTAGCCGAGGGCCACCAGTTCTTTGCTGTAGGGGGGCTCGCGGTGAGCTTCGGGCAGGATCTTTTGGCCTACGCGGAGGACACAAAGGGCCGGCGCATTTACACCATACGAGTCAGAAACCTCGTCACCGGCGAGACACTGCCAGACGTCGTCGAAGATGTGACGAGCAATATTACCTGGGCAAATGACAACTGCACCCTCTTCTACGCTAAACAAGACCCCGAAACCCTGCGGTCGTATCGCATCTTTCGTCACGTGTTGGGAACGGACCCGGCGAGCGATGTTCTCGTCTATGAGGAGGAGGACGAAACCTTCTCGGTATACGTTTTCAAGACAAAATCAAAACGATACCTGATGATTGCTTCCTCCCAGACCGTGAGTAGTGAATACCGCTATCTCGACGCCGACGATCCCGCCGGTGAATTTACAGTATTCCTTCCCCGGGAGCGTGAACACGAATACGCCGTGACCCACTTCAACGATCGCTTCCTCGTCCACACCAACCACGAGGCCAAGAACTTCCGTCTCATGTCGACGCCCCTAACCCGAACTGGCAAGGAGAACTGGGAGGAGGTGATTCCACATCGCTCCGACGTCCTACTGGAAGGCTTCGAGGTATTTCGCGACCACCTAGTGCTGGAAGAACGGTTCGACGGGTTGATGCAAATCCGGGTAATACCGTGGGACGGCTCACAAGAACACTACCTAAAGTTTTCCGAGCCAGCCTACTTCAGCCGAACGACCATCAATCCCGAGTTTGACACCACAGTCCTGCGGTACGGCTACACCTCCATGACCACACCAAACTCCGTCTACGACTACGATATGGTGACCCAAGAAAAAACCCTACTCAAGCAGGAGGAGGTATTGGGCGGGTTCGACCCCACCAATTACCACACTGAACGACTGTACGCGCTTGCTAGGGACGGGGTCCGTGTCCCGGTATCGCTGGTGTACCGCAACGGTATGGAGCGGAACGGCCAAAATCCGCTGTTACTGTACGGGTATGGCTCCTACGGCCACAGCCTAGACGCCACCTTTGGCTCTGCGCGCCTGAGCCTACTGGATCGTGGGTTTGTGTTCGCTATTGCCCACGTCCGGGGCGGCGAGGAGATGGGGCGCTCCTGGTACGAGGACGGCAAGTTACTTCGGAAATTAAACACTTTCACCGACTTTGTCGCCTGCGCTGAGCATCTGATCAATCAGCGTTACACCGCCCCAGACTGCCTGTTCGCCATGGGCGGAAGCGCGGGCGGCCTATTGATGGGTGCAGTGGTGAACCTTCGCCCCGATCTTTTCAAAGGGGTGGTGGCACAGGTTCCGTTCGTCGACATCGTCACCACCATGCTTGACGCGGACATTCCCCTTACTACCGGAGAGTACGACGAGTGGGGCAATCCCAACGACAGCGAATTCTACGACTATATGCTAGCGTACTCACCGTACGACAACGTCGAGACCAAAGACTACCCCCACATGCTGGTTACCACCGGACTACATGATTCCCAGGTCCAATACTGGGAACCGGCAAAGTGGGTAGCGAAGCTTCGTGCTATCAAGACAGACCGCAATCGGCTGTTGCTGAAGACCAATATGGAAGCGGGACACGGGGGCGCCTCCGGACGGTTCAAGCGCTACCGCGAGATCGCCCTCGAATACGCGTTTCTTCTAGATCTAGCCGGTATCCGGGCATAGGGAGAGTAGCGGGTACTGACAAACCCCAGTCCCACCCGCTGAAGGGAACGCCAACAGTTTATTTGTCCTCGTCGCCCTCGTCCATAGACATGGCCTTAAGGTGCTTGTCGATGGTAGTGTAGCCCTTCCACTGGTCCACCAACCAGTAGCGGATACCAAACTCGAAGCGGAGTTCCCGAGATTCACCGTCGCTCGGATTAAAGTGCTGGTGGTGCATCATGCCCGGCGGTACGTGGACAGCGTCACCCTGCTCCCAGGTATACTGTTTTCCGCCGATCTCCGAGTATCCTGAACCCTGAAGCGCGTAGAGGTACGCCTCTGGATGGGCGTGACTGTGACTCTTGGAGCGTGGTAACTCCACAAAGATTGAGCTGATACCCGCAGCCGTGGCCTTGAAGCCATTGCGATTGCCACTTCGGCCCATGAGAAAATAAGTGGCCCCGTGCTTGGACTCAGCCGAGAGCTCATGCTGATCCTGATGCATGGAAATGCGCCGGCCGTCCTCCGGCCAATACTGCGACTCTTCCGACCCGATGGCAGCCAAAGATCCCGGGTCATTCGCGCCACAGTCCTCAAACTGATCCACGCGCCCCATGTACACCGACGCCTCCAAATGCCACGCGAGTCCAGAAATATAACCCACCGGAGTATCTCCGGTGTTGAACAATTGGTGCTGAGACCTGTAAGGCACGTGAAGAACCGTGCCGGGACCGAATTCGTAGCGCTTGCCATCTAACAACATGAAGCCGGTACCGCTTTCCACATAAAGGGCTTCCTCGCCGTGGCTGTGACACCCCGTATGCCACCCTACGGGGATTTCGGCTCGCATCATCATGCTCCCACCGGTGGGGAAACCCCTCTCGGGCGCTATCATCAATGCGGCCTTGGCATCCTGGCGTGTCTTAATCCACTCGAGTTCCGTGTGGCGCGCCACCCGAGGTGCGTTTTCCACAAATTCCTCATTCCGATCAGTGGCATCGAGCCATTCACTATAGAAGTCACTCATTGCATCCCCCCATGGGCTGGCCCGTTCAGGGCTCAGCCGGAGTCCCTTGTTTGTTGGAGCATACTTAGACGAATTCCAACGGGACCACAACAACGAAGGGTACCGTTAGCGTTAGAACCGAAACGTAACCATCGTTCCCCCTGTTGAGTTGGGCGCCTAGGGCGAGTACACTGCCCCAACTAGACCCCTTACCGCCTTAAAGCAGTCGCCCGAGCGGCACCGACATGCACAGTTGTGATTCAACGTTGCATGCGCAACTCCGACACCCCAACCTGGCCCGATGATGCACACCCTCCCTAAAGTGTAGGCACGTCGGGTGCATGGGCGCCCAGCTTCAAAGCACCCTTGACAGTCGTCTCAGGCGGAGTCTATAAATGAGGCTCGCTCGGAAGGTCATAGGGAACGTTAATGCCGTGGTGTGGCCTAACAAAGCTCCCACCCGGCCGCATCGCCTGTGCCCCTAGCAGCAGCGCCCGTTCATGAGATCCCACTCAAAATGACGCCTGGCGGCGTCATTTTGAGCTCTTGGAGAAGTCGACACGAACCGCGCGCCTAGCACGGGGTGTCCTTTTCGAGTCGACGATTACAAAAACCGCAAGGAGGGTAAAGATGGCGACAAAGTTGAAATTCGGACTGCTGATTCCTCATTTCGGGGATCAGGGATCTGTAGAGAAGTGTATTGAGGGATCGAAGCTCGCCGAGTCATTGGGGTTCGACTCCGTCTGGGTCCGCGATCACCTAGTCTTTGAGCCCCACGGCATGGAAGGCACAGACAATACCCATATCGAATGCGTGGCAATACTGTCGGCGATTTCCTCGGTGTGTAAGAAGCTGACCCTAGGCGCTGGCACAATGATCTCCCATAGACACCCAATCCATCTCGCCCAGTGCATGGCAGCCCTGAGCGTACTGTCGGAAGGCAAGGTGATCATGGGCATTGGCGCAGGCACGTTCCAGCACGAGTTCGCGGCGGCAGGCCTCAAGAACACCCGGGACGACCGTTTCAACCTCGCCAAGGTTAACTCCAATCTCGTGCGACGACTCTGGTCCGGGGAGAATGTGGAGTACGAAGACGAGTACTTCTCCTTCAAGGACGTCGCGCTGAAGCCGACGCCCGTGGCGCCCATCCCCATCTGGTACGGCGGCGGCACCCCTGCTTCGTGCCGACGAGCCGTGGACTACTGCGACGGGTGGATGCCCGGACGGATCCCGCTCGCCACATTCCACAAGTGCATTGAGTACCTGCATAAACTTTGCGACAAGGCTGGTAAGCCCATGGTCACTACCGGGGCCATCCCCATCACCAGCATCGCCAAAGACGTGGACACCGCGGTGAGTAAGGTCAACGGACCCGGACTTATCGACGAGGGCAACAAAAAGCCCACTTGGGTACAACCCGCTTCCGGGACCTTCTCCAAACTTGAGGACATCGAAGGGCTGCTTCTGGCAGGAACGCCGGAGGACATCGTACGCGATACGAAGAATTACGAAAAGGCCGGCCTCGACCACATTATCTACGACCTTCGGTTCCGTTATGCGGACTGGTACGAGCAAATCGAACTATTGGGCAAGGAAGTCTTGCCTGCCGTGCGCGCTTAACGCGGATCTCAAGGTCTAAAAGCTCACGGTCGAAAAGATCGGGCACGTTGTAGCGCCTCACCTTCGAGGCGCAAACCCTTTTGGAGAGCCACATGCGAACAGAGGATGTCACATTCTATAGCGAAGGGTACAAAGTTCACGGGACGATGTACCTGCCGGACAGCGACGAGGGCAAACCTTGGCCGGGAATTGTCCAGGGCCCGGGCTTCCTGGGGCTCAAGGATGCTAAGCACTACATCCTGATGTTTGAGCGGTTGTGCGAAGCGGGCTATGCGTGCCTGTGCTTCGACTACCGCGGCTGGGGTAAGAGCGAAGGCCCACAGAAGGGCTGGGTCATGCCCGCCTGGCAGGCCGAGGACATCCGCAACGCCATCTCGTTCATGGAAACCCGCGACGATGTCGACTCCGACCGTATTGCCACCTACGGCTCCGGTGGCACAGGCGGCGGCAACGCAGTGCTAGTGGGTGCCACCGACAACCGGGTCAAATGCGTAGTATGCTACCTCGGCGTGTCCAACGGCCGTGACTGGCTCCACTCCATGCGCCGGGAGTATGAGTGGATCGACTACCTCAAACGGATCGAAGAAGACCGGCGGCAGCGGGTACTGAACGGCTCCGGCGAGTTAGTGGCCGCGCGCGAGGAAATCATGGTCCAGACCCCGGAGCGCAAAACTACTAATATCAAGAAAGAGGTGGCCTCCAAGATCCCGAACCAGATGCCACTACAATGTGCCGACGCGATTCTAGACTATAGTCCGGAGGACGTCGTCCACAAGATCTCGCCCCGCGGGGTTTTGTTCATCGCGGTGGAGTACGACGCCACCACACCCGAGGAACACTCCATCCGCATGTTCGAAAAAGCGGGGGAACCCAAGAAGCTAGTAATGCTGAAGAAGACCACCCACTACGGTGTCTACAACGACTATTTCGACCAGATTGCCGGCCAGGTAGTGGACTGGTACAACCGGCACCTCAAATACGACACTATCGGCATTACCGAACCCTAGTGCGCCATCACGCAAACACTTCCGTTCGAGGAGCCAACCATGGGAAAATTCGAATTCGGTATACGGGTCCCCAACTCGGGGCCGCTCTCTAGCAAAGAGAACATCGTCAGGGCCGCGCAGAACTCTGAGGAGTTGGGGTTCGACACCGTCTGGCTCCACGACCACGTGGTTTGGAGTTCGGAGATGCACCGACACCACATCTCTTCCGGGGCCACCGAGGCCATCACGGACGCCCAGGAGGCCAACTTCTTCGAGTGCATGACCACTATGTCGTACCTGGCCGCCAAGACGAAGGACATCCAAATCGGCGTCGCCTGTCTGGTAATGCCGTTGCGGAACCCCATCTACGCCGCCAAGCAGTGCGCCACCCTAGACCACCTGTGCGACGGGCGCCTTTTAGTGGGTGTAGGCTTAGGCTCCAAAGCCACCCGCGAATCCAGCGAATTCGACGTGTTCGAGGTGTCGGAAAAGAGTCGGGGCAACCGCACCGACGAGTACATTGAAGCCATGAAGGCCATCTGGACCCAACCCATGGCCTCCTACGAGGGCAAGTTCCTCAAGTTCGACAACGCAGAGATCCATCCTAAGCCGTTACAAAAACCTCATCCGCCGGTGTGGGTCGGGGGCTGGATGGATCAGGCCGCGGTGCGCGCCGGCCGCTACGGCGAGGGTTGGATACCCGGGTGGCTGTCACCCAAAGAGATGGCCCGTGGCTGCGACATCCTCCGTAAGGCAGCTACGGACGCCGGCCGGGATCCCGCAGGAATCAAAATCGCGGTAGAGAAGCTAGCTGCAATTGCTCGAACCCGGGACGAAGCCATGACCCTCGCGCTACCGACCATCCGGGAAAGTTCCCAGACCTACGAGCGCGATGTGGACAACATACAGTTCGCCCTAGATCGCCACATCATCGGATCCGTGGACGACGTCCGTCGCCGCATCGACGAATTTATCGAGGCCGGCGTACAGCACTTCGAACTCAAGCTCATCTATCCCGATATGGACACCATGTATAAAGAGATGCTGCTCTGGTCCGAGGAGATCATACCGCACTATGTCTAAAGACAAACCAGCCCCTGTGGAGTTGCGCTTCGAGCTAAACCGCAAGGATATAGTCGTCGAGTGCGAGCCACAGCAAACCCTATCGGAAGTACTCCGAAACCAGCTGAACCTCACCGGTACCAAAATCTCGTGTGAAGTGCAGGTGTGTGGTGCATGTACGGTGCTAGTAGACGGCCTACCTGTAAGCTCTTGTACCTATCTGGCGTACGAGGCCCACGGGCATACCGTTACCACCATCGAGGGCCTGGAGAACACGGACCGCACGCTCCACCCCATCCAACAGTGTTTCATCGACGAGTTTGCATTCCAGTGCGGCTTCTGCACACCAGGGATGATCCTATCCGCGAAGGCGCTACTCGACGACAACCCCAATCCCACCGACAACGAAATTATCCACCACATGGACGGAAACCTTTGTCGCTGCACCGGGTATGTCTCCATCGTGAAAGCTATCCGTAAGGCGGTTGAGGTGCTGAAGGAGGCTCGGGGATGAACGAAGATCAGAGCCGCGAATTTGAAGTAGTCAACCGGTCCGTCCCACGCCGCGACGGCCGTGCGAAGGTATCAGGCCGAGCGCTCTATGTAAGCGACGTCAAGTTGACGGGTATGGCCTACGCAAAAGTATTACGGAGCCCGTACGCCCACGCGAAGATTGTCTCCATGGACACATCCCGGGCGGAAAGCCATCCCGGCGTCCACGATGTGCTACGAGGCGACGACCTGGAGGGACTGAATCCCTACTTCGGTCACGCGGTCAAGGACCATCCCCTGATAGCGATCGACAAGGTGCGCTATGCCGGCGAACCCGTGGCCGCAGTAATCGCCAATGACGAGCTCACCGCATACGAAGCCCTGGAGCTCATCACAGTCGAGTACGAGGAGCTACCCGCGGTGATGGAGCCAGGGGAGTCACTAGAGGCGAGCGCGCCCCTGCTCCACGAGCGACAGTTCGAAGCTGGCGCGCTGCGCGGCTTCGAGGGGGACGTCACTGCGGGCCAGGGCACTAACCTGTGCCAGGAGCATCACGTCAAATGGGGCGACGTAGACGAGGCATTCGCAAATGCGGCGGCGGTTGTGGAGGATGAATACTACTTCCCCATGGCCTACGCATACGCCATGGAACCCTACGTTGCCATCGCCGAAGTTAACGACGACGGAGTGACCATCTACTCGTCGGCCCAGCACCCCTTCATGGTGCGACATGATCTCAAGACCATTTTTGACATGCCCGTAAGCCGAATCCGCCTGATCGTACCGTTCGTAGGCGGAGGCTACGGCAGCAAGTCCTATACCAAAATCGAACCGCTGGTATCGGCGTGTGCGTGGAAAGTGCGCCGCCCGGTGAAGCTCCAGCTCAGCGTAGAAGAGGCGATGCTAACCACCCGGGGCGACGATGCTCTCACGTGGATGCGCACTGCCGTGGACGCCGAGGGAAAAATCATCGCGCGCCAGGCGAAAATCTATATGAACACGGGCGCCTATGCCGAGAACAGCCCTCTCGTGTGCGAGAAATCATCCAACCGCTGCGTTGGTCCGTATGCCATTCCTAACGTACAGATCGACAACTACGCAGTTTATACCAACACCGTACCAGCCAGCTCCTTTCGAGGTTTTGGCTGTGCCCAGGTGACCATGGCCGGCGAGTCTCAGATCGATGAGCTCGCGGCCAAGATTGGCATGGATCCATACGAGTTCCGGCTGCACAACGTGGCACAACCGAAGGAGGAGTTTTTCCCCGGGATGCGCCCATTCGACGGCACGCTGACCCAGGATCTGGAGATCGTCGCCAACAACCTCGGTTGGAAGGATCCGTTACCAAGTGGTCACGGACGTAGCATCGGCTGCTCCGCCAGTGACGCCGGCGCATACCCGCTGACCTCCACTGCCGTCAGAGTACACGCCGACGGCTCAGTGTCGCTGATGATCGGGAGCACAGAACTGGGCCAGGGAAGCCACACGGTGCTACCGCAAATCGCTGCCGAAGAGTTGGGGGTTGCCTTCGACCTAGTCCGAGTTGTGTCTTCCGATACAGCCATTACGCCCTACGACCGCTCCACTGGCGCTAGCCGCACCACAACCCTTATGGGACGTGCGGTGCAGGAGGCTAGCCAGGAGGCCAAGGAACAGATGATCCGCATGGCTGCGGATGTGCTGAAAGTCCCGGAATCGGAGATTAAACCCGTTCGCGGCGGCATCACCTGCGGTGAAGTGCGGTTGAACTGGTCCGAGGTACTGACACGCTACTACAAACTCCCGGACGGCGAGGTCATCGGGCGCGCCTACATCCGGAAGGACGGTGAGTTTGCCCAGTTGCCGGTGTTTTGGGAAGCTGCTTCCTCCGGAATCGAGGTCTCCGTGGATGAGGAGACTGGGAAGATTACCATGGAGAAGCTTGGCACCGCCGGCGATGTCGGTCTGGCTATAAATCCTGCTTTGGCCGAGGGCCAGGACATCGGTGCAGCCACAACGGGCATGGGTATCGGCCTGTTTGAGGAACTACAGTTCGACAGTAACCAACTCGTCAACGGCAACCTTCTTGAGTATCGACTACCGCGATTTTCTGACATGCCGCGGACGTTGAAACTGGAACTGGTGCAGAACCGAGACGGGGTGGGCCCCTATGGCGCAAAAGGGGGTGGGGAGGGATCCCTCAACTCCCTGCCTGCCAATATTGCGAACGCGGTGCATAACGCTACGGGGGCCCGTATACGCCGGGCACCGCTTACCCCGGAAAAGGTCTGGCGCGCCATCCGTGATTCGCGGGCTTCCCGTGGAGACAGCAAATCATGACGCCGCTACGACGCTTTGCCATTCATCGACCAGGCAACCTGTCAGAGGCGGCTGAAATGCTCGACCACTACGGCGACAATGGAAGTGTATACGCTGGCGGTACAGAACTTCTCCTAGCGATGCGCCACGACCTGCTGCGTTATGAGCACTTAATTGACATCAAGGCGGTGACAAGCGTAAACGGCATCGAACATCGTGATTCGCACGTGCACATCGGCGCCACCACCACCCACCGGGCCATCGAGCGCTCCACCGTAATTCAAGAACAGTTACCAGTAGTAGCGCAGATGGCGGCCGAAGTAGCCAACGTACGGGTGCGCGCTACCGGCACGTTGGGAGGAAATCTCTGCTTCGCCGAGCCTCACTCCGATCCGGCGACCCTGCTACTCGCGCTAGGTGGCACCGTCCAAGCACAGGGCAGATCAGGACAACGGACCTTGTCTCTAGACGAGCTGTTAGCTGGAGCGTACGAGAACTCCCTTAGCCAAGATGAGGTCTTGATAGGTGTGAACATTCCAGTACAGAGACCGTCTCAGCACTGTGCCTATCTCAAGTTTCAAGTCCACGAACGGCCTTTGCTTGGGTTGGGGCTGTCACTCGAACTGGACGAAAGCAGCGGGGAGATCCGTGACGCCCGTTGTGCCGTAGGATGCGTAAGCCCCACGCCATGCCGCTCAGCTACCACGGAAGGGATCATTAATGGCCCCGCGGAGTCCGTCGAGCAGCGGCTTCAGGAGGCTGCCGACGCCCTTGCCGACGAGGCCACGTTAACCGACGACCGTGAAGGTAGTGCGGAATACAAGCGCCACCTAATCAGCGTGCTACTAAGGCGTGCCGCAAAGAGATGCCTCGACGGTACAAAGTAGCGAACTAGCCCCGCGCCAGATTCCCATAGCACAAACCCAGATTGAGCAGAGGAACGTCATCCCGGACCCGGTCCGGGATTCAACTCTATGGCCCCTCCCATGAAAGGTGTCATCGCCATGCGTTTCTCCACTCCCCTGATCCCGGGCACTCTCCTTAAACGTTATAAACGTTTTTTAGCCGACGTCCGCCTCGATGATGACAGTCTGGTGACGGCCCACTGCACCAACACCGGTCGTATGTTGGGCTGTAGCGCGCCGGGCAGCCGCATCTACCTATCGGACCAAAGCGGGAAGGGGCGGAAACTTGAATTCACCTGGGAGATCATCCGGGTAGGGATAAGCTTGGTAGGGATTAATACACTAGCGGCCAACCGGTTGACGCGAGAAGGGATCGAAAGTGGCGTAATACGGGAACTTCAAGGGTACGAGCGCATTCGCGCCGAGGTACCAACCCGCCCGGGCTCCCGCCTCGACTTTCTTCTAGAAGGCCCCACCGAACGCTGCTACGTCGAAGTCAAGAACGTGACCCTAATGGTCGACCACGTGGCCGCCTTTCCCGACGCCGTCAGCGAACGCGGCACCAAGCACTTGAAGGAGCTTATTCGGCTCCGGCGAAAAGGACACCGAGCAGTTCTAATGTTCGTAATCCAAAGGGGGCGCTGCCGCTCCATCAGGCCAGCCGACGAAATCGACCCCGAATATGGGCGTTGGCTGCGTCGCGCGGTCAAGGCCGGCGTCGAGGTCTATTCCTACAGCGCCCGGGTCACTACGCGGGCCATTTCCCTCAAGGACGCTGTGCCGCTACAGCTCTAAGAAGAAACGAGCTAACGGCACGATCAGGCGAGGCCCTTAATGAAGCCTGTGACAGCCTGATTGAATTGCTCCGGCTGTTCCCGGTAGCAGAAGTGGCCCGCCTTATTGATAACGTGCAATTGTGCATTTTCGGTGCTGCCAGCCACGAAATCGAACAGGGCAAGTCCCCTCTTATATTGGGCGGTGGGGTCATTGTAGCCCCACATCACCAAAGTGGGAGTTTTGAGTTTCCCCTCCATCATCCACTGGAGGCACTCCTCCTTGTCCAGAATGAGGTTTGGCATGAACAAATTGTCCTTCAGGCCCTCCCCGTTCATTTTTTGCACTGTTTCCTGATACTTGGGCAAGTTTGAGATCTCTACCGCGGCATCCATCCAACGGTCCGTGATGTGCCCTGTGCCGTAGGAGTAGTGCTCCACCACCCATCGCTGGCTCTCCCGGCTGAGGTGCGGTTGAGGTCGTGTCGCCATGACCGACTCCGTGAGTGACGGGCCGGGCGAAAGACTACCACTATCGACGATGATGCAAGACTTGACAATCTCCGGGTGTAACAACGTCAGCCGTGCCACCACGTATCCGCCACGCGAGTGACCCCCTACGTGAACATCCTTGAGATCCATAGCTTTGAGGAATCCGTAGGCATGCTCTACGACAGCTGCTGGCGTATAATCGTCGTCAGTCTTGGGGTTTCCCGTGTGCCCCTGACCCAGCTTGTCGAGCGCGATCACCCGGAACGACTTGGCTAATGCGTCGAAGTTAAGCTCCCAATCCAGAGCACTGTCACAGGCATCGGTAGTGCCAAAGTGGCTACCATGCCACAGCACCAGCGGTTCCCCCGTCCCTTGTTCAAAGTAGCGTGTCGGGACGCCGTCTACATCAATAAATTGAGCATCGGTCATTGGCATGCTCGCACCTCCTCGAATTTTAGTCAAATTTTTTCAAACATCAGCGGTGCAGGGCCATGAACGTAAACACCTTCGAGGCATCGACCACGCTGTTGAGTGGAACAAGGTCGTTGTCCGTGTGCTGGAACCGAACGGCCCGGGAGCCGTAATTGACGGTCTCGATCCCCCTAACGTTGAGTAGGCCGGTATCGTTGGCCGCGGTAGAGAAACTGTATTCCGGCTCCCTATCCAGCATGATCCGGATGGCGCCCCCCAGGGCCACTACCACGCCAGCGTCCTTCCCCACCTCACACGGATACATAAACTCTTCCTTTTCTACCGTCACTTCACAAGGCTCAATTTCCCCAATGGCCTGGACGAGTTGCTCAACCGCGCGGTCCGCGTCGTCCCCCGGCAACAATCGGCGGTCCATTTTGATATGGCACTCACTCGGAATCGTATGGGTCGACTTGGGATAGCTTTCGATGGCTGTGGGCGTAAGGGACACCCGGCCCAGCTCCGGGTGGCTCTTATCCTCGGGAAAGGGCATCAATGGCGCGAGTTTTTCCAACACCCGGACGGCCCCGTCCAAAGCATTGACGCCGTCCCACGGCCGACTGCTGTGAGCCTGACGTCCGCGTACAGTAATGTGTATGTCAATGCGGCCCTTGTTGCCCAACTGAAGCTCAGGGGGACCGTCGATGAGGCCCCAATCCGCGTCAATGCCACCGCCGGACAGCACGTGGTCGAGGGATTCATGCTTTCCGCTCTCACCCGCAGTACTGACGACGAAATAAAGGTCCCCGGGAAGCTCCCATCCATTGTGGGCAATGAGCTTCACCGTGTTTAACATCGCAGCCAAACTGCCCTTCTGCTCGCAGGCACCACGGCCCCAACCACACGGCCCATCGAGCCCGTAAGGAGCGCCGTCCACAATCTCCCCGGAATACGGATTAGGCATAGTACTGGGTGCAGCGTTCATGGCATACGACACCAACAGTAGTCCCGACGCGTTCCCTGCCCCCGCCAGCCGAGCCGTAAGATTACCCATATCATCAATGATCACATGGATGCCTTCTGCTTCCAGCTCGGGTCGCACCACGTCACGAATTAGCGCCAAGACCTGCGGCTCTTTTTCCAGCAACTCGGTCTGTGGGCTGGGCGTCTGTAACAGCTTCACCAGGAGACGCTGAACCTCGTCATGGTCCAGTCGCTCCTCGATGCGTCGCCTAACTTCGTTGGGGGACATTCCATATGCTCCAGGTTGATTGGGCGCTTTTCGATTTCGCCCTACTCACACACTACTCGAAATAGGACAAACGGAAATAGGCCCGACGGTGGTCGAATCTTGGTATTTTAGAGCGAAGCCGAAAGACCTGCGTCCATCGAAGAACGTAACCCGGGTCCCCTAAAGCTCCACCTCAGTGCCCGCGCCCTGCTCACGTGCTCGTTGATACACCAGGCTAGCGGCAGCTACGTCCTGCACCGCCACGCCCACCGACTTGTACATAGTGATCTCATCGTCGCGGGTCCGTCCCGACTTAGCCCCGGATAGTACTTCCCCAATCTCGCCGCGCACATGGTCCAACGTTATCACACCTTCCTTGACGGCCAACAGAATGTCTCCGCACTCGGAGCCGATGGCATCTCGAGAATCTACTACCACCGTTGCCCGCTTGACCGTATCACTTCCCATCTCCCGGGCCTCCGGGCGGTGTGAGCCCACAGCGTTGATGTGCGCGCCGGGCTTTAGCCAGCCAGCCTCGAGGATGGGCGTAGCCGCGTCCGTCACCGTGGTCAGGATGTCGGACTCGCGCACCACTGCCTCTGCGGAACCCTGAGGCTGGATCGGAATCCCCAATTCGTCCTCGAGTTCTTCCCTCACGTAGATCGCACTGGTAGGTGTCGGGCTCCAGATGAGTACCCGCTCGATAGAGCGAACACGGCTGAGGGCTCGGATGTGGGTGCGGGCCTGAGTACCGGCGCCCAATATGCCCAGCACCGGTGTTTCGGCACGCGCCAATATCTTAGTGGCCATGGCCGAGGCGCAGGCAGTCCGAATGGCGGTAATGTACACCCCATCCATCAACACCTCGAGCTCGCCGGTCTCAGCACTATAGAGAGAGATCGTCGCAAGGATCGGTGGAAGATTCCGCTTCGGGTTGTCCCGGAAATATGAAATGATCTTGATCCCCAGCGCTTTCCCCTCGTTCATGAACGCTGGCATGCTGGTGATCCGACCCTGAACCTCGGACAACGGCACCACTAAGCGAACCGGCATCACCACGTTGCCTGCGGAGAACTGGATGTGAGCCTGTTCCAACGCAGCAATCAACTCGTCGAGATCCAGAAGGCCCCTTACGTCATTTTCGGAGATGACCAGCATACTTCTTCCCTCACTTGAAATTGGTAAATTAAAGAGATCACATATCGGGCAATGCGGGCAATTGCAACGACGCACGCGAACATCGCACCGGCTCCCGCCAACCATGGTGGAGCCGTTTTACTTGGTTGGCGGGAGGTGTATTGTGACGGTTTACATCAACGTTGACGGCCGAAGGGGGCGACATGAAACAGGAACCCATCGTTGATTCGATCGAACAGCTTAACCATGACATGAGGGAGAAGAGCCTGGAAGGCCACTGGAGCCTAGGGCTAGAGGATCTTCCCCCCTACCCCGTCACCAGCGTGCAGCCCCATTTGTGGCGCTGGGCGCATGTCCATGAGAGTCTGATCCGGGCCGGAGATGTAGTTAACCTCGAAGACGCCGAACGACGCACCGTCCGACTACTGAATCCCGGAATCCCTAGCGGCCATGGCACCACCCACACCATTCACTTCTCGTTTCAGTACGTAAAACACGGAGAGCACGCGCGTACCCACCGCCATTCCGCCGCAGCCTTCCGCTTTGTACTAGAGGGGAGGGACGCGTATACCATGGTCGACGGCCAGAAGTGTGTGATGGAAGAGGGAGACCTCATCCTCACGCCCCAGCTCACGTGGCACGACCACGTCAACAACTCGGGGAAACCCATTATCTGGCTCGACGGCCTAGACATTCCGCTCACGCAAGCTTTGCACCAACTCTATTTTGAGCCTTACCAACAGGAACAGCAGGCCCTCGAGGTGGCCAGCGAAGACGTTGCGCCATTTTACAGTCATACCCGGCCAACCCTGGAACCGCCCAAGCAGTTCTTCCACTACAAATGGGCCGACACCGAGCGGGGCCTAAGGCGGCTCAGACAGACTGCCTCGGGCTGGGACCCATATGACGGCTACCTGTTGGAGTTTCGGAACCCCGTCACGGGCGGACCTACCATGCCCACCATTCAGTGCGCTGTCCAGCTTCTAGAACCCGGCAACGAGACACTTCCTCACCGACACACCAGTACGGTCATTTACCACGCGTATCGCGGCGCCGGGACCTCAATCATCGGGGGACAAGTCTTCGAATGGCAGCAGGGCGATTCCTTTGTGGTGCCGCTGTGGACCCAGCACGCTCACGCGAATTCCACTCCGGACACCGATGCCATCCTTCTTTCCATGAGCGATGCCCCGGTGGTGAAGGCGCTGGATCTCTACCGGGAGGCGAGTTAATCCTCAGGTTAACGACCCCTTGCGTCAAAAAGACACCGTTCCCGTTGGAAAACCATTTCTATAGCGTCGGGATCTGATTCTGCCCGGAAAGCCGTGAGGTCACCGGAAGACAATTCCACCTTGGAGGCAACTACGTTGACCCGGTAAAAACTCTGGTCACCGCAACAATGTAGAGAAGCACGACGTTACCTACCTCGGCCCCTGCCCGGGCGACGGCGAACGGCATTCCTTCAGTGCGTAGCCACAAACATCTTTTGACTATGCAATGTCGTTACATTCACAAACTACAAAGTCCAAACAGACTCGCGGTTTTCTAAGCACATAGAAATTCCACTACAAAGAAAACTGCAAAGTCTTGTCGTTTACGACAAATCATAAGGATTCCACCATATCTCTCCCCCTCAACCCCTCGGCTCTTGGTTCGTAGCAGCCGCGACCGGCGCTTTCGCCATCACCCTGTTGGATTGTGCCAGCAGAGCAGTGATCTGCTGCATCTGCGCTCTCATGGTCTCGAGCTCCGTCTGTAGCTTCTTAATGGTTTCGGTCTGCTGGCGGTTCTGCTTCCGATTCCGACTCTCCACCCTAGCAAGACGGGTCTTAAGCTCCGGCTCCTC
This sequence comes from uncultured Syntrophobacterales bacterium, assembly GCA_964438895.1. Taxonomy (GTDB): domain Bacteria; phylum Desulfobacterota; class Binatia; order UBA9968; family JAJDTQ01; genus JAJDTQ01. Next base: position 1,157 of record CAYTMJ010000029.1, on the reverse strand, counting down.
TACCTTGGCTTGTTTGTTCGAACTCTCTGCACCAAAGCGCCAGGTGAGTCCTGCTTTTAGGGTAAGATCTGACTCTCCACTGGTAAGGAACGAGGTACCGGCATTAAGAGAAGCATTCTGGAGGAACTCCGGGAGGGTACTACTGGGAGATAGGTTCGAGAAGTCGGTTGCACAACCCATGGCAACCGCCGTAGCCGAACCCCGGTGACCGGTACCGATGCCGCAGGCATGGGTACCCTCTCCTCCGGCTGTAGGAAGAGAGGTTAAGGCAGCAGTGAGAGCTACCGACTGTTCATTCTGCTCATCCACGTAACCCTTGTGGGCGGCGTGGTAGTAGGAGGTTGGGTCTTCGACGGTTAACGAACCCTTAACGGTAGTGGCATCACTCGAGGTGTTACCGATCTGGATACTCCCCATGGTGGACTTCATGACGTCCACACTTCCTTCTTCTACAAAGACCATGGAGTTATTGCCTAAGTGGACCTCACCGTTCTGGACACTCAGCATCTTGGTACCGTCGCTGTGGTAGACGGCGGAGGTGTTGATGCTATCAGCCGTAAGAGAGCCACTGTAGGTCACGTCCCCGTTCACATCCAAGTCTCCGTTGATGGTGACGGTGTCGGCAGAGAAGTCACCCTTGATGAGGGGGGAAGCTGTGTTGGAGTTGTCGATATAGAGCTTGTTGGAGCCGGTCTCGTTGTAGCCGGCCTCATATCCAAGGAAGACGTTACCGTCACCGGTGGAGTTCGAGAAGCCCGCGCCCCGTCCCAGTGCGGTGTTATAATCGCCAGTGGCAGAGTATAGGGTGTTATACCCGACCGCGGTGTTCTGATCACCCGTGGTGTTGGAGATTAGGGCATTTCGCCCCAACGCGGTGTTATAAGTACCCGTGGTGTTATAGTAGAGGGCGTTGTTGCCAGCCGCGGTGTTATAAGCACCCGTGGTGTTATTGTATAAGGCAGTATTCCCGTACGCGGTATTATAGGATCCGGTGGTGTTATTGTATAAGGCTCGACTTCCCGACGCGGTGTTATAATCACCCGTGGTGTTGGAGTATAAGGCTCGCAAACCCGACGCGGTGTTATAATAACCCGAGGTGTTGGTGTATAGGGCTAGCAATCCCGACGCGGAGTTAAAAAAACCAGTGGTGTTGGAGT
>CAYTMJ010000028.1:0-102072 GCA_964438895.1 uncultured Syntrophobacterales bacterium | reverse complement strand
TCATAGCTAATAGAGTTTTGCTCTTTCAGTTCGTATACATATTTTGAAGCTCGGTCCTTCGACCATTGTTTAAATTCGGCTGCATTTTTTACGCTGCACTGGATTATCAGAACCATACGGTCAGAGTCTGCATTTAAGTCAGTCATAAAAACATCTCCCTAATTAGTGACATGAAGCGATTTGTTGCTGTTTATCGTCCTCGCCGCTATAGACGTCTAACTTGAAAGTTCGTTGATTGGAAGCTCGTAATGTTTCTATGAGTTCTGGTTCAACACAACAGCGGTGGCTTCGTCAGGTAGTGAAGCAACAACATCTAGATAGTCCTTGGAAGAGCACCGATGCCCCATGTAATTGTCGACATACATGCTCATTTCACCCCACCCGAGTGGATCCGAATCATGCGCCGGGAGGGGGCGCAGCACGGCTGCCAAATTAAGGAGGACGCCTCCGGCGCATTGTCGTTACAAGTAGGAGAAGCCCGACCTGCCATACTGCAACCGTTCCTCTCGGACCTCCCTGCTCGCCTCAGGGCCATGCGTGACCGAGGGTTGGACCAGCAGGTGTTGTCGCCGCCGATGACTATTGTGACCTACCAGTTAGACGGCCTGCACGGACAGGCGATTTCGCGCCTCTTCAACGAGACTAACGCCGAGGTAGCACGCGGAACACCGGGGCTAATTCCGGTCGCAACTGTCCCCATGCAGTCAACCCGAGAGGCGGTAGAGGAACTCAAGTACGCTGCGCTTCAACTGGGCATCCGGATGGTGGAGATCGGCACCCATATCAACGGCGTGAATCTTGATGATGAGGCATTTCGACCTTTTTTCCAATGCGCCGCTGAGCTGGGTGTGCTGGTGCAACTACATCCTCACCGGGTCGCAGCCAGAGAACGTTTGAGCCGGTATTACATGAACAACCTAGTTGGTAATCCTATGGACACCACCATCGCCGCAGCCTCATTGATCCTAGGGGGCGTGCTTGAGCGCTACCCCTCCCTCAACATCTGTTTAGTACACGGTGGCGGCGCCCTACCCTACCTGCTCGGGAGAGTAGTCCACGGCCATAGGGCGATCCCAACAGCGCGCGCAGTGCCAGGTGATCCGGAGTTGTACTTCTGTCGCTTTTACTTCGATACGATCCTTCACGACCCGTCCATTCTCGCGTTCCTGCGCGACCGGGTCGGTGAGGAGCGACTCCTGTTAGGCACTGACTATCCCTACGAAATGGGTGAAACGGATCCACTGCGGCTACTAAAACAAGCCGGCCTTGGCGACAGCGACGCTGTTTGCGGGGGGAACGCGGCGAGGCTGCTGGGGCTTGGCCCCGGATCGGAAGCGTAGCAGTCCAACGACGGGGGGACTCTTCTCGTCGTTCCAGCGTGCATTTAAGTCAGGGCTAGCCATCCGATGGTCATGCGGGCATGCCTACCGTTTCTCGAAATGCATCCCATCCCGCAGGGCTCGTTACCATGAAGTAAAGGACCTCCACCCTTTCGTCGATAGCTGCCAGCAAGTATGAGATACGCGCCCTACATCATCCGACCGTAGCCGGTAACAACCCAGGGGAAGCCGTACGGCCAACGAAACTCTTGTGATTTCGAATGGGACTTCACGGATTACGGGCTACTGCGTAAAAGTTTCTCCCGGGGTGGAGGAGTTTGCCTTCGCCTCTCACGCGTTACGACAAACAATTAGTTCTCGCGGGCAGTTGTGCATCTTCACCACGCCAGAATCGGTCACGCGCATCATCTCACCGAATTGGACGCCGCGTAACGCGTCCTCGGTCACTACATTAGGCTGAATCACCAAGCACATGTCCGTCTCGAACCGGAAGTTTGGAGGAGTCCCGCGGCTAGTCTTCCGCGTCCGAAGAATTGGCGGTAACTGGCTGGCGCCGTGGACCACGTCATCGTAGACCGTGAATCCCCGTTCGTGGACTACGTCTGCAGCCTCTAGGATCTCCTCCGTCCCAGATCCCGCTTTGATAACGTCCGCGATACGGCCAAAAGCCTCCATGGCCACCTCATGAAGGCGTCGGTATTCCGGGGTGGGCTCCTCACCGATTGCAAAGGTGCGCAGAACCTGTCCGGTGTAGCCGCCGTAGTTGGTGCTGATTTCAGTTACCAGTACATCGCCCTTCTGTAGGATACGGTTAGAAAGGTGCTGCTGCGGCACGGCACCTCTGGGATCGTGCATCGAGGTGGTAATCATATAGTGAATGCCGTTGATCCCGCCCTTACCGAGGTAAGCGTCCTCCACGATCCGGGCCAGTTCGTGCTCCGGAATTCCAGGACGCGCCCGCTCTGTTAACGCCGCTACCGAATCGTCGCTCATGGCCGCTGCTTGGCATAGCCGCTCAATCTCTTCGGCGCTCTTCACCTGGCGCTGGTCGCGCATTTCGGCGCTGAAATCCGACCACCGAATATCGGGGAGGGTCGACGTCAGACGGAGGTAGTGACGGTAAGGAACGTTACCGCATAGCCCCACAGCACTCTTCCCTAGCCCCCTATCCTGTAGGTTCTCCAGCACCCGTGGCACCGAATCCACCGTGCCAGTAGGGCTGGATCCGCCAAAGCGGATGTCATCCATCACAGCCATCCGCCGCGCGTTCGGCAGGTGATTGGAAAGCTGCACGAAGAGCGTTGGCTCCCCCTCACGCGGATAGATCAAATAGGCCTCGCGTGTGGTAAGCCAGTTACACAGGTAGTGAATATCCGGCGCCGCCCGATTGCCATAGAAGACCACGGCTTCAAGGCCCAGTCGGGCCATGCGTGACCTTACGGCCGTATGGCGGCGTTGGTACTCCGTGTCGGAGAAGCTGGGGTAGCTAGGATCACAGGCCATGCGGTATCTCCATCGATCAGAAAAGATAGGCCCCACCAATGCAAATTAACGTCCGGTGGACACCGCCCAACCTACGTGGTGGCAAATCCGATCTGTGGTTCCGGCAACTTCGGGCGCGGGTCATCTTTGGCGATAGTCAAGGACATCGCCATTGCCAAGGCCGCCAGCACCGCGCCAATAACAAAAGCTGGAGTGTATACGCCGTAGTAATCAACGATGAAACCGCCGCCCTGTGCCATTGCGGCGCCGCCCAACTGATGGCTCAAGAAAATCAAACCATAGATACTACCTATTGAGTTCTTGCCGAAGGTCTTCCCCGCGATGGCCACTACCGGCGGCACGGTGGCGAACCAGTCTAAGCCGTAAACCACCGCAAACATGAACATACCCTTGGAAGTGGTGACTATTGGTAATATGAACAGAGACACGGCCCGAAGGCCGTAGACCCAGGCCAACACCTTGCGCGGGTCCATCCGGTCGCTAAGCCATCCCGCGCCCATGGTACCAACAAAGTTCAGACCGCCCATAATCGCCACCGTCGCAGCAGCAACCCCGTCACTGAGACCGATATCGTGGACATGCGGAATCATGTGGCTACCGATGAGCCCATTTGACGTGCCCCCACAGATTGCGTAACCGCCAGCCAGAAGCCAGAAGGTACGGGTGCGAATGGCGTCTCGAACCCGAGTGCTAACAACGTTTGAGGCGCCGGCGGACGCCGCCTGCGAGGCGTTAGCCTCGGACTCGCCTAGGGCCTCAGCGCCGACATCCCCCGGTTCATCGCGCATGAGCCACCACACCAGTAAGAAGGCTACGACGGCCAGACAAGCCAAGGTCATTGCAGCGGTTCGCCAGCCCCAAGTCGCTATGATCCCCATGGTTAACGGAAGGAATATGAGCTGTCCGGTGGAGCCCGCACTGTTCAGGAAGCCCAGCATCACGCCTCGGTGGCGCACAAACCAGCGGTGGGCGACACTGGCCGACAGTACCGAGGACATGCCGCCGGCGCCAATGCCGACAATGAGGCCCCACACGAGGACGAATTCCCAAAGTTCGTCGATGAAAGCGGTGGCACCTACACCAAGACCCAGCAGGGTCAAGGCTGTGAGCATCACGACGCGTACCCCAAAGCGATCCTGGATCCGGCCGCTGATGGGGCCTATTGCGCCGTAGAGCACTAGGTTCAGAGAAACCGCAGACATGATGCCCGCCCGGCTCCAGCCGAAATCAGCTTCCAGGGGAATAACAAAGGTCTGGGGCGCCGCTCGAATGCCCGCCGCCGTAAGGGTCGTGACGAAAGTCAAAATCACCACGACCCAGCCGTAGAAAAACCGCACATGGAGCGGATTTTGAGGTAGCGGGCTAGGAGCGTAAGGTGTCGTATTCATTGGTTCTACGTTTCCTTCTTCGCAGTCGGGCTACAGACGACGTGACACGTAGCCTCTGAATCTAGCATGGTCAGGGCAGGAAAGATCCCGGAGGCACTACTACGCACGCGAGCCCAGGGATACGACAACGTTTTCATAATCTTCGAGTCGAGGCAGTAGTAGAGGATTATCCACCCCAGCTTCGCGATATTCTACAATCCGCTGCCGACACACCGAAGCATCGCCCAACAAATAGAATGCCTCCACCATAGCATCGGTGATGAAGTGCACAGCGGCCTGTTCGCCCCGACTCTCAGCGACGGCACGGAGCGGCAATAGGATGCTGGGATCGAAGCCGCCATGCTCCAGCAACACCTCCCCAACAAAACGCTCAGCCAGGAGCCGTACCATCCTTTCTTTGAGGGACGGCATCATCCGTGCTGGATCGTCCGTGAGCCGCACGATCAGCATGCAAGCAATATCAATGGACGCCGGATCGCGGCCGACCTCCTTCGCCCCGGCGACAATCTCCTGAACCGCATACCGAACGTAACTCGCCGGCACGTACGCGTTAAGCAAGACCCCGTCGGCCACCGCCCCCGCCAACCGCAGAGCCTTGGGACCGATAGCGGCCAGGTAGATGGGAACACTTTCCTGCACCGGCTTGACCGCCAGCCGTATAGCGTTCAGGTCCCAGTAGACATCACCACCGCTGACGCGCTCGCCGGCCAGGAGCCGCCGAAGCTGCGCTACCGTTTCCCTCAGGGTGCTCAGCGGCTGCCCGTAAGGGATGCCCATGCGACCCTCAATCATCCACTTGTCGCTTCTGCCCAGGCCCAGAAGGAAACGGCCACTGGAAATCCTATCCAGGGTGGCCACGGACATTCCCAACAACCCAGGGTTCCGCGTATAGGGGTTGGTGACGCCCAGCCCAAGTCTTATCCGTCGGGTAGCAGCCGCGAGATAACCCAGCAGCGAGAAGGTCTCTTCGTGAAAATAACGCTCGGTGACCCACAGAGAATCGAAACCGCCCTCCTCCGCAGCAAAAGCGTAATCTCTGAGCTGATCGCCGCTGTCGATCCCATGATAGAGGACCATGCCAAGCCGTGAAATCGAACCTGACAAATTTCAGCTCCTACCTGTTTGAGCCGCGGGTCCAGGACGCTGCATAGTGCACCCCCCACGAAGTCGATCCCTCTGTTAGGTAAAGGGCAGATCCATCACTGGTTCTTCGTATTCGATGAACCGCCCAGCGTTGGGCTAAACATCTTATATGAAACTCAGACTACGGGAGGAGGTGGCAATAGTCCAGCTTCTGACTCTCCCCTACCCCGACAACGATCCCCTGGGCGGGAGGAGGAAACCGTCTACAACCGCTCGGGAGTGTGGTATGGAAGGGACCAGCAGCCAACCCGGCACCACGACAAAGGGACAGCATCTATGGTTAAGGATCTGCGCGCGTTCATCGAACAACTTGCGACATCAGCCCCGGAACAAATTCAAATGGTAACCCGTCGGGTGGATCGTAGGTTCGACATCACGGCCATCGCGGAGCGGTTGGCCGAAGAAAAGAGGTTTCCCGCGCTGCTTTTCACTGACGTAGACGGCTCGACCATGCCGCTGGTCATCAACCTGACGGCGACCTATGAGCGGCTGGCGCTGGCGTTGGACACGAACGTGGCGGACATGGCTCGTGTTTACGGCGAGCGCCAAGCCAAACCCATTCCGCCACAAATTGTTGTCGATGGTCCGGTCAAAGAAGTGGTGCTCAAGGGCGAAGCGGCTGACCTATCAGGCTTGCCCATCCCATTTCACAACGAACTCGATTCCGGACCTTACATCACGGGCGGGGTCATGATTCTTAAGGATCCCGATACCGGCGCCCAAAACGCTGGGCTCTACCGCCACCAGGTCCACGACCCTCGGACCCTCGGGGTTTATATACAGGGCAGCCACCATGGCGGCTACATCTACCGACGGAACTCGGACCGGGGAGAAGCCACGGAGTTCGCTCTAGTTGTCGGACACTACCCTACGTTCATGTTAGGGGCCGTATCACGGTTACCGGGCATCGGCGGGGAGTTCGCTGAGGCTGGAGCGCTCTTACAGGAACCCATCATACTGGTTAAGGCGGAAACCGTGGACCTCATGGTGCCGGCCTACGCCGAAATCATCATCGAGGGGAGGCTCTTGCCGAACGAGACGCGACTCGAAGGCCCCTTCGGGGAGTGGACCGGTTACTACGTAAGCGTGGGCGCGCAGCCAGTGATGCATGTGTCGGCGTTGACCATGCGCCGTAACCCCATCTACTACGACGTGTTCCCAGCGGGCCAAGAGCACTTGGTACTGGGTAGCCTGCCGCGCATGGGGACTATTTACCGTCGAGTCCGGGAAACCGTTCCCGGAGTCGTCAACGTCAATGTGCCGGCCCACGCCCGCACCCATTGCTACATCTCCATTCGCAAGACCAGGGATTCAGAGGTCAAGCGGGCTGCCCTGGCCGCTATCTCGACAGAGCCTGAAAATCTCCGTTGCGTGGTCGTAGTGGACGACGACATCGACGTCTTCAATGAACCAGAGGTAACCTGGGCCGTGGGAACCCGTATGAGGCCAGACAAGGACATACTCACGATACCCGACTGGAACGGGCCGGGAGATCTACTACCATCCAATTGGACCTATACCGTGGACGGGACCCATGAGCCTGTTATGGGTGCAGTCATGATCCTGGACGCCACCAAGCCAGCGCCCCCGGTCCAGTACCCGCAGCGAGCCCGACCACCCCAGTCCAAGGTGCGGGAGGTGCAATTGGAGCAACTGCTGGAGCCCTTTGATCCATCACTGATCTGCAAGTAGTCGTCAGGGGAAGCAATCGTTGACAAGGCATGGATAGGACGATAAGGTCCGCCATGTCGATCTACCTTCTAGTGCCCCGAATCTGAGACCCGCCTCTATAAGGCTCAAAAGGGCAGTGAACCGCATCGGCACGCACCGGAACCCGGACTGTTACTTCATCGACCGCAATACCCATGCGACCCGAATTCATCGCCCTCGCCGCCTCCATGCTCTACTCCGGGGGCTCAATCAGCGCACGCATGGGAATGCACTACTCTACCCCGTTGACTGCGGCGTGTGTGTTGCTTTGCCTCCGCGCCGTCGTGTTCTGGATCGGCGTCTACCTCACAGGCGGGATCCCTCACGTCGAATGGCTACCTCTGCTGTTATTCGTTGGACTGGGAGTCCTACAAACCGCTACAAGCCTGCTTCAACTGACAGGGATACACCGGCTAGGGGCGGCTCGGGCCGAGCCGCTACGCAACACCTATCCGCTGTGGAGCGCCGCCCTCGCCATCGCTTTCCTCGGCGAGCAGGCAAGCCCAGGGATCCTCGCTGGCACCCTGCTGGTAGTAGGCGGAATTGCGCTGATCTCCTGGCAACCGGCCGACTCGGGCCTGCGCTATCACTGGTGGGAGGCGATCTTTCCACTCCTGGCGGCCCTGTTCGCTGGCATCGCCTTCCCCATACGACGTGTTGCCTTCGACATTTCCAACGAGCCTCTCTACTTCGCCGCCATACTAGCCATCGTGTCTTTCGTCTCCCTGGGTCCTTACGTAGCCGTTCGTCTCCGCAGCGAGAAATTTATCCTCAATCGTAGCGCTATACCCCCATTTATCCTCTCGGGGTTCTTTGAATCGGGTGGCTCGCTCCTGTCTCTCATCGCGCTTAGTCTCGGTCGTGTCGTGGTAGTGTCCCCTATCGTCGCCTCCACCCCCTTGTGGACTTTGATAATGACCGTAGTCTTTCTACGCGGCATCGAGCGTATCAACATCCGCACTGTCACTGGCACCTTCGCAGTCATGGCCGGCACCATCTCCATCATCCTGAGCCGGTGATAACTGGCATCTTCGATTCACTGGCCCTTGATCTGAATAAGCCAACCGCCAGTTCTCCAACATTGAACTACAAAGCCGCCGTCCGGTCACGGAAAGCGCAGCACGAAGCCAAAACAAACAGATATTTGTGGCCGAAGGGAAGCTCCGGGCGGGGAATGAACTGACAAATGTGTCCCTGTCGGTCAACTCCTGGTGACGCCGAGGCCCGGGCCTTCTGGGACCCCCAGCTTCCCGTCTACCACCTGAATTCCAGTGAACGGATCACCGGTGAGACCTTCACATTCGCCGATCTCGCAGAACTCGGAGATTCCCGGTGAACTGAGAGCCAGGTGCAGCAACGCCGCATCGCCTACCATGCATGCGGCAATGTTGCTGAGGCCGCAGTCTGTACCGGAAATGGCACACATATCGGCGATCTGCCGAGTCTGCTGCATGCCACCGGCTTTAAGAATTCCCGTGTTGATGGAGTCGCAGGCATTATCCCGAATAAGCCTAAAGGCCTCATGCACCGAACCCGCCGACTGGTCAGCCTCGATCTTAACGCCCGACTGGGCCCTCACCTCGGCCAGGATCTGGTGGTGGTTCCGTGGCACGGGCTGTTCGAACACTGCCACGCCAAGCTCAGCCATACCCGCGGCCATACGGATTGCGGATTTTAAATCGAAAGCCTCATTGGCATCCACCTTGATATAAACGTCCGATCCCACCGCATCGCGCACGGCGGCCACACGCTCAAGATCTAGCTTCACCTCACCCTTGACCTTCAGTTTCAGGGCTCGATACCCGCGGCCTACCAGTTCAAGGCACTCCTGTGCCATCTCCAGGGGCGACCCAACACTCACCATCTTAATCACCGTAATCTCGGTTCGCACTAACCCGCCGAAAAGCACGTAGAGCGGTGCGCCGTATTGTTTACCCAAGAGGTCGTATAACGCGATCTCCACGCCGCCCTTGGCGCGCCGGTTATCAACCATCCGGTAATTGATGAGCGCACTCAGCCGTGCCAAATCCTCGATGGGTTCCCCTACCAGAAGCGGTCGCACAATTTCCTCAATCGCATACCGCGCTGAACCCACCGTCTCGCCGGTTCTAGGAAACACGTCGACGTAACCGTAGCCCGTGTGTCCCGAATCCGACTCCACACTCACCAGGAACCCGTTCGACGAGTAGAATTGGTTGGTGGCTGTAATGAGGGGCTTCTTGTATGGGAGTTCGAGAGACTCTACCCTAAGGTCCGTGATCTTCATCGTCACACTCCTTCAAAGAGGCGCCGGCTGTCCCTATTTCTCACCAGTTGGCTTTGGCTGTCGCCCAGCGCATCGAATCAGCGTATCAACCGCGAGTACCCCCTGTCCTTCGGGTAAAACCATGAGAGGATTGAACTCGATTTCGTCCACTTCGCTGCCAAAGTCTAGTGCCAGCCGCGACAACTTCACAATCGTTGCTGCCAACGCCTGAAGGTCGGCCTTAGGTTGCCCACGCACGCCGGTCAGTAGAGAATAGGTCCGAATCTCCCGAATCATATCATGAGCTTCCTCGAAGCCCAGCGGCGGCAGCCGGAACGACACATCCTTCAGTACCTCAGTGTAGATACCACCCAAACCGAACACGAGACATATTCCTAGATCCGGAGTCCGAGACGTACCGACAATGACTTCGGCGACGCTTTCCACCATCCTCTGTACTAGCACACCTTCGATGCGAGCATTGGGAGCGCTCTGCACCACTGCTTCCAGCAGGTGGTTGTAGGCTGAGGCCACTTCCTCGGCGTTGCCCAGATTCAGCCGCACGCCGCCCACCTCGGTCTTGTGGGCGAGGTCCGTGGACATAATTTTCAGCGCGACGGGAAATCCCATCCTTTCAGCCGCCTCCACCGCATCATCCCGAGTGTTTGCAATACGCTCCGGCGCAACCGGAATCCCATAGGCCTGAAGCAGTCGCCGTACAGTAGGGTGGGAGGGGTCGTCTTCCGCCAAGAGGCGATGCAGCGCTGCAGTCTCTTTCGGGTCAACGACAGGTTGTGTCTCGTCCACAAAGCCCGGAGGGGGGCTTTTTGACGTCAGTCCAAGGACGTCGCGTACGGCGCGCAGTGACTTCTCGTATTCCAGCAGAAATGGCACGTTCAACTCATTGAAAAACTCGAACCAGGACCGGTCAAGCAATTCACTGGCTCGAGAAAGGAACACGAACCGCTTTCCGCTACGCCGGGCTATAGCCACCGACTCCCTATACAACTGCGTAAGACGATCGGTGGGACTCTTGGGAAGATTCAGCCGACAACAAACAACAGCGAAATTGTCATCCCGCAGAAAGGTCTCCAAGCATTCCAAATAACGGGGTCGATCCGCCCAGTGTAACTCCTCAATATCTAGAGGATTACCGTTGAAGTGGTCCTTGTCGAAATAGCTGCGTAGAGCCTCATAGGTCGGGGCAGTGGGCTCGGGCAGGTCTACGCCAATACGCTCACCAATGTCGGCAAGATAGCTGCAGTCGCCCCCCGAGATGGTAACAATACCCACGCCCCCGGGTACAGGCGGACGGCACGGCTCCGGGATGGTAGCGGCCAGAGCGGCAACCTCAAGCATCTGATCCATATTATCCACGGGAATAACGCCCTTCTGCCGAAATAGTCCATCCCAGACCACGCCGGAAGTGGCCATGTTACCCGAGTGAGACGTTACCGCCCGCTCACCTTTCTGCGACCGACCGATCCGCAACGCAATGACCACTTTTTCCCGTTCTCGGGCCAAGTCCAGCAGGCCTGCCATTTCCTCGGGGCGGTTCATGGATTCAATGACGGTGAGGATAACACGGGTCCCGGCGTCGTCGATCGCCGCCCGTAGATAGTCAGTAAAACCCGTACCTACCTGGTTTCCCGGAGAAACGGCGTAGCGAAACCCCAGACAACGGTCTGTAGCAGTGTTGAGGAGGAGGTTGAGCAGGCCAGCGCTGTTGAACACGGCGCTCAATGGCCCAATCTTGAGGCCTTCAGGGAGCGGCGACGACCACAACGCCGCACCGCATTCGAGCGCCAAGTAACCCAGGGTGTTGGGACCACACAGCGCGATATCGTGCTCACGCACAATGCGGGCCAATTCCGCTTGATACCCCCGTCCGATATCATCGAATTCGCCGAAGCCCGTGGCCACAGAGAGGGCAGCTCGAACGCCTTTCGCAGCACATTCCTCCATGGCCTGAACGGTGCCATGCCGCGGGATCGCAACAACCGCAAGATCCACGTCTCCAGGCACATCAGCCACTGATGGATAGCACGCCAAATCGAACAGCTGCTCGTAGCGTGGGTTGACTGGATAGATTCGATCTCTCGGGAAGCCGAACCTAAATAAGTTATCCATTAGGGCCGCCGCATGGGGAGCTCGCTCCGAAGCACCGATGAGAGCAATACTTCGCGGTTTCAGCAGGGCTGTTATACGGTCCGGGGCGGGAGCAGATTCCATGGGCGTCCTGCGAATCAACTAACACTCATCCGGACTACCGCCGCGCGAACCGCACGTATGATGTTAGGGTAACTACCGCAGCGGCAAAGGTTACCTGAAAGGTAGTCGCGAATCTCTTCGTCGGTGGGGTTGATGTACTCTTCGAGAAGCGCCTTAACTGCCATAATGAAACCGGGCGTACAGTAGCCGCACTGAGCAGCATCATTCTCGAGAAACGCCTGCTGGATGGGATGAAGCGAGCCGTCGCCGGTCAACCCCTCTACAGTCTCTACGGAACAGCCATCCAGGCGCGAGGCCAGAAGGAAGCATGCACTCACCGGCCGACCATCCAGAAGCACCGTACAGCTTCCACAGGCACCCACGCCACAAGCCTCGCGAACACTCCACAGTTTGAGGCCGTCACGCAGAACCTCTAAAAGGGTATCGGCGTCGTTGACCTCCAGCTCCCGCTGTTGGGAATTCACCGTCAGGTTGATAGCACGTTCCATGAATCTCGCTCCATGACACCTTTCCGCATCTTCAGGCGGTCCCCGGAAAGAGGGGCTCCAATTTTTGGGAGTCCCTTGTCCATCTTACTCTTGAGCGTTAACTTTCCCCGCGGCCTTTAGGGCCTGGTAGATCTTTTCCGCCGTCAGCGGAATGTCGTGTACGCGTACGCCCACAGCGTCCTCCACTGCGTTGGCAACAGCAGCGGCCACAGTTAGGGCACCAGTCTCGCCAATACCCTTGGCGCCGAAGGGGCCGTCCTCATGGGGCACCTCCACCACGATAGGGTGGCAAGCCACAGGTACATCCCTTATGGACGGAATTTGGTAGTCCAAAAGCGATCCGTTAACAAGTTGACCATCCTGAAACACCATCTGTTCGAACAGAGCCAGACCCAAGTGCATAGTAGCCGCTCCCACGAGCTGCTGTTCACAGTACTTAGGGTTGATCGCGGTGCCAGCGTCACCCGCGACATGGAACTGAAGCAATTCCAGTCGACCTGTCTGTAAGTCCACCTCCACCTCCACCGCACTGGCCGAGGCGAACCAATACTCAGTGCACTTATCGGACATGCCGGTGTCGGGATCCATGGGGATCACCGTCGGCTGGCATAGTCCTTCGCCGGTAATGGTAGTACCCAAGCTACCGAATTTAGCAAGAAACACCTCCAGAACGGTCATCCCGCGCTCCTCAGCACCTCGCACAAAAACCCTTCCATCACGAGATTCCAGATCGGCAGCATCAATCTCCAACTTCTCTGCTACGACTTTGAATAATTCCTTCTTAACGTTGGCCGCGGCCATCCGAACGGCATTGCCCATGTGGTAAGTAGAGCGACTCCCCGCAGTGATTGTGTCGTAGGGGGTGACATCGGTATCCGGTTGCACTACGTGTACCCCGTCGAACGCAATCCCTAACTCTTCGGCCACGATCTGAGCCAGCACACTCTCGGAACCCTGACCCATTTCCACCGTGCTGCTCAACACGTTGGCACTGCCGTCGGCGTTAAGAATGACGATGGCGCCAGAGATGGACGGCGTGAGCACAGCCTTAACGCCACAAGCGATCCCCTTACCGCGGCGCTTCGTACCATGAGAGGCCTCCTTAGGCTGCTTCCAACCCACCGCTTCCGCAGTCCGCTCAACCGACTCCTTAAGGCCACAGGCATGGATTGGTGTTCCGGTGACGAAGAGATCCCCCTCCTCCAGGGCGTGCTCGAGGCGGAACTCTACTGGATCCACGTCCAAACCCCGAGCGATAATGTCCATCTGGGAATCATAAGCCCAGATCATCTGTGGCACACCGAAGCCGCGAAACGGCCCGGCCGGTGGTTTGTTGGTATAGACGCAGTAGGAATCGATGGCCACGTTGGGAATTTTGTACGGACCGGCAGAAGTATAACCCGACTTGTGGACGATCCGGGGCCCAATCTCGGCAAAGGCACCTGTATCCCAGTAGACCTCACACTTACGAGCGGTCATGGCGGAGTTCTTGACCGCCGTCTTGAGCTTCACAACCACACCGTGCTTAGTGACAGTTTGGAACTCCTCCTCCCGGCTCAGGCTGTATTTAACTGGCCTGCCGGTTTTCATTGCGAGAAGTACCACTATTGGCTCCAACTTATTGTAGAGCTTCGCGCCGTAGCCGCCCCCCAGGTAAGGGACGCGCACCCGAATGCGGTTCATGGGTACGCCCAACATACGCGCTAGCTCTCCCCGAACGAAAGAAGGCGACTGGCTCGCCGTGTGTATGTTAATGCGCCCGCCCTCATCCACATACGCCAAAGAAACATGCGCTTCCATGGGCACGTGCTGGGCCGGCGGTGCCGTAAACAAATCCTCGAAGACACGATCCGCCTCGGCAAAGGCCTTTTCCACGTCGCCCTTCCGTAGCTTATAGTGATAACAGACGTTGGACCGGTCGCCCGCCTTAACATGAGCGAGGTCCGCGAACGCCCCGGAGGGACGAACGTCTTCGTGTATGATAGGGGCGCCCGACTTGATGGCATCCAGGACATCCAGAACAACCGGTAGCGGCTCGTACTCCACCTCCACCAACTCCAACGCCTCCTCCGCAACGCGCCGGCTCTCGGCAGCCACCGCCACCACCTGCTCGCCCTCGTGGCGAACCCGGTCGATGGCCAGTACTGGCTGGTCCGCAAACGCCGGCCCGTGGTAGGGTGTGATTCCCGGCATAGCGGCGATGTCCGCACCCGTGAGCACCGCGGCCACGCCGGGGCTAGCCTCGGCACGGACCTTGTCGATACGAACGATTCGCGCGTGGGCGTGGGGGCTTCGTAGCATGGCCACGTGCAATTGCCTCGGCAATTCGATGTTACCGACGTGAAGCGCCCGGCCAGTCACCTTCTGGACAGCGTCCCGACGATCGACCGACGTGCCGACAATAGAATAGTCTGCCACGATTTTACCTCACTACAGCGACGCCGGCCGAGCAACCTGCTGTAACGTTCGCTTGATAAAGACCCGGGTCATCTCGCGCTTGTAACCCGCACTACCACGCAGATCCGATACCGGGGAAATTTGCTCATCAACAGCGTCACAGACAGCATCCCACAGTTCATCGGAGCAATGTTCCCGATAGAATCGATCCAGGCCGGTCGCCCGCAGGGGCGATTCCGCTACCCCACTCAAGCCGATTCGAAGCTCGCCGACATTCTCACCTTCTAGAGACAGGAACGCCGCCACGCCAATGCACGGCCAATCGTTGGCGGAAAGCGAATTGAACCGCGAGTAGACCGCCCGGGCAGCGGCTGGAACACACGGCACACGCACCTCAACTAGAATCTCTCCGGGTTCTAACGCAGTTTCGTACATGCCGCGATAGAAGTCCTTTAAGGCTACTACACGGGTACCGTTCGCCCCGACCAGCACTACGTCCGCATCGAGCGCCAGCAGCACCGGCGGAGGATCCAGCCGGTAGTCCGCATGGGCCAGGTTTCCACCCACAGATGCAGTCTCACGTATGCGCACATTGCCCACGTGGCCGCATGCGTGCGCCAGGGCTGGCGCGCAACGTTCCACCACGGTCGACCTCTCCACCGACCGATGTGTCGCCAAAGCTCCAATGCTCAGAACACCGCCAGTTTCGGTAATCCTGTCTAGGTCTGGGATTGATTGCAGATCCACCAGATGGGAGAACCGAAGCGCCCGCTGCTTCATCAGTGTCACTAGCGTCGTACCGCCGGCGATGAGTCGCGCCCCATCGCCGTGGTCCAACAACATGCGGCTAGCTTCAACCACGGTACTGGGTCTTAAGAGATCGAAAGCTGGAATGGTCATAATTTTGTGTCTAGGACTCGCAACTGCCAAACGATCGCCCGGTTTATAGCGCTTGTGTTCGAAGTTGACAAATCAACCCCCTGCGGGTCGAAGTCCGTGGGTACACAAACGTTCAAGCGCGGCCGAACGCCCCGCTCCTGATCCCTGGTTCAATAGGTACAAAAGAGTCTACCGGTTTCAAGGTTGGAGTCCCCCGCGGTGTTAAAGCAACACGGAAGATTATCGCTTCTGCCGTAGGCCGCGCAACCGTAAAAGACCTGACCTTGCAGCATCCTGGGAGCACTGGCAGAATGTGCCTCTTATGACAATCGGGATACTTGCCTATGGGTCGTTAATCCCCAACCCCGGCGAAGAGATCGAAGCAGCAACTGTAAGGCGTATTACGGGGGTGGAGACCCCATTCAAAGTCGAATTCTCTCGCAGCAGCCGGGTACGTGACGGCGCACCGACCCTCGTTCCTGTCGAGACGGGTGGGGCAAAGGTGTCAGGCGTGGTCCTCGTACTAAGGAAATCCGTTTCAGAGACTGCCGCCCAGGACATGCTATACCGGCGGGAACGAAACCGCGTTGGAAGCGACGACGTGTACACGGACTTGGACGGGGGAAACATCGACAGCGCGTTTCTGGCTTGCCTGCATCATTTTGCAGGACTCCGTGTGGTGTTTCACGCTGCGTTTCGAGCCAATATTGAGAAGCCACTGCCCAAGATGCTGGCACGTTTAGCGATCGCGAGCGCCGCGACGCCCTCTGGAGCGAGCGAGCGGGACGGCATCAGCTACCTCAGCGCTGCAAAGCAAAGCGGTATAGTCACGCCGCTCATGGCTGGATACGAAAGAGAGGTGCTCCTTCAGACAGGCGGCGGCGACCTGGAAAAGGCCCTTGCCTTCGTCCGTAGGAAATTGCGATAACAGCTTGGGGTCTCTTTTCTTCTCCCAATGTATCCACCTTCAACATAACCACACAGGCCCGATACGCAGCCTTGCCCACATGTGCCGCACGTTATAAGGTCCCTCACATGTCAACGAATCAGCCCGTCTTGAGGGGCGCTGCCACAGCCCTCGCCCATACTCCGAATTTAGTCCGATACGGCTCGAAGCCATTCCGGGAGGGTAAAGTCCACCCGGACTTTTTGGCGAAACTGACGCGACAATTATGGACCTATGACGAAGCGCGTCGCTACCTACCCAACCAAGTGTTCATCGGCAGCCAACCGGCAGAGCGCCTGTGGGAGGTCAAACAGCCCTGGTTCGATAAACTCGCCGAGACTGAAGGCACTGAGCCACCCTTCGGCCACATCATGGAGGAGCCACACTTTCTTGCGCTGTTAGCGTGTGCGGACCCGTTCAAACACGTACTGCTACGGGAACGCTTCTGGGACGGGATAAAGCCCTTGCTGTCAGCCTCCCCCCTCACCGCACCATTGACCACCCAAACACCGCCACTTCTAACTGACTCCCAAATAGACACCGGGTTAGAGGACGTCAATTGCCTGCCGCTCTTCACCAGCGGTGAAGACGCACCTGTGGGAATCGTCAAATCGGGCCATTCCGAGGACGAGGCGTTGTCAGCATCAGTGCTGCTGGAGAACCTATGCTGCAAGGTCTCCGGCACGCTAGCAATCCACGAGTTGCTAGTTCACATCGACGAACTGGGTCTGAGCGACATCGACCTTGTACTGAGCTGCTCGGAAGAAGCGGTAGGTGACCGTTATCAGCGAGGTGGCGGGA
This sequence comes from uncultured Syntrophobacterales bacterium, assembly GCA_964438895.1. Lineage (GTDB taxonomy): Bacteria > Desulfobacterota > Binatia > UBA9968 > JAJDTQ01 > JAJDTQ01. The sequence continues at coordinate 85,000 of CAYTMJ010000028.1, read as the reverse complement.
ACATGGCAAAGGCGATCGCCGAGTTCGCAGGATGCAACCTCAGCACTGGAATCGATATTAAGGACTTCTGCGCCGCGCCAATTCCGGCAATGGTCATTGGTGCCTCGCTTGTGGAAAGCGGCGTGTTCAACAACGTCGTGGTGGTCGGAGGAGGGTCACTCCCTAAACTCGGGATGAAATCCCTGTACCAGCTGGAACAGGGCATCCCGGTGCTAGAGGATGCAATGGCGGCAGTGGCCGTCTGGATCGGGCGCGACAACGGCAAGAGCCCGACAGTAAACCTCCAAGGCGTCGGCCGCCATCCCATCAAGGCCGGCACTGGCCTAGACAAGCAGTTCAGAGAACTTGTCCTGGAGCCCTTACGGCGGTTAGAATGGAGCATTAATCAGCTCGACCGGGTGGTGACAGAGTTGCACAATCCTGACATCATGGTTTCCGCCAAGGCTGGCGACGTGGCCGCCCGCAATTATCGGATGATGGCCGCTATGTTAGCCGCAGCTAAGGAAATCAACCGGGACGAAATTAGCGGTTTCGCACGCGAAAAGGGAGTATGCGGATACGCCCCCACCCAGGGACACATCGCCTCAGGGTTCGTGTACGTACCGCATGCGCTCCGAGAAATGGCGGCCGGCACCATCCGGAACTGCCTTCTGGTGGCTCGCGCGAGTCTATTCCTCGGCCAAATGACCGAGCTAACCGACGGAATGTCAGTATTAATAGAAACAAGGAGAAACCCATGACAACAGAACCTATCGCCCTCAGCGGTAAGAAGCTCATCATCCTCGGTGAGCGGGACGGTGTCCCCGCCCCAATCATCGAGCAGGCTGTCACGGGACTGGGTGGTGAGGTCGCGTATGCCGCCACCCAGTGCTTCGTCTGAACAGCCGCTGGGGCCATGGACCTTGAGGATCAAGGTCGAATAAAAGAACTCGCTGAAGAATATGGAAAAGAGAGCATTGTTGTGCTACTTGGGGCCCCGACGACCGAGAGCAGCCAAGTCCAGTTCGAAACAGTTACTACCGGTGATCCCTCCTACGCCGGACCCCTAGCCGGCGTGGGACTTGGCCTCCAAGCCTACCACGTCTTCGAGCCCAGCGTGAAAGCTGCCATTGACCCCGAGCAATACGCGGAAAACATCGAAACCCTAGAGATGGGACTAGAGGCCGAGGCTATAGTGGATGCCATAGCAGAGATGCGCACAGATTAAACAGTCGACTTGTTCGCCAAGGGTGCGTAGTCGTCACGTCACCCCGGCGGTCCGTGATCGCCGTTTACCATTGAACCGCGCGACACAGGGGCCGTTGGTGCCGGTGCCGGACCCGGCTTCGCCATTCTGGGCATGTTCCGGGTTACGTAGTCATGTCCTACTACCCGCGCAGGGCCGCTACCTGCCACAACGATGCCCAACTTTGAAGCAACTCGCTCCGCATCTAACCACTGGATGCCCGTAGACCCGGAATCTGTACCGAAACTCAACTGGAGGAAACGATGGCGCGCAACGTTGAAGGGCCGCTCTACTACGAACGTCTTGGACGCAAGGGACCGGTCATGGCCTTCATCCATCCCAACCCAATGGACCAGTCGTGCTGGATCTTTCAGATGGCACACCTCTCAACATGGTATCGATGTATCAGTATCGACATTCCGGGTTACGGACGCTCGCCTAAGGGAGCCGAAGGTCTCAGTATGGATGACATGGCGGCAGCGTGCTGGGAAGCCGTCGATGATGCCCTACCGGGCGAGACTGCCATACTCGTAGGCTGCTCCACAGGCTCGGCCATTAGTCCCTTTATGTACCACCAACGGCCAGACCGGACCGGTGCCATGATTCTAACGGGCACGGGCTACACCGCGGGCAAGGAATTCGCACAGAGGCGCATCGACGCCTACACTGCCAACGGCGTCGGTTACCGCTGGCGGTACACATTCGAGGACTTCAGTCCGGCGTTTCGCACAACGCCACTGGCACATTTCTTTGCCAACCTCTTCGCTGAACGCAACCAGTTCGCCGACGTGGACACCATCATTCAACAGTTCCGTGCCCTCCAAATGCCGGAGCCCGAGGGACATCACGCGCGTATAGCCTGTCCGGTTGTCATCCTGACGGGCAGCGAGGATGGTACTCACCCGACCTCCTTCGCGCTCCAGGAGCGTATCCCCGGTTGTGAGCTGCGGGTCCTACCGGGCGCCGGCCATGCCTGTCAAATTGAACAGCCGTGGCTCTTCAATCGCTTCATGATCGAATTCCTCGACAAGCACGGACTGTTTCCGGGAGACCCTAAACCCTTAGCGGGGGGTTTCTAAGCGAGCATTTCCGCCAGCGTAAGGATTGACCTCTTGAGCCAAGCACCCCTATTTTTTCCAGCATGCTTCTGATCGGACCGTATCTGAGATCTGCCCATGCTCGAGCTGAGAAGCGCTGGGCTAGAAAGGTGGAACGTTGCGTAACGGTTGACCATCTCCGGAAGGTGATGGAAACGCGGGTACCACCCATTGTCAGGGAGTACTATCGCGGCGGCGCCGACAATGAAATCACCCTCCGGGATAACCTGGAGGCTTTCCGAAGGGAGCGGTTCAAGCCCAGGTCCGGGGTTCACCTTGAATCGGTCATGATGCGCACCGAGATGCTAGGGCATGAGATCGACTTTCCGGTGATCGCCGGTCCTATTGGCAGCCCCCGGATGCTCTGGCCCCGGGGTGAGGCGGTAGCCGCCAAAGCTGCCTCCGAGTCTGGAACAATTTGTGCCCTGTCGACCCTCACGGGAACGGACCTAGAAGAAGTCAAAGCGGCGTCGAACGGGCCCTGCTGGTTCCAACTCTACCTGATCGGCGGAGAGGCAATCGCGGCACGCAGCATCGAGAGGGCGAAAAAAGCGGGCTACTCCGCTCTCATCCTCACCATCGACACGGCTGTGCCCGGAAATCGTGCGCATCATGAGTGGATGGGGGCTTCAAGAGCTATCAACGGCACCCCAATACAGAAACTGCAGTTCGCGCCACAGATGTTGCGGTATAACTCGTGGCTCAAGAGCCACTATTCAGACGGCGGGATGATGCAATTTCGCAACGTAATTCGAGATGACGGCACACCGATGCCGTACACCGATATCGGTACGCAACTGCGGGCATCCGCCATCACCTGGGAACATCTGCCGTGGATCCGAAACATCTGGGACGAGGACAGGCCAATCATCATCAAAGGCGTGCAATGCGTCGAAGACGCCCAACTGGCGGTAGAGCACGGAGCGGACGCCATCGTCGTCTCCAACCATGGAGGACGTCAACTGGACCGCGTCTTCCCGACACTATATATGCTGAAAGAGATCGCGCCCGCACTGAAAGGGTCTGGCGTTAAGATTTTGCTAGATGGTGGAATTCGAACCGGCTCCGACGTGGTCATAGCGTTGGCACATGGTGCCGATGCTGTACTCGCGGGGCGGGCTTATGTCTACGGACTCGGTGCAGCCGGGGAAGCTGGCGTCCGCAAGGCGTTTGCCATCCTCAAGAAAGAAATCGAGGACACTATGCGACTTCTAGGTTGCAACTCAATCCATGACCTGACTGCAGAAGCCCATCTCCTCCCCTACCCTTTTTCCGAACGTTAGCATTGAGTCCAAGTTGTTGCGATCGATCTTCAGGAACGAGCCGTCTCCTCCACCGCATCCTTGATGAGATCCTCCGGGAGATCGTCAAAGGAAGTATAATTGAGAGCATAAAGCCGGGCGTACAAGCCTTTCCGTTCAGTCAATTCCTGGTGGGTCCCCGTCTCGACGATCCGACCATCCTGGAGCACGACGATGCGGTCGGCGTCTCGCACCGTGGCGAGTCGGTGGGCGATCACGAGACCGGTGCGACCTTTCAACAAGGCAGCCAAACCCACCTGGATCTGCCACTCGGTGTAAGAATCGATATTGGCTGTGGCTTCGTCAAGGATCAGGACCCGAGCGTCAGCCACTAGCGCGCGGGCGAAACTCAGCAACTGACGTTGTCCCAGCGATAAGTTGCCCCCGCCTTGTTCGAGCACGGTATCATAGCCATCCGGCCAGCGCATAATAAATTCGTGGGCGCCGACGATCCGCGCCGCTCGCTCTACATCCTGGTCCGTGGCATCAGTGGTACGAAAACGGATGTTATCCCTGATCGTACCGGTGAACAGGAAAGGGTCCTGTAGAACCATGGCGATGTGCTTTCCCAGCGCCGCGGCTGCATAATCGCGGACATCGTGTCCGTCAAGCAGAATTGCTCCATCCCACACGTCGTAGAAGCGGTGAAGTAGTGCGGTAGTGCTAGTCTTGCCTGAACCAGTAGGTCCAACCAGCGCCACCGTTTCTCCGGGTTCAATCTTAAAATTGATATCGTTGAGCACTGGTTGATTCTTCTCGTAGCCAAAGGTGACACCGCGGAACTCGATGCGACCCTCGATGGTCTCGGGCGCAAATGCATCAGGCTGATCCTGAACCACTAGCGGGACGTCCAACACCTCAAAGATACGCTGGCCAGACGCCATCGCCCGTTGCATGACGCTATACTGTATGGTGAGGGAGCGGATGGGGTCAAAGAATCGCTGCACGTAGAACGAAAACGCGATCATCACACCGAGGTCCAACGAGTCGTCCAACACCAGCGAGCCTCCCACCACGATCACCACACCGAGAGCGGCTCCGGTCAACGAATCCACTATGGGTACCATGACCTGCGCGTACTGAGCCGACCGGAGGTGAGCATTCAGATTCTCCGTCGCCTTCTCATCATAGAGATGGAAGTTTACAGCCTCCCGTCGCATTCCCTGCACAGTGCGAACCGCTTGAATGACTTCAGCCAAGGCGCCGTTAGCGATAGAATTAGTCTCCCGCGCGTACCGAAACGCAATCCGGGCCCGGGGTAACCACACCATGCGAACGAAGAAAAGGATAGGGACCACGGACAACGTCAGGAGACCTAGGTCGAAATCTAGCCACAGCATTATAGCGACGATACCGAACAGGAGTAGGAGATCGCCTAGGGCGGTGATAGAATTTTCCAAGAACTCCTGGAGAGAGTATACGTCCCCCTGCAACCGCGACATCATTCGGCCCACTTCCGTTTTGTCCATAAAGGCCATGGCCACGTACTGCAGATGGGCGAACATGGCGCCGCGCAGGTCGAAAATCACCTGCTCGCCGGTGCGACTCACCAGCCAGTCTTGTGCAAAGTTGGCAGCGTAGTTCACGAGAACTACCGCACCAAAGACCAAAACGACGAGCCAGAGCAAGGCAGTGTCGCCACGCGCAATAGGGCCGTCAATCGCGAAGCGAATGACCAGGGGGATGGCCAACTGCGCGCCGGTAAAAAGCAGCAGGGCACCGATGGCCGCAACAAGGCGACGTCTGTACGGATAGACGTAAGCCAGGAACCGCCGGATCACATGGCGATCAAAAGCGGCGCCAAACATCTCCTCGTCACGGCTGACCTGCGATCCCACCACAGCTTTCTTCGGGCGCACCCGCCCCTCCCAGATCTTCGTCACAGTCATGACCCTGCTTCCCCCGTGACCCTCGTTTCCGCCGCACGTCCAATAACATCATGGAGGGAGCTGTCGCGGGTCTGCAAAGCGAACAGCGCCGCATATTTGCCGCGCATCGCTACCAAGGCGTCATGGGTGCCGCGCTCGACAATACATCCGTCTTCGATGAAAACAATCTCGTCTGCGTGGCGTAGCGCCCCAAGGCGGTGAGAGACAATGAGTGTGGCGCAGTTCTTCGTGTGCTCCCTGAGAGCTTCACGAATACGCTGCTCGGTACCCGCATCAATGGCAGCCATGGAATCGTCAAGCACCAAAACCGCCGGACGCAACATAGCAGCACGAGCGATGGCTACCCGCTGTTTTTGACCGCCCGATAGAGAGACTCCACGTTCCCCCACCAAGGTCTCGTACCGATCCGGCAACTGGTCAATGAATCCTTTGATCTGGGCGGTTTCTGCGGAATCATGGACAGCAGCGTCCTCCGCCCACGGATCACCATAGGCGATGTTGTTCTCAAGCGAGGACATAAACAGGAACGGATCCTGCTGCACTACGCGTACTGTGCGGCGCAAGGAATCCAGCGAAACATCTCGAATGTCCTGGCCGTCCATGGTGATTCGGCCCGCGGTAACATCGTAGTAGCGCGGCAGGAGATGGGCAATGGTGGACTTGCCGCTACCTGGAGGACCCACGATCCCGAGGGTTTTCCCCCTCGCCACCCGAAACGATACCCCGCGCAGAACAGTCGGCGCGCCCACGCCAGCATACGCAAAGGATACGTCCTCGAACTCCAGGGCACCGTCAGTGACCTCTAGGGGCCTAGCGTCAGGATGGTCATGTATAGGCGGTTCGAAATCCAGCACAGCAAACAAGCGCGCGCCGCAGGTTGACGCACGGGCAAATGCATTCACCACCATGCCCAACTGCCTCACGGGTTGTTGGAGAATGATCATGAAGAAAAGAAACTCAGTCAACGTGCCCACAGTGATGTGGCCGTGGATCACGCGCAATCCGCCGACCCACAACACCAAGCCCATGGCTACAAAAAATGCGAAGTTCATCAAGGTAGCGGAGGCCACCCGGGTACGGATACGTCGGGCCGCCAGCGCCAACGCATGATCGGAAGCGACCCGGTACTTGTCCAGCTCAAAGAGTGCCGCACCGAACGCCCTCACCACCCGGATGCCTGTAAGGTTTTCGTCCATGATCCGCCCGAGCACGGCCATTTTCTCTTGCAACTCAAACCACATCTCCCGCAGCCGGCGCCTTACGATCGTGGAACGCCAAGCGACAAAAGGGACGAAACTAAGACTCAGTGCCCCGAGGAATACGTCTGTAGAAAACAGGACATAGGCCCCCACCCCAATGAGGACAGAGAACAGCAACACCCGCAACGGCCCCATGTTCATAAAAGAACGGATCCCTTCCAGATCCAACATCCCGCGGGTGATCAACTCACCCGTGTGAACGCGATCATGAAAGGAGAAATTCAAATGCTGCAGCCTGTCGTAAAAGCCCAAACGAAGCCTGTAGGCGAGGTGGTGGCCGAGCGTTTCACCGCAATAGTTGTGCGTCAAAGTGAATAGGCCGCGCAGGACCGCAGCACCCAGCAGCATTAATGCCGTTCCATAGAGGGCATCCCGCGCCTCCGCTGGGGAAACCGATGCGCTGCCCGAAAGGCGGAGAGCGCCATCCACAGCCTCCCCCAGGTACTGGGGGATCATGATCTGAAAGAACCCAGCCGCCAAGATCCCAACGGTCGCCAACACCAACCTCAGTCGCTGTGTCGCGGCGAGCTTAAAAATCCGCCACAGAACCACCGCGTCGTCACCAGCTTCGTGGGCCTTGTCTATAGTCATCCCGGAATACGTACGTGCGTATACGTATTTTCCCGGCTCGGACTCCGAGCCTTTGCCAGGAGCCGGAACAGTCGTTGGCATGTCTTTAGTCGCCATCTGTCAGAAGGATAGGGGTAGGCTTCATCTCAAGCCTACGTGATATGTGTTCGTTCCCGATTGATTCATTTGTAATAGTTGTTGAGCGAGTTCGGGTCAAATCTAAGAACCGTCCCACAAAAGTCGGCCCTACCAGAACCGATCCACCACCATCATCACCATAGCCAAAACGATCACCCCGGTGACAACGTACTGAAGCCGCCTCGGATGCATCTGTTTGCACAGGGCAGCACCGTAATGAACCCCAACCAGGGACCCAAAAGACATGAGCACAGCGGTGGTGAATTCAACGTCCGTTGCGCCCTGACCACGGCCGATGAACGCGTAGAGCGAGGCCATCACCGTCATCAAGAGCAACGCGACGAGGATCGATGTGCCAACATAACGAGACGTCTCCCGATAAAAAAGCAGCAACGAGGGAATAATCAGTATTCCACCTCCGATAGAGGTCATGCCCATGACAGCACCCACCAGAAACAAGCACGGAAACTTTACCACGGTACCCCTACTAGAAGAGAGGAAACGGGTGTTCAGGCGATCGTAGTCGAAAAGCAGCGCCACTAGCGCGAAACCGATGGACACCATGACCATATAGCTGACAACGTCCTGAAGGGTCTCGACACCGCTCGGTGGAAGTGAAAGCCGGCTCCATTTCACCGCCAAAGAGCCGGCAATGACGCCAGGTACCGCGGCCAGAAAAAAGCGGACGCCAACATCGATATTAACGGTTCCCTGTCGATAATGCCGCACGGCCGCCCAAATCTTGGTAATAACGCCGTAAAGGCCGGCGGTCCCCACCGCCGTAATGGGCTCTAGCTTAACAACGAGCAGAAGGAATGGGACGGTCAACACCCCACCACCAATGCCAGTTAGGCCAATGAGAAAGCCCAGCACGACGCCGGACAGAACGTAAAGAATAATGTCGAACAGTATTATTTCGGGCATGGCGGTTCCTGCCACCCGCGTCAGCGGAACCTAGTGACAGGAGATATAGGAGTTTGTGTCGTCCGAACCAAGAGCAGAATTGAGTTTCGTCCTCTCTTATCGCATGCTTTCCACCGTGCTGTCCAGAAGTTCGCTCCAATCTCTTATGGAAAGTGCGTTGACAGCATCCCTGAATCTATCGTAGCGTCCCATCCGGTCAGCACAAACAACCGGAGACCTTCTGGGGCCCGAAATTGTCCTCAGACCAGCACAACTCATGGATTACGGCGTATTCGACCATCTGGATCGCGGCGACCTGCCGTTAAAAGACTACTACGAAGCACGTCTGACACTGATCGAGGCGTACGAGCGGGAAGGCTTCTACGCCTATCACTTGGCAGAGCACCACTCGACACCGCTAGGGATGGCACCGTCACCCAGCGTTTTCCTCTCTGCCGTCGCGCAGCGGACCCGGCGGCTTCGTTTTGGACCGTTGGTCTACGCCCTACCCCTCTACCACCCACTACGGCTCATCGAGGAGATCTGCATGCTCGACCAGTTGAGCGGTGGACGGCTGGAGATCGGCTTTGGGCGCGGCTCATCTCCAATAGAGTTAGCGGTCTACGGACAGAATCCCAGGGAGGCCGAACGGATGTACTCGGAGGGGCTCGACCTAATCTTGCAAGGATTGACCCAAAAAACTCTCAACTTCTCAGGGGAGCTCTTCAATTTCAAGGACGTGCCAATGGAGCTCGAACCGTTTCAGAAACCCCACCCCCCGCTCTGGTACGGCGTGCATTCGCAGGAAAGTGCCGAGCGAGCTGCGCGGCGGGGACTCCACATCGTAAGCCTGGACCCGGCAGCTCCCACACGAACCTTCACCGACCGGTTCCGAGAGGTGTGGACGGAACTTTATCAAGACAGCGGGGCAACCTTCCCCAAGATTGGCCTCGGCCGTTTCGTGGTGGTCGGAAACGATGACAGAGAGGCCCTTCGCATCGCCCGAAGAGCCTACCCCGTCTGGCACCGAAGCTTCAACTATCTATTTCGTCTCAAAGGAAGCACGCCCAAGCATCAGCGCCCACCGGACTTCGATGGGGTGATGGCGTCCGGCCAAGGAATCGCAGGCAGTCCGGACACAGTCCGGTCATTCCTACAGTCGCAACTCAAAACCGCCGGTGCCAACTATCTCGTCGGCCAATTCGCCTTCGGAGATATCTCCCTAGAGGAAGCTCTACGATCCGTAGGTCTCTTTTCCGTGAACGTGGTGCCGGGCCTGGTTTAGGCACGTGAAACTTGCCCAGGGTTTTAGCTAACAAAAATATCCCAGCACTCCTCCAGTGACGCAACTCCAATCAACTCGGGGTTCTTGACGTGCTGAAGCTGCCGGAGGTTGCCCTGGGGCAACATGCACTTCCTAAACCCAAGCTTGCCCGCTTCAGCCACTCGTGCCTCCGCACGGGTGACGGTACGAATCTCTCCCGTTAGCCCCACCTCACCTACGAAAATCATATCCGGGTCTACCGCCTGGTCCAGGGAGCTAGACGCCAACCCTACCGCGATGCCTAGGTCCACGGCGGGTTCCGATACGGTCACGCCACCTGCCACATTGATGAACACGTCCTTGTCAAAAAACCTCATCCCTTTCCGCTTCTCCAAAATGGCAAGAATCAGGGCAAGGCGATTTGTATCGATACCTATGGAGGTGCGCCTAGGGAGGGTGAGAAACGACCGGGTCACCAGAGACTGAATCTCCACAAGGATCGGCCGGGTTCCCTCCATGCTGGGGACAACTACCGAACCTGACCCGCCGAGCGGACGTTCGGATAGGAAAATCTTTGAAGGGTTGGGCACCTCAGAGAGGCCAGCTTCCTGCATCTCAAACACACCGATCTCGTTGGTGGAACCAAAACGGTTCTTAACCGCCCGCAGTATGCGGAAGCTGTGGCCACGCTCACCTTCGAAATAGAGCACCGTATCTACCATGTGCTCCAAAACTCGTGGACCCGCGATGGCGCCATCCTTGGTTACATGACCCACAAGAAACGTGGCGATATCGTTCTTCTTGGCCAAGGAAATCAACGCGCTTGAGCATTCCCGGACCTGGCCAACACTCCCCGGGGCCGACGGGATTGCAGCAGTGTGCACCGTCTGTATGGAATCCACCACCAGAATCGCGGGCTTGACTGCCTTAACTTGCTCCAGAATACGTTCCAGCGATGTCTCACTCAACACTAGAAGGTTCGAGGAGACGAGGGAAATACGTCGGGCTCGCATCTTGACCTGCTGCTCCGACTCCTCTCCGGAGACGTAGAGACAAATTGGACCCTCGTGGCTCAGGGCCGCCACCGCTTGAAGCAGCAGCGTTGACTTACCAATGCCGGGGTCGCCGCCGATCAACACCGCAGAACCCGCCACCAGGCCACCCCCCAACGCCCGATCAAACTCTTCGATGCCCGAAAGAGAGCGGCTGTCCGTGTCGGTCGTGACGGCCTGGATTGGCGAAGGCACACGCACCGGGCCAGCGTCCCCATCCCTCACCAGATTAGACGGCGCGGTGACCGCTTCTTCCACCAACGAGTCCCACTGGCTGCAGTCCGGGCACCGGCCCAGCCATTTTGGAGACTGGAAGCCACAATTTTGGCACTCGTAGATGACTCTGGCCCGTGCCATGTTGCACCCCCCCTCGCGGGTATTCATCATAAGTTGAGAACAAATGGAATACCACTCCTATAACGTTACTTCGGCCCCGCGTGAGCTAGTAACACTGTCCTCTGATGTCATTCCAAGATGGACTCTAGGGCTCGAAGGCTGCTAACATCGACATCTTAAATGCCCCATTTCCTACACATCGATATGGATTCCTTCTACGTATCCGTGGAACGCGTTTTTGACCCATCCCTCGAAGGTAAGCCGGTAATGGTGGGCGGTGGTTCCGGCCGCGGCGTAGTCACCTCTGCGTCCTACGAAGCCCGTGAATACGGGATCCGTTCGGCCATGCCAGGCTTCCAAGCCCGCCGGCTATGTCCCGGCGGGATCTTCGTTCCGAGCCGTCGAAGAGTCTATAGTGAATTCTCCAGAAAAGTGTTCGACCTACTTCGCTCCTTCTCCCCAGACGTCCGAGCCCTCTCCATCGATGAGGGACTAGTAAACCTCACTGGTACGGAACGGCTCCTAGGCCACCCCATTCGCACGGCCCAGGAGATCATCGATCGCATCAGGGGTGAGCTAGGACTACCGTCGTCTGGAGGGCTCGCCTCTCACGCGACCGTTGCCAAGATCGCCGCCACCTTGGCTAAACCACGTGGTCTAATCTACGTACCCCCCGAGTCGGAAGAGCGATTCGTGGGCCCCCTCAACATCTCAATCATCCCTGGGGTCGGCCCGAAGACCCACAGTGAGTTGTTGGACCGTGGCATCGCGACGATTGCCCAGCTTCTTGCCCAACCTCAACTAGGCCAACGATACCTAAACCTGGATCGTTCAGCCGAGAGTGAACACGCACACGAGCATTCGATCGGAAGGGAGACCACACTGGCACAGCCGCTCACGGATTTAATGGAAATGGAGCAAGTGCTCAGCGAGCTCGTGGGGGACGTGGCGGCCAAGCTGCGCCGCCAGGACAACTTGGCACGCCGTCTTACCCTCAAAATCCGCTATAACGACTTCAAGACAATCACCCGATCGCGTACCCTCAGGACCCCCACGTGCTTTGACTTGGATCTTGTAAAAATTGCGCGGGATCTGCTCGCAAGGAATCTCATACAGGACAAGCCGGTTCGCCTTCTCGGGGTCAGCACCAGCCGTATTGCCACACAGGGGCGGCAGAACTCGATCTTCGACTACGGCGAGGAGGCCTCAATGGACCAACTCTACAAGGGCATCGATCGGCTGCGGCACAAGTACGGCGAGAAGGCCGTCACGCTCGGCTCCGGAAAGAACCGTTCGTAATTACCTTCGGCAAATCAATGACCGACACTCCTCGAGAACATCCATTTCTTACCGCCTGCCACGGCGGCAAGCCCCCCTACACACCAGTATGGCTCATGCGCCAGGCCGGGCGTTACATGAAGCATTATCGAGACATACGAGCCAAAGTGAGCTTTCTCGAGTTATGCAAGACCCCGGATTTGGTAGCGGAGGTGACGGTAAGGCCCGTGGAAGTCCTCAACGTGGACGCTGCCATTCTCTTCGCCGACATCCTCCTACTGCTGGAACCGATGGGCGTGGGCCTGGAATACACCGAAGGGGGGCCGAAAATCCAAAGGCCGGTTAGAATCCGCGCGGACATCGACAGGCTGCACGATCCCATTCCAGAAGAGTCTCTGTCTTATGTGTACGAGGCCATTCGCAGCACACAAACTGCCCTGGCCGGACGGGTACCGCTCATTGGGTTCTGTGGGGCGCCTTTCACGCTGGCATCGTACCTGATAGAAGGCGGTGCCTCCCGGAACTACATTCATACTAAACGACTGTTCCATAGCGACCCAAGCGCCTGGAACACCCTCATGGAGCATCTAGTGGCGTCCACCGTGTCCTACGTCAACGCGCAGATCGCAGCAGGCATCGACGCCCTGCAAGTCTTCGATAGCTGGGTGGGTTGTCTCGCACCCAGGGATTATCGCGAATACGTCCTGCCACACATGCGCTGTTTAATGTCGGGCGTAACACCCGGGATTCCCATAATTCACTTCGGAACCGGCACCTCCGGTCTTTTGGAGCTAATGCGAGAGGCTGGCAGCACTGTGCTCGGGATAGACTGGCGAATAGACCTGGACCAGGCCTGGAGCCGCGTGGGCCACAACATCCCAATCCAGGGTAATCTCGACCCCGTGACCCTCTTTGCGCCGCCGCCAGAGATCCGCCGCCGCGTCCAGGAGATCCTGCAAAGCGTGAAAGGTCGGCCAGGCCACATCTTCAACCTCGGCCACGGCATTCTCCCGGAAACCCCAGTGAGCCACGTAAGAGCCATGGTGGACGCGGTACATGATCTCAGCGAATAAGGATGAGCTCTTACCACCCTAGGCATCTGCCAAATACACTCGTGCTCTGACCCAAACACGTCTCATGACAGGAACGACCAAGAACATTATTGTCATCGGCGGAGGTATCTCAGGTCTGGCCGCAGCACATCGGCTGACAGAACTGAGACGTTCTACGCCCGTACAAGTCCGGGTAACTCTACTTGAAGCTACCGACCGCCTCGGCGGCGTCATCGCCACCGAGCATGCGGATAATCTCCTTTTGGAGCTCGGCCCAGATTCCTACATCACCGAAAAGCCTGCCGCGTTACGTCTATGCGAGCGACTAGGTCTAACCGACCATCTTATCGCGCCACAGATCTTGGAATCAAAACTCTACACTGTTCACCGGGGCGCCTTGGAACCGCTCCCTGAAGGATTCTTACTGATGGCTCCCACGCGCGTAGGCCCGGTGTTACGAAGTCCTCTATTCTCCTGGTTGGGCAAGGTGCGGATGGGCCTAGAACCCTTCATACCTGGCCGATCGGACGATGGCGACGAAAGCCTAGCATCGTTCGTTCGGCGCCGGCTGGGCCGGGAAGTGCTGGAACGAGTGGCACAGCCACTCATCGGCGGCATCTATGCCTCCGACCCAGAGACTTTAAGTCTTGTCGCCACCATGCCGCGATTCCGAGAGATGGAACGAACCCATTCCAGCGTGATCTTCGGGATCCGGCAGGCTCAGAAACGCCGCGCGCAAACCAACGACGAAACCGGAGCGCGCTGGAGTCTCTTCGTCAGCATCGACGGCGGGATGGAAGTCCTCATACGCCGTATCCAGATAGCCCTCGGTCCAAGCGTGATGCGATTTGGGGAGACCCTCCGTAGGCTGTCTTGGAACCCAGAAACCCGCCGCTGGCGGGCGGATACCGAGCGGACCAGCCTGGAAGCAGATGCCGTCATCTGCACGGTGCCGGCGTTCGCCGCCGCGAATTCCTTAGAAACGTTGGATGCTGAACTAGCTAGAGACTTGAGGACAATTCCCTTCTCCTCCACCGCAACAATCAACGTCGCATACCAGAGGCGCGACATTGCCCATCCTCTGGATGGTTATGGCTTTGTCGTGCCACACACAGAAGGCCGGAGTATCACAGCCTGCACTTTCAGCAGCGTAAAGTACGCCGGAAGAGCCCCGAAAGACATCGCCCTGCTACGTTGTTTCGCCGGGGGCGCCCTACAACCCGACCTGCTGAAACAGTCCGACAAAGCCCTGGAACTTCGGGTTCGGAAAGATCTAGAAGCGCTCCTGGGAATATCCCGCCCACCAATCCTTTCCCGCACTACCCGCTACCCTAACTGTATGCCGCAATACAATGTTGGGCATTTGACGCGAGTTGAGAAAATCAACGCCCGCCTCAAACATTTTCCAACCCTCGCGCTAGCAGGCAAAAGCTACCGCGGCGTCGGCATCGCCGATTGTATCTTCAGCGGCGAGACAGCTGCTGAAGACATTTTGCGAACGCTTGTGCACCCATAGTGGAATACCCTGCAGCAAAGTCTCACGTGAGAATTGTGGGTCCACTATATGTCTCCGATACTCTGCCTACTGAGGGTTGGCTCGTAGAGCATCTGGATGATGACACCGTCGGGGTCGGCGCAGTAGAATGAAGCACTGCCATCACGGTGGAGCTTGAAGGGTTTGATAATCGGAATCTCTTGGGCACGGAGCTCAACCTCTAGCGCCCGAACGCGGTCGATGTCGGAGACAATGAACCCCAGGTGATCGAGGGAGGACGTACTGCTCGTCGCCGGTTGACTCCGAGGACTTTCGTGCAAGGCCAGATTGTCCGAGCCAGAGCTCATGTAGACATTTCTCGCATCGGGCTGCCATACGACAACCAGACCCAGAACCTCCCCGTAGAAGGCCTTCGAACGCTCGACGTCCTTGACATTGAGAGCGATGTGACGCATTCCCATCAAGCCACTAACCGTCTTAGACATGACTTGGTCCTTTTCGAGACGAAATAAAGATTGCAGGTTGCCGAACTTCCCTCGGAGACTAACAGTCCAGAGCGTCCGAATTGATGCGATTGTGCCAAAGAATATACTCCGTCCGAACCGAGATCAAACAAACTTGACCTTAGAAAAGGACTTGTTGTCGTTCCGCCGGACTTTGCCTCAAACATCCTAACGACCCCTCGCAGTCATCCCAATTCAAATGACGCCACACTACCAGCCCGCATGTCCTTGACGGCCTACCAGCACCTGTGACAGATTCACGAGCTTGAAGCCGGGCCAACAACATGCAGCATTGAGTGGCAATTCCAAACTACCGAAACATCAAAGAGGGACGGGAAAACTTCATGAAGATTTTTATCACCGGAGCCGGAATGCTCGGATGTCATACGGCCAAAGAACTCACGCGAGCGGGGCACTCGGTTCACATATACGACTTGAGCCCAGATCTCGCCTACGTCGCAGCCATCGCCGGCAAACAGCGCGTCACCACATTACGTGGTGACCTACTAGACCTGCCCAATCTGATTCGAGCGCTGGCGCGAATCAGGCCTGACGTATTGGTCCACACCGCCGGACTCATCGGCGGTCAGGTGGAAAATCCACCTTACCGCGGCTTTCGAACCAACACAGTAGGCTCAGTAAACGTTTTTGAGGCCTGTCAGATTTCTCGGGTCAAACGGTTGGTGCACGTAAGCACGTTCGGAGTCTACGACTGGGCCAACATACGAAAAGGACCGGTCAAGGAAAACACTCCGCGCTGGGGCAATCGGTTTTACCCCGCCACCAAGGTCGCTAACGAAGTGTTCCTGGACGCCTACGAGAACTATTACGACATGGAATGCGTCCGTATCCGGCCGAGCGGAGTGTATGGCCCCGGGCACTATCGCGGAGGCTCCGGCGGTGGCATCGCCATGAACGATCTGGTGCACACCTGCCTGGGAGAGGGGCCCATACGGCTCGAGGCCCGCCACGTTGGACCCAACGACTTCGTATACGCGGCCGACGTAGGCCGGGGCATCGCACTCGCCTGCTCCGCCAAAAACGCTCCTGGTAAGTCGTTTAACATCGCCGTGGGCAAAAACTACGGACCCCAGGACTTTCTCCAAGCACTGCAGAAGTTGATGCCGGACCGTACTGTCATATTAGATCGGGGCGCAGGCAAGGTTAAGGGGCGACCCCGCGTAGACGTCTCCGCCGCCCAGCGAATTCTAGGTTACAAGCCACAATATTCCTTGGAGAAAGGTCTCGCAGACTACATGGGAGTGGTGCAGCGTCACGGTTTCTGGCATTGACGCCGTGGTGGAGCGAACTGCTAGCTAGTGCGCCCCTTCGGCGTCAGCGCTGATGCGAAGGAGAATGCCGTCCACATCGACGCCGAGTTCCCGTCCTTCGATGACCACGCCTTCTTTCTGGCTACCCCAACTCCGGACAAACATGTCCTCCAAGAACTCACGGTTGGAAGGGTCATCAGCAAACCGCGCGAGCTTTCCCATGATTAGGTCTTCGTGGCCTTCCTCGTCGTCGACAATATCCTTAGCGAGCTTTCGTACCACCGGGTCGACCGTTACATCCCGCATGTGCTGCATAAACACCACCGCCGATTTCTCAGCGATATTGCAGAGCCGGAACGCACGCACGTCGCCAGCGAGGAATTGTCCAAAGTAACCATCGTAGGCATCAGCGGAAACATCGTCAGTGGCACCGCGCTTGGCAAGATAATCCTTGATCAGGGCATAGTGCCTGTATTCGTCAGCTGCCTGTTCAGCCACGTGAGCCCGCTCGTGAGGCTCCAACTCGCGATATTGCAAGAGTGCCTTGGTAAACGCTACCGCGTGGGCCAACTCCTTCTTTGCCTGGCGTTGCATTAGACCAACAAATTCCGGCGTTTGCGGATCTAGTTCCGCCAACGCCTTACGTATGGCAATGACGGGCCCTTCAAGTTCAGTGTGGTACCGCCTCCACAGGGACTCAACAAATTCCCTTCCCGTCATGCCAATTCCTCCGAACGAACGCTGACTCAAACTAACGAGCGATTTACAGCGTGTCAATTGGGTTGAAAGATCAGGGCCGCAAAAAAGAACGCCACGAAATAGGGTGTTTCGCCCCATTCCTTCTCTCTTTTATCGACACGGGTTCAGCTTCAACACTTCAAAGCTCAGGTTCCGAGTCGAACACAGGGCAATATGTTCGCAGCTGGACAAACGGTGGTCAACTCCCAACCCTTTGCGGGGGGCGATCGGGCTGTTACAAGAGACCACGAACCATGCACTTTGCGGGCATACGCCCGCTTGATTCGGAAAGGAGATTAATTATGGGAAATGACGCGCGGAAAGCTTTTGAAGACGTCGCGTTGGGTGCCTCAAACAAAGCCTATGACATCATTGCTGACTTGGATCCCGAGTACGCACGACATTTGACAGGCCTGTTCATTGATGGGACCTTCGGGCGTCAGGGAGCTCTAGACAGGAAAACTAAGGAACTGATCATGGTTGGCATCACATGCGCCCTGAACCGTCCCCGGGGCGTACGGATCCATAGCGAGCGGGCACTCAAGCTCGGTGCCAAACCGCGGGAGGTCCTGGAATCAGTGGAGGTAGCAGCGATACCCGGTGGTATGCCGGGGTTGTGGCTCGGAGCCGAAACCTTGGACGCGATCCTGCGCGAGCAGGGCATGGACTTCGAATGACCCCAGCCGTCGGCCCACTGCACGGGATCCGGGTGCTGGACTTGTCTCGGGTCCTGGCCGGCCCCTATTGCACGATGTTCCTGGGCGACCTGGGCGCCGAAGTCGTCAAGATCGAACAGCCGGGTACAGGGGATGACACGCGAAGCTGGGGTCCACCTTTCCAAGGCGGGGAAAGCGCGTACTTCTTGTGCGTCAACCGCAATAAGCGCAGCGTCACCCTTGATCTTCGAACCCAGGGAGGCATTGAGGTGCTGCGCCAGCTGGCCCTTCGAGCGGACGTGCTGATGGAGAACTTCCGACCTGGTACACTAGAGAGCTGGGGCCTGATAGAATCGGACATTCGGCGGCAGAATCCACGGCTCATCTACGCATCACTTTCAGCCTTCGGTTCCAACGGGCCATTGAAGGAGCGGCCAGGATACGATCTAGCTATCCAGGCCTGGGGCGGTCTGATGAGTATCACCGGCCCGGCTGACGGCGAGCCGTCGAAGGTGGGCGTGGCCATCATCGACATCATAGCCGGACTCATGCTGGGTAACGCCATCACTGCGGCGTTATACGCGCGGGAAAACACCGGCGAAGGGCAAAAGATCGAGACCTCACTCATGGAGGCTGAGGTGGCCAGTCTTATCAACGCCGGCGGCCATTTTCTCGCTACCGGTGCATTGCCTGGCCGCTGGGGCAACGCACATCCCAACATAGTCCCCTACCAGAACTTCGCGACAGCCGACGGCCATCTAGTCGTCGCCGTCGCTAACGAGGCCATCTGGTCGCGGTTCTGCAACGGGATTAGCAAACCGGGCCTAGCGACAGATCCTCGATTCGAAACCAACGCGCGTCGTGTGGAGAACCGTGAGACCCTCCTTGGAATACTGGAACCGTTATTTAGAACCCGCCCAAGCCGGGAGTGGACCGATCTCCTCAACCATTCGGACGTCCCCTGCTCCCCGGTCCAGAACATCCAGCAGGTATTTGACTCTCCACAGGTGCGAGCGACAGAGATGCTTCGGGAAATCGATCATCCAACCGCCGGAAAAGTGCGCATGGCTGGGTTGCCCGTGAAATTTTCACGTACTCCCGCGTCCATCCGGCTCGCACCACCGCTCCTGGGGGAACATAACGACCTAGTTCTTAAAGACTGGTTAGAGCTCAACGACAAGGCGATCGCTGAGCTCCGGAGCAACGGAACACTCGGCCAACCCTGACATGCGCGTAGGGTTTGCTGGGACGAGGGAACAAAGCATGCGACACGGGATGACCTGGGAGGAGTTTCGACCGGGCGATACCCATAGAACTGCTCGGCGGACCATTACAGAGACAGACGTAGTTCAGTTCGTCAACTTGGTGGGCCTCATGGAGCCTCTGTTCATCGATGCTGAGTACATTAGAAACGAGACCGAGTTTGGCGAGCGGATCGCCCCGGGAAGTCTCACGTTCGCGCTAGCCGAAGGTTTGACCACACAGACGGGGTTGATTCACGGCACAGGACTAGCATTTGTCGGCCTTCAAGGAATGCGGCTGTTCCAACCAGTCAAGGTCGGAGACACCATAGACGTCGAGATCAAAGTGGTAGAAAGTCGCCAGACCCGATCCCGAAACGCCGCTATCGTTCGCTATCAACACCTCGTGAAGAATCAGCACGATGAAATTGTTATGGACTACATGGTCGAGAGACTAATTCGCGGCAGGGAGGGGTAGGCGCGAGTCAACAACTTGCCCCTACTTCGGAGTCCCGTTTTGGTCGGCGAGCTTTGCTGGGAAAAGGACTTTTCGAAGCTGCACAATAAACTTTGGATCCAACGCAAAAAGGCCTTTTACCGTCTTTTCAATTTCCACACCACCCAACGAACGAACTTCCAGCCCCACGCTATTTGCTTCGGCGATAAACGCCGGGCTTGTTACGGTGTCGGCAAACGCCCTTCGAACTACTGCCACCCTCCTAGCAGGAGTCCCCGGGGGGAGAGAATAGGCCCGCGCGAGCTTGGCCGGATCGTGTACCCCATACCTAAGAAGCATACGGCCGTGTTGAGACTTCACCAGATCCACGGCATTAGGTACCGATGGCAGGTCTGGATGGGCTACGACCATAGCCTGAAGCACGACTTTTGCGTCTCTGGCCGCCAACAGTTTCGACCATGCCTTCTTGACCTCTTGCCAGTACCAGCAACCACCTTCCACCTCTCGATTCCTGGCCGCCAAACGTACGTTCACCGGGCCCTTATAGCCGCCAATGAGCTTAATTGGCAGGCCTAGAGCGGCACCAAATATATGTGACATATTCGCGGCTGCGTCGTTTTGACCGACACCTCCCAGCTTAACGGGCTTCGTTGCGCCGGCCCATGCTCCTAAGTCACCGATACCGCTCCCCCTTGTGATGATACAGACTGGATGTAAGGTCGACACGGCCCCCACCCAGGTAAAACGCCGGGTATCGAGCTGCACATCCTTACTACCGAAGATCTGGTTGTAGATGAGGGCACCCGCCCAATTGCCAACCGTTTGTCCGTCGGGCTTGGCTACGCGGTAAAGGTACTCGGCTGCCACGCTACCACCACCACCTGTCATATTCCTAACGATGACACTCGGTCGTTCTGGAAGATTACGGCCAATGTGCGCGGCAAGGACGCGAGCGTAACGATCGAAGATACTTCCGGCCCCAGCACCGACGACTAGCGTCAGAGTGGGCCGTTGTGCCCGCGCCTCATCAACGGTGCCGTGTGCGAGGACCAGTAGGAAGATTGTCGCGAGAATGCGAGTAGAGAGCATCGGCGCAGTCATTATTCTCGCGCACTATCCCGTGGAAAGCATTCAGGAACGCCTGTGAGTTCCCCGATTCAGGCGCTGTTCAAACGTGGCATAACCTCCTTGTGGAAGAGGTTCAGGGAATCGATGACCTTGTCATGGGCGAGATTGCCGATATGGAACATTCCCATAAAGTGCTCGGCACCGATCTGGCTCATCTGCTGGTTTACCTGTCGAGCCACAGTATCGGGGCTGCCGGCGATGACAAAACCCGACTCAATGAGTTGCTCCCAACTCATTGGGTGGAAATTGACCCGCTCCTGGTTCCCTTCACGGAAGTAATTGAAAGACTTCGTGCTAACCATGGCTTCCTTAACCTTCCGCTGGTCGACGGCAACATCGGTCTTAGCTTCGTTGAAGCCGCGGTTCCATAATGTAAAAAAGTACCTTAGCGGCGGCTCAGCAACGATTCGTGCCTTTTCGTCGGTCTCATCGACGTAAATATGGCGACAGAGTATAAACTTGTCAGGTCCACTCGCCGAGCCTCGCTCTTTCGCCACGCGGCGATAGTAGTTGAAAGTATCCTCCATCTGGCCTGTTGTTTGGTAGACCTGGGCAATAGGGGCATCATGGTCGACACACCACTCAATGGATTCGGCGCTACGCGCCGCGACCCAAATGGGTGGATGCGGCTGCTGCACCGGCCGCGGCCAGATAGCACAGTTTTCGAATTGGAAGAACTCACCCTGGTAACTCCATGTCGGCTCGGTCCAGGCAGTCATGATGACGTCAAACGCTTCCCCAAACCGCCCCCGAGATTCTTGGGGGTTGACGTTATACCAAAGATATTCCGACGGAATTCCGCGCACGAACCCTGCGATCAGACGACCTTCAGACAGGCAGTCTATCATTGCATACTCTTCAGCCACGCGCACTGGATGCTGGCGCAACGGCAATATGTTCCCAAGAACACCGATCTTAATGCGGCTGGTCCTCTGGCTCAAGGCAGCAGCGATGAGGTTAGGGGAGGGCATCGTGCCGTACGCGCTATAGTGATGCTCATTGAAGACCACACCCTCGAATCCCAATTCCTCGCAATAGGCCATCTCGTCCAGGTGCTCCCGGTAGTTACGCGAGCCCACCGGCGGATCGAAATAGGAACTTGGAACTGGCGTGCCCGGAACATCCTCAGGAACGTCCGGATAAGCCAACAGATCAAAGTTGTACACCTTCATGAAGATCAATCTCCTTTACGAACTGCCCTGAGACTACGCACGCACCCCGAGACTAAGCGAATCTCCTAGAGTCGTATTCATCCCTCAGTCACTGTCAATGACCGCATCGGGTTAACCCGTAAACATCTCGACCAGCGTTCCTGGCGGGAAAGGAAGGCTCAACGAGTACTCGAAGACCACGTAGAACCCCAACCAGGCACATAAAGTTAACAGAATGCTGATGAGCCAATTCTCTCGCGCCCCCACCTTAAGGAAAAGAAATGTGCAGAGCGGCACTGTAATAGAGAAGCCGAGAAGCCAAATTGAAACGAAAAAGCCCAGAATCCAACCGACGATGTCCAGCGTCCGCCTCGCAACCAACGAGTCAACCTCTTCGGACAACGCCGATTCCTTCCGCCGCCGCAAAAACCCAACAACATCCATCTCGAGTTGGGTTAATGTGAGCAAGATTCCGGGGATTCCGATAACCCAGGGAAATAAGCTAGCACGGAATCCCCAGTCCCATGCGTCCCACACCCCCCAAACGAATCCCAGAAAAAGCACCGACGTAAAGACTACGTGCCAGACGGTAAGGGGCTTAGGCCCACCGGCGGCCTCCAACTCCGGAGCGGATGTGGACACGCGAGAATCTCCTTCAGAGTCTCCCTTGGCATCTCGCCGCCGCTGGTAGATTGGATAGAAGATGCCCGCCAGGATGATTGATCCGATGACCAGTACTCCAGGAAAGCCTATCCACCCCAAACCGTAGTTGTCGGTGGCAAGGAACAGATTCTTCTCCGCCAGTGAGCCCAGTACCAATCCCAACAAAAGCGGCGGGCGCGGCCAGTCGAGCTGCACCATTGCCCAACCTATGAGCCCAAATGCCAGCACCACGATGAGATCTTCGAACGCGTTGTTCTGGGCAAAACCGCCCAGATAAATTAGCACCAGAAGGAACGGCAGTACCAGGCTACCGCGTACCTCCGTGACACGCGCTAGTTGCTTGAGGAAGGCGAAACAGACGGTGACGGTAATAATGTTGGAGATGACCACGATCCACACGAACGAAAACGTAAGATCTAGGTTTCCTCCTTGGCTCTTGGGCAATAACATCGGCGGGCCAGGCACGAGACCCTGAATAATGAACGCCCCCAGCAGAATAGCCATGGTAACGTTGCCGGGAACCCCGAAAGCAATGGTAGGTACCAGCGCTCCTCCGAGGTTCGAGTTGTTGGCGGCCCCCGGCCCAAGCACCCCTTCCACGGCGCCCTTGCCGAAGCGTTCCTTATCGGGCGAGCTCTGAACTGCATGGGCGTACGCAACCCACTGGGAGACGGCACCGCCCATGCCCGGAATGACCCCGATGTAGGTCCCGATAGCACTACAGCGCAACACCAAGGCCCAGTGCCGGAAGGTGTCCCTGACACCATCCATCACACCACCCAGTTTGCCAACCTTCGTATCCGCGATGCTGGAACCCTTGACGGACAACTCGATCACCTCAGGGATGGCGAACAGACCGAGGGTCACCGGCACCAACTTAATACCGTCCCAGAGATAAAGGTTGTCAAAGGTAAACCGCTCGATCCCAGAGATCGGATCGAGTCCGACGGTCGCGAGCATAAGCCCGACGGCCGCAGCGGTGAGGCCTCTGATTACAGCCTGGCCACTAAGGGCGGCCAGGAAGGTAACACCCAGAAGCGCCAACATGAAGAATTCGGGCGAGCCGATCATAAGCACCAACGGACGGACAATCGGGATTGCCAACGCCAGCGCGAAGGCCCCAAAGACGGCACCCACCAGGGAACTCATTAGTGAGGCTCCAAGAGCGCGACCGGCTTCGCCGTTCTTTGCCATGGGGTGCCCATCAACAATGGTAGACGCAGTAATGGCTTCGCCTGGAATGCCGAACAAGATCGAAGTGATATCGCCAGTCGTAGCCGTGACCGCGGACATGCCTAGCAAAAAAGCAAACGCCTCCACCGCCTCCATCTTGAAGATGAACGGCAGCATTAACGCCAATGTGACCGGACCACCCAACCCCGGGAGGATTCCCACAGCAAACCCGATCACGATACCAAGTATCATGAGCGTGAAGGTGCTGGCGGTAAAGACTTGTGCCAGGCCTGTACCAAAGGCCTGCAGCATTTCACCCATGGTTCATGTCTTTCGTTGAGAAAGGGCTAACCCGGGACAAGGAAAGTACCGAGGGATCGGCCCGGATCAATCCCATTACGGCCAGGAAGAATTCGATGTAACACACCGAAGTCTGGCAGGCCCGTCTCCCGGAGCACGCCCCATGCCACCAGGAGACGGGACCTCACCCGAAGCGTAAAAACTACTTCGGCAAAATAACTTCCTTCAACAAGGACAGGGTTGCATCGTCCATGTTATAGAGTCCGTTCATTTTCTTCGCGACCCAGTTGCCGTCATACGGGTTCAGCTCCAGATTTGCCTTCTTCGCTTCAGCAACCAGCGCGGGATCCTTCAACGCCCCCATGAAGGCCTTCTGAAGCGTCTTGACCCGGTCTGCGGGGACGCCCGGCGGAAGGCTGTAGGGCCTTGATATAGCACGATATACGTCACTGGCCACCCCTAATAGCTTCTTACCCGTTTCACCCTTGGCATACTTGGACGCCACGGCTATATCCATTAGGTCTGGATGCTTGTCGGGCCCTACCTGGAGAATGGGCCTGACGTTGCCGCTTTTGATGCCCTGCGTCCAGGTTGTCTTGAGGGATTGCCACGCCCAGCAACCTCCGTCCACTTCACCCCGCTCCGCCGCCACCCGAATTCCCGAGGTGCCGCCATAACCCTCGATGACCTTTATCGGAAAACCGGTCGCGGCCTTAAGAAGCTTGGGAACATCATCGGTAGTGGAGCCTGGTCCCGTCGCACCAATCTTGATGGGCCTCTTGGAGTTAATCCAATCGTCAACGCTTTTGATGCCGCTGGCCTTTGTCAACGCACAGGTGTTGTCGTCAGGAACCGGGGTTCCCAACCAGCCGAACTTGCGACCGTCGAACCGTATGCCCTTCTTACCAAGAACATGCTGAAGGACTAGGGGTCCGATCCAGTTCCCGATCGTCAAGCCATCGGGCCTCGCCTTGTTATACACGTAGTTAGCGGCGATCATACTGCCGGCACCGGTCCGGTTCTGGACCACGGTTCTGGGATTGCCGGGTATGTGTTTACCGATATGACGAGCAATGAAACGGGTGTAAGTATCGAAACCCCCGCCCGGTGAAAACCCGACTACGAAACGAACCGTCTTCCCCTTGAAGAAACTTTCCGCACCCGATGCGAACGACGGTATCAACGCAAGAACAAACACCGAAGTTACAGCTACACGCAGAATTCGACCGATCATAAAAGCCTCCTAGCTTTTGCGCCCTTCGACACTCGCTAACATCAAACAGTTTCTTGTTTCACAAAACCGCGCCAAAGAAAAGAGGCAAGGCGGAGAAATCCGTGACATCCAGACTATAAGCCCCTGCGAAACGAGTTGATTTTGAACCAGGTACGTTCTATAACGAACGATCGTTCGATTACGACTCAAAACAGGAGCCTATGATGATTAGGATATCAACCTTCGACGACTGGATTGACTGCTTCAAGACTTGGCAAACAAATATCGGGTATGACGCTGACCTGCTGGGGGATTACACCTTCGAGACCAAACTAGGCGAAGTATTCTGTGACACCATCGAATTTGGGGACTACCAAGGGCAGGACAAGTGGGAGCGCCTGACTCAGATTCCGAACCAATCCATCCAGGATGCGTTACTCAACCTTATCGTCTATCAGGGCGACACTGAGTTCGCGTCCGTTGAACAGCAGAAGAATCTTCTAGATAATGCCCCCACTGAATACGACCGACAGGCGCTGATCCGAGTGAACAGCGACGAGATGCGGCACGGCTGGCAGATGTGCTACCTGCTAGTAAAGTACTTCGGCGATACTGGCCGGCTCGAGGCACAAAAGCTGTTGGAACGCCGAGCGAGTGAGCAGAAACGCCTCCTAGGCTCGTTCAACGAGCCGGTCAACAACTGGCTCGATTTTTTCACCTACACGCAGTTCGTCGACCGCGACGGGAAGTTCCAGCTACGCATGCTCAGCCGCTCAGCCTTCGCCCCACTGGGCCGTAGCGTCTCAGCCATGCTGAAGGAGGAGTTCTTTCACATGTTCACCGGCAATGCCGGCCTCACCCGTATCATCCGAGCGAACCGGATACCCATCCCCATCATCCAGAAGTATTTCAACAAGTGGCTATCCACCGCCTATGACCTCTTTGGAACTGACCACTCCTCGTCGGCCCAGTGGGCGTACACCTGGGGCATAAAGAGCCGCTTCGACGAAGATACTACCGAAGAACCCGCGGACAAGGATAGGCTCAACGAACTATCCCGGACGCACTACCTCCACGAATGCAGGGGGCTCGTAGACAATCTCAACGACCTTCTCCCCGAAGGCGAGGCACGGCTCAGAATTCCCGACGTGAGATTTAACCGCTCTATTGGTGACCACGCAGGCATGCCCTATGGCGTCGGCGGCAATTTGCTCTCCGAGACGGAATATGAGAAACATCTTTCCAAGGTGCTACCCTGCGCCGAGGACGACCGCGTCCTGAATGAAATCTTCAAGAGCAAGGACTGGGTTCTTCAGATGAACTAGTCTGCGGAGTAAGGAGAGCCCTGTGAATCGTTTCTGCCTCGTCTGTCAGAATGTCGACTGCAAGAGTCGGGGTTCCGAAGAGTTGATGAAGGAGTTGCAGGCGCAGGTGGCTGCCAAGGGGCTAGATGACGTCGAGGTACGCTCCTACATGTGTTTTGGCGCGTGCCAGGAAGGCCCTAACATGGTCGTCTATCCAGACAAGTGTTGGTATGCCGGAGTCAAGAGCGAGGATCTCGATGACATCGTTACACACTTGGCCGGCGGACCCCGCGTGGACCGGTTGGATAAGATAGACCCTTCACTCAAGGAACTGATCTACCAGTTGCTCGACACCGGAGTTTTCTAGCCGTCATGGATTCCATCCTGCTCCCACGAGGCGTCGCCGATAGGCTCGAGGGGCTCGACGCCTATCGCTCGAGGGGAGGCTATGCGACTGTCGAGCGTCTGCGTGAGTTATCCCCACAAGACATCATAGCCACCTTGGAAGCTGCTGGCCTGCAGGGCAGGGGAGGCGCTGGGTTCCCCACCGCCAAGAAACTCGCCCTGACTCTAGCATGCTCCGAAACCCCACACTACGTTGTCATGAACGGCGGAGAAGACGAGCCCGGCAGCAACAAGGACCGCTTGCTGATGGAGAGCGTCCCCCACCTCATCCTGGAAGGGATTGTCCTCGCGGCCTATGCGGTGCAGGCGGAGAGGGCGTATCTCTACATCAACCACGGCTACCATGAGGCCACAGGCGCAATGGAAAACGCCATGGATGAAGCTCGAAAAGCTGGCTATTGGGACAACAACATCGCCGGTTCCGGTTTCAACCTCGAGCTCATAATCGTAGCTGCCCCATCAAACTACGTAGCCGGAGAGGACACGGCAGCCCTGAACGTCATCGAGGGGAAGGACCCTCTACCCCGGCAAAAACCACCTTTCCCGGTTACTGACGGCCTGTTTGGCAAGCCTAGCCTGGTGAACAACGTGGAGACGCTGGCCAACATCGCGCCCATCGTGGCCAAGGGCCCCGAATGGTACCGCTCCTATGGCACAACCGAGAGTCCGGGCACCATGATCTTCTCGTTGGGGGACGAGATGGAACACCCCGGCGTGTACGAGCTGCCCCTAGGGACGCCCCTACGTCATCTAATAGAAGCGTGTGGCGGTGGCCTAAGGGGCGCCAAACGCATCAAAGCCATCCTGCCAGGCGGTCCGTCGTCGGGGTTTCTACTGCCCAAACACCTCGACACACCGCTGGACCACAATTCCTTGCGCGAAGCAAACTCGTCGATTGGATGCGGTGTCGTCAAGGTCCTGGCAGAGGGCGATTCAGTGGTGGATGAAGTAGTACGGATCGCAGATTTCTTCGCAAAGGAGTCCTGTGGTCAATGCCCAGCATGCCGCATGGAAACCAACATGCTGGTAGCGCTGCTCAAAAAGGTTCAGGAAGGGCAGGGAAACAATGCCCTGGTAGGGCAATTCGGGAATGTAATCGCTTTTAACAAGGGGAAGGGGTTCTGTAGCCTCATCAATATGCCTGGCCCACCCATCGAGAGCGCCATCCGTCTCTTCCCGGAAGAATTTCGTCTAGCGTGACAGAACATATATCCGGTGACCGTTTTTTCAGAGATCAATATTTTTCTTTGGCACGTTGAAAACGACACCGTCCCCGTTCCTCACCAGACACAACTCGTTGCTCCACTCCTCTATTAAATCAACCTCGTCCCCCGGCGAGAAACCCGCTTCCTCAATGCCGCTGTTCTTGGTCGTCTGATACTTGTAAGTAAATGCCTCTTTGACAGTAGCCATTAAAGGTCTCCTATTCTTTTTCGTTCGTGTGCCGAATTCAAATTCCAGTCGGACTCTTCCAATTGGCACGCCGGGTAGAATATCGGAGCGCCCCTCTCAATCTCTTCAAGAATACCGCCCGGGACACCTCTTTGGCACCCAGCCTCTGCATATGAGAGGTTGTAACTTGCGCATCGATGAAATGGAAGCCCAAGCCAACCAGCCGCTGTACCAGCCCCGCCAACGCGACCTTGGAGGCGTCGGTCTCGTAGTGGAACATCGACTCCCCGAAGAACCCTCTACCTAAGGCAATCCCATAAATTCCTCCGACTAAGTGTTCACCGAGCCAGGATTCCACTGAATGGGCCAATCCCATCTCGTACAAATTTACGTACGCCCGTTCCATATCCGATGTGATCCACGTTCCCTCCTGCCCCGGGCGCTTGATGGTTGCACAGGCACGGATGACACTCCGAAAGTCTTCATCAAACGTCACCCGAAACCTGCCCTGATTCAACACGCGGCGTAGACGCCTGGGGACATGGAAGTCCATGAGATCAAGGACGCACCGGGGATCCGGCGACCACCAAAGGATCGGCTGCCCCTCGCTGTACCAGGGGAAGATGCCCATGGAGTACGCTAGCAAAATGCGAGCGCTACTGAGGTCGCCCCCCACTGCCAATAAACCATCGGTTTCAGCCATAGTCGGCGAAGGAAAAGCGAGCTTCCGGTTCAAGCGATAAACAGGCATGGATCGAGCCATAGTGTAGAATTCAGACAATGGATTCAAGGAGCAGTTTGATTATTAGCTAGCCGTTGCAAACGGTTAGCGGATAACGATCCACCGGACACACCCGCTGTAGCGTCAGTCCATCATCGCACCGAAGGCCCCTGAAGTGCTGCATTACCGCAACCCGTTAGACCGGCTCATTCTTGATATCCAGCTACTAGACAGGGTAGACGGCCCGATGATAGGCGATGAAAGCCTGCCTGTCTTAGCGCTAGCGGTCCAAATACGTATGCTTACGTCCCATGCTGTAGACACCGTTTACCATCTAAAGCACACGCCCATGCGTAAACCACCAACACGGGCTTGCGACTTCGGACCGCTATCGTGCTATAGAGGGGTTGGATACCAACATGTTCAAGCGTATTGACCATTTCGCGCTCCATGTAGCAGACCTAGATCGCTCCGTCGCCTTTTACGAGCAAAACTTCGGCTTCCGAAAATACTTCCAACACCAGTCCAACGCGGGAATGCAGATTGCGTACCTGAAACTGGGGGACACCGTCTTGGAACTCACCCACAAGACCGACGGTTCTATGACTGGCTTTCATTTCTGTCTAGAGACTGACAATTTCGACGAAACAGTGGCAGAGCTGCAGTCCAATGGCGTACCACTGCTCCGGGCGCCCCATGGGACTGCAGCGCGGGAACCACGTGAGGAAAGCTGGAGTCGGGTTGTCTTCGGCGGCCCTGACGGCGAGCAAATCGAGCTTCGCGGTTAACAGCCGATCCCAACACAACGAGCGTACCTAAACATCATGTCGGACCAGGGAACCACGACGATCAAACTGGATTGCCCCTGCTGTGGAGCGACCTTGTTCGTCGACCCAACGCTAGCGGTGGTACTGCGGCACGAGCTACCACCCTCGCAGCATAAGGCGCCAGAACTCAAGGACGCTGGCCGCTTGCTTAGGGAAGAAGCAACGCAGCGCGACCAAAAGTATCGTCACATCCTCGATGCCGAAAAGGGAAAGGGGAAGGTGCTGGAACGCAAGTTTCAGGAATTGCTCAAAAAAGCCAAGGATGAGCCCATCGAAAAGCCTCTTAAAGACATCGACTTAGACTAGTGAATTCGCAACGGGGCAGGCTGCAATTGCAAGCGCTCTCCGTCACAATCTTCTCGCTGTTGTCCCTTCATAACCATATACGAGCTCAAGCAACTGCTTGACCATCCGAGCTGTGGCTCCCCAGATGTCCCACTCTTGATAACGGAAGTGGAAGATAGGCTCCGATCGCCTGGAAAGGCGGACGTCCAGGGTCATGGCATCCTCCCGTAGCAGAGCGGACACGGGAACGGAGAAAACCGCAGCGGTCTCCCCAGGATCGGGGCAAAACTCGTACGGATAGGGAATCAATCCTACGAAGGGGGTCACCAGAAAATTGTAGCCAGCCACCACCTGATCGAGCTCGCCCAGGATCCGAACCTGGCTGGGATCGACGCCGATCTCCTCCTGAGTCTCCCTTAGCGCTGTCGCCACCGCGTCGTTGTCGTCCGCGTCAACGCTCCCACCCGGGAACGCCACCTGACCACTATGCGAACTCAAGTTCTTGGCGCGCAACGTCAGTATAAGGTGATCTCCGTCGGGGCGTTCTTGTATCGGGGCCAACACGGCGGCTGGCCGAAAACCATCACCGTTTATGGCCTTTGGTTTCCTGATTCGGAGGATCTCGAATCTGTTTCCAGGTTGAGCAGCCACGTCAAGTGCAACAAGGGGCAACCAGTCGTAGAAAGAATGATAGGTCGCGTGAGACTTCCCCTTGCTGGGGCTGCGTGTTCGATTCGGCCACTTTCACCTCACCCTGTTCGACCTTACATAAGGGCCCTAACGAGACCACCGTCGATCAGGATCGCTGTCCCGGTTATGTAGCTCGCGCGATCGGATCCAAGAAAAACTACCAGATCTGCCACTTCCTCGGACTGTCCGAAACGGCCCAAGGCAATCTCCGCTTTACTCTGTTCCTGAACCTCCTCCAGGGGAAGATTAACCCGCTTGGCCCGAGCCACATTGAGGTTGTGGTGGCGCTCGGTGTTGATGCGTCCGGGCATGACAGTGTTAATAAGGATATTGTCAGGCGCCAACTCCCGCGACAACGTCTTGGTCCAACCCACCACCCCGGTGCGGAAAGTGTTGGAGAGGATCAGCCCAGCTATGGGCTCCTTGATTCCGTAGGAGGTGATGTTAATGATACGCCCCGCCCCAGCCTTCTTCATGTGGGGCACCGCTTCACGTGTCAACCGCACCGTCCCCATGAGACTAAGGTTGTAGGCCGCGGTCCAATCTTCTTCGCTCAGCGTGTCAAATGCTCCAAACGGAGGTCCACCAGCATTGTTCACCACCACATCCACGCGCCCGAAGGCCTCGACGCTCCTATCGAGAAACTTTCGAATATCGTCATACTTGGACATATCTGCGACCGTAGCGAGGACCTCTCCACCCGTCTCACTCCGGATCTCTGCCGCAACGCGTTCTAACGCGTCACTCCCTCGAGCACAAATGCTTACCTTCGCACCTTCCGCGGCGAAACCGCGCGCGATGGCTCGCCCCATTCCCTGGCTCGCGCCGCCTACCAACGCTACCTTGCCTACCAATCCCAGATCCATTCTCACTCCTCGTATGGGACACGCCGGGCTTCGCCGAAACGTAGCGACACCCGGGGGCCCTTACTTCTGTGTCCAGTAAATATTGTCTTCGAACTCTGGATCCAGCCGCATCAGATAAATCGACAACATCCCATGAGCGCCCAGCGGCCGTAGTTGCCGTGGATCCCCGGTCTTGAGGGCTGTGATTTCTTCCAGGCTAAGATCATAGCCTGACAGAGCCGTATCCATATCGACACGAGCCTGATCCAGGGTTTCGGGTTTCATCTTCAAGTCGAAAAGAAACCGGTTTAGGTGATAACGGCTCATTCGGTGCTCCTAGCGGAAACAAATTCGCGGCGACGACACGCCTCTCTCTGCTCACACATCAGATTTTCCAACTGACAAACCCCCACCCAGTTGCAACCTGGTCCGGCATGTAAAAAATATCGGAAGCGGGAACATCTCCGACCGTCCCAACCGCAACCATCCAGTTCAGGAACTCTGAATTGCCCGCCTGCCGCAACTCTTCCAACGTAAGATCCGCCAGCGCAGGACCCTGACCGGTGCGCATCTGCCGAAGCAGGCCCTCATCGAAACTCGTATCGATTTCGCCAATGCGCGGCGAGCCCGGAAAGTGCGATAAGCCCCCCGTAGCAAGAAGTGCCACCCGTTCGGTCGAGGCATCCGCCACCTGTCGAATCAAATGACCCAAAGCGTAGCACCGAGTCGGCGTGGGCAACGGGTCAATCCAAGTGTTGACGAAGATGGGCAGAATAGGGATCTCCGGCTCGGGTAGGAGAAAATGCAGGGGCACCATTTGAGTGTGTTGCAACTCGATGTTCTCACCGAAGGAAAGATCCAGTCCAGCAGCCACCCCAGACTCCAGGATCGCTCGGCCCAACTTCCCGTGATTCTGGTAGTGGAAATTGTATCGTGTGAACTGACCTCGGACTTCGTCCGCTGTCGTTATGAAAAACGTCGGAACGTTGTCATAAAAGAAGTTCACGAATTGATCGTTAGCCACTACAATCAGTACGTCGGGCTTAGCAGCCTCTAGATCCGAACGAAGCACGGAAAAAGCGTTTTCCGCGTCCTTCCGTAATTTTTTCTGTACCTCCAGCGATGGCTTATCACTAGCCGCCTGTGGCGCCATGCGGTAGTGCAGCGCCATAAACTCTTCCCACTCCACACCTGGGTCGAGCAACATATTGGGTGCGTGGCTGGCAGCCATCGCGGCAACAAACGGCATTTTCAGTCCTTTCTAAACGCCCTATGCAAAAGATGGTATAATTCGGATTAACAAATTTCAACCGAGTCAAAGAGCATCAAACGAGTTCGCCCATCTGGTCCTACCCGTGTCCGGGATGGCGAAAGTATGACGATAATGAGGACCGCCACATGAGGCTGACGTGGTGTTCTACATTGGTAATTTTCGGTTTGGCGGCATTCGTCCCAACTTCCATGGGTTACGAATGGCAGCCTGGGACCACTGTGTTCGAGTACCGTATGCCCGCACGCGATGGCGCAGAACGGAAACACGGCGTTACGATCATCGGAAAACCTGGCATATATGTTGCTCAATCCAAAGACACCCTCCTCGATATCGCTCGTCTCCATCACCTAGGATACCACGAGATCGTCCATGCGAATCCTGAAGTGGATCCCTGGCTTCCCGGGGCCGGCTCGCTGATCACCATTCCAACACAGTGGATACTTCCCGATGGCCCAAAGGAAGGACTAGTTCTGAACATTGCTGAGATGAGGCTGTATCACTATCTGCCCAACTCTAGGGTCATGACATTCCCACTAGGAGTCAGCGTGGATGGCCAGGAGACGCCGGCCGGTAAATACCGGATCGGGCAGAAGCGTACAGATCCAGTATGGTACGTACCGATCTCGATCCAACAGGAGATGGAGTACCCGCGCAAAGTCGTCCCTCCTGGGCCTAGCAATCCGCTCGGAGAATACTGGATGCGGCTGTCCACTACCACGTACGGGATCCATGGCACCAACAATCCCTGGGCTATCGGCCGGCGCGTAACTCATGGTTGCATTCGACTGTACCCCGAGGACATCGCTTACCTATATCCGCGGGTTCCGGAAGGCACGCCCGTGCGGGTAATCTACCAGCACGCTAAGGTTGGTTTGAGAAAGGGAGAGGTCTATTTTCAGATCTACCGCGGCGGCAGGGTAAGTGACGGCGATCTCATGGCGGACCTCATCCAGCAGATCATGAAACTCAAGCTTGCCGTTAATCTGCGAAAGGTCAGGGAGCTATTGCCAAAACTACCTGACGGGGCCATGACACCGCTACCGCCACGGGACACGAAGCCCGTAATCAGTTACAGCACAACTCGTAGCAGCCCTTGAAGTCCCACCCGGTTCATGTCTGGTATTTCTCGTCCAGTGCGTACTTCTCTTCTAAGCCCACAATCTCGTGAAACTCGTCGAACGGCAGCAGCCGGTCCATAAGCGCCTCAGCTGTGCCACTCTCTCGGAGGTTGGTGTAGTAGTTCTTAAGCGCCATGGCTGCGGAATAGAGCGGACCCACGGGCCAGACGATCAACCTAAACCCAAGCTGCCCAAGCTCCGCCGGTGCCATGAGCGGTGTAACGCCACGCTCAATCATATTAGCGACCAGCGGACCTTGGACGTTTCGGGCGATCTCTTGCATCTCCTCGCGGCTCTCCGGTGCTTCGATAAACACGGCGTCGGCGCCATTCTCCTTGAAGGCAATGCCGCGTTTAATGGCCTCTTCAAGACCAAGCGCCTGCCGCGCATCGGTGCGAGCCACGATGAAAAGGTCGCCGTCCCCGCGGGCCGCCACCGCCGCGTTGAGCTTTTTGAGGTACTCGTCTAGAGGAACAACCTGCTTGCCCCTCATGTGACCACAACGCTTGGGCCATACCTGGTCCTCCAGGAACATGCCCGCAGCTCCAGCCCGCATCAGCTCGGTGACGGTACGAACCACGTTCACCGCGTTGCCGTAGCCGGTGTCGGAATCCACGATTATCGGGGTCCTGACAGCGCCGCATAAGCGGTAGATCGTGCTTAGCATCTCGGTCTGCGTAAGGATTCCGAAGTCAGGCTCGCCCAGTAATGTCGCCGAGATTCCGTAGCCCGTGGTGAAAACGACGTCAAAGCCGGCTCGCTCGGCAATGCGGGCACTCAAGGCATCATAAACCCCGGGCATAACCAGGGTTCCGTTGCGGTCGAGAGCTTCCTCCACTTTGCTCATTTGGGCCTCCAGCTTGATTGGTTCAACAAAAGGCCCGACGCTAGTGCACGTTGGGTTTTATTCAACCGGGATCTCTACGATCACGTCACCGAGCACCTTGGCTACACACCCCAAACGATCGGCGGGATCCGAGTCCAACATGGACAGTGTCAGCTCCTCATTGTCATCCGTAGGACTCAGGTTGTTCGCGCCACTCACGATCCTTACCCGATCTGTGCCACAGATAGCCTCAGTGCAGTCGTGGGGAAGCTCGACGCCGTTTCGTATTGCAGCCACCAAAATAGTCGTGCCGTCCTCGACTTCAAAGCTCTGTCCCAGGGGCATGAAAGTAACTCTAGGCATGGCGAGTTTGTAGGAGACACCTTGCAGGATGTCAAGCCACAGTAGCCCAGTTTTAGACGTCGTCAGCAAGCACCCGATCAGATCTCCACCACTAAACCGTCCTCCGCTGTCGAGACCGGCAACGACCGGCGGCGGGCCAACATCTCCTCTCCCATATGAGTCAGGATAAGCCGCTTGCACTCTAGGCGCTCGCGCCTCGCTTCGATCTCCAGATAGTTCATGTGCGAGGTGGATCGAACATCATAATAACAGCACTCACAAATAAACATGTCAGCACCTCGGCTCTGGGTGATGAACTGATCTGTCCAGCTCGAGTCCCCGGAGAAGAGTACGGTGCGACCCGCAACCGTAACCCTAAGTCCAAGCGAAACGGCGTCGTTCTGGTGCGGAACCCGGAAGCCCAACACGTTGGCCCCAGCCACGTGTGTGGCTGTATCTGGCTCTAGCGCAGCAAAAACAGCAAAGGGCAACTCCTTTTCGCCGTACATGAGCGTCATGAGACTACGCACTCGCTCCTCGGTACCCAGGGGCCCCACCACCACCAGGGGACGGGTTCGCGGCTTGTCATAAAGGTAGTGAATGAAGAAGAAAGGCAGACCCCCAAAGTGGTCGCCGTGAAGGTGACTAAGAATGACTGCATCAAGGTCCCCGGGGTCCAGGCCGGATCGCCTAAAGGCCGGCAACGTCGAAGGCCCACAATCGATGAGATAGAGGTGGGACCCGTCTTCTAGCAGATAAGCACTCTGATTTCTGCCCCCACTACCGAAGGCGTCCCCAGATCCGAGAAAATGAACTCTCACTTCGCGGAGGCTACCAGCACCTCACCCACCTTGGCAACGCGCGTCCGGTCTGACAGATTCATGTATGAACCGGCCCATCCAGGTGTCCGGGTCGAATTAGCGACAGCCTCATGAAAATTGTTCTCGGCCCCTATCACCCACAACTGGAAGATGCCCTGGCGCAGGAGATCCGTGCGCGACGGGAACAGGACCCACTAGCTCCGCTCCTGCTAGTGGTCCCTTCGGAAACGCTTCGCCAGCGCATCAAGTTGTTTTTAGCCCATGAACGGGGCCTTCTTCTATTGAACGTTCACGTCCGCACTTTCTTCCAGCTCAGCCTAAGCCTTTTCCACGAGGTACACGGCCCAGCCGAACCAACGCTCCGAAACGACACGTTCATGGAGGAGGCACTAAAGCGCGTGGTCTCACTCCGCGGACGTTTCGCCCCAATTGCAGAGAACAACGGCGCCCGCTCCGCACTGTGGCAAAGCCTGCGAGACCTAAAGGACGGCATGGTAGACCCCGAGTCCGCGCTGGAAGCATTGAGCGAGGGCCTCTTCGGTCAACTGGACCAAGACCTTATGACCGACCTCTTCAGTTTGTACCAAGAGATGAAACTCCGTTTCCCGGAGTGGCGTGCACAGGACCACCAAGACCTTGATGCGACGGTGGCAAGGT
Source organism: uncultured Syntrophobacterales bacterium (assembly GCA_964438895.1). GTDB lineage: Bacteria > Desulfobacterota > Binatia > UBA9968 > JAJDTQ01 > JAJDTQ01. Next base: position 48,141 of record CAYTMJ010000028.1, on the reverse strand, counting down.
ACGCACCGGTGTCCGCATATCTCGGACAGTTCGAGCGAATCTACTACTATGGATTCTACGACCTCACGCAGAGCCAGTTAGAACTCTTCCGGAGTGTTGCCGCCAACTACTCCGTGACTCTGCTCTATCCCCTTGCCCACGGTCACCCGGATTGGTCTTTCGCACAGGACTTCTATGACCGCTACCTTAGAGGCTTGGCGGGAGCGGACGAGGTGGTGGACTTGCTCCACGACAACACGGATTCCATTATCGCCCAGAATAACCTTCCCCCTAGCCCAGCGACCAGCCGAGAACCCCGACGGGAGATCGTCAGTTGCGCAGGACCGCGAGACGAAATCCTCACCGTCGCCAAGAGCATACTACGGCTCGTTGAGGAGGAAGGGTTCGATTTACAACGCGTGGGAGTGGTCGCGCGCAGCCTGGACGCCTATCTTCCGTGGATCCAAGAAATTTTTCCGGACCATGGGATCCCGTTCCACACACCGACCGGCGAGCCCCTATGGCGCTTCAGTCGTGTCAGGGCAATGGTGACGCTGTTGGACCTACCTGTCCATGACTATATGCGGATGTCCGTTATTGATCTCCTAACATCCCATGACTTCAACTTTGAAAGTGTCCTGAGCCCCAGCGACGAACCTAGGCCAGAACTTTGGGACATCGCCACCCGAAGATTACGTATTACCCGTGGTATAGCCGAATGGCGCCGTCTCGAAGGTTACCTCGACCGAGGCCTTGACTTGAATCTCATGGATGAAGAGGAGGGCCGCCCGCTCCACATCGAAGGGCAACAACTCTCCGCGTTACTGAAAGTTGTCAACGGCTTACATCAGAAACTGGGGACACTACCAAAAGAAGGTGCCTGGTCAGACCTAAGCGCCCGCTGGCGCGCCGTCATTGACGAGTTCCTCTACCCCGGTTCGGGCGAAGTTGCCGATAGAGTAACGGAGGTAATCGACCATACCTTCGACGAACTCAGTACTTTGGAGACAATAACTCCAAGAGTGTCGTTCCAAGGATTTGTGGAGATCCTACATAAAAGTCTGGATAGGGCGACCGTGCCACTGGATCTCGAGGTCATGCAAGGTGTCCAAGTAATGGACGCTGGATCGGCCCGTGGCATCCCACTCCAGGCACTCTTTCTCATCGGCATGAACGAAGGCGTATTTCCGCGAACTATCCGTGAGGACCCGTTCCTTCGGGATCGCGCTCGGCGAGTACTTGAAACGGACCTGGGCTACAAAATCTCTTCGAAACTAGGAGGCTACGACGAAGAAAAGTTGTTATTCGCGCTGCTATCGGGTTCAGCCACGGACTGCCTATATTACAGCTACCAGCGCTCGGATGTAGCCGGTCGGTCGCTAACGCCGTCTTGGTATCTCCGCGAGATAGACACCTACTCCAACCAAGAAACCCGGGCCATTACCACTTGCCGGATTCCCAAAAGTGTTCTCGACAAGCAACACGTGTCTCCGTTCGACGACCCCCGGTGGCTTCTACCGGAAGAGCTGGCAGTGCGGCGCGCACTAGGCGGGGAGGACCCGACACAGTTGGTGCGTATCAGTGGAGCCTCATTAGAGGGATTCGCGAAAAGCACAGCAGTCGTCCGCACGCTTGAGAATAGTGCCGGGGCGCCAGGGAAGTTCGACGGGGTCACCGGCCCCCTAGAAGATATATGGCGCGAGATCCTGGAGCATGGGATCTCTCCCACAACGCTAGAGTCGTACGGCCGCTGCCCATTCCAGTATTTTGCCCGCCGTGCGCTCCAGTTGGAGCAGCTAGGACGTCCAGAAGAGGCAACACCGGTCCAAGCTTTGGAGCGGGGGCAGATTTGCCACGACATCCTTCAACGATTCTACCAGGAGCCCGACCGTGTTTGGGCGAACAACCGGAACACTTGGCTCGACCACGTCGCTGCCGAAGTCCTATCCACCTTCGCAGAACGTTCTCCCACCGGGTATCCCGTAGCTTGGGAAGCAGTCAAAGAGGAGCTAGTTGCCATGCTCCAAGAAGTGATCGAGGTAGACCTGGAGGAGATGGCGCAATCCGGCTTCCGCCCTGTGGAGCTTGAAAAGGACTTAACCGCACGACTCGGCGTAGACTGGCCGGAAGACCTCCAGGGTCTACCAGTTCATGGTCGCCTGGACCGTATCGATCAAAACGATCAAGAGGGTTGTGTTCGAGTGGTCGACTACAAATATAAGACCGGCCGAAGTCCACAGGCAGAGGACAACAATCCCCTCCTTGCAGCAGTCCGGGGGCGGAAGCTACAGTTGCCTCTCTACGTGCTGCTAGCCAGTGCCCACGCCGTCGACATGGCAACCACACCCTCCTTTGAAGCGGCCTGGTATTTCCTTGCCCACCGCTGGGAGGAAGGGCCGCTCGCCCCCCGTAGTTTTTCTGGACAAAGCATGCAGGAATCCGCGGGGCAACAGATCCGCGACACCGTAGCGAGGTTCCTACGGGGCATTCGATCCGGGGAGTTCTTCATTATGCCCGGTGACTATTGCCGTTATTGCGAGGTGTCAGAAATCTGCCGCAAAGACCATTTTTCCTCGTCCATCCGAGCCGCACGGCATCCGGGCGCCAAAGCACTGTCGCGAATGCGGAAAGTCAAGGAGCCAAAAACTTAATCCCCTATGGTTTCTACGCCAACAGATAACCGTGAACGGCGCCTAGCGACCACCACCTTCGACCGCAACGTGGTGGTAACCGCAGGCGCAGGTACCGGCAAAACAACCTTGCTGGTGGAACGATGTGTGAACCTGTTAATGCGCGAACCGGACCCCGTGCAAATGCGGGAACTCGTCGCCCTCACCTTCACCAACAAAGCGGCTAACGAGATAAGGGGGCGCCTACGGGAACGATTGGAAATACTGGCTCCATTCAGAAGCATTCAGCCATCTGAAGTCAAAGATAACACCGACGTCGACACCCTCCGAGAACGCTACACCATCACCCCAGAGGATATCCATCGCCGTGCTCGGGAAGCCCTGCGACATATCGAGCAAGCCCAGATTGGTACCATCCACAGCTTCGCCGCCTCATTGCTTAGGCTCTACCCACTGGAGGCTGGACTGGACCCACAGTTCCGGGAAGACGACGGCAGCCTCCTGAAGAGACACTTCGAAACCGAGTGGAGCCTATGGCTCGACGAAGAACTGTCGGGCAAGGGTCCTAGGACCTCGGAATGGCAGCGGCTCCTGGGTCGCTTCCCTCTAGATCGGCTCCGGAGTCTTGCAATGGCTCTCTGCGCCGAAAACGTGGATCTGACCGGGCTCCGATACGCGGGTACGCCAAGCGATCCAACCGACCCCGTCGGGAAATGGCTATATGAGATGGATGACGAACTAACGGATCTCATCACCCGTCATCCAAAGAAACGACAGATCGAGCAAGCATTGGCGATCGCGCGGAACGTAACCCGCGCCCTTAAGGCCGAAAGTCCTTCGGTCGATCCCGAGGAATTGAAACTCCTACGTTTCAGCTCTGCGCCGAAAGACTGGGCCCAGGAGGATAGCAAACGAGCTCGGGGGCTTGTAACGGATGCACAGGCCCTCATGCACGTGGACCCCTCCGAGATCGACCGGCTGTGTGCTGTGTTACTTCCGTTCGCCCTACAGTTTCGCGAGCATTTCTCTCGTAATGGCCTGATCACCTTTGACGGGTTGTTAGTACGGGCGCGGGACCTGTTGCGCGACCATCCGCGGATCTGTGAGGACCTAGCAGGTCGCTTTAAGGCCATCCTTGTAGACGAATTCCAAGATACCGACCCACTGCAGTATGAGATTCTCCTCTGGCTTTGCGAAGCGCGCCCCCGGAGGTCGGCAAACTGGCGTGACATTCGACTCACTCCCGGTAAGCTGTTCGTAGTGGGGGATCCCAAACAATCCGTCTACGGTTTCCGGGGCGCCGATATCGATGCCTATCTCCAGGTGGTCAAGGAAGTGATCGAAGCCCAGAACGGGGTTGAGTATCGGTTAACCGCAAACTTTCGTAGCGACCCTCGAATTCTCGATGCGGTCAACGGTATCTTCGAACACCTTATCCGGGAAGAACGCGGTCTTCAGCCCGAGTATATCCCCCTTCAGACCGGTCTCGACAACCACAACCAGGATCTCACTCGCCCTGAGCGCAGCGGAGGATCGACGGAGTCAACTCGAAGTCCGGTAAGTGCACGCCACTTGACCCGAAAGGGCAGGACACCCGATGCGGAGGAGGCGCGTTGGTTAGAGGCGGAATCACTGGCACGTTGGCTCGAAGAGGAAGTACTGGGCCGAACATTAATCGAGGTCTCCAGTCAACGGGTGCCCGTGGAACCCGGTCATGTGGCCTTTCTAATGCGTACCTTGAGCCACGTCCAAGTCTACCTTGAAGCACTACGCCGGCGCGGAATCGGCTACGTAGTGGAGGGTGAACGGGACTTCTACGCCGCTCAAGAAGTAATCGATGCCGTCAACGTGTTACGAGTCGTGGATAACCCCCACGACCGAGTAGCGCTGGTTGGCGTACTCCGCTCGCCCGTTGGCGGGTGTGACGACGCCGAGATCTTCGCGTTGGGTCAGCAACACTTACTGGACTACCGACTGGTGTCACATCCCCGTTGGGTTGATCTACCTCGGAGCATATTGGATCTCTATCAGCGACTTTTTCACCTACACCGCGACGCCCGCTTCCTAGAAACCGGCAAAGCAGTAGAGCAAGTCTTCAAAGAACTGTCACTACCCGTATTGGCAGCAAGCAAACGATCGGGCCAACAGGCCGTCGCTAATCTGGAAAAGCTACGTCTGGTAGCCCAGGACGCAGGCACCAACGGCACCGGAGCACTCAGGGACGTAGTGGCAGAACTGGAACGCCGAGTCCGAGACGGAGAAAATGAATCCGAAAACTTACTGGAGGAGGAGACTCTGGATGCTGTTCGGATCATGAGTATACACAGGGCCAAGGGCCTAGAGTTTCCCGTAGTTGTTCTGGTAGACGCCCTAGCCGGGGTAAACAGACAACCGGCAACGCCAGTTGTGGTACAACAGGATTGGACCACGGGCCTTACAGGGATCCGTATCGATGACCTACAGAGCCTACCCGGTGTCTTTCTCCAGGCGAAACAACGCGAGCGAGAGAGGCACGAACAGCGTCGCCTACTGTACGTCGCCATGACCCGGCCTCAACAACAACTCGTTATATCCTTCGCCGATAGGGTACGGCAGGACGGCGACAGCATGGTCTCAATGATAGACGAGGCAACGGGCGGCGCTCTTGTCCACGCGGGCCCGCCCTTCAAGCCGTGTGGTAAGGGCGAAATAGCGATCGAAATTGTGGCAGAGGATGTGCAGCCAGATCAACATGGAGACTGGCTGACTGTGCCGACGCCGGACAACAGCGACTGGTCATGGTACGAAAACTTGTGGACGCGGCGGCACAATGACTATTATGACCAGCGCACACTGCCGCTCATCCTCACCCCCACTCGCCTTAAGGCGGCCGGAGAGACAGCCGCATTTCGGCCAGGCAGCAATCTGAGGAGAGAAACTGCGCTTGCACTGGGGGAACTGGCCCACAAGGTTCTGGAACACTGGAACTTTAAGACCCAACGAATCAAGGAAGATCTCGACGAAGCCATTAAGCTCCACGCACCCGATCTTCCGCCGACGGATCGGGGTGAAGTCATCAAGGAGCTAAAGGAGATATGGGGCACCCTAGAAAAGTCTCCGGTATACAAGGAACTATGTAGCGCCGAGATCCTAGGCCGGGAGATGCCCTTCCTGATACCCTGGGATGGCCGGATTATGGAAGGTGTCATCGACCTGGCCTATAAATGGCAGGGGCAACTATACGTGGCCGACTACAAAACCGACCAAGTAGACCCCAACAACATCGCCGGGATTAAACGCGACTACCACCATCAGGCGCGAATCTATACAGAAGCAGTGAGCCGTAGCTTAAACTGCGAAGTGACCGCATTCAGGTTGATTTTTCTACGACTAGGCGTCTCTGCGGATGTGCTCCCCGAGCGCATCCACGAGTGAACATGAAACGCGAACCCGGTTCACAGCAAGCTAATCTCTCGGAGCGCCATCGCTTACGCAACCTTAGAAGGATCGGTCAGATTGGGCTCAGCGTGGGAACATGGCTCTCCAACGCATTTGGCCAAAGGCAAGTTTCGTACTAGACCGAGTGTAACTTGTTTGGCAGCGACTAGGACTCGCGTATTGAGGGAGAGGACATAGGACAGATCACAAGGGAATTATGGATTGTGAGAGCGGTCATAGTCGACATGTGTGTAACCGCTCCGATTGTAAACTTATAAAGAGATCCCGCTCAACAATTTCGCGAAAGCAGGGGTCCAGGTTCGGTATAGGAGGATTCTATCATGCGTTTGGACGGTAAGGTCGCGATCGTAACGGGCGGCGGTATCGGTATCGGCCGTGCCTACTCTAAGGGGTTGGCACGGGAAGGTGCCAAGGTCGCCGTAGCGGACATCCAGGTAGAGGCCGCCACTCAGGTGGCAGAGGAAATCAGGAAAGACGGTGGCGAAGCCATCCCGGTCGCAGTGGACGTCACTTCCCCGGAGAAGACCCGTGAGATGGCCGAAACAACGCTAAAGGAGTATGGACACATCGACATCCTGGTTAACAACGCCGCCCTCTACACCGCGTTGACCAAAAAGTCATTCATGGAGATCCCGGAGGACGAGTGGGACCGGGTCATGGGGGTAAACATGAAGGGCCTATTCCTCTGCGTACAGGCAGTTTACCCAGCCATGAAGGAACAGGGTAAAGGCAAGATTATCAACATCTCGTCGGGAACTATACTAGGCGGGACGCCAATGTTCCTGCACTACGTCTCGTCCAAGGCCGGCGTTCTGGGATTCACCCGGGCATTGGCGCGGGAGATCGGCCCTGACAACATATGTGTCAATGCCATCACTCCCGGGCTTACCATATCGAGTGACAACCAGGACGGGGTCACGACCCCCCAACAACTAGAAGCGCGACGCCGTAGCCGGGCGTTTCAGAGAGATCAATTCCCGGACGATTTGGTGGGAACGGTCATCTTCTTGTCGTCCGATGACAGCGACTTTGTTACCGGCCAGGCCATCAACGTGGATGGTGGCCAGCACATGCACTGACGGGCACATGAGTAGTCTCGAGTTAGCAGAGTACCGCGTTCGCGAGATCCGACTCGGCCAGGAGACGCGATATACCTCTGGAGTTTTAGAAGTAAACGTCGAAGCGTTGGCCGCCTCTGCGAGGGAAGACCCGCGAGTGCGTTCCGCCAGCTTCGACGTGGTGCACCCCGGCGAGAAGACGCGAGTCACCGGGATTCGAGACGTGGTAGAGCCACGCATCAAGACCCGTGGGGCGGGACAGGTGTTTCCCGGCATCCTCGGACCAGTGGCTCCCGTGGGACAGGGACGGACCCACCGGCTTTCGGGGATGGGGTTGGTCACGGCGGCCGCTTATGAGGGTACGGTACGTACCGGCACCACTGCCCAGCGTAGCGCCATCCTCGACATGTGGGGACCAGGCGCTTCCATGACACCGTTCGCCTCCCTCGCCAACCTGGTAATGACCCTGGACCTAGAAGAAGGGCTTCCCGCGTATGAGGCACATCAGGCCATCCAACGAGCGGAATTCAGCGTAGCCCTACGGTTGGCCGAAACCACAACCAACTTAAAACCGGATAACGTGGAGATCCATGACCCGAACATAGGTGGAGAGAGTCTACCCTGCGCCGTAGTCATCATCGGCGTTTTTACAGAGCCCCACAACCGACCGTCTAACGTCGCATACTACGGCTTCCCGATCCAGGAATCGCTGTCCACAGTGATTCACCCTAACGAACTAACCGACGGGGCCATTACCCCCAGCACTATCCGTACTGTCAGCTATCATCCGATCACCTGGAACTGGCAAAACCAACCGCTGGCCCTGGGATTGCTGCGGGACAAGCGATATCGGTTTGGTGGGGTCATTCTTCAACGCATCGGCTTTGAGACCTCCCAAGAAAAAGAGGTCGCGGCCCATAACGCCGTCCGTGTGGCCGCTTCTCTTGGTGCCGACGCCGCCCTTCTCACGCGCACAGGGTCAGGCAACGCCTTTATCGAGGTCATGCTGACCGTGCGTGGCTGCGAGGAGGAGGGGATCAAGACCGTCCTCGTCACCTACGAGTACGGCGGCAAGGATGGTGCGGACGCCCCCCTCCTCTACTACGAGGAGGCAGCGAACGCTGTGATCAGTACCGGCAACCGTGACACGGTGGTGGAACTGCCGGCGGCGAACCGGGTGGTGGGCGCTTATGACCGGCTTCAGTTAATCAACTATCCGGGCGCCCCTTATGTAGCCGCTGGTGAGCCGTTGACCCTAGAGGCCCGTGACGTCGTCGCCGGCGGCATCGACATCTGGGGTGGAGCCGATTACTTTTGCCGACCGTACTAATAGACCGCGACCTGTTATCTATTAAATAGCCCGCCAACGCTTGCACTCGTCACACCGACTTGATCTAGCGTCCTGGGGTGGCCGCTGTGCTTGTGCGCTTGCCGTTGCCGCTGTCGATCTCGGGGCAAGGCCGACTAACGAGAAAAGGTTACTCAGGATACAGCGGAGCCTTGTAAACGGTTCCCGGCACGACAACCCCACCGGCCGCCCGCTCCCCTTCCTTCAGATGCGCGAATCGGTCGCTGTAGGCAGGTGGTAGCGGCCGCCCGTCAGGTGTGCCGAGCCAGAGACGTAGAAGGTTGCGCCTTCGCTCGACCTCAGGAAAGTCCTCAAACTCCGAACGCGAATGAGCCGTGACGTGGTTATGCAGTATCTGCACATCTCCCTGCAGGAATTCCATATCGAACGACAATTCGTCGCACAACTCAGCAAAGAGGGCCAGCGCCTCCTTGAGGGCCTCCGAATGGCGCGGCAACTGCTCGAACCGCTGGGCCGAGCGAACATACGTCCCTCCCGCACTCACTGTCAGAAAATCTTTGTGGAAGTTAAATATAGGCAACTGCCACCACGGCTCCTTGCCTTCCGGGATTTCATCCCGACGGTCGCGGTAGATGGGGCCGGCCAGCTCCTCCACCAATTCGGGGCGACGTTTCAGCATTTCGTTATAGACGTTAATTGTACTCGTAAACCGGCTATCTCCGCCGGACTTAGCCGGGTGTAAACACATCAACACGACCACGTCGCAGGCATCACAGTGAAAGGGCAACATGTCATGAGTCTGATAACCGCGATGCTTCGGGTTCTTGAGCGTCCCACCGAGATCGGCTACGTGACCCAGGAGGTGCCCCTTAGAGTTCTGCGAAACAGGCTCACCCATGAAGAGCCCAATCCCCCAGAAAGCGATGGCCGACTGCAGCCGGCTGTAACGATCCACCGGCACGCCCCTTATGAGCGCCAAACCGCGGCCATCAACGACATCAGCGGCGATATCATCGAGTCTGTCCCCGAGAGTTGGAAGTACAAAGTCGTCCCGTGTAATATCCAAGACATCAAGACCGCGCCCCTCCACCCGCGCCACCGCTTCGTCCAGTTCCCCGATCTCGCTCTCGGTCAGCGGGTGTATCCAACTCTGATCGGTGGCTAGATCCTTCGCCGACCAGGCCGCCGGGTCTACCACGGGATGACTCAGGACTGCCGGTTGTCTAATTCCGTTCTGCATTGGTGTTCCTCCGAAGCTCCCCCCTCCTGTCCTCGATCCAAGCTCAGCGAAGCAGGGCGAAGGGTGCCGTTCGAATAGATCACAGAATTCTTGACTCGCGATCAACAGCTACACTACCAGCACTACTGCAAACTAAACAGTGTCTTCGGGTTCTGATCGATGATCTTCTCGTACTGGGACGCTGTGATACCACCTTGTTCCTTCAGGTTCCGTAACGCCTCAATCTCAGTGGACTGGTCATTGTGGCCGTAGTCAGTTCCGATGACAATGTTGTCTTCACCGGAATACCTGAAGATGTAATCCACGTCATCGTGGGTCTCGCATGACACATATTGTCGGTATTCCTTTAGGGGGTTGTCCGGGAAGTCTTTTCCCAGGGCACCCCAGCGCCGCTGCAGATCCTTAACGACATAAGGTATCCAAAGCGCCGCAGCTTCGGCCCAGTGGAAACGAAGCTTGGGAAACATCTGCGGCACTTCACCCATAATAACCGAATGAAACGCACCTATGATAGGGATGCGGAACTTCCAGAAGCTACCGCCGCCGTTGTATTGCGATACCAGATCAAGCTCTTGCGGGTTGCCATTACCAACATGGACACCGACGGCCATGTCGAGCTGGCTCACCGCTTCGTAAAGGGGATAAAAATAAGGGTCAGTCAACAGCCGGTGACCCTCAATGCCGCGCATGAAGACCCCACAAGCGCCCTGCTGCCTGCAATACTGTAACTCTTCAAGGGCCGCACTCATGTCAAGCAAGGGAAGTACGCAAATCCACGGTAGCCTTCCCTTACTCTGACTGTGGATGTCCGCCAGCCAGCGGTTATATCCCTTGCTGATGGCAATTTCCCACTCGGGCTTTTCGGTTATCTGTTCAATGAAGATGGTTGGATAAAGGACTTGGATGTCGACACCAAGCTCATCCATATGCTTGAGGCGCGCCTCCACATTCTCCATCTCGCGAGTTTCCTGGGGCGTGAACATCACACGACCTGTGCGATCAGCCACCTCGCCTAACTCGTGGGCAGTCATGACAATCCGTACCAGTCCGCGGATCTTACCATCGATGAACCAGTATTCGGCTCCCCCTTCACCACTCGGCTTGACAACGATGGGGCGATATTTTTGGTCGGCCGCATCCATATAGTCCCAGGTGTGCTCGGACTCAACCACATGAGCATCAGCATCGATGGTCGGCATGATCATTGCCTCCTAAAATGAGTGAGGTGCGTGTGTCATTCATCCGTAGCCTGATTAACACCTTTTAAACGGCGGAACCAGCACAAATCACGGCCCTTCACCCTAAAAGTCAATACTCTATTTGTGGAGAGTATTGTTTCTCGGCAGCCCATTGCTACAAAACTAAGAATGGATTGATGATCGCTAGAATAACCGCGCACAATGCGCCGCTAGAGAAAATGTAAACGATGTTCTGCCAGGTAATCAGTCGTGTCATAGGAAGCTCGAACATGGTGGCACCCGTAACGATCGAAAGGCTCCCAATCGAAGCCACCATGCAAAGTCCCCACCCAACCAGCAGTGCTTGCATCAGGACTAGGTCGGCCAGCCCCGTGGGAATTCCCGTCAGCAATACAAACAAGACTGTTCCTGAAACGATTGCATGTATTCCCAGAAGTCCGAGCAGATTCATTGTCATGATCAAGAAGAATATAATGAACGTAGGTGCCAGATTCAGCGAGGAAATAGCCTCCAACAAACCCGTTGCAGGCAGCGAAGCCTCAAAAACAGCCCCTAGGATAGTTGAGAAGGTTAGAATTGCGGTTTCAGAACCGATCCGCGTGAGCCGCTGCCCGGTCATTTTAGCAACTGTCCTTACAGAACCGCCTTTCGCCGTGAGGACTGCAAGCAAACACGGAACCGGCATGGCAATCACGAGAGCCTGCAAAGTTGAATACCCTGTTGCCAAGGTGGTCAACACGACAAGAACAGCAGCAATTGCAATGGGTGGCGTAATTGGGACAAGTGTCATCAGGGAATTCCAGAGCCCCCTCATTCCCCTTCCCTGATCGAAACACGCAATGGCAAACAGCATGCAGATTACAGCCATTCCCATACCCAATGACATTACCTGCCAAAGTGGTACGCCCGGCAGATATTGGCTTGCAACAGCCATTGAAAGGACAAAGGGGGACCAAAAGGGAACCACTGCCATGCCGCGCATAGTCGCAGTAAAAACATTGCGACGATCGTCGTCCGGCGTATCGCGGCCTACAATGGGCGCTATGATTGCGAATACACCCACCTGTAGAATTGAGCCCAACAAGAACCCCCCAACCACCAAACCGCCACTTCGACGTGTTTTATCAAGGGAGGTAAACAATTGCCGAGCGAGTTTGATTTCTTGCCGTTGTTCCGCCGTAGAACGGAGAAGGACGATTGTAGCCAGAAACGCTGGAAAAATAGCTGCGCGGGACAGCCCTTCAAGAACAGAGACCCAACTATTGTAGCTATAGCCCAAAGCAAAGGTTCCTAGGCCAAGAAAAGTACACAGCAGCTGAGCATTCCACGCCGCAGTGGGGAGTGAAATAATCACGAAGCAGACTAACAAACCCGTAACAACGTATGAGATTCCATCATCGGGGCATACAACTCGTATTAGCCCAAGGCCCCAGAGGGTACACACCACCAGGACTACGACCTTGGAGAAGGTCGAGAGTGGGATTCCATCATTGGTGGTCATATCGATAATTGTCGAATAGTAAGCAATGGTGGCATTCGGTGGTTATACAAAACTAGTTGACAAAACCCACGCCGGCAACTACTCACGAAAATAGCGGGCAGGAAAGGGATCGCGAATCTCGACACTTGAACCCGCACCGTCTGAGAGAAAGGAAGCACCATGCCAACAAAATCTCGGGCCGCAGTCCTAGTCGAAGCGTGCAAGCCCCTGATAGTAGACGAGGTTACTTTCCCGGATCCCGCGCCCGATCAGGTCCTGGTGAAGGTCCTCGCCAGCGGAGTCTGCCACTCCCAGCTTCACCAGATCCAGCGCACTTCAGATCACCCCCTGTCCAAGCTACCGTCGCTGCTGGGGCACGAGTCCACTGGCGTAGTAGCCGCCAAAGGCAGGGACGTCACCCACGTCAAAGAGGGAGATCGGGTCTTCACCACGTGGATCGATCGGAATGCCGTCGAATCACCGCTACCACCTGTATCCCACGCCCTAAACATGCGTCCACCGATCCCCGTTACGTGGCGACGCCAATCCATTTGGGCTTCGGCGTCCACCTGGGCTGAACATCTAGTAGCGTCGGAGCGCGTGGTAGTGCCCATGAACGACGACGAAGTGGACACCGACGTAACTTCCATCATCGGGTGCGCTGTCATCACCGGATCAGGCGCTGTCATCAACACGCTTCAAGTCCGTCCCAGCCAGTCGGTGGCCGTCTACGGAGTGGGCGGCATCGGCATGTGCGCCATTTCGGCCGCGGCAGTGGCAGACGCCTATCCGCTAATCGCCGTTGACGTGGACGACGAAAAGCTTAGTTTCGCCAAGAAATTCGGAGCCTCCCACACTGTGAACGCTACCAAATTGGATCCAGTGGCGGCCATCACAGAGCTCACCGGTGGGGGCGCAGATTTCGCCCTGGACGCGGTAGGACACCCCACCACGCAGGATCAGATCCTACGGTCCGTCCATACCGGTGCACCGGGGCTGTCACGGGGTGGAACCGCTTTGTTAATCGGCCTACCGCCGTCCGGATCAACACCGCTCATCAACACGAACCTCTTCGCCGGAGGTCGCTACTTTACCCGAACCCACGGCGGTGATTGCCGGCCGGACCGCGATTTTCCCACCTTCCTTCGCTGGTACCGAAACGGCAAATTAAAACTCGACGATCTGGTAACCCGCCGCTACACCTTGGACCAGGTCAACGAAGCTGTGGCGGATCTCGAGAAAGGAAAAATTCTAGGTCGCGCGATCTTCACATACTCATAACGGAGAACCACAAATGTACATCGACTGTGACACCCACTATTTTCCGGTAAAGTTTCTGGAAGGGATCAGCAATCAATACCCAGAATCCCCTCGCGTCGTACGGAACGGCGACGAAGTCAAGTCCGTACTGCCGGACGGAACACTCATCAAAGACCAGGCGCCCAAGGGTCGATGGGACCTAGACACACGGATCGCCCAGGCCGACTTCGAAGGTTTCGACAAGCACGTGCTCATTCCCGAAAACCGGGAGCTGCTATATACGTGGGACCGGGACCTAGGGTGCGAGTTGGCTCGTCGCTACAACGACGCGGTAGCCCGGGACCTAGCAAAATGTGCCCATCCCGAGCGCTACATCGGTGTCGGCTGGGTGTTCCTGCCAGACGTGGAAGAATCCTGCAGGGAGCTAGACCGGATGGTCAACCAACTTGGGGTCAAGGCTGTGAAGCTCATGGGCGGGTTCGAGGATGCCAATCTCGGTGCGGAACGATTGTGGCCGTTTTATGACAAAGTCTGTCAGCTTGACATCCCGATCCTGGTACACGACACGGCCTCAGATCGCCCGGGCCATCCCAATCCGGCCCTGGTGGGTATCGACCAGCTCTTCCTGGAGGCCGAAAACAACGCCTTACCCTTCCTGCTAGCGTTCCCCTTCCGTTACATCGTGGACATGGGAAGCCTGATCCTGCGCGGCGCGCTAAAGGAGTTCCCAAACCTCCGAATCTGCTTCGTGGAAGGTTCAGCTGCTTTCGTGCCCTGGCTCATGAACCGCCTCGACATGGACCCCAATGGTCGCAAAAAACTCGGCAAAGATCCTAGCGAGTTCTTTAGCCAGATCTGGGTGTCCGCCTTTGCCGCCGAGACTTCCATTCGATACGCCTGCGACTTCTGGGCGGACCACAATCTGACGGTGGGTAGCGATTACCCACACAACGATCCGTCCGGCACTTGGAAGGAAGGAACGGTCCGAATGGTCCGGGAGCTTGAAGGCATCTCAGACGAGGACAAGGAAAAAATCCTAGGTACCAACGCTATGCGGCTGTTCGCCATGTAGCGCGGGGACACACAATCAAAGCTACCTGCTGACTGTGCAGGTTGTACACAACCGCAAGCATACGGGGACACTGTGTTTGAACGGGACGCCCCGGGGTGAATCCGTGACTACATCGCCAAAGGAACATAAGAAGGCGGGAGCGTCCTCGTCTTCGGAGTCCGACATTGCACTGAATGAATGATTTACCCCGGCGAGACGGGACTCGTTTCCGGATCCTTACGAACGAACCGGTCGCAAAACGCTCCATTTCAGCTTCCCTTTGCCATGAAACCTATAACACCGCACCTAAATGCGGGACTCAAGCGCTTGATAACAACCTCCAATACCTACAAGCCCAGAGCAGGACAGGCGGAATCCGTCTTAATCACCGCTCATCGGTTGCAGTGGTTCGCTATCGTCAGCACCCTACAACAAGACGCGCAAAGAACCCGGAAACTAGCCATCGCGAACGGGCCGTACGTACCGCTGATTCCACCCAAGCTTCCCTTCAATGACCTCGTGGATCTCTGGCGGCACCAAGTCACCCCAGACGACGCCTACATTGCCTAAGTCAACGGCTCTGCCATCACGAAAGGGGAACCCATGCCGAAGTTGGATCCTACAAACCTCACCATTGCAAGCGTAGCCCCACGAATCGCCACCCAGGAGGTCTCGCCAGTAGAGCTGACCGCTTCTTACCTAGCCCGAATAAAGCGCTTCAATCCAACGCTTAATGCCTACAGTACCATCATGGAGGAAGATGCCCTGGCCGATGCCAGGCGAGCCGAGACAGAAATTGCCCGCGGAAACTACCGTGGGGCACTCCACGGAGTACCGGTGTCGATCAAGGACAATCTAGCTGTCAAGGGCTATCCTACCACTGCCGGCAGCCAAATCCTGGCAGGCTGGAAGCCCGACTTCGACGCCACAGTAGTCACGCGCCTGCGGGAAGCCGGGGCGATCATCTTGGGTAAAAATAACATGCACGAGTGGGCCGGCGGAGGTACCACCATTAACCCCTATTTCGGCACCACCCACAATCCATGGGACACCAGCCGAGTACCGGGGGGCTCCAGCGGCGGGTCCGCTGCAGCCGTTGCTGCAGATCTATGTCTGATATCGATAGGCACTGACAACGCCGGCTCTGTGCGAAACCCAGCCTCCTGGTGCGGTATCGTCGGCCTCAAGGCTACCTATGGTCGAGTGAGCCGCTACGGCGGTGTTGCCGGCACCGGCGGGTTCTCTTCCGACCATTTTGGCCCATTCGCCAAGACAGTAGAAGACTGCGCCTTAGCGCTATCAGCCATTGGCGGGGAGGACACCCGGGATCCCCTAAGCTCTTCCGAACCGGTACCGGATTACCGAAACAGCATTGGCAATTCAGTCGTCGGGATGAAGGTCGGCGTAGTCCAAGATTTCTTCGACGAACTCATGGTCGGTGAAGTCGCCGAATCGTTCCAGGAGTCCCTCACCGCGCTGGAATCCCTGGGTATGCAGGTGAAGGAGATTACCATTCCCCACATGAACATGATTCCTGCGGTGCAGACCGCTACTAGCCGATGCGAAAACCTCGTAGCCCACGAGCCCTATCTCCGGAACCGAGCCCGCGACTACAGCCCGGACCTGCTCCACCGGAATATCGCTTCCCTCACAATTCCTGCATCGAGCTACATCACTGCTCAGCGGGTAAGGCGCGTCATCTGCCAGGAGTTCGAGGCTGCCCTCAAGGATGTACAGGTCATCGTGGCGCCTACCGTCGGGATTACCGCACCCACCATTGAAGAGTGCCAACAGGGCTTCGCTGACATTGACGGCCGTCGGGTTCCGTTCCGCCATCCCAGCGGTAGCATTGGAACCCGTTGCACCATACCCTTCAACGTCATCGGCCTCCCCGCATTAAGCGTGTGCTGCGGTTTCACCGAGACCGCTCTGCCCATCGGGTTGCAGCTCGTTGGGCCATGTTTTCAGGAGAGCTTGGTGTTTCAGGTGGCAAACGCCTACGAGCAGGCCACCAAATGGTACAAAAGAAAGCCTCCCCTCGAGTAGGCACCGTAACTCCCGCAGTACTGGGCAACAATAGCGATCACAGATCCCTATCCCGCAGATCCCGGCGTTTCACCACCAGCCCTGCGGTCAGCCCGATACAGATCATGGCGGTGACCATCAGCGTCCAAGGAGCACCAATGAGGGCAGCAATAGCGCCCGAGTGGGCCTCGCCAAGGGACGGTGCACCTACGCCCAGCATCCGCTGGAAACTTGCCGTGCGACCTCTCAGATTGTCGGGAGTTCTGGCCTGGATCACAACATTGCGCACAACGGCCTGTACAGCGTCGAAGAAGCCTACTAACACCAAGATTGCTACCGAACTGAGAAACCAAGGCGAAAACGCCAGCCCAAACAGACAGACAGCATAAGCTATGACGCTGAACGAAACGAACAGGCCCTTGTAAAGAATGTTCCCTGCTGCCATTACAGCCGCCACTCCGGGGAGCGAGCCCAGGGCGGGCGCGGATAGGAGAATTCCGAGGCCTTCCGGCCCAAAGCCCATTCCCGTGGCAAAGATCGGCAACAACGCCCTGTAGCTTCCGAAGAAAACCGCCGCGAACTCGGTGGTCAGCAGGGAAACGATCAAGGAGTTCTCTCGGATAAAAGCGACCCCTTCGAGCAGGCTCTTGGTCGGCGACTGTTGGCGATCCAGTGGTCCGGATTGGTAACGCATTCGCACCATCAACGGGACTGCTACCATGTAGACGAGAGAGGCTACCAAATAGGTCCAACCGGAGCCGACGAACGCGATCAGAAAACCTCCCACCGCAGGTCCGACCAGTTGTGACAATTTGCGGGCGGACGCCATCTGCGCGAAGGCGTTGACCAAAAGTTCTTTGGGAACGAGCCCCGGCACCATAGCGGTTCGAGCCGGTCCGGCCGCAGTGGTCAGGGTTGAGTTCACGAATGCCGCTAGATAAATGTGCCACACTCGGATGTGTCCAGTGACAGCCAGCGTTCCCAGTATCAGTGTGATTAGAATATTCAGACTTTGGACTAGAACGACAAACCGCCGGCGATCGATACGGTCAGCTACGACCCCGCCAGCCAGTGCAAATACAAAGGTCGCCAACCCACGGACCAGTCCCGTGAAACCCGTGAGAAAGGGGGAACCCGTGATCTCGTATACGAGCCATAGCTCGATGGTCCGCTGAAGCTGATAGCTGACCGAGGTTCCGAGAAGGGCGAGATAAAGGAGCCGGAAGTCACGAATAGCAAGGGAGGCCAGCCCTCCGTCGCGGCCCACGGCCCATCGGGGGCGCCAACGCAATGGCGTAGTAGCCTACGGGCCGTCGGCGGCATGGGGACCATATAGGTCGGTCTCCATGAGCTCTGCAACAGCCATACCGGCATCAGTAAGACGGAGAGTACAACGCGATTCCAGCATCCATGCGTAGTAGCCCTCGGCCACATCCTCGGACGGGCCGTGGTGCATCACGCCCTTAGGGACGCACGTCAACGTGCCCGGCTCAGCCACGCTGCCCCAGGCACCTGGACCTTCGAAGTAGAAGATCAACTCATCGTAGTCAACGTTATTATGGATCGGCGGTCGCCGCCGATGGCGGGCGCTCAGGTTGTAGAACAACTCATCCCGACCGGGCGACGAGATAAACTGAACAGGAGGACCATTTTCGTCAGTCGGGACGTCCCTAAGATTTAACTTCCAAACCGGGCTGGAGCCGTCGGTAATGGCCTGCGTGGCCAAAGGATCCATCGGCTTGACGTACCGAGTAACGCCGTCGAAGGACTTGAGTAACAAAACCGTCTCCTTTTCCTCGGATACACCCTCACCGATGAATGCACCGCGGATCCCGGATCCGAAGGCTGGCGACGGATCAAAGCGGACAGCGCCAGGGACCTCGACGATGACGGACAGGCTGGCCGCCGTTAGCGGTCGGACGCGATAGGGGACAGCCCGCGGAATTACCACAAAATCCCCCGGCACTCCGGTGAGGGTGCCGTAGGCTGTTCGGAATTCCAACTCCCCCTCCTGCACGAAGTGTACCTCATCGGCTTCGACGTTGGAGAGTGCGTAAGGCATCGGGTGGGCGCGGGCCGATACGCTGAGCTGAACACCCGAACGACCCGTTTGGATCACTACGGGCAATGCTTCGGCATCCGCACGGTCCGGTAGAACCACAGCTCCAACGTTCAGCCGGTGCGGAGCATGAGGACCGGCAACCGAAATGTAGTCGGAACTATGGTGCGCTCGGGTAACGTTCACCCCCGTACCCGCGAAGCCCTCCCTCCCCCAATGCTCCCGGTACTGTGGACTCCCCTTCGCCATAACCGTTCCTCCAAAATCAATCTCAAGCCCAAACACAATAACACTGCACCAGCACAACTGGAACCGTGAGAACAGCATCGGCCGCCTCGGCTTAGCCCTCCCTTGGATCCCAGACCGCATCGGAATCCAAGCATTGGATTATCGGCTGACCATTTCTATCGACCGTCGACACCGTCGCGGTAATTCCCGCCTCACATCGCGAATCCTGTTTTGCGGGTGCGTCTTGCGATCAGGTACACGCTTGGGCTAAGAGTTGCGTTGGAACATGGGCGAAGGACATTTCAAGATCATAGCCAGGAGCAAACATCCATGGACTACTTCGAACCCAAAACCGTGAGCGAGGCACTTTCTCTGTTGGACAAATACGGCGATCAGGCCGAGGTCATCGCCGGCGGCACGGACGTGATGGTGGACATCAAGTACAAAGATGTGCCGGGTTGCCTGGTGAACATCAAACACGTCCCGGACCTAAACACCATCCGCGAAAACAACGGTGGTGTTCACATCGGTCCTCTAGCCACAATTCACGAGCTTGAAGAGAGTAGCCTCGTTCGGAAGCGGCTTCCTCTTCTATGGCAGGCGGCGCATCAGTTCGCGTCGCTGCAGATCCGCAATACCGCTACCATCGGCGGGAATATCTGCCGAGCGTCTCCATCGGGTGAGACTCTAACACCGCTCTTGGTGCTCAATGCGCAGGCCGAAATGACCTTCTCGGACAGCACCCGAGTCGAAGGGTTCGGCGAATTCTTCCGCGGGCCGGGTGAAACGAGCCTCGGTTCCAAGGGCTTGCTGACGGGCATTGAAGTGCCCTTCTCGGCTGACGGAAGCCGTGCGGTCTACCTAAAGCACGCAGTGCGCGGCCCCATGGACATCGCCATGGTCGGGGTTGCGGTTATGGCTACCGCCAACGCAGAGAAGACCGCCCTTGATGACGTCCGCATTGGGCTAGGTGCAGTGGCGCCCACACCCATTCGTGCCGGCAAGACCGAAGAGCTCTTGAGAGGCAAAGTACCGGACAAAGCATTGGTGCAGGAAGCGGGGACTAGTGCAGCTTCCGAGTCAAGTCCCATCACCGACCAACGCAGCAGTGGTGAGTACCGCGGCTGGATCGTGGAAGCCCTGACACGCCGAGGGGTAGAACAGTGCTGGCAGGCATTAACCGGCAAGGAGGTGGCGTGATGAGCCTAGAAATCAAACTCACAGTAAACGGGAATTCCCACACG
The DNA here is from genome assembly GCA_964438895.1 of uncultured Syntrophobacterales bacterium. Lineage (GTDB taxonomy): Bacteria > Desulfobacterota > Binatia > UBA9968 > JAJDTQ01 > JAJDTQ01. Next base: position 27,941 of record CAYTMJ010000028.1, on the reverse strand, counting down.
GCAGACCTGGAGCCAACTACTGCGCTAGTGGACTTCTTGCGGGACACCCTCGGCTACAAAGGCGTCAAGCTCTGTTGCAACACTGGCGAGTGCGGCGCTTGCACCATCATCATGGATGGCAAGCCGGTGAACTCCTGTGTTGTCCTGGGCGCTGACGCTGCGGGCACCGACGTGGTGACGGTGGAGGGAATTGCCGAAGGCGACGAGCTACACCCGGTGCAGCAGGCCTTCATCGACACCGGCGCAGTACAGTGCGGTTACTGTACACCTGGCTTCATCGTCTCCCTCAAAGCCTTACTAGACCGCACGAAGAATCCTACGGCCGAAGCGGTTGAGGAGGCGATCTCCGGCAACATTTGCCGATGCACCGGATACACAAAAATCTTTGACGCCGTAGAACTAGCGGCGAAGCGAATGGCGTAGGTACACGTCGTAAATGGATGGAAGGAGCGAGGACCCATGGCAAAGGCTGAACACACGGTCCTGGGAACTAACATGCCCCGCATGGGCGGGATCGAACGAGTGGTCGGAAAGGGCATCTACGGCATCGACCTAGACCTGCCCAACGCGCTAAGCGGTGGTGTACTCCGGAGCGAGCACGCCCATGCTAAGATCGTCGGAATTGACACCAGCGAAGCCAAAGCCATTCCCGGGGTACGCGCGGTAGTAACGGCGGCGGATGCCCCAGATGTGCGGTATGGCCGCTCGTACATCGACCGCTATATCCTGGCCAAACACAAGGTCCGTTACATGGGCGACCCAGTCGCAGCGGTGGCAGCGGACAGCCAAGCGCTGGTTAAGGAAGCCTTGAAGAAGATCAAGGTCACCTACGAACCACTCCCGGTAGTTGTAGATCCGGAAGAGAGCATCACGGAATCTGCTCCCACCATCCACGAGGACATGCCACTTCCAAAAAATCTCCCCGAAGGTGTTAAGGTCAAGAATGTTTGCGGTTACGCGGTGGTGGACGTCGGCGATGCCGAGAGTGCCATGGCAGGAGCCGACGTGGTGGTGGATGAGGTATACGAGACGCGAATGATCCACCCGCAGTACCTAGAGCCACGCATCGCTGCAGCTCGGCCTGAGGCGGACGGCCGGATCACGGTCTGGACAAATGCCCAAGCGCCATTCCCAGTACGTACGGAAGTGGCAAACCTAACAGGACTGCCCCTGAACAGTGTCCGAGTTCTCTCCACTGACATCGGCGGGGGTTTCGGCGGTAAGGGCAGTGGCGTCACCTCAAGTGCCGGGTTGGAGCCCGTTTGCGCGCTCTTGGCACTTACCGCAAAGCAACCGGTCATGATCGTCCTGGACAAGGCCGAGGAGACCATCTCCACCACCATTCGCTCAGGTGCCAAGATCTGGATCAAGAGCGGCGCCAAGAAGGATGGTACACTGGTGGCACGCCAAGGCAAGGTGCTGTACGACACCGGCGGCTACTCGGGCTTCGGTAACCAAGCCGGCGGACGCTGTACCCAAATGGTGGGTGGTTGGTACCGTCTACCCAACATCCACATGGATGGCTTTACGGTCTATACTAATAAACAGGTATGCGGCCCCGTGCGCGGCCCCGGTGGCCCACAGGCCTGTTTCGCCCTGGAATCTCACATGGACTCCCTCGCCGCCGAACTGAATATGGACCCGATTGAGTTCCGCCTAAAGAACGTCCCCGAGAAAGGTGACGGCATCGTCGGCGTTCCAAAGTTACGTGACAGCTCCCTCCCGGAAACCCTACGTATTGCCCGGGATCAGATAGGCTGGGGCAAGACCAAGCTCGGCAAATATCAGGGCATCGGGTTCGCCACGGGTGCGTGGATCGAGGGTGCTGGGCCCGGTGGCGGCGCAGTGGTAAAGGTCAACGAGGACGGCTCTGCCACGGTCCACATCGGCAAAGTAGATTTCGGCACCGCAGCTCGGTTCGGCATTCCAATGATCGTCGCCGAGGAGCTAGGGATCCCCACCGAAGACGTCACCGTGCTCAACGTAGACACGGATGCTAGTCCTTGGGACGCTGGCACTGTGGGCAGCCGCTCCATGCTAGTATCCGGCAGCGCGGTCAAGCTAGCCGCCGAAGATGCCCGGAACCAGATCCTGCGCATGGCCGCAGGCCAACTCGAGGCAAGTCCTGAGGATCTAGAAATCGTAGACAAACAGATCCAGGTCAAGGGCGCACCGTCTCGGTCGGTGTCACTTGCATCTGTCTGCAACGCAGCCCACAACGAGATCGGCGACGTCATCGGGCGGGGCTATTTCGACTCTAAGGCCTCACAGGCCGACGAGCGGGAGCGTGGCAGTTCCCAGCCCTTTACCACGCACGCCGCCATGGTGGAGGTGGACATCGACACCGGCAACGTGAAAGTTCTTAAGTACGTAGCCGTACATGACGTAGGTTTCGTGGTCCACCCCCAGGCGGTGGAAGGTCAGATCGAAGGTGCTACGGCTATGAGCCTAGGTCAAGCATTGTGCGAGCAGGTAGTCCACAACGACCAGGGACACACCCTAAATCCGACCTTTGTCGACTACCTGATGCCAACTATCAACATGCTACCGCGCATCGAGACCACCATCGTATCGGGGTACCCCGGGGCCGGCCCCTACGGTACCAAGGGAGCGGGCGAAATCGGCTCCGTGCCACCGATGGCCTGCATCGCCAATGCTATCTACAACGCCACTGGCGTGCGTGTCCGCAGGCTCCCGCTGAGCCCTGAGAACGTTCTGAGGGCACTCAAGGAAGCTAGCAAATAGCATCGCACCGAACGGACTGCCTGTTGCACTTGGCAAAGAGTCTCACGCCAAACGACAGGCTGTCCAGCGGGTGAATTCGTTTGCAATCGATAAGCGTTCTTCGTCGCCGACTGTCCGGGCTCTACTACGGCTGGCGGGTGATAGGGCTAACGGCCTTGATCCGCACCGTCGGCGGCGGCGTCCACGGCTTCGGCTTCACAGTTTTCTTCCTACCTATCAAGACTGAGCTAGGCATAAGTTCGGCGGCCACAGCCCTGGCATTCTCCCTGGCCCGTGCCGAAGGCGCCATTGAGGGACCCCTGGGAGGGTACCTCATTGACCGTTACGGCGCGAAGCCGGTGATCCTAATTGCTGCGCTCCTGTGCGGTGTCGGCTACATTTTGCTATCTACCATAGCAAACTACACGAGCTTCCTCGTTGTATACATCGGCGTCATTTCCCTGACATTCATGCCCGGCTTCGTACACGCACCGGCCGTGCTTGCGACACACTGGTTCACCCGTTACCGTGCCCGGGCCTTGACATCCCTCAGTGCTGCCATGCCAGTCGGCGGTGCTGTCATCGCGCCCCTGCTCGCCATAGCCATAGAAGCCTGGGGATGGCGCACGGCTGCGTTTTTGTCAGGATGCCTTTTTCTCTTCGTAGCTGCCCCCCTGAGTTTAAAAATCCAACCGTCGCCCGAGAGCATGGGCCTGCAACCCGACGGCGGTCCGGCGAAAAACGTTAATGACGAAACCATTCCGTCGCAAAAAGCGCAGTCTTCGTCTGACGTTTCCGACTACACAGTCCGCCGGGCTATGAGGAGTCCGGTCTATTGGCTCTTCGTACTTTGGATGACCACCCGGAGCGCTGCCTATAGCCTTGTGATCGTGCACTTCGTACCAATGATGGTTTGGAAGGGATTGAGCCCAGAGGGCGCCGCGTTCCTCCTTTCCGGGTTCGCGTTTTTCAACCTGGTAGCCCACTTCGTTATCGGATGGATCGCCGACCAAATCAACAAAGTGAGGTTAGTCACCTGGTGCATGTTGCTGACTTTCATCGGGATCGTACCACTGATTTCGACCGATGCACTCTGGGGTATGCTGCTTTTCTCGGCTCTTTTTACCGTGCTGGACTCTTCGATACCGGTCATTTGGGCAGCAGTAGGCGACTTTTTCGGACGCCAACGTTTCGGCACCATTCGCGGAACAATGAGTTTTTTCTACATGTGGGGCAGCGTCGTCGGTCCTTATCTAGCGGGCGCCATGTACGATCGCGACGATAGCTATGCGTCCGTACTGTGGCTCCTCATGGGCCTGGTGACGGCTTCCGGGATCACAACAGCCCTCCTCATAAGACCCTGGAGTCGTGGCGTCGGACACCACGACTAACAGACGATCGGTTGCAGGAATCTCGGCAGCCCTGTTTGATTGAAATGGACTGCGACATCATTCCACTACTCTTCTAGGCGAGATGTATGCGAGTCCAGGGGGGATCCATGACACTCATCATCGACAATCCGACCGTGGAAACAGTGCTCGAGCCATCTGAAGTTAACGATGCATTAGAGTTAGCGGCACTGGAACTAGCAACCGGCGGCGCGGTTAATTCGCCGCCATACAGGATCTTAACACCGCGAGACCCTGATGATTACCGCAATCACCCCAGGTTTCCCGAAGGCGGAGGAAATCCGACCCACCATGCATTCACCTCGCTCAGCGGCGCCATTTCCAAACTGGATGTCACAACAGATCGTATCGATTCCGATATCATCACATACTTTGAACAAGACACAAGAACACTGCAAAAACGGGTCCCGGGCCGTAAGGATGGGAAGTTCTGCGGCCTCATCTACCTCTACAGCTCTCGCACTGGGGAGCTGCTAGCCATAATTCATGACGGTTATCTTCAAAAGTTCCGGGTGGCCGGCACCGGAGCGATCGGAGCCAAGCATCTAGCTCGAAAAGATTCGCGCACGATGGCGCTAGTTGGAGCGGGTTGGCAAGCCCAAGGCGCCGTTCATTGCTTCAGCGCCCTCGGGAACTTGAGACAGATCAGGGTATTCAGCCCCACTCCCGGCAGAAAAGAGGTGTTCGCAGACCAGATGTCTAGGGAGGCCGCAATAGAAATAATACCTGTGTCTTCCGCCCGCGAGGCGGTTCGCGGCGCCGATATAGTATACATGGCGACAAACTCCAAGGATCCAGTGGTGATGGCTGACTGGCTGGAGCCCGGCCAATTTGTCAGCAACGTCTCCGATGTCGAACTGGAACTCGCGGGCTGGGAACGCTGTGACGTGCTGACAATGAACCGCCACGGCAGGCGCTGGATGAGATACGCCATTGGCGGTTCCGAAGTAATCCCCGAGCACGGAAAAGATCAATACACGCGACCTACACACATTGAGTGGGACAAGTTGGCGTTGTTGGGCGATGTCATTGCTGGAAACCACCCAGGCCGAACATCCGACAGCCAAATTACGGGGCTCATCTTGCGCGGAGATGGTGTGCAGTTTACCGCAGTAGCCCATCTCATCTATAGTCACTGCAAGGAAATGGGGTTAGGGACGGAAATTCCCAGCGAGCTCTTCTTACAAGACGAAAAATACATACCCTGAACTTGTAGCGTCGCAACGTCGCGGTTCGGGTCTGTGTTTACAAACGCGACACCAACATGAACAGACAAAAGCGCATCGCCGTCTACACCCGGCTCCAGGAACATGACCCCAGCCCCTCCACCGAACTAAACTGGATCGACCCATTCGAGCTACTGATTGCCGTAATACTGTCAGCTCAGGCCACTGACGTGAGTGTCAACAAGGCCACTGCGAAACTATTCCCGGTGGCCAATACACCCAAGAAAATACGCGCCTTAGGTTCCGTCGGCCTGAAGCGTTACATACGCACCATCGGCCTCTTCAACAGCAAGGCTGAGAACATTCTCAAGACCTGTACGATCCTCCTCAAAGAGCACGGCGGACAGGTACCGCGAACCCGAGAGACCCTTGAAACACTCCCCGGCGTCGGCCGGAAGACTGCCAACGTCATATTGAATACCGCGTTCGGCGAACCCACCATCGCTGTGGACACCCACATTTTCCGCGTCGCCAACCGTACGCGAATGGCCAAGGGAAAGACACCCCTTGAAGTAGAAACTCGTCTCACCCGCCTAACGCCGCCCGAGTTCCGCAAGGACGCCCACCACTGGCTTATCCTGCATGGCCGATACATCTGCAAAGCCCGGAAACCCGAATGCCCAACCTGCTTCATTGCCGACCTCTGCGAGTTCCCGGATAAAACACCCACGGAAATTAGTTCCGACAAGTGACTTGCCGATTCAAGAACGAGATGAAGATACATGGCAATCCCAGTTACACCGGGCCAACAGGTGGCTCGTGGATGTTGAAGACCTAGCGATCGACGGTCACGTCTGGCTCTCGCCATCCTAATGTGTTTCCCTGATGTCTCAAGAAACCCTCAGGACCCAGAAGGAGCTAAACAACGAGTGGTCCATAGGAAAGGAAGTATGGCCGGAATCGTTCTCAAACAAACCCGCGGCGTGGCGTCAGTGGTAATCGACCGACCGCCCCTAAACGTCCTCAATCTGGTTCTGCTACGGGAGTTGCAGCAAATTTTGGACGGATTAAACCGAGATAAGGGAGTGAAACTCGTGGAGATTCGCGGCAACGGCGAGCGCGCCTTCTCGGCCGGCGTCGACGTCAAAGACCACACCCGGGCACAGGTCCCGGAAATGCTCGACCTGGTGCACGGTATCATCCGGAAGCTAATGGGTCTTCGACAACCCACGATCGCAGTGGTAGATGGCCTTTGCCTGGGCGGAGGCTGCGAGCTGGCTTCGTCTTGCGATTTGGTCCTAGCCTCGGACCAGAGCATATTCGCTACACCCGAGATCGCAGTAGGCTGTTTTCCACCGGTAGCTTTGGCACGTTTCTCGTCACAGATTGGCTACCACCGAGCCGCCGAAATGATACTTACCGGCCGCCGCCTTTCAGCCCAAGAAGCCGAGTCCTTCGGACTTGTCAACCGCGTGGTGCCACGTTCTCAGCTCGATGAGGCGCTCGAAACCCTTCGGGGCAGTTTGTTGGACAAGAGCCACGCGGTGTTACGCATCGCCCTCAAGGGACTCCGGGAGATCGGTCTCGAACAACTTTCCGCCGCCCTTGCCCGTTCGGAAGAGATCTATCTCAAGGAGTTGCTAGAAACTGAGGATGTGGAGGAAGGTGTTCAGGCATTCATGGCAAAACGTAAGCCGCGTTGGTTGCATCGATAGCTCAAACGCTTTCCGGGTAGTCCAGTAATGCGGTCCAAGGCGATTGGGGAAAACGAGGTGTCACTGTTCTATGCAATGGCTCGGACAAACACGGGGCCTTGATAGCTCCCTGGTCTTCAGGAACTCAGTCAAATGGCGCGCGCGAACGAGGATCCCTACCTTTAGCCGTTCAAATTAAGCGTACGAATCCCGCCAGCAAATCACACTATATGGGCCATCGTCTGCAAAACACGCGTTCCATTCAGAAAGAACCAACACCGGTCAGGCCACATTCGGGGCACTTACAAACCAGCGATTGAGTACTGTTCCTCAACTGCTACAGCCCCGCAGATCTCTACAAGAGAACGTGTATCATTCAGAATTGTGCTTTAGGAAAGGACAGCTTGATTCTACAGTCAGAGTACTTCAGTGGACAATGTCCGGCGTACGGCCTCAACAATTTGTTCCATGCTCGGGACAAACGCGCTCTCCAGCGGCGGTGCGCACGGTACTGGCGCGTTGGGAGCAGCAACCCGGAAAATGGGGCTATCCAAATAGTAGAAAGCGTGCTCCTGCACTTGAGCCGCGACTTCGGCTCCAACCCCCCCCTGCTGCACCGCCTCGTGCACGACAACTAAGCGGGAGGTCTTCTTGATCGACTCCACTAGGGTATCGATATCTAGCGGTACGAGGCTACGGAGATCGATGACCTCTACGGAAATCCCCTCAACTGCTAACGCCTCGGCCGCCTCCAAAGCCGGAACCACCATTCTGGAAAGAGCGGCCACGGTGACGTGGGCGCCCTCTCGCAGCACCGCCGCTTGGTCCATAGCGAGCCCGGTACCGCCTTCGCCCACTTCCGCTCGCGAGAAGTAGAGTGCCCGATGTTCAAAGAACACAACCGGATTATCGTCGCGGATAGCAGCCCTCATAAGGTTCTCCGCGTCGGCCGGATTTGACGGCATGACAACTTTAAGTCCGGGTACATGGAGGAACCATGATTCGAGACTCTGAGAGTGATGCGCACCCATGTTGCCCTGGACTCCACACTGGACCCGTACCGTGAGCGGCACCCGGAGCTGTCCACCGGACATGTAGTGAAGCTTGGCCGCGTGATTGACGAGCTGGTCCATGGCCAGTGTGATGAAGTCCACGAACATAATCTCCACCACTGGGCGAAGACCTGATAGCGCCGCGCCGATGGCTACGCCCATGACGGTGCCCTCACTGATGGGCGTGTTGACAACGCGGTGTACACCCAACTCCTCAGCAATGCCTTTCGTAACCCCGAAGGGCCCTCCCAAAGCTACATCCTCCCCTAGGACGTAGACTGAAGGGTCCTGCCTCATCTCGGTCAACAATCCTGACCGGATCGCCTCCAAGTAGCTCAGCTCTGGCATATTTACCTCACACACACCTGTGTCGCGGTCTCCTCGGGCTCGGGCCACGGAGACGACAATGCAAACTCCACAGCGCTCTCCACCGACACACGTGCGTCTCTCTCTGCCTTCTCAACATCCTTCGCCGACGCAGCCCGCCGTCGCCTTAGCACCCGGGTGAAACGCGCGATGGGGTCCTTCTTCTTCCAGTCAGCTAATTGGGACAGCTCCCGGTACTTTCCAGGATCGCCCTCGTAGTGACCTCGAAGACGATGGGTCAGACACTCAACAAAAGTAGGGCCCTTGTTAGCGCGCGCGTTCCGAATGGCCGTAAGCGTGGCCTCGCGCACCGCTAGGATATCGTTTCCGTTAACTGTAACACCGGGGATGCTATAGGTTTTGGCGTGTTGAACCAACCGTTCCACCCGGGTGTGCGCTGAAAGGGGAGTGAACTCCGCGTAGCCGTTGTTCTCACACACAAAAATTACAGGGAGCTTCCATAGGCTGGCAATGTTCAAGGACTCGTGGAAAGGACCGCTCTGGCCAGCACCGTCACCGAAAAAGACTACCGCCACCCGTCCCGAGTCCGTCTCCCTAGCCGCGAAGGCGGAGCCCAGAGCCAACGGTACTGTTCCCCCCACTACTCCGGTGGCGGTAACGAAACCCGCGTCCGCGGCGACCACGTGCATGGATCCGCCCTTACCGCGGCAATAGCCAGTGGCGCGTCCGGCTAACTCGGCCATAAGCAGGTTGAGATCCGCCCCCTTAGCAATGGCGTGCCCATGGGAGCGATGCCCACCGAACACCGCGTCATCATTCTCGAGCACGCTGCACACGCCCACCGCCACAGCTTCCTGGCCGATGCCGAGGTGGAGCAGCCCGACGATCTCCCTAGCAGCATAAAGAGCTGACACCCTCTCCTCAAAGGCACGAATCACCCACATACGCCGGAGCAACGACACTAACTCCCTATTGTCATCCCGCATCGCCATCGAATTTATCGTTCCCTGCTTCACGGTCTTCATTATCCCCCTCCCCCTCCTTCTTTCGTAGGATCCCCCAAGGGAACCCTGGGTCCGTCCAGGGCCATACGGCGGAAATTCACCCGGTCGATCTTGAAAGTGGCGAGATCGGTGTCAGGCCAATCGTAAAACACGCTCGGCACCTTGTATCGCGGTAAGGCTCGGCCCAACCACGCAGCCAACTCGGAGCCATTAAGGCAAGCCTCACCAGACTTCACGAAAGCTACACAGCGCTGGCCAAACTCTTCGTCTGGGATAGGTACTACCACCGCCTGCTCAACCCCACTATGGTCCGTCAGGGCCCGTTCAATCTCCTCGGGATAAATCGTCTCGCCCCCGGAAAAGAACCGGTTATCACGCCGCCCGACAATCGTCAGGTACCCGTCTTCATCCACGTTCCCGAGGTCGCCAGTGGTGAACCAACCGTCATCGGTCAAAGGACGTCGCAGGTGGTCATCTTCTACGTAGCCCATGAACAATGTCTCTCCGGCCAACTGTATTTCCCCCTCGTCACTGATCCGGAGCTTGCGATGCGGCAATAGCTTCCCCGAAGTGAGCCGCTGGGCGGGGGTGGAATCGGGCCCGGTAGTCGCCACCTGCGAGGCCATCTCGGTACAACCGTAACTGGCGAATACCGGGAAACCACGCGCGTTGGCATGCTCCAACAGCTTGAGTGGTACCGGGCTACCACCCAGAATAATATATCGGAGGGAAGGGTAGCTAACGGTGTCAGGCTGCTGCAACAGCCGATGTAATTGAGTCACCACCACCGACAGGTGCGAAACCTCGTGGTGTGCCAGGACCGCATCCAGCGTCTGTCCCCTGTCGGGCATCACCACCGTAGCTCTCGACAATAGGCAGCGGAAGAGAATACCGAGACCACCTACGTGATAAAGAGGTAGATCAAGCAACCAGCGGTCCCCAACAGCGAGCGGGAGATTCTGGTTGGAACCCAGAGCATTGTAGTAATGATTGCCGTACGAATGGAGCACCGCCTTAGGTGCGCCAGTGCTACCAGAGGTGAAGACGATCGTCGCAGGGCGAGCGAGTGACATGACAGAACCAAGGCGATCCACCTCGAAATAATCTTCGGACGCCGTTAAGTTGCGTCCTTCGATGACCTGAAGGTTGTGGCTCGGGAACGCCCCTACTTCCCTGATCATGTCACCCAGATCGTCGTATCCATGCGCCTGTACCACCAACATACGGCAATCGATGCGCTGAAGAAGGTCCACCACCGTTCGGCTCGGGAGTCGCGTGTTCATAGGACAACACACCGCCCCTAGTCGAAGAATTGCCAGCAGCCAGACAAGGTACTCGGGACCGTTGGGCGCAAGAATTGCGACACGCTCACCTGGCCGGCAGCCTATCCGGCGCAGAGCGGAAGTCACTCGCGCGACACGTTGGTGAAACTCGGCATAGGAGACAACCTGGGAGCCGCTAACCACCGCCGGACGAAGGCCATCGAGCATGGCCGCTTCTTCGAGAGGGCATTGGATGTTAGCCATGCCGTCTTCCGCTCAGCCTCGATCCGTCGATCTTATGAGACTGAGCCATGGCATCAGTCCATTCTATAGTCCCCGAGCGAAATGGGATACGCGGTTCGACTACATCCGTGCCTAACCACCGATACGTATCGAGGCCCGCAGGTACAGCATCGCCCGTGGAAGACCAAGCAAGCGCCGCCAGAGCTAGTAACCCAACCCCACTCTCGAAGCAACTGCTGATTATAGGCCGAACGTTTAGATCTAGCGCCTTGGTCACCCATTCCCGGGCCTTAGCGATCCCACCCAGTAGGGTCGGCTTCAGCACCACAGCGCCAACTTCCGGACGCTCCTCAAGACCATCTGGCCTGAGCTCCAAAAGACTCTCGTCCAGAGCCACCGCTATTCCGGTAGCATCGAACAGCGCCCTTAGAAGCGTCGGGTCATGCAAAGGCTCTTCGATGTATTCGACGCCAATCGCTTCGACGTCGCGCCCAAACTCCGTCGCCTGCTCCAGGCTCCAACTCCGGTTAGCATCCAGCCTCAGCTCCACGCCGTCTCCGATGATGGTACGAACTTCGCGTGTGAGCTCCACGTCCTTCACCACCGGTCGGGTTCCTACTTTGAGCTTGACCGCCTGGTAACCTTCGTCCCGAAGCCTTCGAGCATCCCCTAGTACCTGTTCGCGCGGTCCTGCCAGCAAACCGTTGACAGGAACGCCGCCCTCGAAGAAGCCCAACTCAGCAGTAGCCTTGCCCTCCGTCTGCCTTGACAAGCTCACAAAGGCCACCTCCAAACCAAACCGCACTGAGGGCAACGTTAAAACCGTAGATTCGTACCCCAACCACGACTCTAGATCATCACCCCGTGGATCGAACCCTACCTTTCGTAGTCGCCGCACCCAGGTGATAAGCTCCATCTCGGCCTCCTCGATGCTCTCGCGACTGAATCCTGGCAATGGAGCTACATCGCCCCAACCAGACACCCCCGAGTCTAAACCGATTCGAATCAACAAACCTTCGCGCTCCCGCATCATGCGGCCAGCCAATGTTAGGGGCGATACCAGCGAAAGGCTATAATGAAAAATACGGCAGCTGGAAATAATCATCGCGCCTCGAGGGTACGGGTGCTTTGTAACGCACGATGGAGTTTGATGAACGAGTTCACATCGCATCCCTCTGATACCACTACTCCACCGGAGAAGCACCCACCAACGTTAGGTTTGGTTTCAGGCCAATTCCAGAGACTTACCATGGGAAACGCCCGGTTCTCGTCCCTATACGACCAGCTGACCGCACATACTATTAAAGAACTGAGAAATTTCTTAGTCACGCGAGGCCATAGAGGTGGACGGCACCTAAGGTCTTTTGTGTAGTAACGAGCTTTTGTGCTCTGAAGGGGACGTGGCACCGTTTGTTCTTTTCTACGACGACTGCCTTACATCATCCAACCGACAGAGAAAACGGCGCTATACAGCAACAGTAAGCGAGCGGTGTAGGCCAAGACAGGGTTGAGCGACGAGCCTTCAGACGCGAAAAGGCGGCGAAAGGCGGGCAGCGCGACAATAACAACAGCTGCAGTTGCTACCGAATACAGGTGTCGGCCGGAGTTGAGGTATAGAAAGAGCGGAAGCAGACAGGCGATTACCACGGCAGTGACGTATTCAGCACGAACGAAGCCCGGGCCAAAACGCACAGCCAATGTTCGCTTACCAGTCCGACGATCTTCATCCGCATCACGGAGGTTATTTACAGCAAGGATGCCAACGGACAGCAACCCCGGTGCTAATCCCGCCACCACTACTGTAGCGTTGACCGTTAGGGTCTGCACGTAGTAAGTCCCCGCCACCGCTACAGGCCCAAAAAAGACCAGAACGAAAAGGTCGCCTAGGCCCATATAGCCCAAAGGCCGTGGCCCACCAGTGTAAAGTATTCCACACCCCACCGAACAAACGCCGATAACGACCGCTGGCCATCCGCCACGCCAAATAAGGTAGAGACCCCCTAATAAGACCAGTAGTAGCACTACGACGATTCCTCGCCGCATAATCGCGGGGCTCACAAGCCCAGCTTGAGTGACCCGCAACGGGCCTCGGCGGGCCTCGGTGTCTGCTCCTTTTTCAAAATCGAAGAGATCGTTAGCAAAGTTGGTAGCGACCTGAATCAGCACCGAGCACACCAGTGCCACAAAGGCCGAAAGTGCATGAAAAGCGTCGTCACCGAACGCCATAGCACTGCCCACCATCACCGGTGCGATAGACGCCCAAAGGGTCTTGGGCCTTGCCGCCAGGAGCCAGATCGCAACGGCACTTGGCATTTGAGGGGGGGGTTCCTGACTCACTGGGGCCCTATCGTGTGGGTTCAAGGACGTCTGGGAAACTTCGAGAAATCCGGCTTGCGTTTCTCGACAAAAGCGTTTCTACCTTCCTGCCCCTCTTCAGTCATGTAATAGAGCATGGTGGTATTTCCAGCCAGTTCTTGGAGACCGGCTTGACCGTCACAATCCGCATTGAACGCCGACTTAAGGCATCGGATCGCAATGGGTGAGTTGGAGAGGATCTCACGGCACCACTGAACAGTCTCCTCCTCAAGTCGCTCGTACGGCACCACCGCGTTCACCAGCCCCATATCCAGAGCCTGCTTGGCATCGTATTGCCGACACAGGTACCAGATCTCTCGGGCTTTCTTCTGCCCCACGATTCGAGCCAGGTAGGTAGCACCGTAGCCACCGTCGAAGGAGCCGACCCGGGGGCCGGTCTGCCCGAAAATGGCGTTGTCAGCAGAAATTGTCAGGTCACACATGACGTGCAACACATGGCCGCCGCCCACCGCATAACCTGCCACCATGGCAATAATAGGCTTGGGGCAACTGCGCATCTGACGCTGAAAATCCAACACGTTCAACCGATGCACGCCAGCAGCATCCTTGTACCCGGAGTCCCCCCTCACCTTCTGGTCACCACCTGAGCAAAAGGCCTCCCTGCCTTCACCGGTCAAGATCACCACGCCAATGCTCTGATCGTTCCTGGCATCGTCAAGCGCCCGGATCATCTCCTCCACCGTCAGTGGCCGAAAGGCGTTCCGAACCTCCGGACGGTTGATGGTGATCTTCGCGATTCCGTCGATTTTGTCGTACTTGATATCTGTGTACTGCCCTGCCTCGATCCATTCGAATTCTGCCATGTTTTAACCTCGATCTGATGACCCAAGGCGCGCTCTTCCTGGATTCCTATTCCCCATTAGGGATCAGGGACAAGCTTCGCGGGAATGATGTGGGCCTGATGGATCCGCCAGAAGTCTGTCGTCACCCGCAGGACACTAGAAACTCCCGTAAGGCACGGGAGAAGGCCGTCGGGTTCTCAAAATGAGTGTTGTGCCCCGCGTCCGAGATGGTCGCGAGTCTACCCTTCCTCGAGACGCTTACCATATCCTGCATGATTTTTCTGTAGTGTGCATCGAGCTCGCCGACCACAGCTAACCATGGAACCCGTATCCCCGGGACTTTGTTCCAAAGAGGCTCCTGAGAGCCCGTTCCCATAAGCCGGAGGGAGAGAGCGAGGCCAGCAATGTTGTTCTGTCGTCTCCGCTCGATCAGGGACGCGAAACGTGCCTGATTCCGGCGGATGGAGTGGAACAATGGTTGCCGGTACCAGGCCTCCAGAAAGCCGTCTAACCCCTGCTGTTCCAGTTCACAGGCCTTAGTTTCATCCCATTCTCGACGGGACTCCCGTTCGCGATCCGACGCCAGCCCCGGAGACCCTGATTCCACAACCAAAGCGCGACAACGGTCCGGGTGGGCCAACGCAAGATTAAGCGCTAGCCGCCCCCCCATAGAATAACCCACCGGCACGCAGTGCCCTAACCTGAGTTCGTCCAAAACCGCTAACAATGCGAGGGTTGTCCTCGGCATTGAATAGAGATCGGCCGAACACCCCGCACTTAGTCCGTGGGCCGGAAGATCGACGACGATACACCTATACTCCGGCAATTGCTCCAACGTCTCCGCCCAATCACGGCTCGAGCCCATGAATCCGTGGAGAAACAGCAGTGGCACGTCCTTATCTCGGCCACTACCACGGATCTCATAGTGGAGTTGACAAGATTCGGCCACACTATAGCCCTTCCAGAGCAGCCTTGCGCAGGCTCAGATGTAAATCGTAATTATCTGGGCGTGTGGTCTGCACCTCAATCATGGTAGCACCTGAACGGGCACGGGCCTGCCCATAAATATCAACGAACTCGCCAGGCGAAGAGGGCCTGACGTACTCGACATCAAATAACGCCGCTGCATGCTCAAACGTCATGCCGTGTGGGGCACCAAAATAACGCTCAAATACATCGCTAAATCCGGCAATGGGAAGAAACGAGAAGATCCCCCCGCCGTTGTTGTTCAGAACCACTATAACGAACGGAGAACTAAGATCCTGCAACAACCTCAGGGAATTGAGGTCATGCAGGAACGCGACATCACCAATTATCAATGTGACGCACTTGGCGAGTCCCCGTGCAAATCCCGAAGCCGTAGCGATGGTGCCATCGACACCACTTGCTCCTCGGTTGGCGCCAACAACGACCTGCTCAGGCCGGGGACAACCAAAAGTGTCCATATCGCGAACGGGCATGCTCGAAGCTAGGTATAGCCCTTCTCCCGGCCCTATATGGCGGGAAACCAGCCAAGCTACCTCAGGCTCGCTTAAAGTTTCGGCCTGCGTGAGGAGTTCATCGAATCGTCGCCCAACGTGCTGGGATGCTCCCTGCCAACTTGCAAGCCAGTGGGAATCAGCAAGCTCACTGGGCGCAGCTGCATTTGCCGCACCACCCACCGGTGGTGCATTCCCGACCCCCGCCTTCAAGGCTTCACAGAATCCCACCACCGAGAGCTGAAACCGCTGAGTAGCGCGGTGAATAGGGTCCTGGCGGTCTGGGTGGTCATTCACAACCACATAGTCCTTCGGCCGTGTCAGTTCCAAGCAATCTAAAAGCCGCCTTGACGTCAACCGACCGCCGACGTGGATCACAGCTTCGGCAGCATGTTGTCGCATGAATTCTTCAGACCCGAGCAACACATCGTGATAGGGCACCGCAGTTCCGGGCTTGCTGTCGAGCCGCAACCCCGAGGTCACATCGGGGAGAAGTGGCCAGCCCAGAATCTCGGCAAGAGAGGCCACCGCTGCACTCTCCAATGGATCCCGTAACCGACCAGCGACCAACAAACCGCGAGGACAGCGTCCGACCATTGCCGAAACCTCCGCCACCAACGAGGAGTCCGGAGTGGCCGGTACGCTCTTATAGCGGGTGTAGGCCTGTCCGTCGCGCTTCCATACCCGCAACGGTTCAAGATACTTCTCGAAAGTGCCTCCCTGATCGGTAGGAGCCAACGGCTCTCGGAACATACAGTTGATATGAACAGCACCGCCAGATGGCCCGCCGCAGCGACTTACCGCCTGATCCAAAGCGGTCAGCACCGCAGCCGGGTCGATGTGCTCAGAAGGGCACGGGAGACTCGCCGACCATTTTACATAATCGCCAAAGAACTTGACCTGATCCATAGTCTGGTTAGCACCGGCATCCTGAAACTCCGGCGGACGGTCACCGCTCAAAACGAGCAGGGGGACGATCTCCAGCGACGCCTCCACTACTGCTGGCCACACGTTGGCCAACGCACTGCCCGAGGTGGTGATGACCGCGGCCGGCATCCCGGTAATGCGCCCGAAACCCAAAGCGTGGAAGGCGGCACCGCGCTCGTCGTAGTGAACAATGCTTCGAGCTCGGTTGTTTCGTGCTACGGCCACCACCAGAGGCGTGCTGCGTGACCCCGGCGCGACACAGAAAGTGTCAACCCCGTTACGAACGAGCTCCTCGATCAAGAGCTCCGCCCACAGATGGTTAAGGTTTGGGGAAGCGTTCATCTGGGAAGGTTCAAGGCTTGGGCAAAGTGGCTAATCTTGTAGTCCAACTCTCTCCACTCCTCTCCAGATACCGACCCGGCCACAATTCCCGCTCCCGCGAACGCGGAAAGGGTCGAGCCATCCACTAGGCCCGACCGGATCGCGACCGCAAACTCAGCGCTGTCGCGCCCAATCCAGCCCATGGGGCCCGCATACCATCCCCGGTCGAAGGGCTCCCCCTCCTCAATGACCCGCACCGCACAGTCTGTGGGATAACCACCGACCGCCGGGGTTGGATGCAGCGTTTTCAGGAGATCAGCGTCATCGACGCTGTCAAGGAGCATACCATCGAAAGTGCTCATGAGATGTTGGCACTGCCGCAGCTTCACAACGGACAGGCCACCTCCGTCGACCAACGAACCGCACATCGTCGCGAGGCTTTCCCGTATTCCCCGAGCAACGTAGTTTTGCTCCCGTCGCTCCTTTTCACTACTCATGAGCTCGCGTTCCAGTTGCCGGTCTAAGGAGGCACCATCACCGCGCGTGCGTGTGCCGGCGATGGCATCGCACAGGATCCGCCGACCCTCCCGGCGGTAAAGTCGCTCCGGGGATGCACCAATAAAAGCTCGGCCTCCTGCCGGAACGAAACAAAACCGGTAGCAACGCTCCGCTTCCAGCAGCAGGGCTTGGAGGCACAGAAGGGGATCGAGCTCAGTCTCGAAGCCGAACGTAGTTTTCCGCGCAAGAACGACCTTGTCCAAATCTCCCTCAGAAACCAATTCCAGCACGCGTGCCACGGATGCGTCCCAACCCGCCCTACTGGGCAAATCCTCGCGGCCTACTGCCACCGGGGGGGTGCACGTAGTCTCAGGAGCCGGGAAGATCAGATTATCCGTTTCTTTAATCAAAGTGTCGGCAGTGTCAGGGGAGCGTACCCACTGACAAGCAAGAATGCTGTCCGAACCCCTTCGGCTTAACTCAAATCGCGGCAACACAAACCGAAAACCACCGAAATCCCCCCATGCCGCGTCTGAGGCACATTTCCGATTGAAGCGCATACCACCGAAGTATCTCGCGGCTGTCGCCCGAGCCCCCAGACGACAGCTCATCTGCTCAAACAGAGATTCGACACTTTCCGAATTCGTGCCCACAACAACATCTGCGGCACCCACACCCGCCACTTCATCCAGTCCGTCCCGATCCGCCCAGTACACCTTGACAGCGAATCCTGATTGGGCACGCAACCACGCCAGGATATTGGTATGTGGAATCACGGCCTCTACGCGAACAATACCGGCCGGCCGGTGCCGTGCGTACTCCCAGCGGATGACCTCCCGGATACCGCCTGTCAGGTTGTCCCTTCCTCGCTCCATGTTTTCGATGGAAAGTTAGCAGATCGCGCCGCAACGGGCGAGAAGCAACAAGTAACGAAGCCCGAACACAAACGGGCAACCGGTAGTATCGATTTCTACCGGCCGCCCGTTTGTTCTATAACCATATTAGCTCAGGACACTAACTCGCTGCCAGCTCCTTCTTGATGTTTTCGATGAACGTAACGAGCATCTTGTCAGCCTTCTTGCGGATGATGGGCTGGCCAAACTCGCCGATCTTTCCGAGAATGTTGACGTCGGTCTCCACCGTAAGTTCAGTCTCTTCAGCACTCAGCTCCTTGAGCTCCATGGTCGACTTACCGCGCATAGCGCCGGCCACTCGCCGGTCCTCGGCCTCGGCCCGGAGCGCTGCGCGGCAAGCTACCTCGTCCTTTTCCTCTAGGACAATCTTGCCTTGCAGACTCAGAGCAATGGGACCCACGCGAACCTTCAACGTTCCCTGGTAGGTTTCCCCGTCAATCTGCTCAACACCCTCGACTCCGGGTAGGCATGCGGCGACCCTGGGAATGTCCATAAGAAGCTGCCACAGGGGCTCGCGACCCGCAGGTACAGTTGCTGTTTGACTGAATTTCACCTACTACCCCCTCAAGCCACGTTGGCGATCGCTTGCTCCAGCGCCCGCCTAACAAACACTGCGGCCATTTGTGTTTTATAGGATCCCGAGCCACGGAAATCGCTAACTGGGTCGGTGTGTTCCTTAGCCTTCTCCCCGGCTTCGCGCAGCCCCTCGGGTTTAACTGGCTGCCCCCTAAGCACATCCTCGGATATCGTAGCACGCACGGGCGTAGCATTGACACTGCCCATCGCAATACGAACATCCTGAATCGTGGTCTTGTTAACATCAAGTGTCACCACAGCAGCGGCACTGACGGTGGCATAGTCGTCAGCCGAACGTGGCAGGAACTTGAGATAGGCTGCACCGCTGTTAGACCCCATAAGCGGCACGCTTACACCAGAAACGATCTCCTCCGGCTCAAGCGCCGTCTCGTAATAGTCGCTAAAGAAGTCCTCCGCCGCCACACTCCGGGTGCCGCCTGCAGAACTTAACTCAAAACTAGCGCCCAGGGCGATAAAGGAAGGCGGAGGATCCTGGTTAGGATCAGCATGGGCCAACCCGCCGCCCACCGTGGCCATGGTGCGCACGCGCTGGGTGGCCACATGGTGATATGTCTCGCCCAACATTGGTAGCTTACCCTGCACCAGGGCAGACGCGTCTAACGCCGCGTGAGACACGAGACCGCCGATATGAATGTTCCCTTTCTCTTCTGATAGGGCACTCAACCCAGACACGTTCCGTAGGCTGACAACACAACTTGGTTGTACAAGCTGCTGCTTCATCATTATTACCAGAGCTGTGCCCCCGGCGATGACTTTGCCGTCAGAACCAAGTTCCTTCAGATCCGCGTAGACCTCTTCGAGGCTTCCGGGAGTACGGTATTCAAAAGCGATCATTCCTCAACCCCCTACTTGGCGAACTCGTGCGCCTTTTCTATGGACTCGATGATCTTATAATAGCCAGTACAACGGCACAGGTTCCCCATCATCCAGTCCTTGATCTCTTCCTCGTTAGGCTTGGGGTTGCGATCCAGTAACGCCTTAGCGGCCACCACCTGGCCCGGAGTACAGATGCCACACTGAAAACCGCCATAACGGATAAAGCTCTGCTGTACCGGATGAAGCTCGCCACCCTCGGCCAGCCCCTCCACCGTAGTAACGTCGTGGCCGTCGGCAAACACCGCCAGGGCCAGACACGAGCTCACCATCTCTCCGTCGATGAGTACCGTACAAGCGCCGCACACACCGACGCTACAACCTTCCTTGGTACCCGTGAGGCCTAGATCGTACCGGAGCACGTCAACCAACAGTCTGTTGGTGGGTACCTCCATCTCGTGCTGCGTCCCGTTGACACGAAACTTAATCTTCTTATCCATGAAACTCCGTCTCCGATCGTGTAATTCGTTACTTGGTGGGGTTCAATGATGATACCCGAACGACGCACTGTTTATAGGAGGAATCCGGTGGTCGGTCAACCCCCACCTGGCGCCAAAGTGCTCCCCAGCAGGACCCCTTCTACCGGCTTGTTCATGAAGCAGCCGATACGATCAGCAAGCTTCTCGAGGTGTTTCCCGCTACCCCTGTCGAGCAGTACCGACTGTGAACCCGAAAGGCGCAGACGGAGGGAGGGGGCAGGAAACGATTTCTGGCCCGCCGTAGAACCGGCTACTGCGAATCCGCTGTACACATCATCGTCGTCGAGGCTGACGGCCTGGATATCATCGAACTCCAGTATTAGGCGGTGGCGCATTAGCAAGCTGCTACGGGACAGGAATATCTTACCGGCGCACCGATCGATCCGTATGGCACGTTTGAGCGTTAGCAGGAAAACCACAACAGCAAAGAGCACCACATTCATGGCCGGGAAGTACCACAGGTTCCCAACAGCACTATTGAATCCCTGCGCATGGATGGCCAGTGCAACCGGCACCGAGAGCAACAGCAGAAAACACGCTACACCTAGGCATAGTAGCGCCGGGAAACGCCCGCCACGCCAAACCAGCCGGATCTCATCGTCGCCCGAGGGTACCGGGCGGAATCCGAGGCGGTTACCGATGGATTCGAAGTGTCGTGGGTCCCCTATCATTCGTGCCGCCCGCGGGGTTGAAACGCGGCTATTTCTCCGGCTTGACCCCGTGTTTATGCAGTTCGCGGTCGGAGCGATCGCGAACGCCCCCCTGGACTCCTTGAGCTTGGGCCCGAATCTTCTCGTTACAAGGCCGGCACACGCCCCCGCTGAGGAGAGAGACCTTAGCAGCCACCATACAGCGTTGCTGTAACCGGTTGTCCATTTGCGCGAAGCTTATCCGAAATCACCGAGCGATCCAACAAACCATCACGTTCGGTCAAGCCCTCAATCCGACCCTATCTCTCCAGAGCCTTACCCCCGCGGCGTAGAAGACAAAGCTGCGAAGATAGGCGCCAGTCTCTCAGGTCAAGGGTGACACATCTCCAAAATAAGCCATTCCATGACGGCTTGAGGCTGGTGCCCCGACGACTTGAGGCGGGCATCAGCCCTCTGGACCAACTGCTGAAAACCCTTGAGCTCAGGGAGGCTGAACCTTTCCGCCCGTTGTAAGGTCAGAAAATTGGCATACGGACTCTTAGTAGGTAAACCTTCGGTTTCGGCAGGCACTCGTTGTTGAAACTCGGCGTAGGACATGGGCCGCCGCCAAACCCTAACCAATTCATGATCTAGAAGCTGTCGGGCGTTGAGAAGACGGCGAACCTGGCTGGCGATGGCTCCCAGAACGCGTAGCGGATACTCGCCGTTGGCCATGAGACGTCTGAGAAATTCTAGCGCCCGGAGCGGATCCTTTTGTCCCAAAGCATCTGTTAGGTCGAACACCCAACTTTCTGCCTGATCCGTGAAGATTTCCTCTACATCGGAGATACTCACGGTATCAGCGTCCCCGACGTACAACAACAACTTCTCTATCTCCTGACGAACGGTCCAAAGCTCATTCCCACACCGTGACAACACCGCTTCCCGAGCCGACAGGGCGATTTTCTTCTCCGCTTGTCGGAGATGTTGATCGAGGAAGGCAGTGAGGAACTCGCGACGAATTCGCCCACTCCGATCCCGTTCTACCGCAAGGTCAAGAACGCAGCCATCGCGGCTCAATTGCTTGTAAACGCGCCCACGCTTGTCCACCTGAAGCGCCATCATCAACAGGCGGGAACCATCCGGGAGACCCTCCTCCTGTAGTTGAAGGATCCTGCCCTGTTCATCGCCCTTAGAATTCCCGGGAACAAAGCCTCGCTCCCGGCAGTATTGCCAGATGATTTGGATCTCCCGGGCGTGCGACTGGTAACCCTTGAGAGCCTTTCCGAACTCCGACGCATCCGCCGCCTCAAGCCACTGCTCCTGCGTCCACCCCTCCGACCGCAGCAACGCCATAAAGGCGCCCCCGCTCTCATCCCACTGTCCGTCCTCCCAAAGGCTCAGAGATTTGCCGAGCAGATCCACCTTTCGCTCAGCAGGAGCGAACCAGGGGACGTTTTCCACTACCACCGTGCATGCAGGGGAGAAAAGGGACGGCGTCAGAAGGGCAGCTTCGATCGTATCCCACGATGAGAGGCGGCCGTCGAACGTCGAGATCCCCAGGGCACTTTCCGGACCGGGCGAGACTTTATCTAGGATGGCACGGCTCGCTCCGCGGACACGGAATTCATCGCCATGAAGCAGAATGATTGCCGGGCCTCCCCCCACGTCGAGGCCCTTGAGGAGCATTTCCAGTTCTTGTGCCATACAGCCGCACCGTGGAAATAGAGATCAGTTTTTTGAAACCCACATCTGGTTCTTCTCGCTCCAGTTGTAGTCGGACTTCCAGATTTTCAGGCCCACCGTGAAGTCCCCGCCCGATCGAGTGACGAAGACCTTCTGTGTCGAGTGAGGAACAATTACCCTGGCTACCAACATGACTTGCTTGCGCAAATCCCCCTTCACCAGGACACGGTCACCCACCTCCATGGCAGCACGTCGTCCCTTAGCTTTTCTCACAAAGGGAAGGGTACCACCCCGTATCCATCCGTGCAATTTCACAACTCCGTGGAACTGTCGACGCCTGCGGGTTGACAACCGCACGCCGCTTCTTTATGAGGGAATGGCTTTTTCAGTAAACCCCTGTCCACTTGGACATTCGAACAAGCGGGGGCTACCCGCAGAGGATTCGATTACACGGCTGGAAGGGAAGGGGAGTAAGTCGATGCGCTTCGTCACCTACAATTTTCGTAGCAAAACCCGTTTTGGGATGATGATCGAGGAAGATCGGATCATCGATCTCCGAGAGGTTAGCCGACGCTATCTACCCGGGGGCACCGCCTCGTATCTGGACGACATGCAAGCCTTCATCGAAGCGGGAGCGAAGGCCGTCAACACAGCGAGGAAGGCTGCCAAGTATATCGAGGGACTGGACTCCAAGGGAGTTCGAAGACTCGCACAAGCAGGGATCTTGGTGAAGCGCAACCGCACCCGACTGCTGTCCCCGATCCCCTTCCCTCGAAAGAACGTCATCTGCCTAGGTGTCAACTATCAGGAACACATCGACGAGGGGGCTCATGTACGAGGCGTTAAACTCACCACCCCCGAGGCCCCAGTATTCTTCACGAAACCGTCAACCGCGGTTATCGGTGACCAGGGCCGAGTGCTAGCGCACTCGGCTACCAATAAAATCGACTGGGAGGTGGAATTAGCCGTAATCATTGGTCGGAAGGGGCGGAACATTCCCCGCAACAAAGCCAACGACTATATTTTCGGTTACACCGTCTGCCTAGACATGACCGCCCGCGACTTACAGCGCCGACATCTCCAGTGGTGGAAGGGAAAGTCCCTGGACACATTCTGCCCAATAGGACCTAGCATCGTACACAAGAGCGCTATGCCCGATCCCAAGAATATTCGCCTTCAGTGCCGCGTCAACGGTGAAACCATGCAGGACGGAAACACGCGGGACATGATCTTCGATATTCCCACAACCATTGAACACCTGTCCGACGGCCTGACGCTGGAGCCAGGCGACATCATCAGCACGGGGACACCTTCGGGCGTGGGCTTCGCTCGAACTCCACCCATTTTCCTTAACGTCGGCGACAAAGTGGAAGGTGAGGTAGAGGGAATTGGTGTCCTAGAGGTGAAGATAGCAGCCGCGCGCTAGCAGCCGAACCGCTAGACCGACACACAAGGCCTACTACCTTGCGGCTTGAAATATGTGATAATGCAGTTGAGTGAAAATATGAACGCGGCCAAAGTATAAGAATTAAACTCGTCGGCACCTAGCAGAACAGCCATCCGCGAAGACGTCCAGTGATCATTCATATTAACGGGAAGGAGAGCAAGGTGGAGTCGAACCTTAGCGTCTCTGAGCTCCTAGAGGAACTAGGGATCCGACCCGGACGTGTGGTGGTCGAACTCAATGCGGAAGTCGTATCCCGAGACGTATACGGCGCCACACAATTGCAGAAAGGGGACGAGGTGGAGATTGTCCAGTTCGTCGGCGGCGGGTAGCCCATGACCGAAACCAAACCACAAATACCGGCGGATTCATCCGATTGTTTTCGCCTCGCTGGGAAAGATTTCCGATCGCGACTGATCGTAGGTACGGGCAAGTACCAGGACTTTGATGAGACACGAAGGGCCATCGAAGTCTCCGGGGCTGAAATTGTCACGGTAGCGGTCCGACGTGTCAACATCGTCGACCCAGACCAGGAAAACCTGCTTGATTATTTAGACCCAAAGAAGTTTACGATCCTGCCCAACACAGCTGGCTGTTATACAGCCGAAGAGGCCGTACGCACTTGCCGGCTAGCCCGGGAAGCGGGTGTGGGCGACATGATCAAGCTCGAGGTCATCGGCGATGATAAGACTCTCTTCCCGGACACACCTGGAACCCTGGAGGCTGCACGCCTGCTAATCGCGGACGGCTTCACCGTGCTCCCGTATATCGGTGACGACGTAGTGACCGCTAAGAAACTTGAGGACATGGGCTGCGCAGCGGTAATGCCTCTGGCTGCACCTATCGGGTCCGGCTTGGGCATACGGAACCCCTACAACATTCGCATCATCCAGGAGAACGTATCCATCCCAGTCATTGTAGATGCCGGTGTAGGCACTGCTTCAGACGCGGCCATCGTCATGGAGATGGGCTGCGACGGGGTACTGATGAACACCGCCATTGCCGGGGCTAAGAATCCCGTGCTCATGGCGGATGCCATGAAGCAAGCAGTGGAGGCTGGACGCAAGGCATTCCTGGCCGGCCGCATTCCGAGGAAACTCTACGCCAACGCTTCCAGTCCCATCGAGGGGCTCCTCACCTGATCGGAAGCCGTAAAAACACCAGGCCGCAGATTCGTGACATCCATCGACTTTGACCTCTATCTTGTAACCAACCGCAACGCTACCGCCGGACGTGATCTGCTGTGGGTGCTAGAAATGGCCCTGGAGGGAGGCATTCGGGCAGTACAACTTCGGGAGAAAGATCTTAGCGGGCAGCCGCTTTTGGAGTTAGCCCGCCGGGTCAAGGAGTTGTGCGACCGCTACAGCGCCGAGCTATTCATCAACGACCGTGTGGACGTGGCCTTGGCAGCAGGCGCCAGTGGCGTGCACCTAGCAGCGAACTCCATACCCGTGGAGGTGGCCCGCGGCCTCCTCGGCATGAACCGAAAGATTGGCATCTCCACCCATTCGTTGGAGGAAGCACACTCCGCCGCCAAAAGGGGTGCGGACTTCATCCTGTTCGGCCCCATCTACCCCACCGCCTCTAAGCTTGCCTTCGGTGATCCCCAGGGGACCGACGCTTTGAAGGCTGTCGCGGACTCTACGTCGATTCCAATCTTCGCCATCGGCGGAATCGACCAACGCCACCTACCCGAGATCAAGGCCCACGGCACTGCACGCATCGCCCTAATCTCCGCCATCTCTGAAGCACCCGACCCCCTGGCCGCAGCCAGGGACATGCTAGCAGCGCTACGGGAGTAACGCGCGTGCAGCAAGTGTCATGGGGCACCGGTGAGTCATCCCGGTCTTTCCGCCCTGTCCTTCCGGATATGATCCGGAATTCTGCTGCCGCGGGAACGGGCTTTGCCCACCTCTTTAGTTGAGTGTTGTCGGCGGTTTGATATATGGTACAGCCCACGAGGAGAACAAACATGAGGGATTGGGAGACAATTTTCCCGGAGTATGATCGCCAGATCTACGAAAAGGCCGGGTACAAAGGCAAGCAGGCCTTCGGGCAGCGACCAGCATTGCTGATCATCGATGTCATCACATCCTTCACCGGAACCAAGCCAATGGAGGCCCTGGCCGCCATCGACGAATTTCGCTCGAGCTGTGGCAAGGCTGCCTGGCAGGCACTGCCGCACATCCGAAAACTTCTGATGGCGTGCCGCAAAACCAAAGTGCCGGTGATCTATTCGACCAGCGATACTGATTTCAAGGCGGTTTTCGGCAATGCCACCAAGCGCGAGAGGGAGCCTACCACCATGAGCGATCTGGCGGTGAAGTTTCCGCAAATGATCCATCCACGAAAAGACGAATATGTAGTGCATAAAGCCCGAGCCAGCGCGTTCTTCGGTACCCATCTGACCACCTATCTGACGCGCAAGAACGTGGACTCCCTGATTGTCACCGGCTGCTCCACTTCCGGCTGTGTCCGATCCACCGTCATCGACGGTTACTCTCATGGTTTCTCGGTGTTTGTGGTGGAGGAAGGTACATTCGACCGTTCGCCGTTCTCGCACCTAGTCAACCTTTACGAGATGAACAGCAAGTACGCGACCGTGGTGACACGGTCTGAAGCCTTAGCGCACGTAGAGGCGCTGCAAACAGTCCCACAACTCGAAGTGGCCAAACGTCAGCGAGCACGATAGGACTGGATAAAACGCTCCGGACCCCACAACCGGGGCTCGGAGCGTAGGAGAACTACAATGAAAGATCTCGGACTCAAGGACAAAGTGGTCCTCATCACCGGCGGCGCCGGCGTGCTGGGTACAGCCTTTTCGCAGGGCTTCGCGGATCATGGGGCAAAGCTGGCCATAAACGACCTTAAGGAAGAGAAGGCCCTTGAATGTATCAGCAAACTGGTCGGGGAAGTCGAGGCAATACCCGCTACTGGCGACGTATCCAACGACACCGACGTTGCAGGTATGATCAATGGGGTAGTAGAACACTTCGGAGCGGTCGACATCCTAGTCAACGCTGCCGCTGTGCAAATCTATCCGCCTAAGAGCATCACTGAGATGGAACCCGGCGAATGGGACTTCGTACTTAATATCTGCCTCAAGGCCGCCTACCTATCAACGCGTCACGCGGCTCCTGTGATGAAGCGCCAGGGTGGTGGTAAGATCGTCAACATCGCCTCCATTGCTGGGCACCGGGGAACGGCTGGTGGCTCTGCATACAGTGCCGCCAAGGGCGGCGTTGTCATGCTAACCCGCCAGATGGCCGTGGAACTCGGCCGGGACAACATCAATGTCAACTCTGTTAGCCCCGGCTTCACGCCCAACCGTCTCACCACAATCTATGAATACGCGGCCATCTCCAAGGGCACCGGGGAGGGCCCCGAGCCCGCCCATGCAGCCGGAGAGTTTATTCCGCCAGCCCTCGGGCGCAAAGGCGAGATTGACGATTTCGTTGGCCCCGTCCTGTTCCTAGCCTCGTGCTGGGCTGACTACATCACTGGCACAGACCTGCCCGTGGAGGGTGGACGGATGGCTGCACGGTAACGGACAACGTTTGTCGTTACACGTGGCCCGCTGTAAATTGAGGTTGGGATCCAGCTGTTCCAGACACCTTAATCCTAGCCACCCTAGCTCAGTTGGTAGAGCAACTGATTCGTAATCAGTAGGTCGCCGGTTCGAGTCCGGCGGGTGGCTCCAGTCTTCTTCTCAAGTCCCGAGGCACCGGATCGCAAAGTTCCCTGTCTACCCCATGGCTGGGTTAGGCCGAAGTTTCACTTGTGTTTGTGTTTCTGTTTCTAACCATGGTTGGACTTTGCGATCGTTGCACCGTGTCGGAAGTGCGGGGCAAATGGGGAGTGCATGAGTTCGCTCTTACGCGATTTTACGAAACCCCTGGCTTCTTGATTACTTGCTGGACAAACACATACCCGTCGTTCGCAGAATTTCACCTAAATCCTGAACGTCGGGCGGTTCTTCAAATCCGCCATCGTTACGGATGTTTTCGATACCACGCCGTCAGCAACCCGAGCACACAGCATAGAAAGAATGTTCTT
>CAYTMJ010000027.1:0-36155 GCA_964438895.1 uncultured Syntrophobacterales bacterium | reverse complement strand
CGGGATGTAGGTGATGTCCGCCAGTGAATAGTCGCCGGCGATGAAGGTCCGGTCCGCCATTCGCTTTTCGAGGGTCGCCAGGTGCGCTGCCAGTCGCCTCCTGTTTTCGTTGACTTCGTGGTCGTGCCGGATGTTTCCCGCTGCGTTCTGGAGTCGTGAATTACAGAAGTCGATCCAGATCCGGACCTCAGCGCGTTCCAGTAGATTCGTGGGCATTAAGGGTATCTGCGGATATTTCTCATCTAGGTATTCGTTTATGACAGCTGACTCGTAGATTACGGCATCGCCGTCCACAAGCACTGGCACCTTCGCATACGGGTTGAGCTTCAGAAGCTCCTCGGATTTGTTTCCGAGGTCGCACTCGATCAGCTCATACGGGATGTCTTTTTCTGCCAGGACAAGCCTTGTCCTGTGAGCGTACGGTCAAGGGCCATAGGACAGCAGTCTTAGCATTTCCGGCTCTCGGGACGAATTGTTCGTTGTTCGTATGACTGTGCCATGTTGCTTGCCGTGTAATAGCTTTTATCCGCCAAGAAGGCTCTACGCAATGATTGGCTCCTTGACCGGCGTGTGGCTGGGACGTCTGGGCACTCGAGTTCGCGGATTTCCGTTGACTCCGGCGTTGCCGGCGCCGAACAGCAGTAAGCGATCTGCCCCGGTGTTGCAGAGTTGGTAGGGCTTTCCCGATTCTAGGAGAATCGTGTCGTGGGGTTTCAGGATGTGCTCTTCCTCCGGGGTTCGCACGGTGCACTCTCCTTCGAGAACCATGAAGACGTGATCATCGTTCTCGTGGTAGTGCATGTCGTCCTGCACGTTTGCCTCGCAGTTGATGGTCCAGAAATAGGCAAGGTCGGTGCGCCAGAGCGAAAGGTGGCGGATATCGGGGTTTGCCTTAGCCTCCGTTATCGGATTTTTTACCTCGGCCATTGAGTTTCCTCCTGCGCGTTGGGTTGGTTCCGTCACTTGGGCGCAACTAGTTTGCCGTGTGTGCCGTCGCAGTACGGCCGCGTCTTCGATCGCCAGCATGCACAAATGGCCATAGTTCGGGTTCCATCTACCGTAATCTCGCGGGGCGTAATAGAGGTCGCCGTGTGCGATCCGTCACAGAAAGGGAAGTTCGCTGTGCGGCCGCACATGCAATATAGGCGGCTCTTGGATTCTTGCCGGACAATTACCGGCTCGATCAGATCATCATAGGCCAAACCCATTCGAACCCTCCCTCAGTGAACGATGTGCGATTCCGCCAACTGGGCGTCCGTCTGGCATTATTGCGACCGGCGCTTCAGACTTATACTCTAGTTTACCGTTTAGGGCCAGGCGAAGAATTCCACCCCGCTCGCGGTGGTTCGTCAACGAGCTCAAGACCACGTGCTCTTGCGAGCTATTCAGATGAGGCTTTCGTTGTTTATATTTGGTCGCTTCGGAAGGTGCGGGAATTGGGCAGTCCGAAGCGAATGGCAATTGACCGGATAGTTGACATACCCTTGACCTGTATACTACTCTGCGTATCTAGTCTTAGTTTAACTTCCTGGTGAGAAAAGAGCGCGGCAAAACAACATGGGTAGTGACACACTCTGGCCGCTCTGCCTGTACTTTATAGTTGCCCTCGTAGTGGCGGGGAGCATGGTCGGTCTGTCATTCGTTCTGGGGGAACGGCATTCGGATCGTGCCACCGGACAACCCTATGAGTCGGGTATCGTCTCTACCGGCTCCGCGCGGGTGCGGTTGTCCGTCAAGTTCTACATCGTTGCGATGCTGTTCGTCATCTTCGATCTCGAGGCCGTTTTCATCTTCGCATACGCTGTTGCGTACGAAGAGGTCGGTTGGCCCGGGTATGCGGGTCTGGTCGTATTCGTCGGGGTGCTGGTGATAGCTCTGATCTATGAGTATCGTATGGGCGCACTGGACTGGGAGCCGATTCGACTTAGAATGGCCAAGGCTGCTCGGGGGAAAGGATAGAGGGGGTTCCATGCAATGGTCATTATCCAAGCCTAGGCCGGATGAGCCCGAGAAGGGTAGTTTCGAAGAAACCATCAAACGACTCCTGGTCATGGCTCGCCTGGAGGACTTGGTTCGGTGGGGACGTAAGAACTCCATGTGGCCGTTCCATTTTGGGCTCTCCTGTTGTTTTGTGGAGATGGCCACGAGCCTGACGAGCAAATTCGATGTCGCCCGCTTTGGCGCAGAGGTAATCCGTGGAACGCCCCGTGAAGCCGATGTCATTGTTATTGCCGGAACTCCCTTTATCAAGATGGCACCGATTGTTCGGCGGCTGTACGAGCAGATGATGGAGCCCCGTTGGGTCATCTCCATGGGTGCCTGCGCTAATTCCGGTGGCATGTATGACATCTATAGCGTGGTTCAGGGCGTGGACAAGATTCTCCCTGTGGACGTTTATGTTCCGGGATGTCCGCCCAGTCCGTTTGCGTTTTTGGAGGCATTGACGTTGTTGCAGAAGGCTGTCGGAAACGAACGCCGGCCGTTGAGTTGGATGGTGGGCCCTCAGGGCGTCGAGAAGGGGCCGATGCCCGCAATGCGGGACGTGAAGCGACCTGAGCGCATTCTCGCTAATAGTTTACGACCCCCGGATGAAGTTTAGTCTAGTTCCTAGGGTTCCGATGAACAGAAATCTTTTGGTCCCCATTGGGATTGCGCCCTCGACACCACGTCCATTGGGCGGCAACAAAGAAGCGGATATGGCTCATGACTGATGTGCCCGGGGTAGTAAGCGAGCTTGAAGGCCGCTTCGGTATCGATGCCTTCACGTCGCAGGACACCCAGTGCGGGTTTCCGACTTTGTGGACATCCAGGGAACGCCTTCCGGCCGTATTGAAGTTCCTGAAGACGGAGGTGGACCGTCCCTTTGGCACTCTCTATGATTTGACCGCCATCGACGAACGTTTCCGTAAACAGCGGGACGGTCAGCCTGACAGCGACCTCACCGTGCTCTATCACCTTATTTCTTACGGACGAAACGAGGATCTCTGCATTAAAGTGCCCCTAGTTGACGACGATGCCACCCTGCCCACGGTTACCAGCCTGTGGCCTTCGTCCAACTGGTATGAGCGTGAAGTCTGGGATATGTTTGGCGTCCGTTTCGACGGGCACCCGTCACTTCGCCGCATCCTCATGCCGCTCACATGGGAAGGTCATCCACTACGTAAGGAACACCCAGCCCGAGCCACCGAGATGGGGCCATTCCAGCTTCCTGATGAGCGCCAGGACCGGGAGCAGGAGGCACTCCGGTTCCGGCCCGAGGACTGGGGCATGAAACGGAGCCACGAGGGCACGGACTTCATGTTTCTTAACGTGGGACCCCAGCATCCTGGGACGCACGGTGTTATTCGTATCGTTCTGCAGCTCGACGGCGAGGAGATCGTTGACTGTCTTCCTGAGATTGGGTTTCACCACCGCGGTGCCGAGAAGATGGGGGAGCGGCAGTCTTGGCACTCCTTTATTCCGTACACCGACCGCATCGACTATCTGGGCGGGGTGATGAACAATCTGGCTTACGTCCTTTCGGTGGAACGATTGGCTGACATTGATGTGCCTGGTCGTGCCCAGGTCATTCGCGTGATGATGTCCGAGCTCTTCCGCATTGCCAGCCACTTGGTATGGTACGGTACGTTTGCCCAAGATGTCGGCTCCTTGTCTACGGTTTTCTATACTTTCAACGACCGGGAGCGGATCTTCGACATTGTACAGGCGGTGTGTGGTGGGCGCATGCACCCAAGTTGGTTCCGCATCGGCGGGGTGGCTCATGACCTCCCTAAGGGCTGGCAGACGATGGTGCGAGAATTTGTCGATTACCTCCCGGACCGCCTCGTCGAGTACGACAAGATTGTGATGCAAAATCGCCTCTTTAAAGCTCGTACCCAGGGTATTGGGGCTTATACAGTGGCAGAAGCTATCGATTGGGGTGTGACCGGCCCGGGTCTCAGGGCGTGTGGTTTTGATTGGGATTTCCGTAAGAAACGACCCTACTCCGGATACGACCAATTCGACTTTGATGTACCAATTGCCCAGAACGGCGACTGTTATGACCGTGCTGTGGTACGAATCGAGGAAATGCGTCAAAGTCTGCGGATCATCGATCAATGCGTAAGAAACATGCCCCCCGGACACTACAAGTCCGATCATCCGCTGACTACGCCACCGCGGAAGGAGCGTACGATGCACGACATCGAGACGCTTATCAATCATTTCTTGAGTGTGAGCTGGGGGCCGGTGATCCCGGCCGGCGAGTCCTTCATGGGGATCGAGGCCACCAAGGGAAACAACGGCTATCGGCTTGTGAGTGACGGAGGGACCATTCCTTACAGGGTTCGCATACGGACACCATCGTTTGCCCACATGCAGATGGTTCCGCTCATGAGCCGGGGGACCATGGTCCCGGATCTGTTGGCGATACTGGGTAGCATCGATTTTGTGCTAGCGGATGTCGATCGGTAAAGACAACCGGGAACGGGAAGTGATAGCGAGGTTTCCATGCTGACAGAACAGGAACGGCAAAGAATTAAGGCTGAGTCCGCTCAATACGACTACCCGCAGGCCGCGGGGGTGGAGGCGTTGAAGATCGTCCAGGAAGGGCACCGCTGGGTCTCAGATGAGCATTTGAAGGAGGTTGCTACGCTGTTGGATATCAGCCCCGCGGCGCTCGACAGTGTGGCTACATTCTATAACCTCATTTTCCGTAAGGCGGTGGGGGAGAACGTGATCCTCCTGTGTAATAGTGTCAGTTGCTGGATCATGGGCTATGAAAACCTCTGTTCCCATCTTAAGACGCGCCTCGGTGTTGAGTTGGGTGAGACCACCGCGGACGGCAAGTTTACGCTCCTGCCCATGGCCTGTCTTGGTACCTGCGATCGCGGTCCGGCCATGATGGTAGGGAACGACCTGTACCGCAACCTCGATAACGAGAAAGTGGACGAGATACTCAACCGTTACCGGCAACCGTCGCAGGCGTGAGGTGAATTGATGTCGAACGGCTCATCCATGGACAAACCCCTGACCGGGGACCTGAGGTCAGATGGTGGTGTGTTGGATCTTGCGGCCTACGAGAAGGTCGGTGGATACGACGCGCTGCGGCGGGTGCTTAAGGAGATGACTCCGGCCGACGTTCTTAAAGAGGTGACGGACGCTAGACTCCGAGGTCGCGGCGGAGCAGGATTTCCCACGGGCCAGAAGTGGAGTTTTGTCCCTATGGGGGATGACACACCCACGCCCAAGTACCTTGTGGCTAACGCCGACGAGATGGAGCCCGGAACCTTCAAGGACCGAATCCTTTTGGAGGGAAACCCGCACCTTCTCATCGAGGGGATGATACTGGCGGCCTATACGATCCAGGCAACGCAGGGGTACATCTTTCTCCGCTGGGCCTACAAGTTGGCAGCGGATCGTATCACCCAAGCCCTCGCCGAAGCATACGACAGGGGTTACCTTGGTAAGAATATCCTGGGGTCCGGCCACAGCTTTGAACTGCATCTGCACACTAGCGCTGGGCGATATATGTGCGGTGAAGAGACCGGGCTCCTCAACGCGCTGGAAGGGAAGCGCGCTAATCCCCGGGCCAAGCCGCCATTCCCCCAGGTGAGCGGGTTGTGGGGAAAGCCTACTATAGTCCAGAACGTTGAGACCCTGTGCAACGTGGCGCCGATACTCCGCAATGGTGCTCAGTGGTATCTGGGACTCAGTCGTAGCGAGGACGGCGGTACAAAATTCTACGGCGTAAGCGGCAAGGTAAGGCGCCCTGGTGCTTGGGAGTTGCCACTGGGTACCACGATTCGGGAGATCCTCGAACGGCGGGCTCGGGGCATGTGTGACGGCTTCACGTTTCGTGGACTCCTTCCTGGCGGGGCCTCCACGGACTTTCTGGTGGAAGAGCACCTGGATACGAAGATGGACTATGAATCGGTGCAGGCGGCAGGTAGTCGCCTGGGCACGGGCTTGATGGTTGTCCTGGATGACAAGACCTCGGTGGTGGGAATGGTGCTCAACCTGGAGCGCTTTTTTGCCCAGGAGTCGTGCGGTTGGTGCACGCCGTGCCGGGACGGCCTCCCCTGGACTGCCCGGATTCTCGAGGGGCTTTTGGAGGGCCGAGGGCGGCCCGGAGACCTGGAGCGTTTAGAGATGCAGACTCGTATGATGGGTCCCGGAAACACATTCTGCGCGTTGGCGCCGGGCGCAATGGAGCCGTTGCAAAGCGCCCTTAAGTATTTCCGAGAGGATTTCGAAAAGCTCATCCCAAGGAGCGACGCAGCGTAATAATCATGGCCACCATCTACATCGACGATCGAGCCTATGAGGTTGACCCCGGTAAGAACTTGCTGGAGGAGTGCCTTTCGAAGGGCCTGGACCTGCCGTATTTCTGCTGGCACCCTGCGCTGGGGTCGGTGGGCGCCTGCCGTCAGTGTGCCGTCAAGCAGTACCGCGATGAGAATGACCAACGTGGCCGAATTGTTATGGCATGTATGACTCCGGCAATGGACGGTGCGCGCATCTCCATTCGCGACAAGGACGCGGTACAGTTTCGTGCCGGCATCATCGAGTTGCTGATGAGCAACCACCCCCACGACTGTCCGGTGTGTGACGAGGGCGGGGAGTGTCATCTCCAGGATATGACCGCGATGAGCGGCCACAACTACAGGGGATACCGTTTCGGCAAGCGCACCTTTACCAACCAAAAATTGGGCCCGTTCATCAACCACGAAATGAACCGGTGCATCACTTGCTATCGTTGTGTGCGCTACTATCGAGACTACGCGGGCGGTAAGGACCTGGACGCGTTTGCGTCGCACAACAACGTTTACTTCGGTCGCCACGAGGACGGCGCGCTGGAGAATGAGTTCAGCGGCAACTTGGTGGAAATTTGTCCCACTGGCGTCTTTACCGATAAGACGCTGAAGGAGCACTTCACTCGCAAGTGGGACTTGCAGACGGCTCCGTCTGTGTGCGCCCATTGCAGCCTCGGGTGTAACACCATCGTGGGCGAGCGTTATGGGCAAGTTCGCCGTATCCTGAATCGATACAATGCGGACGTCAACGGCTACTTTCTCTGTGACCGCGGACGATTCGGGTATGGTTTTGTTAATGGCGACAAGCGGCTGCGACAGGCGCGGGTGCGGATCGGCGGCGAGACCCAGCCGGCGAACGCTTCGGAGGCCTTGGGCCGGGCCGCTTCTTTGCTGGGTCGGGCGTCCCGGGTAATTGGCATTGGCTCGCCGAGAGCTTCATTAGAAGCCAACTTTGCGCTTCGGACCCTGGTGGGCCCCAGTAATTTCTTTAGTGGTATGGCAGCTGGCGAGGATCATCTGGTGGCTCGTATGCTCCGCGTTCTCCGCGGCGGACTCGTCCGAACGCCGTCATTGCGGGAGGTAGAGTCAGCGGATGCGGTTTTCATTCTCGGCGAGGACGTTACGCAGACGGCTCCCTTGCTTGCTTTGGCCGTGCGTCAGGCAGTGAAGCAGGTGCCGCGTAGGCAGGCTACGCAGTTGCGTATCCCTCGATGGGATGATGCGGCCTTGCGGGGAGTGGTACAGCAACAGACAGGTCCCCTGTACATTGCGACGACCTGCGACACCCGGCTTGATGAGGTGGCTACCGGGACCCTTCGTGGCGCGCCAGACGACTTGGCCCGGCTAGGCTTTGCCGTGGCCCGGGCGCTCGACGAGACAGCGCCGGAGGTGGAGGGTCTGTCGGAAAGCGAACGAGACTTGGCGGAAGCCATCGGACAGGCGCTACGGGAAGCCGAGCGGCCAGTGATTGTTTCCGGCTCGGGGAGCGGTAGCGAGGCCGTCATCGATGCGGCAGCGCAGGTGGCACGAGCTCTGGGCCAGCAACGTCCCGCAGATTTATGCTTTACGGCGTCAGAGTGTAATAGTTTCGGGCTTGGACTGTTGAATCCCATTAATACCTCAGAAGCATTTCAGAAGGTGGCTGAGGGGCAAGTCGACACGGTCGTAGTGCTGGAGAACGACCTTTATCGCCGAGCCCCTCGAGCATTGGTGGATGCGTTGGTTGCAAAGGCTCGTGTGGTCGCGGTTGATTACTCCGTCACCGACACGACGGCCGGTGCAGAGGTGGCGTTGCCGGCCACCCCGTTCGCTGAAAGCGGGGGCACGTTAGTGAGCAATGAAGGCCGCGCGCAAAGTTTTTACCAGGTCTATGCACTCGAAGGGGACGCGAGGCCGGGTTGGCGCTGGCTACGTGAACTAGCTCTGGCGGCCGGTCGAGGTGAGCTGTCTGCGCTTGGGTCCCAGGATGACCTTCTTGCCGCGTTAGCCCAGGCGGTGCCCGTGTTCGCCCCACTTCCTGAAAGCCTACCCAGCGCGGCTTTTCGGGTGAGCGGCGAGAAGGTGCCCCGCCAATCGCCACGGGCTAGCGGCCGAACCGCTGTGCAGGCCGATGTAAGTGTCCACGAACCAAAGCCCCCCACGGATCCTGATTCACCGCTGAGTTTTTCCATGGAGGGCTATCCTGACCAACCTCCGTCCGCGCTCATCACGCGTTTCTGGGCGCCGGGTTGGAATTCGGTACAGTCCCTGAATAAGTTTCAGTCCGAGGTGGGGGGTGAACTCGTCGGTGGTAACCCTGGGAAGCGGCTACTGGAGCCATGCGCGGACGGGGATGCCGCTTTCACTGCGGAGATTCCAGCCCCGTTCGAAAGGCGTAGGGATCAAGTTCTGGTAGTTCCGCTCCATCACATCTTCGGATCGGATGAACTGAGCGCGGCCGCACCTGCGGTAGCGCAACGCAGCCCCGAGCCTTATGTCTCGTTGAACCCCGAAGACGCCCGAACGTTAGGTGTCGAGGAGGGGGCACTTGTGGAGATTCAACTCGATGGGGCCCCGTATCGGCTACCGGTACGTCTGTCAGGGGGCATGGTGGCAGGTGTCGTTGGAGTGCCTGTTGGAGTCGCTGTCCAGGGTGCAGACGTGCCGGCCTGGAGCCCGTGCTACAAGGTATGACGTGGGGGACGTGGTCTTACAGGTTGCGGTGGTGCTGGGGGTTCTCAACGCCCCTCTGATTTTGGCGGCGTTGCTCATCTGGTTGGAGCGACGGTTCCTTGCCCTCTTGCAAGA
Source organism: uncultured Syntrophobacterales bacterium (assembly GCA_964438895.1). GTDB lineage: Bacteria > Desulfobacterota > Binatia > UBA9968 > JAJDTQ01 > JAJDTQ01. The sequence goes on along the minus strand of CAYTMJ010000027.1, from coordinate 27,075 downwards.
TCGCTACGGTCCTAATCGGGTGGGACCTTTCGGGCTTGGAATTGTGCTGGCTGACATGATCAAGATTTTCACCAAGGAAGATTGGGTCCCGCCGTTTGCGGACCGAGCGGTGTTCATCTTGGCGCCCGCGGTCATCGTTGTCACCGGACTCATGTCCGTGGCCGTGATACCAATCACCGAGACAATCGGTGTCAGTGATCTCAATATCGGCCTGCTGTTTTTTCTCGCAATGTCGTCCATGGGCGTGTACAGCGTGGTGCTGGCGGGGTGGTCCTCCAATAATAAGTATGCCCTGCTAGGCGGACTTCGGGCTTCAGCCCAGATGGTCAGCTATGAGGTTTTCATGGGCCTGTCGCTTATGGGGGTCGTACTCCTGGCGGGCTCCTTCAGTCTACGTGATATCGTGGAGGCACAACAGGAGCTTTGGTTCATTGTGCCGCAATTCCTGGGCTTCATCATCTTTTTTATAGCAGGACTGGCCGAGACACATCGTCTGCCATTTGATCTTCCCGAGGCCGAGGCCGAGTTGGTAGCTGGTTTCCACTCCGAGTATTCCGGGATGAAGTTCGGAATGTTCTTCGTCGGTGAGTATGTCGGCGTGGCCGTGATCTCGGCTATGATCGTGACGTTGTTCTTCGGCGGCTGGTACGGGCCGGTGTTTCCGGGCATCGTTTGGTTCGGACTCAAAATGCTGTTCTTTATCCTGGTGTTCATCTCGCTGCGGGCGGCGTTGCCTCGCCCACGATTTGATCAGTTGATGTCTTTCGGTTGGAAGGTGCTCTTGCCTTTGTCGTTGCTCAACCTGGTGGTGACGGCGGGCGTGTTACTGCTTTTGAAGGCTTGAGGAGTCGCCGATGTTGAGCATGCTAAGGACAATCTTGACGGTACTAATGCACATGTTTAGGCGGCGTGTGACGGTCCAGTATCCCGAAGAGAAGCCCTACCTGCCACCTCGCTACCGAGGCCGGATAATTCTTTCGCGGGATCCGGACGGTGACGAGCGTTGTGTGGGCTGTTACCTCTGTTCTGCGGCCTGTCCGGTGGATTGCATTGCCCTCCAGGCTGGAGAGCGGGACGATGGTCGGCGTTATCCAGAATTTTTCCGCATCAATTTCTCACGATGTATCTTCTGTGGGTTGTGCGAGGAGGCGTGCCCAACCTACGCCATTCAACTGACCCCCGACTTCGAGTTGTCCGACTACAAGCGCGAAAACTTGGTGTACGAAAAAGAGGATCTACTAATTAACGGTCCGGGTAAATATCCTGGCTACAACTTCTACAGGGTTGCTGGTATGGCCATCGACGGTAAGGATAAGGGCGCGTCGGAGAATGAGGATAAGCCCGTGGACGTGAAGAGCCTGCTCCCATGACTCTAGTATTCTACTTGGCGTCCATCATCGCGGTCATCGCAACCGCGATGGTTATAACGCGTTCCAACGCGGTACACGCGCTGCTCTATATGGTCGTTTCGCTACTGTCTCTGGCTTTGATCTTCTTCACCTTGGGTGCGCCCTTCGTGGCAGCGCTAGAGGTGATTATTTATGCAGGAGCCATCGTGGTTTTGTTCGTGTTCGTTATCATGATGCTCAATCTTGGGGCGGAGACTACGGCTCAAGAGCGGCAATGGCTCGAACCTAGGGCATGGCGCGGGCCGGCCATACTCGCTGCTGTTCTGTTCGTGGAGTTGCTGGTTCTGGTGTTGGGTGAGCCTGCTCAGATAGGCTCCTCGGCCGTGGTTGGGGTGAAACGCGTGGGTGTTGCCTTGTACGGTCCCTATGTGCTGGGCGTGGAGTTAGCTGCGATGTTGCTGCTAGCGGGGTTGGTAGGGGCATTTCATGTAGGTCGCCCGTTGGCGCCGGATGACGAAAGGAAAGATTCCTAATGGCTGCGGTTCCCATGGAGCATGGCCTTGTGTTGGCAGTGGTGCTGTTCGGGATGGGTTTGACCGGTGTCTTGGTGCGCCGAAATATAATTTTCGTCCTTTTGTCTCTTGAGATCATGCTCAACGCGGCCGCGTTGGCCTTCATTGTTGCAGGTGCGCATTGGGGCCAAGTCGATGGCCAGGTAATGTTCTTCTTCATTCTAGCCATGGCAGCGGCAGAGGTTGCGGTGGGGTTGGCCCTAGTCGTGCGGATCTACTATCGTTTTAATACCTTGGATGTGGACGCCCTCAGCGAAATGAGAGGATAACATGCTCGAGCTGTTGTGGCTGATACCCACCTTCCCGCTCCTTGGTTTCCTCGTTCTTGTGTTGGCCGGGTCGCGCCTCTCGCGTGTGGAGACGGCTTGTGTGGGCGTCGGTTCAATCGGCCTGTCCGCAGCCGTCACCGTGATCGTAGGGTTGAGTTTTATGGCGGCGCCGCCCGCTGGAGGGCATTTTACCCAGACACTGTGGGTTTGGTTAGATGTCGCCGGCTTCCGGCCCGCGTTTGCTCTCTACCTCGATGCCCTTTCGTTGGCCATGATCTTCGTGGTGACGTTCGTGGGCTTTCTCATCCATCTCTACTCAGTAGAATATATGATGGACGAGGAGGAAGGCTATAGCCGTTTCTTCGCGTACATGAATCTGTTCGTGTGCGCCATGCTCACGCTGCTACTGGCGGACAACCTAATGTTGTTGCTACTTGGCTGGGAGGGCGTGGGTCTTTGTAGTTACCTACTAATCGGTTTCTTCTACAAGGACGAAGCGAACGGCCAGGCCGCTAGTAAGGCGTTTATTGTCACCCGCGTAGGCGATACAGCGATGCTTATAGCCTTCTTTCTTCTCTTCGCTGAGTTAGGGACACTGGATATTCAGGATCTGTTGCAGCGCGCCGGCCAACAGTTCCAAACCGGGTCGGGTTTGGCGGTAGCGGTGGCGCTACTCCTACTCGGAGGTGCAGTGGGCAAGTCAGCGCAACTACCACTCCAGACCTGGTTGCCTGATGCCATGGCGGGCCCCACACCGGTAAGTGCTTTAATCCATGCGGCAACCATGGTCACGGCAGGTGTTTACCTCATTGCACGAACCCACGTACTATTCATCCTGGCTCCAGCGGTGCTGACGGCGGTAGCGGTCATTGGCACCCTAACTTTGTTGATGGCCGGTTTTGCCGCTCTGGTCCAACACGATATTAAGCGTGTGCTGGCGTATTCCACCATCAGCCAGATAGGGTACATGTTCTTGGCGCTGGGGGTGGGTGCATGGTCCGCGGCGCTATTCCATTTCATGATCCATGCGTTCTTCAAGGCGCTATTATTCCTGGGCGCGGGGGCGGTGATTAGGTCCCTGCACCACGAGCAGGACATGTATCGCATGGGAGGATTGCGCCGGCTGATGCCGTTTACCTTCTGGTGCTTTTTGATCGGCGCTGGAGCGTTGGCGGCCATTCCGGTAGTAACCGCAGGTTTCTATAGCAAGGACCTAATCATTTGGAACGCCTATAACTCGAATATCGGTGGTTTTTGGCTGTGGGCTGGTGCTCTGGCGGGAGCGTTGTTGACCTCTATTTACACCTTCCGCATGGTGTTCCTGACCTTTTATCGGCAAGCTACGGAGGCGGTGAAGAGACTTTTGCCCATCCATCAGCCGGGACTCTGCGTCCGCATTCCGTTGGGGGTATTGGCTATTCTGTCGGTCGTGGCGGGCGTTATTGAGTTGCCCCACACAATGGGGAATCTTACTCTGTTCTCTGGTTTGCTGAACACAGCGTTGCCTGAGTATCACGGCGTCCACGCTAGCTATAGCGCCGAGCTCGTATTTGAGCTCCTTGCCGGGGCGGTATCTCTCGGTGGTATCTACCTGGTGTGGGTTTTGGTCATGGGGCCAGTTCGGACAATGGAGCGCATCGCTGCGCTTTCGTGGGCCCCCCGGGTGGAGCGGCTATGGTTCTCGGGTTGGGGGTTCGACACGTTATATGACGTGCTCTTTGTTCAGCCCTACTTGTGGTGCGCGCGAGTCAACAGGGGAGATTTCATCGACGGCTTCTACCGAGGTGCGGCCTTTGTTGCGGAGATGCTGCACTTTGTGGTCAGCCTAACTCAGACCGGCGCGGTGCGGTGGTATGCCACCGGCATTGCCGTGGGGGCGGTAGCGACCGTGGGACTGGTGATTTTCCTATGAGCCTTACCTGGATTCTATTGTTGCCTCTCGCAGGTGGACTTGCGGCGTGGGTCGCTGGGCGCTGGAGCGATTTGTGGCCTCGCTGGATCGCGGTGGGGACAGCGTTGCTGCACATGTTGTTGTTGCTGGTCACCTGGGGCGTTTTCTTCGCCCGCATCGAGACTGATCAGGGTGGTTGGTTGATGGTCTACAAGCAGCCCTGGATTCCGCAGTTGGGCATCAGCTTCCACCTGGCGGTGGACGGCCTCAGTCTGCTGTTGCTGCTGTTGGCGAGCTTCTTGACGGTATTAGCGGTGTTGACTTCCTGGAGTTCGGTCACGCGCTCCGTGGGCTTTTTTCACTTCAATCTATTACTTATATTGACCGCCTTGTCGGGGGTGTTCATCGCTTTCGACCTGTTCCTGTTCTTCGCTTTTTGGGAGATTTCCTTGTTGCCGCTGTACTTCCTCATCGGCATCTGGGGCTACGAGAACCGGGTCTATGCAACGACCAAGTTCTTCATCATCACCCAGGGAAGCGGGCTGTTGATGCTGTTGGCCATTCTCGGGCTGGTGGTGGTGCACTGGCAGACCACGGGTGTCATGACATTCGATTACTTGGAATTGTTGGGGACACCCATGGCGCCGGCCACCGCATGTTGGCTTATGCTGGGCTTTTTCATCGCGTTCGCCGTCAAGCTGCCCGTAGTACCGTTCCATACCTGGTTGCCGGATGCTCATACTCAAGCTCCCACTGCGGGAAGCGTGGCATTGGCGGGGTTAGTCCTTAAAATTGGCGCCTACGGAATGCTGCGGTTTGTGGTTCCGATTTTTCCGCAGGCAGCTGCAGATTTCGCTGTGATCGCCATGAGCTTGGCGGTGGTGGGCATACTCTATGGTGCGGTTCTGGCCGTGGGCCAGACCGACCTGAAGCGCATGGTGGCATATACGAGCATCAGTCACATGGGTTTCGTACTGTTGGGAATCTTCACGTGGAACGAGTTGGCGCTCCAGGGTGCGGTAATCATCATGTTGTCCCACGGGTTTAGTGCCGCAGCACTGTTTATGATGGTGGGCAATCTTCAGGATCGTACGCATACGCGTGACTTAGGCCACCTCGGGGGCTTGTGGGCAACCATGCCGAGGATGGGCGGCGTGGGCCTCTTCTTCGCCATGGCATCTTTGGGGCTACCTGGCCTTGCCAGTTTTGTAGGTGAATTTCTGGTTCTCATGGGCGCGTTTCAGGTGAACGTCCCACTGACGGTCTTTGCCTCGGTTGGCCTGGTCGCCGCCACTGTTTATTCGCTTCGGCTGATACAGAAAGTCTACTACGGTGCCAGGAAGGGTGACTGGACTCTTGACGACACGAGCCCCCGGGAGATGACTGCTATGGTGTCTCTGATAGGTGCCACGCTCTGGTTGGGTCTCTATCCGCAGCCGGTGTTGACCACTTCCGGTAACGCGCTGACCCAGTTGAGGGCCACTGCCCTCAAGTCCCGGGATGCCGCGCCGCGTTCGGCGAAGTCGGGACACCATGCGTCCGATGTAGCTGCATCTACAAAACCGGATGGAGGTGTCCGTCCGTGAATATGTTCGGTGTACTGACACCCGTCGTTTTTCTTGGCGTGACCCCGTTGGTACTGATGCTGGTCATTTCATTCCGGCGCAGACACGGGTTAGTTGCCGTGCTTTCCTTGGTGGGATTAGGGCTGACGCTCGCGGCATTGCCCAGCGTGACCGGGAGTGCGGGGCCGCCGGTTGCCCCGCTGTTGGTGATAGACGCGTACTCACTTTTCTTTATCGGCCTGTTTGCAGTCGCTACCATGGTCGTGGTGGTGCTGTCGTATGCCTATCTAGAGCGTACCCCTGAAAATCGCGAAGAGTTCTACCTGCTGCTCACGTTGGCCACCTTCGGCTGCGCCGTGCTGACTGCGAGCAATCACTTCGTATCATTCTTCCTAGGCCTCGAGATTTTGAGTGTCTCTCTCTACGGGCTGGTAGCTTACTTTCGTACGACTCGGGTGGCTCTGGAATCCGGCGTCAAATACCTAATCCTAGCGGCGGCGTCCGCGGCTTTTCTCCTATTTGGGATGGCTCTCATCTATGCCGATCTCGGCACTATGGATTTCACGGCCATGACCGCGGTTGTGGCAGGTAAGGGACGGGAGCCGAGCCTGTTGCTGCTAGGGGGTTTCGCAATGCTGGTCATCGGGGCGGGCTTCAAGCTGGCCGTGGTCCCGTTTCACATGTGGGCGCCGGATGTTTATCAAGGTGCCCCTACACCCGTGACCGCATACCTTACCACCGTTTCCAAGGGGGCTATTGTGGCGTGGCTGCTTCGCTATGGCCATTATGGCGGTTTATTGGACTACGACTCGGTGGTTACGGTGCTAGCCATAATTGCCGTAGCGTCCATGTTTCTGGGGAATCTCCTGGCTCTGATGCAGGAGAATATCAAGCGCTTGTTGGCTTATTCCTCCATTGCGCATCTTGGGTACCTCCTGGTAGCCGTGATCGCAGCTTCCCGGGAAGGATCCCACGCAGTGACATTCTACCTGGTAGCCTATTTCATTACCTCGCTGGGCGTGTTCGGTATCATCACCGCGCTCTCGGATGAGATCAAGGAGGCCGACGAGGTTAGTGACTACCGGGGGCTGTTTTGGCGCCGCCCATGGGTGAGCGGTGCCTTGTCGCTCATGCTCTTTTCCTTAGCGGGGATCCCGCTCACCGCTGGGTTTGTGGGCAAGTTCTACGTGCTGACCGCCGGGGTGTTGTCTGGCCTATGGACCCTCGTGATTCTGCTGGTAGTTAGCAGCGTGATCGGCCTCTATTACTATCTGCGAATCATCATTACGCTATATCTGCCGCCCTCCGATGACTCGACCTCGCCCCTGTCCACTAGTCGCCGTTTCTCCCTGCCGGAGGGATTTGTGCTTGCCGGGTTGACCATCCTGCTCGTTTGGTTTGGTGTTTATCCTGCCCCGCTTCTGGGATTCATTCGAGCAGCTATCGGAAGCCTCGCCTGAGAAATAGCCCCCCGTTTCGTTATCCCGGGTTTTGCATGGGATCGAGAGAGCTGGGAGGAGTTCGGTCGTCAGACTAATAGGTTGCCGCGTAAGACTGTGACGGCTTGGCCGGAAAGTGTGACCCGTTCGCCTCGAACGGAAACCTTGAGACGCCCGCCGCGCTGCGAAACCTGCTGAGCCATGAACGTGTGTCGGTCGAGACGGCGTTGCCAGTAGGGCGCTAGGCAGCAGTGTGCTGATCCTGTAACGGGGTCCTCATCGACCCCGGTTCCGGGAGCGAAAAAGCGTGATACAAAATCGGCAACACCAGCTTTCCCTCGGGCCGTGACGATGACGCCACGTGTTTTAAGCTCCTTGAGGCCCGTGAAGTTTGGGGTAAGGCGCTCGACGGTCGCTTGGGTGTCGACTTCAACCAAGTAGTCGAAGCGATTCCGGCCGACGTATATCGGTTTGGCACCAAGGGCCTCGACCAACCCGCTCGGCGGGGTTGTCGGCTTGTCGGGTTCCGCTGGAAAGTCCATGTCGATCCAATTACCGTTCAGTTGTGCGACTAACCGACCGGAGCGGGTGTGAAAGATGGCCGGCGTGTTGGGTGGTAGGATCCCCATCTCCCAGAGGACGTGGGCGCCCGCCAGCGTGGCGTGCCCGCAGAGGTCAACTTCGACCGCGGGGGTGAACCAGCGCAGGTCGTATTCGCCGTTTCTCCGAGGAACTAGGAAGGCGGTTTCCGATAGGTTCATTTCGCGTGCTACCCGTTTCATCCATCCAGGGTCGGCCGGACTAGACAAAAGGCAAACGGCTGCCGGATTACCGGTAAATGGCTCACTGGTGAAAGCGTCAACTTGCATGATCGTTAGTGTCATTTCAGCGCCTTTGATTAGAGGAGACGTTGGGTTGGTCGAGGCGCTCAGTTCGGGCGCTTTAGGACCGGCCGGGTGCTGGTATAACACTGCGAACTCGGCTTAGACAAACTTCTGGTTACACCGGCCCGTTTGTCCTGATTGACAGATGCAACGGACCGGGATTAACTAATTTTAATTTACCCTCGAGACCCCCACTGGGATCGGCGAGGGCACATCGCCGAGCGAGGGAGCCACGTACATGCCAAGGGCTTCAATGGATAAGGGAATCCAAAACACGGCTGACGACACGTTAGCTCATAAAAGCCTGGATGAGGGTATTGTCTCGGGCGGCCACCTCGTGGCAGCTGCGCTTAGGAACGAAGGCGTAGATACGATCTTCACCCTGTGTGGCGGTCATATCATTGATATCTACGATGGTTGTATCGACCACGGAATTCGTATCGTCGATGTCCGCCATGAGCAGGTGGCGGCACACGCTGCGGATGGCTACGCCCGTCAGGCGGGTCGTTTGGGCTGCGTGGTGACCACTGCCGGGCCGGGATTTACCAATGCTCTCACTGGGATTGCTACCGCGTTCCGGTCGGAGAGTCCGGTTCTCCACATCGGCGGGCAGGGCGCGCTTGCCCAACACAAGATGGGGTCCCTCCAAGACCTTCCGCACGTTGACATCGCGGCTCCCATAACCAAATTCTCTGCCAGCGTGCGTTCTACGGAACGCATCGGCGAGATGGTAGCCATGGCTGTTCGTGAGACCTTCGCAGGCGCGCCGGGTCCTAGTTACCTGGAAATCCCCCGGGATGTGCTCGACCGTGAGGTTCCGGTTAGCAAGGCTATGGTGCCAGAGGCCGGCCGGTACCGGGCCTCCACCCATTCCATCGGCGACCCTTCTGACATCGAAAGGCTGGCGGAGCTGTTGGTGCAGTCCGAACGCCCGGCGGTTTTGCTTGGAACCCAGGTTTGGACCTGTCGTGGGCACGAGGACGCCACAAAATTGTTCAAGACGCTTAATGTTCCTTGTTACATGAACGGAGCCGCCCGTGGTGTGTTGCCCCCCGGTGATCCCCACTATTTCAACCGGACCCGTGGTGACGCCTTCAGTGACGCTGACGTAATCCTCATCGTTGGGACGCCGTTCGACTTTCGAATGGGATACGGTCGACGACTGCGCGCTGAGGCGACTGTGGTTCACATCGACATGGACTATCGCACGGTGGCCAAGAATCGCGACGTCTCCCTGGGGTTAGTGGGCGACCCTGGCGCTATCCTGAAGGCCGTTTACGCGGCAGTTGGCGAACACCGGGACAACGGCGCCAAGGGCCGAATCCCCTGGCTCGCGCATCTTCGCCGTTTGGAGGGTGAACGGGCCGCAAAGCTAATGCCCTTGTTCCAATCGGACGCCAATCCCATTCATCCCTACCGGGTGGCTTGGGAGCTCAATGAGTTCCTCACCGAGGACACGATTTACATCGGCGATGGCGGCGATGTCGTAACTATCAGCGCCCAAGCGGTGGAGCCCCGGGCCCCTGGGAACTGGATGGACCCCGGGGCACTTGGCGCGTTAGGTGTGGGAACGGGTTTCGCGCTGGCGTCAAAGCTGGTCAGACCAGAGAAGGAAGTGTTGTGCTACTATGGCGACGGATCCTTTGGAATGACCGCCTTCGACATGGAGACGGCTAACCGTTTTAGCGCTCCTTACATCGCTGTGGTCGGAAACAATTCTGCCATGAACCAGATACGTTACGGCCAGCTCTCCAAGTATGGAGACGAGCGGGGCAACGTGGGAAATCTCTTAGGTGACGTGCCGTTTTCTCAATTTGCTGAGATGCTTGGCGGATACGGCGAGGAAGTAAACGACTGTCGGGAGATTGCCCCGGCGCTCCACCGGGCGCGAGAATCGGTACGGACATCCGGAAAGTCGGCCGTCGTCAACATTTGGGTCGACTCCGGCGAATGGGCCCCTGGTACAAAGCGTCAGACTATGTACCGTTAAACACAACCTACACATCGGAAATCAGGAAACCTATGGACAAGGCACTTTCTGGAATTCGTATCCTGGACATGACTCATGTGCAGGCAGGACCCACGTCGAGCCAACTAATGGCATTTCTGGGGGCGGACGTGATCAAGCTCGAATCCCCTGCGGGGGACGCTACTCGTAAGCAACTCCGGGATCTACCTGATGTGGATAGCCTTTACTTCACCATGCTGAATTGCAACAAGCGCTCTATTACGGTGAATCTAAAAAATGCTCATGGCAAGGAAGTCTTCACCCGATTGGTGGGCTCCTGTGATGTGCTCCTAGAGAATTTTGGTCCTGGCGTCCTGGAACGCCTCGGATTCGGTTGGGAAAGGGTGCATGAGCTGAACCCCCGGTTGATTATGGGCTCTATCAAAGGATTCGGAACCGAGGGGCCTTACGCTGCCTTCAAGGCCTATGAGAATGTGGCTCAGGCCATGGGTGGTGCCATGAGCACTACCGGGCTATTCGACGGCCCGCCAGTGGCGGCGGGGGCCCAGATTGGCGATTCCGGAACCGGCGTACACCTTCTGGCGGGAATACTTGCAGCTTTACTCCAGCGAGAGCGGACTGGGCGTGGCCAGTACGTCGAGACCGCCATGATGGACTGTGTCATGAATCTTTGTCGCGTGAAGTTTCGAGACCATCAGCGTATCGAGCACGGTGCTCTGGGCGAGTACTCGGTGCAGGAGTTTGCCGACTTTACCCCCCGAGCAGGCAACGATTCCGGCGGAGGTCAGTTGGGCAACGCCATCCCGTGCAAACCTGGCGGTGCTAACGACTTCCTTTATGTGGTGGTTCAGGAGCACGTATGGAACGCTTTGGCAAAACGCATCGGTGGCGATTCACTCGCGGCGGATTCGCGCTTTGCCAGCATTGATGCTCGGCGGGCCAACCAGGGCGAGATGTGGCGCCTTCTGGCAGAATTCTCCCGAGGCTATTCCAAGTGGGAGCTAATGGAAATACTGAACGACCTTGACGTTCCCTGCGGTCCTATCATGAGTACAAAGGACCTCGCTGGAGACGAACACGTGAAGCTCCGGGAGATGATGGTGGAGTTGGATCATCCCGAGCGAGGTCGGTGGTACAATGTAGGTTGTCCCATCAAGCTGTCGGATTCCCCGGTGGAGGTCGATCGCTCGCCATTGCTGGGCGAGCATACGGACGAGGTCTTGAGTGAAGTATTGGGTTATGGGGCGGATGAGATCGCGCAGTTGAGGCGTGCTGGGGCATTCACGCGCGAACCACCCGTTGGTTAACTATGCCGTTAAACACTATGGAATGTACCGTGTAACAAAGGGTACGAACTGGCTATCTTGGGCTATCTCTACGTCGCCAAGCTATCGGCTACGATCGTGTTCCCTCCGTTTTGGCCGGCATGGGGTTGGTGTCGTTAGGTCGCTTTCAAGTTACTACGAATCGGAGGTTTATCATGGAGCGATTGCCGCGAGGGGCAAACTTTCAACGGACCCTTATGCTGTGGCAGATTGGACTACACGTCGCCGGCGATCCAGACACCCCGTATTACGGCAACCGGGACATGTGTATATCGGTTGGGAGTGGGTCGGCTGACAACTTTCGCCCCTCGCTGCGCATGTCTACGGGCTCGCCCATAACAGCCCACGGGGTGGCTAAGGGGGATCTGGAGATGTCCATGGTCAACCCGTCGGCCTTTCTCACCCAGGCCTACCGGGGTACCGGGCTCTTCAAGGATCCGCTGCCACTGAGGGTGGTGGCTTGTTATCCGTCATGGGACCGTTTCGTATACATGATTCATCCCCGTACTGGTTTGACGTCGTTGTCACAGATCAAGGAGCGGCAGTACCCGTTGCGGCTCTCGATCCGCGAGGATGCCACCCACTCCACCCGCGTTCTGCTGGACCAGACCTTGGAGATTTACGGTTTTACACTGGCGGACCTTGAGTCCTGGGGCGGGGGTCTGCAACTCAACGGTGGCCCGGGGGACGAACGGCGGTTGACTGCACTTCGAGACGAGAGCATCGATGCAGTTTTCGACGAGGGCTTACCGCTGTGGTTCGACGATGCATTGGCGCGTGGCATGGAGCCGATAACGCCGGATGCTTTTGCTATGGAACGACTCAACACACTGGGCTGGCGAACGGTGACCATGCCCGCTGGCTGCTTTCCCCACCTCAAAGCGGACCACGCTTGCCTGGACTACGGTGGTTGGCCTCTCTATACGCGCGCATCCCTCCCGGACGAGGATGTTTATAGGGTGTGCGCGGCATTAAAGGAGCGTCAGGCGGAAATTTTTTGGGAGGACTCGTTCACCGGTATCGATCAGTTGTGGAAGGACACTGAAGCTACACCCCTGGACGTTCCGCTGCACCCTGGAGCCGAGAAGTGGTGCAAGGAGCAGGGTTACCTGTAATGGACTTCGACAACCTCACTATCGCTGAAGCTGGGCGGCTGATCGAGTCGCGAGAGCTCTCGCCGGTGGCGTTGACCCAAGCTTTTCTGGATCGCATCGCTCGGCTTGATTCCGGTCTAAACACTTTTATCACCCTGACACCCGAGCAAGCCCTGGAGGATGCCACCCGTGTTGAGGCCGACCTAGTGGCGGGCCGTCACCGCGGTGCACTGCACGGCATTCCCGTATCCATTAAGGACAATCTCGCCACCGCGGGGGTTCGCACCACGGCAGGCTCAAAACAATTAACGGATTGGGTCCCGGATCAGGATGCCACGGTGGTGACCCGGCTCAAGCAGGCTGGGGCTGTGATACTTGGTAAGACCAACATGCACGAGTGGGCCGCAGGATGCTCGACCATCAATCCTTATTATGGGACTACCCTAAATCCGTGGGACCAAAACCGGGTGTGCGGCGGCTCCAGTGGCGGATCGGCTGCGTCCGTAGCTGCGGGTTTAGCCCTAGGCTCGATCGGCACCGACAACGCTGGCTCCGTGCGAATTCCAGCGTCCTTATGTGGAGTGGTTGGGCTCAAAGCCACGTACGGCAGGGTCAGTCGCTTTGGCGGTGTCGCTGGGACAGGCGCCTATTCCACAGATCATTTCGGAGTGTTCGGGCGCACTGTGCGGGACAGTACGTTGATGCTGCAAGCTGTTGCAGGTCTTGATCCGAAGGATCCGTTGTCGAGCGATGCGCCGGTGCCGGATTTCAGTGCACTTCTCGGACGAGATGTAACGGGTCTCAGGGTCGGTATTGTCCGTGATTACTTCGATAGCCTAGCCGTAGACGAGGTCAGGGAAACTGTTGCCAAGGCAGTCGACTTGATGAAATCGTTAGGCATGCTGGTCCACGAGTTGTCGGTTCCCTATATAGAGCACATTCCGATAGTGCAGCTCGTTACTGCCCGAGTGGAGAACCTATCTCCGGCAGAGCCGTTTCTACGCACTCGGGCCCATGAGTATAGCCCGGATCTTCTGAATCGCCAGATTCGCGCCTTGGCGCTCCCCGCCCACTCGTACATAACGGCGCAACGAGTCCGCCGTCTCATCAGCGAGGCCTTCGAAGGGGCTTTCGAGCGGGTAGACGTGATCGTGAGTCCGACAGTGGGTATGCCGGCGGAGACCATCGATGAGTGGCAGCAGGGGTACGTGGAATCGGCGGGCGAGCGGATCTATTTGTCGGATGCGCGTGGGACCCGTGGCACCCTCTGCACAATCCCCTTCAACGTCACCGGTGCACCTGCCGTTAGTGTACCTTGTGGTTTCTCTTCTCGGGGTCTCCCAATTGGGTTGCAGATTGCGGCACCTCATTTTGAGGAGGCGACGTTACTGCGGGTGGCGCACGCATACGAGCAGGAAGCTGGGTGGTATAACCAGAAGCCGCCATTGGGGTAGGGGCGGCTTGGATTGTTGCGTGGATACTTTCAACCTGAGACGGTCTTTTCGCCATGACCGTTAGGGGGCGCCATGAGACACCGCGATGTGGGTTTGCTGGTTTTTGACAAGGGGAAGGCAACGCCGGGCTACACGCTCATCGTGCCTCAGTCATCACGAAAGGCGTACCTCATCGGTATGCGTGGCGAAGTGCTGCACGAGTGGTCGTTTCCGCTATGCCCAGGAAATTACGCGTACCTGCTGCCCAACGGTAACTTGCTGTGGGCGGGACGAATGACCGAAGGTCCACCGCTTCGCCGTGGGAAAGGTGGACTGTTGCGAGAGTATTCTTGGGATGGTGAGGTGGTATGGGAATACCGTGACCCGGCTCAGCATCATGACTTTCGGCGACGCCCCGATGGCAATACAATCTACATAGGCTGGGAGCCAGTACCGGAGGATATTCCACCCCGTATCAAAGGTGGCCAACCAGGCAGCGAGCATGAAGGCGTTATCTATGGTGACTATGTGAGGGAGGTGTCTCCAGCGGGCGACACGGTGTGGGAGTGGCATGCGTGGCGTGATCTGGACCTGGAACGATGGGAAATATGCCACTGCTGCGGAAGGGATGAGTTCGCTCATGCCAACGCCTGCTTCCCCCTTCCCGACGGCGGCGTAATGCTTAGCTTCAGGCGCCTCAACGCAATTATGATGATCGATCGTGATACGTGCAAGGTTCGTTGGTCGCATCAGGATGTTACCTGGGGCCATCAACACGACTGTACTCTGCAACCCAACGGCAACATCCTATTGTTCGCCAATGGGATCCACGGCATTAACAATCCGCATTCTCGGGTCATTGAGCTCGACCCACGTACCGGCGAAACCGTTTGGTACTATCAGGGCTCCCCTATTTGGACATTCTTCAGCCCTAACATAAGTGGCGCGCAGCGCTTTGATAACGGTAATACACTAATCTGCGAAGGGCAGATGGGAAGGGCCTTTGAGGTCACCCAGGCTGGGGAGATCGTCTGGGAGTATGTGTGTCCGTTCTTTGCCGACTATGAAGGTCGCGGCCCTGCCAATAGTATGTTTCGGGTTTATCGCTACGGCTCTGACTCGCCGGAAATCGGTGGAAGGTTGGCGAGTCCTGTGGCGTGGTGAAGGTAGTTCTGGCCCCGTGAGACCTCGGAAATCGACTGCGAGGTCTCACGGGAACTTCGTCGGTCTGCCAGAGGTTATTTCGTTTTTCGGAAGTGTAGAATCCCCCATTGTAAGTAACCTGCGTTACCGCCGTCTACCCAGTGTTGCAACCCCTTCTTCATCCGCTCAATGTATTCGGCGCTGCACACCTTCAGCAGATCCCACTGATTTGCCTCCACTTCGTCGAGGACCCGCGCATAATGGGTCACAAGCTGCGGTGTGAGGTCTAGGATCTCCATCTCTTCGAAACCCAGATCCGACAATATGGTCTGATAACCCGGAACAGAGCCGAGGGAATCGAGGTGGATGCGGTCCAGGATGGGTTGCAGGTTCTCTGTCGTGGTGTCTGCACGTTGCATTGGGTCGGTGAAGATGAATTGCCCTCCCGTCGAAAGGACTCGGCTAACCTCTTCAAACACCTGCCGTCGATTGCCGCTGTGGAGAATGGCGTCCTGGGACCACACAACGTCGACGCTGTCGTCTGGCATGGGAATGTCTTCGAAACTTCCATCTACCACGTTGATGGCCAAGGAATATTTCAGCCTAGCGTTGAGGTCACGGTTGCGGGTGTTTTGGACCTCGCTTAAGTTCAGACATCCAACTTGGCAACCGTAGTTCTGGACTAGGTGACGGGCTGACCCCCCGTACCCCGAGCCAATATCTAGCACGCGGGTGGTTGGCTCCAGTTGCTCGATCATGGCGGCCATCTTTCGGACGGTGTGTTGGCTAGCGTCAAAGATCGAATCCCCGTCGCTTTCGTACAGGCCGATATGGATATCCTCACCGCCCCACACGGTGGCGTAGAAACGATCGGCGTCGTTGCTGTTGTAGTAGTCCCGTGCGGTTTCAACGGTCTGGGAATAGGTGGCTCCTACCGTGGTCCTAGTTGCTCGATCGTCGTCCTTGTAGAGCTTTTCCGCTACGTGGATGAAGAAGTCAGGGTCTTCCACTCGGTTGGAGTCTTTGAAGTCGGCGAAGGTTTTCACCTGCTGAAATCCGACTTCACCCATGAGCCTTCGGACATACTCCTTGCGTAGGGGAAACATGTTCAGGTGAAACACTGAGTTGTCCGGGAATTCGTACCGGAATCTGGCCAGTCCCTCGTCTACGTATTCGGGTGCGGCGCTAACATTGTCCCCGCAGTAATAATAGATATGCTTGGAGGTGAACCCATCGTCGAGAATGTTGTCATAGTTCCTCTGGTCCAGGACCAGAACGCCGTCGTGGTTCAATACCGAATAGAACTCGGCAAGGGCCTTCCGGCGATCCTGCTCCGAGAACAGATGGGTCAGTGAGTTCCCCAGGCAGATGACTGCGTCGTATTGAGTATGTATATCCCGGCTCAACCATCGCCAGTCCGCGTGAAGAGTCTTCATGATGAAGCCTTGCTGTTTGGCGTTCTCGAAGGCTTGAGCTAGCATTTCAGGGGCTCCATCGACGCTGGTGACGTCGAACCCCGCCTTTAGCAGCCGGATGGAGTGGAATCCTGTCCCGGTGGCAACGTCTAGCACGCGCTCGACGCCACGCTCCTTCAGGATGTTGATGAAAAAATCCCCTTCGCTGGCGGCTCTGGCATCCCAGTCGATGAGTTCGTCCCATTTTCGGACAAAGCTGTGTACGTATTCTCGTTTATATTGATCGGTTTGTCGCCGAGCAATGGGGTTATCGCCATAAAGCTGTTCCTTGGCCATGGTCACACTCCTTTGGTTGTGGGCCTAAACGCGCCGGGTCGCACTCGCGTCGGCTCATTGAGCGCGACATGGGCAGGACAAGAGGCAGGAAACCCATGTAGTTGCAGTAATTATCGAACAATGTCAACCCCACCACTGACTCGGCTCTATTCCACGCGACGCAAACCCCCGTCCTTCATTGTTTCTCGACTGCATGGATGTTATAAGCCGCCCACCCCACCATGCCCATTCTCGTAGGGCACGTTTGCGCAGAGAGGAGCCTTCATTATGGCTATTTTCGATACCGTGCTCCATGGCGGTGCGATCATCGATGGGACTGGCAATCCCTGGTACTACGGTGACCTGGCTATCAAGGACGGCAGGATCGCGGCAATGGGTCGAGTGAACCCCTGGTCCGGAAAACGCTCCATCGACCTTCGGGGCAAGATGCTGACCCCGGGCTATATTGACCTGCACACTCACAGTGACCAACCGTTAATTGCGGATGGCAACGGAGAAAGCAAGATTCGTCAAGGCGTTACTCTCGACATCATCGGCGAGAGCCAAACTGTAGCCCCCTTAGTGGGGCCGGTCTTCGAGGAGTATGTGGCCGAGCACCGGCACCGAAGCGGCATTGAGACGGACTGGACGACGTTCAGCGAGTACTTTGGCCGGTTGATGGCTGGGGGGATCTCGATCAACGTGGCCTCAGGTGTGTCGCCGCAACAGGT
The DNA here is from genome assembly GCA_964438895.1 of uncultured Syntrophobacterales bacterium. GTDB lineage: Bacteria > Desulfobacterota > Binatia > UBA9968 > JAJDTQ01 > JAJDTQ01. The sequence continues at coordinate 9,681 of CAYTMJ010000027.1, read as the reverse complement.
CAAACGGGTGGTAGTGGGCTTTAAGGAACGTTCGGCTAGCCCAGAGGAGCAGGAACGCATGAACGGCTACGTGGCCCAGGCCATGGAGCATGGAGCCCTGGGATTGACAGCGGCCTGGCACGCTAAAGGGCCGGAGTACCCGGACGAGGTGGTCTCCATGGCACGGGTGGCACGCAATTATGGCGGTTATTATGGCGTGCATCTGGGTAGCGAGGGCTTCGACATCATGGAGGAGCTGGAAAAGGCACTTAAGGTGGGGCGGGAAACGGGGATTCCCATTCACGTTTACCATCTGAAGATGCGTTCCAAGGAGAACTGGGGGCGAGTGATGCAGGTGGTGGAACAGATCGAAGAGGCCCGTAGCGAGGGACTCGAGGTGACGGCTAACCAGTATCCTTATACCGCAATGCAGCACCCGTGGCGGCGGCTGTTCCCGCGTTGGGTACAAGACGCGCCGGTGCAGGAAACTATCGGTGAGTTCAAGAGCCCCAGTTTCCGTCAACGAGTCATGGATGACCCCGAGTTCACCCAGTACGTGAGTGAGCACGGTGGCTGGGAAGGTATTGTGGCGGCGCGTCTAGATAGACCCGAGCACCACGCGTTGGAGGGGAAAAGCATTGCGCAGATCGCAGAGATCCGCGGACAGGACGCAGCAAGCACCTGCTTTGACCTGATTTATAGCGAAGGCATCTTTATTCACGGAATACACCATACGCTCCGTGAGCAGGACGTCCAGGAGGTGATGCGGGTACCCTGGATCTCTGTGGGCTCTGATGGTAGCGCCCTGAACCTCAATTCTCCAGGAATACCACACCCACGCAGCTTCGGAAGCAATGTGCGGGTGCTAGGTCGATACGTACGCGATGAGAAGGTGTTAACCTTGTCCGATGCGGTGCGAAAGATGACCTCACTACCGGCCCAAGTGTTGGGACTTAGGGACCGCGGCCTTCTCCGGGACGGTTACTGGGCCGATGTGGTGGTGTTCGATCCCGATACGGTAGTGGATGAGGCTACCTTCGAGAATCCGAAGCAGTACCCCAAGGGTGTGGAGTACGTATTCGTCAACGGACAGATGGTAATTGAGAACGGTGATCACACCGGAGCCCGGCCCGGGCGGGTCATCTACGGCCCCGGCAAGAAGGAAGAGTAGGGAAGATCCCCGTAGCCCCAACTACTCTACTAGCCCATGGGATGCCGCTTTAGAAATTCCAGGAAGTGGGAGTTGGCCGTCTCGGGCATTTGGCGTAAGTAGCTGTGATTACCGCCTTTCGCGAGCGTTAATTCGGCGCGGGTGATTTTTGCCGCTAATACTTTGGATGATTCCACGTGGCTCCCAGTGGACGCTTCTATTGTGTCGCCGACACCGCAAATGACTAATGTGGGACACTGGATGCGGTCCAGGAGGTGCCGTGTTTCGTGTTTCTGGCGAGCTACTACGTGCCTAAGGTAGTGCTTTAGCGGTGTAGGATTGTTCATGTTGGCCTCCCTGAACCTCTGTACCTTATCCGGATGGTCCCACGAACTCTTGCGGGAACATAGAGGCGCTGCCTAAGTGGTCCTCCATGTATCGGCCATGGCCCTTTTCGACCATTTCCACGGCGGTTTGGTATGGGATGCCACGCTCGTAGTACTGTCCATCGTAGGAGGTGCCAAGGCCCGAGCCCGAAAGGATGAGGCTATGAACTAATTCGGGCTGGTCGATGGCGATCCATTGACAGACCTGGCCGCCCATGGAGTGGCCAAGGAAGTGCGCCCGGTTGATGCCTAGTGCCTCCATGAGGTTGACGCAATCGTCGGCGAACATCCGGGTGGAATAGTGACCATCGGGTTTGTCGCTACGGCCCGTGCCGCGGTGATCCCAAGTTAGCACTCTGTAGCGTGTTGCTAGTTCGGGAACCTGGAAGATCTTCCAGTGGTCTCCGGACATTCCCGTACCGCTCACCAACACTAGCGGCTCCCCACTGCCGTGGAGTTCATAATGAAAATTTAGGCCGCTAACGTTGATGATAGGCATTGTTGGCAGCGTTAAAAAACTACGACACCCCGGGCTGCATCCCCTTGCTTCAGTCGTTCGACCCCCTCGTTGATGTCTTCGAGTTTGTAGCGATGGGATACCAGTCGGTCCAGGTCAAGCCGGCCCGCCTGATAGTGTTGCACCATGCGCGGGATGTCGATGAGCTGGCGTGCGTTTCCATATCCTGTGCCCGTGAGGGTCTTCTGCTCTCTGACGAAGCGCAAGGGATCGATGGACACTCGATGGTTCATTGGAGCCATCCCCACCACTACGACAACCCCACCCACTCGCGTGCAGTCCAACGCTTGCTCCACCGTAGAGCCCAGGCCTATGGCCTCGAAGACATAGTCAGCGCCGCCATCCGTAATGTCGCGGACCCGTTCCGCGACGCCCTCGCGAGAGCTGTTGATTGCGTGGGTGGCACCGAATTCGTGGGCGTATTCTAACTTCCCGTCCAGGATATCGATGGCGATAATGGTGCTTGCCCCCACCAGGCGGGCGCCCTGGATGATGCTCAACCCCACACCTCCGCAACCGATGACCGCAATGGTGTCCCCCGCGTTTACTTGGGCTGCATTGGTCACGGAACATACACCGGTAGTGACACAGCACCCGATGAGGGCAGCCACTTCTGGTGGAATATCGCCTTTGATCGGAATGACCTGTTCCGCTGGGCAGACCACTTGTTCAGCCCAGGTGCCGAGCCGCGCCGACACGAACAGCGGTCGTCCCTGGAGGGTTACCCGCGCGCTGCCGTCGTGCATGAGTTGTCGTGGAGAGTTGTGGCCGTTGCATAGCGCCGGGATGCCACGCACGCAATTCCCGCACCGGCCGCAGTTGGCACGGAAGGAGAGGATGACGTTGTCTCCCGGCTCGACGTGATAGACACCGTCACCTACGGCCTCTACTATGCCGGCGCCCTCGTGACCGAGGATTACTGGGACCTGGTTGTCCCACTCCCCTTTGATGTTGTGTAGGTCGCTGTGGCAGATGCCAGTGGCCGTGATTCTGATCTGTACCTCCTGTTCACGGGGCTTCTCAACGTCGACACTTTCAATCACCAGGGGTGAATTCGTTTCCAACAATACAGCCGCTTTCATAAGAGACTCTCCGCAAACTCTTGATGTCCGGGTCAAAGGTGTTTTCTAGACACACCACACCAAGGGTTTCGTCCACTTGGTGATTGTCATCTCCTACGTACGGATTCCCTCGTTGGAACGCGGTACCCAGTCGATGCTGGCAAGCGTGCCGTAGATGTCCGCTGGCTTCCACAGCAAGTGTTCTTTTAAGATCCGGCTCGCCTGGTGCAGTAGCTTCGGCCGTTTTTCAGAAGACATCAAGGGGTCTCAGGGGTTGCAAGGCTGGCGAACGTGGCGGTGCTGGCGGAGTTTATAGAACGCCGGTTCGAATGGTATGGCGGGCAACGATCCGTTGTTTGGTCGGGCGGCGATTGCCGACGCTATCCTCCAAGGTAGCTTCCTCCTCCACCACCGCTAGAACGGCGACGTCGGCCTCGCGCCCGATTTCGAGAATCCCGAGGCGGTTTTCCCAGCCGATGGCTCGGGCTGCATTAATTGTGCAATCTGCGACAATCTCCTCGAGGCCCAATCCCAGCATCAGGAATTTGGTCATGGTGGTGGGGAGGTCCACAACGTGACCCCCAGCACTACGGTTGTGCAGATCGGTACTGATGATGTTCGGATGGAATCCTTGGTCCAGGACCTGACTCACCAGATCGAAATCAAAGTGCCCATTGGCGTGGGCAACGTCAAAAATTACGCCGCGATCGCGAGCATTTAAAACGGCTGGTCGAAGACGCCCGTATGAGTCCACGATGGCTGGTTGTTTTGGCGTGAAGCAGTGTGTGACAATGTCGCCCGCTCGCAGTGTTTCAACGATCTCCTCCATGGGAATGCCGGTATTACCGACGTGCACCATTACCGGTGAATCGCAGTCGTTGCCAGCCTGTATAGCCATTCCTAGGGCGTCTCGGCCATTTTTCCCTACCGACGTGACGTGGAGCCTGACTTTGATCCCCACGGCAATATCGGAATTCTCGCGCACGGTGCGTGCGGCAGCTTCAGGATCGGCGAAGGCGATGTTTTCGAGTTCCCCAGGTACACTTAGGACGCCGTGTTGTGCCAGTGCTACGAAGGAAAGCATTCGAGTACGCGAGCGGTCATATACTAGATGCCGGAATCCCGTGAAGTTCACTGGGCCGGCGGAGCCTGCATCTGCGGTCGTGGTAACGCCGGTGGTACAGCACACTGGGTCGAGGTCGCAACCGTATGGGTTGACGCCCCAATAGCTGTGTACGTGGAAGTCGATAAGGCCTGGCGTAACGAAGCAGCCACTGACGTCAAGCACCTGCTTTGCACGTTCCCGCGGAAGATCCTTCTGAATGGCGGTAATGCGGCCGCCGGCGATGCCCAAATCTAACTCTTCTCGTGGCCCCACGGCCGGGTTGATGACCGTCCCATTGATGAGAAGCAGATCAAATGCGTCGCTCACGGCGGATCTCCTTTCAACGTATCGAGGTTTCGTCGTTGGTTGCCTGTCTCAGTGGGTTAACTTGGGCTCAGTCGTCCGACAGCCCATAAAACCGGGTAGGGTTCTCGTGGAGGATCTTGTCGATAACTCCGGGCGCCATTTCGCCCTTGTTACGTAGTCCCTTGAGGGCTAACAGTTCGCTGGCATTGTCCGCGTGCCCGTAGTCGGAGCCGATCATAATCATGTCTTCGCCTGCGTGCTCGATGACGTAAGGTAGGTCGTCGTCTGTCTGACAAGCCACGTAGATGCGATTTGCTTGGAGCAACTCATCGTTAGGCTCCACCCCGAGCTTGCGATTGCGTAGGGTAATATCCCGAACCACGTGGGGGATCCACTGGGCGGCCACCTCAATGGCGCCGATCCGTAGGTTGGGGAACCGCTGGGGTATGCCGTGCATGACCATGCTATGAACGGCTCCAATGACTGTGAGCTTGGCCGTACGGAACGGGTCATTGCCAAAGGCTTCCGAAACCGCGGCATTGCCGATCCCCGAGTGGACGCCTATCGGAATGTTCAGGCGAGCTGCTTCTTCATACAGTGGGAAGAAGTATGGGTGGTGAAGTGGATAGTGGGTCTCCAGGCCCCGCATAAACACGGCGCAGGCCCCGTGTTCCGTGGCCCAACGCAGTTCTGTGAGGGCTTCATCCATGCTCGACAGGGGTAGTTGAACCGCCCAGCGCAAGCGACCCTTGCCAGCGGCCCAGATGTCTGCGAGCCACCGGTTGTACGAACGGCAAAGGGCGAGTTCCACGTCCGTGCGATCAGTGACCGGCCGTAGGAAGAGGGTCGGGTACAAAACCTGCACATCGGTTCCGATTTCGTCCATGTGTTTTAGGCGGGCGTCGATGTCCGCCATGTCACGGGACTCCTTGGGGGTATCTAGGCCGATATTGTCACGCCCGCCGATAAGCTTACCGTTGATGACCCAGAAGTTGCGTGTGTCGCCTTCGGGCATGTCTACGGATATCGGTACCGGGCGGAACCGCTTGTTCCGACCCTCCAGGTAGTCCCAGGTGTGCTCTGTCTCGATTACGTGGGCGTCGGCGTCGATGGCCAGCATGTTTCCTCCTGTTAGCTCTGCGTTGTGCCTGTTATGGACCCTGGACGAGCCAGGGGCCACCATTTAACAATTCGTGGAAAACCGGTGCGGATTGTCAGGGGTCTTATCGGTCATTTGGGCGGTCTTGGCTATGCCTCCAATTGCTTTGCAAACCAATCCACGATGAAGGTTCGTCGATCGAACCGCTTCTCGCCGTGGCCTACACCATCCAGCAATTCGCGTGGGGCATTGACGGCACTCTCGTAAAGCCGGATGGCACCGCGTGGGTCCATTACTCTGTCGTCGTGGTTGTAGCCCACCAGTAGCGGACACTCGATGTTCTGGGCGCGGCCTAATAGGGTGAACTCCTTGATTCGCTCTCGGGCGTGCGTAAGGTCCCTAGCGCCCATCAGCCAGCGCAGCCTCTCTTGTATGGGGGGATAAAAATCGAAGATGTCATTGAGCAGATGGAAGGCTCCGCTCCAGACAGCCACGGCCTTGATGCGTTTTTCCTCGGTAGCGCAGCGGGGGCCGGAGTATCCACCCATGCTGGAGCCGTGAAGCCCTATGCGGTCGGGGTCTACGTCCGGGCGCGTCACAAGGTAGTCGATGACGGCCTTGGCAACCCGTTCCGAGTCGGGCGGCGCGTAGAGTTTTTGTTCTCGCAAGGCGGCGCCGTGGCCTGGTCCGTCCACGTCGATGAAGCACATGCCTCGACGTACGTACTGGCTGGCGTCGCCTTCGAGCCCCCGCAGTAGGATGCCGTCGGCGCCCCCATAGTTATATACGGCGGGGAATCGAGTCCCGGGGTTACCTCGAGCCGGATAGAACAGTGCATCCAGGAGATGTCCCTCATAGGGGATTTTAACCCGCTCGAAGGGCGGCCGCACCAGACCCCAGGCCTTGTCAAAGGTTTCCTTGAGTTTGGTGTGGCTCTGCATCATGCGTGGATCACTCTCTGGCATGTACACTAGCGCACGTCGGTGAAAGTCGGCCGCCCGTCGGTAGAAGTCGTGGGCGGTGACATTGCGCCCTTCGCCTTTAAGCTCCACGGCCATAGCCTCGTTTTTCTCGGCCATGCGGGTCCATTCGGTGTGCCAACTATCCACGTTGTAAGGTTTGTAGCGGCGTGCCACCTCTTGCACGTCTGGATCCGAGTGGAGTACTGGCACCTCCATGCGGACGTCGAGCTGTCCGCCGCCGGGTAGGTTTCGCCCCGGGAAGAGGTGCTTTTCCAACTCGTCGTTCGGCGGTGGTGTGTCCGGAGACACCTTCAAACAGATTCTCCTTGGACAGGGGGAGTTGGGGTTTCTGTTGTAACTCTCACTACTCGTTTCTGTGTTGACATCTATATGCCGTAGAACGCGCTGGGGTTGTTCTGGGTGATCTTCGTGACCGCGGAATGGGAAAGCTCACCGTTGTCGGCGCGCTTCTTGAGGAGGCCTAGGAAGTCCATTTCCTGCGCGGAATCATTGTGGGTGTAGTCCGAACCGACCAGGAGGTTATCGTCGCCTGTATGTTGGAGGATGTACGAGAGGTCCTCGTCCACTTGGAAGGATACGTACATTCGGTTCCGCTGTAGGATGTCCTCTGGCATCTCCTCGATCTCCATGGTGGAACGTAGAATGCTAGTCGGTCTCTCCAGATTCTTTTCAAGGCGACGCCGAATCTCATACAGGACGAAGGGCACCCAGGAGGCTGTGGCCTCGATGAATCCGAAGCGTAGGGCGGGGAACTGATCCGGAATTCCGTGGACGATCAGGGATTGGAAGGCGTGCACCACCGGCAACAGGATGCGGTAGAAGCGGCTGAAGGTGAACTCGCGCGCGGGGGTGAAGTCTGGCACTCCCGACCCTGTGTGGAAACAGATGGGCATGTCGTGCTTCTGGGCCTCCTCGTACAATGGGAAGAAATAAGGGTCATTAGCCCACACGCCCGCTTCACGGTCACCCTTCTTAAGGACGCCGCATGCTCCGTGCTCCTTGGCAAAACGAATCTCATCGAGGGCCGCGTCCATGGTCAAGGTTGGTGGTAGCATTACCCAGCGTAGTCGACCCTCGGATTCGGCCCAACGTTCGGCCATCCAACGGTTGTAACTACGCCTGAGTGCCAACTCAATTTGCTGCTTGTCCGTAAATTCCACCAAGAACAGAGTGGGATACATCACTTGGAAATCCACGCCCATCCGGTCCATGTCTAGTAAGCGCGTCTCGACGTCTTTCAGTTCGCGGGCTCCCTCGGTGGTGAGGGTTTCCTCGTCCCTCCGCACGAAGCGAATCTGACGCTTTCCATCGATCATCCAGTAACGCATGGTGGCGTTGCTGGCATCCTGATTTTTGGGGTAAGCGGTGGTGGGCCTGAGGGCGTCGTCACCGTCGCGCATGAATGCCCAGGTGTCCTCAGTTTCGTCTACGTGTGTGTCGGCATCGATGACTGCCATGGAGTCCTCCGAATACAGGGTGATGGGTTTCGATTACCAAAAGTTCGGCAGGCAGACAAGTTTCTAGGTCTGTACCGAAGGGATGGAATGGGATACGAGAGCCAACGTCTAGCCAAGTTATAGCGCGCTAGCCCTGGGCGCTCCTCGACCAGATCGAGCTTACGCGAACACGGAACCCCTCTCCGCAAATGCGGATCGATGAGAAGGTAAACTTGAATAATGCGGAGCCGGAGCACTGGGTCTATGTGTTGCGGGGTTTGAACTTAGGTAAGCTGATATCGTCGCTGACCGGATCGAATACAACCTCCACCGCCATCCCAATTTCCACGTCATCCACCTCGCACCCTACGATGTTCGTATAGAAACGCGGACCTTCTTCCAAGTCGACCCATGCGATCACGTAGGGAATCTCCTTTTCGAAAGCGCGGGCGCCACGGCCCGCCAACTGGCGAATTATGGTGAAGGAGTAGACCGTTCCGCGCCCGCTGAGTTCGTCCCATGTCAGGTTCTCACCGCCGCACTCCACACATGAAGGACGGGGGCACCACACCAGTTCGTTACAGGAGTGACAGCGTTGCATGACTAGTCGCCCGCCTTTAGCGGCCTGCCAAAAGGGTGTGGTGAGTTCGGTAATCTCAGGGAGTGGGCGATGGGGTTCGACTTGTACTACAGCCATTGTGCTACTCTTTGTTGTTGCTTAGGATTGCCACTGCGGTGGAGCCGAGGTTCTTACCGTAGGGAAGCCCCCCCAGCCCAGTGACGAGACCGGTCTGTGCACCGGCTACCTGCCTCTCGCCGCCGTCACCACGAAGTTGAGTGACGGTTTCCAGTATGTGGATCATGCCGCCAGCAGTGGACGGCTGTCCGCAGTTGATCATGCCGCCACCGGTCTGAATGGGTAAGGTTCCCTTGAAAGAGAAGTCGGTGGACTCGAAGTATTGCACGTCGCCCTTGTCGCAGAATCCCAGGTCTTCAATCTGCATCAGCTCGATGATCACGTAGTCGTCGTACAGTTCGACAAAGTCCATGTCGCTTGGAGCGACGCCTGCCATGTTGAAGGCTCGGGCGCCTGCGTCCTTGATCCCCATCATTAACGCGTTGGAATGGGACCGGGGGCCGTAGCTGGGGTTGTCCTGTTCGCCGAAACCCATGACGTAAACTGGTTTCTGGCGTTGCATGGCAGCGGCTTCCTTGGCCGAGGTCAGAATGAATGCTTTCCCCCCGTTGGCCGGCATGACACAGTCCAGTAACCGGACGGGATCGGCCACCAACCGCGAACTCTTGTAATCTTCCAGTGTGAGGGGCTCTTTGAGATAGGCTTTTGGATTGAGCGAAGCGTGATAGCGGGCGGTTATTGCGATGTTCCCTAGTGCCTCCAGGGTGGTGCCGTACTCGTACATGTGCCGCCGCATCACTAAGGCGATGGCGCTGTTGGCACCCATGAGGCCGTAAGGTACTTCGAAGTCGCGGGTGTCGCGAGGCTCGACGCCGTTGTGGGTTTCCACGAGTGCCGCCGATGCAGCCACACAAAGTACCCGGTCCACCAAACCGCTTTGAATGGCGGCGGCGGCGTGTCCCAGCGCCGACACACCACAGGCGCCGCCGTTGGCTGAGGCTAGAGAGAGCGCCGGTGTAATG
>CAYTMJ010000026.1:0-62744 GCA_964438895.1 uncultured Syntrophobacterales bacterium | reverse complement strand
ACCTTTTCTAGCGCCCTTTTCAGCAAGCCAGGATAATCGCCGCTGTCGTAGACGTTGCCATTGGGTGTGGTGTAAGGCATTTGCTCCGGCTGTACCAGATTCTTAAACCTGACGTCGGCAGGGTCCATGTCCAGGTCCTGGGCTACCCGGTCAATGATCCGTTCCCATATGTAGCACATGCCTGGCTTGCCGATTCCACGGTTGGGGATCACGGGGCATCGGTTGGTGACCACGGAGTAGCCTTCCATCCGGATGTTCTGGACCTTGTAGGTGTTGCTGAGGTTGTTGAGCTTGTTGGTGAAGTGGATGGTGAGCGTGCTCACGGAGCCGCCCACATCGTCTATCTCTTTGAAGCGGAGCCCGGTGACGGTACCGTCGTTCTTCACTGCCGCCTCGACGTCGAATTCCTGTTCGCATGCGTGGCCTGCTGCCATCATGTGTTCGTTGCGGTCTTCGATCCATTTCACCGGTCGGCCTGACTTGATGGCTAGGAGCGCCACGATAACCACGTATTTCCGGATCAGGTGGATCTTCTGTCCGAAACCGCCGCCGATATCTGGGATGATGACACGGATGTCGTCCAGGTTCAGAGCATCCCGGAGGGCGTCGTAAATATTCTCTGGCACCTGGGTATTGGTGCGCACTGTGAGCTTTCGACTGAATCGGTCAAAGGAGGCGATGCACGCTAGTGGCTCCAGCGGTGTTGAGCTGTAGCGGTGGATCTTGAGATTCTCTCGAACTATCCGGTCGGATTCTCGGAATGCCTTCTCGGTATCTCCGTATTCTAGGGTACCTTGCCAGGCTAAGTTGGCACCCAACTCTTCATAGATGAGGGACGGGTTTTCGCCGGCGACAGCTTGGTGGACGTCGGTGATGGCCGGTAGGATTTCGTAGTCAACAGTGATGGACTCGAGTACGTCCTCGGCCGTGCTCCGGTCCCTCGCTGCAATGGCGCCCAGGGGCTCACCGACGTAACGTACCTTGTCCACGGCTCCGGCGTATTCCTCTATCGGTGTCTTGAGCCCGGCGGCATATCGGCCCGGCCGAAACGGCCTGGTGTCTCGTTTTATGTCCTCGGGAGTCACTACGGCAAAGACATCCTGGCGGTTTAGCGCGTCTTGGGCCTCGACCCCGAGAATCCGCGCGTGCGCGTGCGGACTCCGGATGAATACGGCCTGTAGCATTCCAGGCTCGGTGAAATCGTCGGTGTATCGGCCCTGTCCGGTTGCGAACCTGGGGCCTTCCTTACTCCGTGTTGACAGGCCTACATATTCGTTCGGATTCGAGTTAGCCATTGTCCATTTGTCCTGCTGCTGCCTTCACCGCTGCTACGATTTGCACGTACCCGGTGCACATACATAGATTCCCCGCGAGCCCCTCGCGGATGTCTTCTTCGCTCGGGTTCGGGTTTTTCTTTAACAGAGCTTCGGCCGCCATGATCATGCCAGGCGTGCAGTAGCCACACTGGAAGCCGTACTTGTTGATGAAGGCGTCTTGTATTGGATGCAACGTATCGCCCGCAGCTAAACCTTCGATGGTGGTGACTTCTTTGTTGTTAATCTGTACGGCGAACATTAGGCATGATTTCACCAGGGTTCCGTCCACTTGAACGCTGCAAGCACCGCACTCACCAACGATGCAGCCGATGTGCGTGCCGGTGAGGCCGATGGTCTCTCGCAGGAAGTGGGATAGGAGTTGCCGCGGCTCGATTTCTTCCTCGTATAACCGCCCGTTAACGGTCACCCGAACAGTCTGTTTCATGGCGTAATAAGAACCCCCAGCGTGTATGGATTATGTGTCCGGTGTCCCTTCTCGGCCTGAAGTCGTTTCGTATGTGGAGGCGTGGCCGAAGAGAAGATCCTGCCTCGAAGTTGCACAGGAGCAGTTTATAACGGGGCGTCTGCATTTATGTCAAATTGTGTATGGACGACACCCCTTTTTGCGACGGCGGTTTCGCCACATCGCAATCCTGTAACCCAGTAGTAATGCTAGCACGCTCGCAAAAATTACAGGTTCCCGCGAGGGGACTTTAACCAGCCAGAAGAAGTGGACCACTCCGGCGACCGCCGAGATATAGACGAGGCGATGGAGCTGGTGCCAACGGCGGCCGCCAAGCTTACGAATCATGCGCTTAGTTGAGGTTGCGGCGAGCGGTACCATCAGAAGGAAACTCACGGTGCCTGCGGTGACGTGTGGCCGCCTCACAACGTCCTTAAGAATAGCAGCCAGCTCGAAGTAGTGGTCTAAAACTACGAACGTGGACATGTGTAGGACGGCGTAGAAGAAGGCAAACAGACCTAATGTGCGTCGTAGCCGCATAAGATTAGGGTAACCGGTGACCCGTTGGAGAGGCGTCATGCCCAGTGTGATCATTAGGAAAACTAGCGTGAAGGTTCCGGTGGTGTGAGTGATCACTTCCACGGGGTTGGCTCCCAACCCGCCCGTGAAAAGCCCTATCACTAGCTGCATTGCCGGGATAAGGGATACCGCGAAGACGAGTAGATGTACCGGCGTTAAGGATCTGATCCCGGCGTATGGTGTCATGGGGTGCCTGTTAGCTGTGCTTCACCGGTTCGCGAAGGGGAAGTTTGTCAATAGAGCTCTTCAAGGTTCATCCCCTTGTACAGGTGGGCGACCTGGCTCCCGTAGCCGTTGAACATGAGCGTTTTACGTCTGAAGAAGTCGCCGATGCGGCGCTCGCTCGCTTGGCTCCAACGGGGATGGTTCACCGTGGGGTTCACATTGGAATAGAACCCGTATTCATGGGGCGCGGCAAGGTTCCATGCTGTGGCAGGCTCTTTTTCAACGAAGCGGATTGTGACGATCGATTTGGCGCTCTTGAACCCATATTTCCACGGTACAACAAGGCGGATTGGTGCGCCGTTTTGATTGGGTAGCACTTCGCCGTAGAGTCCCAATCCGAGGATTGTCAATGGATTCATGGCTTCGTCTAGCCGCAACCCCTCAGTGTAGGGCCAGTCTATGGTGTCCCGGTGTTGACCGGGCATTTGGTCGGGATCGTACAGGGTGACGAATTGGATGTACTTAGCGTTGGCGGTGGGCCTTACTACATCGATTAAGTGTCTAAGTTCGAACCCTATCCACGGGATCACCATGGACCATGCCTCGACGCAGCGCAGTCGGTAAACACGTTCCTCAAGCGGCATCTTGAGTAGCTCTTCGATGCCAAAGGTCCTGGGCCTATGCACCTCGCCTTCTACGACGATGCTCCAAGGACGGGTCTTGAGGCTTCCAGAGTAGCGCTTCGGGTCCAACTTGTCAGTGCCGAACTCGTAGAAGTTGTTATAACTGGTAATGTCCTTGAGCGGGGTATTGGGCTCATCGGTTGAAAACGCAATATTGCTCGTAGCTTGGAGCTTGTTGGCGGCTTGGGCCTTGCCCGCCGAGCCGAACATGGCGGGAAGCAGCAAGCCAGTACCAATGCTGGCAATTCCTAGTGAGGTGTTGCGTATGAAATGGCGCCGGTTGAGAAATAGGTTCTTGTCGGTGATCTCGCTGCTTTTGATTTTGCCCCCCTTCGTAATCAGCATAAGTGCGTTTCCTTAGTCCTTCTCCTCATACAAGCCAGTGTTCAAGGCAGCGCCGTACGATCTATTGTTAAAGGATTTAACCTTTTGCGGTTGTTTTTCATTGTTTCTTCACCCACGGCGATTCGCGCCAGGGTTACGTGAGGACCACCACCGCCCCTTCCGACGTAGCTCTCGAAGGCACAAGGGTCGCTCAGTGTTTTCATGCACAACGGGGTACCGCCTGGAGTTGGTTATATAATCAATGGGGGTGATGTCGCGGCCCATCTCAAGAAGCTTGAGATGACTATGTCTCGCGGTGTATTTGGTACCGCTAGTGAAGAGGACCCGCATAGCGACATCGAGGGCTATGTTTCTCTTGGTAGCTCACTGGAAACGACGCGCTTTTACTGTAGCTATTAATCCGACCAGAAACCAGCGTACCGCAGATGGAACCCCTCGCCGTTTCGTAGTAGGTTCACCGGTGTCGATCACGCCTACCATGGAGGAACTGCAATGCATGAGAAGATTGTCTACTTGAATGGAAACTTCGTGCCCGAGACTGAGGCCAAGGTGTCGGTTCTGGACATGGGATTCAATGCCGGTGACGGTGTTTATGACGTTACCCGGACCTTTCGGCACGAGCCGTTTAAGCTCAAAGAGCATAACGATCGGCTGTACCGGTCCCTAAAGTATACTCGTATCGATTGCGGTATGTCACAGGAAGAGATGGAGGCGGCGGTGCTGGAGGTTATTGACCGAAATAGGGATCTCCTGGGTCCGGACGACGACTATGCCGTGTGGCAGGTGGTGAGCCGCGGTCAGCGTGCCTCGAGAGGTTCCCGCGCAAGCAGTATTGCCACTGTCGCGATCTATTGCCTGGACGTGGACTTCGCGGGTTTTTGTCGGCACTACGTCGATGGCGTTAGCATCGTTGTTCCGGCCACTCGGCGTATTCCCCCGCAGTGCTTGGAGTCCAAGGCCAAGATCACCAATAAGATGAACCACATTATCGCGAGCTTTGAGGCTCGACAGGCGGACCCCAAAGCTATTCCCCTAATGCTGGACCTCGATGGAAACATTGCCGAAAGCAACGCCCATAACTTCTTTGCGGTCATTGGCGGAAAGATATTCACGCCGGGTTCGAAGAACGTTCTAGGGGGTATCACTCGAGCGGTCCTTGGCGTTTTGTCGGAACAGTTGGACATGGAGGTGGAGGAGACATCCCTGACCCCCTACGATTGCTTGACTGCTGACGAAGCCTTTCTTACCAGTACGAGCCCCACGATTGTGCCTATCAAAAGCATTAACGGTGTCGGTTTGGGGAAGGGAGTTCCCGGGCCAATTACCCTAAGGCTACTCAATGGTTGGACCAACCTGGTTGGTGTAGACATCGTGGCCCAGGCCCTCAATCACATGGAAGGGCAGGAGAAGGAAGCGTTGTGGGCTTCGTGGAACGAGAAGCAAGCGGCGCTAGGGCTCTAGCAACGGTGGGCCTGTGACCATGCGCCCGGCGGGCAGGCTAAAGCGCCACTTTTATATTGCATTCAGCGGTCTTACCATGGGTGCCGCAGACGTCGTGCCCGGCGTGTCCGGCGGAACCATGGCTTTCATCGTGGGCATCTACGACGAACTCGTGCGTGCCCTCGGGTGTTTCAACTGGCGGTTGCTGAATTTGTTGGTGCGCTTCCGCTTCTGCGATGCGGTCGCCGCTGTTCCTTGGCAATTCCTGGTGGTACTCGGTACTGGAATTACGGCGGCACTTCTGGTGCTCGCCGGGCCTATTAGTTGGCTGCTGGACCACCACCCGGTGCCACTGTTTGCCCTCTTTCTGGGCCTGGTCGTGGGGAGCATTGTGACGGTGGCCGCGCGATCACGCTGGTCTTTGGGTGCAGCGTTGTGCGTCCTGCTGGGTGGAGCATTGGCCTGGTGGTTGGTGGGATTGGTTCCCGTCTCCACTTCTCAGGATTTCGTGACCCTGTTCGTGAGCGGAGCGGCTGCCGCCATCGCGATGATCCTACCCGGAATTTCCGGCTCGTTCATACTCTTGGTTTTAGGCCAATATGAGTTTGCTATTGACGCGGTGCGCGACCGGGAGTTTCTAGGACTCCTACCGCTGTTCTTGGGCGGTGTGTGCGGCATCCTGCCGTTCGCACGGGTTGTGAGTTGGTTCTTGAGCAATTACCATCATATCAGCATCGCTCTTCTCGTAGGCTTCATGGCCGGTTCGTTGAGGAAGGTCTGGCCGTTTAAGGTCAGTGTGTTGGTCCACGATGAGGGGCTAGTTCTACGTGACGCCAATGTATGGCCGACGATCGACGCGACCTTCTGGGTGGCGTGTGTGTTGTGTGTGTTGGGGTTCTGGTTAGTCTATCTCTTAAGTGTGCTGATGAAGAATCGGAGGGGGGAATTAAGGGGGTAGGGTTGCTAATTGTAAGTGCCACCCTGGGCTCGTAATTCCTGCGGACAGAACACCGGAACGTCTCTCAAGCTAGGGTCGACTCTAAATCGGACCCTGACTGAAGCCATACGGCTTGTTTTGCCTATGCTACGCCCGATCGCGGTCCTCGTGCACAAAAACATCGGCTAGCCAGGGGGCTGTGACGCTATCTTATGAAGTATTCTGTAACTGCAGATACGCGGCCGCATAGCGCTCGCCGAATGTTCGTAACGAACGGCCATCGAAGTGCAGGCTGTCGCCCTTATCGGTCAGGGCCTCGGCGCTTACAAAGGCGCAGTAGGGGAGGGCTTCTGGAGCCTTACGGAGCTCCGCATTCACTGTTCGGTAGTGCGGAAAGTCCGGCCTTTCGGAAAGATAGCTACCTAGTTCCCCCACGATGACCGGTAGGGTTGGTGTGTTGAGTTGCTCCCTCAACGCCGTCACCATGATACTGAAACGTTGGAGGTAGCTAATGGCATCGGCGTTCGATTTTGAGTCGTGCTCTCCCTGGTGCCACAGGACGGCCCGGAGGGTGCCGTTTCGGGCAACCTCACGAGCGGCGGCCATGGCCTCGTTGTAGAGCTTAGAGCCTGGCATCCAATTTTCGAGAGGAGTCGAGCCGACGGCCCGCGGAACGAGGCCGATTTTCCGATTCGGGTCGACTTCTAATAGCGCGCGGGCGAAACTCATGGCCAAGCCGATGCCGGCGGTGGGTCGGTCATGGTGCAGG
Source organism: uncultured Syntrophobacterales bacterium (assembly GCA_964438895.1). GTDB lineage: Bacteria > Desulfobacterota > Binatia > UBA9968 > JAJDTQ01 > JAJDTQ01. Next base: position 56,047 of record CAYTMJ010000026.1, on the reverse strand, counting down.
GGTTCTTCGGCGGTGTTCCAGCCACTGTCCCGAAACACCTGGACACGTTCGTCATGGATGGCTTCTACGTCGTCCAGAAGCCCTCGGCCGGCCATGTTCGACTGGCCCATGAGGAGGAAAATGTCCATCGTTTTCTCCAAGCAGACGCCTCCGGTTCTTGAATTGGCGCGTCAGTAGGGTAGCCGGGTTCCAGCTCCCTCTTCTATGGCTTTTTGATAGAGCCAAGCGGCCAACGATATATCTTGGTTCACTAGACCAATGGCGCGCATGAAGATTCGTTCTTCGTTGTTTTCCCTGCCAGCAACTTTCCCAGATAGGATGTCGGGAATCTCCGCATAGACGTCGTTCTGGGTGAGGAAGCCTTCGCTGAGCATCCGGTCAATATCCGACTTCTTCTTACACTGAGCCCAACTGTCCACTACGAATTTGTCCATGGACTTATATCCGGCGCTTTCGAGCTCCTGGTGCTTGCCGATGGAGTACACAAACGCTCCCTCAGTAATCCACTCCGGTTTGATGAAGGGTTCGGGGGTGGTGGTAGCCGAGACCACCAGATCAGCACCGTCGAGGGCCTGTGGGGCGGTGTCGCAGGGAATTATCTTGAGACCAAGTTGCTCACTGACCTCGCGGGCGAAGGTTTCCCGGGTCTCGGGTCGTCGGGACAACACCCGTACCTCCTGGAGTTTAAAGGCTCGCGCCATAACCGGTACGGTCGCCCGGGCCGTGTCCCCAACTCCAAGCATGGCCATCACCGATCCACCTTCCCGCGAGAGCGATTGGCATGCCACCGTCGCGGCAGCACCAGTCCTAACCGAGTGACACCAGTCCTCGTCCATGATCGCGGTAATTTCACCGCCATCATTGTCACTCAGAATGAGGATGCGGCGGGGGCCCTGGGGTGGCTTGGATGGGTCGCGGCTCCCGCCTGCGGGTTTGATGGCACGAAGACGAAACCCAGCTGCCGCGCTCACCGAACAACCAGTGACCCAGTATTGCCATCCGGCCTCAGGTTTGACCGCTAGATCCTCGGGGACAGACCAGCTCACGCGTCCGGCACTGTGGTCCTGAAGCGCGGCCTTGACGATGCCTATAGCCACTTCGAGATCTAAGAGGTATTTGATGTCGTCATTAGATAGATAAAGGATTCCGTCGGCCATGGTGCTCTCCGATATAGCCCGGTTGACCGTTTTTGCCGTCTTGGGGCGATATCATTCGATGATGTTGAGTTGTTCGGAGCCAGTAGTCAGGCGCTCAGGGCCGTCGGTCGTGATGAAGACGTCCTCTTCAAGGTGGACCGAGGCGTCGGGAATGCGCACTTTGGGTTCGATCGCCAAAACCATCCCCGGTTCCACGGTCCGCAGTTCGGCTTCGCTAATGGAGGGGGGCTCGGCGCGCGCCATGCCGATACCGTGTCCTATGCGCTTGGGGCTCGCAACCTCGGGGTACCCACTCTTCTTCAGTTCGACGTTGGCTATCCGTGGTATCTCCGCGATGGCTGTTCCTGGTTTCATAGTTTTGATGCACTCTTGTATCAGGTGTAGCGCTAACGCATGCTCCTTCGTTTGATCGGAGCTAGGTGTACCGAAGATAGCCATTCGGGTGATGTCGCCGTAGTAGCCCTCGTAGCAGGCGCCAAAGTCTGCGATCATGCGGTCACCCTTTTGGTAGGGCCGCTCATCGTATTTAGTAGAGGCGTTCAGCATGAGAAATCCAGGATGTCGCGGATGGGCGCCCTCCTCAATCATGTTTATGTAGAGGCGTTCGGCTACTTCCCTGCGGGTGATCCCGGCCTTGAGGTTCAGTAAGAGGCGGTCGAAAGCACGCACGGAAATATCGCAGGCTCGTCGCATATTCTCCATCTCGCGAGGGCTTTTGTAGAGCCTCTGCTCAGTAAGTGCTACCGACGCGTCCTCGATTTTGGCTTTGGGCAAAGCCTCGGTGAGTTGGGTGAGGTAATTGACGGGAAAGCCGAGCCGCTGGTCGTCGTCCAGCTCGAACCCTATCTTGGCCGAACCGTAGCCCATATCGCTCAGAAGGCTACTTAGCATTTCGCGCGGAAACGGTACGTCTACATAGCTTCGTACCTCTCCGAACCAGGGCAAAGCCTCAGCCTTGGTTTTGTTGTTGCCATATACCAGCGCGAAGGGCTTGCCTTGCCTAGGAATGAAACAGATCTCTGGTCGCATCAGGTGGTCGAACTGGTAGCTAACGAGTCCTGTGAAGTACCAGAAGTTGTCACGACCCGAGGCCACAACGACGTCTAGGTCGTCGCGCTCCATGAGGCGTTGCAGTTCCTGATGCCTTAATTCGTACTCTTCCTGAGGAAACGGTGCTTCGATCATCCGGGCGCCTCCGGGTTTAGTTTCTGGCGGAACGTGGATCATATCAAGGGCCATTCGGGTCCGCAAATGTGGTTTCAATTAGAACTCTGCGAAACCTGGGACCCGCGGGAAGGGGACGACATCTCGGATGTTTCCTAGGCCCGTCATGAATTGGATCAGACGCTCGAATCCCAGTCCAAAACCGGAGTGAGGGGCTGAGCCGTAACGCCGTAGCTCCAGGTACCACCAGTATTCCTCTTCGAGCAGACCACATTCCTGAATCCGTTGTTGGAGCTGTGTAAGCCGGTGCTCCCTTTGCGAACCGCCGATGATCTCACCGATTTTGGGTACCAGTACATCCAAGGCAGCTACGGTGCGTTCGTCGTCATTCACATACATATAGAATGCCTTGATTTCCTTGGGGTAGTCGATGACCATCACCGGTCTTCCTACGTGCTCTTCTACGATGTAGCGCTCATGCTCGCTCTGAAGGTTGATACCCCAGGAAACTGGGTACTCGAACGACCGACCGGCGTTCTGGAGAATTTCTACCGCCTCGGTGTAAGTTATGCGCTCGAAGGGTTGGTTCACGATGCTTGTTAAGGTCTCAAGGGTCGTTGGGTCGATTCGTTCGTTGAAGAAGGCCATGTCGTCCACGCAGCCGTCCAACACCCCTTTGGTGACGTCCTTAAGGAATGCTTCGGCTAGGTCCATGTTCCCTTCGATGTCACAGAACGCCATCTCTGGCTCCACCATCCAGAATTCGGCCAGGTGTCGACTGGTGTTGGAGTTCTCTGAGCGAAAAGTGGAACCGAAGGTGTAGACGTTGGTCAAGGCCAGCGCGGCAATCTCCGCTTCGAGTTGCCCGGACACCGTGAGTCGGGCCTCCTTGCCGAAGAAATCCTGGGAGTAGTCTACGCTTCCGGCTTGGGTACGCGGCGTCCGGTCTGGATCCAGGGTGGTGACCCGGAACATATCGCCGGCGCCCTCGCAATCGGACAGCGTGATTATAGGGGAGTGGAGTTGTATGAATCCCCGTTTCTGAAAGAATTTGTGAATCTCCTGGGTGGCAGCGTTCCGTACCCGCATTACCGCGCCGAAGGTGTTGGTGCGCATGCGCAGGTGCCCCAGGGTGCGAAGGAACTCAAAACTGTGGCGTTTTTTCTGAAGGGGATAATCCTCGTCGGCGTAGCCAACCACCTCTACCTGCCCGGCCTGAAGTTCGTAGCGCTGCCCTTTGCCAGGTGAGTCGGTCAGCCGGCCCGCTACACGGATGCAGCAGCCCGTAGTGAGTTTGCGGATCTCCGTCTCGTAATTGGCGAGCTCCGGTGTAGCCACGGCTTGGATGCCGGACATACACGAACCGTCGGAGACGTCGAGGAAGGAGATGTTTTTGCTGTGACGCACGGTTCGAAGCCATCCCTCTACGGTTACATCCGTGTCGGCCTTGTCGTTGTCGAGTAGATTCTTGATACGTTCCTTGGGCATGGCTTTTGTCGCCTCCTTTTGGACGTTACGCTAAGCTTACAACCCTACGCCTAAGACCATCCGCAACGCTAGAAATGTGATGACCCATTTAAGGATTACCCGGAAACGGGCTTCTGGGACCCGGGTCCGCAAGCGGGTACCGACGTAGGACCCTAAGGTCGCGCTTAGGATCATTCCCGCCATGAGGTAAAGGTACGGCGCGAAGGCGAAACCGAGCAAGAAGAAAGTTGAGACTTTGATAACATGCACCGCGGTCATCTGCATGGCGTGTGTGATGACCAGGCGGTCCCGAGACAGGTTCTCGCGTATTAGGAAAGGCATACTCAGGGGCCCTACAACGCCGACAAACAGTGAGAGGAAGGTTTGCATCGCTCCGAGGATTCCGAATCGACCAGGTAGCCGGGGTACTTTCTGGAGAGTCGGTGCCCACGTGATCAGCAGGATGAAAGAGCCGATGATTGCTGGCAGGTAGTCAGAGCGAATTTCTACTAGGAGCAGTGATCCCACTGTCGCGCCGAGTAGTGCACCCACAAGAAACGGCACAAAGAACGACAAAACAACGTGACGGATGCCAAATAGAGTCCGGGTGAGGTTACTGAAGATTTGCACTACGCCGTGCACTGGGATGATAGCGACCGACGGAATGAGGCCGGGCATGACTGAGATGAGCAGGATGCCGCCTCCGAGGCCGACCACTGCGGCCGTGGTGGAGGCAACGAAGGTCATGAAGATAAGGAAGAGATCTGACATCGCTTCAAGGATTCAGGTTCGCGCAGTGTGCCGTGTCCGGGGAAGCCAAAACCGCTGCTGGATGGGAGTTTCCAGTGCGTTGGGCTGCGGGAAGCCGGTGATTTAGTTTGGGGCCGAAGTCCCTCCCGGGTCTCTTTCTTCTACAACCGGATTGCGTAGTCTGCCGATGCGGTTGATCTCAACCGTCACCTCGTCCCCATCTCTCATGTTTTCTGTGGCCCCGTCCGTGCCCATCCAGAGCACATCTCCCGGCATCAACGTCAGGTAACGGCTCATGGTGCTGATATAACGTGCCACGCTGAAGATGGCATCCTTGATGTCGTACTCGCCCACGATGCGGTCGTTCAGGGTGATGCTGACATGGAGGTCGTCGGGATCGAGGTCGGTAACGATCCACGGCCCCATGGGCTTGAAGGTGTCGGTGTTTTTGGCGCGCCACAGGGTCCGGTCGGACTTTTGCCAAGTTCGCTCACTCACGTCATTCCCGATAGTGTAGCCGAACACATAATCTAGTGCGTCTTCCTCGGGCACGTCCCGGCACCTTCGGCCGATAACCACGACCAGCTCGCCTTCGTATTGGACCAACTCTGAAGCGTCTCGGGGAATTACGATGGGGTCTCTGTGTGGGATGAGTGCGTTGATAGCGCGGTAGCCTACATCGGGCTTGGTAGGAAATTCAGGTTCCACTCCACGTACCTTTGCAGCAAAGACGACGTGTTCGCGGTAGTTAATGCCTGCTGCATAGAAGGTCGGTGGTATGATGGGCACCAGCAATTTGACGTCACTCAGGGCATAGGTTTCATTGTTGACGGAGTAGTTCTCGAAGGGGCTTCCGGAGATGGTGGTTATGATGTTTGCGTCATCAAGGATACCGAAAGCCGTTTTGTTGTCGTGTTGAAATCTACACCACCTCATCCGGCTCCTCCTTGCGATAGCTCTCTGGTCCCTTCAATTGTCCCTGAGTTCTTTAATGGGCTCGACATCGTTGGATGCATAGCGCAGGCGAAGGATAAATCGTCCATCATACAGTTTGGTCCGATGTCACCCACTGGTCCATGAACTCTCTTACGCTCATCTGTTCCAAGGCGATCTGGGACGCGCAGGCCCTTAAAATCGCCTCACATTGGCTCGACGGCAGGCGTGCGGCAATGTGGCGCTCGAATTTCTGCTTTAGTAGCGGTACGCTTTCGCTCCGTCGGCGACGATGGCCGACGGGGTAAGGCACCTCCACCCGTGGGCTGGATGTCCCATCCTTGAAGTGTACACGCATGGCGTTGCCGATGGCGCGCTTGTTGGAGTCCATGTAGTCTACGGAAAACTGCGGGTTCTCATGAACTTCCATCTTGTTCCGCAGTACATCGATGCGCGGATCCCTCGCGATCTCGTCTTCATAATCTTGCGCGGTGAGCCGACCGTAGATCAATGGAACCGCTACCATATATTGGATGCAGTGGTCACGATCCGCCGGGTTGTCCAGAGGGCCGGTCTTGTCGATGATGCGCGAGCCTGCCTCCTGGGTTTCGATGACGATGCGTTCGACGTCTTCGAGCCGGTCTTTGACTAAGTCGTGCAGCTTGATGGCTGCCTCTACTGCTGTCTGGGCATGGAACTCTGCCGGAAAGGAGATCTTGAACAACACGTTCTCCATGACGTAGCTGCCGTACGGCTGGCTGAATGAGAAGGGGCGGCCATTGAACAATACGTCATAGTACCCCCAGCCCTTAGCCGAGAGCGCTGATGGATAGCCCATCTCGCCTTGGATAGCCATCAGCGCGAGCCGGACGGCGCGGCTTGTCGCGTCGCCCGCGGCCCAACTCTTGCGTGAGCCGGTATTGGGTGCGTGGCGGTAGGTGCGAAGAGCACCGCCGTCAATCCATGCGTTGGAAAGTGCGTTTACCACCTGCTCCTGGGTCCCGCCTAGCATGGCTGCTATAACTGCAGTACTCGCTACCCGCACCAATAGGACGTGATCCAACCCGACACGGTTAAAGCTGTTCTGGAGGGCGATCACACCCTGGATCTCATGGGCTTTGATCATGGCCGTTAGCACGTCGCCCATGGTGACACGGCTGTTGGCGTCTTGATCGAGGTAGTCCGCGACCGCCAAGATAGCTCCGAGGTTGTCCGAGGGATGCCCCCATTCTGCTGCCAAAAAGGTGTCGTTGAAGTCGAGCCAGCGGATCATGGCGCCGATATTGAACGCCGCCTGGATCGGATCCAATTCGTAGGGAGTTCCGGGTACCCGAGCACCCCCGGTCATTACGGCTCCAGGAACAACCGGGCCCAGCAGTTTGGTGCAGGCGGGAAACTCTAGTGCCGCTAGAGCACAGCCTAGACTGTCCATGAGACATAGGCGTGCCGTCTCACGCGCCTCATCGGAGAAGAGTTCCGGTGCGAGGGCATAGGTGGCGATATCTGACAGAACACCGTCGGGTTGGGGGCGTTGTGCGTTGCGCGCGGAAATCTCGGTCATGGCGTAAAGTATGTTTCGGACTATTCCTTGTCGAATAGGGCGTCTAGCTTTCGCTCATATTCGTGATAGCCGAGGACGTCATACAACTGCTCGCGGGTTTGCATCTGGGTTGTAAATCGCTTCTGGGTTCCCTCCTGACGAATGGCGCTATAGATGTCTACCGCCGTTTGGCTCATGGCACGAAACGCCGACAGTGGGTATAATGCTAATCCTACCCCGGCCGCCCGCAGTTCCTCCGCAGTGAATAACGGCGTGAGGCCAAACTCGGTCATATTCGCTAGAATTGGCGCGCGTACTCGTTCGCAGAATACGCGGTAGTCGTCTAGGGTGTGCACTGCGTCCGGGAAGATCATGTCCGCGCCTGCCTCAACATAGCGTTGTGCCCGCTCCACGGCGGCTTCTCTTCCTTCGCTCGCGAAGGCATCGGTCCGAGCCATGATTACGAACTGTTCGTCAATACGCCCGTCAACCGCCGCCTTGATACGGTCCACCATTTCGTCTGTCGTAACAATTTGTTTGTTGGGACGGTGCCCGCACCGTTTGGCCTGTACCTGGTCTTCCATGTGGACTGCCCCGGCTTGGGCCCGGACCATTTCTCGCACAGTCCGGGAGATATTAAAGGCCGTTCCCCAGCCGGTGTCTATATCCACCAACAGCGGAAGCATGGTCGACGCAGTGATTCGCCGTACGTCCTCTAGGACGTCGTTAAGGGTAGTGATGCCTAGATCGGGTTGCGCAAAAGACGCATTGGCGACACCGGCCCCAGAAAGATATAATGCCTGGAAGCCTTGCTGCTGGGCCAACAGCGCGCAGTAGGCGTTGATGGTCCCAACGATCTGGAGGGGGCATTCTTCCTGCACCGCTCGCCGGAACCTGGCTCCTGCCGATCTTTCCTGTTCCATTGTGTGGTTTTTCCTCTAGCAATTGCGCAAGAACAAGTATCGGATCGCAATTTGCCTGTCAATGCCAAGCCGCTGAACCTGGCCGAGAGTGCGAGTTGTAGCGTTAGAAGTAGGACAGGTCGAGAGCGCCTAGTTCTTGCAAGTGGGCGATATCGCCCCAGGTCTCCAGTTGCCAGGTCCCATCTTGGAACTTGAAGAGGTTCACGCTAGCATTTTTGAAAGAGAAACGTCGGGGCGCGTCCAATGGGATTGCAAGGGTATGCCGAAATAAGGCGCTTAGGACGCCCCCGTGGGTGACCACCACGATGGTCTCCCCGGCGTGCCGGTGGGCGAGCTCTTCTAAGCAGAGCATATTTCGTGTCGTCTGCTGCCGGAAGCTCTCTCCCGATGGTACTCTGTGATCTGCCCCGCCGTTGCGATGCTGCTCATACTCTACGGGGTAGCGCTCACGAATCTCGTCGCCATTGAGCCCTTGAAAGATCCCGAGGTGACGTTCGCGCAGACGTTCGTCGGGAATCACTCTATGGCCGGTTTTCCCTGCGATGACGCGGGCGGTATCGTACGCGCGGCCGAGGTCGCTGCTGTATACGGCGTTACAGCTATCGGGAGTAAACCGCTGGGATACAGCTTCGGCTTGGGCGCACCCTTTCTCGGTGAGCGTGCTGTCCAGGTGGCCTTGACGCCGGCCTTCGATGTTCCAGTGGGTCTCGCCGTGTCGCACTACGACAATGTGAGTTGAAGCCATTCGGATCATCCTAACCAATGGACCTTGAAATTTCTAACCGAATAGGGGATAGGCCACTGATGAGAGTCAATAGCCCCCAAAGGAGGAGAATCATGGAAGCACAAACTTTTACTGTCAAGACGCCTCGCATCACGGGTGGTCGCAGCCACATGCCGCTGGTGCGCACCGACGTCCTCATGAGCGGTCTCAACTATTATGCGCCTGGTCGTAAGAACAAGCTTCACACCCACCCAGGCGAGGATCACATGTTCGTGGTTCTGGATGGCGAGGCAACGTTCTTCGACAAAGACGAAAAGCAGACCGTGCTTGGGAAGGGTGAAGGCATCCTCTTGCCCGAGGGGCACTACTACCAGTTTGCGAGCACGGGGGAGACGGCCCTGGCACTACTTCGATTTGCCGCTTACAAGCACGATCGGAAGGATGTTCGGCGTATCGATGTCTCCGGTGGCACCAACAGCGAGGACGAGATGGACTACGTGTGCGTCGATGGTGACCCCGTCGAAGGTCAAGACTGGACACTGGGTTGATCTGAGCGTCGATTCGTTTGACAAACAGAATCTCAAGTTGGCGAATTTATGGGTTGCCGCCAACATCCCAGAAATCCTTCAACACCTACAGTGGTCGTGCGCCGTTTGTTCCCGTTGAAGGACGGGAGCTTGAGATGTCGGGTGAAACTGGTCGTTGTCTTATGGATTGATTGAACGCGTGGCCGTTCCTTCTGGCTGCCATGTGTTCGCAATGTGTCGCCGTCCCGGGAAAAGTGCCTTCGCGTTTCTACGACGATGGGCTTTGTTAGGTACCGAGAGGTCGGGAGACGGGAAGGGGGACAATGGCTTAAGTCAGGGGGCAACCGTCCGAACCGATTCGAATTGAGTTGGTGAGCCGTGCCGGGATCGAACCGGCGACCCTCTGCTTAAAAGGCAGATGCTCTACCTACTGAGCTAACGGCTCGTGGTGGACAATTCGACCATTACAGCCGAACACCGCCCTACAAACACCTCGGAGTTTATCAGAGGCCCGCGGTAGCGGGCAAGTTGATTGCCTCAGACGCTTCCTCGTCACGCGGGCTCCGATCTGATAGAGATGGGTTGGTTTCAGCAGAAAAAGGTGTGGAACGTTAAACCCTGGGCCGGTTTTATTTCAACCGGGCATGGGGCTGAGAGGGGACTTTAGATGCTACTGATTACCGATCCCGACGTGAAACAGGTCCTTCGGGTGGAGGACATTATAGACGATATGGAACGGGCTTTCGCTGAGGAGGCTCGGGGTATCGCTGTAAACAGGCCTCGTACCCGATATAAGGTACCGCCGGATCGCGATTCTGATGGTTACATGGCCAACATTATTCCGGGCGCGGTACCGAGTTCGGGTGTTGCAGCGCTCCGTTATGACTCCATTGTTGTCCGGGAGCGGGTAGTGGACGGCCTCAAGCGTATGGACTACCCGTATCCGGCGCGCCGGAGCTGGGGTTTCGTGCTTTTGTTTAGTCTCGAAACGGCCGAGCCCCTTGCTATCATTCACGACTTTAGTCTCTCCTCTATACGAGTGGGCGCCACCACCGGCGTGGCTGTGCGGTCGCTGTCCCGAGAGGATAGTCAGGTAGTTGGGCTGTTTGGTTCGGGCAACGAAGCCGAGCAGAACCTCGCTGCCATCTGCGCGGTGCGCGATGTGCGGGAGGTCCGCATTTATAGCGTTACTAAGGAGCATCGAGAACGGTTCGCTATGGAGATGACGGGCAAATTGGATATTCAAGTGCGTCCGGTAGACAATGCCCGGGCAGTGGTCGAAGGCGCGGACATCGTTATGTGCGCTACCAACGCTAGCGCACCGGTGTTCGACGGTGAATGGCTTGTGCCCGGCCAGTTTGTCGCCACCATTGTCAACAGTGATGGCGTGCATCGTCGTACTGAGGCGGACGCCGCTACTTTTCTTCGTGCGGACTTGATCGTACTAAATAATCGAGAGACTTCATTCACTAATCAGCAGCGGGAGATGCTCGATCTCATTGACGAGGAAAAGATCAGCTGGGAGAAGATTTGCGAATTGGGTCAGATTCTCATCGGCGAGAACCCGGGGCGTACGAACGACGGTGAGTTGGTCTACTACAAGAGCAACACTGGAGTCGGAATACAGTTCGCTGCAGCGGGTGCTGTGATCTACGAGGAGTGCAAGAAGAAGGGCCTGGGTCGCGAATTGCCCACGGAGTGGTTTGGGGCGGACCTGGGCGAGTGGTTGGACAAGGGCTATTCGCCATCACCGTAGGTTAAAATCCCGCTGAATGCCCTCGAGTATCGGATGGATTAGCTCTCTAAATCCCGGGAGTTCCGTATGATTATTGACTATCAACATCACTACGTGCCGAAAGAAGTCGCCAAGAAACACGGGCTCTACTCCGAGGAGCCGTCCTTCGCGAAGTTTGATTCTGGCGTCCCGCGGCTAACAATGCATTCACGACTTTACGATGCGGAGATGCAGCTCCGTGACATGGACGACGCCGGAGTGGACATATCGGTGTTGTCGTGTCTGTTGGGTTGGGATGCGACCCTCGAAGACAACCGCACAATCAACGATTGCTTAGCGGAGTTGCAGCAGCGTTATCCCGGTCGTTTCGTTGGCCTGGCTCAAGCGCCGCTTTTGGGTGGCTCATCGGCCATGGCTGAGTTTGATCGAGCTGTTGTGGAGCTAGGGCTCCATGGGGTGGCTATCACCTCTCAGTTTCGGGGCTTGCCGCTAGACTCGGAACAACTCTACCCGTTCTATGAGAAGGTCAGTGTCCTTGATGTGCCTATTTTTGTTCATCCAGCTATGGTCCCCGAGGGCTATGGTCTCCTCCTAGATTATGATCTAGCCCGCATTCTGGGTAGGGAGGTGGACCTGGCGGTAGCTGCCACTCGCATTGTCGCCGGTGGTGTCTTGGAACGCTTTCCAAATCTTAAGTTTGTCATTGGGCACTTCGGAGGCGGAATTGCCGGGGTGAAGGACAGGCTGGTGGCCAAAGCGTACCGCTTCGGTACATTGGATAAGCCATTCGAACACTATTTTGACATGCTCTATTTCGACATGGCGGGATTCGAGGGGGGCACCACGGCCTTGGGATGTGCGTTACAAGGAATTCGGCCTGACCGGCTGGTGTTTGCCACTGACTACCCTCAGGACTTCACAGGTGTCAGCACCGACACGGGCAAGGGGATGGCTGCACTACGAGATTACATCGACGCAATACGGGAATTGCCGTTGAGCGACGACGAGAAGGATGCCATCATGGGCGGGACAGCTGCATCGCTGTTGGGCTTAGACTCCTGATAGCCATTTCTAGAGTTAGTAGTCAGATATCTCAATAGCCGCACGGCCACTGCGGCATATAACTCTGCTGGGGTTGCAAAATTCGCGCCTCCATACCCAGTATGACGCGGAGCCCCCGGTTACCGCTCGCCGTGTTGGAGCCAGCAATTAGAAAAGGTCTGGGAACAGGTCTTCCGGCAGTTCTCGGCCGACTCCCTGATTCACGGCCGCCTCGTACACCTTCCCTGCCAATGTAGCGAACTGAAGCCCGAAACCGACGCTGTTGTTGAAGCAGGTGATTTGTTCGGGGTTTGCTCGACCCGGGTGGCGCTTCAACAACAAGTCGGGGAGATCCGGAGTGTTTTTCCAGTCGATTGCCACTGCATCTCCCGGGGGATAACCCGTCTCGATATCCAACAGAACTTGCTGCGGTAACGGTCCGCTTGCATTTTCGGCAACGAAGGTCGTTGGCCCCAAGTTGTCTTTGGAGTTGACGGTAAGCACGTCGAAATGGCCGAAGGTCTCTGGCGCAATCTCACAATGGCGCACCGAGCAGACGTACATCCCGGGTTCCAGCCATGCGGTTTGAATCACCGGGGTTAACGCGTTGGTTGCGATTATCACGATGTCGCTTCCGCGGACTGCCTCCTCAGCATTATTGACGGCGGTTACGTCGGGGCAATGGTCCCAGCGATGGTCCTCGATAAACTGCTTTCGATGCATCTCGTTGGGACTGAACACCCGAACGGATGTGATTTGCTCAACCGTATTGAGCATCGCATCGAGGTGTGCGCCCGCCATGAAGCCGGTGCCAAGAACGGCTACGGTAGAGGCATCCGTTTTAGCGAGATATTTTGCAGCCAGACCTGCTGCCGCCCCTACGCGGAGGTTCCGTATGTGTCCTTCGCTGATGAGGGCGAGGAGGTCGCCGTTGTCCAAGCTAAAAAGCAATAACAAACCACGGGACACGCTGTGGGCTCTTCGGGTCCCCGGGGTTCGCTCGCGGCGAAAACTACCGGCGCGCTCCTGCCAAAAGAGTTTGTCTGTGAGGAAGCGGATAACCGCATACTTCTGCGTGGAGGCCGACATGGTCTTTAAGCTGTGGGCCCCCGGCAGTGTGTTGCCGTCGTTGTCCACGTAGGAATCGGGGGTGAGGAGGTCGATTCGGGGGCTAGTTATGGAAGCACCCGTCCCTAGATCCCGATAGGCTTCCTCTAGGGCCGAGAGGCTCATCGGCATGTCGAGAAGCTTCTGTGCTTGGGCGTTATCGATTGAGAGTACCATAGTTGTTATTTCCTTATGTCCTCTACGTCCCATTCGGTGACGGTTCGTGGTTCAACTTCCGCGCTTGGACGGATTGGCGTGGTATATTGTACCATCGGTGAAATTAATGTCCGGGTTCAAACACTCCAACATATGAACCGTCCTGAAACTTGCTGACGGTCCATATTGTGAGTTTAGTCCGGAGCCTCGGATTGCTCAGCGTTGGATCCTGACCGCTCGTTTTGGACGGTTGCGGCAAGGACTTTATCTCCCGTTCTTTGGAGATTCCTTTAGCGTGTAGTTGGTGGGTAGCTTGTTCGTTGTGAATTCGCGCTGCGGGTGTCGACGATGTCAGCATCAAGTCGTTGATCATCCGTCAACGCTTCGGCCTTGTCAAGATACCTCTCTCGGTGGCGTACCTACGGCGAGGTGGTAGCATGGAAACCTCCTTCCGTGGGCGATCGAAATGTCAGTTAGCCCCCTTCCTGTGGTCGGCTAATTCCACTTCTCTATGATTCCCGAGGTTGTTGCTGTATGATCGGCGAACGAACGCGTCCCTCAGCTGATTATGGGGTTCGGGCACTCACCAAGGAGGCATGAAATGGCACTCGACCCGGTGGCAAGAAACAGTACTTTCAACCGTTATATCGAGGAGGGTCGTTCTCTTTGGAGAGAGAGTCAGGATTCAGGTCTTCCCCTTAAGGTACAGGGGGCCATGGAGCGGATGCTGTCATCGACCGAACCCGACGATCCCTGGATGGCCGAGATCATTCGTGACGCTGACCCGTCGCGCGAACTTTACAGGGATCCTGATTATGGGTTTGTCCAGATGGGGCACGTTCACCCTCAGGGGCACGGCAATATGCCCCATGACCACGGTCCTTGCTGGGTTGTGTACGGTGCCTATCGAGGACTTACGGAGATAGCCGTCTATGAGCGGACCGATGATGGTGGGAGTGCCGATAGGGTAGATCTCCAAACTCAGGAAGTTCACAAGCTAGGACCGGGCGTCGTATACCAATATCTAACCGGGCAGATTCATTAGAACAACGCAGTGGAACCTCCCGCGGTAGTATTCCGTTTCCTCAGTGCCGATCTTACACGGATCCTACGGCGCCGATATGATGTAGAGACGGGCGTGGTGACGCTGGTTCAACCTCAGGTGTGATTGGGGTTCTATCTCCTGTACGCTTCTCTCCACTGCGAATTCTGCGGTAATCCAGACACTGAAGGGGGGAGCGATGACCCATATTCTTAACAACGACGACGTTGAGAAGGTCCTTACCATGGATGTTTGCCTGGAGGCTGTGGAGCAGGCCTTCCAGGACCTGGGTCGGGATATCGCAGTCAATCAGCTTCGCACTCACACGTACGTTTCCTTGGAGAGTTCAGAGCGTTCTTACCGCCTCAAAACGATGAATGGCGCGGTCCCGCGATTCGGTGTCATGGCCTTGCGACTCTCCTCGGATGTCGTACGCTTTCCCAAGGTTTCAGGCCTTGTGCGACAGGAAAAGGTTCCAGCTGCGCCTGGCAAGAAGTTCGTTGGTCTGATTCAGTTATTTAGTCTCGAAACGGGTGAGCCCCTGGCCATCATTCAGGATGGATTCCTCCAAAAAACACGAGTAGGGGCTACCAGCGCCCTGGGTGTTAAGTATCTAGCCAGGGAGGATGCCCGGGTGCTGGGTCTGTTTGGATCAGGTCTTCAAGCCGGGGCACACATCGAAGCCATCTCTAAAGTCAGGAAGCTCGAAAGTGTCAAGGTTTTTAGCCCTAATCCAGTGCACCGGCGTGCGTTCGCCGCGGATTGGAGTGAAAGGCTCGGGATTGCGGTGAGCGCAATGGATGAACCCCGGGATGTTGTGGTCGGTTCGGATATTGTTATGTCGGCCACTAACACGAATGAACCGACGTTCAAGGGAGAATGGTTGGATGAAGGTACGCATGTTGGTTCGATAGTGAACAGCGACGAGTCGGTGAAACGGATCGAACTTGATGAAGTGACGCTACGCCGGGCCGCTGTAATTGTCATTAACTCCCGCGCCCAGTCTGAGTATGCCGGTCATCCTGATTTGTTAACGCCCATTGAGGAAGGTGTTTTCGGCTGGGACAAGATTCACGAGTTGGGAAAGCTGATGGTCGGGGAGGCCATGGGTCGGACCGATAATGCTGAGATCACCGTTTACAAAAACAACGTCGGTATGGGAATTCAGTTTGCTGCAGTCGGATCCAGGGTGTTGGAACTAGCCAAAGAGCAGAAGCTTGGCAGGGAGATCCCAACGGACTGGCTCCTGGAGACAATTCATCCGTAGGTACATTGTGATTTCGGTAGCATAAGTATTCCAGTTGTCACGTGAGAGGGGTATTGGAAATAGGTGGTAATTGGGCCCCGCAATTAAGCGGACAGGATTGGAAAATTCTTGCGTAGGTGTTCAATGTGGTCAGACGAGAATCGACGTGGTTGAGAACAGCAAGCGCCTAAGTGGTGAAGGGCACGTTTTCGGGGGTTCGGGGATTTGATTGCCACATCAATGTACCCGGGTGCTCCTGAAAGCGTGACGATCGAGTCTGAATCTCCGGAGGCGATTCGGCAACTCCAAGGAGGGCGCTTAGCCGCTTTGGTACGAAGGTCGTGGGATCACATCCCCTTTTACCGTGACCGATGGAGGGCTTTGGGGCTCGAACCTGGGGATGTTCGTACAGTTGAGGACATCCGTAAGCTTCCCGTAATACGTAAGAGTGATTTCGAGGATAGCTTGCGGCTGCATCCACCTTTCGGCGATTACCAGGGTGACTTCGCTGCCGTACGAGTCCAGGCGAGCTCGGGAACCTCAGGAAACCCTAAGCCATTTTTCTTTACACGCAATGATTGGGAGATAATCGCTCAACTATGGAGTAGGCGATTCTACGCCCAGGGGGTGAGGGAAGGGGATATCCTTCAGATCGTGTTCGCCTACACTCTATTCATTGTAGGTTTCACGGCTTCCGAGGGTGCAATGCGGCTCGGGGCGTTGGTGGTACCCACTGGAAGTGGAAGCGTGACCCCGAGTGAGCGACAGGTGAACATTGCACGAGACTGGGGTGTCACTGTATTGGCGGGGACGCCATCCTACGCACTTCACCTCGCCGATGTGGCTGAGGGTCAGGGGTTCGATCTAAAGAAGGATTTTCGCCTGCGTCGCACCATCCACACGTCTGAGACTATGAGTGATCCTGCTCGGCGCGCCATCCAGGACCGTTGGGGGGTGTCTGCCTACGATAACTTCGGTAGTGTAGAGACCGGCTCCCCGACCTTTGAGTGCGAGGAGCAAAACGGCTACCATATAAATGAAGACGCATATATTTTCGAGGTGTTAGATCCGGATACCTATGAACCGGTCCCGCCGGGACATGAGGGTGTGTTGGTGGTTACCTGCCTATTTAAGGAGGCGGCGCCAGTAATCCGATACAATATTGAAGATCTGTGTGAATTCATCGAAGGCGGCTGTGATTGTGGCCGCACTTTTCGGCGCATCTCCAAACTCAGGGGTCGCTTAAGCGACATGGTCAAGGTAAGCGGCATTCCGTTCTATCCAACTTCGGTGGAGACCGCGTTGGAGCGCCTGCCGCAGTTGACTCGGGAGTACCTAGTGACCTTGGACCGTGCGGGACAGAGGGACACATTGACTATAGAAGTGGAGATGAGGCCCGGCTGCGAAGCCGGCAGTGATCTCAAGCAGCGTTTGGAGCGAGAGCTCAAGGTTGCGACGAGTCTCACCATGGGGGCCGTTTTGTTGCCGCCGGGCGAATTGGGTCGGTCGTTGGGTGTTGAGGAGCGGATCAAGGTTCGGCGCGTTCGGGATAGGAGAACTCCCTAACGAGCGGCCAGGGCGTGAGTGTGGCGGGCCTGCTTTCCCGTGCGTAGGCCACGCTGGTTAGTTGGGTTTCATCTAAGGAACGTCGCAGTCCGCGCTCTTAGGATCATGAGATCGCCCTGCAGGGCGATCTCGCTACAAAGGCGGGGCCATCGCCGCGATGTATTGTACGTGATATACGCGGACGAGGAACTCCTGTCACAGCTCGCCCTGGCTACCTACGTGAAGTTAGAGTCGACGCTAGATAGTACCAGCGTCGAGATTAGCCCCCGAATTAACCGGGAACTTGCAATCAAAACAACGGGGTCTTACGTTTGGTCGTATGATTTTTGATGACAACCGTAGCTTTATAGAGGCGCTTCGAAGGTCCGGGGACCTTGTGGAGGTGGATAAGGAGGTAAGCTGGGACTTGGAGCTTGGAGCCATTAGTCGACTTGCGTGCGAGAGGGACGCTCCCGCCGTTTGGTTCAAGAAAGTCTCCGATTACGTCGGTGAGGCTTCAGTTTTCGTTAATCCTGTCGCGACTTGGCGTCGGATCGCCATCGCGCTAGGGATGCCCCCTACGGCTACGGTACGAGAGATTTATGAAGCATATGAGAAAGGCGAGGCGAACCCCATCGATCCAGTGGAGGTAGCCGATGCACCGTGCAAGAAGGTTATTCGAACAGGGGACGATGTCAACCTGTTCGATCTACCGACCCCGATGTTGCATGAGGGTGACGGCGGGCGGTACCTTGGAACGTGGGACCTGGTGATCTCGAAGGGTCTGGAAAGTTCCTGGGTGAACTGGGGCATGTACCGTTTCATGGTTTACGATGCCCGACACCTGACGGGTTTTCCACGGCCTACGAGCCATTTGGGCAAAGTCTTTCAGGAGCACTATGCCGTCAAGGGAAAGCCGATGCCCCTGGCCATTGCCATCGGCACAGATCCGCTCTCCCACTTCGCTGCCGCTGCTACCTATGCTCTAGGGGGAGACGAGGCGAGCTTGGCCGGTGGATTAAGGGGCAGACCAGTGGAGACAGTTCGATGTGAGACTAGCGATCTGCTCGTACCGGCGCATTCCGAGATCGTAATCGAGGGTGAGGTTCTACCTGACCGTGTCGGGCTTGAGGGGCCTTATGGAGAGTATCCCGGTTACCGCACGGGGGAGATGGGCAATGGAATCCTATTCCGGGCGACGGCCGTCACTCACCGGAAACACCCTATCCTTACCGTGGATGCTACCGGGTATAAGGATGATAGTTCCACGGTAACCGGGTTGTCGGGCGCTTTAGCGATAAAGCGGAGGCTTGAACGCCACGGGGTTCCGGTGCGGGACGTGTATCTGCCACCGGAGGGTGCTGTACATTTGGCGGTCATGAGCGTGGATTATGGTGGCCAGGAAGTAGCGAAGAAGGTGCTCCAGGTGCTAACATCGCGCCGTGCGCTGCTTTCTAAGATCTTCCTGGTGGACACTGACACCGATGTGTTCGATATGGGAAAGGTCCTCCACGCCTTCTCAACGAAGTGCCATCCGGCCAACGGCATTCACGTAATTCAGTATGAGGGGCGGGCGAACACACTGACGCCCTGCTACAGCCAGGTGGAACGCGCGGCTCAGAAAGGCGCTACAGTTCTGTACGACTGTACGTGGCCTGGGGAATGGTCACGTGAGTGGGAGACTCCTGTGAAAGCGACTCTGGATTCCATCTTTTCCAAGGAGATACAGGAGAAGGTTCTGAAGAATTGGAACGAGTATGGCTTTAAACGTTAAGGAACCGGCCTGGGACACTTTTGTGCGTCGTCCGGGCGACTTAAGGTGCGGAATTGAGACACCCCTGGTGTTGCGGGACCTGACCCCGGGTCGCGCAAAGTACGGGCTCCGGCACGTGGTGGGCATCCTTCATGAGGGCGATGGGGCTGGAGACAAGCTTGTGGTCCGAACCGTAGTGGGCGTTGTTCTGCCTGGGTCCTATACGGTGGAGGTCGTCCGCACATTACCTGAGGAGATTCCTGGGATACCGTACCGAGATTTCTACGCGGCACTGGGGCTGGCGGCTGAGCTGTAGCGTTTAATTAGAGAGGATAGAGACATGGGCTTTGGCGACGAATTGATCACGGTTCGTGATAGTAAGCACAGCCGGAACCACCCGTTCTTCGAGAAGTGGGCTCGCGGTGAGTTGACGCCTGAGCAAACGGCTGTTTACTGCACTCAGCACTATCACTACGTCAGCGACTACTTGGACTGGATGGCCTACGAGGCGTCCCAGATCCCCCATCGCGACGCCAAAGCATTCCTCTACGAAAACCTCGGTGACGAGGAGAATCCCGAAGACCGGCATCTCGATATGTTGAAGGATTACGTTGCCGCTAGTGGCCTTTCCAGAGACTGCGTTGAGGACTACCAGGTTTTGCCTAGCACGGAGGGATTGCAGAATTGGGGCTGGCGGGTGGTTTACCAGAGACATTGGCAGGCGGCCTTAGCAGCTATGTTCGTGGGTCTTGAGTCGCAATTCCTGGGTATTTGCGAAAAGGTTGTGCCGGCCCTAAAGGAACATTACGGCTATGTGGATGGGGCCAGAGAGATTCGTTTCTTCGAGGAGCATATTGAAGCAGATGCACTACACGGCTCCAAGGGGCTCGCCTTGGTGGAGAAGTACTGCGACTCCCCAGATCTCCAGCGACAGGCTGTTGATGCGGTGCGGGACGCCACCGTTCGGCGTTGGCGGTACATGAACGGCATCTATTGGTTCGCCCTCCACGGCAAGAATGACGATACGCCCGCAGATCCTTAGGACGTTTGTCGGTGTTTGGCTGTGCTATGGTGGTGCGTGCGGTGATTACAACTGGATGAAAGGTTTATAATGGCTGACGAGGACGTACTAGTTCTAACGAACGAGGACATGGAAGGAATTCTCGATATAAGAGATGTCGTAGAAGCCGTGGAGACGGCGTATGGGGAGCTCGGTCGGAAGATAGCCGAGGGAATGCCCCGGCGGCGTTTACACATGCCATTGGAGGGTCAGGAGCGGAACTGGTATTGGCTGAACGTCATTCCCGGGGCAGTTCCGGCGTTCGATACCGCTGCGGTGCGGCTCGATTCGTCGCAGATTCGCTTCCGGAACGTAGGTGGCGCTAGTCGAATGGAATTTCCTGGGGATTTTGCTGGCTTTGTAATGCTGTTTAGCATCAAGGAACGCGCACTCAAGGGCATCGTTCACGATCATTACCTGTCTGCGCTCCGCGTAGGCGCTACGACTGGCGTGGCAGCAAAATATCTCGCCCGGGAGGATGCTTCGGTATTGGGTATATTCGGTAGTGGCACTCAAGCTCACGGCCAAGTGGCTGCCCTCTGCGCGGTACGAAAGATAGAGGAGGTAAAGGTATTCTCGCTGCGGAAGAACAACCGCGAACGTTTCGCTAAGGAAGTAATTGAACGCTATGGTGTGAAGGCAAGGGCCGTCCGGAACGCACAGGAAGTGGTGCGGGGTTCGGACATCGTAGTCACGGCTACTAACTCTGGCGATCCAGTGTTCGACGGCGACTGGCTCGAGCCCGGTACGCATGTTGTTTCTATGATAGGCCCAGATTGGTTCGACAAACGGCGGGAGCTGGACGATGCTGCCATCGAGAACTCGGACCTCATCGTGGTGAACTCCAAGGAGCAGGTTGAGATCGACGAGCAGCCTGAGTTGATGTCACCTATTCGAAAAGGGATTATCGGTTGGGAGCAACTCCATGAGCTCGGGGACCTTGTGATCGGCACAATCGCGGGCCGCACAACCAACTCGGAAATTACTCACCACAATAACAACTGCGGTATGGGGATCCAGTTCGCCGCTATCGGTCACTTGGTTCTAGAGGAAGCCAGGAAGCGAGGCTTGGGCACGCGACTTCCGTCGGATTTGTTCATGACGCATCGCACTGACGTGTCCTCCCCGTGACTGGACCGATGGCATATAGGGGCGGCCAGGTCCGCTCCCGTAAGTAAACCCCTATGGCTACCACTCTCCGTGTGAATCCTCAGCACCCGAAGAAATTGCACGTGGATCGTGCGGTCGAGGTCTTGAAGCGCGACGGCGTTATCATCTATCCCACCGATACGATCTATGGACTTGGATGCGATGTCACGAGTAGGGCAGCGGTGGAACGTATTCGGCAAATCAAGGGTCGCGATGCGGATAAGCCGATGTCATTCATGTGTTCGAACCTCGTCCAGGTGGGCCGGTATGGACGTGTGTCGAACTTCATTCACGGCATACTGAGCCAGTTTCTTCCTGGCCCCTATACGTTTGTGCTTACCGCCACTCCTGAAACCCCACCACTGCTTCAGTCCAAGCAGAAGACTGTGGGCATACGGATTGCGGACCACCCGGTGCCGATGGCTTTGGTTGAGCAGCTTGGCAGTCCCTTGGTCAGCACTAGTGCCAACGAGAGCAACGAGGAGGTGCTCACCCGTCCGGAAGAACTGGAAGGTACTTTCGGCTCGCACGTAGACCTCATTTTGGAGTGTGGAATTCTCCCTATCGAGGCTTCTAGTGTGATTTCGCTCGTGAACGACAAGATCGACATCCTGCGTGAGGGGTTGGGGAATCTGGACTATTTCAAAGCGCTGACCTAACCTCATGCGAGCTTCCTTTGCTGACCTGTGTTTTGAAAGTATCGGACCCCCTTCCAGTTTTCGTTGACAGTCTTACAGGGCGTGTGGCATACGGTGAGATGCTGACCAGAGTCCCAAGGTGTCGGTGGTCTCGGATGTCAAGATTCTGGGAGCCATGGTTTGAGGGTAATTGGATGAATTCTGGTTGGTAGTGACACGGCGGTGTGGGCGGATGAAGAGAATCAGAATGGGAAGTTTTTACTTCAAGGAGGTATCTGATGTTACGAAACCTAATCGGTGCGGTTTCTTTGTTGGCTGTTGTCGGGATGGTCGCTCCGACGCATGAAGCGTCGGCGGCGGACAAATACCCGAGTAAAACTATCACGTGGCTGATCCCCTATTCCCCAGCGGGCGGCTTTGACCTTCATAGTCGCGCCACGAGCGTCGGCATGAAGAGAGCTCTCGGTGGTAATGTCATACTTAGGAACAGGCCTGGTGCCGGAGGCAACATTGCCTGGAACCTGCTGTGGAATGCTAAGCCGGACGGTCATACTATTGGCACTGTTAACATCCCGGGAGCGATTGTTTCGGAGCTCTTTGGTAACCCTAAACCGGTGTATAAACTTAAGGAATTTGACTGGTTGGGGCAGATCTCTTCCGGCCCTTATGTCTTTTGTGTTGGTGCCAAGACGAAATTCCACACCATCAAGGACGTGCAGAACGCGGATGAGTTTCTTATGACAGGTACCGGGGTCGGCGCTACTGGGTGGGTGACGAACTTCCTGACCGCTAACGCAATGGGAATCAAAGCCAAGTACATTCTTGGTTACCCTGGAGCTCCAGCAGCCAATCAGGGCATCGTACAGGGTGAGGGTCACGGACGTGCCTTGGGCCTCGACTCCCCGGGCCAGATGCGATTTGTTGAGGACGGCGATATGAGGCCGTTGTGGGTCTATTTGGACAAGCGCGATCCTAGGTATCCTAACGTTCCGACCGTGGGCGAGCTAGGTTACCCGGAGCTGAGCGTACTTGCCTCTCATCGGGTCGTGACCGCTCCGCCTGGAATGTCTAAGGATAGGTTGGCGAAGTTGCGTAAGGCGTTTGGTGCCTCATTAAAGGACCCGCAGGTGATCTCCAGGTTCAAGAAAATGAGAGCCAAGATAGAGCCGGTAGTGGGCAAGGATTGGGATGACATGCTGCACGGTTTCTATGGATTGATTAGGCGGTATGAAGTCCCGTTTAAAGCGGCGCTCCAGAAAAAGAAATAGTAATTTCAGGTTCTGTCCTGCCGGTCCCGTAAGAAGATTTACTGGAGGGGCGTGCCTACATGAGAAGCGCGTACGGTTTCAAGATTCCCGAGGTGGATTCGGAGTTGACTCGGGTGGGACCGGGTTCGCCTTGCGGCGAATTGATGCGCCGCTACTGGCAGCCGGTGTGCTTGTCGCGTGATCTGGGAGATCTCCCTAAGCGCATCCGTATTCTGGGTGAGGATCTGGTCGCTTTCAGGGATGGCGACGGGCGGCCAGGTCTACTCTTCTTTCGCTGCAGCCACCGTGGCACCTCTCTGGAATACGGGCGTATTGAGAGGCAGGGCGTTCGGTGCTGCTATCACGGATGGCTGTACGATGTGGAGGGGAATATCGTCGATATGCCCCTGGAACCCCCGGGCAGCACGGTAAGGGATCATCTTAAACACCCATGTTATCCGGTGCGGGAGTTCGGTGGTTTGGTTTTCGCCTATATGGGCCCCCTGGAGCGAATGCCGGAGTTACCCAAG
Organism: uncultured Syntrophobacterales bacterium; assembly: GCA_964438895.1. Lineage (GTDB taxonomy): Bacteria > Desulfobacterota > Binatia > UBA9968 > JAJDTQ01 > JAJDTQ01. The sequence goes on along the minus strand of CAYTMJ010000026.1, from coordinate 32,613 downwards.
TACGATGCCTGGATTCATGACGGCGGGAAGTTTTATGCCAGGTTCGGCCCTCGGGTCGGTGGGTCAGTAGATTGCAACTGGCTTCAGACCGAAGAAAATCTCATGGACGCGCTGCACACGGTGTGGCTACATACCCTACACAGCGGTTCCCAGTTTCCTACCCAGGTGTTCACCTCGTTGCCGGAAGAGCTTCGGTATGAAGAAACGGAGATGGGCATGCGCTTTGTCATGCTCCAGAAGCTTGACGGTGGAAAGTGGGCCGAGTTGGTCTGGGAAATGGTCATGCCCCTGAATGCTCACCTGGTATACACCGACGAGCTGAAGAACCATAAGGTCACACAGGTCTCTTTTTGTGTCCCCGTGGATGACACCCATGTAAAGTCCGCCAACATCCGGTGGATGCCGGCGGATGTCGATGAGACGGTGTTGAGCGGGCGGGCCCAACTTGCTCCCGGGGGAAGATCGGATTCTAGCTACGAGTATAGTCAGCGCTATCCTGACGATAAGGAAGCCCAAGAGGGGCAAGGTGAGATCGCCAACCATCGGCTCGAGCATCACGTTACTTCGGATGAGGGCGTGCTTCTATTTCGAAAGATCCTGAAGACCGCTATCGAAGACGTAAGGGCCGGTAAGGATCCCAAGGGCATAATCCGGGATCCAAAAAGGGCTGCGTGCGTGCCTACGACAGCGGGAGCCGCGGTCTGGAAAGAAGGGGAGAGGCGCGTGCAGAACGGTTAGGCGGGTGGGTGCTTGTGAACACAACGGACACGTAGGTCGATACAAAGCGGGGTTATCATGCAGGTAGTAAGACTCTACACAGGAGATGACGGCGAATCCCATTTCGAAGAGGTCGAACTTAAATTCGAGCCGGATCGTCAGATGGAAAGTGTGTCTCTGGGGGCTGCTCAGAGTGTGCACGTACGTCGAGTACCGCCGGGCGTTTTGTTGGACTGGCATCCGGCACCCCGTCGGCAATATCTATTCACGCTCTCGGGTCAGTGGGACATCGAATGCGGAGGTGGGGAGGTGCGGCGGTTTCAGGTCGGCGACGTCATGCTTGCCGATGACCTCACGGGACGCGGGCACCGAAGTCGTGTTATTGGTGACGAAACTTACGTATTTGCCGTGGTGCCGCTGGCAGAGTGATCTCTGCGTTGGGCTAATTTCTTTCTATGGTAGCGGAGGCTCCGCCATCCACTACCAGGACCGTGCCTGTAACGAAGGACGACTCGTCACCGGCAAGAAACAGAATCGTGTAGGCTACTTCCCTAGGCTCGGCCCATCGTTTCATTAAAGTGTGCTGCGCGCCCGTGCGCCGTAACTCCTCCTCTGTCACCCCGCGAGCCTGGGCCCGGGCGATGTGGAATGGGGTGATGGTTGGACCCGGGCAAACCGCGTTGACCCGTATCCCGTGACGGACCTCCTCGATGGCCATTGTACGACTGAGGCTCACCACTGCGGCCTTGGTGACATCGTACTGCCCCATTCCCCCGCGGCCCGCAAGACCGAAGACAGAAGAGACATTGACGATACTCCCACCGCCCCGTCGGAGCATTGGGAGTGCGGCCTTACAGCAATGAATGGTGGCCATGAGATTTACTGAAAGTATGGACTCCCAGCTATCTGGCTCGGCATCGGCGAGTGCACCGTATACTCGGATTCCTGCTGCGTTGATGAGTATGTCGAGTTGCCCAAAGTGGGTAATTGCGGCCTCGACTGCCCGTCCCGCTTGCGCTTCGTCGCTTAAGTCGGCAGCCATGGGTAGCACGTCGGCTGAAGGGAATTGTTCTAGAATCTCTGCTACTGCGGTTTCAGCGGCAACAAGGTCGCGGTCTACAAGGAACAACCCCGCCCCCTCCTCAGCCAATAGCATACCGGTGGCGGCGCCGATGCCACCTCCACCACCGGTGATTAGTGCGACCTTTCCCTGGATACGGGGCACGTGCCGGCTACCTCGAGTGTCCTAGGGCCGCACGTTTGGCTACGTCAGCAGCCGGGACCGTATATCCCTCGGCCTTAAGGGCCGCTGCCGCGACTTCCTCGTCCTCTTGTGGGGCGGCTCCACTCACACCGATCCCCCCTACTAGCTCGTTGCCGTTCCAGATGGGTAATGCGCCTTGGCCGATGGCGATCCGGCCATCGTGTACTATCTGTACCCCGGTGTAAAAGACGGGTTTCGGGTTGGCTTTCTCCTCAAGAACTCCGGTGCTTTGCCTGAATGCGGCAGCTGTATACGCTTTCGCCCGGGCGATGTCTGGCGCCACGAATTTGGTTCCGTCCATGCATCCGCACCACATGAAGTTTCCGCTTGCGTCAACGATCGTTACGGCCACAAGATAACCCTTCTCCTCTGCAGCGCGGATGCCCGCATCTACCAACGCCCGTGCCTGTTCCATTCTAAAGCTCAATGTAGGTCTCCCTTCTTTTTCTTAAACGAGAACCTGAAGGACTGTTCCTTATTCCCCGTTCGTGCCCCTTATTAAATGTGCCAGCGGGGGTCGTGGTACTGGTATGTCTCCACCAGAGGCGAGAAGTTTGCGAACCAAGCTCTCGCGATTGCGGTTAAGATCGACTATGGCCTCTTCGGGTGAGAGTCCCTCACCGAAACACCCCGGAAGCTCCGGATGTTCTGCCCGTCGCAGCCACTGACCGTTTGCTCCGCGTATTGCCTCCACCCGCAGGATATAGGGTACCGCCATGTACTCTTCAAAAGTCATGATGTTTGCATAATTGAGGTGTGCGCTTAGCTCCGTTTTGTCTAGGAGGCATAGGTGGTGGGTGCACGGAGGCGCAGGAGAGTTTATTTAGCAAGGAGCCTGACCCCCTAAGTTATAATTTGAATTTGGTCCTTCATTGCCTCGACCCAGGCCGCATCTTTGGGTAGTTGGGCTGAGGCGGCTCGGATGTGGTGGAGTGCGGGATCCAATCCCGGGGGCTCATCTCCTTGATCCCTCAGCATTTTGGCGGATTCGATCAGACATTTGCGCACCTGGATTATGGCGGTGTCGCTTGTCCCTAGACGTTCGAGCGTCCGGTCAAAGATAGCTCCCTGGCTTTCGGTCATAGCCCGGTCCTGCATTCCGAATCCCGGTATCCCGCAAAACATGCGGGTACGGTGCGCTTCCCAGTCCATGCCGTAATCTTCCGCGCGTCTAGCCAATGGGCGTATATCGCCGTACGGGCCGTTGGTGGGCGCTTCGAAATCGGTGATATGAGCGCTCAGTCCGGTATTGAGAGATATTAACTCTTCTTCCCGTAAGGGTCGCGTTGGATGCCAAGTGATAGTCCAGTTGATCAAGTGTCCGTCATCCGCCGGAACCCAGGCGTGGGAATGAAGGATAGGGTCTTTATCCTGAGGCGGTGGCATGGTGTAGAAGGGCATAATGAACTGGGTGATACGCCAATAGTAGCGTTCGTCACCGCCATTGCGGCGGGCGCCGATCATGACGCCGTAGTTGGTGTCTACTACCTCGAATCGGGGGCTCCGATCCGTCGTACCCACCGCGGTGTCGACACCGAAGCCGGCCCTTTCGATGTTGTCGAGGGATTCCTGGTCCGCCGAGTCCAATGGAGCGTGTAAAAATGAAATGTGGCTAGAATCGATTCCCCCCTCCAGTGCCTGGAAGTAGTTGTTGTCCTGGTAGTATTTCGAGATGAAGCGTTGGTTGTCGGGAACGTTAACCCATTCGAAGTCTGGGAGTCCGGTCATATGGGCAGGATCGCCCATATACGCCCATACGATCCCGCCGCGTTCTTCGCAGGGGTAGGCGGGATGCTTTACGGCATGCTTGAAGTCGGTCTCCGGTGACTCGTTGGGCATCTCTAGGCACTGACCGTCCAGGGCGTACTTCCAGCCGTGGTAACAGCAACGAAGTCCGTCCTTCTCTATACGGCCGAAATAGAGTGACGCACGGCGATGTGAACAGTACTCGCCCAACAGCCCGACTTCACCTTGGGTTGCCCGGAAGGCGACCATTCTTTCTCCTAGGAGTTGAATCCGTTTGGTCCGACCACCGGCGTCCAGTTCACTGGAAAGTACAACTGGCACCCAGTAGCGCCGCATCAGGGCGCCCATGGGAGTGCCTGGGCCCACCCTAGTCAAGATCTCGTTATCTTCCTTTCCCAGCATGCTTATCCTCGTTGCTATTGGTTAGTCGGACTAACTTTAGAACTACAATCGGGATTCCGTTTGTGTCAAGTTGCGTAAGCTCTATGGCGTCTTTCCCGCGGGGGACTGAGGGGGTCTGGGCGGACCATGCGGAAAATGAAGCGTAGCATAGCAGGGAGGCTCGGTATGGATGCTGGGTTTTGGTTCATGCTCATCGCCAGCATAGTCATCGGCGGTTTTGTGGTCTATTCCTACGGTGCGCATCGCGCGTTGGACGGCCTTTCGAGTGGTGGACAACTGCTGATGGCTACGCTTCCTAAGATGATTTTCGCGTTTGCGGTCGCGGGCCTGATCCAGGTCATTCTCCCCACCGACCTGGTTTCGCAATGGCTTGGCGAGGGTTCCGGAATACGCGGACTCATGATTGGTACCTTGGCCGGTACCTTTACCCCGGGTGGGCCCATGATGCACTTTCCCATCGTGGCTTCGCTCATGACCTCCGGCGCAAGCGCTGGACCTATCATAGCCTACCTGACCGCATGGTCGCTTCTTGGCGCTCACCGAATCATCATATGGGAGATTCCCATTCTAGGGTTTGAAATTACGGCGGTCCGGTTCGCGGCCAGTCTCATACTGCCGCCATTGGTAGGGTTCGCGGGCGGTTATATGTTTCACCATATCCCGGCGAGGTTTCCCGGGCCGTGACTATGGTGTGCGCTCCTCGTTCTTGACTAGGTCGATTTCCCAGGACAGGTAGCGCTTCATGTCCTCGCGGGACTTTCCAAGGGCCCCGCTCCATAGGCTGTGACCGAAATCGGCTTGCGCTTCGTCTATGGAGACATCGGTTCCTTCGAGTCCGTCCTCAACCTCAAGGCCGGCGCTCTCCCATGCTTGAGTGCCACCTTGGAGTATTCGGATGTCGGTGTGCCCTAGAATCCGTAACGTCCTGGCTGCCAATGTTGACCGGATACCGTTGTCGCAGATTACAACCAGTGGTTTGGTTTTCTGCGGTGCTACGTTCTGTATGTCCAATTCCAGGCGCCCGCGAGGAAGCCATTGTGTTCCCGGTATGTGGGCGAAACCGTATTCTCCGATGCTACGAACGTCTAGTGCGAGTGATGATGATTGGAGATGCGTTTGGAGGGCCGACGGATCTACGAACGTTGCCCCAACCCTCGATTCCTTTAAACTAAAGACGGTGGGTTGGGGTATCCCGCTCTCTAGTGGGAGGCCGGCTTTTCGCCATTGTGGTATGCCGCCATCGAGGACAGTGGCCTGATGGAAACCGAGATTGTTTAACAAGGAGACAGCCCAAACAGCTCGGAGGTCGTCGTCTGACACCACGAAAACTGGCGCTTTTCGCACGGCAAGAAAATTGTCATGGGTCAGTGCCATTTGTCCCAAGGGGAGTGAAATGGAGCGGGGGATATGGTCGGTTTCGTACTCCTCGGGAAGCCGCACGTCCAGGAGGTAGAAGTTGTGGCTGGAGTTATAGGTGGCGCCGAACGCTTCCTGGGTGCAACTTCGGATACCTTCTTGGGTGGCGAGTTTTGCGGTAGCCTCCTGAATCCGAGTTTGGTACCCCGGTGCGGGATTTTCACGCAATTCCTTGCCCGGGCCGGAGGCAATATCGCCGCCGGCTAGGAACCAGCCCATGACACCGTTCTCCAGGGCAAATACGTTCTTGAACCCGCTGTCGTGTAGAATCTTCGCACCGAGGATGCCGCGCGTCCGCCCGGCGCAGCTAACCACCAGCGTTGTGCTGTCAGCCAGCGGGAGGCGGGGCGCGTCTAGCGGAAGATTGCCGCCGGGAATATGGAACGTGTCGGGCACATGGCCCCGAAGGTACTCTTCCCGTGACCGCACGTCCACGACAACGATGTCGTCGCCGGTTTTCCGCCGGCGGGCAAGGTCGATAGCGCTGAGGTGAATAACGGCATTGCTGTTATGCGCGACTTGTTCGCCGTACTCCTTCCCGTGGACGCCCCAACCTGAGCGCACGGCTAGGCCTTGCTGCTTCCACTGGTCAAGGCCGCCGTTCAGGACCTGTACGTTGGAATAGCCCATGCTGTTCAGAGTCTGGGCCGCCAGACTACTACGGCGTCCGTTGTCGCAGCAAACCACCACCGGGACCCGCTTGTCCGGCACCATGATTGGTAACCGGACTTCTAGGGCCCCGCGATTGACGGGGCTACTGCCGGGGATTTGCGCCTGTGCGAATTCGCCGCGCTCCCTCACGTCGATACACGCGTGGATTGTTTCGGAGTCCAATAGGGCCCGTAGGCTCAAGGGGTCAATGGAAGAAATGCTCAACTTAACTCCTCCTGTTGAGGTTTCACTCGGTACCGATTGACTGGGTATCCAAATTCAATCTGCTATCTCCGCGAGATAATTCACCGTGTAGCAAATGGTGTCTAGTGATGCGAGGTTGGAGCGGCTTGCGGCAGCTCGACCGTTTCAATAGATTCTTGCGGCAAAGTTTGGCAGGACTAGGCAGTAGGGAGGGTAGGACATGATAAAGGCTTGGGATGCGGATGGGCACGTTTCCGAGTCCGAGATCACATTCTCGGATAAATACTGGGATGGAAGTATTCGATCGCGAAGGCCAGAAGTGATTGAGGTCGGCCCTGACCGAGCTCTACGCTGGCTGATTGATACTCGTGCGTTTCCTATACGGACCGGACCGTATCAGCAGGCGGGATTTCCGTTGAGCAAGGATGGTCGTTCGGCGAAGGTTACTCCCGGAATCAACGTTGCCGATTCGATAGAAAGCGCAGAGCTACGTACGGTTGCAGCCCGGCTTGAACAATTAGATCGGGAAAACACCGAGCTCCAGGTTATTTACCCTACTATGTTCCTTTCCTATCCCATCACTTACGACAGGGAGCTATCCGTTGCCATGATGTGTGCATACAATGATTGGATTGCGGACATAACGAGCCAGGCACCGGACCGCCTCAAGTGGGTCACCATCATCGATCCAATCGATCCAGACGCGTCAGCGAAGGAAGTGAAGCGAACGAAGGAGATGGGATCGGTAGGTGTGATGATGCTAGGTATGACAGGTCACCATCGGGTGGATGATGATCCCATGGAACCTGTATGGGAAGCTACAGCTGCGGCCGGGCTTCCAATGGCCATCCACACCGGGCATAGCTTTCGCGCGCTTGGGGGGGTCTGTGATACGCACCACGACAAGACCAGCATGGCATTTTGGCTTACGGTGCAGTTTGCATTCCAGCGGGTGATTTCTAAGGGCATTGCAGATCGTTACCCCGAACTTCGAATAGCCTTTCTTGAAGCCGGTTGTTCGTGGGTGCCCGCGGTGGTTGAGCGGGTGTCGGACTATAGCGGTCTTGACGATGCCCGGGCTGGAACGGACTTCAAGCGGGGTTATTTGGGACGATATAAGCCGGAGGAATATATCCGGAGAGGTCAGATATATTTCGGCTTTGAGGTGGACGAAAGGATGCTGCCGTTCGCCATCGACGAATTTGGGGACGAGTGTTGGCTCTATGGCTCTGATATTCCCCACGGGGACCGCCTGGTGGATTCCGTCAGTGTATTTCTGGGGCGCCCCGACATCGGCGATGACACCAAGAGAAAACTTTTGGTAGACAACGTTGCTCGTTTCTATGGCTTGGATTCGAGATGAAACTCAGACTGCTAGGTCGGTCAGGGTACATGTGGGGGGCGTTCCTGGTAGACGATAGCACCTGCAGTGGTGGCCACACATGCGGCCTTTGCGGGATCTCGAATGATTCCCTTGGGGTCCCTGTCCGCCCTTACGTCTTCAATAGCGGCTTTCAGGATCTTTCGAAACAGTAGTACGCCTGCGTCTGAACTCACGTGACGCTCCATCCCGTGAGTTACAATCTCACCTTGTCCCTCCTGTGCTTCCTTGTCGTCAGGGAATCGTTGACTGTATTCGTAGTCCCGGGGTCCTCGGCCTGCCGGAGCGAGCCTCTCGCGGCCGGTAGGTTGACTGGGGTCGGCCCCTTCGGGTAACCAACGGATACTCGCCCCCAGTTGATGAGTATCGTCCACGGGAACGCAGAAAGCCACTGAGTCCACCTTTTCGGTTACCGGCTCATCTGTATAAGTGAGGTGAACATTCAGGGGCATGATGTTTTCCCAAATGACGTCTGCCCAACGCCCATCGTCCAACCTCCGGGTCATAACAAACCGCATACCTATGTCCGTTTCTTCGTACACCAGGCGCTCCGGGAGCGTCTCGTGTGCCTGTGTGGGAAACTGGGCTCCACTGTGGACCGTGTGAAGCCACACCGCATGGAGTGCGTCCATGAGATTTTCTTCGCTCTGAAGCCAATTGCAGTTTTGGGCACCCCCTATCCGCGGACCAAATCTGGCCTTTAGTGTGCCGCCCTCCGGGAGTAGCATGTCGTAACGGGGTAAATGCGGTATTTTCTCCAGCGGACCCATATAAGCGAACACCAATCCGCCAAACTCCTGGACCGGGTATGCGGGGTGCCAAAGATGATCCTTCACGGTGCTTTCGGGTGGTTCCAACGGCATGTCGAGAATCTGACCCTCCACGTTGTAAAGCCAACCGTGGTAGCAGCAGCGCAGTCCATCCTGTTCCACGCGGCCATATTCCAGCGAGGTGCCTCTGTGGCTGCAACGAAAGAATAGTAGTCCCGGTCGACCCTGCCCATCCCGAAAAGCCACTAGGTCTTCGCCGAGGATTCGAATACGTTTGGGCAGGTCGCTTAGGTCGGCTGAGAGGCACACCGGCTGCCAATATCGACGCATGAGCTCACCGCACGGTGTACCTGCTCCTACTCGTGTGAGTTCGGGATCTACCTCGGGAATCCTGAGCCCGTAAGCGCTTTGCATCAGGTTGCTTCTCCTAGGTTCGGGCAATACTCTGTCAGTTGGAATGGAACGGAACTGGCCGCGGATATATCAACGCGTGCAAGGGATGTAAAGGGTGCTTAGCCGAGGTAGTGGGGTACGATTCGTTGGATACGGGCTCTTCTGCAAGCTCTTCTCGTTGACACTTACCCTGGTGTTTGATAACCCGGGCCGGTTGGGTAGAGCGTAATGCTAGGTCCCGCAGTCGCGATAAAGGAGCTTCAAATGAACGATCACAAAACGGATGTAATTACCACGAAAACCTTCTTCCGGTCTCCCGAGGGCAATGAGTTGGATACTCTTCCGCCGGATGAATTCGAACATAGGTTTCTACAGGCGCAGACCGAAGCAACGAAGTCGTTCCGAAACCACCAAGCCTTACCGGACGAAGTCCTGAACGACCCCGAGAAGGCTAGACGATTCTTTGGTGTTTGGCAGATGAACCACAGCTTCTTCGCTAAAATGTTCCCTAGTTATCTTATGAACATTGCTGCCAAGTGTCCGTACCAGGATGTTCGGCGCGAGATCCTTCACGACTGTTGGGACGAGGAGGTAACCGATCCAGACGCCGACGGGATGTGTCATATTGAGGTCCTCTACTATGATTCTCAGAAGCTCGGAATCTCCCGTGAAGAAGCTGAGGCATTCGAGCCCACCCCTATTTTCATGGCCTGCATGCACGCTTTGGAAAATCTAAGCCGGACCCTAACGTGGCAGGGGGGTTTTGCCGCTATTGGGGGATTGGAAAGTATCCGAGTGGCGGTTAAGCGGGGTTATTTCGAAAAGGGTGAGTTCGAAGGTCCATGGGCAGCTAGCGCCAGCACGGTGGAGGAGTTGTGTGACATTCCCCGGGGCTCCTTGATGAATGCGGGGTTGCATCAGGCTAAGGACCAACTCCACGGTGGCGGTGTGCTGGAAATCCTTAAGAAGTACGCCACTACGCGCGAGCTCCAGGAGGAAACCTTCTGGGCTATCAAGACGGCCAGGTCTTTACGGATGATCACGACCAGAGAGCAAATTCGGCTGGCCCGGGCCGCAATCGGCCTTTCGGCTGACCACCTCTGGGTGACTTGAGGCGCGCCAGCGGTGATTCAATGGAGGCCCGAGCTTTGGCGGTTTCTTTGATTCGGACCCCGACCCCGTCGTGGACACTGGCGTTGACTTTCCGGAAAACATGTCCCTAACTAAAGTGCCGAATGAAGATTGTAACAGGGAGTCCCGAAAATGGTCGTAGCTGCGACACTTAGCCAACATCTAATTGAGGAGGGCGGTTGGAGAAACCAGGGAGCTAGTGATTTGCTCGCTCTGCTGGAACCCATTGCGTTGTCCGGAAAAATGCTGGCCCGGGAGATCGATCAGGCTGCACTCGCGGGAAAGTTGGGTGTGGCGGGCGATGTGAATGCCACCGGCGATATACAGAAGAAGCTCGACGTCATCGGCAACGAGATTGTCATGGACGCCTTTGCGAGCTGCAGTCTGGTGGCGGGCATAGCGTCGGAAGAGCTGGATGAGGTGGTGGTGATGAATACATCCGAGGACGCTCGGTATCTCCTTTGTACAGACCCCTTGGATGGTTCGTCTAACACTGACGTCAACGCACCGCTGGGTACAATTTTCGGAATTCATAGGCGCAGCCGGGTAGGGGAGCTCTCCGGTGAAGAGTTTCTGCAGAAGGGTTCGGAACTCGTATGTGCCGGTTACGTGCTCTATGGGACCAGTACGGTAATGGTATACACGGTAGGCTCCGGTGTTCACGGATTCACCCTGGACCGGGGCGTGGGTGAGTTCATTCTGTCCCACCACGACATCCGCTGTCCGGAGGGCGGTACCGTATATAGTGCTAACGTAGGGCGCCATAAGGGTTGGGAGCTTGGAGTACGGAAGTATCTGGATCACGTGACGGACCAAGATAAAACGAGCGGCAGGCCCCATTCCCTGAGGTATACGGGCGCTCTGGTTGCAGACCTACATCGCTGCCTACTGGACGGCGGTGTGTACTTCTACCCTGGCGACACCGCTAACCCTAACGGTAAACTGCGGTTGCTCTACGAGTGCGCGCCCCTGGCGTGTGTAGCTGAACAGGCAGGAGGTGCGGCTAGCACTGGGCGGGGACCGTTGTTGGATGTGAGACCGGATGCCATCCATCAACGCACGCCCATTGCTGTCGGAAGCGCCCAGAACGTCGCCCTTTATGAAAAGTTCATGGCGGAGGTATAAGTTCGCCGGAGGAGACTGAACGATGACCGAGAGAGTGCGAGAGGTTTTGAGTTGGTATGGCAGTGACAACCCCGGGACCCTGACAAATTTAGCCCGAATGCTAAACCATGGTCGCCTCGCTGGGACCGGCAAGTTCGTGATTCTACCGGTGGATCAGGGTTTTGAGCACGGGCCGGCCCGTAGTTTTGCTCCAAATCCAGCGGGGTACGACCCACGCTACCATTTCGAACTAGCCTTGGACTCAGGGTGTAATGCATATGCAGCGCCGCTAGGATTTCTTGAGGCGGGTGCTCGAGAGTTCGCCGGGGAAATCCCGCTAATCCTCAAAGTCAACAACCACGATCTTCTGAATGACGAGAAAGACCCGACCCAGGCCGTGACCTCCAGCGTGGAGGATGCACTGAGGTTAGGGTGTGCGGCTGTGGGTTTCACCGTCTACCCCGGCTCGGAGCATCGTTTTGCGATGTACCAACAGATTCGCGAGATCGCTCGGGAGGCCAAGCACAATGGCTTGGCTGTGGTGATTTGGTCGTATCCGCGTGGTTCAGGGCTTAGCAAGGCAGGCGAAGCTGCCATCGACGTCTGCGCGTACGCGGCTCAGATCGCGGCTCAGCTCGGCGCACACATCATCAAGGTGAAGTTCCCTAGTGAGCACGTAGAGCAGGATGCTGCCCGTAAGGTCTACGAGAAGGAGGGCGTGCCCATCGCTGATCCTGCGGATCGGATACGCCACGTGGTCCAGTCGGCATTTGACGGTCGCCGCATTGTAATCTTCTCGGGTGGCCCTGCGACCACCGATGACGCTTTGTTGGCAGAGATTGCGGCCATTCATCAAGGGGGTGGGTTTGGGTCGATTATCGGTCGAAATTCGTTCCAGCGAAGTAAGTCTGATGCTATTACGTTGCTCGATAAGGTTATGAGAATCTATGGTGGGGAAGGTCCATAAGGTTACCCAGCTTGCGGTGCTGTTGGGTGTGTGATAACCGGTGATGGCATGCCTCTTCAGAGAATTATGGAAATAAAGCGGCGCCGGCGGCGCCGAAAGAGCCTGGCGAAGCTGCGCGTGAAGCTTCATGAGGCTAGAAACGACCAGGCGCGTGCTAAGGTGCTAGATAAGGCCTTCAAGATCTCTCCAACAGCTGCATTGGAATAGCCCCTATTCTTTGCAAACGTTCGAGGCATACCTTATTACCCGCCAAGGGAGCGTGTGTCACGACGAGGGGTGCAGGTCAGGGTAACGTTGGCCGCTCTTTTATGCCAGTGAGGGGTTCACGCCATGTGTGGATTTCGTTTAGTGCGTTGCGACGCCTCGCCGATTTCTAGTAGAACACAAAAACATCCCGCGGCGTAATTTCCCAGGTCCCCCCAACGATCTCAGGGCGTCCAGCCTTAAGAACCATGGGCGCCTATAAGCCTATGGGCTAGCCTCTCCTATGGCTACCGGTACCACAAAGACTAGGAGCGACGCATCAACGCGTGGGGTGGGGGTTAGCATAGCCCCGGCCTACCTAGGTGTGCTGGACCTTATATCGGTTCCACTATTTTGTAGGTACGACTCTTGGGTTTAGTTGGGGTGAGGATACCCATTTTCACTAAACTGCGGATGTCGCGGTAGGCGATGTCACGGTCGACTTCCGCGACGCGTTGGTAGTCGGCGGTAGAAAACTGCTTACCGTGGGATAGCGCGTACACTAGCAACCTCTGTTGGCGGGGGGTCAGGCGGGACCGGTCGAATCGATCGAGCCACCGAAGTGTATTGTCATCGTAAATAGGAGTGTTGCGGAGCATGACAGTGAAAAAGAAACCCTCGGTGAAAAACTCAGGTGGGCGAAGCGCGTTCTGTTCCATCTCCTGGAACATTCGTGGTATGCCCTCGCCGATCTCACGCATGTACCCTAGGTCTGAAAGTACTCTGACTAGAAGCGGGTTTCGCGAGAAGTGAACCCGTTGTCCACGGTTTAGATGATCCAGTGTAATAGGTGTCGGTAGTTCGCCGGGACTCCTCACTTCCAGCCGATCATCGAACATCCAGATTTCCGTTTCGACACCGGTAATGGCGTAGTCGCGATGGGCTACGGCGTTGACCAGGCCCTCTTGCCACGCAAAGGAGGGGTATTCTAGGCGTTCCCGAAAAAACAGGTCGTGTAGGACCATGCGTTCGCGGATGTGCTCTTTGATTCGCCCCACGGCTTCGTCGACGAGGGTCCATAGGGGTTGGTTTATCCGCACCCTTTTGACTGCGTTTAGTGACTCTCCGAACCGCCTGTCGGTGCCTTCGTACTTGACGAAGTCAATGCCACAACGGGGATGCCATCTTGTAGGCTCTTTAGCGAAGAGCAGGAGAGCGGCCATTGAGATCTGAGGGTTGTCCTCGGGACCACGCACTAGATGATACGATCGTGATAGCAGTGAGCGAGGGTCTGTTCCGGGAGCCACTCGTTCCGCGAGGGACTCCAGGGCCGCATCGTCCAGGTCCTCCCAGGTCGCGTCGTGAACATGCTGTCGTTCGTAGGAATACGACAACTTGGCGTCCTTGAGGAGTCGAATCTGTTCTGGTGCTACCGCGGGGTTCTCGGAGCCGATACGGTAGAATGTTCTGCCGCTTGCCACCCGCCGAATTTCCAGTCCCGGGCTCACTTCGAATCGGAGTATCGGTAGATTCCCGAGGTCGATTCGTTCGTGGAGAGAGGAGAGGGGTGGATTCAGTAGGCTCTGGGGGACCTCGCTTAGTTCCCGGATCTCCTGATCGGAATACGGGAGTCCGGTGAGACTCTTGTCGGGTTCAACCCCGACTAGTAAAACCCCGCCATCGGCGTTGACCATGCCGTTCAGGATTCGGGCGATCTCACGGGCTAGGTCACCGGGTCGCTTCGTCTGGGTTCCGCGCTTCTTCTGTTCATAAGCGCTGACGAACTCGAAGAACTGGCTCCGGTTTTCCTTTAAGAGCGTTTCAAGATCACGTCCAAGCATAGTTGCGCCCTAGAAGAGCCTCATAGAATGACGGGGTCAGAGTGTACGAAGAAACCGAAGAAGGACTGCTTATGGCGCTTGGCAACCCTCCAGGCGAACGACTTCTTGGATGATACGACACGCCGCCACGAGGTCGTTGACGTCGAGCCACTCGTGTACTGTATGGATGTCTCGCATGCCGCTCGCCAGGTTGGCTACTTGGAGACCCCGTTTGTTGAGTACGTTGGCATCGCAACCGCCGCCCTTTGAAACGGTATCTACGGCCAATCCTAGATTGCGGGCTGCCGCGTGAACACGCTGAACGATGGGTGCCTCATGAGAAACGTTCATTTGATCGTACTGTCGTCTGATTTGAAATTCCACGCGGGCCTCATGGGTATGGCCATCTACTGACACTCTGGCGTTGGCTGCGGCTTCTTCCAGGGATTTGAGCATTGCCTGCGTCTGTCGTTCGAGCTTATTCTCGTCGTGACTACGGACCTCGCCGGTAAGGGTTACCCGGCCTGGAAGGATGTTCACGGCTGTTCCACCGCTGACTAGCCCAAGGTTCGCGGTGGTGTCATCGTCGATCCGTCCGAGCTGCATTGCAGCGATTCCCTGGGCTGCTACTTGTATGGCGCTGATCCCCCGTTCGGGGCAGATGCCAGCGTGCGCCTCCATGCCGTGAATCTCGAATTCCACGAAGTTTGCGGCGGGTGCTTTGGTTATTAGGAAGCCGATCGAATCACTATCGAGAACCAACCCCGTTTTCGCGCGCACTAGGTTCAGGTCGAGATGTTTTGCCCCCAGGAGACCCACTTCCTCGCAAATGGTGAACACCACGTCGATGTGTCCGTGAGGAGTTTCCTCTTCTTGTAGGGAGTTAATAACCTCCAAAATGATGGCGATACCACTCTTGTCGTCTCCCCCCAGGACCGTCCGTCCGTCGCTCCGTATTACGTCACCGTCCACCACTGGCACCACACCTTCCCCCGGAGCTACCGTGTCCATATGGGCGGATAAGAGTATTGGCTCGGCACCAACCGCATTGCCATCAAAGTGGGCGACGAGATTACCTACCTGGCCACCTACGGCAGCTCCTGCGTTGTCCATGAAAACGGTGCCGCCAAATCCTTCCAGGATTTCTCTGAGACGCAGCGCAATTTCCCGTTCCTTACGGGACAGGCTATCGATTCGTACCAACTCTAGGACGCGTTCCTTTAGACGCGCTTTGTCGATCAAGTAGAACCTCCTTTGTCCGCATAGCGGATACGTCTGTGGGACTGTCAGCGGTGCGGCTGCATGTATGCGAGTCTGATAGAGCCTCCCGCGACGCTAGGCTTTCCGCGAGTCTACTACGAAACGTGTGGGCAGGTCCATTCTTCTCCGGTATATGGCCTCGAGTAAACCGGCATGGAAACCAGTGTTTGTAATAGGGAATGCACTGCCCCCGTCGGCGCGGCAGGAATTAGGGGGAGCGCATTATACCGACACACACCATCGTTGCGCACCGCCTGGGAATCTCTGATGACTGATGGTGAGGTGGCCGCCACTATTCCATGCTTCTGCGAGTGGTGTTTGCGCCCTGGCCGAAGTGGTAGTCGAGGAGATGGGCAATTGCTTTGCTAAAGCCTTGCCTTCTTTCCTGAAGTGCGAGAATAGGACACCCGTGTTGCCGAAGTTTTGTGAACATCGCGCGCTATCTCAGTCACTTTGACGCTATGGCGAAGGGGACCTGTGACAGTCGCGAGACTCGTAGGCCACTCCCTGGCATTGCCGCTTCTTTTGGCATTTCCATAGTCCGAGCCAACTACCTACTGTGGAATTTTTGAGCAGGCTGGAGTCAGTGCACAACCGGCGGCCAAACGGAAGGAGGGGTGGTGGCGGTGGCTGGACTTGAACCAGCGACGCCGCGGATATGAGCCGCGTGCTCTGACCAACTGAGCTACACCGCCATTGTGTGTCAGGGGGGCTACGGAAGGGTTGACGCTCAAACGCACTAATCATAGAATGCGGCCCGCGAACATGCAAGTTGTGCCGTTCGAATTAGGTTTGCCGCGCCTTGCAATATTGCCATGCTTTCACTATTAGTCAGCGGGAGCAGTTAGCGCCCCTGTGTTGAGCTCATCGGCTTTGCACCTGGCGTGATGGATTTGATTAAAATTAACTCAAACGTTCTTGTCATTGAGAGAAGGGCCAAGTCGTAAAGGGAGGAAAACGCCATGCGGGGTTGGGTCACGCACGCGTTTAAGGATATGCGGTTGGAGCAGTTGCCGGACCCGGAATGCCAGTCCGGGTGGGCGATTCTGAAGACGCTAGTGGTGCAGCCTTCGGTAACCGAGGTTCAACTCTTCTACGGTGAGCGTTCTAACAGTTACGACAAAGTTAAGAGTAAGTTGGCAAAAGGCCCTGAGCCGTTGTTCGGTCATGAGTTCTGTGCAGAGATTGTCGAGATCGCGAAGGATAACGCGTATGGCTTGGCGAAGGGGGATCGGGTGGGAGCCACCCACACCGAGATTGGTACCATCGGACGGGACTTTCCGGGTCTTTTCTCAGAGTACGCGGCCGTACCGTTGGACGCGTTGGCCAAGATTCCTGAAGGCATCAGCGATTGGGAAGTGTCGGCACTACAACCTTTGACGAGCTGCGTTCACAATATCCAGGTGCTCGGGGTCACGCTTGGGGATACGGTTTTAGTACTAGGCCAGGGAGTAATGGGTCTCAATTCCGCTCAAGCCGCAAAGGCGGCGGGAGCCGATACAGTCATCGGAACCGACATGAGACCAGAGATATTAGGGCTGGCCAAGGAGCTCGGCGTTGACGTCACTATTGATGCCTCCAAGGAGAATGTGGTGGAAGCGGTGATGGAGCTAAGCGATGGGAAAGGTATCCCCCTTGTCGTCGAGGCCGCCAGCGGAAGTCCGCAGATGGGACTGTCTGGCGGTTCCACTATTTCGGAGGCTGTAGCGTGCGTGGCCGCTGGCGGGAAGATTCTCAGCATTCCGCACTTCCACGAGCCTGTAACGTTGGATTTTAACTATCTCCGGGCCAAACGTGTGACCTACATGTTTCCACCTGAATTGGCTAATCCCAAGGAGATGACACTTGCCGCCCGATTAGTGGCTCAGAAACGAATCAATATTGATCCGATGATCACACATAAATTGGAGGGCATCGAGAAGATGCTCGAAGCACTAGATGTCACTGCTAACAAGTCGAAGCACGGCGCGTTGAATCCCGCGCAGGTGCGATTCTCCTGAAAGAGGGTCGCGATGGATTCGGGAAAACAGGGACGATAAGTCGCTTTAATGAACTCGACAGGGTATTCGAAATCAAGAAACCGTCAAGGAGGCAACATGAACGTCAATGCTAAGATCATCGATGCCGATGGGCACGTCAGGGACCGGGATGCAGACATACGTGCTCACATGGAAGAGCCTTGGAACCGGCGGTCGGGGTCATTGCTGCCGTCGGATGAATGGGACTCTAGTATGTTCGGTACCCTTGGCATGGAAATCACTGACGTTCCCACGCGACTCCGCGATATGGACACTGAGGGGATTGAGATGTCAGTGCTCTTCCCCACCGGTGCGTTTCATGTCAATCGGATGCCAGAGAAGGCGTATGCTGCTGCGTTTTGTCGCGGATATAACAATTGGATCTCCAGTATGTGCAGTGAAGCTCCGGAACGGCTTAAGGGTGTCGCGGTTGCGCCTTTCCAGGATGTACCGGTAGCGGTAGAGGAGATCAACCGCGCAGTCACTAAGCTCGGTGTTGCAGGGGTGACTGTAGGTACCTTCGGGATGAAGGAGCATCTAGGCCAGGAGCTCTTCTGGCCAATCTATGAGGAATTGGAGCGGCTCAACGTGCCGCTCCTAATTCACAATTCCCGATCAGGCCCCGCTGGCGAAAGCCGGTTCGATACCTTCCTTTTTAAGCACACGATCGGGCGTCCCTTCGAGACTTTGTTGGATTGTGCGGCTCTTATGTACGGTGGTGTGCCAGAGCGGTTTCCGAAGCTACGTATTGCCTTCCTCGAATGCGGTGTTGGTTGGGTTCCGTATTGGATGGATCGGATGGATGAGGAATATGAGCATAGGCAGTCGGAGGCGCCGTTACTAAAGGCCATGCCCAGCGAATACATGAAAGCGGGGAATTGGTACTATGCAGCCGAACCGGAGGAGGAGAGTCTACCTTACGGCATCGAGCGAATAGGGGATAAGAATATTGTCTTCGCTTCTGACTACCCACACTGGGATGGTATATTTCCTAACGTAACGAAGACCATCAAGGAGAGGACTGACGTTTCCGAAGACTTCAAAGCTAAGTTTTTGGGTGAAAATGCTAAGGCACTCTACGGCTGGAACTAGTCGCGTGACGAGCAGGGGGGGTTTAGCGTGCGGGTGAAACCAAGGACCATTTTCAGCTTTCTAGTTCTGGTCTTTTTTGGTTATTTAGTCTGGGAAGCTGGGGAATGGCGTCTTCAGGCCCGGCTTTATCCGTGGGCCATCGGAATTCCAATGGTTGTCCTTGCACTTTTGAACGTGGTGAATGAGCTCTGGGACTTGGATACGGGAAAAGCCTCAGACAACGCTCCCGCTGACTTTCAACTCACGCAAACCGTAGAGCACCATGTCGCAGTGCGCCGCACTATTTGTATCCTCTGCTGGATCGTGGGGTTCCTGGCGGGAATCTGGCTTTTAGGTTTTTCTATAACTGTAGCATGCATGACCTTTGGTTATCTCAAGATACAATCGAAGGAACGTTGGGGCATGTCATTGATGTTAACGGCTTCGGGGTGGCTGCTATACTATGTGCTGTTCGAACGTACGCTGTTACTGCCTTTCCCCGAAGGGAAACTATTGCTTTGGTTCGGTTTAGTGTGACCGGGCGCGACGGAATGGAAATGGGAAGCGAGTTGTTAGAATAGGGTGCCAAACAAGGGAGGTGTGCCATGACGAAACGATCGATTTGTCGAGTTCTTCTGGTGCTGTTGCTGGCCAGTTTTATATTTATGAGTTTTGCAGGGCAGGCTTCGGCAAAGGATTTTTATGAGGGTAAAACCATACGGATCATTGTCTGTTGCTCACCGGGCGGTTTTTATGACCGTTGGGCGAGGTTGTTTTCGAGGTACATGGGAAAGTATCTCCCGGGAAATCCTGACATCATTGTCCAGAACATGCCTGGGGCCGGCTCGCTAATTGCCGCTAATTATACCTACAATATTGCCAAGCAAGATGGGACGGCAATTGTCATGCCGCTGTCCGGATTGTACATGGATCAGGTAGTGGGCCGGAAAGAGGTTAAGTTCGATATGGCGAAGTTCCAGTGGCTTGGGACGCAAGAGGTGAGCCACTCGGTCCTTTACTGCAGGCGGGATGCACCGTTCAAGAGCATCGAGGACCTCATTAAACCTACGGACAAGCCAGCACGCCTCGGCAACACTGGGACGGCAGGGAGCAGCTATCTCATGGGCAAGGTTTTGGAGAAAACCGTTGGTGCGAATTTCAACTTTGTAATGGGTTATGCTGGGGGTAGTGAGATTGATCTAGCGGTAGAAAGAGGAGAAGTTATATGCCGCGGTATGACCATCCCTCCCCATTTCGGCCGAGAACCTTATCTCACTTGGCATAAGAAGAAGTTTGTCCGACAGCTTGTGCAAACGGGTAGGGAGCGGGACGCAAGGCTCATGGACACACCTACCATCTACGAGTTGATGGATAAGTATAATACACCGAAGCCCATTCGGAACATGGCCTCCGTGATCTTCGCAAACGGTGATTTCGGTCGTCCGTTCGCAGTGGCACCGGGTGTTCCTGCAGACAGGGTGAAAATGTTACGCACTGCTTATGCCAAGTCGTTGCAGGATCCCAAGCTTCTGGCGGAAGCAAAGAAGGGGCGAATGGATGTCCTACCTTCCAGTGGTGAAAAGGTGCAAAAACTGGCCGAGCGAGTTGTAGGCCAGCCGGCAGATGTAGTGAAGGGGGTCAAGAATATTCTGGGGCGGTAACTCTCGGTCAAATACTGGGAAGGAATATTGTTGTAGACTATGCTCGACGCGTTCATAGAGGGCCTGTTTCATGTTCTGTCTTGGCCCGCCTTCGGCTTTCTGCTCTTAGGTGCGTTCGTGGGATTCATCGTGGGGATTCTCCCAGGCCTAGGTGGTTTGGCCACCTTGGCCTTGATGCTCCCATTTGCATACAAGATCGGAGAGCCGATCTCGGCCTTTGCCTTTCTCCTGGGAATGCACGCTATCACCGGTACCACTGGTGACCTCACCTCGATTCTCTTCGGCATCCCGGGGGAAGGCACGGCCGCGGCTACTATCATGGACGGTTACCCCATGACCAAAAATGGCGAGGCGGGTCGCGCCATGGGCGCCGCTCTCATGAGTTCGTTGGTAGCTGGTCTCGAAGGCGCTCTGATTCTCGCCCTCGCGATCCCGATCATGCGACCGCTGGTGCTGTTCTTTGGCTCTCCGGAGCTGTTCATGCTAGCGATCCTTGGCATCACTTTTATTGCATCACTTAGCGGCTCTTCACTTACAAAGGGATTACTTTGTGGCGGCATCGGGCTCATGCTAGCAGCCATTGGAGTGGATCCACAGACTGGGACTCTACGTTACACACTGGGCACTCTCTATCTCTGGGATGGCCTGAGTCTGGGGCCGGTGGTTGTGGGGCTATTCGCTATCCCGGAGATAATTGACTTGGCGGTGCGGGGTACGAGCATTGCTGAGGCAAAGGTGCAGAAGATAACTGGCGTCATGGAAGGGGTGAAGGACACGTTCCGACACTTCGGTCTCACCATGCGTTGTGGTTTCATCGGCGCGTTCATCGGTGCTTTGCCTGGCCTGGGTGGAGGTGTGTCGCAGTGGTTGGCCTACGGTCACGCAGTGCAGTCGTCTAAAGATAGGAGCCGGTTCGGTAAAGGGGCGGTGGAAGGTGTGCTGGGACCTGGGGCGGCTAATAATTCGAAGGAGGGTGGGAATCTAATTCCCACAGTGGCTTTCGGAATTCCGGGCAGTAGCGCTATGGCGATCCTATTAGGGGCGTTTCTGATCGTGGGACTTAACCCGGGACCGGAGATGCTAACCAAGCACTTAGACATAACGTTTGCCATGGTGTGGATTTTGGTAGTGGCTAACGTTGTTACCGTGGGTGCGAGTTTCCTGCTCCTGAACCAGCTCGTGAAGCTAACTTTCGTGAGGGGCCACCTGCTGATACCGTTTCTCCTCATGTTCGTGTTTCTGGGGGCTTTTGCGGCCCACAATAACTTCACTGACATCATCGTTACCGTCATCTTTGGTGTGGTGGGTTATCTCATGGTGTTGTTCCAATGGCCGCGACCTCCCTTTGTGTTGGGATTGGTCTTGGGTACGATCGTGGAAAACTATCTGTGGATTTCCAGCAGTGCCTATGGAGCAGCGTGGCTCATGCACCCCACTGTTGTTTGTCTCTTCCTCCTGATGGTGGGAACTCTGATCTACTCCGTAGTCCAGACACGTAAGGGCCGGTCCCTCGAGGAGTCGGCCAGAAAAAGCGCGGAAGGAACACGGGAGTAATATCTGCTTGCCGTTGTCCTGGGGCTTCTGGCCTCTTTTGCCTTCGCATGCACGGCGACGATGGTTCATCGGGGCGTTCGGAATCTTGACCCCTTCAGCGGCCTGGTGGTGGATCTCTTCTGCAACGGGCTATTCCTTTGGCTTTTCGTCCTGACCTTCCACGACCTTTCAGAGCTATGGGTGGGGGCCAACCTAATCTTCGCAAGCTCTGGGCTCATCGTACCGGGACTCTTTCGTTTGGTAGCGTTCAAGGGCATCGAACGGCTGGGCGCATCTACCGCAACGGCAGTACTGAATTCAGCCCCCCTCTTCGCCGTGCTCCTCGCCATGGCGGTGCTGGACGAACAGCCCGGAGTGACAAATCTGCTCGGGGCAACGGTTGTGGTTTGCGGACTGGTGCTCCTTTCATGGAGGGGTGAGTCGAGAACTTGGCGCCCCCGGGATCTTCTCTACCCGGTGTCGGGAGCTCTGTTTGCAGGGCTGCGTGACAACGTAGTCCGCTTCGGACTTCTTGCTGGGCCGGCTCCTATGGTAGGGGCCGCTATTACCGTCACTATTTCGTTCGTAACGATGTCGGCAGCGTATTTCCCATTTAACGGGCTTGTTCGACTGAGGACTTGCGGATGGGGAACATTGGGTTGTTTCGCGGCCGTAGGCTTTGTGCATTTTATAGCCTACTTCCTAATGTTCAGTGCACTGGGTATGGCGAACATCGCGGTGGTTTCCCCGCTGATACACTGTTTCTCGCTCTTTACGCTTGGTCTTTCTCCGCTGTTCCTGGGTGATGTTGACCCCATAACTCGCCGTAAGGTCGCGGCCATCTCTACGGTCGTGTTTGGGGTCCTGATGATCGCGTGGTCGCGATGGTCGTCCGTATAGGGGTATGCCATGTGGACTTTGCCGAATCTTTTAAGCCTATTTCGCATACTCCTAGTGCCGTTTTTAGCGTATTTGCTTTCATTTACTGACCCGATGTCGTGCCTGCTGGCCGCCCTCGTGTTCGTCATTGCCTCGGTTACGGACATGCTAGATGGTTATCTAGCTCGTCGGAACAAGAGCGTTTCAGACTTCGGAAAACTCCTAGATCCGCTAGCCGATAAGCTCTTGGTGGTTACGGCTCTTATTATGTTGGTAGCTATTGATCATCCCGGCGACGCTGAAGTGCCCGCGTGGCTGGTTGTCATCATTGTGGCGCGAGAGGTAGCAGTTACCGTGCTACGGGGCATTGCGTTAACTGAAGGTGTGGTCATTCCTGCCGACAAGTTGGGGAAGTATAAACTTCTAGTGCAGACCTTTGCCTTGGTGGGCTTAATGGTCCGTTACCCCTACCTCGGGGTCAATTTCTTTGTCGCTGGCATGTATTTCCTGGTACTTTCCACGGTGCTCGCGGTCTGGTCGGGAGTCGAGTATCACGTCCGGTTCCTTCGTACGATCCGTGGCGACTCCGGGCATTCGGCTGTCTCCAGCTCTAGGGAGAGTGGCCGATTGGAGGACGAGTGAGGTATGTGTAAATTGACAAGGATGGGGAGATAATGTAGGTACTGCCTGAGGATGCGGGTGTAGCGCAGTTGGCTAGAGCGTATGCTTGCCAAGCATAAGGTCGCCGGTTCGACCCCGGTCACCCGCTCCACCTCCACTACCAAAACGCTGTTTCGCATCCCTCCACTCGGGCCAGCCGCAGACTCCGACGCCGTGAAGAACTCGTTAAAATTCGTTACCTCGAACCAACACAAATTTAGTGAGGCTGATGGTATCCTTGCTGACTACGGAATCTCCATAGAGATGGTTCTGTTGGAGCTTCGGGAAATCCAGGCAGACACGCTGGAAGAGATTGCTGCAGAGAAGGCTCGGGAGGCATGTCGAAGGATCGATGGTCCGGCCATGGTGGAGGACACAGGTCTCTTCATCAAAGAATTGCTCGGTTTCCCTGGGCCATACTCGGCATACGTGTTCCGCACCGTTGGGAACATGGGCGTTTTGCGCTTGCTGGAGGGAGCGGCCGATCGCGGTGCGACGTTTCGATCGGTGTTCGCCTATTGTTGTCCGGATGGTGCACCCGAGTGTTTCGCTTCTGCTGTAGTGGGTACTATCGCACCGGTTTGTAGGGGAACAGGTTGGGGCTACGATCCAATCTTCATAGCCGAGGGGGCTTCGGGTAGAACCTATGGCGAATTGGGAAAAGAAAAGAACCAATTGTCGCATCGCCGGCGGGCCTTGGAGGGATTGGCTCGTCGAATTCACAACACTGGAACTCCCCCAGAAGAGGTATAGTGTTTGGGTTTAGTTGTTTTGTCATCCCACAGGCCGTGCGATACGGATGGTTTGGATTAGTTTCGTCTCAAGTGGCAACGTGTTGCTAGATTAAAGCAGTGGGGCCACCACGTACCGCTTTCTTTGTTGTACTTTGAGGTTCCGCATTGTGGGGTAGGGGTGTTCCCAAAAAGAATACCTATTCTGCGCGGGCGGGAGGCGTCCGAACTGTTCGACCTTAGGGTGGGCTTTTCGTCGTGCTGGGTTTCCTCAGCCCCGGGATAAAACTAACGCTCTGCGCAATGTGAATCATCGAATACCCCAATATTGATGTGATTCACTTGAGTGCTATACGTCGACCTTCTTAGGCATAGGGTACTGAAAACGTTCGATTTCGGCGTTGTCCACACCTACGCACGCCAATTGATCCACGTCGAGCCCGGCTTCGGCCTCCCAAACACCCCGCAGTGTGGCTTTCACCGCAGGGTGTTTGGGCACGAAGAGTTGACAGCAGTCCTGATCGGGTTCGATCGAAGTTTCGAAGGTGTCAATAGCCATGGCCTTGTCGATGATCTCTTGTTTGTCCATGCCGATGAGCGGTCTGAGTACCGGGAGCCGGGCCGCTTCCTCGATGACCGCAATGTTGGGGAGCGTTTGGGACGCTACCTGAGCGAGACTTTCTCCTGTAACGAGTGCGCGGGCTCGTTCCTTGGCGGCGATAGCGGAAGCTATTCGGAGCATCATTCTCCGGTAGATAACTACCCGGAGGGGGCGGAGAACCGCGGAGACGATTTGGCGTTGAATCTCGCCGAACGGCACGAGGTAGAGGCGGGAATTGTACTGGTAACGGGTAAGATTCTCTACCAGGGATTTGGCTTTCTCCTGAGACGACCGGTCTAGGAACGGAGTGCTGTGGAAGTGGATGAAGATGAGACGGCAGCCGCGCTGCATCATGCGATAAGAAGCCACCGGAGAGTCAATACCCCCAGAAATGAGCGACACTAGGCGACCGCTGGCACCGACGGGTAGACCTCCGGGCCCCGGCACCTTCTGTAGGCTCACGAATGCACTTGACGGCAAGATCTCTACGGACACTGTTAGCTCGGGTCGGGTCAGATCTACCCGTGCACTCGTATGTGCTTGGATCAGGGTGCCTAGCTCTCGGTTAACGTCGTTGGAGGTGAGTGGGAACCGTTTGTCCACGCGGCGAGTCAGTACACGAAAAGAGCTAAAGGGCTGCCCCTGGAGGGCTTCGACAACGTGCGTTTCCAGTGAGGGCATGTTGGGGTCCGTGCGTTCTACCAGCGAGAAGTTGGCGATTCCGAAAACCCGTCCGAGTCGGTCGGTTACCTCGTCCGGTGGTATGTCGCGGTTGAAGTCAAGGAGTAGTCGTGAAGAGGCGTTACGAATCCCTTTAAGCCCGAGTCCCCGAAGGGCTGTACTGAGGTTTCTCTTTAGATGTTCGATGAAGTAGTCCCTGTTACCCCGCTTGAGGGCGATTTCGTGATATCGAACCAAGGCTGAGCGCATGCTGAAGAAATAGCAGATTCGCAAAACTTTTGCATAGAAACCCGGCTGTGATACGATGTGACTCTGAGTTCGGAGGTTTGTTGAATGGACACATTCAAGAGGATTTCGGATATCGTTGAGTTTTCCGCCGAGAAGATGAAGAAGAATGGCGTGTTTGAGACAGAACGCCTGTTCTGTGACGTTTATTGTTTCGAGGTGGGGCAGAGTCAGAGCGTGCATACCCACGAGGGGTCCGATAAGGTCTATTTCGTTGTGGAAGGGCGGGGGTTGTTTCGGATCGGAGCAGAGAGTCGAGAGCTCGGTAAGGGTGAAGTGGCGTTGGCGCCTTCCGGAGAACCCCACGGTGTGGAGAATCCTGGGCCAGAGCAGTTGAAACTTCTAGTGGTTATGGCCCCAAGGCCGAGTCATTGAACGTCTGTCGAGCGCACCCCTGGGGTTCAATGGTGAAAGAGGGCTTATGACGGCAGAAGATGCTGTGAACGTGGTTAACCAACGTTTTTACGAGGCGTTTGAGAGTCTCGATATCAAACGAATGGAGGGGGTTTGGCTACGTGAGGAGTACATTAAATGCATCCATCCCGGATGGGCGCTATTGTCTGGCTGGAATACGGTGATGGAAAGTTGGCGGCGAATTTTCGAGAATACAGAACAGATGCGGTTTGCGCTGACCAATATACAGACACAGGTACAAGGTGCGCTAGCATGGGTGACTCTTTATGAAAATCTGAACACAACCCTTCAGGGGCAAGGAAACGCGGCGGTGGTGCTTGCTACCAACGTGTACGAGCAGCGCGCAAACGGTTGGTTCATGATCCACCACCACGGTTCTCCGGTGCTGATGCAGCAACCCAATCCACACGCCACGGTCCAGTGAGCATTTCCGGCGGCAAACACCGCTAACGGCTCCGGTCCAGGAACTGTCCGTTTCGTCGCTCTGCTGACTCCTTATGTGGGGAGGTAGTGTTCGGGTTTTGCACTCCCTCTTCCGCCATGTGACGAGAACCCTTCGCTCGTCATCGTGTGAGCCCGCCGAAATTGGAGCGGCCGTACCGGCCCGCGTGGATTTCAAAGTTGGACGCGAATCAGCCGGAGCAGGATGCAGGAATCCGGTTCGACCCGCCGGAACACAATTCCCATGATTGGGCTCGGGTCGTGAAACCTCTCCGTCAGGCCGCCCCCTGGAGATTGCAGAACTCCTCGTAGTCGATGAGACCTTTGATCGTGGGCTGTTCCCCGCACATGGGGCATTCGGGATCTTGTCGTAGGCGAAGCGTGCTGATCTCCATGGTCAGTGTATTGAAATGGAGCAGGCGCCCAACCAGTGAGTCACCTTCGCTAAGGATCAGTTTGATAGTTTCCACTGCCTGGATCGTGCCGATGAGCCCAGGGAGAACCCCTAACACCCCAGCCTCGGCACAGCTCGGCGCCATACCGGGGGGAGGTGGCTCGGGGTAGAGGCAACGGTAGCAAGGACCATTGCCTGGGTGAAACACCGACACCTGTCCCTCAAATTGGAAGATGCTACCGTGGACGTTAGGCTTCCCGGTCATTACGCAAGCGTCGTTCACGAGATAGCGTGTCGCGAAGTTGTCGCAGCCGTCTACCACCATGTCGTAGTCGGCGATGATGTCCATGATGTTCTCGGAGCTAAGTCGCTCTATATACGGGACCACGTTGACGTCCGGGTTCAGCGCCTGAAGGGTTTGCCGG
This sequence comes from uncultured Syntrophobacterales bacterium, assembly GCA_964438895.1. Lineage (GTDB taxonomy): Bacteria > Desulfobacterota > Binatia > UBA9968 > JAJDTQ01 > JAJDTQ01. The sequence continues at coordinate 5,410 of CAYTMJ010000026.1, read as the reverse complement.
GCCGATTCGGCCTTAGGTTCTCCGATACGGTCATTAGTATGAAGGATCTGCCTTTGGAGGTTGGACAAATCTACTACGTCGTGGTCTACGATTCCCAACGTGCCGACGCCGGCAGCGGCCAGGTAATAAGCGGATGGTGACCCAAGGCCTCCGGCGCCGACCATCAAAACCTTGGCGTCGAGGAGCTTGGCCTGTCCCTCTTCCCCCACCTCGGGGAGTAGGAAGTGACGACTGTAACGGGTTAGTTGCTCTTGCGTGAACTGGCGATCCTGCTTAAAAGCGTAACCCTCATTCTTCCAGGCTGTATAACCGCCGGACATGGAGATTACGTTTTCGTATCCCATTTCCTGCATTACCTTGCCGGCGAGGAGTGATCTCACCCCGCCTGCACAATATGCGATGATGGAAGTCGATTTGTCGGGAACCTCCGCGTCCATCTTCATTTCGAGAAAGCCCCGGGGAACAGATACCGCGTTCTCTAGGTGTCCTTCCCGGAACTCTTCTTTCTCTCGAACGTCGAGGACGACATGCTTGTCGTTCTTCTGTAGTAGCTCGTATACCTGCTGAGGGGACAACTCTTCGACGCTGTCCCGTGCACCGTCCATCAGCTGCTGAAATGTCTTGGCCATGATCTCTCCCTTACGGAGGCCTGCGTAATAACTAAGTTTTAGAGTAGTTATTATAGGTTATTCATTGCGGTTGTCAATTCAACCGGTAGAAGCGGTTCGCGTTGTCCGCCAGGATCTTTCGCTTGGCCGTATCTGTCACATCTTCTCTAGCTGAGAGGTCGGGGATGTCTTTGAGATACTCCTCGCGTGGTCGTTCGTGGGGATAGTCCGACGCGAAGAAGATGTGGTCTTCGCCGAAGAGCTCGATGACAAAGGGTAGGGTGCGTTCCTCTGATTCCACGGAGACATAGACGCTACCACTTTTGATGTAATGACTGGGTGAATGCTTCAATCTCGGCGCCCACTTCTTTCCGCGCCGTTCGTAGCCTTCGTCCAATCGGTCCATCATGAAAGGGACCCAGCCACAACCTGCCTCCAGGTACGCGACCCGGAGGTTCGGAAACAACTCATATACGCCCTGGAAGACCATGTTGGTCAGATGGATCAGCAACGGAATAGGGTGTTCTAGAGCATGAACTTCGGCGAAGCTGTCGAGATAATCGAAACCCAACCCAAGACTTGGCGCTCCGTGAATGGCTAGAGGCATGTCTAGCCGGCATGCCTCTTCGTAGAGTGGAAAGAAGCTCTCGTGTCCATACCCCTTGCCCAGGGAATTTACCGAAGGAAGAACAGCGGCTGGCATGCCGAGTTCCTCTTTGGCCCTCCGCATTTCCTTGATGGCATCATCGATGCTGTGAATCGGAATCAGTGCGGCGCCGAGGATCCTGGGGGTGTGTTTCATGTAGTACCCGTGGAGCCACGAGTTGTAAGCGTGGGCGATGTTGACGGCATAGACGGGGTCTTGGATCAGTCCGAACCCCAGACCAGACGTCGGATAGACGATGGTACGGTCGATGCCACAATCGTCCAGAAAGGAGCCCCACATGTCGCAGTCTGGGTAGTCCCTGAGCCCCGAGGAGCTCATGTTCGACAAACGGGTCCATCCGTCGAGTGACGGGAACAGCGAATACATTCGCGCCCATGCGGGTTGCCCGTCGCTACCAACGTACTTCTCCCCCATAAAAGGCATAATTTCGCTGGCATTCTCCATTATATGTCCGTCACCGTCTATGACAGGGAAGGCATTTGTACGCATGGACTTCTCCTTTCGTTTCTAAACAGCTGAAGGTGTGGCATGGCGAAGTAGGCGGATGTCAATTGTACCTCTACTGTATTCCATAGAACCGCGTGGCGTTGTCGCTCAACATCTTGTTGGCCAACACCGCCGGAATATCGTCCCGACGGCCGATAGTCCCAGTCAGGTCGGGCTCGTGTGAGGGGTCCTGATGGCCGTAATCCGAGCCAATGAGCACGTGATCGTCGCCGATGTAATCAACTAGGTAGGGGATATCCTCGTCGGCCTCGCAGGCGACGAACAGCCGGTAATCTTCGAACAGCGCCTTGTCCGAACTGTGTTTCCAGTCGTTCTTGAGTAGCCGCTTGAGAGCGTGAAGAACGAACGGTACCCATCCCGCTGAGGCTTCGATGAATCCTATGCGGAGGCTCGGAAACTTCTCGGGTATTCGGTTTGCCACTAAGTCTCGAAAGGCGAACACTGGTAGGATCCGGCCTTGCGCGAAAGAGAAATTACGCTCGAAGCTGAATAGGTTGATAATCGACGGTGCTCCCATTCCTGTGTGGATGCAGATCGGTAGATTCAGCTTGGCAGCTTCTTCGTATACTGGGAAGAAGTAAGGGTTGTCTAGGGTTAAGTCACCCTCCATGCCACGAAAGAAGATGCCCACGGCACCGTGATCCTTGGCCAACCTCATTTCGTCGAGAGAGGCTTGGATGGACCGTAACGGCAGTACTGCTGTCCACAGGAGGCGGTTGTGTCCGTCGCGGTGTACCTGCCACATGTAGCGATTGTATGCCCGACACAAAGCGCGCTCAAGTTCGGCGTCTTCGGTCAGGTAAACCAAAAAGAGGGTGGGGTATATGATTTGAACGTCGATGCCGAGGCGGTCCATATCGGCTAGGCGAACCGCAGGGTGAGTGATTTCGCGGCTCGCAATGAGGCTATCGCTCCGAGAGGATTCGAGCTTAGTCGCGGAAGGCGTCACTAGGCGGTAGCTTCCTTTGCCATTAGGTTTTGGCACGATGTTCCCGTCTATGAGCCAGAAGGCATTTCGAGGACCGTATATGGTATCTTCAGGTACTGAGGCCAGTACGGGGCGGCGCGGGTACATCTCCTTTTCCATGTGATCCCACATGGCTAGGGGTTCGGCGATATGCGTGTCTGAGTCGATAATCATCGTGGGACGCGGCCTATGTTACTCAAAACGAGCGGGTCTAGATATCGTAAAGCTGCCGCGGGTTCTCGCATAGAATCTTGTCCGCGATAGCCGGTGATAGATCTTCTCGAGATCGAATGGTCTCCGCCAGCTCCGGCTCGAATGAGGGGTCGTTGTGACCGTAGTCCGAACCGATGACGATGTTGTCCTCGCCTATGTACTGAATGAGATATGGGATATCTTCGTCTGCTTCGCAGGCTACGAACAGGCGATACTTGCGGAATAGCTCGACACTGGAGTCGAACTTAAACTGCTGTTTCAACAATCTCCGCAGGATATGCAGCATGAAGGGTACCCAGCCGGCTGATGCCTCGAGGAAGCCGAATCGCAGCTTCGGAAACATCTCTGGGATACGGTTGTGGATGATGTCCCGGAAAGCGAAGACGGGCAACACTCTGCCAGCAGCGAAGGTGTGGTTACGTTCGAGGTTAAACATGTTAGTTAGCGTAGGACATCCCGAGCCCGTGTGGATACAGATGGGCAATCCCAAGGAATTAGCTTCCTCATAAATGGGGAAGAAGTAGGGATCGTCCAGGGTCCGTTCACCTTCGATGCCGCGGAAGAAGAGACCTACCGCACCATGTTCTTTAGCGAGGCGCATTTCTTTAACCGATTCGTCCACGGAGCGTAACGGTAGGATGGCGTTCCAGCGAAGCCGCTTATGCGCCTTTTCATCGATGTTCCACATGTAGCGGTTGTAGGCCTTGCATAACGCAATCTCGAGGTCGACGTCCTCGGTCAAATAGATGAGGAATAGCGTGGGGTAGATAACCTGAGTCTCGATGCCCAGGCGGTCCATGTCCTTGAGCCTTACGTTGACGTCCGTGATTTCGCGGCTAGCCACGAGACTGTCGTCCCGTGCCGTTTCCAGGGCGGAGGCGGTCGGTGTTACAAGCCGGAAGCCACCTTTGCCAGAGGGCTTGGGAAAGATGTTGCCGTCGATGAGCCAGAACTTGTTGCGGGCGCCGTACAGCGTGTCTTCAGTGATCGACGTTAGTACTGGGCGACGAGGGTACATGTCCTCATCGAAGTATTTCCACATCGCCTCGGGTTCGGCGATATGTGTATCCGCATCGATGACTCCTGCCATTTGATTCCTCCTTGGCTACGGCGCTGCCGTTCTTGCTGTCAATTCCGCCGCTTCAGCGGGTCCTTACGTAACAAGTCGCACTTTTATCAACTATTGTCGACTTCTGTTCGCCTAAACGTTGAAGCTCAGCCGGTGGCGTGCTCGTCACAGCTGCGTCACGTTGCAGCGCGTTATTCGGGATTTGGGAATGATCCTCTGGTTTGGCCACCGTTGAATCGGTTTAACGTTGATTGTAGTTCAAATCTCCATTTTAGTGGGATGCTCATACGCCGATCAAGCGCCTTGCTATTTGCCCTGTGTCATTGGTTAACACCCTGACTGTACATTGTCCGGAAAGTCCGGGACTCGAGAGCGCCTAGTGACTGTGGTTAAATCGGTCGCGTGGGTGTTTCCAGTGATCAGCCGTAGACAACCTTTTATGCGCCGTCTTGTCATTTGACAGGTGGTTGGACAAAGCACCCCCCCAACGCTTTCTGAACTATACCTCACTGGGGAGCTTTCTGCACCTCGGCGCAGGGTTTGGATTCGTGTCTTCAACTCGTTGATGGCATCTCATATGTCCGCAAAAAGCCGCCCCAGTCCAGGAATATTCTGTGTGTGGCCCATTCGCCGCAGGCAGGCCCACAGGGTTGCCTGGTTGCTGGTAACAATCGGACGCCCTAGGCGTTTTTCGGCAGTATCTACGATCTCGATCGTGCGTGTATTGGTGCAACTCAGAAAGTATCCCTCGGCCTCCGGGCGGATGTTGTCGACAACGATTTGTAGCCACTGGTCCGGAGTAACGGCGATATAGGCGTCGCCTCCTGGGAGACCGAGCCCTAGTTCGTGAAGGACTTCGAATCCGGCTTCTTTCATATAGTTTAACTCGAGCCGATTTGTTGCTTCTACGTAGGGGCTGATGAGCACGACCTTTCGCGCCGCTAGTGTTTGCAATGCTGCTGTCACTGCCTGGCCGGTAGTAATTGTAGGGCACCCTGTGGCCTGACGGATCCATTCGGTGACGCGCTCCTCGCCGGCGAGCCCGTCTTCCATCGAACTCGCCGTGCAATGAAACACGATGATGTCTGGCTTCGTGTCAGACAGGGTGTGGGCGGCATCCTCTATGGCGTCCTGAAGCTCCGCAAGCGGTTTGTGCCATTGCCCGGTCATTCGGAGTCGAGTTACGTAGATACCGACGTCCGATGGCGCATATCGGTTGAATTGCGGTTCTGTTAGTCGGTTTGAGGACGGGATGATTAGGCCGATGCGCATTCGAGTTTCCATGAGGACCTCCGTACCTGGCAGCGAATTCCCCCTTCTTCTGTACGCGGCTATGTCGGCCAGTTTCCGTTGTGCCCGTTATCCCACGATCTCATGGC
>CAYTMJ010000025.1:0-73157 GCA_964438895.1 uncultured Syntrophobacterales bacterium | reverse complement strand
CAGAACAAGGCTCAGGACGGCAATCCGAACGTATGACAGAATAAACAAGGGCGGCACCTACTGAAACCATCTTCCGCACAGCCGCCCGCGGGGCTCGACAAGTTTTCCCGTGGTTGGCTCTAGCCACGAGAGAACTTGTCGATCTTTTCGCGGGATCACATGAGGGACCTGCTAATGATGCGCGGCTTCACCCTCCAGGGCGAGGTTGACGTGGTGATGGGACTTAGACACGGGACCGATACCCTTCGCGATAGTAGCCCAGTGCTCGCCTTCATCGTCGCTGTAAAAAACGTCACCATCGGTGGTACCGGCGAAGATAGCATAACCACCGTTCCACGCGTCCATGCACATGCCTTCAATGTTGGCGCGGATGTGTTCAGGTAGCCCCTCGCCTAGAATGTCCCAGGTCTCACCGCCGTCACGGCTGCGCGCGACCCGAGCGTCGGCAGTGTGTAACTTGCGCCACGTTCCGGGACCGGTCTTAGCGCCAGCGACAAACAATAGCTTAGGATCCTCCGGGTGAACAAAGAACGGATCCACATAGCCAATCCGGAAATCCCTCGGGGTCATACTCTTCCAGGTGCCGCCGCCGTCATCGCTCACGCAGAAGCCAGCGGTCACCTCCGGTCCACAGTTGGTAGTGGGCGCCGTTCCATATAGCTTTCCCGGGTCGTTGGAAGGGACGAACACACGATGTGCGTCGGGGTTGATGTTGGGCATGGTAGTCCATGTCTCGCCGCCGTCCGTGGTGCGCAGAAAACCACCCACTTCTACTGCCACGTGGATTATGTTGGGATCCGTTGGGTGGAACGTAATACTCTTGGCATGCGCCTCATGTGGCTCTCCCGGGAAGGTCCACTTCTCGACGCCCGGCACTTGGCGCAACCCCGGTAGTTCCGTCCAAGACTTGCCGAGATCATCGCTATAATACAGATGCGCTGGCTGCGTACCGGCATAGACCCTGGGCTTACCGCCCACCAACTGGGTTGCCAACGAGTAGATCTCCTTGTCGCCGATACCACTGTCTCGCTTCTCCCAAGTTTGGCCCCTGTCCCTGCTGGCGAAGATCTCTCTTCCATAAGTGCCAACAAATAGTGTTTCGGTTGTCGGTTCGAAGATGACGGAGCTAGCGTGCTTTCCTGACAGGTGCACAGCGTCCTGCTCCCACGAACCGTCCTCTTGGTGGAACGAAAACACACCGTCCACGGTGCCCACCAACAAATTGTCACAGGCGATTTTACCTTGGGTCAACAATTGACCTCCAGGGGATAGGCAGACGTACATTAGCAATCCTCCTTCATTCTAAATCGCCCCCTACTGTACTGAAGCCCCCAACGCCCCGTCAAGATGGGCGGGGTTGAATTTCCGCGCCCCTTTGTATTAGTTCTGTCTGCGAACAGGAAAACCGGACAAGACCGTCACGGGGATCCTAAGTCGAAACCACGGGAAAGAATCTTGAAGGAGGGGAACATGTACGAGACCGACCAATACGAGGGCATGCTGGCGGAAACCATCACGATCCAGGGGCACAACGGTGACACCATTAACGCCTATTACGCGCGTCCGCTGGGCAAGGGCCCATTTCCGGGTGTTGTGGCAATCCACCATCTGCCCGGCTGGGATGAGTGGTATCGGGATGCTACGCGCAAGCTAGCACACCACGGCTTTGCCACCATCTCGCCCAATCTCTACTGTCGCGCCGGCCACGGTACACCAGAAGACGTGGCGGCCAAGGTGCGAGCTGACGGCGGAGTGGCCGATGACCAGGTGGTAGGTGACCTGGCGGGTGCCATGAATTATCTACGTTCCATGCCCTATCACAATGGTAAGGTGGGCATCTGGGGCACGTGTTCGGGCGGACGCCACGCCTTTCTCACTGCCTGCCGTTCTCAAGGCTTCGACGCGGTGGTGGAGTGCTGGGGAGGCCGAGTGGTGGCGGGCAAGGACGACCTCAACGAGAAGACGCCAGTCGCGCCCATCGACTACACTGCAGACCTTTCATGCCCAATCCTAGGGATCTTCGGCAATGACGACAAGAGTCCGTCACCGGAGCAGGTGGATCAGCACGAGGCCGAACTGAAGAAGCAAGGCAAGGACTACGAGTTTCACCGCTACGACGGCGCGGGACATGGTTTCTTCTACCACGACCGCCCCAACTATCGTCAGGAACAGGCCGTGGACGGTTGGAAGAAGCTTCTCGGGTTCTTCGCCAACCAACTCGCATAAGACGAGTCGTGGGCTGGCTCGGATCGCGCCTCAGACGCTTCCGGGCCTCGCCCGCGCGGTCTTTACTGAAGAACACAAAAGGAGAAGGCCATGTGCACGATGATCGCCAAGAAAGTAACCATGGAGGGAAGCGGCAAAAACTCAGAAGACTGGTTCAAGGTCAATCAGGCCAACGTAGCCTATGACCATCCATATCATGTCTTTAGGGAGCACTCCCTCAACATCGACTTCGTCAACGAAGAAGAGGGGCCAGGGGCCCGTGTCGCTGTGGAGTTGAGCGTCAAGTCAGCCCGAAGCCTTGTAGACACCATCCTCAATGTTCTGAATGAGGCCGAACGAGGTGGTTGGGTCGACGACGACGAAGGACCTGAAGTTCACATGCCCGCGGTCAAAAGCTCGGGGGGTCTCTAAGTCTGAGCCGGTGCGGCGGCGATCTCACTCACCGGCATGCCATAAAAATCGCCGGCATTCTGACACAGAATGCGATGCTTGTTCTCCTCGGAGAGATCATCGCGCTGGCGCAATTTCTCTACCGAGTGGGGCCAGTCGGTGTCCCAATGGGGATTGTCCGACGAGTACAACAAACAACGGTCTCCAATGTGGCGGATGGCGTCGGGAATGGTGAGCTCCCCGCACTCCACGCCAAAGTAGCATCGGCCGCTAAGTATGTACTCGCTAGGGGGACGCTTGCACAGGGGTGCCTCCACATCCCCCCGCTTCTCCCATTCCTCGTCCAGCCGGTCCATCCAGTACGGCACCCAGCCAGCACCGGATTCTAAGAATCCCACCCGAAGCCTAGGATAGCGCTCCAATACACCACCGAAGATGAGTTGGGTCATGGCAATCATCTGTTCGAACGGATGGGTCACGGCATGGATCGCCAGAAATTTGTCGAACCGGTCGGTGCCAGCCGCATCGCGCGGTTGGCTATGAACAGCGATGGGTACCCCCAACCGCTCCACTGCGGCATAAAACGGATCCAGCTCGAGGTCCGAGAGCTTGCGCCAGGCCACGTAGGTAGGCACTTGCACTGCCACCATACCCAACTCTACCAGGTGCTGTAGTTCCTCCACCGCGCTCTCGACCTCCTGTAAGCCGACGATTCCCACGCCCTTGATGCGCTCTGGCGAGGCGTTACAAAATTCGTGGAGCCATTGGTTGTATGCCGTGGCCAGTACCCGGGCCCGGGCCGGATCGCGTACGTTACCAATGCTCAACCCCGCCGTCGGAAACAGTACTGCGGTATCGATGCCCTCAGCATCGATGTCCGCCAACTCCTGTTCGGGATCGGCTACCCGATGCCCCATTCGTCCCAGGTCCCGGTCCCAGCCATCCTGGGGAAACAACTCGCGAGCCGAGCTATAAGGCTCGGGGATCCTCTCTCGGTAGGCCGTCATGGGCTCAGTGAGATGCCCGTCCGCATCAATCACGGGATATCCAATCATCGTATTTGCCCCTTACGGTCCGCTACAGCCCATAGAACTGCCGCGGGTTGTCGTCCACAATTTTAGTGTGCATTTCTGTGCTAATGCCACCGGTCTCTTTGAGCGAGATGAGCGCGTCAAGCTCAGTGGAGGAATCGGCGTGGCCGTAGTCCGTTCCGATCATCAGTGCACCCTCCCCTGCCTTTTGCAGTAGGTAAGGTACATCATCGCCGATCTGGCAAGTCACATACAAGCCGAACTCATTCAGGAGATCATCCGGAAGCTTATCGTCTACCGTGTCCAGTCGACGGCGTAACTCGTAAACCACCCACGGGATCCATGATGCAGCAGTCTCGATAAAACCGAACCGAAGCTTGGGGAAAGTCTTGGGCACACCCGAACTCACCAGCCGGAAAAATGCACCCACATTGAAGATGCGGTACTGGTTGAAGAAGTCCCGGCTGCCATCGGGGTTGGCAAGCATGTCGACCAGCTTGGCGTTGCCGTTGGACTGGTGCAATCCAATACACATGTCCAGCTTCGAAGCCTCCTCGTAAATTGGAAAGAAATAGGAGTCATCTACGCTCCGTGAGCCCTCCACTGGACGCATGAAGATACCGCACGCTCCGTTCTCCTTGGCGAATTGCAATTGATCCATGGCATCCGACATGCTGAGAAAAGGCAACACACACATCCAGCGCAGCCGCCCCTTACCTTCCTTCCAGATGTCCGCCAGCCAGCGATTGTACGCCCCACAAAGGGCCACATCCACTTCCGGACGCTCCGTGCACTGGTCGAGGAATATGCTCGTGTAGAGGATCTGTACGTCGATGCCTAGCTCGTCCATATGGGTAAGCCGTGCACCTACGTTGGCCACGTCGCGTGTCTCCATAGACGTGGTCATTTGCCTCCCTATCTTCTTGGACCGCTCCACCAACGCCTCCTCCGTAAATGCGAATCGGAACAATCCCCGTATCTTCCCGTCGATCACCCAGTTCTGTCGCTGCGTCCCGTCGTTAGGATCGAACAGGGCAGGCCGGTACTTCTGCTCCGAGGCCGTGAGATAATCCCATGTACGCGGGCTCTCGACTACATGCGCGTCAGCGTCTACCCATCCCATTGGATGTTCTCCTTCCCTGAATTCATGTGAAACACGACACCGAGATTATCTGGGTTAGAGCAAAACAGTCAACCGGATTTTGCGCCACAACCACTACGGCTAACTGGGTCGACTTGACCCGAAGCACTGTAAACGAGCTGACTAAAGGTTCGATGTGTATCTAGGGCCAATCCGAGCTAGCTAGAAGATCGCAACAATGACCCTGCCCGCAAAGGTTAGGCAACCACAACAAGGGCCCCGTCAGAGGGCGGCAACTCAATCGCACGGATTGACGTTAAGATGCCCCTACACCAGGAGTGCCGTATAAAAATAGGTAAGCGCGCATTTTGAGGGAACTCGTATGCACAAAGAAACGTAAAGAACCTGATATTTTTCGAGAGTCGAAGCGATCCGTTGAGCTAGTTACCGCTGTGACGCGTTGAAGCCATCCGCGAAAATTAGTTCTTCTGGCGCAGTTCCCAGATAGCTTACCAATTTCCCTGACCAGACTTGCAACCCTGAAGATGGTCGACCAGCCGGCAGCACATACGTCCCGCTTCATAGCTCGCACCCCGAATTCCAGGCCTGGACACCAATCCGCCTTACGCACGGAGCGGTTGAGATTTATGCCGCCGCGCAATAAGGTCATTTGCTGGCCTGGAGGACGGAATGAGCAAGGACATCACCTTTGTCGACACAACCCTGCGCGATGGGCATCAGAGCCTATGGGCGGAGAACATGACCACGGGCATGATGCTTTCGGTGGCCGAGCAGATGGACCGCGCCGGATTCGCGGCCATGGAGTTGATTTCCGGGTCACACCTCAAAAAGTGCGTGCGGGAGCTCAAAGAAGACCCCTGGGAGCGGGTCCGGCTGATAGCGAAACGGATTACCGAAACCCCGCTCCGGGTCATCGCTGGCCGCGTTAATACCTTCGAGTTCAACCCGCTGTGCATGTATCGGCTGTTCATGGAGCGCATGGCGGCCAACGGTATTCGCGAGGCGCGTATCTCAGAGGAATGGAATGACTTAGCGGGGTGGACGCGTAAGGTGGAGGTCTCGCGGGAGGTAGGCATCAAGCCCATCATCAACATGATCTACTCGGTGTCGCCCAAACACACGGATGAATATTTCGCTCAGAAGACCCGTGAGGCGGCCTCGCTTAAGGTCCCGCTCATCTGCCTGAAGGACCCCGGTGGTCTGCTTACTCCAGAGCGCATGCGGTCGCTAGTGCCAGTGATGTTCGAGAACTGTAACGGTATTCCCATTGAGCTTCACACTCATTGCACCACTGGCCTGGGGCCCCTGTGTTGCCTGGAGGCGATGGACTTAGGAATTCGAAGCATCAACACCGCGATTCCCCCCTTGGCAGATAGCTCTTCCAACCCCTCGATCTTCAACGTCGCCCGTAACGCTCGGGCACTCGGGTACAATCCCCGCATCGATGAGTCGTTACTGGAACCTGTTTCCAAACATTTCATGAGCATCGCTAGGCAGGAGGGATTCCCCATCGGCAAGCCCGTCGAATATGACTACGCCCAATACCAGCACCAAGTGCCCGGCGGGATGCTGTCCAACCTCCAACACCAACTCAACAAAGTACGGCTGGGGGACCGGTTCCCGCAGGCTCTCGAAGAGTCCATCCGGGTGCGGGCGGAGTTCGGTTATCCCATCATGGTGACGCCGCTGTCTCAGTTCGTGGGTAGTCAGGCAGCACTCAACGTCATCGTAGGCGATCGGTACAAAGAGGTCACTGACCAAGTGATCCGATACGCCCTGGGGCGCGCGGGCGAGGAAGGGGGGCGTCTCATGGACCCTAACGTCAAGCACAAGATCTTAGACCGAGCCCGAGCCCGAGAGATCGCAGCACAGGAGCCGAGGGAGACATCCCTCTCCGAAATGCGTGCCAAACTCGGGGGTGACGGGCCCTCGGACGAAGAGTTGCTACTACGATGGCTTTTGAGCGAAGCCGAGATCGAGGAAATGCGTGCCACCGCACCACCCCGTGCCTACGTCAGCACAACCTCGACAGTAGTGGCACTGTTGGAACAGCTCACCAAAAAAACTGATTTGGAACACGTGCGGATGACTAAAGGCGACGTTTCCGTGACGCTTAATCGTGGGAACTGAGAGAAGAGGAACCATCATCGCTACCCATCGCCTCACCAAGCTCCCGGCATGGCTGAGCCTTGCCGCACACTATCGCAAGATCAAGGACTTACACCTGCGCTCACTGTTCGCCGAGGATCCAGGCCGGGGACGCCGGTTCGTCGTCGAAGATGCGGGGCTCTATCTCGACTATTCCAAGAACCGCGTCACCGGCGAGACCCTGAATTTGCTTTTCGAGCTAGCGCAGACCACGGGCCTGAGGGAGCGCATCGACGCTATGTTCAGTGGCGAAAGAATCAATGTCACCGAACGGCGGGCGGCATTACACGTAGCACTCCGTACGCCCCGCGGTCGGAGGATCATGGTAAATGGGCATAACGTGATTCCCGAAGTGCACGCAGCATTGGACCGAATGTCGTCACTTGCGGACCGGGTTCGTTCCGGTGAATGGAAAGGGCACACCGGAAAACGCATTCGCAACGTGATCAACATTGGCATCGGCGGCTCAGACCTAGGCCCTGTTATGGCCTTCGAGGCGCTACGCCACTACAGCGACCGGTCGCTCAACCTAGACTTTATCTCCAATGTAGACCCCACTGACTTTGCGGAAACTACCCGAGGACTGGACCCGGCCGAGACCCTATTCATCATCAGTTCTAAGACCTTCGGTACCCTGGAGACCCTTAAGAACGCTCACGCGGCACGGGAGTGGTGCATCAGCGCGTTCGAGAATGAAACCGCCGTAGCTAGCCACTTTATCGCAGTTTCAGCAAACCGCGAGGGCGCCTGCCACTTCGGCGTCGACGCCGACAATCTGTTCAACATTTGGGACTGGGTCGGAGGGCGTTACTCCTACGACTCAGCCATCGGTTTGTCGCTAATGATCGGCATCGGCCCGGACCACTTCCGATCTATGCTCAGCGGCCTTCACGCTATAGACGAGCACTTCCGGACCGTTGCCTTCGAGCGTAATCTCCCGGTCTTATTGGGCCTCCTAGGCATTTGGTACAACAATTTCTTCGGTGCTGAGACCCATGCCATTCTGCCCTACGACCAGTACCTCTGGCGCCTGAGCGCCTACTGCCAACAACTCGACATGGAGAGCAACGGCAAACACATAAACCTCGACGGCAAGCCTGTAGATTACCAGACCGGCCCAATCATCTGGGGACAGCACGGAACCAACGGCCAGCACGCATACCACCAGTTGATCCATCAGGGCACGAAACTCATCCCCTGTGATTTCATTGGCTTCTGTCAAAGCCTCAACCCGCTCGGGAACCATCATGATCTCTTAATGGCCAGCCTTTTCGCCCAGGCGGAGGCTCTAGCCTTCGGCAAGACCAGGGAAGAGGCCAGCGCTGAGGGCATGCCGGGCCTCCAGGCACCGCACCGCTCCTGCGAGGGCAACCGCCCCACGAACACCATCCTGGCAGAAAAACTTACCCCCGAGACCCTTGGCAAGCTCGTCGGGCTCTACGAACACAAGGTCTTCGTCCAAGGTTCCATCTGGCAGATTAACTCCTTTGATCAATGGGGCGGGGAGCTAGGTAATGCCCTGACGCAGCGCATTTCAATGGAGCTAGAAGGTGCTGATGAACGGGAACTCGACCACGACAGTTCAACCAACGCCCTGATCCGGCGTTATCGCCAGTTGCGGGCTTGAGAAGCAGTGGATTGCCCAACAGCAGCAAACCGAGAGCGGGGGGACCTGGAACTTTTAGCCCAGAACCGGCCCCCCTTGGCAAAATTGTTTGTTTAACCGATCAGCACATGCCCGATCGATCTTGGGTCACTGCTAGTCAATCCAAACATCTTTTACGATAACCGAACACTGAAACACCACCTTCATGTCGTTTGTAAAGCCGACACCTGAGCAAATACGAACCATTGCGGATGATCTCGGTCTCGATCTATCTGACGACGAACTAACCGACTATCTGGAGCAAATGGAAGCGTTTTCCCGCGCCTATGTCCTGGTGGACGAGGTGCCCGACCCAGAACCGCAAGTCGAAAACCGACGGGTTCTCTGGCACCGACCAACGTTAACTACCAACCCGTACAATGCCTGGAGCGTGAAGACATCGATTCGAGAAGTGCACCATGGCCGGCTTGCAGGTAAGACCCTAGCCGTCAAGGACTCTATATGCGTGGCCGGGCTACCCATGATCAACGGCGCTTCGTTCCTAAAAGGATATACACCTGATCTTGACGCCACAGTAGTAACCCGCGCGCTCCACGCCGGGGCCGAGATTCTCGGCAAGACCAACTGCGAGTACCTTTCCTTTTCGGGCGGGAGCCATACCGGCGCTAACGGACCAGTCATCAACCCACACAAGGCAGGTTACTCGGCCGGCGGCTCATCATCCGGCAGCGCCGTAGCCGTAGCCTCGGCTGACACAGACATGGCGCTAGGATGCGACCAGGCAGGTTCTATTCGAGTACCTGCAGCCTGGTGCGGCATCGTAGGACTCAAGCCCAGCCATGGGCTCGTCCCTTACACAGGTATTCTCGGCGTGGACCCAACGGTGGACCACTGCGGTCCAATGACGCGAGACGTGCACAACAATGCCCTTCTACTGGAAGTGCTCGCTGGACGCGATGGCATGGACCTGCAGCAACCAGGCTCCTGGCAACCAGTAAAGTACACAAGCGCGCATAGGGCGGGTGCCAAAGGCCTGCGCGTAGCCGTGATCAAGGAAGGCTTCGGACAGCGCAACGCCGAAGCCGAGGTTGACGAACATGTGCGCGCCGCCGCCAGACTCCTGGCCACCGTAGGGGCCGAAGTGACGGAAGTATCAGCACCCGTTCACAAGCGGGCATGGCTGCTGGCCCAGCCCATCTACGTTGAAAGTCTTGTCCACTTCATGGGCGCACACGGTGTCACACTCGATGCCCAGGGCCTCGGGTCATCAGACCTTACCGAACGGTTCGCCGCCTGGCGCTCCCGCTGGCGCGAGCTACCTGAAAACCTGATAACACCCATCCTATTCGGCGCTTTTGTAAGTAGCCGCCACACCGGTCGATATTACTTCAAGGCGCAGCGTCTGCGTCGCACCATCCGTCAAGCCTACGACAAGATCTTCTCCGAGTACGACCTACTGCTTATGCCCACCACACCCATGGCTGCGACACCCCTACCTGCCCCTAACGCCACCGTAGCCGAGCGTTACCGACGTGCGAATGAAATGCTGGCGAACACTGCTCCATTCGACGCTACCGGCCACCCTGCCATCTCCCTACCCTGCGGCACCACTAATGACGGGAGGCCCCTGGGTATGATGTTGGTTGGGCGCCATTTTGACGAAATGACGCTTTATCGAGCCGCGTATGCGTTTGAGCGGGCGTTTCCTGAGTAAAGCCGCTCGAGAACTTTCAGATTCTATCTGGGCCGAGATTCGAACGTTAACAACGGAAGGTCTGTTGCATTGCCATACATAGGCAGGCCGATTCCGACATTCTCGTCAGTCGGGACTGCGCTCAAGGAGCGCCCCAAAGGGACATCCGGGGTCCACCCATAGTCGCGACGATACATCACAACGGAAATGATTGGCGAACAGAGAGTCCCTCGTTGGAGGCACGTTCGCGAGGCCGTTCCTTGCGTGGGCCGTGTCATTGACCCAACCATTGACTGTAAGCAATTCGAAAAACAGGAGCAAAACAGTGGCATAAAAGGCAGTCACCGACAGCGTGCCAACTGATTTCTTGGCCTGAGCGACGGTTTCTAGCAAACCACCGATCGCCCTGGTACTGTTGCAAGACTCCTATCAAAACTCATCCCGTATTTTGTCCAGGATCCGGACGGCAAGAAAGTAACAAAGGTCTCCCATGAATTACACCAATCTCGGCAACACCGAACTTAGAGTCAGCACTGTCGGGCTTGGTTGCGGCGGACCGAGCCGACTTGGACAACGCGCCGGCAAAAACCTGAAACAGTCCATCCGCCTCGTACGAAAGGCGGTTGATCTCGGGGTAAACCTTCTCGATACTGCGGAGTCCTATGGGACGGAAGAGATTGTCGGGGCGGGAATCCGCGAGATTCCACGGGATCGCGTGATATTATCCACCAAGAAGATCCTGCCCGAGCCAGATGATCCAGACCCAGCAGCTACAATAACAACGGGGCTCGACGGGAGCCTCAAACGGCTCGGGACCGAATACATCGACATCTATCATCTCCACGGAGTGAGCAACGCACACTACAATTTTGCCGCCAGCGTTCTCGCTCCGGTGTTAATGCGCCTCAAGGAGACGGGCAAGATCCGCGCTGTCGGCATAACCGAAGAATTTCCAGCCAATCCGCGCCACGAGATGTTACAACGGGGTCTACACGATCCCTGGTGGGACGTGGTGATGGTTGGCTTCAACCTGTTGAACCCTTCCGCGCGCCGGAGCGTATTTCCGCTCACGATGAAGAAAGGCGTGGGCACCCTGGTCATGTTTGCCGTTCGGCGCGCATTGAGCCGGCCAGCTCATCTTGAAGAGCTACTCCGGAAAATGGAGCGGGAGGGCATCCTTCACGCCCACACTGATCTCGGGTTTCTCACCACCAACAACTGTGCCCAGACACTAACCGAAGCCGCCTACCGTTTCTGTGCACATGAGCCGGGCGTGGACGTCGTACTCACAGGCACTGGCGACTCTCAGCACCTGGAGACCAACATCGCGGCAGCACTGAAGCCACCGCTTCCACCCAAGATTCTAGAAAGACTCGAAGCCCTCCTAGGTCATATTGACTCGGTCACTGGAAACTGACCATAGCTACATACCGCGCCCTTTAGGCTCCAGTGGCCGCAGGCATGGCAACCCAGACTCACCCGAAACGCCCGGTGATGTAATCCTCGGTGAGTGGGTGGGTGGGGTTGGTGAAGATCTGGTCCGTGGGGCCTACCTCCAGCAGATTTCCCAAGTGAAAATACGCGGTTCGTTGTGAAACCCGAGCAGCCTGCTGCATATTGTGGGTGATGATGGCGATGGAGTAGTCACGTCCCAGTTCATTGATCAGATCCTCCACCTTGGCCGTAGCGATAGGGTCAAGGGCGGAGCACGGCTCATCCATAAGGATTACCTCGGGGCTCACAGCAATGGCACGGGCGATGCACAGCCGCTGCTGTTGACCGCCAGAAAGGCTGGTGCCGGGCTGACTTAGTCGATCACTCACCTCCTCCCAGAGGCCAGCGCGCTTAAGGCTGTGCTCGACCATCCCCTCCATCTCGGATCTGGAATCCGCCAACCCGTGAATACGTACACCATACGCTATGTTGTCAAAAATCGATTTAGGGAAAGGATTGGGCTTCTGGAACACCATTCCCACCTGAGCTCGCAGTAGCACAACGTCCATGTCGTTGGCGTAGACATCGTTTCCGTCGAGCTTGATTTCACCGCCCATATAGCAGCCTTCGATGGTATCATTCATTCGGTTGAGCGCCCGCAGGAAGGTTGACTTACCACACCCAGAAGGCCCGATCATAGCGAGCACCTGTTCCCGACCGATGTCCAAGCTCACGTTCTTGATGGCATGATTATCGCTGTAAAAGACGTCCACGTTTCGGCAAGTCATGCGAGGATCATCCGAAAATGGCGCACCCACAGTCTCACGGCTTTGCCGCCGCTCGTCGACGTCACCGCCCCCAGTGGCCCGAACGTCCGGCGCACCCGCTTGCATGACTGCTATGTCCGATTGATCGGCCATATTAGGCATCTCCTGAGATATTTCCCCGACAGCACCCAACCGCGCAATGGCGGACGACATATCAACATTGATTTGTGCCAGTTTACCAACGTCTTTCAAAGCGTCGCCGTAGCGTAATGGCCAAGGCGTTCATCGCGATTAGAAACACCAACAACACCAGAATCGCCGCAGAAGCGCGCTCCACAAAAGCGCGCTCAGGGCTGTCCAACCAGAGAAAGATTTGTACGGGTAGCGCGGTCGCCGCATCCGTCATGCTTTGCGGAACGTCCACAACAAACGCGACCATCCCGATCATTAACAGGGGCGCAGTTTCTCCCAGTGCCCGGGCCATACCGATGATGGTCCCAGTCAACATGCCCGGCATGGCCAGAGGCAATACATGATGAACGATCATCTGCATCTTGGACGCACCCACACCCAAGGCAGCTTCCCGAATCGAGGGCGGCACGGAGGTGATCGCTGCGCGCCCGGCGATGATCACGGTAGGGAGCGTCATCAACGTCAGGACGAGCCCCCCTACCAGGGGCGCGGAGCGCGGCAAGCCAAACAGATTTATGAACACCGCCAAACCTAGCAAACCGAACACAATGGACGGCACAGCCGCCAGGTTGTTGATGTTGACCTCTATCAGGCCAGTGAAGCGATTCCTTGGCGCGAACTCCTCCAGATAGACGGCGGTGGCTACCCCCAGCGGGAACGACAATAACAATGTCACTACCAGGGTGAAGAATGACCCCATGGTGGCACCCCAGATGCCCGCCAGCTCCGGCTCCCGGGAGTCGCCCGCCGAAAAAAATGCGACATTGAAACGGGATTCAACGCGCCCCTCGACCAAAAGCTTGTCGAACCACCCAATCTCTCTATCAGAAAGCCGCCGGTCCGCCTCCGGTAACGCCCTGTCAACTTTCCCCTTGCTGAGCATGTCGTAGTCGTCGTTGGCAGGCACCCATATCTCGGTCTTGGCCCCTAACAGGGCGGGATCCTCCAAGATCATTTGGCGAAGCTGGAAGGTGGTCCCCCGGCTAACTAGTTTAGCGATATCCCGCCGGTCCCGTCGCCCTCTGATTTCGGGAAAGAGTGAGCGTACCGACTCCTTGACCAGCGCACGGTAGTCAGCCGATCCAAAGATCTCACGATCACCGCTGCCTTGAGGATCGATCACCTGGGGATCGAAGTGGATAGGCAGCCTCACAAAAGTCTGCCAGAAAGCGGAGTAACCGGTGGCGATGATGTTGACAAACATTATCACCAGGAACACGAGCCCCAAAAGCACGGCTGCGCGACCAAAAAATTTGAAGCGCAGCTCGGACCGATTTCGGCGAGCAAGGGTGGTTCGCACACATTCTATGACACTATTCGAGCGTGTCTCCATATCTACTCGTACTGCTCCCGATATTTACGCACCACCTGCAACGCAACAATGTTCAAGCCGAGAGTGACGACGAAAAGCATTAGACCCAACGCGAATGCCGCCAACGTCTTGGGGCTGTCAAACTCCTGATCGCCGGTCAGCAAAGTCACGATCTGCACCGTAACCGTGGTAACCGCCCGAAGCGGGTTGGCCGTGAGGTTAGCGGCTAATCCAGCAGCCATAACAACGATCATTGTTTCCCCAATGGCACGTGACACCGCCAGCAACACAGCCCCAACGATGCCTGGGAGCGCTGCAGGGATCACCACCTTTTTGATAGTTTCAGACTTTGTTGACCCTAGCGCGTAAGCACCGTCTCGCATGGCCTGCGGCACGGCGTTGATCACATCATCCGAGAGCGAGGAGACAAACGGGATAATCATCACCCCCATGACCAGCCCGGCAGCTAGAGCACTCTCAGACGCAACATCGAGTCCGAAGCTTTCGCCCATTCCCCGGATGGAGGGTGCCACCGTCAGGGCCGCGAAGAATCCGTAGACTACAGTGGGAATACCCGCCAGCACCTCCAGCAAGGGCTTCATCACGGCCCGGACATGGGGTCGCGCGTACTCGGCTAAATAGATGGCCGACATCAGGCCCACTGGCACGGCAACCAGCATGGCGATACACGAGATGAGAATCGTCCCCACGAAAAGTGGAACGGCCCCAAATGCCCCGGATGAAGCTACCTGGTCCACTCTAATGGCCATTTGTGGGCTCCACTCGGTACCGAATATGAATTCGGTCAACGGTATCGCTTGAAAGAATCGAATGGACTCGAACAAAACCGACAGCACAATCCCTACGGTTGTGAGAATGGCGACAGTCGAACTGACCATCAAGAAGCCTGCCACGAACCGCTCAACGGAATTCCGTACCCGTTTTCCGGGTTTGATTTTTCGCCACCCGATGGCCGCGCACAAAGCTCCCAGTGTCAACGTAGCCACGGAGATAGAAATAGAAGCGTAGCCCTGTAGCCGAACGTAACGGCCCGCCGCCGCTACTAACGTCGGACTCTTCTGAGAGGTAGCGTTGCCGGAAGCCATGTTTCCGATATCGCTGATCACTAGACTAAGCCGCTCGGGCGGCAGGTTCTGGATCTCTTGGGGAAGATTGGCGACCACAATCCGGGTGACAATGGGGCCCTTTAGCGTCAAGCCAATAGTCAACAACAGAAACGCTGGGACCGTGGCCCAAAGGGCTGTGTACAGGCCGTGGTAGGCGGGGAGGGAGTGGAGGTTACGAACGGTTCCCTGGGCCAGGGCGATGGAACGCCGCCAGCCGAGGTAGTAGCAGGCAGAGCTCAAGCCCAACAACACAAGTATCAAGGTCGGGGTGTCCATTACCTTAGGAAGACCTTCCAGGTTACACGCCAACCGCGATGGTAGCTGAGTAAACAGCCTGGTCGAAGCAGAGCGCTCGTGCTGCGTTCAGTTTTCGCAGGGCGTTAACATCAAAGGGCAAGGTTCTTCAGTTTCTTCACGTCCGAAGAGAAGTGTTGACGTTCTTTACTAGGCATCGGGATCAGGCCCTTGTCGGACAAGTAGCCGTCGTCGCCCCAGGCCTTCTCACTAGTGTACTCGGTCAGAAACTCGCGCATCCCCGAGATCACGTCGATGTGTGCTTTCTTGATGTAGAGGTAGAGTGGTCGCGAGACCCGATAGCGACCGTCGGCAATGGCCTCAAACTCGGGCTTGACGCCGTTGATGGCGGAGCCTCGGAGCTTGTTCGAGTTCTGGTCAAGGAAACTGAAGCCGAAGATACCAAAGGCATCAGGGTTGGCACCCAGCTTCTGCACAATAAGGTTGTCGTTTTCGCCCGCCTCAACGAAAGGGCCGTCTTCACGCATGGTGCGGCAGGCCGCCTTCTTGGCCGCCTTCTTCATCTTCTTGATGGCGGCAAATTCCTCGCAACCTGCGTCCATCACCAACTCAACAAAGGCGTCGCGAGTTCCGGACGTCGGTGGAGGACCTAATACCTCAATCTTCAGGTTCAAGAGCTTCGGATTGACATCGTTCCACGTCTTATGAGGATTGATCTTTCGCTTGCTACCGTCGGCATTGGCCGGCACTTCCTTCGCCAGCGCGAGATAAAGATCACGAGCGGTGAAGTCCAGCGCCTTGCTCTTCTTCGAATTGGCCACTGCGATACCATCATAGCCAACCCTGAGCTCAACGATCTCCCTGACGCCGTTCTTAGCGCATCGTTCGAACTCGGTCTCTTTGATTCGCCGCGACGAATTCGTCATGTCGGGGTGCTCCACCCCGAGACCTGCACAAAAAAGCTTCAAACCTCCCCCCGAGCCAGTGGACTCAACCTTGGGAGTCTTAAACTTGGTAGTCTTGCCGAACTGTTCCGCAACTACTGTGGTAAATGGATACACTGTGGATGACCCTACGATCTGGATATAGTCGCGCTGCTGAGCTGCTGCCGACACCACCAGACCCGCTGTAGCCAGCGCAACGGCTGCGGCGGTCAGCAGAGTTTTATGGCACACAGAGCAAACCTCCTTTGGTTGAACCTTTGTTGCAACCGATTCACCGACCAAAAGGGCCCATGAACTTGCCAGTATAGCCGAAATGGGCCAACCGTTCTGACGAGTATATGACCACTATATCACGGAAGAATTAAACGATTGTTACAAGTCTGTTACGTGATGAGCTCAGCGATCGCTTTCACCTAGCCGTCACGCGCAGCGTATCGGATGCCTGGCGGGGCCAGTGGAAGTCCTGTAGACTGGCAAAAGGGTTTTATATTTGTCCCTTTCTTTAAAAGGGGGAACACCCATGCCACGTTACATGTTCCGTTTCGCACCATTTCTATTACTCTTTAGTTTGACCACTGTAGCCGCGGCCGGGCAGCCCTCCGAACAACGCTCCATAAATGACATCGAAAAGATCGTCCGCGAGTACCTCCTCAAAAACCCGGGTGTAATCTTTGAGGCAGTACGACGTCACCAAAGGAAGCAGAAGAGGTTACAGGTAGAACGTGACCGAGCCGCCGTTAAGCAACACACAAAAGAGCTCCTAGAAGCCCCGGACGCCTTCGTGGGCGGTAATCCCGACGGTGACGTGACCCTGGTCGAATTCTTCGACTACCGCTGCGGCGCTTGTAAGCGATTTGCACCGCTTCTGACGCGACTCACGAAGCATGATCCAAACCTACGCATTATTTATAAGGAGTTCCCAATACTCGGTCCGGACTCGGTCCACGCAGCTCAGGCAGCGCTGGCGGCACAGTACCAGGGGCATTATCTGGAATTCCACGCAGCCCTCATGGGCGTAGACGTCCCACTGACTAACGAAGCCGTCATAGTCGCCGCACGCTCCGTAGGTCTGGACGTCGACCGGCTCGAAAGGGACATGGAAACCCCGAAAGTCCTAAATGCCCTCGACAACAACCGTCGACTCGGCGAGGCAATGCACATCAATAGCACTCCGACGTTAATCGTCGGCGATAACATCGTCAGACAGCCGATGCCCATCCAGAAACTCATGAAGATGATAACAAAACTCAGATCCAAAGGCTCCTGACCGAACTGATTTATCACTAGCCAGCGAGTAGTTTCGCTGGCTAGTGATCGTACTGTGATGGAAATACTCAAGAAGATACGCGTGGTGCTGGTTCGGCCCAAAGGGTCCGGCAACATCGGCTCGGTCGCTCGCGCCATGAAAAACACTGGGCTTCGCGACCTAGTCTTGGTTGGCGGCGGACGGACCAACAGCTTATCGGCACGATCCATGGCAGTACACGCTCGCGACATTCTCGACAGCGCACGGCGATACCCAACCATTCGGGAGGCCGTTTCCGACTGCGGGCTCGTGGTAGGCACCACCTGCCGCAAGGGTTTATACCGTGACCACGTCGAGTTGCCGCGCGACGCAGCACAGGGCCTTGTTGCCGCCGTCCAAGGCGAAGAAGTCCGGCCAGCCGCACTCCTCTTCGGACCGGAAGATCATGGGCTCAGCAACGTAGACCTCAAGTACTGCCAACGCCTGATCACCATTCCAAGCCACCCGGAACAGCCATCCCTAAATCTTGCACAGGCCGTTATGGTGTGTCTCTACGAGATCTACTTAGCCGCCACGCGTAGCCTGTCGCGTGAAGAGCGAATAACGCGAGCGCCCGTGGAGGCGGTTGAGGCCCTGTTCGACCGTATAAAGGAGACGCTCCTTAAGGTAGGATTTCTGGACCCGCAGAACCCCGAGCATATCCTACTCGCACTGCGTCAGGTACTCGGTCGCGCCGGCCTCGAAGAGCGGGACGTCAAGATCCTCAGTGGCCTGTTCCGTCAGGTCGAATGGTACACACAGGGCGGCTGGGAAGTGGCAGAAGCGAAGCAACAGAGGGGAACCAAGTTCCGATAACGCTTAAAAGGCCTAGGTTCCCGCTTCAATCCCGTCCTTCTATCCCGATCTCCTCCGAGCTCTTTAACGTCTGCGGTCAAGTCCCCAGCTGGAAGCCGAGGCGTTCGAACATAGACCTGGAGCAGGAATTCTGGTCACCCAGATAGATCGCGCTAGGAGTTAGTGCAGGTTCCTTGTTGCTAAGGGAGGCCCAGCACCCGCTTAGCCGTGGCGTTACGCGCAGCTGTCCTTCCCAACAACCTGATGGATTGCCTCATGACGCCGTTTCGTTGTAGGCCGGATCAGAAATGCAGAAGGCAAGAAGGAACTGCAGTAACGTATCAGGTTTGCGCTTTCTGTTGACCCAAACTATGGGATCCTATCGGTTCCGGACATTGCCATGGCGCAATGGAGCAAATGATGACTAACGACGCACCTTACAGACGCACCATCCAGTGGCCTGGCAAAAAGCTTCTCTGCTGCACCTTTAGCGTAGCGCTGGAAGCCTTCCGCAAGACCGGGCGCTTTAAGATGGATCCGCACATCGATGTCAATCTCAGCTCTCTCTCCCACGCAGAGTACGGCGGCAGTGTCGGAATATGGCGTATCTTGGAGATCCTGGAGCGGCAGCAAGTCCGGGCCATGGTTCTGGTAAACTCCCTGGCGGCAGAAAAGTGGCCGGACGCGGTCCGCGCGCTACATCAAGCCGGCCACGAGATCGCAGGTCACGGCACTACGAACGAAACTAGCATGGTGGAACTCAATCCCAAGGAACAAGAGAAGGAAATTCACTCCTGCACACAAATTCTCGAGGACCTCACCGGGACACGACCGGTGGGCTGGTTCGGTCCAGGCGGGCATCACACCGACATCACGCTGGAACTGTTAGCGGAGGCAGGGTATCTGTGGTCCGGGGATCAATCCGACGACGATATCCCGTATGTCACGTCGGCCAACGGCCGACGCATTTGCGTCATCCCTAAAACCTGGTACGCGAACGACTGGCGGGCCTGGGGTAACGGACTAGGCAACGCGGGGACCTTCTTCGCCGGATATAAGGACGGATTCGATTTCGTCTACGACGAGGCGAGGCGAGGTCGTCCGAGCATGATAGACGCCTGCGTACACGCGGAATTAGGCGGTCGACCATATCTGGCTATAGGATTTGAACGAATCATCGAACACGTCAATCGGCACCGCGACGAGATCTGGCAGCCCACCTACCGAGAAATCGCCGAGTACTGCCTGGAAACAGGTAATCCGAGTCAGAAGCATGGCAAGTTGGCGAACTGATTGTGGGCGAAATCTAGCGGGCAGCACACGTTAACTAGCTCCTCGCCCATCGACGGTTCTCCAACTCTGGCTATTCACTCACCTTTGACGATTTAGTCCGGCCCCCTGAATTCGATCAAATTAAGACAACTTCGCCCGGTGCTGTATACGATACCCGACGGCGTCATAACGCTCGAAGCCCGCGCCAAACGCTTGGTCAGCGGTGTAGATGTTACGCAGATCCGCCAATCGAGGCGTAGCCATAACTTGCGCTAGGCGTTGGAGATTCAAGTGACGGAAAACGTTCCATTCAGTCAATATAACTACCAGATCGGCATCCTGTGCAGCGTCGTATGGACTTTCTACCCAATTGACGCCCAGTAAGAGCGCCTCCCCATGGTGACGGCCCTGAGGATCGACCACGCGGACCTCAGATCCGGCCGAGATCAAAGCCGGTACAATCGTCAGACTGGGCGCTTCGCGCATGTCATCCGTGTCAGGTTTAAAGGTCACACCAAGTATGACGACAATCTTTCCGCGCAGATCGCCATCGCACAGCGTCCGCATTTTATCGATCATTCGCAGCTTAATCTGCTCATTAACTTCAACCACAGTCTCGGTAATGCGCATCGGAAATTTGTTGTCCCAACCAGTGGCTGCGAGCGCGCGGGCGTCCTTGGGAAAGCACGATCCACCGTAGCCCGGTCCGGCGTGCAGGAACTTGCTGCCGATACGACTGTCGAGGCCAATGCCTTTTGCCACGTCTCTCACATCGCCGCCGATACGTTCGCAAAGTGCGGCAATCTCGTTGATGAAGGTAATTTTTGTAGCAAGGAATGCATTAGAAGCGTATTTGATCATCTCCGCAGACTCAAGGTCTGTCACAATGATCGGAAAATCCATCGATGCATGCGGGCTATAGATCTGCTCCATCATTTCGGCGGCCCGCTCAGACTGGACGCCAACGACCACACGATCGGGACTCATAAAATCGTTAACAGCAGAGCCCTCCCTAAGAAACTCAGGGTTCGAGACGACATCGAAGTCAAGTGCGGGATTGGTTTTAGCAAGAAGCTGTTCAATTTTACGGTTGGTTCCGACAGGGACAGTCGCTTTTGTCACGATCACGATGTAGCGCTTTGCGCTCTTGGCGATCTCTTCGGCTGCCGCGAAAACATAACTCAGATCGGTATGCCAATCTTGGGAACGGGTCGGAGTGCCCACGGCGATGAAGACAGCGTCGGCATTCTTGAGCGCCTCCGCCAGATTGCCAGTGAAGGACAGGCGCCCCTCCCCGACATTGCGCAGTAACACTTCGTTGAGCCCTGGCTCGTATATCGGAACTTCCCCCTTCTCCAATTGTACGAGCTTGCTGGGAGCGTTGTCGACGCAGATCACGTGATGGCCTAAATCTGAAAAGCAAACGCCCGAAACCAACCCTACATAGCCGACACCAACCATCACAATGTGCATAGTGTATCTCCCATATTTGCCTTGATATTTATCTCAAACGATCATAACGAACCGGCAATTTCTTTCGTTGGGAGAAATGTCATGTTACGGCGGACTTGCTGCCCAGATGGGAGTCGAAATATTTGATTGTTCGCTCCAGCCCGGTGCGCAAGTCGATTTTCGGCTTCCAACCGACCAGTTCCATATGGCGGATGTTGAACGCCTGCCCCAGCATTGCTCGAATTGCCAAGTTGAGCGCATTATCCCCGACATTACGATCCAGGGGCGCAAGATGTAAGATCGTCCTTTTCAAGCTTTACTCCAATTTAAGCTCCGGAGAACTCTTGGAACGTGAAGTGACAGTGAAGACCAACAACTAACCACACCACAAGGAAAGTCGCGACCCAACTCGAAAATGGACGAAACTTCGGGCAGGGCCGCACACGTTTCGATAGACACCAAAACCCGGGATTTCAGCATCGTAAAAAGTTGATTGTTTCACTCCATCCGAGGGCCGTGTGAAATATTTAAGAAGAGTGTAATTGGTTAGTTTAATGCGCCGTGATGCTTCCTGCGCATCCGCCATAGTTTCCTCGTAGCAAATTCGAACCAGGAGATTGGAAGCTCAAAGTAGCTGTGTACGGCACTATCCCTGGCAAATACAATTAAATTAGTGGCTTACCTAGCCTATTCAAAAGGAGTCAAATTCTGGAACGCTCACCTTGGGTAGTTAGGAAGCTGAGAGTTTCACCCGACGGGTCGCATGGTGTCGAACTGCGTCTTCGCCCGATCCACGGACGGGGCGTCCTCCCGGATTCTCCAGAGAAATGGAAGCGGTAGAAGAATCGCTAGGGCCATTGAGATCCAGGCTAATTGATAGGAATGGAAGTAGTCCGCAATGAAGCCAAACACAGGCGGCAAAATCACAACACCCACAAATGCCACCGTGTTGGTCATGCCGATAGCGACGCCGGCGACATCAGAACCGACGATCTTGGCAACTAGGGCAAGATACAGCCCCTGCCAGCTTAAGGTACCAAGACCGAGAAACGAGACCACCACAGCCACAAGCCACGCCGGCATCCCTGGTGAAAGGAAGGCCGTGACTACACCGACACCCGTACTTAGAAGCGCCAGCATCATGAGAACTGGCACGCGCCGCCCACCGAATAGTCGATCGCTCACGAGACCAAAACCGACCCGCCCGACACCACCACAGGCCTGACCCACCGCCAACAAGGAGGCAGCGAAGACAAGGGAAAACAGCACGTCTTCGGTGAGATAGAGTTCGATATAGCTTATGTAACACCACTGGCATCCCGCAAGGACCGCAGCGTAGAACGCACCAGCCCAAATATCCGCACGCCTGGCGATTTCTCTGAGCCCCACAGCAGGTGGCGCACTAGGCACGACCCGAGGCCGGTCCGGTTCCCGGTAGAAAAGTAATACCAAGGCCCCGGTGGCCGCAGTAATAATGCCCACTAGGGACAGGGCCGTACGCCAACCGTGGATCAGAGCTAAGGACGGCAGCGTGAGCGCTGCAATTGTACCCCCTAGAGGAATCCCGGTCTGTCGGATGCCCATGGCCGTGCCGCGCTCACGGTCCGGGAACCACCCAGCTATCGCCTTGCTACCAGCTGGCGTGCCCGTTGCCATCGGGATCCCCAAGAGCAGGAATAGCACCAGCAGACGAACTAAGCCGTCGGCAAAATGGACGGCCAAAACCATCATGCCGCAAGCGACGGTACCGTAACCAATAATACGCCGCTCGCCATAACGGTCCGCTGCCTTACCCGCGGCAAGAACCGTCCCAACAACTCCAACGTTGACCATGGAGACGAGGATGCCGACCTCGGTTAGACTCAGCGCAAGCTCTTCCTGTATGAGGGGTACCAGCGTCGGGATACCCATGTGGATGGTCGCTAGGGCCGTTTGGGCCAGCGTCGTTATGAACAGGTAAAACCAACGTTTGGATGACAGGGGGGAGATGGTTTCCATTCCAACATTGAGAACGAATCTGATCCGAAACAACCCTCAAGGACATTATACTGCCGGAGTGCAGCGCGGTCAGATTTGCGTCTGCTCCGCCAAAGGGTTAGTTTTCTCTAGACAAAGCCTGTGCGCCGGCGATCGCCCATGAAACCTGACACCAACTTGCTGCGTGAGTTACCCTCGGTGGACCGGGTGATGATTCACCCTACCGTAGCGCTACTATTAAAGCGGTTTAGCCGCCCGTTTGTGACGAAAACCCTGCGTTCCCTTATCACCGAGATGAGACAGGCCATCAAGTCCGGCCGTAGCCTCCCACCCGAACGACTACAGGACGAATCTATCATAACGAACCTGGAAAAGAAGCTTATGCAGGCCGCCCACCCCAACATGGTCCGTGTGGTAAACGCCTCCGGTACCATCCTTCACACGAACCTAGGGCGGGCGCTGCTTTCGGAGGCCGCTGCCGAGGCCGTGGGTTTCGTCGCGCGCAACCCAGTCAACCTAGAGTTCGACACCCACAGGGGCAAACGAGGCCAACGGGAGACCGTCATCGAATCGCTGCTTCGGGAGTTAACCGACGCCGACGCTGCAACAGTGGTGAACAACAATGCCGCAGCGGTGCTGCTGGGGTTAAACTCCATGGCCGAGGGTAAAAACATAATCGTATCCCGCGGGGAGCTCATTGAGATTGGCGGCTCCTTCCGGATCCCGGAGGTAATGGCCAAGAGTGGCGCCGTGCTCAGGGAAGTTGGCACCACCAATCGTACCCACTTACAAGATTACGCCAATGCCATCGATGAGAATACAGGGCTGCTACTCAAGGTGCACACCAGCAACTACCGGGTGGTGGGCTTCTCCGCAGAAGTCGAGTTACGGGACCTGGTGGCCATCGGGCAGGAGCGGGGCGTGCCAGTGATGGAGGATCTCGGTAGCGGTGCGCTGGTGGACCTTGCGGAACTGGGCCTGCCACGGGAACCTCTTGTGTCAGAGCGCATAGCCATAGGCGTAGATGTGGTCACCTTTAGCGGCGACAAACTCCTCGGCGGACCCCAGGCGGGGCTCGTGGCGGGTAAGAAGGATTGGATCGACCGCATGAACCGAAACCCCTTAAAACGCGCCCTACGCTGCGACAAGCTTACACTAGCGGCCCTGGAGGTTACCCTGCGGAGCTATATCCAATCTCCCAACCTCCTGCAGGAGATCCCAACCCTGCGGGCCTTCAGCCGCTCCCTGGAAGAACTTGAAGAAGGAGGCAGAAAGGCACTCCAGCTCCTCCAGGAACGGCTGGGACCCGACTACGAGATGGAGATGGTGGAATCTACCTGTCAGATCGGCAGCGGTGCACTCCCCACCGAGGAGATTCCAAGTAAAGGCATCGCCGTTCGCGGCCGCGGTATGAGTACTGAGGAGGTGGCCCGGGTTTTTCGCCAAGCCGATCCGCCCATCATCGGTCATATCAAGAGTGATTGTTTCATTCTCGATTTGAGGAGCGCCGACAACCCCGAGTGTCTGGTACCCAACCTCCAAGACCCCTATAAACACAAGCAGAGTTCACCCTGACGCACGCTGTCACAATACCATGCCCTACATTATCGGAACCGCCGGACACATCGACCACGGGAAGACGAGCCTCATCAAGGCCCTGACCGGACAGGATACGGACCGCCTCAAGGAAGAAAAAGAGCGCGGCATCTCCATTGACCTGGGGTTCGCTCACATGGAATTGCCCGACAGAACGGCGGCGGGCATTGTCGACGTGCCCGGCCACGAGCGCTTCATACGTAACATGCTGGCCGGCGCTCACGGCATCGACCTCGTAATCTTCACGGTAGCTGCGGACGACGGAGTCATGCCGCAGACTGAGGAGCACCTGGACATTGTTCATCTCCTAGGAGTGCGAACGGCCCTGTTCGTCATCACCAAGGTGGACCTGGTGCCCGAGACCCGGGTCCAGGAAGTGGAAGAAGAAATCGAGATCCTGACCTTCGAAACTGCCCTAGAAGGCTCCCCAGTTGTGCACTTTTCAGCAATTTCGGGAAGCGGACTTGAAGAGGTGCGGAGCGGAATTTTCGAATTGCTGGGGACAATCCACCGACCAGCACCGAGCGGCTTCTTTCGGCTGCCGGTCGACCGCGTATTCGTGCTTCAAGGCCACGGAGTCATCGTCACGGGAACTGGGCTAGCCGGCGAGGTACGCACCGGTGACCATGTACATGCAGTACCCGGTGGCCAGAAGTTTCGTGTGCGGAGTATCCAGGTCCACGGGCAGTCAGTGGAAGCTGCAGGTTGGGGCCAGCGCGTGGCTCTCAATCTGACTGGGCAGGAGCGGAACGCCTTGGAACGCGGCCACATGATCTGCCACGAGGATCTAACCCTGGCATCGAGCCGGTTTGATGCGTTTCTGGAGGTACGGCCTGTGGCTACCAAGGGGGTTAAAAACCACCAACGTGTGCGTATTCACTTAGGAACCGCCGAGCGTATGGGGAAGCTGATCTTCCTAGGCGAGACCGAAACAGTGGGTCCCAAGGAGACGTCCTACTGCCAGGTTCTGCTAACGGAACCATTGCTGGTCATGCGGGGGGACCGCTTCATCGTTCGGGACGAGACCGCACGAAAGACGTTGGGCGGGGGGGAAGTTGTGGACCCGCGTGCCTCCAGACACCGGCGCCGAGAAAAGAACATCAAACAAAGGCTTCAAACCCTGCACGAAGGCGACACACCGAAAAAGATACAAAGCTTTCTACACGGGGACGTACACCTAGGCACCGGGCTCGATACAATCTGTCAATTTCTCAACTTGACGCAGGAGGAGACCCGCAGCTGGCTCGAACGTACCGAGGGGCTCCGCTCCTTCGATTCCGAGCGGGAGCGAGTCTATACGACCGAGGGCAAGTGGGACGACTTTAAAGAACGTCTTCGCTCTGCCCTCGAAACTTTCCACGGAACTCATCCGTTAGCACCAGGCATGGATCTAGAGGAGGTCCGAGCCCGACTTGCCTCTAGCGTGTCGGCGCGGCTGTTCCGGGACCTGACGGACTTACTAGCAGCCGAGGGCGCATGTGTTCGGGACGGCAATCATCTACGCCTACCGGCCCACCGTGTGGAACTTGGCGTACAGGAGAAGTCCCTTTCCACCAAGATCAACGCAGCTCTAGCCAAAACCCCGCTAGCCCCTCCATATCTCAAGGCGATCGAGAAGGCCCTGGGGGTCGGTCGCCCCAGGCTAAACGAAGTGATCCGGGTGATGGAACGGCAAGGGGAGATTGTACGAGTAACCACCGAGCTTTACTACCTCAAGGATGCCATTGACAGGATTAAGAGCGATTTATATAGCTACTTCGAGAATCACGAGGAGATGAGTGCGGCCACATTCAGGGATATCCTGCAGTCTAGCCGCAAATATACCATTCCTGTTCTGGAATATTTCGACCGCAGCGGCGTAACCATGCGGGTGGGCGACGTGAGAAAGCTCAAGGCAGGAAGACACTAAGGGAGTCGCGAACGCGCCGCCGGAATCAAGAGCGTCGGTCCACGGCCACCAACCCAAGGAGCTCGAATGACAACGGAACCGATCCGACTGACCCAGGAAGTCAAGGCCGCTGGCTGAGCTGCCAAGCTCGGCCCCGCCGACCTGGTGCAGGTCCTGCACCAACTACCGAAATTTACCTCTCCGAATCTCCTTGTAGGGACCGAGACGGCCGATGACGCCGGCGTGTATCAATTACGTCCTGACCTGGCGATCGTCAACACCGTGGACTTCTTCACTCCCATTGTCGACGACCCCTACATGTTCGGCCAAATTGCGGCCACCAATTCGCTGAGCGACGTTTATGCCATGGGCGGCGAGCCCACTACTGCCCTCAACATCGTTTGTTTCCCCAAGGGCAAGATGGACATCGAGGTGCTCGGCGAGGTGCTGCGGGGCGGGGCCGACAAAGTTATAGAGTCCGGCGCGGTCATCGTCGGCGGCCACTCCATAATCGACGAAGAAATCAAGTATGGACTAGCCGTAACCGGGACCGTTCATCCGGACCGGGTCCTACGCAATGTCGGCGCCCGAGAGGGCGACGTATTGATTCTGACTAAACCTCTGGGAACCGGTATTGCCACCACAGCCCTCAAGCGGGGCAACGCCTCAAAGGCGAGCATCGATCAGGCGGTAGCCTCCATGGCCACCCTCAACAAGTACGCCGCCGACGTGATGAAACACTACGACGTCCACGCCTGCTCCGATATCACCGGCTACGGGCTATTAGGACACGGCCTCGAGATGACCACCGACAGCATCAGCATCACCTTCGAAGCTGCCCGGCTGCCGCTAATCCAGGACGTCGCTCAACTCGCCGAAACCGGGAATCTCACAGGCGGCTGTAAACGCAACCGCGAATTCCTTGACGACAAGATGGTCATCGGTGACAGCGTTTCCGACGCGCTGACTGAAGTTGCCCTCGACCCCCAGACCTCCGGTGGCCTCCTCATTGCTGTGTCCGAGCAAGATGGTGAGCCGTTGGTCAACGCGCTCACAGACAACAACATTCCTGCCGCCGTAGTTGGAACTGTCTCTAGGCGGCAAGAGCGCGGGGTGCGCCTGGTTTGAAGTAACATTCTGAATGCGGGAAGATTTTGAACACCACGCCCGAATTCCCAAGGGGCTCTCGCGACCAACATACCGATGTTGCAGTCTTGCGCCCGTGAGCGGCACCAGTTTTTGTTAAGAGTAATAGAGCTAACAGGATGAATCCGACGGAGAGGGGGCCGGTGCCCTCTCCCCGTCTTCCGTCAAACGCAGGATCGAAGCTAGGCTACTTCTTTTTCTTCTTCCGCACCAAGAAACCCAACGCGTCCTTGGACTCCTTCGACATACCGAGAATCTGAGCGACAAACTGCTCAATTTGCGGGCCCGTAACGGCGTCAATGATGAGCTTGGACTCCTTGGCCTCCCTTAGGAAAGCTGGATCCTTCGCCGTCTTCTCAAACGCATCCCGCAACAGCTGCACCCGCTCAGCGGGGATTCCTGGAGGACCCGCAATTGGGCGCTGGAACTCGTACTGGTTGACCCATCCCGTGTAGGTCGCGAGCCCGCTCTTCCCGCCCCGCTTGAGCACCAGATCCGGTATGATTAGTGCATCCTTAAGCTCTGGGTCGGGGATCCTCCGGTGCGTGAGCAGGGGGATAAACTTGTCGTCCCCTTTAGCATCAAGCATGGAACGTGCCGTGACCCGCATTGATTCCCAGCCCCAACATGCGCCCACGACTTCCTTGGACTGCAAGGCGAGCCGTGTTTTAGCCGTTCCGGAATAGCCTGACACTATATCGAAATTCGTTCCGATGGTCTTGTTGAGAAGCTTCGGCAGATCGATTCCCGTGGATCCAGCCCGGGTACCACCGACCTTGACCGATTTGTTAGGATCCGTGATGGCCTTCAACGTTCTTATACCCGACCAGCCCATGAACGCACATGCCGGTATGCCCTTGACCGGGGCGCCGATCCAGTTGAGTTCCCGTGCTCTTGTCCTAACCTTCGAGTCGCCCAAAGCCTCAAAGGTGACGAAGCCGCTGTTCCACACGCCCAGAACCGAGCCGTCACGTTTCGCTCGTTTTTGGATGTAGTTGCCCGCTACCAAGCTACCGGCACCGGTCATGTTTTGCACCACGAAGCTAGGATTTCCCGGAATGTGTCGGCCCATGTGGCGTACGATCTGCCGCGTATATGTATCGTAGCCGCCGCCTGGCGAGTAGCCGACGATGACGCGGATCGTCTTGTCCTTGTAGAAGTCATCCGCGGTGACGACGCCAGCCGTCGTTAAGACTAGCGACACCACAACGACGACAGCTAATGCTAAGATCTTAATCATGGGGAACCCCCTTTGTTTTGTGGAAATAAATCCCAATCGTCTGCATGTGTTCGAGAAATTAAAACCCATAATCCAATACGTTGCAAATCATTTTTCGCCAGTGGCTGAATCGAATCGGTGTTGATCTGCCTGTTGTAGGTTTCGGGTTCATGCTAATGGTTTGGACACGGGCATCTTGTGCCGTCTTTATATCTACACAGTTTTCATCGGACACATCGCAGAGTTTCCAACCCTGCATGAACAAATTCGGAGGTTATCATGCCAACACTGAATGTCGGCGACGCCGATATCTACTATGAAGTCCAGGGGAACGGACCTCCGTTCGTCTTCATCTCGGAGACGGCTTGCGACGGGGACGTCTGGAACCTATTCCAGGTCCCTGAGTTTTCGCGCGATCATCGCACCATCATCACGGACTTTCGTGGTACCGGGGGGTCCACCCGAACCCCCATGCGCTACACTACCCGCATGTTTGCGGATGACATCGCGGCAGTTATGGAACACCTTAACGCCACCCAGGCCATCGTCTGCGGCCACTCCATGGGAGGCAGGGTGGCGCAATTGCTGGCCCTAGAGCACCCCAAGCGGGTGGAAAAGCTCATCCTCGCCTCGTCCGGAGCAGCTCACCCCAGGGCGCACGGGATCCCGCTTAGGATCGCCACGCAGATGGTAGAGATGGGCTACGAGAAATACGTGAGGGAACACACCATCGAGGTAGGCTGGACCGAGCAATACCAGAAGGATCACCCGAAAGAGATCGAAGACTGCCTCAAGGTGCGTATGGCTAATCTTTCGTCAGTGGAGTGCTATTTCCGACACGTCATCGCGCGCCAAGAACACGACACCCGCCACCGCCTCAAGGACGTAACCGTGCCGACGTTAGTGCTAGTCGGGGAGGATGACCACGCGGTGGTAAGCGATATGTCACACCGTAAGGGAGCCGAGATTCTGACCGAAGGTATGCCCAACGCTCGGCTGGTCGTGCTACCGGGCGAACGGCACAGCTACTTCTTCTCGAACCCGAACGCCGCACATAAGGCGATTCGGGAATTCATCAAAGAATAGTATTCAGCAGTGTATCACGACCCAAAATCTACCGGTCAGGCGTTTTGGGCCGCCAGTTCATCGAGACGCCCCTCCAACCAGCGGGTGCTGACTCTGCCGCTAACGTAGTCCGGTTCTTCCATGACCGCGAGCAGGAATGGAATGGTAGTGTCGATGCCAGCGGCGGTGAATCCGGTGAGGGCTTGTTTCATGCGTGCTACCGCCTGCTCACGGTCGTCGCCGTGGACAATTAGCTTCGCCAGCAACGAGTCGTAAAACGGCGGAACGCTGTAGCCCGGGAAGCACTGGGTGTCTACCCGGATACCGGGCCCCTCGGGTGGGTTCCACTCGCTCAGGATACCCGGGCAAGGCCTAAAGCCTTGCCACGGGGCTTCTGCAGTGATTCGGCATTCGATTGCGTGCCCGCTGAAACGGATGTCTTCCTGGGTGAACGACAACCGTTCGCCTCCCGCCACTCGGATCTGCTCCCGCACCAGGTCTAAGCCCGTAACCATCTCGGTGACCGGGTGCTCTACCTGTATTCGAGTGTTCATCTCCAGGAAGAAGAAGTCTTGCTGGTCCTCATCGTAGATAAACTCCACGGTTCCGGCGTTCTCGTACTTGATCTCCTTGGCGACCCTGTGCCCGGCTTCGCGAATTCGCTCCCGCAATTCTTCCGGAATGCACGCGGCCGGAGCTTCTTCCACCACTTTTTGATAACGTCGCTGCAGTGAGCAATCGCGCTCGCCTACGTGCACCACGTTGCCGAACCGGTCACCAATAACCTGCACCTCAATGTGCCGTGCGTTGGGGATATAGCGCTCGATGTACAACGTAGGATCGCCAAACGCTGCGCGTGCCTCTGCGGCCGCGGTCTCGAAAGCGGTCTGAAGCTCGCTGTCCTCCCGAACGATCTTAATACCCTTTCCGCCACCCCCAGCGGCCGCCTTCAACAGCACCGGATAACGAATCTCAGCAGCCACCTTCGCCGCATCCTCAAAATTGCGAACGTTGTCCGACCCCGGGACCAGTGGGATACCGAACGCTGCTACAGTAGTCCGTGCTAGTAGTTTGTTGCCCATTTGGCGGATGCTATCAGCTCTCGGGCCCACGAAAGTGACTCCGTGTTTTGCACAGGCCTCAGCGAGCTCAAACTTCTCGGCGAGAAAACCATAGCCCGGGTGCAGCGCATCACAACCAGTGCCCAGGGCCGTAGCCACAAGAGCATCGACCTTGAGGTAGCTTTCGGCAGACCGGGCCGGACCGATACACACAGAACGATCTGCCAGGCGGGCGGGCATGCTGTCTCGATCGATCTCAGAAACCGCAGCTACGGACTCGATTCCCAAAGAATGACAAGCTTTGATGATGCGAACCGCAATCTCGCCCCTATTAGCGACGAGGAGGCGGTTAACGGCCATGGGGGATGTTCTGGGGCTCAGTTTCCATCGGGCCGCACCAGGAACAGTGTTTGACCGTGCTCGACGAACTGGCCGCTCTCCACGCACACCTCGTCAATGGTGCCAGTAACACCGGAACTCACCGCGTTAAAGACCTTCATCACTTCCACAAGGCCTACCGTGGTCTCGGCATCCACGTGCCCACCGAGTTCAATAAACGGCGGCGCACCAGGTTCTGGCGTGGAGTAAAACGTGCCGACCATCGGTGCAGCAATAGGAACAGTCCCTTCCTTGATGGTGACCGGTTGGGACGCGGGTGCGGACGCTTTGATGTCGGGGATTGCCGCAGGAACCGGTTTGGCTGCTGTAGGTGGAGCCTGGGTAACACTGACGGTTGCGGGTGCAGCAGGAACACCCGACTTACTGACCGTCAGCTTCAGATCACCAACCTCGAGGTCAAGATAGTCGAAGTTCGATTTCTCCACCAGGTCCAATATCTGTAGTACTTCATCCTCGGTCAATTGCGTGTCCCTCTCTTCCTGTTCCACTGGATTCGAACCACCGTGGCGAGTATGGAAATGCCACAGCTTTGAATGCGCCGTATTTTTAACAAGAATCGGAATCGCGCGTCAACTGTGTGCCCGTGTAACTACAAGTGTGACACCGAGAGACTAGACTCTCGGTTGGAGACGTACTATTCTGACTGCCCACTGGCGTCTAACGCCAAACAAAACCAGGAGGGAATTTCATGGGAGAAACAGCCACTTTCAAGCGGCCTGACGGCAAGGAAGCATCCGGGTATTACGCCTCGGCCGGCAACAACGCGCCCGGAATGGTGGTAATCCAGGAGTGGTGGGGAGTTAATGATCAAATTAAGGGCGTCGCCGACCGGCTGGCGGGCCTCGGTTATAGCTCCCTGGTACCCGATCTCTATCGCGGCAAGGTCACGGTCGAGGCGGAAGAAGCCAGCCACATGATGCAGAACCTCGATTTCGCAGATGCCGCCACGGACGTAAGGGGAGCGGTGGAACACCTGAAACAGAGCTGTCCCAAGGTGGGGGTAATCGGCTTCTGCATGGGTGGGGCACTGACCGTCCTAGCCGCAGTGTACGCCAAGGCCACGGATGCAGCCTGCTGTTGGTATGGGGTGCCGCCCGCGGAAGCAGCGGACACGCGTACGATCTCGATTCCCTTCCAAGGCCATTTTGCGCTGGAGGACACCTTCTTCACGCCTGACGCGGTGGACGCCCTCGAATTACGCCTCAAGGAGGGTAACGTCCCTCACGAAATCTATCGCTACCAGGCGGCACAC
This sequence comes from uncultured Syntrophobacterales bacterium, assembly GCA_964438895.1. Lineage (GTDB taxonomy): Bacteria > Desulfobacterota > Binatia > UBA9968 > JAJDTQ01 > JAJDTQ01. The sequence continues at coordinate 40,523 of CAYTMJ010000025.1, read as the reverse complement.
GCGTTCGGAAACGAAACCGGCCCCTACTACAATGCCGACGCCTGCAATCTGGCATGGGAACGAAGCATCGAGTTCCTAGCCAAGCACCTCAAGTAACCGACTTTCCGCTGTTGACAGGGTACCCGGGTGGTTGCATCCCAATATCGAATGCAGACCACCCGATAGCCCTTCACGACGAACAGGAGACATCCATGGCAAGTTTCCCGATCATCGATGCCGACGGTCACGTCCAGGAGAAATTCGCGCCCTGGGAGGATCTGTTGGATGGGCCCTACAAGAAGAAGGCGCCCCGAGTAGTAAAAGCGGACGGTCGCGAGCAGCTGCTTATGGAGGGCCGCATCTGGGCCAAGCCCTCAGGGTTGGGCTGCGGTATTGGCGCCGTACCCCACAACCGCTCACCGCAGCCCACTACCGGCATGTGGGATCCAGAACAACGCCTCAAGGACATGGACCTCGAACAAATCGTGATCTCGGTCAATTTCGGCACCACCGTATTCTTGAGCCTGCCATTTCTAGAAGACAAGGATTATGCCTGTGCCATTGCCAAGGCCTATAACAACTGGCTTCACGAGTATTGCCAACATGCGCCAGAGCGACTCAAAGGCGTCGCATGCTTGCCTATGCAGGATCCGCTGGAGGCAACGACCGAACTCCGGCGATGCGTCGAGGACCTCGGTTTCGTGGCCGTGGCCACCTCGGCCCACTCTGCCGGGCGCAACCTCGACCATCCCGACTTCGACCCGTTCTACGCCGCAGCTGAGGAATTGGGCGTGCCGGTGTGTGTCCACGTGGGATCAGGTCGACCGGCGGCCGGCGCCAGCCGTTTCGACAACGCCCTGTTCGTGCACGCCACCACACATCCCTTCGAACAGATGATCGGCGTGATGTGCGTCGTAGGGGGCGGGGTGCTGGAGAAGTTCCCGAGACTCAAGGTGGCATTTCTCGAAGCGGGCGCTGGCTGGGTGCCCTTTTGGATGGAGCGACTGGACGAACATTACGAATACATGCAAGCAGCCGTCCCACTTCTCACCATGCCCCCCAGCGAGTACATCCGGAAGCGCGATGTCTATTTCTCCTTCGAGCCCGACGAAACTACGTTGCCCTACGTTATGGACTTCATCGGCGACGACCGTCTCGTGTTTGCCTCGGACTACAACCACGGTGACTGTAAGTTTCCCAATGTAGTGAAGGAACTTCTAGCTCGGGACGACATCGCAGCAGACTCCCTGCCAAAGATCATGGGCCGGAATGCGCAGCAACTCTACAATATCGCACTCAGCTGACAACAGACATCAACATGACCGGAGATGAGCAATGACGCCAAAAACCATCGACTCAGATGCTCATGTCATCGAAATCCCTTTTACCTGGGAGTTCATGACCAAGGCCGAACTCAAGCACGCGCCCTTCTCAGTCGTACAGGACGGCGGTACCGAGTATTGGGTGATAGACAACCGGCTGCATCCTAAGAACAGTAACATCGGCGCCAATACCTCCGCCGAACAGCGTGAGATGCGCGACCTAGACTCCCGGCTAAAGCACATGGACGAGCTGGAAGTGGATGTGCAGGTCCTCTACCCCACTCTCATGCTGAGACCCTGCACCCAAAACCGTTCCACTGAGCTAGCCATGTGTAAGAGCTACAATCGCTGGCTCGCCGAGGTATGGAAGAAAGGTGAAGGTCGATTGCGATGGGTCGCCATGCCTCCCTTGCTCTCCATGGACACGCTTCGCGACGAGCTACGCTTCGCGAAGGACAACGGCGCATGCGGCATCTTCATGCGCGGAGTGGAGCACGAGAAGCGTCTGAGCAATGCCGACCTGTTTCCACTCTACGAGATCGCTACAGAGCTTAACCTCGCTATCTGCATCCACGCGGGTACCAACAGCACCGCTATCCACGATCTCTACGAGGGTGAGGTCGGGTTCTCCCGTTTTAAGCTACCGGTAGTGGGAACGTTCCACTCGCTGCTCATGGACGAAACCCCCGCACAATTTCCCAAGCTACGCTGGGGTTTCGTCGAAGTGAGCGCCCAATGGGTACCCTATGCCCTAAACGACCTCCGGCTGCGCTTCCAGAAGATGGGACGACCTATTCCCGACAACATCATGGCAAAGAACCGTATGTATGTGGCCTGTCAGACCACGGACGACCTACCGGTGATCGTTAGGGATGCGGGCGAGGACAATCTGGTCATAGGCACCGACTACGGCCACAATGACACATCCAGCCAAATCGAAGCGTTGCGCATGCTCCGCAGCGAAGGCTCGGTATCAGAAGGAATCGTCGACAAGATTCTGGGCGAGAACGCCCGTGCACTCTACGGGCTATAGACAGTTAGTGGACAGCTTGAAGTCAACATGCACAACCTAATCCCACGGCGGAGAACTACCCCACTCTTCGTAAAAAGTAGTCTCGGAGGTGCGGCGACGGGTGGTAGTGCCGAATCGGCCCTCAGGATAACCTAAGGGAATGCAGCAATGGACCTCAGCCTCCGGCGGGATCTTGAACAACTCATGGACCCGTTCGGTGACTCGGGGATGAAGAGTGGTCAACACCGACCCGATGCCGAGTGCCCGGGCCGCCAGCATCAAATTCTGCGCTGCAGGGAGAACTGAGCTGGCCTGCCCCTTAGAAGTAGAAACCGCCAGCACCACCACTGGCACGTCTTTCATAGCCGACGCCAGCCGCATTGGCGCCAGATGCCTGTCTCCCGGCTGCGCCTTATTCGCGCTCCAGCCCTCCGGTTGCTTTGCCCACCACGCCTCGGCGTAGAGCTCGGCAAACTTCTGGAGTTTGATCCGGTCCCGAACGACCAGAAAGCGCGCCCTGTGCTCGTTACGAGCGTTGGGAGCCTTGGACGCAGAATTCATTAGCGTCCGGATATCCTCATCGCCGATAGGATCGGGCTTGAGCCTACGAGTTGCCCGCTGGGTGAACATGGCCTCCCCAAGGCTCATGTCGAGTTGTTTGGGTGGGTTCAACTTCACCATGGACATTAGCTCAGCTCCCTTTCTGTTCGCTGTTCGGGGTTCCCTATTCATTATACGCCCCTGGGGGTCGCTTACCATCCCGTTCCATTGACACTTCAGTGTCGTCCCTGCCTTCGCGTAACATTTGCCATGGGAATAATGGCCTGGGCAACGCCGGAGGCAAGGCTTACGAATATCATCCTATCTTCCTCTGGCGTTTTGATGGCACCCTTGAGACGTAGATATCGCCACCATTCTCCTTGAAACATCGGCAGCTCAAGCCTATAGCCTGTCCCTCTAGTGTTTTCTAGTGTATTTGTCCGTGAAGGTCAGGGCGCGACGCTGAATTACGCGCAGACGTGTCAGAGGAGAATTACGGCACGATGAACGCCACTGAACCCCAGACTGGCCGAAAATTCGAGACGGCCGTGCTAGTACTCGAGCCCTTCCAGAGGTAATAGACTAAGACCGCTAAACAGCACCGAGGGCACGCCAAGCGGCTCTAGAAATGGCCGTAGGCTCGCCCGCCCTGGAGTCATTGATGATCGACTTTTTGTTTCCCACCAACGTCATGGGCTCTCAGACGCTTCGGCTGGTAGCCGAAGCTCAGCAGGGAGGCGGTGATGTGTTCGACATTGCGCGCCTGTGTCGCGATTTGAACCCCAACGACAAGGAAGGATGGGGACAGGCCTGGATCGATCTGGCCCACAGAACCGAGGACAATGCTAGGGATGCCCTGTCCAAGGGCCACGAGTACACAGCCATGCAGTCCTTCTTCCAAGCCAACCAATACTTCCGCATGTCCGACGTGTTTCTAACCATTGCCGAGAGTGACACCAAAGCAGAGCGCTTCAAACTGTCGCAGGCCAGCTTTCGGGAGGCCGCCGCCCTCCACAAACCAGCCATGGACGTCATCAGTGTCCGTTGCGGCAACGAAGAATACGACGGCTACTTCTGCCACCCAAAGTATCCTGCGCCCGGAAAATGGCCCACTGTCTTCCTCATCGGCGGCGCCGACGCCTTCGCCGAAGAAATCTTCTTCAGTGGTCGGCAGGTGCTGGAGTACGGATGGGCGCTCTTGCTGGTGGACACCCCCGGGAGGGGCTCTTCAATGTATGTCAAGGGAATCCCCACCCGCGCGGACTACGAGGTGCCCGTAAAGGCCTGCATCGACTATTTGGTGTCGCGGCCTGAGGTGGACACCGAGCGCATTGGACTCATCGGGATCAGCATGGCTGGATACTACGCACCCCGGGCCGCCGCCTTCGACGAACGTATCAAAGCACTGGTGGGATGGAGCGGTTGCTATAGCGTACTGACGGATCTCTATCTCTACTGCGAACACCTCCAGCCGGTGGTACGCCGGCTGCTGGGTGGCGTCAACGATGAAACGGCCCAAGAGCAGCTTAAGGACTTTACCATGGAGGGAATCGCCCAGAACATCACCTGCCCAACCCTCATTACCCACGGCGCCAACGACCGGTTGATGAACGTAACCGGTGCTAAGCGACTATTCGACGAGATTGGCAGTACTGATAAAGCCCTCAAGATCTACAACGACGCACGTGGTGGTGGTACCATCCATTGTAGCCACGACTATTGGGCGCACAATGTGCCGTACATGCTCGATTGGCTGCAGGACCGGTTATAATGCCGAAAAAAAGACGCGAGCTGTTGTCAGAGCGGGAATGTTTTAAACGAGAACTCATTAACTTAATAACGTAAATACTCAGACACGGTTTTGCCCTGTAGGAGGAAGAATCATGGCAAAGGGATTGGTCGTATCGATTCAGATCACGCCGGAAGCCAAGGGTACGATGGAGAGCCTTCAGGAGGTTCTGGCGGTGAAAGACCGGGGCCTCGAAGGAGACCGCTATTGCAATCAAATAGGGAGCTACTCGCATAACCCCGGACCGGACCGCGAGGTGACACTCATCGAGGCGGAAGCGATCGAAGCCATAGAGAGGGACTACGGGACTACGTTGGACCCCAAAGACAGCCGCCGCAACATTACCACTCGCGGGGTTCCCCTAAATCACCTGGCACAGGGGCGGGAGTTCACGATTGGGGAGGTACGGATGCGTGGGCTGCGCTTATGCGAGCCCTGCGCTAATCTCGTCAAGCTTACCGGCAAAAACGTGCTACAAGGCCTCATTCACCGGGGCGGCGTGCGTGCCCAAGTACTGAACGGTGGCACGATCCGCGTAGGCGACACCGTGGAATGGGAGCCGATAGGTGCCTAAGCACACGACCTGCCAGTAACTACGAAGAGATCGGCCGCGGAATAGCGCTCCGGCGTTAGGCCCTGTTCGTAGGCATAGTCAAGGAACGCTTCTACGGTTTTGTTGTCCTCGTCGAGGGAATAGCTCCAGGGGTCTTTCGGATATTCTGGACCGCCGCAGAGGACCTCGGCTTGCCCTGGGGCGAGCGACTCCCACCACTCTTCCTCCTCGGAAGCCAAAATATACCGCGCACGCGGCTCACCGTCGCCGCTCCCTACAGCCCTGGCGCGAAGAAATGCGTCATAAAGGGCTCCGCACAGGTCTTCATGTCGCTCGGCTACGTCACGCCACAGGGCAATTGTGTGCATGATCGGGAAAAAGCCAGTGCGCGCGAAGTAGTCCACTTCGAGTTGACGCGTATCCTCACCCAGCAGTCTCCACACGCCAGCCTGCTGTCGCGCCGACGCACCTAAGCTAGACGCTTCGATCATGGCGTCGATATCGCCCCGTACCAGCAACTCTTCAAGACTTTCACCAGAACGCACCACCTCCACGTCGAGGCTGTTACGAATCGTGTCGCGCAACGGCACATCCACGGTCACCACCCAAGTGATCTCGGTCAAGTCAACCCCATAGTCGTGCTGAAGTAGCGCACGCGCCCACAGCCCAGCGCTCAGATTGAGGCGTCGCACACCGATACGTCGCCCAGCCAGATCCTTGGGGGATCTGACCCCCGCCGCCCCTCGGCAAAAGATATAGGGGTGTCGGAAGCGTCGGTAGTGGAAGACTGGAATGGCCACAAGGGGCACGCCCTGAGAGCGCGCAGTCACAAACGGCGCCATGCCCATCTCGCATATATCAAAGGCCTGGTCGTCGAGCATGCGCAGCGTACGAGGATACTGGTAGTCACCCAAGATTCCGTTGAGCGGGAACGGATCGGGGACGATCTTAATGTCGTATCCCGGAACCGCAACGCGTCCGTCCAACAGTGGACGGGTCCGCTTGTATTCGCCACACGATAGGGTCAATTGAGCTTGCATATGTCTGTGCTTGTCGTTTTACGTGGTCACCCGACTCCAGAAAAAGTCTACCAGATCAATCGGCGGATATTCTACCTTCCCAACACGCACACCGACCCGAAAGAATTTGATCTCCATCGTCAGGAGAACCCGTCAACAACCGATAGGACAACCTTCGAAGGCGCTATGTAAATGTGTTCCATCAATGCGACGCGTGGTAGAGTCCCGATCACACTACCAAATAGGGCGCCAGTAATAACTACGAACCAACACCAAGCACAACCAAGAGGGCACGTTGCAATGGCCAAAACACGACAGAACGCCGAATCCTGGAAGCCTCCTACCCACCTGTCCAAGGAGGAGCTGGTAAAGATCTCTGATGGGATCCTGGCGGAGCCCGACATCCCCTACACCGAAACCGAGGACGTCTTCCGCATCAACGCCAATGGCATGAACTGGGACATCGGTTGCATGGTATACGAGCCTACGGACCCGACAAAGGTTCCCACCGGACCGGATGGCAACAAACTCGGGATCTTCATGACCCACGGGGGTGCTAGCGACTGGCGTTCCATCGAAAGACTGGCACGGTGCTTCGTCGGAAAACGCGGCTACAAGGTGTGCAGCATGACCTATCCTGGCCGTCTTTACCTCCCAGACCCGAGCCGGGACTGGCCCGACGACACTGTTCACGAAGACGGAAGCGTCCGCACTCCTATCTGGCTGGCCGACGAATACATCTCTAGGGATGAATACGACGTGGTCAACGACACTTCTCTGCGCGAAATCTACGGCTCCCGATCGTACGCAAAGGCTAGGGAGGGCAGCAATTTTTACTACCGGATGGCGGCTTGGCCCATTGCGTTCGAGGAAGGCATGCTGGACATTTGCCGTCGGCACTTGCCTGTGGGCGAGTATTCGGTTTTCACCCACGGCCACTCCACCGGCGGACCTTTCAGTCACTATCTGCTACAGCGCATCGAGAACGGCAAGGGGCTCATCGGCATCGAAAACTCGCCCTTCGCATACATCTTCCGTAAGATGAGCGGTCACGATTGGCCCACCCCCTTTGATCACGTCCTTATCCGGACTTGGCGCGAGCTAGCACGCTACAAGGGCGCGGAGGTGGCAATGCAGGAAGGAGAAAAACCGCTTTTCCGACTGGCTTCGCTGATGGAAGAACTCTTCGAAATTTGGCAGCAAGACAAGCGCTTTCCTCAATTCAAAGCTGAGAACTGGCTCCACAGCGATAGTCACCCGTGCCTCACACAAGCTGCTAAGGTTACAGCCGGACGCCTTAGGATGAATGCCGAGGAGACAGAAGCCTTGGTGGGCCGTTACCTGGGCTACGGGCGCCCCCTCCCAGGACCGGACGCCAAGCCGATCCCACCACTCCTCTACGGAATCAACAAATTCAGCCGAGATCACACTCCTCCGAAGTATAAAAACATTGTCGAGGCCGAGTACAGCGCCATGAATCCGGCTCCCAAGGTGCGAGTCGTTGAAATTGGCACGGGAATTCATTCCTACTGGGAGACCGAGGAAGGACTACCCTTGGGTGTCTGTCCGGTCATTACGAAGATATGGCACGACGCGGTAATGAACGGGTACTACGAGGTGTGACAAGAAACGCGTCAATCGGCTCCAACTAACTGGTGAGGTATTGTTCGAAGTCTGAAACGAAGAGTTCTAATCAAGTCTTTATCAACGGTTGTATTTGGTACGCGAACAGAGCATGCAAGAACTTGGGGTCGCAGGAGTTGAACATTTGAAAGTTACACCCCTAAAACAACGATTATCTAATAACTGAAACCCAAATCGTAATGGTCCTTAACCGATGAAGTATTGCCCTGTATGCAATAACGTTTCGCAATTTTCTACGCGACTTTACCGATGCACGGTTTGTGTACATGGTCATCGAATTGTTTCAACAATCGATCCGCTTGAGTTTCATGATCAGGTTTACCGACAAACGCATCAAAGAAGCAAAGGGGAGATCGTTGACGGCGAAGTAACGGACAAATTTCACGAACAACGGGCGCAAAGCGTCAAGGAAAGGCTCTCCTTGACGAGCCGGTTTCTCAGACAGAGCGATACAGTTATCGATATTGGCGGAGGGGCCGGAACTTTCGCTGCCCTCATTAAGGATCGTGTGGCCAAGGTTTCAATTACCGAAGTTAATAAACAACTTCTTACGGAATGTCAGAAACGATTCGGTGTCGAAGCTCGGCAAATTGAAATCCAGCATATGGAGGACAACGAGCGAAATGATGTTGTTTTTGCCTAGCATGTCTTGGAACATTGCGAGCCACTCTGGGCAGCAGCACTAAAACTTAAATCGCTTTTCAGGCGATTTCTTATCCTTGAAATACCGTTGCAAAGAGGTGTTCCAGAACAATTTGACGGGCACTATCACTATTTCACTGATGAAAGTTTCCAGGCCCTGTTTAGTGATCTCGTCATTCGCTTTTATGGAGAAGGTGTTCAGCGGCCAGCACGGCTAGCTGTTTTTCAGAAAAGAAGGTTAATCGAGAAGCTTGAAAAAGACGGGACCGAATAGCCGAGCGCTTTGAGCCCGGGATGACGAACACCGACGTGTTGGGTTATAGCTGCTAACCACCCCACCATTGGGTCTGGTTGAGGCTAACTTCACCGGGACTTGACGCTAGAATCGGGCGCGTTTACCACCAGATAGATCAGCAATTTGGCGGATCTGCCGTTAGCTTCCCAGCCGCTTGTCTTGTGCCAACCACCCAACTGCATTATCGCAATCTATGACGAGACTGCCCACTTGACACCGGAGTCGCTCTTGATCGACCATTAACAGCCCCCGGACCATCCTCCTATGTCACAGGACAACCGCTAGAGAGGCTAGTGGCTCTCCCCGTGTCTGAGTACCCCATCATCGCCTCGTGAGGAGGGTCCCGAGGGCGTGAAGTCAGAGTTCTTTCGCAGCCAGAACCACTTGCGAAGTCTCCGCATCCGCTATCTCCCAACGCAAGAGCCTTTGTGTGGTGTTACGCCAGGCCAAGATGTACTTTCCTTATATCAGAGCCACTTCTTGTACTGCGTTCTTCCAAGTGTAATATGCTGTTTTCTATTCGTTTTTATAGAATGATTAATTAGCTGTTAAGGCCAAGAGCTGTACCGCCGCCCGCTCGTGATAGAAACGGTCAACAGCATCCTTAGAGGGTTTGTCGAGCGCACGTCGGAGGAGATTGCGCGCTTCTTCGCGGTTTTGTTTCGCGTCCATCAGCAAAAGCCCAAGGCCGTATTCAACGTACACCACCTTTGCGTTAGGCACGAGTTCAAGAGTTCTATTGTAGTGCGCACGGGCCTTCTTCTCCGTGGCTCCGAAGATGACATCTGCCATGGCACCCGCAGCATTAACGACGTGCGCGTGCCACGTTGCCATACTCAAATGAGCGCCTGGCTTGTCAGGGCCTAGCCGTAACGCCTCTTCTACGGATCTCCGTACTTTTTTCGCATATCCTCCGGTTACTGCCCGCACGAAGCCAAGGGTTTGGGCGTAACGCCCTACCGCATGGGCCAGCTGAATGTGGGCCTCAGGATTGGTCACATCTAGGCGAAGTGCCTCTTCCGCCAAATCCATTGCACGCTGGAACAGCGCTCGCTTCTCTTTCCCCCTGGCAAAATAGAATCCTTGTATCGCCATTGACTGCGCCGCCAACGCGTAGCCCTCCGAGGTCTTGAGCGCCGCACCGCGTTCAGCTGCCTCAAAAAAGCTGCCTTCAGCGTATGCCGATCGTACCTCCTCCATCGACTGGGTAGGTGCAACGTCCGGGAGAAAGAGCGTGTATGCGACGACCAGCGAGGACCACAATACGGCTCTGATCATGGAATATGCCTTGGAATTGAGTTGGGCTCGAGACTACCTGATCCCATTCTCATGACTTGTCCCCGCCCCACCGCTCGCCAACCGCGTACTGGTGTGAATGGGGAGAGGGGGGTTCGAGCCCAGAGCACCGATGACGTTCTGCCCAATGCGAACGAACCTGTCAGACAAAGGTCTCTATGAGGATAGGTTAGCTGTAGTACCCGGGGAAGCGACCCGCGCGTGTCGACCATTCACAAACGAATTGCCGCCTCAAGTCCTGTTCCAGACATCGCGACTTTCAGTGGGAAGATTTGGCATCCGAAACCCTGAGACGAGAGTTCCGTGTTCGTGTCTTCTTGAGTTCGAACATCAAAACACGCTTCTTAAGTGGGTCGAAACGAATTCGGAGGGTGCGACCACCAATCTCTACATCCGCCTCACCCTCCTCGCCATGATCTAGCTTGTGCAAGGCCGAAAGTACCGAAAGGCCCACTAATGAGGCATCCACTTCCACCCACTTCTTAGTTTCCCGCCCCCCACTCACGGATTTCAGATGTCGTCTTGTTTCACTGGCCATTGTTGCCCTTCCTTCTCGTTACGAGTTATGCCACTACGGCACTTGACGAGAAGTTAACAATTGAGTACTATAATATCAACCTTTGTCTCATTTGAGAACTATATACACGATGCCAAGAAAAAAAACAAGGCTCCCCAAGACAGATCTCGCCCGACGCCTCACACTTGCCCTATCAGATCGAGAACCCCTGGAGGTGGCGGTCCAGGCGAGAATCTCGAAAACTGCGATCTACAACTACATGGCCGGAGACCGCGCACCACGGTCCGCCATCCTTCATCGCCTGGCATCTGTGTGTGGGGTTTCCCTGGAATGGCTACTGGCCACCAGCGACCAGATCCGGGATGTTTCCGGTCACGTGCCAGACGACCTTCCAGTGGTAGGTCGAGCCGGCGCGGGTCGAGGCGAGTTCTCCGAGGACGGCTTCCCCGTGGGCGAAGGCTGGCGCCGGGTGTTACGCCCTTACGACCTCAACGATGCCAACGCCTTCGGGGTAGAGGTTCGAGGCGATTCCATGAGTCCTCGTTACGAGAACAAGGAGATCGTCGTGTGCTCTCCCAATAAAGAATGGCACTCCGGTGACTACTGCGTAGTGAAGACCGTGGCTGGAGAGTACCTAATCAAGCGGATTAAAAAGGAAAACGCAGACCTAGTCCTCATTAGCATTGCCCACGGCTATGACCCCATCATTATGCCACTCTCCGACATCGCCGGCATTTATCGAATCGTCTGGAAGAAAGAGCGGTAGCCACTCCTCTTCTCGTCTCGGACAAGCTCGCCATACAACATGCGATCTGCTAGGGTGCGAGGGCATCCGTGCACCGAGAAAGGAACTCCTGATGACAGACTACACAGAGATCCTGTACGAGAAACGCCAAGGCGGGGCGCTAATCACACTGAACCGGCCGCAAGTCATGAACGCCATCAGCCCAACAGTACAGCACGAGATGTCCGGAGCGCTGGACGAGGCCGTAGCCGACCCCGATGTACGGGCAATCGTAATCACCGGTGCCGGGCGTGCCTTTTCCGCCGGAATGGACCAGGGACCTAAACCGGGCCGACGGCGGGATCTCGAGTGGCCTTACGGCGTTCCCGCAGGACAATCCGCATCGGATTGGATCGACTCCTGGCGTGGCCGCGAGGGCAACGAGTTTCTACGCCTATGGGAACTTAACAAGCCGGTAATAGGAGCCATCAACGGCTGGGCCATGGGCGCCGGCTCGTGGCTGGCGCTGTGTACTCACATCACCATCGCATCGGAACAGGCCGTCTTCGCCCAGCCGGAAGTGCGTCACGGCTCCAACACGAGCTTCCTCTGGACTATGTTGGCTGGGGTCAAAAACTCCCTACGGTACGGCCTGGTAGGTGATCATATTGACGCACAGGAAGCCCTGCGCATCGGCTTGGTTATCAAGGTGGTACCCCATGACCGATTATTAGACGAGTGTTTCGAGTTGGTGGAGCGCATCGCGCAGGTACCGCCCGAGACCGTTAAGATCAACCTCGCTATCGCCACCCTGGGCATGGAGATGATGGGCCTACGCGACGCCCTCATGCTGGACTCGCAACTCTCGGCACCGGCCCACGTTATGTTACGCGAGGAGTTGCGTCGGCCCCTCAACGAGGCTCGGGAAAAAAACATCCGCGAATACCTGCAACTGCGCGACGGCCCGTTCCAACCCGAGCCCTTCGGCCCCAGATCGAAACCCAAGGAGTAGATCGTCTGGTTCACAACACCCCGTGAGGAGATCCCTATGGCCAGCTATCAAAACCTTCTTTACGAAAAACAACGCCAGGGTGTGCTCATCACCCTCAACCGCTCGGAACAGCGCAATGCCCTTAACGAGCCCTTGCTTGCGGAACTTGACGCAGCCCTTGCTGAGGCCAAGGACGATCCCCATGTGCGGGGCGTAATAATTACTGGGGCGGGCAGCTGCTTCTCCACAGGGGAAGACATGTCCCAAGAAGGTTCCGCCGAGACCGTATGGCCTCAAGCTCTGCCGGAAGGGATACCCCTCTACAAGGAATTCGATGAGGTCCGTGACAGGGATCGCGAAGAACTCCTACGACGGCGGCTCTACCGCTGGGAATATCCAAAGCCCATTATAGGCGCAGTTAACGGTTGGTGCCTAGGTACAGCCTCATGGTTAGCCCTAACCTGCCACCTGACCGTGGCTGCGGACGATGCGGTGTTCGGCCAGCCACAGGTACGACAAGCTGCCGGCACGGACTTCATCTGGGTGTTGTTGGCAGGGCCTAAGAACGCCCTGCGTTACGCCCTCACCGGCGACCACGTGGACGCTCAGGAAGCTCTGCGCATCGGCCTGGTGAACAAGGTGGTATCCCGGAGCGATCTGTTGGAGGAATGTTTCCGCATGGTCGAACGCGTAGCGTTGGTTCCCCCGGAGACGGTCAAGATCAACCTCGCCATTGCCACCCAGGGATTGGAGATGATGGGGCTCCACAAGGCATGGCTACTCAACGCGGAGTTGAGTGCCATGGCCCGACTCACCAAGCGCGAGGAGTTCAACAAGCGGCTGGAGGACGCCCGAAAGGAAGGTGGGCTACGGGCTTTCTTTGAGGCCCGGGATAAGCCGTTCAGACCGGAGCCGTTCGGGCCGTTTTCCAGCGAGGAATGACAACAGGGGCTCGATCTACTTGACTGCGTCCGCCTCTTCCAGCGCGGTGATTTCCTCTTCGCTCAGCCCCAGCAACTCGCCAAGGACATAGGCGTTGTGAGCACCGATCCAAGGTGCGGGAAAAGCGGCGCTAGCCTTGGAGCGAGACGGAATCCCGGGAAGGCCGTGATGAGTGACCCGGCCCCAAGGCGGCTCGTCAATCTCCACGATGTGACCACGCTCTCGCAAATGAGGGTCGTAGTAAAGGTCCTCACCGGACATCGGAATACCGGCAGCCACGCCGACTTCCTGCAACCGGCGAAAGGCTTGGCGGGAGGTCTGGGTGCGGGTCCACTCCGTGAGCTTGCCGTCTAGTTCGTCGCGGTGTTGCCGTCGCCCTTCTTGGTCAGCAAAGCGCACATCCCCTGCCCATGTCTCTATCCCTATCACCCCAACCATCGCCCTCCAGTCCTCGTCCGTCTCACAGGCGATAATGATCCAGTCGTCGTTCCCGGCAGATGGGTAACAACCGTAGGGGGCGTAGGGTTCCCCGAGAATTTCTCGGTAGCCCAAGGTATTCCACTCATTGCCATTTACCGTGTAGTCGAGAATGGCAGGGCCCATCATAGCACCCTGAGCCTCCAACATAGCGGCCTCAATGAACTGTCCTTCTCCGGTACGCTCCTGGTGTTCAATAGTTGCGGCCACGCCCAGTGCCATAGTGATAGCCCCCACGCGGTCCGGCCAAGCAATCTTGCAGCGCGCGCGCATGGGGGATTCGGGATAGCCCCAAAGACGCATGAGTCCGGTATAGGCCAAGAGCTGCCAGCCCCAGGCAACCCACGAACGTAACGGTCCTTCCCTGCCCCACCCGGGCATGGATACCTGTATAATGCCGGGATTCAGCTTGCTTAGCGACTCGTAATCGAAACCGAGCCGTTCCATTACTCCCACACTAAAATTCTCCACCACCACCTGCGACCGCCCTACCAAACGGCGCATCAACTCCTTGCCCTGGTCGTGCCGCAGGTTAAGGGTACAACCCAACTTAGCTCGATTCATATCAACGTGAGTGGCGCCGCTCCGTCCCCTCGAAGCCACAGTATTGGACTCGACCTTAAGAACTTCCGCACCGTAGTAGCCCAGTATCTCCGTGCCTAGGGGACCGGCGAATTGTTGCGTCAGATCAACCATGCGGACCTCAGACAGCATAGCGTCGGAGGCATCCGCCTGAGGCTGCGGTGGCGGAACAGGTTCCCTGTCCTGCTCCAGATCGGCCAACACCTCCTGCCGGTGCTGGTCCAGCAATGGCGCCGGCCGCCGGATTCGCATAGGAGTGCGCGAAAGGCGCATAGGGAAACCTGGCGCGCGATAGCGGCCAATGACCGGGTGCTCTATCTCCTGGAGCCAATCACGCGCGGCCAGCTGCTCGCCGTCAACGAACTCGCCGACAGTATTCAAAGGGGCAGCGGAGAGGTGACGCCGCTGGGCCTCTGCAACGAACTCGCCCGCGGTAAAACCACTGATGAATTCTGCCACTACGGCGGAAGCTTCCTCACTCCGCGAGTCTCGAAACGCCGCCTCCTCCCACTGTGGCTCCGACAGGATCGTGTCCGGCATCCAGTTCTGGGTTAGCTCCCGCCACATGTGAGGCAGGTTTGCGGTAAAGTGTACGTAGCGGCCATCCTTACAGCGGTAGATATTTGTAACCGCGCCCGCATAAGTCTTAGCGCCGGGCCGGCTTCCCAGTCGATTTTCCAGAGTGTAGCGTGCAATGGAGCTGCTGTTGGTGAACGTCAACGCCTCCTGTAACGAGACGTCCAGACGCTGGCCCATACCGCTCCGCCGCTTATGCCGTACCCCGGCCACCGCCAATGTCGCTGCCACGCATCCAGCTACCTGGTACGCCTGGTGTGAGGGCGCCGTGCATGGCCCGCGCTGGTCATCTCCCTGGCTGTAGAGAAAACCGCCGGCACCGTTGTTGATAGCATCACTACCCTTATAGTGGCGATAGGGACCGGTCCGACCGAAGGGTGTCATAGACACTGTCACCAGCGTGGGGCAATGCTTTTCGAGCCAAGCGTCGGTGAAGCCCCAGGACTCTAGACAACCGAGCGGCGTTGCCTCGATGAACACATCCGCGGACAGCAGCAGCTTGGCGAACAGATCCCGGTCCGTGACCGAAGACAGATTCAGCACCAAGCTGCGCTTGTTAGTGTTGGCGTGGATGAAAGTTAGGCTGCGTTCCCGCTCCTCACCACCACCACCGGCAAAGGGGGGTAGTTTCCGTTCAGGAGCGCCGTCCGGTGGTTCCACTTTGATGACGTCAGCACCGAGATCCGCCAGCAACCGACCCGCGTACGCGGCAGGAACGTCGCCCAGTTCTACTACCCGCAGGTGAGCCAACGCCCCCGACAACCCTCCGATGTTCTCCCGATCCACCATAGCAGTATACTGAACTTCAGTCCTTACACTTGGGACTCGAGAATCTCCAAGCCGTCGAGGCGATCAATAAGGTACAGGAGACCGTTCTCGTCGTGGAAAACATCGTTGCTTTGAACCGTGCTCTGTCCCCTGCCCGGCTCAGGCACGTAGTAGCCCACCTCCTTCGGTCGATAGGGGTTGGACACGTCCACCGCGCGCAGACCGCCGCTAAACCAGGTCACGTAAACCACGTTGCTGTAGATCTGTTCTGCCGGTTGGTGTGCGCCGAAGCGATCGGTGGGGTCGCCTTCGGTAGGCGGAATGAACGTGGAAATGGGCACAGGATGTGCTTCGTCGGTAATGTCCACGACCCACATGAAGGCGTAGGGCAACGGCGCCGCCTTCTGAGCCTCCTCATCGGTCACCACCAAGATATCGCGACCCATCAACTTCTCCGGCATGGGCAGGGTGGTGTGCGTGGGGGACGGATAAGGCGGACTCCAGTCGAGATGGCTCACCAACGTGGGCCTACTCATGTCGGAAATGTCGAGGATGACGAAGCCACCGTGCCAATAGCTCACGTAGAGACGATCGTCCCGGCGAATAGGATGATGACAGCGATGCATGGTGCCAGGCCACGTCGGCTCCTCACCTCCCCCGACCCATTGCCCCGGCATCCACCAACGACCCACTTCCCGTGGGTTGGCCGGGTCCACTAGGTCCAGGATCATGGCGATATTGCCTACGTATCCTTCCATGACGGGCGAGAAGTAGGCGTAGCGACCATCGAAGGTGAAGCGGTGAACGCCTTTAGCGGCAGCCTCAAAGAACGACACATCGCGGGGGTTCGATGGATCCGACACATCGAACACCTTGAGGCCGCCTTGGGCGTCGTTGTTGTTCTCATAGCGCTCGTAATTGACGATCATCACACCATCGCGCACCGCGGCCTTGTGGGAATGGATCCCCGGGGGTACCGCGAGTTGGGCTACGAGCCTGGGGTTTCTAGGATCACGAACGTCGATAACAGAGGTGCCGTGGGGTGGGTCCATGTGCCCCACGTATGCGAACCCTTTGTCCACTTCAATCTTGCCGCCCCCGGGTAGATCCATGCGGCCCACTTGCTTGATCTTACTGGCCGTCCCAAAGCCGTTGCCTGTTGTCATCTCGTCCCCCTTATGGCCCTTACTTCCATTATATCAAACCTACGCTACATGCCCCATTCGGGCGGAAATGGCAACGACACCTACCTGGAATCGCCTTCCCAGGCTTGACAGGTGCTCACGGAGCAGAGAGTGGAACGACGAACACATTATGCCAGAAGTGACAGGCGCTGGACGAAACAGGGCGTGAATCACTGCCCTGCAGTGTGACTTTTGGATCCCGGTGACGCCTGGAACGGCGGTCGGGGCAATGTATTCATGGCGGCAAGGAAAAAGAACGAGCCGTGGGTTATCCCCACGGCTCGCATTTCAGACCGGGCAACCAAATGCCCGTTATTGCAGTGTAGAATTAGGCCGTCGACGACAGAACCCGCATCCCAATCACGCTAGCGCCGGCTTCCTCCGCCTCCTCCGCCCCCGCCGCCTCCGAAGTCACGCCTCTGAGGTCGCGCTTCGTTCACCGTAATAGTACGCCCACCAAGATCGGTCTCGTTAAGAGCGTTTACCGCAGCCTCGGCCTCTTCCGAGTTGCTCATCTCCACGAAGCCGAAACCCCGGGAACGGCCCGTAAACTTATCGATAATCACCTGAGCGGATTCAACACTACCGTGCGCCGAGAATATTTCCTCGAGTTGCATGTCGGTCGTCGAGTAGGGTAGCCCGCCAATATAGAGTCTCGTACCTTCCATCTATTCTCCTCCTGAAACGTTTTGGCCATACACCCTGGGCGCTAACTTCAAAAGGAGTCGGACATGGCAAGATTCTCTTCTGAACCACGATCTCGGTCGGCGTTCCTTCGAGTAGGCTTCGCAAGGTGAGACTTACGATGGTCTGTCCGTAAAGGACGCACCTATGGTAGCCCTTCGATCTAGGGGCGTCAAGCGGCGGAAAGGAGGGCCTTTCCGCCGTCAATACCTCAGATCTTATAGAACTTCCGCGCGTTATCTCCAAGAATTGCCTGTTTCTGCTCGTCCGTGAGTTCTTGCCGATCACGGATTTCGTCGATCTCCTCCATACAGTTGTCCATCGTGATCTCGTGCGGGAAATCTGAGCAAAACATGAAGACTTCGTGTCCCACGCGATTAATGCAGTATACCAGAACGTCCTCATTACCCTCGCATCCGACAAAGACACGGCCGCCACGAAAGTATTCGATGGGGTCCTTTTTCAGTTGCAAGCCTCCGTACTCCACTTCGCGATTAAGCCGATCGAGAACTAGCGGAATCCAGGAAGTGCCCCCCTCGAGAAAACCCACTCGCAGATTGGGAAACCGGTCGAAGATACCTTCTGACATCATCCCAGTCATGTGAATGGCTAGGGGAAGCGGCATACCAAGGGCACGTGTGGCTGGAAAGACCTTAAACGAATTGAAACCTAGGTCTCCATAGCAACCCCCATGAACCGCCAGGGCACAGTCGAGCTTTTCCGCCTCTTCGTAAAGCGGCCAAAATTGATCGGAGCCGAAGTGACGGTCCAGACCATTGGAAGGAAGCATGGCGCATACCATGCCCAGGTCCTTGACAGCCCGACGCAACTCTTGCACAGCGGCCGGCACGTCCTGTACCGGGATAAGCGCAACCCCCTTGAGCTTGTCACTGAACTTCAGATACTTCTCGGACAGCCAATCATTATACGCCTGCGCGTACGCCGTTGCCCATTGGGGAAAGTGCACCTGACCGTAGGAAAGACCGGCCGTGGGATAAAGCACTGAACACTCGATCCCAGTTTTTTCGAGGAACTCCAACCAGCGCTCAGGCCCCACGGAGGCATCGAAGATTCCCTCCGGCTCTATATGACGGCTCCTAGGAGTGTGAAATTTGTCAAGACTCGGCAGCATCTGGCGGAAGCTCAGCTTGCCTCGACCCAGGTACGTCTGGTCAATATACTCGTTGATCTCGTTCTCACGCTCCATGACATGCCCGTCGGCGTCCACAAATGCTTGACTCATACTCTTCTCCCCCTTTCGATCGGCCGGTGTGCGCAAGTAGTTAAACGTAGCATCCCAAAGAATCTTGGAATTCTATCGAATCCTACATTAATCGCTCGAGAATTCTCCTGTCAATGGGATCCGACACGAGAATCTGTAATCAGCACGCGTTGACGCCTGCCCCCCGGAGCCGTAGACTCCCGTCTTCATGGCTGGGCTCAGGTCGTTACTGTCGCTGTTCTGCGCAGCGTTGATTGCCACCCCTTTCCTCTGGTCGGCACTCTTCCCCTTGACCTGGCTGGCCCCGGTCCCTTGGCTAGTAGCCCTCCAAAGTGCCCGCAGCTGGCGACGAGCGCTTTGGATAGGGGCGCTCACGGGATTCATCACAATCGCCCTAGGGTTCCATTGGCTAGTCGACACAATTCATGTGTTTGGTGGTGTTCACTACACGACAGCCTTGGTAGGCTTCACCGTCTTCGCGATCTATTCCACCGTACCATTCGTGGTGTTCGCGGGTCTGATACGTCTGTGCGGAACGGGACCCCTCGGGCTCTTCCCTCCGACGTTCTGGGTCACCATCGAGTTCTGGTTCCCCAACCTTTTCCCCTGGTCTCTCGCCGCGAGTCAAACCGCATTCACTTCCCTCAGCCAGTCAGCGGACCTGGTGGGCCAAAGTGGTACCACCTTTATTTTGCTATGGTTCGGTACCGTCCTATATAAACTCCTGCGGGCTTGTAGGGGTGAGGGAACCATGCAGTCTGCAGCCTGGGCGGCGACTGGTGTGTGTGCAGTCCTGTCCGCGACTCTAGTGTATGGGCAGATCCGACTAGATCAGATCACTGCTAAGGCAGAGACCGCACGAAAGCTCGACGTCGCAGTCGTCCAAGGAAACATTGACATCGAACGAAAGGGCAAAGTCGCATTTCTGAAAACGAACCAAGAAACATACAAAACGCTCTCTGCAACACAACTTGACGCAGATCTCGTCATCTGGCCCGAGTCTGCCATGGAGAGTTGGCTACCGGAAGGTTCAGGAAAGATCCCGCCACGCCTGTTACCGGAACACCATCCGCATATGATCTTTGGTGCTATAAGTTACCGCCGAGAGTCCGAGGACCGTGTCCGCCGGTACAACAGCGCGTTTGCGGTGGATCCTGCCGGAACCGTTCTGGGCCGCTACCATAAGCGGGTACTATTAGCCTTCGGCGAGTACATCCCCCTGGCCTGGCTCATCAGCAAGTTCCCAGCCATGCCACCCATCGGCGATGGTTTCGCCCCGGGCGAGATCGAGAGCACCCTGGCCCTGCCACCGGGGGCAAGGGTAGCTACGCTCATCTGTTACGAGGACCTACTACCGGCGTTATCGCGGCGTTTCGTCCGCGACGAGCGTGCCAATCTCCTGGTGAACCTCACCAACGATGCGTGGTACGGGCGCACAGCGGCTCCGTGGCAGCACGCTCGCCTGGCGCAATGGCGTGCGATCGAAACCCGCCGGACCATGGTCCGGTCCACCAATACCGGGGTCACTGCAGCCATCGATCCCACTGGTCGAATGTCCGAGCCGCTGCCGCTGTTCTCCCATGGGGTACTGAGGGTCGTCGTTCCCTTGATGGAACTGAAAACGGCATATGTGCGTTACGGCGACTGGTTCGCTTGGCTTATGACCCTTATTTCCATGGCCGTTGTCGTGCGCAAAGGATTCACCATGTGGATGAATTTCAGAACTGCCCGCTGCTAACACGCCCGTCAAGGCAGGCGGAAATTTTTCAGGGCACTGAGAATTCCGTCGACGCTATCAGCAACAAGCAGCTTGTCGCGGTGCTTCTGCTTGAGAAATCCGTGCGCCACCGCGTGATCGAGAAAATGGATCAGATGACCATAATAGTTCTTAACGTTCAGGATACCGCAAGGTTTAGAATGGATCCCGAGTTGTAGCCACGTTATCATTTCCGCCAACTCTTCTAGGGTGCCATAACCGCCCGGAAGCGCAACAAAACCATCCGATAGCTGTGCCATCATGGCTTTGCGCTCGTGCATAGAGGCCACTACCTTCAACTCGCTGAGACCCCTATGCACTACCTCATCCGCCACTAGGACGTCGGGGATAACACCTATCACCTCTCCGCCCTCCTGCAGCGCCGCGTCGGCGACACAGCCCATCAACCCGATGGAAGCGGCGCCGTACACTAACCCAATACCCCGCCGCGAAAGCTCGCGACCCAGCAACTTAGCGATCCGGGTATAGTCGTCAAGCACGCCGTTACTGGATCCCGAAAACACGCAGATCCGTTTCATTTGATCTCCTCAGTATTTATCCTTGACTAGATGCCACCCTGAGGCCCACGATACCTGCAACAATGAGCGTTATGCACAACAACCGCAGCGCGTCCCTAGACTCAGCAAACAGAATCATACCGAGGACAACCGCGCCCACAGCACCGATGCCGGTCCAGACCGCATAGGCAGTGCCCACCGGTAAGAACTTCAGCGCCTGCGACAACAAGTAGAGGCTCACCCCCATGGCTAGAACTGTAACCACACTCGGCAAAGGCCTGGAGAACCCGTCCGTATACTTGAGGCCAATCACCCACACCACTTCAAACACGCCGGCAATGCACAAGTAAGTCCAGCCCATTTTGCCTCTCCAGAGATCCCCCGGTTCCCATTTCTGAATTCCGGTTTGCGCCGGAATGACAGTGCGGGCATCGGCAAGATAGTTTATGGTAAAGATGGATTGCGGACGGTAGCACTTTCCTTCCCGCCGATGGCGAGTGAATGCCTGCCGCCAGAATTGTCCCCATGACGAATACTACCAGCATTACAGCGGTCATGCCCAATCCGCATTCCGAGCACTGCCGTGACTGCAAGGTCCGCCTGCATGAACTGCTGACCGCGCTCTATCGGGATGCCTGCCACAAGGATTATCTTTTTCCGTGGCCCAGTAGCCCTAAAGCGTATGACGGCACACATATCGGCGACATCCTGCAGTGCATCTATACTGAACTAAAGGATTACAGAGGTTACGGAGGCTTCATTCGATCACCTAGGATGCCCCCGTGCGACTACTATATAGAAAACCCGGGATTTATTCTGGAATTCGACGAGCGCCAACACTTTTCCAGGCCACGTGGTGTCACCCTAGATCTCTATCCTGCCGATCTCAGGATCGGCTTTTCATTGCAGAAATGGCACCACCTGTGCACTGTACTGCGCGCGGAGGACCCCAATCCGCCCGACCGGGACGAGCGTCGGGCCTGGTACGACTGCCTCAGGGACCTCCTACCGACCGTTCACGGGCTGGGGCCTACGATACGCCTTTACGAAGGCGCCCTGCCTTGGTGTGAGCTGCAGCTAGATTCGCCCGAGGATATCCGCACATTCATGTCTTTCCTCCAAGGAAGCCATGATATAGAACCCGAGTGTTAAAGTCCGTCCGGGATCTCAACGGACTAGCCGTGACACCAAACTACAGAAGGAGCGAAACGTGGCTGGAGACAACAACACCAAGCGGCTCAAAGCGCGCGATCTCATCCGGGAGATCAAACGGGCCGGGATCCGGTTCATCGTAGCGTTGCCGGACCGCACCACCAGCGAGCAGCTCCTAAAGACCATGCTTAAAGATTCGGACTTCCAGGTGGTTCAAGTGTGTAAGGAGGACGAGGGCGTGTCCATTTGCAGTGGACTCTATGCCGCTGGGCATCGGTCGCTTCTCCTCATGCAGTACACAGGTCTTCTCGATTCCATCAACGCGGTCCGAGGCGTGGCCGTTCAGGGAAAGAATCCGGTGTGTATGATGGTGGGGATGCTCCAGAAGGAGCCCGGTGTTCCGCCCACACAATCCAAGCGCTACGGCCTACGCATCGTTGAACCAATCCTGGATGCTATGCAGGTAAAACACCACCACATCGAGGCCCCCAGTGAGGTGGACGCCATCGTACCAGCAGTGGACGAGGCCTATGCAAAGTCAAGGCCGGTGGTGATGCTAATCGGACGAGAGCCTATCTAATCATGATGAAACGAGACGAATGCCTCAAGATATTGGCGCACCATAGGACCGACGAGATAGTGGTTGCGGTGTACAAAGCAGCCAACGAGTTTATCCACATCGCACCCCACGACCTCAATTATACTTTCACTGGGGCGATGGGGCAGGGTTCGTCCCATGCCCTGGGCCTTGCTCTAGGGCGACCTGACAAGCGCGTGGTGCTGCTAGATGGTGACGGTAGCCTGCTCATGAACCTAGGGAGCCTCATCACCATCGCCAATGCCGCCCCCAAAAACCTGATCCACTGCGTATGCGAGAACGGTACCTACGAAACCAACGGAGCCGTGCCCATTCCGCATCGAGGTAGCTTCACCTTCACTGGCTTGGCTCGAGAAGCCGGCTATGCCAAGACCTACACCTTCGAGGACCTCAATCACTGGGGTCAGGACCTCGATAAACTTCTCCAAGAGGACGGGCCTGTGATGGTGAGCCTCAGAGTAGAACCAGGAGAAGACTACCCAGACAACTTCCCCCGCCTCTACAGCACCGAGCACCGCGACCGCTTCGCCAAGGCACTAGCTGAGTCGTAGCGCCAACTCGACGTTAGGATTGCGCTTCGGGATTTATGACATCCCTCGGCGTTCGCTCAATAAACCGAATGACATTCGTAAATGCTCTCTGGTAGCGCTGGTGGAGTATCTGGTCCACCGCGTAGCCCCGATGAGAGGCCAGGATGACGTTACTAAAACCGCGCAACGGATGGTCCAGCGGCAATGGCTCCTCGTCGTAAACATCGAGCCCAACCCCTCCGGGATGTCCCTGCATCAGCGACTCGACTAACCCTTCCTCGGAAATGATCGGTCCCCGTGCCGTGTTGATAAGCAACGCGCCGGGTTTCATTCGCTGGAGCTCTTGGAGACCGATCAGCCCGGTAGTTTCCGCGTTGAGTCGGCAGTGAACTGAGACAAAGTCCGACTCGTCGAGCAGAGTTTGGAGAGAGACGTTGCGAGCGTTCATCTTCGCCGCCCGCTCATCGGTTAGGGTTTTGCCCGTAGCCAATACTTCCATGTCAAAAGCCCGCGCGATTTGAGCTACCTTGGTGCCAATGCGGCCAAGCCCGATGACGCCCAGGGTCCGCCCCTCTAGCAACATCCCCACCAACGGCGGCCACGCACCATCGCGCATTCCCTGGCTCACCAAAGGGATTTGCCTCGCTAGCGCCAGGAGCAACGCGAAAGTTAACTCTGCCGTGGAGGCTCCGGAATCGTTGGGGGTACATGACACTACAATGCCACGTCGGGTGGCTTCTGCCATGTCTAAGTGTGGTATACCGCGGCCTATCTGCGAAATGAAACGCAGCGACGGAGTCAATGCGAACTCCCGCTTCCGGAACGAGGAGCGCTCACGCATGAGCACCACCGCATGCGCTTCGCCCAATGCCGCCGACCATTCCTCATCATTAGTGAGCTTGTAGTCCAACACTCTGATGTCGGCTAAAGCCGAAGCCTCCAGGTAAGCTGGCACACTTGTACAAAACCTCTCATAGTCATCTAATACCACCACACGAAACCGATCCTCCGACATGATGCCTCCCGTACCACCGCCACTTCAATGTGCCACATTCCCGATACCATTTGCTTACCGGATATGTGGTTGGTACGGAAATGGCATCAATTCCCACCTTCTTGGGAATGAGGTGATCGGGAATGCAAAGCACCACTGACACTAGAGGGAGACTATGAGCCAATTAACAGAAGAGAAGTGCGTAGCGTGCCGGGCGGATGCCCCAGTGATCACACCGGAGGAAATGCAAGAACTCAAACCGCTGACGCAGGAGTGGACCATAACCGAAGAGGAGGGCATCCCTAAGTTGGACCGGCTCTTCAAGTTCACAAACTTCGCGCAGGCGCTATCATTCACCGCAGCAGTGGGTGACATCGCCGAAACGGAAGGCCACCATCCGAGGATCATCACCGAATGGGGTCGGGTCCGCGTCACCTGGTGGACCCATAAAATCCACAACCTCCACCGTAACGACTTCATCATGGCCGCCAAGACCGATCAGGTCCACAACGCCGGTAAACATTCCCATACGCCAGCTGGATGAAACAGGGTACCGCTTGACCTGATTGACACGCAGGGAGATCTTGCCGTATTCACTTGAACACGAACGTCTACCGTGGAGGTAACTTAAATGGCCGACTATCCTATCCTGGATTCCGACTCACACATCCGCGAGACCGTGGATGACTACAGTTCACGTATACCCGAGGAGTTCCGACGCCTCCGACAAGGGCTCTTCCCCGGCGATACCTGGGACCGCTACCTCGGCCGCATGGGAAGACAAACCATCGGTGCCAACGGGTATATTGAGGACATGGACGTTGAGGGCATTAACCTCGCCGTCATCTACCCGACCATGGCACTGAACCTCAGCCTCGTGACCCAAAGCGACCTCCAGAAAGCTTTAGCGCGAGCGTGGAACGACTATATCGGCGAAGTCCAGCAGCAGAACCCGCGTATGAAAGGTATGGCCACCGTGTCCCTGAGGGACGTGCCAGCAGCCGCGGAGGAGCTCAACCGCGCTGTCAATAAATGGCATCACCCGGGCGTGATGATCCACACCCACGGCCACAAAAAGAACCTCGGCGCAGAGGAGTTTTGGCCTATCTATGCGGAGGCCGAACGCCTGGGCATCCCAGTCTGTTTCCACGGCAACTCTTGGGGCGCGGAGGGTCAAGAGCGGTGGGAGAGTTTTCTTCAGGCCCACACCGTAAGCTTCGCCTTCGAGATCATGCAGGCCTTTCTCGGCGTCGTAACCTGCGGGGTTCTGGAACGCTTTCCCAACCTTAAAGTGGGGTTCTTCGAAGCTGGTTGTGGCTGGCTTCCCTACTGGCTCGATCGCATCGACGAGCACTACGAGAGACGCAGTGAAGAGGCGCCCCTGCTCAAGGCCAAGCCTAGCGAATACGTCACCAGCGGACGGGTGTACGTAAGTTTTGATCCTGACGACGCCATGCTGCCCTATTGCATGGACCGTTATGGAAGCGACATGTGGCTGTTTGCCGCTGACTACCCACACTGGGATACCATCTGGCCCAACGCTACCAAGGAGGTCCGCGAGCGAACCGACATTACGGATAGCCAGAAGCGAAAGGTTTTCTTCGACAACACCAACCGATTCTATTCACTGGGATTGGATGCTTGATCACGTTGGCGCATTGTCAACGGATCTGTCGACCCGTCTCACGTAGACCAACAGAAAGAAAACTGTCGCCCAAAGGCAACCGGTTACCGATTACTTTCGTGAGCGTACCGCTGGTTGACGGCTAAAACATCGCCAGAGGACAGCACGATGGCTTGGAGGATCCGAAGACAGATCCCGGGCCGTCCTTGGAATCAATGGACATCGTCCCGATCACAGCCGATACGGCCTACACCGACGTAAGCGTTGAGCAACTCCAGGGCACAGTCTCGCGCGTTTGAACGTGACACCGCCGGTGAGGAAGCGAAGATTCGAAAGGTACTTCATACCCGAAGCTCTTTCCATAACCGTTCACAGCCCAAGCTCATCGGCCACCGCCCTCTCAATTGTGACTGCCTTGACAACACCACCGAATTCAATAATCTAAGCTATCTCGTACTACTAGAGGGGCCACGAACACCCTCTAGGGGCAAGGTATTCGAACCTTTGTCCAGTGTTCTCTCCAGCGCAGGCCACACGAGTTCAGCCTGCCAGCGTAACAGGCCTCCGCACGCCATGACCTCGTCACGAGTGCGGGGCTGCTTCTGCACGATTGCTTCCAAGGTGGCTTTAGGCGCGAGCGTCGAAGGGGCGATCGCCAGTGTTTCTGCGATTTTCGAGCAATCACTGCGTAAGACGTCCAATTGCCGCTGATCGATGGGCGGCGCATGCACACGCGGGGCACTCTCGCGTTTCGGCCATTCCGCCGACGTCAAGGAAGCGGCCCGATCCAGAGCGTCCTTGAGCGCTCGCCTGCGCGAGCCGACGATATCGCGCGGCAGCTTCGGACCTTCGTCCAGGGGCTCGTCCGGATTTGACTCGACCCACTGGACCAACTCCAGGAGTTGCCGGTTGCCCAGGACCTTAAAGGTCGGGCGGTCGGCTCGCCGGGCCCGTTCGTCACGCCACGACCAAATTTCTCGCAGATAAGCCATTTGACGGGGCGTCAGCCGTCCAGCTCCCTTAATTCTCCAGGCTTGCTGAGCATCACGCGGGCGGTCCCGTCCAGTAGCATCCACCATGGCGCAGCAACTCTCCCTGTGCCACTCTACCCGCCCCCGTTGGAGCAGCTCCCGGTAAAGATGCTCAGCGAGCACCTCGAGATGCCGAGTGTCATTGATAGCGTAGCGCAATTGCTTCTCGCTGAGGGGTCGGCGTGACCAATCCGATTTCTGTGAGTCCTTGGTCATTGCAATGCCAAGGAATCTCTCAACCAAAGCCGCCAGCCCAATCTGCTCGATGCCGAGCAAACGAGCGGCAATCATAGTGTCGAATACTTCACTACGCGCCTTGAACCCTTGCCATGCTCGCAACATACGCAGGTCGTAGTCACCCCCGTGCAGGATTAGCGGCTTCTCCGCCAAAGCTTGAACCAATTCGGTGAAGTAAATGTCGGAAAGGGGGTCGACGATGAAATGGTCGCTCCCAACGGAAACCTGGATCAGGCAAACCTTTTCACTGTAACTGTGAAGGCTGTCGGCCTCGATATCCAACGAGACCCGGTCGCCATCTTTGATCCGCTGGATCAGCCGTTCCAAAACGGTCGATTCGCGAACGTAGACGTAGTCGTCCTGTTCTGGTGTTCTCAATGAATCAGTCCCATTCGTTAAGCCGATAGCTTGAACCCTTGAACAAAGGAAACCAAGACCTTAGTAACATATTAGATTAAAGTACCGATCCCGCAGTTGCCCCAAACCATGATTGAATTGGGATCGCAGAAAGATTCATTGGCCGACGTCTCAAAAACCGACAGCGACCTTTTCGCTCGCGCCGCAGCTATCCATTCCCGTATCCTCTCTATAGATACTCACGTGGACATTCCGCCTGATTTTGGCACGGAGAGTTACGATCCCAGAGAAGCCAAAGAGAGACGCGGGCAAATCGACCTCGTAGGGATGGAGCACGGTGGACTCGATGCAGTGTTCTTTGTCGTCTATGTGGGACAAGGGGAACGTAACGTCGTAGGTTATGCCCAGGCCATCGCTGACGCCTTTACCAAGTTCGCCGCCATCCGGCGCATGACGGACGTACAGTATCCGGATACCATCGTCCTGGCCCGAACGGCCGCAGACGTACGTCGCATCCACGGAGAAGGGCGGCTCGCGGCGCTCATCGGTATCGAGAACGGCCACGCTCTCGGCCGCAATCTGGACATGCTCCAAACATACTACGACTACGGCGCGCGCTACCTCGGCCTACTTCACAACGGCCACAACGATCTCGGCGACTCGGCAGTGCCCTATCCCCGGTTGAAGGACCCCGCTGCAGAGCACGGCGGCCTCACTAAACTTGGACGCGCTGTCGTCCAGCGCGCCAACCAGCTAGGCGTGATGGTAGACATCTCTCACGCGGCCATGACCACTGCATTGGACACCATCCGGGTTTCTCGGGCGCCGGTGATCGCGTCCCACTCCAGTGTACAGGGGGTCTATGACCACCCACGCAACCTTTCCGACGAAGCGCTAGCGGCTATCAAGGCCAACGGCGGCGTAGCTCAAATGGTAGCCTTCGATTCCTATCTACGACCCGTATCCCACGAGAGGCAGTCGGCTCTTCGCGCCCTCAGAACGGAGATGGGTGTCAAAAGTTTCGCCGAACTCCAACGACTAAGCCCCGCAAAGCGCGACGCCCATCACACCCGCCGGGAAGAGATCAACCTCAAGTGGCCCAAGGCGTCAGTAAGAGATTTTGCTGATCACATCGACTATGCGGTTAAATTCACCGGCATCGACCATGTGGGCATCGCATCGGATTTCAACGGTGGGGGCGGTATCACGGGCTGGAACACTGCACGCGACACGCTCAACGTGACCGTGGAGCTTGTTCGCCGAAACTACAGCGAGACGCAAATCGCACAACTGTGGGGCGGCAACTTGCTTCGAGTAATGGAGACAGTAGAGACAGCAGCCCAGCGCCCCGAATAGATTCGAGCATTTACCGAACGTGCCCGTCATCTACCCCCGGGCGATTTCCGCAACAGAGAAGCCCCTAACGAAACAGATTCAGAATGGGATCTGTAAGGTACGAATCAAAGGAGTAGAGGCCGAGGGCGTATGCGATCCTGCCGGCGGGGAGGGGAAACGCGAGAGCCATCTCCATGCCGCCGAAGAAGAACAAGTAGACGACGAAGCCGTAAAATATGCTAGTACCCCAGGTCTCGCGGGCCTGGAACCGGAGAAAGACCAGCGGAATGACTATTCCACCCACTCTAAACCCCAGAAGCCATAGCCCCACCGCAAAAATGACAGCCCAGGCGGAGATTTCCATTGTGCGTTGACGCACCATTGCCGGGTCCAGAGGGGGCCCGGTCTCCGGCTCGGTATCGGGCTCCTGCTCGGGCCTCGGTGACCGAAGCCCTAGCCACAGGCTATATGCGAGGTGCACCGCCGCCATGGTTAGCATCGGATAGCCAATAATCAGGGGGAAGAATCGGGTACGGGCCGGCCAGCCCTGCGCTTCCCAAACTGCCCACGTAAGGACCGTCACCAGGAGCACACCGATCGCAATATCAGTCCGGTTCCGCACCGGGATCCTCCTTGGGTTTAGCGCGCTTCGCCATCCAGTCCTGCAATCCGGGCAGGAAGAGCACAACTAAGGCGATCCCAAATGTCACCATGACGATGGGACGTACCAGAAAGCCAAGGCCGTAGATCTCATATGAGATGAAAAGGTTTCGCTCCACTAGGGGGCCTAGTACCAAACCTAGCACCAGCGGCGGACGTGGCCAGCCGTGATTCACCATGACCACACCCATCACACCAAACGCTAGGGTGGTGGTCATAGCGAAGTATGAGTTGGTGTGAGCGTAACCTGCTAAGTAAATGAGCATGAACAACGACGGTATCAGCAGCGAACCGCGTATCTGGGTGATTTTCGCCAACTGGTTCAGGAATAAAAGGCAAAACCCAACGGTGATGATGTTCGAGATGACGATGAGCCATACGAAGGAGAAGGTCAGATAAAGATGCTCGGTCAGCATCTTCGGTCCGGGTTCTAGACCCTGGATAATGAAGGCGCCCAACAGAATGGCAGTGGTGGCGCTACCGGGTACGCCGAACGCTATCGTCGGAATCATGGCAGCACCAATGCCCGAGTTGTTGGCCGCGCCTGGCCCTAGAACACCCCTGACATCACCTTTGCCGAAGCCGCTACGGTCCTTAGCGCTCTGTACTGCATGGGCATAGGAAACCCATTGAGACAATGCGCCACTCACTCCGGGCACTAAGCCGAAGAAAGTGCCGATCATGCTGCAACGGACGGTAATTCCGATGTGAATGAAAGTGTCCTTGACCCCCTGCAGTACACCCCCAAGCTTACCCACCTTGGCGGTAGCAATTGCGGACCCCCTAACCCACAATTCCACGATCTCTGGTATGGCGAACAATCCCACGGCTGCGGCAATAAGGCTGAACCCCTCCCACAGGTTCACCAAGCCGAAAGTATAACGCTCGATGTTCTCCTGATAGTCAAGGCCAACAGTAGAAAGCACAAGTCCCAGCCCTCCCGCCAACACACCCTTGAGCTGGTTGTCCCCGCTCAGTGCCGCAAGAAAACAGATTCCAAGGATTGCGAGCGAGAAAAACTCCGGAGACTTAAAGGACAACACCAACGGGGTGACGATAGGTATAGCAGCGGCCAGAGAGAATGCACCGACGATGGCGCCCACTAGAGAGCTCATGAGCGCTGCGCCCAAAGCACGCCCTGCCTCACCGTTCTTGGCCATGGGGTGTCCATCGATGATGGTGGCAGTAGAAACCACCTCCCCCGGCACACCGAATAGGATTGAGGTAATGTCGCCAGTAGTACCAGTAACCGCGTACATCCCAAGCAGAAAAGCGAACGCCTGGACCGGGTCCATGCTGAAGATGAACGGCAGCATGAGAGCTACCGCACCCGCGCTTCCGATGCCAGGTAGAATCCCGACGATGAAGCCCAGGACGATCCCAATCAACATCAGCACAAATGTAGTCTGATCGAATACTCGCAGCAGTCCGTCAACAAAGGCTTCCAGCATGGCGTTTCGGTAACGGGGAAGGTTTATTAAACGTCTTGAGGTGTGAACTCAAGAACACCGGGGCCCGGCCCCAACGCCGCCCGATGGCGGGCAGGACCGGGACCCCGTATATCCACGGTTTATTCGGCGCAACGGCACGCCGTCAGTCGTTAGCCCTTCGCGATGAGCGCTTTTAACTCATCCATTATACTCTTGGGCGTACTGAGCAACTCGTCGACAACCTCGGCCACGTTGTCACCGCGCCTGGGCTGCAGATCCCGCTTCTGCTTCTCGGCCAGGGCCTTGACCTGTGGGTCATTATACGCGTTCGCGAACGCGTCGCGCATAGCTTCGACACGATCCTTCGGTACACCAGGGGGAAGCGTGTGAACGATACTAATCTGGTTAGTAGCATTCATTGCCCTTAACATGGCTATCTGTGTTTTACTCTTTCCCTGCTTCTTGGCTAGCGCCTCGGCCGCAGGGACACCCTTCAGCAGGCGGTGGTCCTCTTTTGTTGCACCCGCGATGATGAGGACCCGACAGCACTTCGCAGCACCCTCGAACATAGCGATCTCGGTGCTCTTGGCCGTCTGAAAAGTCGTGCAGAAACCGTTGGCCTCACCGTTCTTCACCGCCAGACGTTGCGCGCCACCACCATTGTAGCCCGTCACGGCCTTGAAATTGCTCCCGAAAACGGCGTTGAAAATGATCGGCTCAAGGTGGGAAAGGCCACCCTTGTCAAAGCTCGACATCGTGAGCCTTTTCTTCGACTTCACTGCATCAGCGAAGCTTTTAACGCCCGTATCCGTCCGCACCGCACACATGGAGTTGGCCCGGAACGCACTGGCAACCCAATTGAACTTTTGGCCATCAAACTTGATTCCTGCAACACCACGTGCCTGCTTCATCACAAGGCTGCTGCTAACACCCGCTAAAACGGTTCCGTCCCTTCGTTCGTTGTTGTAGACCGTATTGGCTGCCAGCATGCTGCCGCCGCCCGACTTGTTCTGAACCACGATCCGGGGGCCCCCGGGAATATACTTGTGCAGGACAGGCGCAATGAGCCGCGTAGTGAGGTCGGTAGTACCGCCCGGACCATAACCGACAACTATACGAATGGTCTTACCCTTGTAGAAATCAGCCACCGAGTCGCCCATTGCCGGGGCCGCTAGGAGCAACAACCCTACCATCAGAACGAGAATTCGCTGAATCATTTGATGCCTCCTCTTGAATATTATCGTGCGATTAACCGATTTTAGGGTGCTCATGTCAAGGACCCCCCCAAGAAAAAACACCATACCATTCTTGCGCCGCTTGCCCGTTGGCACAATATGTCAGTCGTCACGACGCTTGAACCGTAGTCCAGCAAGGGGCCCGGCGAGACAAAACCATTCTCCCTCACGAGGGGGAATCCTTTTCCTTCAACATGTCCAGAGCCTGTTTCACCAATCGCCGCCGGAGTTGCCGCTCCTCCTCCGCAGAAAGTGAAGGATCACCAAACACGTGAGGTATAGCCCGTCCAGGCAGAATCCGCTGAGCTCCCGTGTTCTCCGCTACCGAAACAAGATTTGTCACATGCACTGTCGGAATGCCGCTTCTTTCCAATTCTTTTGCCATCGCTGCGCCGCAGCGAGTGCAGGTACCTCAGGCAGAGGTGAGTATAACCCCGTCAACACCGTCCTCCTCCAATGATGTCGCGATGTCGCGAGCCATGGTAGCAGCCGTGTCGATGGGGGTGCCGTTACCGGTGGTGGAGTAAAAACGCTCATGCAGCCCACCGAGGCCCCCCTCGCGCACCACTTCCCGCAGAACGTCTACGGGAATCAGCCGATTGGGGTCTTCGTTCACTGCCGCTGTGAAGAAACCGCCGTGCACCGATTCGAACTCGTCGGCGGTGAGATGCTCCTTACTTTCCAGGTTGTAAGCCCCGAAGTGTGTGGACAGGTACGACTTTATACCGTCGGGGTTGCCCCGGGGCACGAGACCGCCGGTAGTAACGAGCGCCACCTTAGCGTGCCCGAGGTCGCGAATTCCTGGTGCCGCCGATACCTCCTCGAAGGCCGGCAGCGGAATTTCCGTTTCCATGGTACCACCAGCGAGCTTTGCTAATAACAGATCCGCGGCCCGCTCAGCCGCATTTTTAGAAACCCGCGTGTTCCAGCGGCCTCCTCGAATCAAGCCCTCCTCGCGACCTGGAGTCACAGTCTCTCCGCTCATGACCCTTACTAGCAATTTAGTCGAGCATTCCAGAGCATTGCGCATATCGCCTGATGACTCACTTGTGCTGATCACCGGGATCTCTCGCCGAATCGTGTCCGAGCCGGGATTAGATGGAGACATCGCGGTGAGGATGGGTATGCCCAACTCGTTACCCACAGCGCGACAAATCGCCGCACATGCCAGTCCGTAACGACCCGAGCCGAAGGCTGGCCCAGCGAACAGCAGATCCGGCTTGGCTTCCTTCACGAGGATCAACACTCGTGCCGTAGCCTCCTTCTCGTTCTCGGAGAAGTGATTATCACCGCAGTAGACCGTCCTGACAACGTCACCGTCCTGCCCCAGCAAGGTTTGCAGCAGCTTTCCCGGTCCGACTGCACCTTCCACCGCCACCGGTGACATACCGGCGCTCTCTTCGCCGCCAAGGCCTGCGAAGAACTGATTCATGTAGTGAACGATTCGTTTCATCTTTCCTCCCTCACACATTGACACAGAGTAGGTGGCGACGTCCCAAATGCAACACCTGGAAAAACGAGGTCAGGGCCTGTTCAGCCCTACCTACCCTGGCCTAGCTGTCAGTGTTGAGCCGCCGATGGGATCGATGGCCCCAATGATGTTCTGAGCCGGGATCTCCACCGTACCAGCGACATTGCCCTCGATGGCACCGAGAAATGCGTCACCGCCGATTACCTGCTCCATGGGCTGATTGAGCCGCACCACCTCTGGGCAATTGCCAACACTGACCATGGCATCCGCCTGAGGCGCGACATCTACCATGGCCGGGCCATCATCGCCCGATTCCTCCTTGGCTACTAGGACCGTGCGTAAACCAACTTCTTCGCATGCCTTGCAGGCGAGCATCAGGTCGACATCCGCCTGGCCGCCACCGTCCTTGGTAATTACCACGGCGTCAGCCTCTACGATGTGTTTGAGTAGCCGCGCCGCGTGCCAGGCCGTAGCTGTCTTCTCTTCATATGTAGCGTGGTGGTTTGCCAGCACCATGCCCGCAAACACAAGGTCTTGGTTGTGGCGGCGATAGAGTTCGCGGATCATTGGGTGGTTCAGAATGTCGTGGGTGGCGTTCTTGGTAGGCTTGGTGTAGCCGTCGTTCACTAGGGCTCCGTCCATCAACTCGTTGGGATGTACCACGCTGGCCACAATGTCCTTGGTGCTCTTCCCGTAAAAAAGCTTCTGGCGGCCGATACCGTGGGAATAGGAGAAACTCAGGTAGCCAACACGCGGCAAGTTCGACGATGCGACACGCCTCAAATCTAGGGAAAACGCTTCAGTACGGGCCGGATCGACCGACTTCGTTGTTTCGGTCAGGAACACCGCCGTCCGAAGACCTGCACGCATCAGCGCCAAGCCAAACTCGCCTGAGTCGGATCCTTCCCGAGCCCGAGGAAGCAACACCAAGCCCGGCATACGGCCGAATCGGCTCAGCTCACTACCAAGGCCGCACAGGTCGATGATCGCCTCCTCAGACCTGGGAAGCGAGCCAGAGGTTACCACTGCCACCCCGTCCAACACATGAGTGCGGCCAAGGCCGCATTGATACAGGGGTCCAAGACTGCCGGGGAAAGCGCTGCCAAGTTGCGGGTCCTTCCAGCGGGGTTCAACAATGTCCACCACATGGAGCACCCTAGTGCGATCCCCGGGCCGGACAATGCTCAGTTCAACATCTTCAATGAGCGGCTCCGTCAACAATTCAGCGCGCAACGCTTCACGGTTGACAACAAGTTCGCCTTCCCGATATTCGGTGTTGGTGCCCCAGGAAAGGGATCGGACAGGGTAATGGGCCAGTTCAAGATCCACGCGACCTCCTAGTATCATATCTTCTAACGAAATCAATTTCTGTGTACCAAACACGGCGATGCAGTGCGAGTATTCGAACCAGAAAGGGCACACAGTTCTGTATCCGTCACGAATAAGAAATAACGCCGTGTCCTCTAATACTTCAACTTCAGTCACACGAACATGGGAAGCTCGATGCACGGAGGGAGCGGTGAGGCTACGAAGTTGATTGCTCCGATAACAAACACGACCGACGAGGGGTCACTGGACCCCGACCTAGCCATCTGCGACCCGCACCACCACTTGTGGCAGCGTCCCAACAATCCGTACCTGCTTGACGATTTTCTGAGCGACACCTCCAAGGGCCATCGGATCGTCTCCAGCGTCGCAGTGGAATGCGGAGCCATGTACCGACAAACTGGACCACTGGAGCTGCGGCCGGTAGGAGAAACAGAGTTTTTGGAGGAAATCGCACGAGAGAATGTGCGCGCTAATCACGCGACCACAGCAGTGGCCGGCATCGTCGCCTACGCCGACCTAGCCCTCAGCGACGCCGTAACCGGCGTTCTCGAGGCGCACCTTAAAGCGAGCCCCGATCGTCTGCGCGGCATACGGTATTCAACCATGTGGGACTCCTCCGACTCTTTCCGAAGCGTGCCGTGTGCTGGCCTCCTCCAGGACGCTGCGGTCCGGAGAGGCCTAGAATGCTTGCAGCCCCTCGGTCTGAGCTTTGACGCTTGGGTCTACCACCCGCAACTTCCAGAGTTGATAGAATTAGCTCGGAACTCCCCCGACACACTGATCATCCTCAACCACATCGGCGGCCCCTTAGGGCTAGGTCCCTACAAGAACCAACGCAACGAGGTGTTCCGAGCCTGGAGTGCCGATATCAGCACCCTATCGTCGTGTCCTAATGTAGCACTCAAGCTAGGTGGCGTCGGTTCATTACGTTCAGGGTACAATTGGCAGACGCGCGAGCCCAAACCTGACTCTGCAGAGCTTGCCGAGGCGATGCGGCCGTACTTCGAACTCTGCATTGAAAAGTTCGGTCGCGAACGCTGCATGTTCGAAAGCAACTTTCCTGTGTATCTCTTATCCTATCCCATTGTTGCGGTCTGGGACGCCTTCATTATTATAACTCTTGTTAACTCCGACGGGTACCGCGCGGCGCTGTTCCACTACACCGCCACACGACTCTACCGGTTGGCCTAGAGAGCTATTAAACTGACAACACACCACCGCTGAGTTTGGACGAGAAACGGTTACGGATCATTGTTGGAGGTAGTACTTCGGATGAATGAAGAAAAAGTCCTTTATGAGGTGAAGGAACAAACAGCGTGGATCACGCTGAACCGCCCAGAGGCACTAAACGCTATCAACGAAGAAATGCGGCAGCGAATCATCGCGTTCTGTGGCCAAGCACAGGCAGATCAAAACGTTCAGGTGGTACTCTTCCACGGCGCTGGCGAGAAGGCGTTCACCGTGGGCGGCGACCTCAAGGAACGTGTTCAACGTAATGCTGACCAAACCAAAACGAACGCTTCGCCGCTGGAAGCCCGGCAGGCTAAACAAGCGCCAGGCACCCACTCACCCATCGACGCAGTAGCCTCCTTGCAGAAACCTTCCATCGCCCTGCTCCACGGCTATACGGTAGGTGCTGGCCTGTTGATTGGAATGGCCTGTGACATCCGCATCGCCGCCGCAAACACACGGCTTGGAGTCACCGAGGTCCGGCGTGGCTTCATGCCGGCATCAGGCGGCACCCAGCGGCTAGCCCGCCTCGTAGGGATTGCCAAAGCCCTGGAGATCTGCCTTTCTGGCGAGCTGATTGACGCCGAAGAAGCGTATCGTATCGGCCTGGTAAACAGACTGGTTCCAGTAGACGAGCTAACCGCAACCGGCGAAGAGATGGCCGCGTCCTTCTCCAAGGGCGCCCCCCTAGCCCTACGATACATTAAAGAAGCGATCCATCAGGGCGCGGGTCTATCTCTGGAACATGGTCTTCGATTGGAATCCGACCTCGCCACCATGGTGCTTACCACGGACGACAGCAAGGAGGGGCCCAAGGCATTCGTCGAGAAACGGCCGCCAGCGTGGAACGGCCGTTGATTCGCAACGCGACTTCGGATACAGGCCTCTAGTGAAGGAAAGGCCCACCATCCGTTGACATACGGAGGAAACTAAAAATGCTTAGAATCGACGCGGATGCACACGTTCTCGAAACTGAGGAGACATGGGAGTTCATGGACGATAGGGACCGGAAGTACCGACCCGAGATCGTCGGCTCTGTCAATGATACCGGGTCCATGGACGAGTATTGGCTCGTAGACGGCACGCTAAGACTCAAATCCCGCAACGTTGGCAAGGACACACCACTAGAATCGCGCGAACTGCGGGATGTAGCAACAAGACTCAAGCACATGGACGAACTCAAGGTCGACATCCAGGTCATCTTCCCCACCCTCTTCATCATACCACTGACTCCCCGGCCCGAGATCGAGCTGGCGCTGTGTCGCAGCTACAACCGTTGGATGGGTGAATGCTGGAGGCAGTCCGACAACCGCCTGCGATGGGTGGCGGTGGTACCACTCCTCAGCACCGACCAGGTATACGAGGAGGCCCGGCAGTCCAAGGAAAACGGTGCCGTGGGGATCTACATGCGCGGTTCCGAGGGCGAACGACTGTTGAGCGACCCGTACTTCTACCCAGTGTACGCCGCCGCTGAAAAACTGGATATCCCCGTGTGTATTCACTCTTCCAACGGCAGCTCCCTTCTTTTCGACTACTACAAGTACGAAACTGTGGGGTTCTCAAAATTCAAGTTGGTGGTAGTAGGCGCGTTTCATACCATCATCATGGACCGGATTCCGGAGCGGTTTCCTAAGCTCAGGATGGCATTCCTAGAGGTGGGCTCCCAGTGGCTACCTTATGCGCTGAGCGACCTGTACAAGCGCTACCACATGGAAGGCAAGGACTTCAGCAAAAAGAAGCTGCTGGCCCAGAGCCGGATCTGGATTGGCTGCGAGACCAATGACGACCTGCCCTATGTCATCGATACCGCCGGCGAGGACCACTTGGTGGTAGGTACCGACTACGGTCACGCCGATAGTGCCACCGAGTTGCTGGCTTTGGACGGCGTTGTCAACGATTCGCGGCTTGCCCCGGAGGTGGCCACTAAGATCACCGGCGGGAACGCTCGGGTGCTATACAACCTCTGAGTTTGGTGTCACCCCCAGCGCTTAATTCGCTAGCTCCAGCTTGTCCTGCGTTCGAAACTCAAAGTCAGAGGCGTCGTGGCGCTCCCGAAGCTGCTCGTTGAGCGGGCCGGTAGTCTTGTTGACGATGCTCCCGCGCGCCACCGCATCACGTGCTAAGATCTCCTCGTACCAGCGCACCACATTCGTGTAAGCTTGAGTATCGAGAAACTCGGCCGCGTCATAGAGCTTGCCGGTTGTGAGTATACCGTACCATGGCCAAACGGCGATGTCGGCGATTGTGTAGTCGTCGCCCGCCACGTAGTGTCTTTCGCCCAGCCGCTTGTCGAGGACATCGAGCTGACGCTTCACTTCCATGGTAAAGCGGTCGATGGGGTATTCCATCTTATGCGGAGCATAAGCATAGAAATGCCCGAATCCTCCTCCAAGATAGGGAGCGGACCCCATCTGCCAGAACAGCCATGAGAGGCACTCCGCCCGGGTCGATGGATCCTCTGGGATAAAGGCGTGAAACTTGTCGGCCAGATAGAGAAGGATCGAGCCCGATTCGAAGACCCTCGTCGGCCGGGACGTTGAGTAATCCATCAATGCCGGTATTTTCGAATTCGGGTTGATCGCTACAAACCCGGACCCGAACTGGTCGCCCTCTCGTATTTTGATGATGTACGCATCGTACTCTGCACCCTTATGTCCCGCCGCCAGCAACTCCTCCAGCATTATCGTTACCTTCACGCCGTTAGGCGTGCCCAGCGAATACAGTTGTAGCGGGTGCTTACCACGTGGGAGTTCAGTCTCGTGCGTCGCGCCGGAGATGGGCCGGTTAATCGACGCGAACCGGCCTCCGTTCCTTTGCTCCCATTTCCAAACCTTCGGGGGTTCATACGCGGAATTGTCACTCATGTTCACACCCTCTGGACGTGCTTGCCCCTGACTGTACTACATACCATTTGCTCACCTCAGGTCCGTTTTGCCGCACTGATCTGACGATACCAGGCTACGTAGTCCGTCACTGCAGCGGGAATGTCATATTCGGCATCAAACCCCAGCTCGGTTTGGGCCCGGGTGAGATCCAGAAAAACCGACGACGTCTGAGAGGTGGTCGCGCTATCATCCACGCTGAGCTTGGCTCCAGGGACCACCTGCTTGAATATGTCGATAAGCTCCTGGTTGTCGTAGGGTCGGCCAACGCCTAGATTAAACACGCGGCTCTTGATGCCCTCGGCCTGGAGTGTCATCACCACGCCCCGGGCGGCATCCTTAGAATAGAGCCATTCCATGGTCCCGGGGGGGATTTGATGTTCCTCGCCATCGACAGATTTCTCCACCAACGTACGAAACATGGCGCTAGGACGACCGCCACCGCCCGGGATCCACGGTCCGGCCACGTTAGGGAAGCGTACGGCGCGGAAATCTACACCGTGAGAGCGCGCGTAGTTGTAGCCCAGGTTTTCGCCAGCCTGTTTGGTAGCGGAGTAAAACGAACTAGGGCGCGGCACCGCCTCTTCCTTGCTGTAGTCGCCGTTATCTTCCCCGCCGGCCACGCCCCGGGCCACAGCAGCAGTGCTAATCATCACTACCCGCCCTGCACCGTGAAGCCGCGCCGCCTCCAGGACGTTGGCCGTGCCCATGATATTCACCTGTATGGCGCCATAGGGGTTCTCCTGGGCGCCAGTGCCAAGATTGGGATAGGCGGCGGTATGGACTATGCGAGTGACGCCGTGTTCCTGGATCACCCTCCCAAGATCAAAGGGATTCAACAGGTCCCCCCGGAACAGGTCAACCTTTCCCACCTCCACCACATCCGCTAGGGCCGTGAGGTTAGGTGCGATATCGAACAAGACAGGCCTTTCCCCCTGTTGCACTAAAATCCGCGCTATCTGAGAGCCCACCAAGCCAGCACCCGTGATCATGGTCGTCATAAGTTGCCTCCAATGATGACATTTACGCCCGTTCCGTACCGGGTCCGGGCTGCAGAATTCCTAATAGCACATGAACCCTACGAGCGCACCGCCATGCGCCAAGTGGTAGACAAAGTGGTAAAAAACAAATAAGGAGTAGCTGAGTAAAAAGGTAGCGAGGAGGACCGATCGTGAGCATTAATGCATCAACTCTAGAGAATACTGACAAAGATCTCGCCAATGAGATCATCGTGTCGGCGGACTCCCACATCATGGAGCCTACCGACCTATGGACAAACAACCTACCGGCCAGTTTCAAAGGCCGGTATCCCGAGTTTCCGCCCCGCAACAGTATCGGCGAAAAGCCTGGAGGCTGGGACCCCAAGGCTAGGATCGAGGAGATGGCGGTGGACGGG
>CAYTMJ010000024.1:0-28185 GCA_964438895.1 uncultured Syntrophobacterales bacterium | reverse complement strand
GTCGTGGGTGTTTTAATTTCCATTAAAGGAGAGTTGTATGGGGTATACGAGTTGGCGTGGAACTGTTGGAGTAGTGAAGCCCACAATGCGCCCGGGGTCCTTGGAGGAGTTCATTCGGATGATGCCCGAGGGCATCGGTGTCATCCCGTTATTCATCGGCTTTCAGCGTGGCACTGCGGATGAGTTCCAGCGCGCCATGAAATCCTACGAGGAGCGAGTTGCCCAGCTTGCCGCTTATGAGGTGGATCTGATCCACCCCGAGGGGGCACCGCCATTCATGTTTCAGGGTGTGAAGGGTGAGCGGCGTACGATTCGCGCTTGGGAGCGAAAGTATAAAACCTCCATTGTTACAGCAGGAATGACTCAGATCGAGGCCCTGCGGGCACTCAAGGCTAAGAAGATTCTCGGGGTCACCTACTTTACCGGAAAAATCAACGAAACCTTTGCGCGGTACTTCGTCGAAGCGGGGTTCGACGTACTGGCGATGGAGGGTATCCCGGTGGATTTTGACGACGTTGGTAAGCTTGCTGGGCAGGAGGTCTACGCACACACTCGCAACCTATTTCTGAAGCATCGTGGTGCGGACGCCATCTATATGCTGGGTTCCGGCTGGCGCACTTTGGACATTATCGAATTGTTGGAGCAAGATCTTCAGGTGCCCGTAGTACATCCGGTACCGGCCCGCGTATGGGCCATCCAGAAGCGACTTCACGTTAATGAGTCGGTGATGGGGTATGGCCGGTTGCTGGAGGAAATGGTGTAGGGTTGCCGCGCCCCTACTGTACGTCAAATCCGCTGCGAAATACGATCGACCACAGACATTTGCCGTCGTTGGCCCGCAGGAACCGGGTGTCTGGGAAAGGACTTAGCGCCGCATAGCGCAATGGTCGCACCGGGCGCTACGCGGTCGGTTAGTGCATATTTAGTCTCAAGCCGAATTTGTGAGCGGCGATACTTGTAGATTGTACAAGTTTGCTACGTTGGAGTTCAGTAATTTCACGCGATCGCCCGACTCCAGTTCGCCTAGATCACGGGCGATGACGTCTTGCGAGTGCGGCCATGTTGAGTTTT
Organism: uncultured Syntrophobacterales bacterium; assembly: GCA_964438895.1. Lineage (GTDB taxonomy): Bacteria > Desulfobacterota > Binatia > UBA9968 > JAJDTQ01 > JAJDTQ01. The sequence continues at coordinate 27,114 of CAYTMJ010000024.1, read as the reverse complement.
GGTGCGGGTAGTCATTGGACCACATGCAGTTGTCGGCGCCCCACCATGAGAACAGCCGCCCCCCGATGTGGTCGTTAAAAAAGGTAGCGTAGACCTGCCGGGCGAAGTATTCACTGGGGGTCTTGTCGATAGGTAGTGTCTCCGCGTGGCGGTGGCGCCGGAAGGCTTTGTCGCACTGCCCGAGCCAGAAGGGAATCCATCCGACCTCGTTCTCTACGGATACAATTTTGAGTTTTGGGAACCGTTCGAGTACCCCTGAAAAGATGATATCAAACAGGGCATCTTCGATCTCGCGGGTTTGCTCCACGCCGATGCGATAGCGTTTAATACCGTGGGCAGTTTGACGGTGCATGCTGTCGCCGAAACCCGTAAGGATGTGAAGGTGTACGGGCATTTCCAGGTCCTGGGATGCAGCCCAGTAGCGCTCGTAGTGGTCCGAAGTGAATGGAAGGTCATGGTGGGGGACCTGCCAGATCAGTGTCCCAACCATCCCTTGCTCCTTGCAGCGTTTCATTTCGGCGATGGCGTGATCGATGTTGAAGGCCGAGATCAATGCGACACCGAATAGACGTTCCGGCGCTCCGTGGCAGTAATTGATCAGCCAGTCGTTGTAGGCCCGGAATAGAGCTTCCTGAAACGCGGGGTCGTCGACGCAGAAGAAGCCGAGACCTAGGCTGGGGTACAGGACTTCACCCGATACACCGTCTTGCGCCATGTCCTTGACTCGCTCTACCGGGTCCCAACCACCGGGGCGCGCCACGGAGAAGCCGGCTCGCCGATAACTCTCCACGTTGTCTGGTTGTTGTCCGGCCATGAACAGCCCACCCACGGCTTGGGGCAGCACGTCCGCCGACCCGAACATCCAGGCGTCACGGCCCTCGTCGAAGAAAGCTTTGGGTGCCCTTTCCTTCAGGGATGACGGCAATCCATTCTCCCAGAGATCGGGTATTTCGATTACATGCGAATCAGCTGAGATTATGGTTTCGTCCATGACGCTTTCCCCTTTCTACCTCTTGATCTTGCCTTTATCTCCCTAACGGGTGCCATTGTCAAAGACTGATTGGAGGGTCCATCGTGGCCTGCTTCCCGGCAATGTATCCTTGCACGGCACATCGACCCATTCCGTGTTGATTGAAGCCACCGGCAGACTCACCACCGCAGTAGAGGCCGGGAATGACTCGGCCTTCCATGTCCAACACTTGGCACTTCTCGTTGATGCGTAACCCGGCGCGGCTGTCATGGATTAAGGGTGTACACCAGGCAGCGTGGAATGGTGGCGTCTGTAGTTTGTATTTGGGAGTTGGTTTGTCGAAATCCTTGTCCACACCGGAATCTACGAACGAGTTGTACCGGCGCACCGCGTTTTCGAGGATCGTTCCGCTCATGGGCGCGGCTTGATAGGGATTCCGAATCGCAGTGGCAAGCTCTTGCAGGGTGTCCGCACTGAAGAAATAACCGTCAGGGTCGACGTGGGGCGGGGTAACTTTCCACCCTTCCCGCACCGCCGCGTCCGAATCGAAGATGGCCCATACTGGCCCGGCCGAGTAATCTGGGCCTTTCGAGCCCGCGTTCATGGCCACCGCAGCGTTGAAGAAGTTAGAGGCATGCGGATCGTATTCGATGTGGGCGTTGCGGTGGTCACCTGGCGTGTATGGGTCGATGTCCTTGTGCTTGTTGCCCTCAGGGTAGTCCCCCTTGGTCTCGTCGTAAAACCGCTCACCTAACTGGTTGACTAGAATTAGGTCCTGCCAGTCCTTGACCGCCAGACCGGCGGCGCGGACTAGGGGGAAGATCGGGCTGTTAAGTTCCCACGGGAAGTAGTTGTATCGGGTGCCGATAGCACGCTGTACACGTATGTTGTCGCCGTTCTCGAGGGTCTGGTTAGCTAGGCCCCAGAGGGATGCGCCGATGGCCATGGCCGCAATCTCCCCGCTGGCATCCTGGAAACTATAGGGCTCGCCGGCTACTTGGTATACATCCGTCAGTCGTGGATCGAACATGCGCCGAAAGTCCACATTGCTCGTGCTGCCACCAGTACCGATGATGACGGCCTTGTTCGCGCCGATGGTAAGATTAGCTTCGGTACGGTCGATGTTCCCTTCGGTGCGATAGCTTTCCAAGATGGACGTGCTTCCGGGCAGCACGGTGGGGGTATATTGGGCAGTTATCCCGATGACACGACCGGAGGCATCTTCTGTTGAGTCTTTTCGGATGATGCCGGTCATTTTGTAGTTCAACAGAAAGCGCACCCCCTTCTCACGGGCACTGGCTTCCAGCGGTCTTACGAGGCCCGTGCCAGGCCGGCCGTTGGGGCTAGCGAGGCTGGTCCCATCGTTCCAGTAGGCGTGGTTCTCCCGGTGGGCGGAGTTGCCGGTGGAGTGGGCACCGGCACTATCGGGAGGAATCTCCTTAAACTTGACCCCGTTGGCCAACAAGAACTCGTAGGTGGCTGCACAGTGGTCGGCGAAAGCTCGAATCACAGCCCGATCGCTGTAGCGATAGTCGGGCGACCCGTTCACTTGCGTGACGGACCAATCTGTTAGGTCCGCAAACACTACGTCCGGCGAGTCCTCTATACCGTACTTTTTCTGAGCGCTGGTGCCACCACCGAGTGGTACGTTACCGCCGCTTAAGATAGCGTGGCCACCCACGTCATAATTGGTCTCTACCACCAGCACCGACGCTCCAGCGTCCGCCGCTGCGATGGCGGCGGGCAGCCCCGTGGCCCCGGAGCCGATAATGACGACATCTGCTGTGAGATCCGATTCGAACGGCGGTCGATTTGATTCCTTAGTCATCTTCTATCCTTCCTTCCGTGCGCTGCTCAAAAACCACATCTATGTAATGTCACCGGAATGCGGCTATCGGCTGGATCGCGAAGATCCCCATTCGTCGCTTGGTAGTAAAATAATGGTGAATTCCACTGATCCCTGGGTCTACAAAAAGTTTTGAATTGATGGAACTACTCTTCTGGGTTTAGATGTCGGCTCCTAGGTACGCGTCGTTCGTTAGCTTCATGTCTCCGTAGCGCTACATTCTGCGCGATCTTGCCCAATTGTCGTCCTTGCAATAGAGCACACCCAGGCGCCCCGAGAGGTCACCCTGCGTGTTTCCGTGGTGTCACCGGTGTAGCGACCTTTACTTTTCTGAGCCAGATTTGGTGGCAGTTTTAGGCTTTTCTGAGAAGTCAGGGTTCGGGGCTCCATTGCAGTTCACGCTCCATAAAATCGACTACTTGGGTCCAGGCTAGGTCGGCTGCGTGAGCGTGATAGCCCACCGCACCCGGGTCCACAAACCCGTGTCCGCCAAAGGGGTAGAAATGCCATTCGAGGGGCTGGCCGTTCTCTCGGAACGCGCACATCATCTTGTCTTGGACCGGGATGTTGGTCACCGAGTCGTCTGCACCATAAAGTATGATAGAAGGACAGTGGATGTTTTTGACCTTGTCCCAGGGGGCGATGGGTCGCATTTCCGTCGCGGGTTCGTCCCTTACCGTGGGATAGTAGCCGACGAACCCGCGGACGGTAGGTGTCGCCGCGACGAAGTTGATGGCGATTCGACCGCCCATGCAGTAGCCGCATACGGCCACACGCTGATGGTCCACGTTCGATTGGGCGAGCAGGAATTGCCAGCTTTCGGTTAGCGCCCGGGTAAACTCGTCATCGGAAGTGTTAGCCTGAATCTCGGAGCCGGTCTCGATGTGTGTGGCTGCGGGATATCCGAGCTGCTCGAAGACGTTGGCGGCAAAGGTGCTATAGCCCAAAGTAGCAAATTTGCGCGCCTCGATTTTGATGTAATCCGTTAGCCCCGACTTCGGGTGGATGAGCAATAGGGCGGGCCCGGGATCCTTCTGTTTAGGTTGAACAAGGAAGCCGGCTACCCCGTGTTCCTGAGCGTTCAATCTGCGCTCGATGAGCTGCATGTTTCCCCCTGGTTGATGTTGATGGCCCGGAGCGTAACACGGCAATCTCACCCCGAAAAGGGAATAGCGCATCGCCTTGACTTGGGATCGGAAATCAGTAAAGGGTACGCGTATGCGAATTATTGATGCAGATGGTCACGTAAATGAGTGTCCGATGACCTTCGACGACAAGTATCTAGACCCGGCATTCCGGTCCCGTCGGCCCGTCATTGTTGGCTCGGACGATATGTACTACTGGATGATTGGCGAGCAGGTCTTTCCGCGGCGATCAGGTCTTGGTTGTAACAACTTCAGTACCCCAGCCCGAATCGACGGTAAGCCCACCAAGCATGGCGGGTTGATTGAGGAACGGAACCTCGACACCCTCGATAGTCAGGAGCTGATGGACGTCAATGCGCGTATTGAGGCCTTGGATGCCGAGAGTATCGACGTTCAGGTGATCTATCCGACTCTCTTTCTAGCCTATCCATTAACGTCGGAACCCCCGTTGGTGACGGCCCTATGCTCATCTTATAATCGGTGGATGGGCGATACATTATCGGGTAACGATCGCCTCAAGTGGGCTGGCGTGGTCAATCTGGAAGATGTCCCGGCGGCTGTACAGGGCGTGTACGAGGCCAAAAGCCTGGGTGCTTCGAGCATTATGGTGTTGGGAACTGCGGGTGACCATACGCTCGACAAGCCTATGTTCTTACCATTCTACGAGGCAATGGCGGAGACCGACCTGACCCTAGGGGTTCATGTGGGTTGGGCGTGCCCGTCTTTGAACAATCTTTATAGCGAACTCTATCCGTCGTGGATCACGGCGTTCCTAATGCCCGTAATGATGGGTTTTGTCGCCTTCATGACTGGCGGCGTGTTGGATCGCTTTCCCAGTCTGAGGGTTGTCTTTCTGGAAGCAGGGTGTCTGTGGATCCCCTTTGTCATCGATCGGCTGAACCATAGATTTTCTCACGCCCAACGCTTGGCGGATCTCTATCCGCAGGTCAACCTCCGCGCAGCCGCAGAACCGAACGAATACCTCAGCCGTGGCAACCTGTACTGGAGCGCAGAGGTGGAAGACGACATGCTACCTCAGGTCCTAGATCTGGTAGGCGACGGTCAAATCGTTTACGGCTCCGACATGCCCCACTCAGACCGAGAGCGCTTCGCTGCTAAGACATTGATGGAACGTGATGACGTTAGCGAATCAAGGAAAAGCGCGATTCTGGAAGCGAATCCGGCGCGGCTTTATGGCTTTTAGCCGCCAGGGAGGGGAGAATGGTAGACGCGACGCTACGGGGTAGTTGTCTTTGCAGTGCCGTTCGTTTCGAGATAAGGCCGCCGTTCATACGTTTTGCCCACTGCTACTGTACTCGTTGTCGGAAGTCTTCCGGCGGTGTGAAATCCAGTAATATCTCGGTCCTACCGACCCAATTTTCCTGGATCTCTGGTGAGGAAGTGATTTCTCGGTGGGACATGCCAGACGCCAGAGCATTCGCTACCGCTATTTGCACGAAGTGCAACTGTCCCGTCCCGCGTCTCACACGGGATGGCCAGCGGTTCAGCGTTCCCGCGGGTACCCTTGATGATGAGTTAGGTGATGAAAGGCCGTCCGCCCACCGTTACTGGGACAGTCGCGCGGGATGGGCTGCGACCGACGAGTCCCACCTTCCGTACGAGGATTGAGCGGCGTGGGGGAACAAGATCACGGATTCCTGGTAGGCTCCGTTTGGCCAACTGCGATTCTCCGTAATGACCGCCCCGATTTCGGTGATCGTTTAACGAACTGGATTAGCCGTCGCCCTTGAAATACGGCATAGGTGGCTAATCAGAAGGGAACGCAAGTCATGGTAACCAAGGCAGAGGATTTATCCGCGCGTAATATTGAGCAGGTCTTCATCGATGAGGCAGCGAAACTACCTGATCTTCTGGTGTCGTCGGATTCCCACGTCGATGAGCCCGTTGATCTATGGAAGGACCTACCGGCCGATGTTCGCGAGCAGCTGCCGCCGATCCCGGCCTGGACACCCGAGACGCGCGCTGCGGGTGGGCTCGATCCCAAGATAAGAATCGAGCACATGGATCTGGACAACGTCACCGCTGAGGTGTTGTATCCAACCGCGACGCTACGCGCTTTCAATAAACCGCAAAAGGCCCAAGAGCAAGGTTTTCGGCTCTATAACGAATGGGTTGCCGATTACTGCAAGACGTCGCCTAAGCGGCTTTTTGCCGTACCCTGCCTATGTGTCTACGACGTGGACTGGGCGGTCAATGAATTACAGCGGTGTAACGACATGGGTTTGCGCGGTGGGCTGGTGTGGCAAGTACCGGACCCGGAATTACCTTTTACGTCCAAGCATTATGATCCGTTATGGGCCGCGGCGGCGGAAATCGGCTATCCGATCAATTTTCATATACTAAGCGGACATAGCTATGACGTATCCAAGCTTAAGGGAATCGAAATCGTCCGAGCGTCGGTCAATGTCAAGACGGCGAATGCTATCACAACACTGTTCGACCTGATTTGGTCGGGCGTTTTCGACCGTCACCCGGCGCTTAAGGTAGAGCTCGTCGAAAGCGAAATCGGGTTTATGCCGTTCACCCTACAACAGTGGGATTATTACTATAATCGGTTCAAAGATTCGGCCGACCGCGGCAATTTCCCGATCAACCGATTGCCTAGCGAGATTTTCCACGATCATGTCTATGCGACCTTCATGGATGATTTCGTTGGCGCGCAGGCCCTTAAATTTTGGGGCGAGAACAACTGCATGTGGTCTAGTGATTACCCGCATAGCAATATGACCTGGCCGCAGTCACGTGGGTTCATCGCTAAGCAAATCGGCGAGTTGGATTACGAAACGCAGGAGCGCCTAATCTCCCAGAACGTGATCGACCTTTACCGGCTGGAACTGTGATTGTCTAAGAAGCTGCGTTAAGAATATTACCGGTTCTAACAGTAATATTAGCTATGTACGGTACGCACTGGTCACGTTCCTAGGGATGTAAATCGCGACATGGTGACGGGTGCGTACTCGTCCGGGGCCTGGGTAACTACAAGTTCTGGCTCGATACCGTAGAGGCGGCGCGCATTACCTCCTAGCATTTTTTCCTGAACGTGCTTGGGGACTTTCCATTTGTTCATTGCGTCCATGGCCTCCCACACGTCCGCGGCATCGAGGTGGGGCATGTCGGACGACCAGAGTCCAATGTCCTCATACAGGTCCCAGAGTCGGAAGGTGATTGCTTCATCGCCTTCGAAGGCGATGAAGCAGTTCTTGTAGAAGACCTCCTTGGGGTCACCTATGTTCTCGTTGGTGTGCTTGTAGAGCTCTAGGTAGCCTTCAGCCTTCTCCAGAACCAGCGGCAGCCAACTTGAGTTGGACTCCAAGATCGCCACCTTGAGGCGCGGGAACTTTTCGAGCCAACCTGTCATCAGAACGACTCCCGTCCAGGTCATTGCCTCAGCGATGAATCCGTAGGCGGCATCGCCAGCCTGTTTCGAACCCATGGCTTGCATAATGTTGGCAACAAATTGTCCGGGCGAATACACAAGGACTGCATCTTCGTCGGCGAAGAGATGTTTCCGGTCTGCGCCCATACGCTCGGCTAGGCCGGGCGACATGGGCTCGCTGCGGGATGGGAAGGTGTGCATGCCCAAGACCATCCCGAGTTCTTCGAACTCCTTCCATAGTGGATCGAACTCAGGAAAGGTAGGGTAGCGGTTGAGTGCTAAGATTGGACGGACTAACGCCGACTTGAAGCCACGCTCAGCTACACGCCGTAGCTCTGCGATTGCAAGGTCCACGTCCTGTAGGGGTAGGACCGCAGCGGGATACATCCGTTTCCGGTCAGCGCCGCAGTAGTCGTAGACCCAGTCGTTGTACGCCTGGGCGCATAAGTTGGCTGCCTCAGCGTTCTCCACCAGGGGTAGATAGACAAAGGTGGAGGGGAAAATCATGACCTGGTCGATGCCGGAGGCATCCATGTCCTTGAGCCTCACCTGGGGATCTCGGGCGCTAGCGTTTCGGCCAATTTTTTCGTCCCACTCCTTGGTACCAGGTGGAGTGTTACCAATTTCTTCTTTGGTCAGACCGGGATGCCACGTTTCAGCCGGATATTTCCAGTCGTTGGGGCTCCGGAAGCTGATTCGCGAATTCCGCACCAGTACAAGCTGATCGGCGTCCCTATAGAAATGCGTTTTGGCAAATGCGCGATGGCGTTCGGGAATGTACTTATCCCAGACTTCCGGGGGCTCGTAGATGTGGCTGTCGCAGTCGAAAACGGAAAAGTCCTTGGTACGCCCTTTAGCGCTGTAAGCCATAATGACCTCCTGTAGGCGGGTGATGTGGGTCCAATGACAAATCCAGGTTGGGTTGTCAATCGTACTGTTGCCGGTTGTAGTAACTTGTCACGTCCGGAACCGTCATAGCCGTTCAAGGAACTGAGGTTGACTGAGTTACGGTGGGCCACCCAGTGTTGGTAAACGGCGGTTGTGTCCTGTAGCTCGGGGGCGTGAAGGTCCGTGTGGAGATGCGGGTTCAGGCCTTCGATAGGTCAGCTCGCTTGTCGCTATCCCGCTGTTGTTCGCGTCGAGACGTCTAGCTACGGAGGTGGTCCCTACTTCTTTTCCGGCCACACGGCTTGGGAGGATAGATCCTTCCAGGCTGCGGGATTACAGGTAGCCTTGGCGGCTTCATCGGCGTCCAGTGTTACATCCCAGTCGTTCCCGACGAAGCGACAACCGGTGATATCTTGAGACGCGTCGGAAATTAGCCACTGGATGGGTCTGGCCATGACTTCGGGTTGAACCAATTTGGTGCGGTCAAATGGCGCGCTGTCGGGAATGAAGCTCGTGTTGGTCGGTCCTCCGGGGACCAGGACGTTGACCGTTACGCCAGTGCCTTCTAGGTCCATGGCCCAACTCGCGGTCGCAGCTTCCAGGGCAGCCTTGGACATACCGTAGGGCGTATAGGCACCGCGGAACATAGTGTCGAGGCTCGTTGTCACGTTGACGATACGGCCAGAGCCTTGCTCTACTAGAAATGGCGTGACCGCGCGCGCCATCAGGAAGGCGCCTTTCCAGTTGACGTCCATCACCGCCTGCCAACGGTCAAGTTCCACCTCCCAGAAGCGTACAGGCTCGCTGATGTAGTTGGCACGCACGGTCTGCATGCCAATTCCGGCCGCGTTGACTAGTGCGTCTACCCGTCCGAACCCATCCAGCACGTTGTTCACCACTTGTTGACAATCTTTCGGTTCGGTGATGTCGGCTGTCAGGGTGATAAGGCTTTCTTTATCAACTATGCCCGCTGCATGTTGTGCCATGGTTTGGCATCGTTGTTCCTGTTTATCCACTACCGCGACTCGGGCGCCTCCCTCGAGTAGGGCCAAGGTCATGACGGTGCCCATCCCGCCCGCACCTCCGGTTACGATGACAACTTTATCTTTTATCGTATTAATAGACATTTGAAGGTTATTATCTAGAAATAACTTTAGGATATATTAGTAGTGATTGGTGGTGCTCCCCGCGGGTGGTTCCGGGTTGGGCTCCGCGCTAGCCCCCTGTTGGTTGGCTTTGTACTGTAGGTGGTTTCGATCAAGGGCGGCAAGGCAGTTTGGGTCGAAGTCCTGCTGTGCAACTGGCTCAGGTTCCCAGTGCCCGTGAGTATCAGTCCCGCGCAGCAAAGTGGCCGTTGCGTGATTGAAGAGTGTCTGGCGTACGTGTGGTGCAATGAAGTGAATCGAGTAGCCGAGCCGCCGATCGCCCGACTGGTTAGGATTGGAGCCATGAATTATAGTCTCACTGTGGAACGAGATTTCCCCGGCTTTGAGCTCCATGTCCAAAGCTAGGGACTCGTCCACATCCTCTACCGTTTGCCCTCTGGATAGGAGGTTGTCCTCGGCGAAGGTTTCCATGTGCTGACGGGTGCCCTCCGAATGGGAGCCGGGGATCACGCGCATACAACCGCTCTGAACGTTGCTATCAGTGAACGCGAACCAAGCAGTTAACGTCTCTCGCGGCTCCAGTCCGTAGTACGTAGTGTCCTGGTGCCACGAGACGAACCGTGGATCGTGCGCATTTTTGGTGAAGAAACTGGAGCCCCAGCATAGGATATTCGGGCCAATGATGTCCTCCACTGCGTCCAGCATGTGCGAATTGCGGATCAGCCGATTGAGCCAGGGAAACGGAAGGTGCGCCTTGATGCGATATCGATTCTGTACTTCGGCGCCGATGGTTTTCTCTATGCTTTCGAGTTTCTGCCGCAGTTGGCGCGCGGATTTGCTGTCCATGATACGGATTGGGAATAAGAACCCATCGCGGTGGTAGGCCTCTACCTGTTCTTGCGTTAGGAGTTTTGGCATTCCGATCTCAGTCTCAATGGCAGCCGTTGTTAGTGGATCGGTGGTTAGTCTGGCGTTGGCAGTGTGGTCTGTCAACCTTCGCAGGGAAACCGTCCAGTCACACTTAGTGTTGTCAGCAGCTCGATTACAAACCAAGACCGGTTGAGTGTGGGGGCGAGTTCGGTGATCGGGCTACAGTCTTGCAGCGGCCTTAAGGCTAGCGATCATGGAGATTCGCAGCAAGTAATCGTAGGACTTGTTTGGGTCTTTGGCGGTTTCCTGCATGTCTCGGCGGAAGTGCCGTTGGCGCTCAGGGTCTTGGGTCTCGAGATTCATCTTGTTGTTGGTGGAGTGGGCGTTGGCATATTCGAGCGCGATGGGTCGGCGCTGACGTTCATAACCGTCGAGTTCCGATTCTGGCGCTGCTCCATGTAACACCCGCACGAGCCTTTCGGCGAGGTTGTAGCCGTCGTGGATACCCCCGTTCATGCCCATCCCGCCCAGAGGATTGTTGATGTGCGCCGCATCCCCAGCGAGGAATGCTCGACCTTTTCTATAACGCCCAGCTACCCTCTGGTGCACGGGATATAGGGTTCTGTGGCGAATCTGGTAGGGGCAGTTTGTTTTGAGCACGCGCTGGAGCCGCTCTTCGATGCTCGCATCGCTGAGTACCTCGTTGTTGCTCTCCTCCTGGCGTGTGGGGAACATGACGCGCCAAAGCCCCGGCACTCGCAGAAGGAAAAACCACTCCTGTGGGTCGGCAAAGTAGCTTACCGGTGCGAGCTCAGAAAAGTGATCCTCGAACGGAAAGGGGGTGCTTACCACCAGAAACCGCTCTGGCCATGTGAACCCATCGAAGGAAATGTCCAGAGACTTACGGACATTGCTGCTTGCTCCGTCGGCACCCACAAGGAAAAGTCCCTCGAAGCACCGTGTCGTGTCCGCATTGGCCACCACTGCCGTAATGGACCCTGGGCCTTCTTTCACCTCAGTTACCTCGCTAGAGAAGAGCACTTCGGTTCTCGGTAGACCGCTCAGTTGCTCATAAAGGAGCCGGTTGAGCTTGAACTGTTCGCATTGAAGCCGGTAGGGGTGCGCGGTGGCGTCGGCGATCTGCCCGAAGTCAAATTCAGCAATACAGCCGGCACGTTCGCGGTACTGGAGGGTGGGTGCTTTGAGGCCCAAAGCGAGAAAGTCTTGTAGTACCCCGGTTGAAGCTAGCATGTCGAGGGTGGGGGGATGGAAGGTGGAGGCGCGCAGAGTTTCGGGCAACTCGGGCTCCGCCTCCAGGACGGTCACGGGTACGTCGTGTTGCGCTAAGTGCAGCGCTACAACGAGACCCACAGGTCCGGCTCCCACTACCAGCACCCGTTCTGTGCTCATGTTGCTTGCTCGTGTCGTCCACGGCGACCAGCGTTATTGGAAGTGGGGAATAATGTGTTCACTGCACACGTCGAGGTGTTGGAACTGGTCCTTGGCGGCGAAACGGATAATGAACGTCTGAATCCCGGCTTCAGAATACTCATTGATGAAGTCTGCCACTTCGCTCGTTCCACCTGCCTTTACCACCAGTTGAGCGGCTACCTGCTCGTAGGTCTTGTGGTAGTATGCCTCCAAGAACGCACTGCCTTGTTGACGCGCTTTGTCGGCATCGGGGTCAACGTGTATGGTGAGGTAAAGGCAGCGGTGTATATCTTCGGGATTTCGTCCGGCTTTACTTGCGAAGTCTTCTAGCTTCTTCTGGGACTCCTTGAATACTGGGAGAGATGGAATATTTGTGATCCAGGCATCCCCATAGAGGGCGGCCCGCTTGAGCCCGGAGTCGACGTTGTTGCTCGACACCCATAGGGGTATCCCTTCGTGCTGTACCGGCTTGGGCAGCAGGGAGATGTCCTCGATTGTGTAGTACTTGTTGGGGTAGGTGACGTTGTCTTTGGTCCAGAGCATCTTCATGATCTTCAGCATTTGGCTGAGGCGTCCGGCCTTTTGATTAAAGGGAACACCGCACGCGGTATACTCCTCCTCGAACATCTTGTCATTCCGCGACACACCTACCCCCACCGTTAGCCGCCCTCCGCACAGCACGTCGACGCTGGCTAGAGCTTGGGCTAGCACTACAGGGTTACGCATGGCTGCCAGCAGAACAGCGGTACCGATCTTGACTCGCTCGGTCTTCACCGCTAGCGCCCCCAGTGTGCTGATGACCTCAAGTCTCGACTTCGCAGTGACACTGTCGCCGATCCACACCGAGTCGTACCCTGCCTTTTCGACCGCGTCGGCAAGTTTGAAGACGGGACTCAAATCTGGGACGGCCGTCTTCGCGAGGATCACTCCTCGGGTGGGCAGTAAGATACCGAAACTGAGTTTTTTGGTCATTTGATTCTTCCGAATTCTGCGCTGACCTGCGTTCGTACGGCAGGTCTCAGAAATCTATAAACAGTTCACGGCTCCCCTCATTGGTGAGTTGTGTAATGGTGGTGATCCGGTCGCTGAATTCCTTTAGGGTGCCCAAGGAGCTGTGTCCCATGTCTATAAGGACGGAGAAGAGGGAAAAGCTTAGTCGTTTCTTTTCCTTTAGGAACCGTTGGGACCACTCGGGCGAGATCTGACATTCTCCATCTGTTATAAAAACGATATCCCCCTTTTTGTATCGAGATTTCCCTAGGCAATCCAGTGCCGCGTCCAGCGGAGTCTCGAAGTCCGTTCCGCCGCCTGGAAAGTGTTCGGCGAGATCCATTAGCTTGCCGGCTTCTAAGTCGTAGCCTGGTCGTGTGTTCATGTCCAGGATCTGGAGCACGGCGTCCCTTGACGAAAAGCAGATGGAACGGAACGGTCGTCGTTGTCGTCGAGTCAATTCGAGCAGTGTGAGGGTGACGGCCTTGGACCAGAGTTCCTTTTCGCCAGACATGGAGGAACTGCCGTCTAGGCACACTACTACTGGACCCTTGCGCTTCTGTTCCGTGCCCCGGAGGGCGTACTGAAGCAGTTCGTTTTCGACCAGGCGGCGTTGAAAATCCCGGTGTAACAAGGGGTGGTGGAGCGCGATTAGTTCCTGCGGCAGTAAGCGCTCCAAGACACCTCCCTGCTCCACGGAGTAGAGTTCTTCGTTAGCTCGCTCGAAGGTGTGCTTGCGTAATGCAAGCGCGTGAGACTTCATTCTCCCCACCATACGGATAAGTTTCCTGAGCTTGTCGTTGCCGGCTAAGCGCCGTCCCAACTCGAGCCTCTGTTCTGCGGAGATTGGCCCCCCTGATCCTAGCTCGCTGCTCCAGTGTCCTGCTTCCTCGTCTGCCTGTTCGAGTTGTTGAGCGGCACGAATAGCGGAGGCTCGAACTCTCGCCTTGACCTCGTTCTCGACCCGGTTTAGATCTTCGGTCAATTGTTGCTGTTTCTGTCGAATCGAGACAGCGTCTCGGCGGAGCTTATTCGTCAGGGTCTTTCGGAAGTTCGTCAGCGAGTCTTTGCCGCGGGTTTCGTCCTCCTGCTGACTCAGTTCATCCGTGTGTGCTAGTGTCTCCTGGGCCTTTTGAAAGGCCTCCTCCTTCTGCTGCAGCTTCCAGGTATCCATCATGTCATGTCGGGTCCACGGCTTTTCCGATGTCAGCATTGCTAGGAGGCCTTCGCCGATAAGCAGCGTGCATAGCCCGGTACGGGCTTCGTCCAGCAGGGTTATTTCGCGGAGAATGCGACTCACTTCACTGTCGTGAAAGCCCTCTAGAAGAACTCGGTTAATGGCAGCGCTGGGCACTACATTCGATTCCGCAACGAACACGATATTATACTTGAAGAGTAGACAGAAGATGTCCTGCAGGAGTGCGGGGAAGTGGGGAACGAGCGCCTGGCCTGCGTGTTCCAGTTTCGTCAAGGAATTGCTGCCGTGGCGGAGTTGTCCGTACGCATGTCGGTCGTACCGATCGCTTTCGATCCAGTTGGCGTTCTCTGGTAGTGAAGGAGGTGGCGTGAGCTTGTGCTTGGGTGTTCGGTTGGTCACTGGAGCCCTTCCAGGAGGTGACTTTGGAGGGCCTGAATCTCATCTCGTATGTCTTCTAACCGAGCGAGGGGACGGTCTGAATCAGACGCTTTCTCAATGATCTGTTTTATCCGGTCGAGGATATTCCGGAGCTTGGTGTGTCCTTCGATTAAGGCTTGGGACCGTAACTCCTCAGTTTCCCACGAACGATGCACGAATTCTTGGATCTCCTGGGCCTGGTACAGTAATCCCTGCGCCTCCTTCTCGTGTCCGAGAACAATCTCCCTAATGGTTGAGCTTACATCGGCATGCTCAGACGGTTCTCGCCAGAGGATGTGTTCAAGGAACAATAGGGCCTGGTCCGACACCTCCTCGTTTCCCGTCAGGTATGAGTGCGCCTTCATCAGCGCCAGCGATTGGCGGTAACGTCTGTCGGATGCGATGATTTGTTTTTTGCCTAGTTGTCGTCGGATCTCAGCCATTGCCCGGTGGACGCGGTTGGGAACCGGTTGCGCGTCTGCCTCAAGCTGCATTCGGCGCAATTCCTCAAGGGTAATGTGAATCTGGGGCTGCGGCGACGGCCCCTCTAGTAACCGTAGGAAGTGATAGTCCTCTTCAATGTAATCCACTACGAAACGGAGCAGGAATCGGTCGTATAGAGCGGTGAGCTCGTCGTCTTCTGGGAGTTCGTTGCTGGCGCCGAACAACGTGATCAAGGGAACGACGTGGACGTGTTGCCCGTTGTGAAAACGGCGCTCGTTTATGATCGACAGGATTGAGTTTAGGATCGAAGAGTTAGCCTTGAAGACCTCGTCCAGAAACGCGATGTGGGCTTCCGGGAGCTTGCGGTTGGTTACGCGTCGGTAGTCGTCCTGTTCCAGGCCTTTGAGGCTCACCGCACCGAAAAGTTCTTCCGGCGCAGTAAAGCGGGTTAGTAACCACTGAAAGTAGTCGGCACCCTCGATACGACGGCATAATTCGTCTGCCAACATAGACTTGGCGGTTCCTGGCGGTCCGATGATCAGTAGGTTCTGTGCAGCCAGCAACGCTGCCAGGGCTCCGTCGATTAGCTCGACGCGTTCAAGAAACGTTTGTCGAAGCTCACCCCGGAGCGCCAGCAGTTTTTCTTTGGGAGTCATGCGGCAATCCTGGGGGAACGTGTAACAAAAGGCGGTTGGGGGCACAAACATTCGTGTCAACGAAAATTGTGATTGTAAAATGTTAGGGAATCTCCCTAGCTTCTTTTTTCTTGCAACGTGATGCGAGGCGAATTATTCTAGTACTGAGTTGCTTTGAGGGTCGACCCGCAGTCTGTTGTACGAAAGAGGGAGGACCATGCCTATAATTACCATAATTCGTGGTGCCTTTGGCGAGGGTCCGGAAGTTGCGGAGCGAGTGGCGCAGGGATTGGATTACTTGTGTGTGGACCGGGAGGTGTTGATTCGTGCGGGCAAGCAGTATGGTATTCCAGAGGCTAAATACGAGGAGATTCTGGAATCAGGGCCACGCTGGTGGGAACGTTGGCGCGAGAATCTTCGACTGTACCGCATTACACTCCAGGCGGCCATGTGCGAAATGGCTAGCGGTGGTGAATTGGTTTATCACGGCCACATGGGTCAGGAGCTTTTGCCCGGCGTCACTCACGTACTTAAGGTCTTACTAACGGCGCCGTTGCAATTTCAGGTCGAAAAGGTTCGGGAGCGGGAAGGTTTGGACGATACCACTGCCAGACGCTTCGTGGAGGGGGTCAACAAGGCCCGCGCACAGCGAATGGAGGCAATCTTCGGTTCGGATTGGCGCGACCCGTCGCGTTACGACCTCGTATTGAACGTTGGCCAGATGACCGTTGATACCGCAAGCACATTGATCAAAGATGCAGCAAATAGGCCTGAATATCAGGCGAGCGCGGACTCCGAACGAGCCTTTGCCGACCTGTCGCTGATGTCGCGTGTTCAGGCGGCGCTGATCGTTGCCCCTAGCACCCGGAACTTGAACGTACGGGTCGGGGTGTCCGACGGGCACGTTCATGTTTCCGGGATCCTTACCCAGCCCGCGCTACAGGAGGAGATTGTAGCGGTGGCAGGGAAGGTACCGGGATCGGTGTCGGTGGAGACGGACTTTGAGGCTCCGCCAGTAGAGTATATGTTTCCTTAGTGGCTGACCGGTATTATGTTGGGAAAGCCTCGGGGATATAGGGAGGGGAATAGAATGGCACAAAAAAGTATCTTGGTGACCGGAGGAACCGGTCTTGTGGGTGCGTATGTCGTGGGGATGTTGCAGGAGCGGGGCGAGCGCCCGGTGATCTTTGACGTCGCCGTGAACGAGCGGTTACTTAACGCAGTCGGAGTCGATCCGGCGTCGGTGGAAACCGTACGCGGTGACATTCTAGATCTCCCCCAGCTCGTGAGCGCGGTTCGGGATTACGACGTTGACCAAATCATCCACTTGGCGGCGTTTCTCGGGGAGGAAGTACAGCGACGTCCCTATACCGGAGTTCGTTTGAACCTGATGGGTACCGTCAATGTGCTCGAAGCCGCGCGCTTGGAGAAGGTGTCGCGAATTACATTTCCTAGTTCTGGCACCGTATATTTGGGCTCGCTGGGGGAGGGGCTCGGAACGATCGACGAAACCATCCCGATCAACCCGCCGTCTGTTTACGCTGCTACTAAGGGTGGTTCGGAGTTTCTTGGCAATACTTACTCCCGAATGTACGGCTTTGAGTTCGTGTGCGTACGCTACGTGGGAGGCCTATACGGCCCGTCACCCACTACCATGAAGGCGACCCGTGAGCAGGCAATACAGGAAATGATTCGCGCTGCGCTTAAGCGCGAGGAAGCTACTATTAAATGGCCCTATGGTCCCACGGAGATTCTTTACGGCAAGGACGCGGCCAAGGGAACTGTCCTCGCCGCACTCAAGGCCGAGCACAAGGATCGGCTCTTTCACATCGGATGTAGTGGTATGATCACCGGGGACGAGATTCTCGCAGAGCTGAAGAGGCAGTTTCCTGAGTCTCGTGTGACGTTGGAGAAGGGTAGTGATCCCATGGGCTATTCGGCTAATCGGCCGTTGACTGACCTATCTCGGGCATCGGAACAACTGGGTTTTGAGGCCGACTATACCCTGGACAGATCGTTGACAGATTATGCCGAAACTATGAAGAAGCTCGAGGCATTGTAGTCGCGCAGATGTTCGGAATGTGAACCCGTGTTTGAAGGCGAATTTGATATCCCGTCTAAGCTGTTGCTGTAACTGATGATTGTTGCTGTTGTTCTGGCTGCAGGTGCATCCACGCGTATGGGAAGGCCCAAGGCGTTTTTGCCGGTTGAGGGTATATCTTTCATAGAACGTATCGTTAGGGCGTTGGATGATACCAACGTGGACAAGACTTTAGTGGTGCTAGGCCACAACGCAGACGCTATGGGGGAGGCGATCGCCTACTTGGGTGTCGACACAGCGGTGAACCCGGACTTTTCCCGGGGACAGCTATCCTCGCTGCAGGTTGCGATCCGGGCGTTAGACGGGGAGCCGGTAGAGGCAATTTTGGTGCATCTTGTGGATCATCCCTACATTGAGAGCACTCTCGTGAATCGGATGATAGAACGGTTTTATGATGATAAGAAGCTCATCGTAGTGCCCAGCTTTGCGGGAAGGCGGGGCCATCCGGTGTTATTTTCGAGTAAGCTCTTCCCCGAGTTTATGGCAGCGTCCCTTGACACTGGCGCTAAGCCGGTGGTTAGGGGTCATCCGGGTGAGACCCTCGAGCTCGAAACTGAGGATAAGGGGATTCTTGTCGACATCGATACGCCTGAGGAATACCAGAAGCATGTTAGGAGCGAATAGTGTCCAGTTTGAAACTGAATTTTGCCTGCGGTAGCTACGATCTCTTGCGCCCCCTATGGGAGAAGGTCGTCGAGCCCGCCGGTCTCGATCTCAATATAATGACCATGCAGTCGCCGGAGCGCCACGGGCGTATGCTCCGCCACGAAGAGTTCGATGTGTGCGAGCTGTCCCTCGTTGGTTATTTGGTGGCGCACGACCAGGGGCGGAATTTTACCGCCATTCCCGCGTTCCCGCACCGCCGTTTCCGCCACAGTTATATGGTCAAACGAACTGGGTGTGGAATCGAAAAGCCTTCCGACCTCAACGGTAAGAGGGTTGGTCTCGATACATTGCAGAATTCTGCTGGTTTGTGGATGCGCGGCATTCTGCAAGACTATTATGGCCTTGATCTCAGTACAGTGGAGTGGTGGTGTCAGGAAGCAGAGGATGTTCCCCTTGAGCCAGCATCGTGGATGAAAGTCCACCGAGTGCCCGAAGGCCGGAATGTAGATGAAATGTTATGCGCCGGAGAGCTGGAAGGGTCGCTCTATCCCGAGGTCCTGCCATCCGTCCGGGCCGGTTCCGACAAGGTGGCACTGCTCTTCTCGGACCCAAGGCAGGCGGAAGTGGAATACTACCGCCAGAGCAATATCTTTCCAATCATGCACACGGTGGTTGTCAAGGATGAAATCCTGGAGAAGCATCCCTGGGTAGCGGTCAGTTTGCTCCAAGCACTTCAGCGCTCCAAGGAGGTGTGCTACGATCGCATGCGCGATCCCCGGAGCTTGGCTCTGGTCTGGGCTAAGGAAGAAATCCACGAGCAGCAAGAGATCTTTGGAGCGGACCCGTGGCCTTACAATCTAGAAGACAACCGGCCGGCTCTTGAGGCTGCCGTCCGCTATGAGTTCGAGCAGGGCATGATCAAAAGACAGCCCGCGATCGAAGAATTGTTTTTTCCTCCCTCTCTTCAAGAGATCCAGCACTACGTTTGATAACTTGCGGGCGTAGTATATCTTCACGGAAGTGACGGTCAGATGACCCTGTTCGCAGCGGCCGTGTAGTTTCTGTCACACAAAGCACATCGAGCAATCACAGGCCTCGAGAAGGTGCAATTTCTGCGGCGTGCTTAGGTAACTGTTCGTTTGGGGCCCAAACGAACAGTTACAGATCGTCCCTGAGATGCCCTGAGGAGATGGAGTATTAGATCCTAAAAGTGCGATGCGTGCTTGGGGCGAAAAGGTCTTCTATGGGCATCTGGTGGCCAATCATTCCTTGTTCGTTCATGTAACGTACAAATGTTTCAAGAGTCTTGCGGTTGGCCTCTAGGCCATAGGGCCAGAAATCTTCGCCCATAGCCTCTACGGTTTCATGGGCGTGCTCGGTTAGGAACGGAAGGGTTAGGGGGAGAGCACTGGTTTGCGTCAAATCGGCGATGGCTAGATCTTTGGCGTCGGAAAAGGCCTTCATTAGTGTGGCGGCGACCCACGGGTGCTCTTCGAGGATTTCCTGCCGGATGGATACGGTGTGCATGATGGGAAAGATGCCGGTTCGGTTGAAGTAGTCACGCTCGACTTTCCAGGGTTCTTGGAAAAGCCGGCATACCGTGGATTGTACGGGGTTAAAAGTGGAAGGTGTCCGGGCTGTGATCAACGCGTGTATCTCGCCGGCAGCGAGCATTTGCGCTAGGGACCGGCCTGTCGGAGCGAAGCTAAGCCGGATGCCCGTGGGCTCAACTGGTTCGAACGGGAGGCGTCCAGGGTCCTCCAGCCCACCCTGAACCCATTCAATATCTTCCGCGCGCACATCGTAATCGTCGGAAAGCGTGCCACGTGCCCACACTGCCGCAGTCATCTGATATTCGGGAACTCCAATGCGCTTGCCTTTGAGGTCCTGGGGTGTTTCGATCCCAGAATTGCTATGGATGAAGATGCACGACTGACGGAAGAATCGCGATGGAAAGACCGGAATGGCCACAAGGTCCTCGACCGCTCTACCTCGCCTTACGACGTAGCCGCCTAGGGAGGTTTCGGCCACGTCGAATTCACGATACTGCATCATTCGCCAGAAGGTCTCTTCCACCTTCAGCGTGAGGCAGTTGAGCTTGATTCCGTCGGGCTGCACGCGCCCATCTCGGAGGGCTTCGGTTCGGTCATAGTGGCCGCACGCCAGAGTCAGGTTCAACATGATATCTCCAAGCGTTGACAGGGTTCTGGGAGATTAGCTAATGCTGAGTCAATTTTCCAGCTAACTGTAAGGGGGTTGCCGTGAGTGATGCGCCGATACCGGTGAAGCGATGCCTTGTGAGGACTATGTCCGACACCATTGAGACGGACATCCATCGGGTTCACATTATTGCTAACGAGATCCTTGCCCTCTATGACAAACCAACACTATCCTTCGAGGGGCTACGCAAGGTAGCAGACGGCCCTTTCGATTTCTTTCTGGCCCCTATACTGTTCGCGGAAGACTACGCACGGGATCCGAATATCATCTACAATGAGGGTGTTCGCCGCGAGATTCGCGGCCACGCATTAGAAATTGCGCGGCGGCACGGCTTCGACGTCAATCCGCCAGACTTCATTCCGGGCATTGAGGACTCGCTGAAGGAGGCCCAGGACGCAGGTCTTAGCAACATGGTCCTGACCACCAGTGGTAGACGCTACAAGCACCGGGTTATGGTGGAGGCCGGTATCAGAGGCTACTTCGAGGAAATTATCGATCGGGACGAAACATACTTTCGAAAAGAGCAGGGCATCTATCACCTTTTCCGGCAGTGCAACCAAAAGCTCGAAGTGATCCTCGTGTCCGGAACCGCGACCTACATTCGGGCGGGCAACAATCTGGAGTTTGCCACGGTAGCCGACAATGACCTTTCGGTAGTTACGGTGGCGTTGGCTACCGAGCATTCCTACAACGATGAGGAGACTTTAGTCGGGGCACGCCCGAAGCTTCTCATTAGGGGTTTGGGGGAGCTACTACCGAGCCTGCGCGAGGCTGGCATCCTGCCACCGCCGGGTGCGGATCTCGGGCAAACCGCTTCTCCCGCTGCTGCGTTCTCTTAAACACACCGTGGTAATCGCAGTGGTTGATACGAATCCCTGCCAACCTCCTAGGTTCGGGACCACTTCGTCTTCGGGATCTCCAGTCGTTCACCGTCTACGTGGATCGAATCTACTCGCTCGTTAAAAAAGCACATCAAGTCCTTAATCTTAGGGCATTCCGGAATGGTGTCCTCGTAGCTCCAAACGGTGTCCTCGAAACATTTGTCGCCTACATCCGCTGACCAGTAACGGGCAGTCCCCTTGTAGGGGCAGCGGGTTTGAGTCTCGCTGGGGTTCAGAAGATCCATGCGCACATCCTCGCGCGGGACGTAGTAGCGGATTAAGTGGCCGGTCTCTAAGACCAACCGGGGGTGGCTGGAATCTGCTACCACCTCACCTCCTAGTGTTACTAGAACGTGACGCGAGCTGTTGAGTACGTCTACCCGCTTGTAGGGATCCCGGGCATGGACGAATATTTGTTCTTCCTCTTCGAACCAGGCATCCATCCGGCTCCAATAGAAGGAGAGATATCCGGTGATGTCACGGGATTCTGTTTTGGGGTCGAGGTAGCTCCAGGCCCCCGATTTCTCGGTCTTGCTCCCTGCGGAAATATCCCAGTAGGATGCGTGGCCCTTGACGGGACAGTGGGTACGGTGGTCATTGGGAGCCAGCAATTCCATCCGCACATCTTCCATGGGGAAGTAGTAGACTGGAACACGGCTAGCCTCCCTTAACAGCATGGCTCGCTTGGTGTCCGCCAGTGTCTCTCCACCAAACTGAACCCGCACCCGTCGCGGACTTTGCTCAAAGTCGAGCCAATGTTCCGAGTGTTCGCCGTAACTTCGTGGCTTATGTACAATTTCCATGGGGTCCTTCCAGTCCGACAACGTTTAGGGTTTTGCTAAGTTGGGACGCGAGAATTCTGCTCCTTCCTAGGCGTTTGTGTCAAGGCGGCCCGCCGTTTCTTGTCTGCTGGCTTGGGACACGTTATCACGAGTTGTAGAACGTCCGAACAAGTATGAAGGAAGGAGCCTGATCAATGAAACATAAGCCCGGTGACGCGGCGCCGGATTTCCGGTTGATGGACCAGAATGGTGAGCCGCATCAGCTTTCCGATTACAGAGGCAGTTGGGTGCTATTGTTCTTCTATCCCAAAGACGCCACCCCTGGCTGAACGAAGGAGGCCTGTAGTCTACGGGACCACAAAGTCGAATTTGATAATGCTAACGTTGCGGTGTTGGGAATTAGCGTGGATCCAGTCAAGAGCCACGCTAAGTTTGCGGCGAAGTATCAACTCCCTTTCACATTGCTGGCAGATGAGGAGAAGGAGGTCGTGAAGCTTTTTGATGTGTGGGGCAAGAAGAAGTTCATGGGAAGGGAGTACGATGGCACCTACCGCATGTCGTTTCTCATCGATCCCGAGGGTAATGTCGTCAAGGTGTACGAAAAGGTGAAACCTGAACAGCACGCGCAAGAGGTGCTCGATGATCTGCCAGGGTTCAACTAAGGTAGACCGGCCGGACGTGGTGTTTGTTGAAGCGTTATCAATGGAGGGTCCATGTCGGTGACAGGCCAAGCGCTGGACAAGGGGGATGAGACATTCATGGCGTGTGCTCTTGCGGAAGCCGAGATTGCGCGCCAAGAGCAGGAAGTCCCGGTGGGGGCAGTAGTAGTGTGTGACAGTGAGGTGCTGGGGAAAGGCCACAATGAGCGCGAAGCTTCTGGCGATCCCACGAGTCACGCAGAGATCGCCGCTATCCGACGAGCGGCGCTGGCCCGCATGTCCTGGCGACTCCACGACTGTACGCTCTACGTGACTTTGGAGCCATGCGTGATGTGTGCCGGGGCCATTGTCCAGGCCCGCATTCGGCGGGTGGTGTTCGGCTGTCTAGACCCCAAGGGCGGCGCTATTAGGTCACTTTATCAAGTTGGCGATGATCCACGTCTCAATCATCACGTGAGTGCCACGGAAGGCGTGCTGGGAGAACGGTGTGGTGCCTTACTGACGAACTTCTTTACGGCGTTACGGCGAGGGGACGGTTAGGGGTCAACGTGAGTCCGGCTTCTATGTGTGGAGTCTCCTCGTGTTGTGTAGGGTCCCGTGGATATAAGTCGACGGAATGATTACTTCAGCCCATGGATTCTACCTCAAGACTTCTTAGCGCATACGCCGCATCCCTTGAGTACGGAGACTTGTCGTTCGACACCGTGCACGAGACTCGGCGCCGCATTCTCGATTCTGTGGGGTGCGCGTTGGGGGCCTTTAATGCCGAACCGTGTCGCATTGCCCGGGATCTGGCACCGCTGGTGGGAGGGGGCGGTGCGGCGAGAATGCTAGGAACCGGACAGCTCACCTCACCAGACATGGCTGCTTTCGCCAACACCGCAATGATTCGCTACCTAGACTGTAACGACAGCTTTGTTTCCCCGGGCGGAGGTCATCCTAGCGACATGTTGCCAGCGGTGTTAGCTGCTGCAGAGGTGGTCGGAGCTTCGGGGAGGGAGGTGATCACGGGCCTGGTCCTTGCCTATGAGATTTACGGGCAATTCGCCGGGCGCTGTGCAATTCGCGAAAAGGGCTGGGACCAGGGACTTTTTGTGGGTCTGGCGAGCGCTTGCGCGGCGGGCAAGGTCATGGGTCTATCGCAAGAGCGACTCGCCCATGCAATCGCTATAACCGCCGTATCTCAGGTGCCCTTAGGCCAGACTCGGGTCGGCGAGTTGTCCATGTGGAAAGGCTGCGCCACAGCAATGGCCGTGCGAAATGGCATGTTTGCCGCGTTACTCGCCCGCCGCGGAATGGACGGGCCGCCTCAACCCTTCGAGGGAAAGTCCGGCCTTTTTCAGCAAGTGACTGGCCCCTTGCGGTTCAGTGGGCTCGGCGACACCCAGTCGGGTATACCCTTCAAGATCGCCGAGACTAGTATCAAATACTTCCCCGCACAGATTCACACTCAGGCCGCTGCTGCAATGGCACTCGAGCTAAGGAGAGAGTTCGATCTGAGCGACCTTGAGGGAGTTCGCATAATGACCTACGGTGTGGCCGTCCGAAACGCCGCCGGCGAGCCACAGAAATGGGATCCTAAGACTCGCGAAACCGCCGACCATAGCCTTCCCTATGTGGTTGCAACTGTTTTGACCGACGGCTCCCTGAGCGTGGGTAGCTTTAATGAGGAGCGTATCGGCGATCCGAGTCTCCGCCCCATCATGCAACAAATTGAGGTCATTGAGGATCTAGAGGCTACCCGGAACTATCCCTTGCAGCAGCAGGCCCGGATGGAGATAAAGTTACGGTCTGGGCGTCGGCTGACCCGGTTCGTGGACTATCCCAAGGGCCACAGTCAAAATCCTCTATCGGACGGCGAACTTGAACAGAAGTTTGTGGCCCTTACGTCACGGCATCTACCCCGGGACCGGCAGACGTCATTATTGGAGTCTCTTTGGCGAGTCGACGAGTTTAGTAGTCTAGACTCCTTGTTCGAAGGCGCCCGGGTGGAATGACACCCCATAGAAAGCGTGCGGGATGACCACTCGTCCTGGGTGAGACCTGGCTTTTGCGGTGGCTGCTCCAGGAAATCTGCCCTGTTCTGCAGGGTTTAGTAGTCGAAAACTAACACGGCGTTCCCAGCGAAAGCCGTTTTCATTCGAGGAGGATCCATAATGTCTATACCAATCCAGTTTCGTTCGTGGAACTTCAACGCCGAGGATCTGGATAAGACCGTGAGTTTCTACCAGGATGTTTTGGGGGCAACGGTTCGTAAGAAACACAAAGTCGCCGGTGTCGACGTTGTAAGGCTCAATCTTGGTGGTGCGGTTCTGGGTGTGTTCGATGCCTCGAAAGATCGCCACCCCCGCGTGCCCCATCACACCTTTGAGGTCGAGGGTGCCAGCGAGCCTGAAGAATTCGTAAAAGAACTTGAGGGCAGGGGTGCCAAGGTGAGTGAGATTCGGCGCCACGGGGAAGGTAAGGGATACTCCGTCTACGTAATTGACCCGAGCGGGAACCGGTTGGAGTTGTCTACGTCGTCGGGTTAGGGGCCCCGGACACAATACGAGCTCTCCAGGGTCGGGTTCATTGGTAGCAGAGTATCGAGTGAATGTGGTAGCTGGCCGCGGTTCTCCTTGTCGGAGGGCCAGCTTACTTCGATCCGTGTTACGGTTTTGTTTAGCTAGCTCGTGCCGCTTGGATCGCCCTTTCGACGTACACTTGGGCTAAGTGGGAACGGTACCCGGGCGTGGCGTTGACATCCTCGATAGCATCTACGCCATCCGTGACTAGAGTAGCTGCGCTTGCGATGGCCCTATCATCGAGTTTTTGTCCCCGCAGGGCGGCCTCGATCTTATCTGCGCGGTAGGCCACGTCGCCTACGCCGGTAATGCCGATAGCGAGATCCTCGCAGACACCGTTGCCCGACTCCTTGAGAGACACGGCCACGCCGACAATCGCAAACCCGGCAGCTTGCCGCGACGCCTTCTGGTAGGCGAACTTGTAACCTGTTCGAACCGGAATCCGGATTTCGGTTATTAGTTCTTCGGGCGCAAGGCTCGTGGTTAACATGGTGATGAAGAACTCGCGGGCAGGAATCCAGCGGTGTCCGGCCGGGCCTGTGGCCTTGACTTCTACGTCCAGCGCAAGGATGGCGGCCGGTAAGTCTTCGGCTGGGTCAGCATGAGCGAGCCCACCACCAACGGTGCCGCGGTTTCTTACCTGGACGTCGCCTACAACCATAGCGGCTTGGGCCAGTAGCGGGCAGCGGTTCATTATTAACGCCGATTCGGCCAGTTCAGTGTAAGTGGTCAGTGCACCGATGGTGATATGATTTCCTTCCTCACGAATGTAGCTCAATTCCGGGAGGCCGCCGATGTCGATTATGACGTCGGGTTTTGCGAGGCGAAGCTTCATGAGTGGTAGCAGGCTCTGGCCTCCCGCCAGAATCTTAGCACCGTCTAAATTGTTGGACAGGAGCGATAACGCTTCCTCCAGGGAAGCGGGGGCGTAATAGTCAAAGGCGCCCGGAATCATGCCTGAGCCTCCTGAATCAAGTCCCACACCCGCTCGGGTGTCAAGGGTAGGTGTCGGATTCGAACCCCGAACGGTTCCAGGGCGTTCTCCACTGCGCTGGCGATGGCGGCAGGAGAGGGGATAGCGGCTCCTTCGCCTGCGGCCTTCTGTCCTAGAGGCGTGAATTTGGAGGGTGTGGGCCGGTGTTCTACCTCGATAAGAGGAGTCTCTGCGGTGGAGCACTTTCCGTAGTCCGTTAGCGTTATAGTGAGGAGCTGGCCGTCGTTATCGTATACGAAGCCCTCTCCGAGGGCTACGGCGATGCCGTGGGCCGCGGAGCCGTAGATCTGTCCGTCTACCACTTCGGGGTTGATGATGGTGCCGTTGTCACCAACGATCAGATAGCGTAACACGTCAACCTTGCCGGTACGTGGGTCCACCTCTACAACTGCTACGTGGGCGCCGGCGCCAAAGGTGAATTGGGCTCGGACTTTGCGATCTTTGCCCGGCACCAGGTTGGGCTGGGCGTGTGGGAAGGTGTAGTAGAATGTGGTCTGAAGCCCCGCGTCGATCCCTTCCGGCAGGAGCGACTGGTTGTTGTAGGCTACTTTACCTAACTCGGCGAAGGTGAGCCTGCGCCTCGGGTTCCTAGGAACGCTTACCACGCCGCTAGCGATTTCCATTTCCGAGTCTTCGGCGTCTAGGATGTGTCCGGCGATCTTGAGAATTTTCTCCCTGAGTTGGGTGGCAGCACCAACTATGGAACCGATGTCATAGAGGTGGAAGTTATTGCCACTGTTGGCTGCGGCCACCCCCCAAGGGGCGACGTCGCTATCGAAGGGCGTGGTCGTGCTGATGACGTCAGGGCTAACGCCAAGGATTCCAGCGGCCACTTGTGCGGTGGTAGTTTCGTGTGCCTGACCACAGTTGGGCGAGCCTAGGTAGAGTGCAATGGTGCCGTTCTTTTCGAGCTTGATGGTAGCACCATTGATACCTCCAGACCCCTGGGTTTCCTTCATTTCGGGAAAGA
>CAYTMJ010000023.1:0-39636 GCA_964438895.1 uncultured Syntrophobacterales bacterium | reverse complement strand
TCTTCGGAAAAATTTTTGGCTTGCCTCAACGTGTTCAAATTCCAGTTGTTTGGTACTGATCTCCCATAACGATCCCAGGTTACTCCCGGATAAATATGCTGCCCTGAAGTTTGCTTGCCACTCTGGGCTAGCGCCTTGCCTACGGAGAAGGCACCAAAAGCAATCAGCAGCACAAACAGTGAGCCTATGGCAAAGAATCTAAGCAGGACCGTTTCCTCCCATTGGACAACCACACCTACAGGCACGAAGCGCCACCTCGGAGCTTTTCGGAGATACAGAGTTTACACGGCGGATTTGACACCCCGTCAATGGCAACTGGCGAAACATACGATGAAGTATTTGATATTACTCGCTTTTATAACTATATCAGTTAAAAGAGCATAACGTTCGCAATCTGGAGGTCGTGGGTTCGATCCCCATCATCTCCACCACTTTTTAGAAGGAGAGTCATGAGTACAATTTCTATACATCCTAGTGTCGATGATGGTGTTAAATCGGGTTCAGACGATTTTGCCGGCGGTACTCTGCATTGTCATTGCGCCAATGATTCTGTTGAAGTCACCATAACCGGCAACAGTGCACATAATCACGCGTGCGGCTGTTCCAAATGCTGGAAGCCTGCAGGGGCGATCTTCTCAATCGTCGCCGTTGTTTCGCGCGATAACCTTAGCGTTTCAGCAAACGGTCAGAAGCTGGCGATTGTAGACGAATCTGCTGCGATCCAGCGTTATGCTTGCACGGGGTGCGGGGTGCATATGTACGGGCGAATAGAAAACAAGAATCATCCATTCTTCGGTCTGGATTTTGTTCACACAGAATTGTCTAAAGATGATGGTTGGTCAGCCCCAAGTTTCGCTGCGTTCGTCTCATCAATTATTGAGTCAGGCACCAAGCCTGACCAGATGGATGGTATCAGAGGTCGGTTGAGGGAGCTTGGCCTGGAGCCGTATGATTGTCTATCACCACCTCTGATGGATGCCATAGCTACGCATATCGGAAAGGCTTCTGGTGCGTTGAAAGACTAGCCCGCTACCGTCTTTCTAGGATTTAGTCATCACCTCCTCTAGTGACGAACGGTTGGAATCGTGAAAGTGTCACTAAAGCGTGATCGGGTGCCGGGAAAACTGAAGCTACGTTCTTGTTTCGTGCACGAAATGAAAACGTTACGTCAGCGGGCGCCAAGGTAGCTTTGTGTTTGCTACCTTCACTTTCACCCACCTTGGACGCTTTGGCTGTCGCATCAGACAACGCTGACGAGGCTATGATACCTTTAGATAGCCAATTTACAGCCTATGCCAGATGATCTTTGATTTCTCGTTCGTGTCCTTGAAGCCGCATCAGCAGAACTCTTGTATCTCAAATCAATTATAGGCAGGCTGATCAAAAAGGCGCGCGGTTCTCTTGTCCACTTGTTTTCGCTTCAAACATAATGACGCCGAGTGCGAAAAGGTCATAGCCGTCTTTTGGGAACCTACTATCCCTAGCGTAGAGTGGAAGCCCACAAGAACTTGTGTCGCTTGCAAGGCGCCTGTAGTCTCAACTTCTATAGGCAAAAAACGTTGCGTCAGAGCGCCACAAAGCGGCAACTGGCCATAGCTTGCTGTAGGACCACTTCCCCAAGAATCCAAGGAGGTGCCCATGGAACGTTTGGACTATCGGCAGATCGGCGCCAAAAGCTGGCGTAGCTTAGGCTTGATGGCGAAGAGCGTAGACGATGGCGCCCTGGATCACGGGTTGCTGGAACTGGTAAAATTACGGGCATCCCAAATCAACGGCTGCGCCAACTGTGTCAATCTTCATGCGAACCGCCTGAGGGAGGACGGTGCCACCGAAGAGATAATCCAGAATGTAGTCGTATGGTGGGAGGCTAAATGTTTCGACAAACGCACCAAGGCCGCTTTGGAGTGGACTGATTCTGTTACCTTAGTGTCAGAAACACGCGTCCCCGATGATGTTTACGAGCGCGTCATAGCGGTATTTAGTGAGGCGGAGCTTGTTGATCTGACTTTTGCGATCTGCACCATCAACGTGCACAACCGGTTGGCGGTGGCGTTCCGAAGAAGCCCCGGAAGCTAATCCAGAACTAGAATCAGTGACAGCGACGGCTGCGTGAGCGTCAAGGTTGGTAGGAGAAATCCGTTGCCCTCTATTGCCCAACAACGGCTAGATCTACTCGGAAAGTTTCTTGTCGTTCTTATAAGTTTCCTTCCAGCTCAATTGTCCGTTTTCGTAGTAACCGACCCAAGGTCCGTCCTTCTTCCCGTCCTTCCAGATTCCCTTGTACCATAACTGGCCGTTTCTCCAGTACGTGAACCAAGGACCTTCTTTTTTCCCATCCTTGTACGTCCCCTTGGTCCTTAAATATCCGTTTTCGTAGTAAACAACCCAAAGACCGTGCGGTTTCCCATTTCTGAATGAAACCTGAATCGCTCCTTCTGTCTTACCAGTGAACAGAACGTCCGAGTCCTTCCTGCGATAAACTCCATCCCGTTGCACCAAATCATCCCACGTGACGGCGTCACCCAATGCAGATGCAGGAAACAAGAAGACCACAAGGAGCAGCGATTTGAAGACGTATCCCATTAGAGAACGTTAACAGAATTTAGTTCTAATGATTTGAGGCCGGGGGGGGTGCTTTAAGTACTCCTTAAGCCCTTGCTCGATACGCAGTGGGGTGACGAACTTGAACCTCATGCAAGTCGCTAACGGTTTCACACCCGAGCTGGCCTAGCGTCGATGCCAGTTCCTCAATCAACGTATTCCCCAAATGCTTTGGTCCTACTTCACCCAATGCGCCCAGGCTCCAAAGAAATGCCTTTCCGGCAAAAGCGGCATCGGCACCTACGGCGATAGCTCGAGCAACATCGATACCACTTCGGATTCCGCTATCAAAAAGAACCGAAATCTTACTCCCGACTGCTGAGGCTATTTCCGGGAGCACATCGATAGAAGCTGGCAACGCCTCGATTTGACGGCCCCCATGATTTGTCACTACGATGCCATCAAGCCCTAAAGAAACGGCCCGTTCGGCATCTTCCGGGTGAAGAATTCCCTTCGCCACCATTGGTTTCTTCCATTTGTCACGGTAACGGGCTACCTCCTCCCAAGTAAAAGCTCCCCCTCCCTCTCTTTGGACGAATCTAGTTGCCTCAACAATATCTGCCTTTTTTGACAGGTAAGGTCTAAAGGAAGCGAAACGCGGTATTCCATTTCGAAACATGGATAGCATCCACGAGGGTGACGACAGCGCGTCTAAGCGCAGCCGTATACTTAACCGGAATGGTGCCATGATGCCGCTTTTTACTTCACGCGGCCGCGTGGTGCGGGTTGGGGTATCCATGGTCAACATCAACACGCGTGCGCCAGCCGCGTCTGCCCTATTCACCAGATCGAAGCCAATAGCATGGTTGTTGAGGGGAAACCGATAGAGCTGAAACCAAAGTACATCAGGCGCTAGTTTTGCCGCCTCTTCAATATCAATTCCAGACATCGTGCCCAACGTATAGGGGATACCGATGGCTTGGGCAGATTTTGCCATATATTTTTCTGCCCCAGGAAAGGCCGTGGAAGGTGAACCCACAGGTGCGATACCGATGGGAGCGGAATACTTACGACCGAAGAGTTCTACATCCGTTGGTGGCGGGACGGTTACTTTGCCATAACGCGGCATCAATTCCATCCTGTCCAAGGATGTCCAGTTTCTTTCGATACCGCCATCCGCCCCTGCGCCCCCATCCATATACTCAAACGCAAAATTCGGCACTCGGCGTTGGGCGCGCCTTCTTAAGTCAAAAGATGTGGGGAATTGCCGCTTTAAATCGATTTGGTTTTTCATTGACTTCTCCTAACGCCATTCATACACCACCGATTGGGACGCCCTCGGACAGGCACTATCTACGCCCCTTTCCGTACTGACTCAAACAGACACTTCCGTCCCCCTGCTTTGGGTGGTCCCCTGTCACCCGTAATCCTTGCGATCTCTTCGCCTACGAAATGGCGATCACCCCATAAGAAACGACTGGCCGCCAAGTGGGAAACAGATTTCGTAATGGGGAATGGGCCAGGACTGAAATGGAACATGTTCCCCAAATTAGGAACATCGTACACCGTAGGTACGGCGAGTGAGACAAAATAGAACAAGGGACGAAAGACACAACCCCCTATCTGTCCTATGAAGCCTAGCGCCAAACGTTAAAAGTAAACCACTTGTCGGCACTTCGGTAGTTGTTTGCCAAGCAACATCACTGACGCGGAACTGGCTCTGTAGCCGCCTGACGTCCTAGACTTTCCCATGCAATGGAATAGGATGCTTGTTTAGCCGCCTCTTCGGGTTTGAGCGTCTGGTCCCAGTTGTACGCTATAAATCGGCGCGCCGTTGTCCCGTCCGATGCTTCCGACAGTAGCCACTTTATAGGAGGACCCATAACTTCCGGTTGTATTAGCTTACTTCGTTCGGCCTCGGAAATAGGAACAAGATTTGTGTTTGCAGGGCCACCTGGGATGAGTATATTTACCGTAACCCCCTTATCCCTCAAGTCTCCTGCCCAGTTAGAAGATGCGGCCTCTAGAGCTGCCTTGGATGGCCCGTAGGGCGTCCAAGCCGGTCGAATCATAGTGTCGAGGCTGGTCGTCACATTAACGATACGCCCCCACTTTTGTTCTATCATAAAAGGAACTGCAGCCTTGGCCAACAAGAACGGCGCCTTCACATTAATATCAAACATCGTATCCCATTTATCTTCAGGGACGTCCCAAAACATGACATTTTCATGGCGAAAGTTAGGTCTGACAATTGCATTGCTGACGCCAGCGTTGTTGACTAAAGCATGGATGGTTCCAAAGGCTGCAATTGCTTTATCGACAACCTCTCGACTGCTGCTGGAATCAGAAAGATCCACGCACATTGGAAGAAGGTTGCCTTCCGCTTCCCCTGACTGGTCGATCAGTTCTTTGATACGGCCCGAGTGTCTATCTACGGCTACCACTCGGTAACGTTCCTGAAGGAGGGCGCGGGTCATAGCGTATCCCAAACCGCTGCCTGCCCCGGTAACAATTACAACTTTTCCCAAGGTTTTCGAAATATTCATTGTAGTTCACCTAGCCTCTTTACTACTGCCTCTAATCGCTGGGTCTGTATAAAGTTTGCGTGGCATCGCCACCTGTATTCCTAAAGCTCAACATTGTAATTCGAAAGTTTTGTTTGCCCCTGTCGAAGTTGTCTCGAACAGTCAATGGGCGGGCAAGACTGCCTACGCTCTATTATCCCCAGTAATTAAGTGCCCCGTCCGCAATGCTCCTGAGGCAACTACCTTTCATCCACCTGCACCTCGAGAACTTTCGCTAATGCTCGCCTTCGCTTAAAGGCCCAGAACCACATTCCAAAACATAAGACCGCCCCACACGCAATTGGGAGTCGAAGGCCAAAAAACGATGCTAGATAGCCCATCAGCAGAGCTCCCAACGACGGACACCCGCGCGCGATAAGGGTATAAAAACTGAGCGCGCGTCCTCTCATTGAACCGTCCACAGCAGCTTGCAGTAGCGTCTGTTCAATGACTCCAATATTTACCATGGCAATGCCAGCAAAACAGGTGCAGATGAGCGCAACACTAAACATGGTGGTAGCCACAAATCCAATCACCGCGAATGACATGAAAAGGATGTTTGCAACCATTATGTCCGTTAACCCCGAAACCCCTTTCAATCTTGCGAGGTACAGGCTCCCTATACAGGAGCCAAGCCCCAAGGCCGCGGTCAGTAGTGCCAAAGCGTCAGCACCCCGACCGAAAACATCATCAGCGAATCCGGGAAAGAGATCTATAAATGGCCTAGCGAAGATCGAATGTAACGTCAAAATTAAAAGTAAGGGTCCAATACCTTCGTGCCTAGCAGCATATCGAAACCCATCCATAATCTCCCGCGGGATTTCCGTGAAGGACCACTGTTGATTACGATTGACGTTGGCACTTAATGTAACAAACGACAGCGCCACAACGAACAATAAATCCGTCACTACGGTAATCGACACGGCAGGCCCTATTCCCCAGACATGGATTACAATACCGGCAATTGCAGGACCCCCAATGCGGGCTATGTTAAAGATTATCGCGTTAATGCTGATCGCAGTAGTTAGCGACTCTTGCCCGACCAAACCATGAATCAGAGACAAGCGCGCAGGGAAATTGAATGACATAACGATACCATTCGCAAGCACCAAGACTAATAACCACTCGACCGTTATTGAGCCGCTGACTGTGAGGCCAGCGATACACACTGAAAAAATTGCTGACGTCACCATATAAATCTTTATGGCGACTAACCGGTCAACTCGATCTGCAAGTGCGCCGCCCAACGGCGCGAAGATTAGGTTGGGCATGTGGTCGGCGAACGCCATAATACCGAGCCATTTTGGGTCTTTCGTTAACACCCAAGTCAGCCACCCCACCGCGATTCGCTGCACCCACATCCCTATTTGGGAGGCGAAGTTTCCAACTGCATAATTGCGATAGTTTGGAATACTAATGACACGAATTATGCCGGCAATGCCGGATACTTCCACCATAATTTTTTGTTTCTACTGAATATACGTATTTTACCAGTAAAATTTGTACTCCCCTTCTATAACCACACTACGGGTGGTAGTGCCACCAGCCTGTTGTTGTGCTACCACTAGCAAAAGAAAGGGCGAACTAAGCCACGCGAGAGGTGTGTAATGGAACAAATCATCACCCCAGCTTTGCAAAACCGGATCAAGATACTTGAAAAAACACCGCTGCGGTGGTGGGCCGGTGAAGCAGAGGTAGTACGCACTTACTTTTCAAGGCCGCGAACCAGAAATGACGATCTGTTCTGGCTGAAGTTGCAAGCCGCACGCGAGTTAGGCACGGTGGAGCGTCTTCTCCACCCGCTCCAACATCAACTAGCGCAGATCGAGAAGGAACTGAGTCGCAGCGAATTTGAAACTGCACTACGTTCTGTATACGAGGAGGCACGGCATTACCGCCTCTTCGCAGACATTATAGAACAAATCGCAGGGGAAAAGCCCGACGCACAGGAACTTCTCGATTACTCCGGTACAATGCGTGAAACAAAAGGGCATCCCGATCTTCCAGCCCTTACTGCTGAGGTAGAAATCACAGTTGACCTCCGGAATCGCCATGGCGCACTCGCCGATATCGCACTCGGCTTCTTTGAAGGAGCGGGGGCGGCAATGTTTTATGCGGGAAGTCAACTGATGGAGTATGAGTATAGTTCATACTCAGGCGGGAAGATTGAAAAGGAGATCGCTGAGGCCATGGCTATTGTTTTCCAAGACGAAATGCGGCATGGACCAGTCCATATCCCAAGAGTCGCTCAGGCGATCCAAAGTGACGAAGAAATGGCCACCGCGATTAATATTCTAGAAACGAAATCCATTGCGCACCTGCGTCTTCGCAATGAAACATTTGGTAATCCACTAAGTGACCATCGGATGAAGGAAATTGATGCGGGAATCGACGTGATTCCCCTCCCAGTTAATTACACGGGCCTCACTCCGATGTCACCCCATTTAGCGTAAGGTATAAAACCAACCGAGGGGAGAAATGCGATGAGACAATCTTTGGATGGAGGTGAGGCGCTCGTAGAAGCGTTTCGCAAACTAAACGTTAAATATATTTTGTCTTCCCCTGGTACGGAATGGGCGCCCGTATGGGAAGCTATGGCAAACCAGAAACAGTCCGGCAGCAGCGGGCCTGTCCTGATGGATGTTTGGCATGAGACTTTGGCCGTCGATATTGCCGCTGGATTTACTTTGGCGACGGGAGAAATGCAAGCCGTCTTACTCCATGCGGGATCAGGGCTCTTGCAGGGCAACATGGGTATACATGCTGCCTTTATTGCCGGGATTCCAATGGTAATCATCTCAGGCGAGTCCATGACATACGGTGAAAAGAAGGACTTTGACCCAGGAGCCCAATGGATCAACAATCTAAGTATTGCCGGGGGGACTACTCGC
This sequence comes from uncultured Syntrophobacterales bacterium, assembly GCA_964438895.1. Taxonomy (GTDB): domain Bacteria; phylum Desulfobacterota; class Binatia; order UBA9968; family JAJDTQ01; genus JAJDTQ01. The sequence goes on along the minus strand of CAYTMJ010000023.1, from coordinate 31,640 downwards.
CTTGCGGAGCCCATCGTCAAATACACAACAGTAGCCGGCAGTTCACACACCGTATACGAACATATTCTTCGAGCAGGTGAGCTTGCACAGAGGACACCGAAGGGCCCGACCTACCTCGCCGTTTCGACGGAAACACTAATGGATGAATGGGCACCACCGGAAAATACCCGACAAGTGCCACCAGCCCCGCGTGTCCACACTGCACCGGAAGATATTGAAAAGATAGTTGATCGCCTTGTCACAGCAACACATCCCGTAGTTCTCACGGAAGCAGCAGGCCGAGAGGTTGAGACCTATAGGGAATTGGTTAAGTTATGTGAACTCCTTGCGTTACCAGTAATTGAAAAGCCAAGCGCCTTATTCGCCAACTTCCCAAAAGACCATTCCCTACATCAGGGACACAATATCAGCCAATATTGGGACGATATGGACCTTGCCCTCGTGATCCGGACGAGAGTCCCATGGTATCCCCCCAGCACAAATCCACCCAATGCTACCGTGGCCGTCATAGACGAAGAGCCACACCGCACGTCAATGGCTTACCAAAGCCTTCAGGCTGATATGTATCTGGAAGGTGATGCAGCACGAACTATACGCGACATTACTGACGCCATAGAACAGCGTGGCGTGAATAAGGATGCCGTTGAACAAAGGCGCTCTAAACTTGCAAAGTCCCATGATGACTTAATGAAGCAAAAAGAGGCCCTCTTTGAACTCGCCCGAAAGAAAACACCAATAGATCCGGTCTGGGTGTGCGCCTGTCTCGGCGAGGTAATGCCTAAGGGAACCGCATATATTGACGAAGTTACTAGTCATACTCCCTTGTTACGGGAATATATCATGTGGAACGAACCCCAGAGCCTCTTCACGCGGCAAGGAGGTCTGGGTCAGGGAATTGGCCTTTCGCTCGGAGTAAAGCTAGCAAAGCCTGACACGCCCGCAGTAACCCTGATTGGCGATGGTGCGTTTCTTTATAACCCCGTATTACAAAGCCTGGGAGCATCGCGAGATTTCGATTTGCCAGTGATCATAGTGATATTTAACAATCGGAAATACGCCTCAATGCAAGGTATGCACCTAAAGATGTACCCTAAGGGAATCGCGGCTGAAACTGATGTCTTCTACGGCACACATATAAACGCTCCTGACTTTTCCAAAATAGCAGAGGCATTTGGTGCGTACGGAGAGAGCGTCGAGCAACCAGAGCAGGTTCAACAGGCGCTACAAAATGCCTTAAAGGCGAATGAAGAGGGGCGAACCGCTATAATTGATATACATGTATCTTAGCTGTCCATACCCGGTTTCATTGAAGGATGTTCAATACTTAAGAGAAGGTTACATTGAGCTTCAGACCACTGATAGACTTGCCCGCAACAGGGTGAAGAAGTACAATAGATGCGCGACGACAGATACTATAGATAACTCATGGTTTTGAAGACATACTAGAATACTAAAACCATTCAGTATGTAGACAACTCCATCGTGCACACACTCGTATGAGAAAGGATGCAAATGATGATTGACGAAAAGAATCTTACCAAGGGTCAGGCCCGTAAACTAAACGCGTTACGGAAATCTCTTGGGAAGAGAATTGCTGATCAAGCATTTACGAAGTGGCTAAAGGAGCAAATACCTGACACGGAAAAACCGAAATTAGATCCAATCGCAGGCAAGATAATTAAGGCCCTGGCAAAATTATCAGGTGATAAATCTTTCAAGCTAGGACGCAAGGGGTACGTCCTGAAACGGGCAAAAGGGAGAGGTGCGTCTGGCTTTGTGGTAGAGAAACTTCAGTGAGATCTCTGAGATAAAACAACGTCTTTCTTGTTCTTATTCCTGACACCGTTTGCGTGAGATGTAGAACCAAAACTGTCTCACATCAGATCCAGCAGCTTGCGACCGCTGTCATCCTCTCTCCTAAAATGGCTACGGGATGCTGGGGGGTTTTATGTTAGGGGCGGAATGAACCTCCGACTTTCTCCGTTATTCCCGTAATCCGTACAAGTTACACCTCCGACTTAGGGGGTCCGTCCCCTAAAGCCGACTTCCCGATAACTTACGTGAGCATACTTTGGGCAGGCGCCCTATTGCATATCTCCATGTAACTAAAGGTGCCTGCCCAAAAGTATTCCTAATTTAACCTGGTATCAGAATAGCCTTAAGTTTCTTTGCCAACGCTGGGTCTAGCGAAAAGAACTCATTCACTGACTGCTGAACCCTCTCACCGGGAATAGGCGCGATCACCATCTTAGCTTTTCGTGCTTGCGCTAGAAGTTCCTTATCTTCAAACACTTTCAAGAAGGCACTTCGGAGGCCATCGACCAGCTTCTTCGGTGTTTTAGGCGGTAACATGAATCCGCGCATGATGCGTTGCCTGTTGTCTATCCCAACACTCAGGATCTTCCTAGCTTCATCCGTCTTAACGTATTCCATGGCATTTGGGACATCGGGGAGTTTTGAATGCCTACCGTCACCAGTCTGGACGACAAAATTATATTCGCCCGTTTCTAGCTCTCTCCGAACCATTCTTATAATAACGTCGGGACCCCAACATCCTCCGTCGACTTCACCACGATCGATCGCGAGCCTAATGGGTGCAGCGCCTCCGTACCCTTCTATTAAATGAATGGGCAGACCGATCAGTTCTTTCAGAAGTCTAGGAACATCCGAAATAGACGACCCGGGTCCCATACCACCCAATTTCAAAGGCTTCTTACGATCTTGCCAGTCCTTAAAGGAGGTTACACCGCTCTTCTTGGAGACCACGCAGGCAATGTAACTAGGTTTTGGTACACCAACCCACTCAAACTTTCTTGCATCAAACTTGATACCTTTTTTACCTAACGCCTGGTGGAGGACTAATCCGCCAACCCAATGTCCCATTGTGAGGCCGTCGGGCTTAGCCTTCAAGTACGTGTAATTTGCAGCAATAAGATTTCCTGCGCCCGTCATATTTTGAACAACGAGGGTTGGGTGTCCGGGCAGGTATTTCCCAATGTGCCGCCCGATTAATCTCGCATATGCATCGAATCCACCACCCGGAGAAGAACCCACGATTATTCGAAGTGTCTTACCCTTATAGTAGCCCTCCGCGAAGGCTTTTGAATGATAATCGCCCATCAAAACGAAGCAGCCCAGGAGAGCAAAACCAATACTTGCTACCAGCTTCATGACAAACCTCCTATCCTTCTACTCGGAAACTCCGACCCGACAGAATAACGGAAGTTAAACGACAAAGGCTACTGCACACACTCAGCGCCGAGAGCTTCTTTCCATTACATCCGACTCGGCAAGCTCATAACATATGCAGCGCGGATCAACAAGAAAGACCCTTCGCCCAAGAAACCATCGAAAATTGCGATCTCAATGGTGGCGGCCGGTGGAACTGGTAGTTCGTATGAGCGGAGAGGGCGTATCGGCACATTTGGGAACTAGTGACGTAAGTCGACCCATTCTGTCGAGGAGAGCAGGCACTTTGAGGAATTGCTCCATTCTCTTGTTTTCCTGTTTCCCGTTCCACTAAACTAACCGACAGTTGCCACCAACCACGAGCGTCCGTAGGCCCTGTCTCGGTTGGTGCATTTAGCCACTTTGATGCAATTCTGTGACTTAGCCGACAAGGAGTGGTCTATCTAAGCGCGTTACGAATCACTTCGGACCCTCGGGAGCCAACAATATGAATCAATTAGAAAAAGCCGAGAAATTCGTTCACATGCACCAGCAAGGGATCCTATTACTACCGAATGCATGGGACGTTGCCAGTGCTTGTGTCTTAGTTGATACAGGTTTCGACGCGGTCGCTACAACAAGTGGCGGTTGCGCCTTCTCCTTAGGTTTTTGTGATGGCGAGAACATCACCCGTAAGGGCATGGCAGCGGCCGTGGAAAGGATAGCGGGCGGCGTGTCCGTACCTGTCAGTGCTGACATGGAGGCGGGGTATGGCCCAACTCCAGATGATGTTGCAGCCACAGTCACAGCAGCACTGAACGCTGGCGCGGTTGGTGTTAATATAGAGGACAGCGATAAGTCCGGGCCCAGACATCTACATGACCTTGATTTATCAATTCAAAGAATCCGCGCCGCTCGCAAGGCTGCTGACCAATTTGGTATTCCTGCGGTCATAAACGCTCGCACAGACGGCTACATGCTTGGTTCAAAAGACGACATGTTTGATGAGACCGTTAAACGGGCTAATACCTACCTTGATGTTGGCGCAGATTGCGCATTTGTAATAGGCGCGAGGGACGGGGAACTGATTACGAAGCTGTCGGCAGCAATTGACGGACCACTCAATGTGCTAGCGGGACCGGGCACTCCGTCAATAGCACAACTCGAGTCGCTGGGCGTGCGGCGGGTCACGTTCGGCAGTAACTTCGCCAAGGCAGCCTATACATCAGTCCGACTAGCAGCAACCGAATTGCGGGACAACGGTACTTACGACTTCGCAGTGGGGGTGTATTCGCAACCAGAAATGCATCGAATAATCAAAGGCGCCCAATAACACGCTACCCGGAGAGCAGTAATCCGAACCCATTGAAGCCAATTCATGGGCATTCCGGATACATTCCTTTTAGGGGGACTAACGGCGCAGAAACCTTAGAACATTCTCAAGATATGTTTTGCCACTGGATCCGTAGCACCTCAAACCGGAGCTTTGTTCTTTACCCTTTTATTGTTGTTGGAGAATCTTTAATCAGCCCCCAACACGGTGACTATTTTATTTGGGGAGGCCTAATCTTACTATGGGGGTATCTGCAATATAAACTCTCCGGAAATTACAGAACAAAGATTGGAGGTGGGGGACCAGGTCTCAGCCAACCTCCAAACCGTATCGTAACAACAGGAATTTATAGGTACATACGGAATCCGATGTACCTAGGGCATCTCATTTTCTATATCGGCCTGACGGTAACCTTTAATTCCCTGGTTGCTTTCGCCATCTTGCTGGTCCACCTCCCTTGGTTCGAAATCCGGGTGCGCCAAGATGAGAAAGCTTTAGAAAATGAATTTGGGTCAGAGTACGTTGAATATAAATCCTCTGCAAAACGCTGGATCCCGTGTATTTACTAGAACGCTCACGCAAATAGCTGGCCTTATACCTCTTCTCTTATCGACCCTTATCCCTATCTGTCGGACGTTAAACTAAACAAAAAACAAAGGAGCAGGGAAAATGAAGTTTTTGATAACCGTAAGTCTATCTAACGACGCCGCGAATGAGAGCGTAAGGTCCGGCGAGTTAGGCAATATAATTCAAAACATTCTCGAGGATGTTAAACCCGAAGCGGCATACTTCGGGGCTAAAGACGGCATGCGAACCGCGTTTCTAATAGTAGATTTGGAAGAAGCCTCGCAGATCCCTGCCGTTGCCGAACCTTTCTTCCTAGCCTTCAACGCTAGCATCGACATTACACCCGTGATGGTGCCGGAGGACTTAGGGAAGGCAGGCCCCGCGATTGGAAACGCTGCGAAAAACTTTGGTTAACGATGAAACACCGCACAAATATTGACGGCGCTCTGCGAGCACGGGTAGGTACCCCCTACCCGTGCAAGGAGTGATCGAGATATAGAAAATAGTCAGCAGGGAATTAGGGGAATCTCAATTTCCAATCTGGGAGCCATTAGGTCGACCCTCAGCGTCTCCGCCACTTCTTGTCATTTCCAGTCCCTTCAGAAATCCCCCCATTGAGTCATAAACGGGGTTCGTAAAGCAGAACGGCGTGTTCAAATAGAGGCCGAAAGAACCCCTAATGGAGGAACCGGGACACAACTGTCGTTCGTAAACCTGACCATTAAGGTGATCATCATCGCTACTTTTCAATTAGAGGTACTGGCCGACTGGCTTCTCGTTCATCATTCACGCGGTGCTAACTCAAATGCTTCAGCCAACAGCTCATAAGAGCGACAACGGGATTCAAATTTTGAACAAATAGTCAAAATCACAAACTCATCTACGTTGTAGATCTCGCCGAGCGATAGCAACCCATCACGTACCGTTTCAGGGGTTCCCCAAATACAACGCTGCCGATTGTATTGGCGCAGGGCTTCCTCGTGTGGTCCAAATTGATACTGTTCCGATTCTTCCAAGGAAGGAACTGGAGCAGTTAATCCCTGCCGTTGGCGAACAGACCACAAATCCCTGCTTTTCATTATGTTTTCCGCTTCTTCTTCTGTGTCGGCGGCTACAGCGAAAACGCCAACATTAACTATTGGCTCTGGCCACCTAACCGAGGGATTGTAATGATCTCGATAGGCGGAAACAATCTGGGGTCCTCCTTCGCCCGAAATGAAATGAGCAAAAGAAAAAGGGAAACCAAAATGTGCTGCGAGCAATGCGCTTTGGTCGCTCGAACCTAACATCCAAAGATCGGGGATTGTGGGCCCCGAGGGCATAGCCTGAACTTTGGCAAAGGGGTGATTGTCGGGCAAGCCCCCTGATAGGTACCCCATCAAGTCGTGCACCTGGGCAGGATAATGCTCTGGCCCAAGAGCACCTGGTCCAACCTGAAGCGCCTGGTTAGTCAGACGGTCACTCCCAGGTGCCCGGCCAATTCCTAAATCAACTCGCCCAGGAAAAAGTGTCTCCAGCATCCTGAAGGTCTCGGCAACCTTTAAAGGGCTATAGTGACTCAACATTATCCCGCCTGAACCAACGCGTATTCCCCTGGTACGACTTGCCACTTGTGAAATCAGTATTTCTGGTGCGGCACCGGCCAGCCCATTGCTACTGTGGTGTTCTGCGAGCCAATAACGATAGAAGCCGAGAGTATCCGCAAGCTCTGCCAGCGTCAGGGTGTCAGAAACTGCATCGCTAGGTGTTGCACCTGTTCTAATTGGCGATTGGTCTAGAATACTCAGACGTGCCATCGAGATCTTTTCAATGAATTAACGTACACTTTTCTAATTCGTAAACTCACCAATGCTCTTCTTATCCATCAGTAGCTTGGTAGATCTACCAAAACTCCGGTAACAACTACCCTAGTCTAGATTGTCGCCAGGAGAGCGTCTATCTTTTCAACACTATTGATATCCGGCTCCCACGCAAGAATTCGACCTTCTTCGTCAATCAAAACCGCAGGACGCCGACCATCCGCTGAGTTGGCAACATACCGATCACCCTCGCTATCGGACATGCCATAGGCAATGCCAACTTGCCGCCCGACATCCATAAGAATGGAGAACGACAACTTTTCCTTTTCCACCCAATCTCTTGCAGCGTCAGATCCCTTATCGTTTATCCCGTAAACAACAACATTCCTCTTGGATAGTTCATCCGCGTGCCCTTGGTACCCAAGGGCCAAACGCGTTCAATTGTTTCCACCAGGACTAGTGAAAAAATAAAGAAGCAGCTTTTTTCCGCGAAGACCTGCCAACGAAACTGTAGTCCCGTAGCAGTTTTGAAGTGAAAAATCGGGAGCCTTATCTCCTGCCTTAAACATTGGCATTGTAATCCTCGCTATTTAATTCCGTCCCAATCGTTTTCACCATTTCCCCTCCTTTCTAACATCCTATGGAACTCCGTTATTTGGGTTCCAAGCGACCTTCCGTGAGCAAACCGCCTTCTGAATCGGTCCTATTCGAGACCATAGAACCGTGCCGGATTGTGGCACAATCTCTCATCAACTAACACCGGGGCGATCTTCTCCTTGCTACGCAAAAGACGCAAAGCCTGTATTTCAGTCGCAGAATCGGAATGGCCGTAATCAGTGCCAATTATCAAATTATCGTCACCCACCGCCTTGCTTCCAGATATCCGCCAACCAGCGATTATAGCTGCGACACAAGGCATATTCGATCGCTGCCCGATCAGCAATAGGGCGTAGCATCAAGGTGGGAAAGAGAACCTGAACATCGATCTCCAGCCCATCCATGTGGGCAATCGGGGCCTGCACATCGCGCATTTCCCAAGAGTTTTCCGGCACGTCAAAGCATAAATTTTGCTCCTTGTCGTAGATCCGCCGATCAACCACCCAGTAGTTCCGTTTGGCAATGCCGTCCACATTGAACTCGTCGACCCCTCCGTCCTGCTTACCACCTGCGGCATATAGGCCTTTTTCACTGTCATCGAGATAATCCGAAGTTCTCATAGTTTCTATGATAGGTTCGCTGGGTGATAGCCGCTTGATACGGTCGTCACGTCGACGAAACAACGTCGCTGCGGCATATTCATAGCGCCAGTCCTGCTTTCACGGCAAATCGGGCCGGTCCAATTCTTACCCAAGGCATATAATTCTATCCAATCGCGTGTACAGCAAGGATACGGGGCAATGCTTCCCGGCTGAACTGCCACTTGAGAACCCCGCTCGGCGTGGAGCGGGCATCAACCCTCGCCTCGATACCAACCGCAATAAGCTGAGGGAAGACGTGATGGCTTAGGAACAACGGTCGATGCTTAGACGTTCATGGTGATTCCCAATTCATGGTTTATCGGTAAATTGCTCCTCACAAATAAAGATAGAACCTATCCGTACCCCTCGCCGAAATCCCCTGTTTGGTGTATCGTGGCGGTTGGTCGACAGACCAAGCCGCGACACCATCAGGAGGAATCTCATGAGTAATAGTCTTCGAGGAAAATATGCCATCGCGGGAGTCGGACACAGTGCCCTCGGCAAGGTCCCAGAGATGGGGCCCATCGGGATGTTCGCAGTAGCAGCGAAAAACGCTATCGCGGACGCCGGGCTGACCAAAGCAGATGTGGACGGACTTATCACGCGGGGGCCAGATGACGTCTACTGCCATCATCAACACGTTGGGAAAGCACTAGGCTTGAACGTCACCTACAGCACGTCCACGGACAACGGCGGTGCAAGCCAGGCACTCGGGGTAGCAATGGCTTGCATGGCAATTGATGCAGGGCTGTGTAACACAGCCGTCGTCGGGTTCGGGCGGGATACTTGGTCACGAACGCACCGTTCCGAAACGGCGCGCAAGCGCGTCAGCATTGGCATTCAAAACCAAGGAGAGTTCGGCCCGGAGTTCGGCTGGTTCGGCGCACCATCCAACTACGCGGTGTCCGCCAGGCGCCACATGCAGCTCTACGGCACTACGAAAGAACAATTGGGCCACATTGCAGTAGCATTCCGAGAACACGCGAGCCGCAACCCAAACGCCTTCCTTCAGAAGCCCCTGAGCATCGAGGAGTACTTGAACGCCAGAATGATCGTTGATCCGCTCTGCCTTTACGACTGCAGCATCTACATCGACGGTGCCGCCGCAGTAGTGGTGACGTCGGCAGAGCGCGCTCGGGATCTGAAGAAGCCACCAGCTTACGTCATGGGCTTCGGCTTTGGAAACCGTCTTAGCGGATGGTTTGAGGAGAGCAACATGCTTACCACTGGGGCCAAAGAAGCCGGCGAAGCGGCCTACCGTATGGCCGGCGTCGGTCCTGAGGACGTGGACACGGCCCAACTCTACGATTGTTTCACTCAGATGGTACTGCTCCAGCTTGAGGACTACGGCTTCTGCAAAAAGGGCGAAGGCGGGCCCTTCGCCGCGTCGGGGGCCCTAAGGCTGGGCGGGCGGCTCCCCACCAACACATCTGGTGGGCAGCTTTCAGAGGGGCATACCGAGGGTATGTTACAGATTGTGGAAGGGGTTCGCCAAATCCGACACGAACATGACCCAAACCGCCAGGTGAAGGACGCCGAGGTTGCGCTGGTGAGTGGCCACGGCGGCAACACCGCCTGCCAGTCCGCTCTCATCTTGGCACGGGAAGCATCATGAGCGAATACACAAAGCCATTACCGTTCCCAACAGTAGAGTCCGAGCCCTTCTGGGAGGGATGTAAGCGCCACGAGCTGCTGCTGCCGCAATGCCGGCAATGCAGTAAGTACTGGTTCCCGCCAGGCTCCACCTGTCCGAATTGTTGGAGCACGGAGTGGGACTGGAGGAAAGCTTCCGGCCGTGGGAAAATCCACTCGTTTGGAATCTATCACCGAGCCTACCATCCGGGCTTCGAAGACGAGATTCCCTATGTTTTCGCGATCATTCAACTAGAGGAAGGCCCTCGGCTAATAAGCAACGTGGTCAACGAATCGTCAGCAAAACTACAATGTGACACACCAGTGGAAGTGGTATTCGACGACGTCACGGACGAGGTCACGCTCTACAAGTTCGCCCCCGCAAGTTAGCCAGGGGAAACTCCCGGAACGGGGAATCATGAGTGCTAGCGTGACGCCTTTGTAAGGGTTTGGATCAGAGTCTGCGCCTGTTGGTTCTGAACGCTTCGCTGGATTAGAATGTCCCGCGGAGTTACCTTGGGGTTGCCATAGTAGGTTTGATTGTCATCCCTATTAACAATGACGCCCCCACCTTCCAAGGTGAGACCTGCGTATAATCCCTTAACACGGGCAAACGAGAAGATATCGAAGAGCTCGGCCTTTGCACCAATGCCTTCAGGGCCTACGCCGATACTGGCGTCAGCACCAAGTTGGAACTTGTCATTTTGGAATCTTTTTAAGCCCGTATCTGTCATGATCATAAGAATGACTTGCCCGCCGGCTATGCCGAACTGGAGACCAAAGGACCCGGCAAAGACGTCGTAGAAAGCCGGGTGGCTCCACGTTCCGTCTCTGTCCTGCGCTAGCAGCACGCCATTACCTCCGTACCCACCCAGGAAGAAACCTCCCCTGACCCACGTCGGCATGATCAGTAGGCCTTTCGCATAACGCACGTTCTGCCGGAACCACGTCATCCGAGGGTCCTTCTGGAAGTCACGGACAGCAAACTGGGCTTTGGTCACTCTTTGGGCTAAGTCCTCCCGATCCGCTGCACCGGATGGAACAATGGACGACGTGACCAATAGAATCAGGACGGCGAATGATACCAGGATATTTTGCATCGAGCGCCTCGCTTCCCTTCTTGGATGGCAAGCCGAAAACATTCTAATCAAAGATAACATGCTAAGCAGCGATAGAAAACGACAACTGCCCAAAACCCTGCGGCACACATCCGCCGGAATGGACAGTTATGCGACGGTCGTTCGCCAACATGCGCTGGCGCGGGAGGCTGAAGAGAGGATGGTCCTCCTGCGATGCAAACCCCTTCTCGACGGCATCGACAGCTTCGGCGATGGAAATTAAACCCTCAAGCTCCTGTGCCTTTATGAACACTGCCATAGTTGCCGCCCCGCCGCATCAGCGGTAAACCCGGGTGAACTCTATTGCCCGTTCGCACACATTCTCAGTGGTCTGTTCCGGTGGCATGACGTTCCAAAATTCGTTGTTGGGCAAACACTCACGCAAATAATGAGCACCCGAAGTAGCGTGGGACGAATCATCCCCGGGCATGATGATCGCCGGTGCCTTGATGCCCATGACCTCCTCAGCTGTGGCACCCGTCGCGGTGTCGCGATCAAACAGGTCGGGACCGCTAGTTCCAATGATTCCCATATAACGCTCCGGGTCCTCGTCCACGAATCGCTCGGCGAACGCGTTATCTCGGGCTATGACCGATGCCCATGGACCGGATTCAGGATCGGTCCAGAATGTCGTCCCCTTTGAGGCGCGATCCACGACCCCCCGAAGACCTCTTTCCCGCACGAAGCTCAGATGGGTAACGAAGCGCGCCTGACTCGCGATCCTCCAGCGGTAACCTCCCACCGGCCAGTGTAGGATCATACCACGGGTTGCCGCGGGGAAGTTGACACCGAAGGAAAGGGCTACCGAGCAGCCCATGCAGCCGCCCATAACAAAAGCTGACTCAATACCAAGGTGCTCCAAGAGCATTTTGCCTTCCCGCGCGTACCCACTCCAGGTGAGGCGCTCTACTCGTCCGCCGGACTGGCCAGCCTCCCGCCGATCGTACGCGATTACCTGATGCTCCGAACCCAGTTTGGCCAGAGCGTCGATTCCGGTCCAGGCATTAGCTACGCGCCACTTCTCGATGGTTGAATCGAATCCTCCGGGCGCGAACAATAGTAGCGGCGTTCCAGAGCCGCACATCTCGTAGTAGATCTCAATCCCATCGATTACAGCGGTCGCCATGAATTTCCTCCCGAACCGCCCCTCAGCGTTCACTCCGCGCGTTTTCAGGGCTCGGCTATTTTCATCAACGATTAGCCCAACGACAAAATCCAGTCAAATTCATCCTAGCCCAGCGTCCAATCTTAGAACCGGAAAACAACAGCGGAGATGGAATCACTTATTGACCCGATCCTATTTCCGGTCCTATAATCCCAGCTGAACATCGGCGACGCGATATTGTAGCGCCATGGAGGAACCCATGTTGATCGATTGGCATTCACACCACACGGCCCCGGAACTAGTGGACGCGTTCCGACGAAAGGCCGGCAAAGCGCCGAAGGTCGATGCCTATGACGCTGTCGACTTCGAAAAAAGACTAAGCGAGCTAGACGAAGCAGGCATCGACTTCCAACTCGTCTGCCAAGGCGCTAGCGAGGACGCCGACCAGCTCAACGAGGCAGACGCAATGGAGATGGCACGCCTTTCTAACGACGTGTTAGCGGAGCGGATCGCGACCCACTCCGACCGGTTCGGCGGTATTATTGCCCTGTCGCTTAAGAACGTGAGGGAGTCGGTTGAAGAAATAGAGCGTATGGTCACCCGCAACTTCAAGGCGGTGCTGATCTATCCCAGGGTAGACGGGGAAATGCTAGTGGATCTACCGCAGTTCGACCCTGTATTTTCCAAGGTGTCCGAACTCGGCCTGCCCCTATTCCTTCACGGTAGCGGTAACGCCAAGGACCCGACCCTCCAGCGGCTGGAAGACGGCGGCGCCGGGGTTGCCTACAGCGTATTGTCGGACGCCAGCGTAAACGAGTGTGTCATGCGAATGATCGCCAGCGGCGTATTCGACCGTTATCCGAACCTTAGGGTGGTAATACGTAGCGGCGGTGGAGGCATTCCCCTGCTGGTCCAGAGAATGTCATGGAAACACAGGGGATCAGACGGTGATAAGCCCTACTCCGACATCTTTCTCAAACACTTCCTAATCGACACAGCCAGTGTCAGGCCCAAGGCCTTGCCCTTTCTCGCCGAAGTGATGGGTCCTGGCGGTGTGGTCTTCGGCTCAGACTACTGCGGTGGGCTGGGCCCACTAAAACGGGCGCTAGCGGTCGTAAACGAACAAGAGAACCCAGCGGAGGTCCACTCCTGGACCGAGCAGAATTCGCGGGAACTATTACGGCTGTGATCGGTCCGTAAGCACGCGCCCGTCCCACCGAGGGTGGAATGCGTTTGTCCCGAATTCTACTGCGATTAGAACTATCCCAGTCATGTTTTGACTCGTCCAGCAAAGACTTCGAGAGTCCGCAGAAAGCTCCGATGAGACAGGGTCGCCATGTCCAGAACGATGTGCTCCACGCCAACCTCCTCAAACTCCGAAACGCGATCCCGGATCAATGAGGGATCGCCCTTGAATGGCGTGTTACCGGCACGCCTGGCGTAGGCTCCGACCGGGTCAGAGACGCCGTCAACGAGGAGATTTGCGCGCAATGACATGGTGGGCACCTGGGGGAGCTTCCGCTGCTCACATAACCTAGCCATGTAAGCTCTTCCCTCTCTCATCTCATGGGGCGTGAGACCGATGGGATGCCATCCGTCGCCCAATTCCACCGCCCGGCGCATGGCCCGCCTGCTTCTTCCGCCGATCCAGATGGGCGGCCCCGGCTGCTGTAGCGGCCGAGGCGAAGTATAAACGTTATCGAAGTTGAAGTACCTGCCGCTGAAGTCGGTCTGATCATGAGTCCAAATCTTACGTATGACACGCAGATATTCGTCGCTCACGTCACCGCGTTCCTCAAAACGGAGACCGAGAGCGTCGAATTCGCCCTCCATATACCCAGCGGCGGCACCGAACACGACCCTTCCTCCGGAGAGAACGTCGATGCTCGCAAGCATCTTAGCCATGACTATCGGGTTTCGATACGCAAGCACTATAATGCTGCTGCCAATCTGGGCATGCCTGGAGACCGCCGCGAGATAACTGAACACCGTAAACGCCTCCAGCATGTGTTCGCGGTAGATCAACTGTGCCTCCCGGACACCTTGTGGAATTACGACGTGATCGGTGACCCAGATAGAATCGAATTCTAAGCGTTCAATCTCCTCTACTGCCTCGACCAGCTCCGAACTCCGAATCTCCCGACCGTAGTGTGTAAGACAGACTCCGAATTTCATGTGCCCCCTTACAGCGACCCACCACAGACGTGCCTGGCAGCTCACATGACACAAGACTCCAGGCCACTCACTGCCAAAGCCTAGTCTTTGCGCGTGGTGAGCTCGATCTTATAGCCGTTTGGATCTTCGATAAAAGCGATAACCCCACCGCCATGCTTCATGGGGCCAGCGTCTCGCGTAATTTTGACTCCCTTGTCGCGTAGATTGTCGCAGGTGGCGTATACATCGGGAACTCCAATGGCAATATGACCGAAACCGTCGCCAACATTATACTCGTGAGTGTCCCAATTATAGGTGAGCTCGATGACAGCGCCCGCGTCCTCGGGCCCATAACCTACGAAGGTGTTGGTGAATCGGCCAGACTCGTAGTCCTTCTGCTTCAAGACCTTCATTCCCAATCCGTCGCAGTAAAATTTGAGGCTTTCATCTAGGTGATTGACGCGAATCATGGTGTGAACGATTCTCATTTAACTCTCCTTTCTCACGCTGCCTACACGATTTGTGACGGGTCGGTTACAACCTCCCGAATCTCCCAGCCCTTCGACTGCGAAAAGCTCACGTGACTGAAGTCACAGGGTTCCAAATGAAACATGCGATATCGGTTCAGTGACGTCCCGCTGATCCGGCACAGTACGGAAAGAATGGGGAAACTATGACTGACCACCACGATGGTATCCCCTTCGTCGTGTTGTTCTACAATACGATTGAGGGCCAACCACACCCTTTGGTCTACATCTATCAGCCTTTCTCCGCCCGGCAGGACCACCGCAACAGGTTGTGAGCGCCATAGTTCGATCAGTTCGGGAAATCTCTCCCGCACCTGAACGAACGTGAGCCCCTCCATCTGACCATGGTCAAGCTCACGCAGGTCGGGCTCGATCCTCACGGCAACATCGTGCGGCCCGCCGACGATTTCAGCCGTCTGACGGGCTCTCTGCAAATCACTGGAGTATATCGCATCGATGCGGCGGTGGCTCAATCGCGCCGCGACCTTGCCAGCCTGACGCTGGCCGGCCGCGTTGAGTTCAATGTCTGAACTACCCTGGCACCGACTCTCCCGGTTCCAGCGGGTCTCCCCATGTCGCAACAGAAAAATCTGCATGGCGGGTAGCCGCACGTCAGATGAAGTCCGGGTGGATTTCTATCCTGGCATTGGCTTTCAGGTTCTCGATCAACCGCCTCATGGCTCGTTGTTGTTTCTCGGCCCCTATCCGCTGCGCTAGCTTGTCCTTCTCGTCAGCGAAACCGGCCGGATTGGCTGCAACCGTCTTCCGGAGAACCATCACGAACACAGAATCGCCTTGGACGTAGGCGGCTTCCGCCACGGGATTTTGTGTAGACAACGTAAGACGACCGAGGGGCAATGGAAGTGCTCCAATCTCAGGGATGTCCATCCGGCTACGCGGGAAAAGCCCCGTGTCTTCCACGGTGAGTCCGTGAACCGCCGCCACCTTGCCAAGGTCCGGCGATACCTTGAGGGCCACGAGAAGGGCCTCCGCCTTATCACGGGCAAGCGCCCTCGCCTTCCTTAGGACAAGGGTCTCACGAACCTGTTTTCTCACATCATCCAGCGGGGGTACAGCAGGCTCAAGCCTGTCGAACCCTTCCAGTAGGTACAACGCATCCGGAGACGAAATGATAGGGCCCAGTTGACGTGGCTTCAGAGAAAGCGCCGCCTGGTAGAAATCCTCCACGTCACCGACCTCATCGAGCGTTTCTCCCGCACTGAAGACCCGTGTTTTCGATAGGTCGATGCCTCTTTGCGCAGCTATCTCCAACAGGGCTGCACCGTCAAGGCCCTTTTCACGATCTTCCTCCGCGGCCCGTGCAGCCTTGGCACCCCCCCGTTCACGCTTAAGGGCCTTGACAATCTCTTCGCGCACCTCCGCGAGTGCCATGATCTCTTCTTCCTGCTTCTCCACAGCCTTTAGCAGGTGTAGCCCAACAGAACTTTCGATGACTTCGCTGACCTCGTTTTCCTTGAGCGCGAACAGGGCCTTGTCTAGCGCCGGGAGCAGTTGGCCTCGGCCAACGAATCCCATATCGCCCCCTTGCGCTGCGCTGTTGTCCTTGGAGTGTTTTCTGGCAAGCCCCGCGAAATCCGCCCCTGCCCGCGCTTCTTCCAAAATGTTCTCGAGGTTTGCTCGTAACTCCGCCTTCTCTTCAGGCAAAGCCCCTTCCGGCGCCATCGGAATAAAAATCTGGCTGAACTTCACCGCATCCCGCCGGCGGAAACGGCGGTCGCGATAGACGTCGTAATAACCTTGGATGTCCTGGTCGGTGACCTGAACATCCAAGGCAAAGTCCTCCACCCGATACGCAATGTACCGGGTCTTCACCCTAAGAGGCTCTCGCAGCACTGCCGCGTTCTTGTCGTAATAGTCCTGGATCTCCTCAACTGCGATCTCGACATCTTCAACAAAATCGTCAGTTCTCAAGCGAACGAAGTTCAGTGCGATCTCTTCGTTGTCCAGCGAATAGCGTTGCTCGAGTTCGGCAGCTGTAACCGGAATCGAGTGTTCGATCAGATCCTGAAGTTTCCGAATCACCAACGCTTCGCGCTGCTGGGACTCAAATTCACTGGGAGTAAGCCCCTGTCGACGGAGGGTCCGCTCGTAAACATTCTTATCGAACCGACCCTCCGCCTGGAAAGCTGGATTCTTGACAATTCCGTCAACGAGGTCTTCATCGGTGACCTGAAGGCCGAGATTTTGCGCCGCCTGCAAAAGAAGGCGTTGGTGTATCAGCTCGTCCAGCAACTGGCCCCTGAGATTTAGCGCCTCGGCATCAGCGGGCGAAAGCCGCCCCCCGGACAGCCGTTGATAGGTCTGAAGCATGCGGCTGTAGTGCGTCTCCACATCGCTGTACCTGATCTTGTCCCCGTTAACCTCAGCAATGGTGACAACCTGGTCCTGTCCGCCCTGGGGACCGACACCGACCATGACGAAAGCCAGCACACCAACTCCCAGCAGCAAAATAACTAGCCACGACCGTTTTCTTTTCCTCAGGACGTCAAGCATTTATGAAAACTCCTCAAGTCATCTGGAAACCGAGGTCATTATAGGTAGCCGGGATGCTGATGTGAAGGGGAGGGGATTTTCTGCATCGAAATGCCACTTCCCCTTCACCATTTGTTGTGCCACAGGGCGTGTTTTGGTATCTTTATGCTCGTGGTTTAATATTCCTGCCATAAGAGAGGTTGCATGAGGTTTCTTGATAAGATCTATGGCCTCGTTTCCAACGATCTCGCCATCGATCTGGGTACCGCGAACACGCTGATCTATGTCAAGAATGAGGGCGTGGTATGCAATGAGCCGTCTGTGGTTGCGGTGCAGAAGAACGCCCGAGGAGACAAACGAATCCTTTCCGTAGGCGCCGCAGCCAAGAAGATGTTAGGCCGTACACCCGGCAGCATCGTAGCGATTCGTCCCTTGCGTGACGGCGTCATCGCCGACTTCGAGACCACTGAGGCGATGCTTGAGTATTTCATCAAACAGGCCCACCACCGTCGTTCACTGGTACGACCCCGGGTCATGATCGGGGTGCCATTTGGGATCACCGAGGTTGAAAAGCGGGCGGTCCGCGAGTCCGCAGAATCAGCCGGCGCCCGTGAAGTCTATCTCATCGAGCAGCCGATGGCTGCAGCCATCGGGTCGGGGCTGCCTATCACCGAACCGACAGGTAACATGATTGTAGACATTGGTGGGGGAACCACCGAGGTTGCCGTCATCTCCCTTGCAGGTATCGTTTACTCGAAGTCCATCCGTGTGGGCGGCGACAAACAGGACGAGGCCATCGTACAATACATTAAACGACGCCACAATCTGATGATCGGGGAGCGAACTGCGGAGTTAATCAAAATCACCATCGGCTCAGCATATCCCGGCGAAGAGATCCGCACCATGGAGATCAAGGGCCGTGACCTCGTAGCGGGAGTACCCAAAACCGTGTTGATCTCGGATGAGGAGATCCGTGATTGTCTGCTGGAACCTATAAACCAGATTATGGCCGGCGTTCGTGAGTCGTTGGAAAATACTCCCCCAGAGTTGGCGTCAGATATCGTCGACCGTGGAATCGTACTAGCCGGCGGTGGTTCATTGCTAAGGAACTTAGATTCACTGATCAGCGAAGAAACGGGGCTTCCAGTAACCCTGGCGACGGACCCCCTAACTTCAGTGGTGATGGGAGCGGGAAAGGCGCTGGATGAAATCGACCTGCTCAAGGACGTAACGATCAACTGAAAGGACACGAAGGACACGTGCCCGCAGCCAAGAAACGGAGTACTGCGGAACCACCCCGGTCATCGCAGCAACCCACAAGATCCCGCCGGACGGGTGCCCGCGTAAACAAAGTTGGGCTCATTGTCATGCCCATGTTGCGCCGGTATCGTGTTCCAATCAACTGCCTGTTAGCGCTGGGGTTGGCCTTCTACGTCGTTACCGTCTCATCCACTAGCCCGAGCCAACCCGATCCTATAACCCGGCTCCTCTCGCACTCTGTCAAGCCTCTCCAGAGAGCACTCCACGCGGTAGGTTCGGCGACGCGCAATCTGCAACTCAACTACGTAGGCATCAAGGATCTCTGGAACGAGAACGTGAATCTTAAGGTACGGGTTGCCGAGCTCACAGCTGAAAACAACCAACTTTTAGAGGCAAAGCTTGGCAATGACCGCCTGAAGGAGTTGTTGGAGGTCAAAACGCGGATCTTGAGAGAAACGGTGGCGGCCACCGTCATGATCAATAGCGCAAGCAGTTGGTTTCGTACCATTACAGTCGACAAAGGCTCGGCAGCAGGCATCCATCAGGGCATGGCAGTCATTACACCTAGCGGAGTAGTCGGTAAGGTAGTATCGGCAGACGAGACTACGGCCAAGGTGTTGCTCCTAACGGATCACAATAGTGGCCTGGACATCATTACCCAGCGAACTCGTGCACGAGGCATCGTCTCCGGGTCAGTGGATGGGGGACCCATCGTCAAGTACCTGGGTCGCAACAAAGATGTCCGTCCCGGTGACCGACTGATCACATCCGGATTGGATGGCACCTTTCCCAAAGGGCTCCTGGTCGGGACCATCGTCGACATCGAAGCCGAACCCCCGGGCCTCTTCCAGAGGGTCCGCGTCTCGCTGGCCGTAAACCCACTGGTCATGGAAGAGGTGCTCTTCATCTCGGACAAACCCAGACCCGCATTGTCCTCCACAATGAGCGAAAGCGCTGAGCCGAGACTCTCCGCCACACCATGAATGTGTCGTTGGTCTTCTTCGGCATCGGCCTGATCTTCGTCGTCCTGCAGGGTACAGTCCTGCACCTCGCCGGCTGGACTCCCATCATCCCGGACCTAACCCTGACCCTGTGTGTCTTTTGGGCCCTCAACCACCCCCGGGTGGAAGCCGTCTGGGCTACGTTTCTGCTGGGATACGCGATCGATATCCTTTCAAGCCCTCAACCCGGCCTGAACGCCCTAGCGTTCTCCGCGGTCTTTCTCGTCGTCTACATCGTATCCCGCTACATTTGGGCCCGGGGCCATGCGATGAACGCGGTCACCGTATTTGCGGCTGTTTGGCTGAAGGTCGGCGTGTTGATCGTCATTTATCCACAATTCATCCCCGCTCGAGGCTGGACTGACACCGCCAACGCTATCCTCCAGGAAGCCCTGCTCTCCGCGCTCATCGCGCCATTCTTGTTCATCATGCTCCGCGCAATACAGGCACGCATGGAAACTGTCCGTAGATCACGTTCCTACGTCAATGCTTCCTCGTAGATCGACCTCCCAGGCCTTACCGGAGTTTCGACGACGATTGCGCCTCTTCGCGCTCTTCGTCTTGGTGGTCGTTGGCATCCTCACATACCGACTTTGGGTACTCCAGATCCTACAGGGCAAGCGCTACACCGTCATGTCCGAACACAACAGGATCCGCCTTGAGCGCGTTCCCGCGGTACGCGGCATGGTATTCGATCGAAAGAACCGTCTACTGATCAATAGCCGCCCTTCATTTGATGTGCAGTTCATCCCCGGCGATGCGGCAATGCAGCAAGTGACCTTACGACGCCTGGCTGAAATGATAGAGGGTGATGAACAAGAGTTCCTGCAGGCGGTTCAGCGTGGCAAGGAAGCGAAAAGGATCACCCTAAAACGCGACGTCGACTGGCCGTCGGTGGTAGACATAGAAACGCATCAGCTTGACCTCCCGGGAGTCTACGTCAGCGTCAGGGGGCAACGAAGCTATGCAACCAATGGGATCATGGCCCACGTTCTCGGCTACTTGAAAGAGATAAACGCCGATCAGTTGCGACGACTGCGCAAAGCAGGTTACCGGCGCGGGGACGAAATCGGGCAAAGGGGCTTAGAGAAACGCTGGGAACAGCATCTGGCTGGCCGTAGCGGTGGTGAGAAGGTAGAGGTCGATGCCATGGGCCGGAAGGTGCGAGTGATCGACCGTATGAAGGCTACTCCGGGACACAACGTTGTACTGACTCTCGATAGGGAGCTTCAGCAGGTCGCGTACGACGAATTGAAAGGTAAAGAAGGTTCCGTCGTTGTCTTGAAGGTGGACACGGGTGCTGTCCTTGCGCTCGTGAACTCACCGGCATTCAACCCCAACGAGTTCGCGCGCGGCCTAACCCCCGGGGAATGGCGCCAAATAACAGAACACGAGGACGACCCGTTGGTCAACCGAGCGTCACAAGGACAATACCCGCCGGGGTCGACCTTCAAGATAGTTACCGCGCTGGCTGCGTTGCAAGAAGGAGTCATCTCACCCAACAAAACACTATTTTGTGGCGGTTCGTACAGGGTGGGCAACCGTACTATCCGGGATTGGAAAAAGGGCGGACACGGCCAAATAAACATGCACGAGGCCTTGGTGCAGTCGTGTGATGTCTATTTTTACCAAATCTCCCAGCGCCTTGGAATCGACAAGATCGCTAGATACGCTCGCCGTTTCGGCCTGGGAACCACCACTGGCATCAAGCTCAGTGAAAGTTCCGGGGTGGTTCCAGATAGGGCCTGGAAGAAGCGGAATATACCAGGGGAGCCTTGGTACCCAGGCGAAACCCCACAAGTGGCCATCGGGCAGGGGTTCCTCTCCGTAACCCCCCTACAGATGGCCAATATGGTTGCTGCTGTAGCCAACGGGGGGACTGTATACCGTCCCTGGTTTGTGTCACAGGTGCGCTCACATAATGGTGAGGTCATGGAACAATACGGGCCGGTCCGAACCGGGACCGTGGGCCTTAAAAAAGTAAACTTAGGCATCATCCGGCGTGCGCTGTTCGACGTGGTCCATGGTAAACGAGGCACGGCCAGAGGGGTGCGCTCGGATGTGATCAAAATCGCCGGAAAAACAGGGACCGCCCAGGTGGCAGAGATGCGCGGAGAAGCCGTCAAGAGCAAGGACTTGCCGTACGAGGTGCGGGACCACGCCTGGTTCGTGGCTTACGCACCCGCCGAAAACCCTGAGATTGCAGTAGCAACTCTGGTGGAGCATGGCGGACACGGTGGGACAGTGGCTGGGCCCATCACCAAACGAGTGATCGAAGCCTATTTCCACCTCGAAAAGGAGGGTGCGGAAGATAGTAAGCCCACCAACCCACAGGTTTCCGCCCTAGTCGGTGGACAACCACCGCAGACAAGCCATGCAGATTGATCGCCGGCTCGTTTCCAGCTTCGATTGGCCCCTGTTCACCCTCGCCATCGGCTTGGCCTTACTGGGCATCATGACGATCTACAGCGCTACCTGTAGCGTCAACGAAGAGTGCTCGCGCTACTTGGCGACCCGGCAATTCTACTGGCTCATTGTCGGCACAGTGCTAATGGTGATGACATTTTCCGTGGACTACCAGCGGCTCGCCCACTGGGCCTTCCCCACCTATTTTGCGGTGATCGTTCTCCTAGCCCTCGTGCTGGTTATCGGCGTATCAAGCGGCGGATCTCAGCGATGGCTCGATCTTATATTTTTCAGCCTCCAACCCTCGGAGCTAGCCAAACTGACACTCGTTCTCGTACTGGCTAAAACGCTTCGCTACTACGAGTCGGGGTATTCCCTAATAGATCTCAGGATGCCTCTCTTGATGAGTGTGCCCGTGGTTGGACTAGTGCTAATGCAACCGGACTTAGGGACCGCTGTCGTGATACTACTCATCGCCATGGCCGTGATCGTTATGTCCGGTTTGCGTGTGCGGTCGCTACTGTCTCTTATCCTCGCGACCGTCATCGCCCTTCCCATCGGCTGGCAGTTCCTGAAACCATATCAGAAAACCCGCATCTGGACCTTTATGAATCCAGAGTCGGACCCCCTCGGCGCCGGCTATCATGTCGTTCAGTCCAAGATCGCTATCGGGTCGGGCCGTCTTTGGGGCACTGGATATCTTGAGGGCAGCCAAAGTAGGCTGGAGTTCCTCCCCGAGCAACACACCGATTTTATCTTCGCTGTATATGCTGAAGAGTGGGGCTTCTCGGGATGCGTAGGCTTGTTGGGGGCCTACGCTCTGCTTGTTCTCCTGGCGCTGAGAGTTGTAAGACGAGCCCAGGACCGTTTCGCTATGCTGTTGGCCACAGGAATAACGGCCATCCTATTCTGCCAGTTCACCATCAATATTGGCATGGTGAGCGGGCTCTTGCCCGTGGTGGGAATTCCGTTGCCCCTGATTAGCTATGGCGGATCCTCACTCGTTACTACCCTGGTAGGCGTAGGCGTACTCATCAACATAAGCATGAGGCGCTACACACATTGATCCACGCCCTGCGTAACGTTTGACCTAGCCAAGGGCCTTGTCGATCTCACTCAACAACTTTGCTTTGGGAGCCGCGCCCACGATCTGCCCTGCAACACCGCCTTCCTTAAAGATCATGAGATTCGGAATGCCGCGGACACCATAACGGGTTGGTGTCTCAGGGTTTTCATCAACATTGAGTTTCACCACCTTGAGCTTACCGTCATACTCCTGAGCCAACTCTTCCAAAACCGGCGCTATACTCTTGCAGGGGCCACACCAAGGAGCCCAGAAATCCACCAGCACCGGTATAGGCGCACCAATCACTTCCGCTTCGAATTCGTTGTCCCCGACGTGGGATATGGCCATCGTACAGTCTCCCTTCCGATCCGTTATTCTCCAGTGCCGGAGAGAAAGTTCAGCAGGGTACGGACGCCGAATCCCGTCCCTCCCTTTGGGCACGTGATGTGATCCTTATTGGCGAACGCCGGACCGGCGATATCCAAGTGCGCCCAAGGAACATCACTGACGAATTCTTGCAGAAACAGAGCCGCTGTGATAGCCCCAGCCGAACCGCTTCCCACGTTTTTGATGTCCGCAATGGGGCTCTTAATTTCCTCCCGGTACTCAGTTGCGAGGGGCAACTGCCAAAGATTCTCCCCCGCGTCCCGACCACAGGCCGTGAGTCTCTGGGCAAGCTCTCCATCGTTACTGAAGAGTCCTGCCAACTCGTTGCCGAGAGCTACAATACAGGCCCCCGTGAGGGTGGCCAGGTTGATCATGCAGTCGGGATTCTCCCGCGCCGCCAGGACCAGGGCATCAGCGAGAACAAGGCGACCCTCGGCGTCGGTGTTCATGACCTCGACGGTCTTGCCATTCAGATACCGGATGACATCTCCCGGTTTCTGCGCCCCACCGTCTGGTAGGTTGTCAGTAGCCGGCACCAACCCCAACACCTCAACATCGGGCGCCAGCTTCGGTAGCACGCTCATTACAGCAATGACGGCGGCGCCCCCCGCCATATCTAGTTTCATGGTCTCCATCGAACGTGGCGGCTTGAGGGAAAGCCCTCCGGAATCGAACGTTATTCCCTTGCCGATAAGGGCCACTTTCCGCCGCGCTTTCCGTTTAGGTTTATAGCGAATTTGGATAAAACGCGGATCTTCCCGGCTGCCCTGATTGACCGCTAGCAGGCCAGCTAGCTTCATCCGTTGGATCTTTCGCTTTCCCCACACTTCGACCTTCAGCCCTTCGCCCCTGCAATGAACTACTGCCTGCTCCGACAGATAGGTAGCAGTGGCAATGGAGGCCGGCTCGTTCACTAGATCGCGGGCCAAGCAGACAGCCGACGCCGAAAGCTTAGCCTGCCGCACCGCCCGGGTTAACGCAGCGCTTCTCCTAGAAGCGGCCCGTCCCAAAACAAGCGTGCGTAGCATACCCCGTTTATGGCCATTGGATCGATACTTATTGAAACGATAAGCACTAAGAAGGGCTCCCTCGGCCACAGCCGCCACAACGACATCCGTCTGCTGGTCCGGAGACAGCATGAACACTGCCTCGTCAACCCAAATCCGCCCCGCTTCCTTAGCCGCAACGGCACCGGCCACGCGCCACGCGTGCGGCGCCACCTCGTCTTGTTTTCCCAAACCCACCAGCAATACATGACCCGCGGGAATTGCGCCTTGGGTCGCCAGCAACAGCGAGCTACCACGCTTGGCAGTAAAGCCGCTCTTTCTTACGAGCGCTCTCAGCCTTCCTTTCAGCTGACGGTCGAGGCGCTTTGCCAATTCCGCGTCGAGGCCCTTATCGGTTACAGGAACTGCGAGCAAGGCCGTCTGGACCCGTGTCGGCGCAATTTCTCTGGTCTTGATTTCCATGGACATCGATCAGAAGCGAGGACTGCGAATGAGCGTCATGAATTCAGCGCGGGTTTTCTCCTCAGAACGGAAGGCCCCCAGCAAGGCACTCGTTATGATGGTTGAGTTCTGTTTTTGAACACCGCGCATACGCATACACATGTGCTCGGCCTCCATAACCACCGCAGCCCCGAGGGGATCGATACAATCCATGATGGTTTGAGCGATCTGATTGGTCAACCGCTCCTGCACTTGTAGCCGGTGTGCGTAGGCATCCACAAGACGCGCCAACTTGGACACTCCCACAATCTTCTGCCGTGGAATATAGGCTACGTGTGCCTTGCCGTGAAACGGCAACAAGTGATGTTCGCAAAGGGAATGGAAGTCAATATCCTTTTCGACGATCATTTCCTGGTATTCTTCGGTGAATAGGGCTCCATTGATGATCGTCTCCGGGTCCTCCCGATAGCCACCTGTGAGGAAGGTCAACGCTGCGGCCACCCTTGCTGGCGTTTTTTCGAGACCCTCCCTATCGGGGTCTTCCCCAAGGGCCAAAAGAATGGCACGAACATGCGTTTCAAGGGGTTTCATCTGCGTTTCGGTGATGTCGATCGGCCGTCGAACGGACATCTCGGAAACGTAACATCTGACTGAAAACGGGTCAAATCGGCCTTCAAGAGCGCTAGTCCGAATTGTGATCGGCCCTCGAACACCCTAGAATGAGAACATGGCGCAAATCCCCAACATATCAACGGAGGATTCCTCCCATCTCGTCACGCTGGAAGAAATCAGTCGGTTCGTAGATGAGGCTGAGGATCTACAAGGATGTCTCAACAGCATTGCCAGTATCGTGGCTCAACGAATGCAGACCGAGGTGTGCTCGGTCTACCTTCTCGACACCGAAAACGAAAACTTGACTCTTAGTGCCACAAGGGGCCTGGACCCAGTAGCCGTAGGCCGTGTCTCTATGCCCGTCACCGAAGGTCTAGCAGGACTGGTAGTGGAGACCCAAGAGCCAGTAATGGTCACGGATGCCCCATCACATGCTCGTTTCTTATACTTCCCAGAGACTGGCGAAGAACGCTACCACTCCTTCTTCGGTGTTCCCATCCACACCCGCAAAACGCCCATCGGTGTTCTGGTGGTACAAACTTCCCGGCCACGCGAGTTCACTCAAGAAGAGGTTCGTCTCCTGAAGGCCATCTCAGCGCAGGTTTCTACCACTATCATACACGCGCGGCTGGTGGATTCCCTCAAGGATAAGGAACGCGAACGCAAGCAGTCCCGACAAAGGATGGTCAATGCACTCCGCCGGCTCAGATCGTACGAGGGGCGGGGCAAAGAAGGTACCTCTGA
This sequence comes from uncultured Syntrophobacterales bacterium, assembly GCA_964438895.1. Classification (GTDB taxonomy): domain Bacteria; phylum Desulfobacterota; class Binatia; order UBA9968; family JAJDTQ01; genus JAJDTQ01. The sequence goes on along the minus strand of CAYTMJ010000023.1, from coordinate 5,582 downwards.
GCCGCAAAGAAAGTTCCGTAGCCGCCTGACCGGGTTAGCGGCCTGCCCTGGATTTGCCTACGGGAAAGCATACATTATGCAAAGGCCCGTGGACCTAGGTGCAATCCAGAAAACACACACCGGCGACCCCGAGGGCGAGTTGGAGCATTTTCGTTCCGCGGTGGTACAAGGCGTCGCCCAGGTGGAGGCAATCAAGGTTCGGATGATTGCGCTTATCTCCGACGAGGCGGGAGCGATTTTCGACGTGCACCGGATGTTACTTAACGACCCGGTGCTGCAGCGACAAATCGAAAACCGGATTGTTGAGGAACACCTTACTGCCTACTACGCTGTCAGTAGTATCTTCCGTAGACATGCCAAGACCGTCAGCGAGGTTGGCGACCGTTACTTAAAGGAACGCACAACAGACATCCGTGATGTTGCCCAGAGGCTGCTGGACAATCTGGCAGGACTTGAGGACAGGCGGCTCGTGGTACCAAACGGCCCGGCCATTCTTGTTGCAGAAGATCTCTCTCCGGCAGATCTGGCCATCGTAGAAGGTGACCGTTTCCAAGGTATCGTGCTAGCCACGGGAGGAGTCACTTCCCACGCGTCACTCCTGGCAAAGTCCTTCGAGATCCCTACCGTCGTGGCGGCGGAGGGGGTGCTGGAGAGCATCCAGAAAGAGGATTCATTGATCGTCGACGGCAACTCCGGGGTGGTCTTCGTCAACCCCAATCAGGACATAGTCGGCGAGTACGACCGCCTGGAGCGTCACTACCTTGCCGTCAATCGCGAACTCGACGAGATGCGTGATCTGCCTGCCGAAACAACTGACGGACACCGGGTCGAACTGTTCGCCAACATGGGACTGCTCACAGACATGCGGTTTGCGCAGAATCATGGTGCCGAAGGCATTGGCCTTTACCGGACTGAGATCCCGTTTCTTGCGTACCATGATTTTCCGTCCGAAGTGCAGCAGCTGGCTCTCTACCAAAAGGTAGTGGAAGGCATGAACGGGAAGCCAGTGACCATCCGAACTCTCGATGTTGGCGCAGACAAGTATCCCCCCTATGTGAGCATTGCGCGCTCCGAGCCCAATCCTTTTCTTGGGTGGCGTTCCATACGCGTATCCCTAGAAGCATCCGAAACCTTCCAGATGCAACTCCGGGCGATCCTTCGGGCGGGCGCGCTGGGACCAGTACGCCTCTTGATCCCGATGGTCTCGAGTCTGGAGGAAATCCTGCAAGTAAAGGCTACGCTGCGAGAAGTTAAAGCGTACCTCGAGCGCAGCGATGCAGCCTTCGATCCTAACGTAGAGATAGGAATTATGATTGAAGTGCCATCGGCGGTGCAGGTAGTCGAGCGGCTGGTGACGGAGGTGGATTTCGTAAGCATAGGCACCAATGACCTGATTCAATATCTTCTGGCCGTCGACCGGGGGAATCGGAAGGTAGCACCGCTCTACGAGCCCTTTCATCCCGCGGTCCTTGCCGCGCTCGACCAGATCATCCGCGCCGCTAAGGGCAAGGGCAAGCGGGTCGCCATGTGCGGGGAGATGGCTGGGGACCCGTTATCGATCCTCCTGTTGATGGGCCTAGGACTCGAGGAATTTAGCATGGAATCCCTGTCCATCCCCGTGGTCCGAAAGCTGGTGCGTTCCGTCAGCTTTGAGCGGGCCTTCACCATCGGACAGGCAGCCTTGCAGATGGATCGGGTCGATCAGATCAAACGTTATCTCTTTAGCGAAATGCGAGGCCTGGGTCTCCTAGAGCTTCTCGAACTCTACCGGTAGCATCGACCATCCTTCGACGTCGTTTTAATATACGGTTTTCTAACACTACGGTTAACGGGTCTGATCTCAGGCTCATGTACCTTCGAAAGGAGGTGTCAACTGGCAACCGGAACGTCGTTGACACGCGGAACAACGACCACTAGACGCGGCTTATTGGCACAGCGCCTGCGCTGCCCTCAGACACCAGTAGGTTTCAGGCTCGGAACGAGCGCACAGACGGCAACAACAAACCCGCAGCAACGGAAGTGTCATCAACCGCCAGCACGTATGGTAGCGATCTCGTCCTTGATGACATGCCATCGCGGTGAGTCAGTTTCATAGTACTCAGCGGCTCGTTTTAACGAGTCGATAGCCTTGTCGGGCTCGTCGCGCAACAGGTACGATTGCGCTAGGTAGTAGTGTGCTTTCCCAGGTTGGTTCAATTTACGGTAAACGTAGCCCAGCTTCCGAGAACCTTCCGGCCACGACGGGGCAAACTGCCTCACCCTCAGATAAGAAAGTGCCGCCTGTCGGTAACGTGCCTCTTTTTCAAAGAGCAGCCCTCTGTAGAGGTGTGTGATGGGGTCGTCGGGCTTACGCGTCAACATACGCTCGAAGGCGGCGTAAGCCTTGGCAGATTCGTTCGTGTGAGCGTACGCCCGTCCGAGGTCTCGGTCTAGGTTAGGGATGGTGGGTTGTATGCGATTCGCCCGCTCAAGCATTTCCCGTGCGCGAATCCATCGACCCGTGGAAACATAACCAATCCCCAACGAATACATGGGCATAGCCGACTCTGGACGTCGCTCGTGCGCAATCCTCAACCGCTCCAGCGCCGCCTCGGGATCTTTTTGCAACTGAATCGCCAATTTGACGCGCCAGATTTCGTCGACCCCCCTGAATCGGGGGGATTTAAGACCCAGAGATCGTATAGAGGCGAGCAGATTGGTGGTTCGTTTCTCGGTCGTCGGATGGGTTCGCAGGTAGAGAGGCCCCATATCCGGATTTAAGAGTCGCTCACGATTCAACAGATTCATGAACTCAACCGCAGCTTGTGGATCGTAGCCGGCCCGCGCCAGGTAGCCGACGCCAAGGTTGTCAGCTTGCTGTTCCATCTGCCGAGTAAACGCCAGGTTCTGGTGCAAGGCAATCGCGAGGCCAACCGGCCCCAGAACCGGCGTCAGCAACACGCCCAGCATTCCCGCTAACATGTTCGCGTCGGTCAGCTTCGCTATGTGTCGCGCATTCACATGAACGATTTCGTGGGCCACCACGAAAGCTAGCTCGTCCGATGTCTTTACACGTTGGATCAGCCCAGAGTGGAAGAAAATACTACCCCCCGGCACCGCAAAGGCGTTCATTGCCCCATCTTCAATGACCAAGAAGCGATACGGGTATCGGTTGTTGCCTATGGCATCAAGGATGCGATGGCCCATGCGGTCCACGTATAGCGCAACCTCGGGGTCCTCGATGAATTTCCAATGCCGCCGAGCCTTCCGCCGAAAGTCGCGGCTGATGCGAATCTCTTCTTCCTGGGAAAGGCCGTAAGCAAGCCGTACGTCGATGAACGACGCCACATAGAACATTAGCACCAACACCACAGCAAGGCATTGGGGAGCTCTTCGCATAGCCGAAAACCTACCTGACCACCCGAATCAGATCAATTTGCCGGTAACCTCCCATCGTACCAATCTGAACTCGGTCCGATAGGAGTGTGATTCCGGGGCTAATCAAGGCCTAGCCAAACGAATAGGTCGCCAGGCGGAAAGGGAAGATGAAGGAGCCAGTCAAAGATACCGCCGAAGAACAAATAGGCCACAGCCGTGAGAACCATCGAGATGAGTAAGCCTTCTCTGGCACCTAACTTGAGGTAAAGGAAGGTTGCCACCACTGACGACCACACGAATCCAAGTAACCATATAGAAAGAAAGAACCCCACAACCCAGGCGCTGATGACCCAAGTTCGCCGGCGCGTTTCCTCCGGGGAGATCTCCTCGACCTCCTCCACGCCCTCCTCCCCTAGCACCACGGTCTTGGAGGTTGTCGTAAGATCCTGCACAAACACCACCGCGCTAATGACGAAAGCTGGCAGACCGATGATCAAAGGGAACAGGGCGGCGCGGTCTTCGTCGTTTCCAAAGCCGAAGAAACACTCCCACAGAACGTAGCCGAACAGGGACACAAAACAGAAGGCGAAGATTCCGTTGGCGCTGCGCTCGTTCCGCGAGATCTCCGCGACGGATTTGGTGATGCCGGGCACTTCAAAACTAGCCTCATGCCGCTCGGTCCGTTTCCGCTCCAAATAGGCCTGGAACATGGGATAACACAGCCCCACCAGTATGAGCGCCGAAATTACAAGCACCCCTGGCCGCAGCAGGAATCCTGCGCCGTACACCTTGGTCGCGATAAAGAGATTGTTCTCCGCGATCCCGCCGAGGACAAGTCCGAGTAGGAGCGGGGGTCGCTGCCAGTCGAACCGCACCATTAACCAACCCACCGCGCCGAATATCACCACCATCACAATATCGCCAAAAGCGTTGTGGACGGCGAAGCCCCCCAAATATACCAACAGAAGGAGGAATGGGATCAGGAAAGTCCCCTTTACGAAGGTGATACGCGCGAGCTGGTTTAAGAACAGCAGGCAGATGGCCACAGTTATGATATTGGAGACGACGATAATCCAGACAAACGAAAACGTGAGAGTCAGGTGCTTATCTGGATCAAGCAGGTCCGGCCCCGGGACGATGCCCTGAATGATGAAAGCGCCCAGCAGTATAGCCATGGAGACGCTGCCCGGCACTCCAAAGGCTATAGTCGGGACCAGCGGCCCGCCCTCCTTGGAGTTATTAGCCGCACCGGGTCCCAACACGCCCTCTATGGCCCCCTTACCGAAACGGTCCTTGTCCCCTGGCGAGCTTTGCACCGCGTGGGCATAAGCAATCCACTGCGCCGGCCCACCGCCCAGCCCTGGAATAAGGCCGATATAGGAACCAATGGCGCAGCAGGCCAACACTAGCTTCCAGTGGCGGAAGGTATCAACGATACCTTGCATGACACCGCCCAGCTTCTGGTTAGACTGGCGTGCGATACTCGATCCCTGAACCGAAAGATCGATGATCTCGGGAATGGCGAACAGACCCACCGTCACCGACACCAGCGACAGGCCGTCCCAAAGAAAAAGCGAATTGTCCTCTCCTATCAACGGTTCCAGAGTAAAGCGCGGGACGCTCTCGATGGGATCCAGGCCAATGGTGGCAAGAACGAGCCCAAAGGCACCGGTACACAACCCCTTGAGGAGATTGCCACCGCTCAGGGAGGCCACGAAGGTAATCCCCAGAAGTGCCAACATGAAAAATTCCGAGGAGCCAATAGATAGTACGAGCGGTTGGACGATAGGGATGGCCAGAGCAAGAGCAAAGGCGCCGACGATCGCACCTACGAGAGAACTCATGAGCGCAGCTCCGAGCGCCCGGCCGGCCTCCCCTTTTTTCGCCATCGGGTGGCCGTCAACAATGGTAGCCGCGGTAATCCCCTCGCCCGGCACTCCGAAAAGGATCGAAGTGATGTCCCCGGTAGTAGCAGTCACCGCATTGGAGCCCAGGAGAAATGCAAATGCCGTAGTGGGCTCCATTTTGTAAACGAAAGGCAGCATAAGCGCTAGGGTCGTGGCCCCCCCAAGCCCCGGCAAGATGCCTACAACGAACCCGATGGCGACACCGATCAACATGAACAGGAACGGGTCCGACCCAGCGGCAGAGAACGGTAAGATGTTAGTCAGTCCAATGAAGAATGCGTGAAATGTATCCATGATTTCACTCTCACTCTTTATGGG
>CAYTMJ010000022.1:0-37500 GCA_964438895.1 uncultured Syntrophobacterales bacterium | reverse complement strand
ACTTCCGGGCCAACTCGCCGCCGATGATGGCATGTGAACCCTCCACTTCGTGGTCGACGGCCTTCCCTATATCATGAAGCAATGCAGCCCGGCGGGCCTGCTTCTCATTCAGGCCAAGCTCGGCCGCCATGGTGCCACAGATGAACGCCATCTCAATGGAGTGCAGCAGGACATTCTGCGCATAGCTATAGCGAAACTTTAGTCGCCCCAGAAGCTTCACCAACTCCGGGTGGACCCCGTGAACACCGACGTCGAAAATCGCCTTCTGCCCGGCTTCCTTGATGACCTCATCAATCTCCCGTTCCGATCGTCGAACCACTTCCTCTATCCGCCCCGGGTGAATACGACCATCAGCAATGAGCGTTTCTAGTGAAAGACGGGCAATTTCTCGGCGAATAGGATTGTGACCAGAGATGATCACGGACTCTGGAGTATCGTCCACTATAAGATCGATTCCAGTTGCAGCCTCCAAGGCCCGAATATTCCGTCCCTCGCGGCCAATGATCCGACCCTTCATGTCGTCACTTGGGAGGGACACCACCGAAACCGTCCGCTCCGTAACGAAATCACCCGCCAACCGAGCGATCGCCAAGGCAATCATCTTCTTCGCTTCACGGTCGGCATCCGCCTTTGCCTGTTCCTCCATTAACCGAACCTGCCTCGCGGAATCGTGCCTCGCCTCCTCAACCATCTCATCAATTAGCGTCCTTTTCGCCTCTTCGCGACTGATGCCGGCTACGATCTCAAGTTGCTGCCTTGCATCCGCGACAAGACGCTGCGACTCCGCCCCATCCTCTTCAACTGCCTGCTCTTTCTTCTCAATGATTCCCTCTCGATTCGATAGGCCAGTTTCTCTCTTCTCTAGACCCTCCAGCCTCTTGTCTAGGGTTTCCTCACGATTCAACAATCTTCGCTCCAGCGCCTGGAGATCCCTTCGCGTATCCTTCACTTCGTCTTCAAATTCGGAGCGAGCTTTCAGAACCCCATCTTTGGCCTGCAGCTCCGCCTCTTTCCGAATTGCATCGGCTTCCCTCCGCGCCTCACCTAGAATACGCGCGGCTGTATTTTGGTCTAGCTCCGTCTGGAGCTGGCGCTGCCTCCTACGAACCAAAAGGACGGCTAGGGTGAGCAGACAACCCACCGCGACACCCACAGCTAAAGAAGACCATGTAACCAAAACAAGCTACCTCCCGGAAACATTGAAACCGCGGCAAGGGTCGAACCGTTGCAAACCGTGGTCGTTCCAGACCATATAAGGACAGTTAATGACCCGCCGTTCCGTCACAATCACGTGCACGGGCGAATCGCCCGACTCTACGGGTACTATCTCCAGAATCTGGAATTCGTAGGCCAAGGCGACCCTCGACACGTCCCGATCCAGACTACTGAGGAATTTGTCGTACCAGCCCGTCCCCCGCCCCAAGCGATTTCCGTTGCAATCGAAAGCAATGCCTGGGACGAACACAACAGCCCCTTCTCTGCCACGTGGTAGAAACCGTTGACTGCCGGAGGGCTCCAAACTCCCGTATCGCCCAGGGACTAGATCGCCCTCCGACCGAATCCGAAACATACCCTCAGACCCATCCACCATCCCCGGATAGTGCAGGCGCTTGCGCGCCCTCAGGGCGTCCCGCTGAATCGCAGAGGTTGCAACCTCATTGCCCAGCGGACTGTAAAGCGCGATGGAGCGAGCAGCCCGATACACCGATAGATTCAGCGCACGCCGCTGTATACTCTCTCCCCAGTCGCGGACCGGAAGGGACGGCAGAGCTTCTCGTTTCGCTAGAACTGCACCCCTGATTGACCGCTTCTTGTTCCTCATCAAGGAACTCATAATCAAGTCCTACGTAAGGGCGCAGAGGGCAAGGGCGTTTTTTGCCCGCGCGGTTCCTTGTAGGTGCGGGCATCGACAGCAGGAAGGTTTCAGATCACGGGCGGGCGGAGAGTCTCCTCGACGTCAATATAACCCCCGGAGGTGAGGACAAACTTCTTTCTCCCAACAGCCGTCCTCCGAAAAAGATCTCTCTGCTGCTGATTCGCTCGGTCACTTCAATGAACTCCAATGCCAATTCGAGTGTGTTCTGGAAACGCCCTACCTTCACTGTCCGCCCTTCAGCCCAGTGCCCTAAAATCTCCAGCCCGCAGGCAAAATATTAGTATCCCACACAAACGGGGGAAAAGAAACGATTTGTTTCCTTGAAACCTTACTGATTCGGATCCGATTCAGTCATCCTCAGTTAATGCCGACGTCAGATTCTCGAGTAACTCATCGACGCGTGCAGCGACCACGTTATGGTTGTCCTTTAGGCGGTGATATTCGTCAGCGATATTGAGGGCTGCGAGAATTGCAACGCTGTATTTACCCCTTGAGCCCGTCGTTTGGCTTACTTCCTGCATTTTCCCGTCGACATACTCCGCCACCTTTCGGATATACTGCTCTTCGTCATCGCTCCGGAGAACGACCTTCTGCCCCATTATCGTGACTTCCACGGCCTTCTGCATGCCGCCTCCGTATTATCACAAACGGTCAACATCCCCACACTCACCGACAACCCCGCAAACTGCTCTCGCGAAGTCAGCGGCTCGCGCTCTAAGCGTTACAGACGATCCTTGACCGACCTCCGCTCCAGAGAAAGCACAACCGGGCCTTGTGTACGGAACACGAATTCCCTGAATTACTCAGAATAGACCCTGTCCGATTCGAGAAATCCTAAACTATTAGTTTAAGATTTGTGCGTCACGCCTGTCAAGATGTCCGATGGTGCCGGACCACTGCATTCCGACGCTGAATTCGAGGGAGATCGACCTCTAACCGAAAAGAGCTTGTGCGAATGCGTCAGGATCAAAGGGCTGGAGATCATCGATCCCTTCCCCTACCCCAACGTATTCTACCGGAATTAAGAGCTCTTGCTGAATCCTCACCACTACACCGCCCTTGGCCGTCCCATCGAGTTTAGTCAGAACGATTCCGTCCACACCGATAGCCTCCCGAAAGATCCCAGCCTGCGCCACCCCGTTCTGGCCCGTATTCGCATCTAAAACGAGTAGTGTTTCGTGCGGGGCGCCGTCCAGCACCCTGCTCAAAACACGCCGCATCTTTTTGAGTTCCTCGATGAGGTTGACCTTATTATGAAGCCTTCCTGCGGTATCGATAATGAGCACGTCCGCCCGCCGTGTTTGAGCAACCTGAGCGGCATCAAACACGACTCCAGATGGGTCTTGCCCTGGACCGTGCTTGATCACCTCCGCCCCTGATCGTTCTCCCCATATCTCAAGCTGTTCGATAGCCCCAGCGCGGAACGTATCTGCCGCCCCCAGCAATACCTTCTTACCGCTCTGACGTAACTGATAGGCTAACTTGCCGATTGTGGTCGTCTTGCCGACGCCATTGACACCCACCACCATTATTACCCAGGGGGAGACGGAGTAACGACCAGACCCCAAAACCTGCCGTTCCTTGAGTAGGGCGGCTAATTCCTGTGTCAATACGGCGGCACAGTCGCGGTTTCCGTCCCGGATGGCCCCACGGGCCATTTCGAGGAGTCTCTGTGCAGCCTCAACGCCAAAATCGGCACCGAGCAACACTTCCTCCAGCGCGTCCCAATCGTCGTCCGATGCGCTGGTTTCAGCTAGAATCGCCCCCAGCCTCCTACCCCACACCTCCCTAGTGCGGGACAAGCTCCGCTTAAGATGGGAAAGGAGCCCCTTTCTCTCATCCATGAATGATTGACCTCGATTCCATTCGTGAACGGGACTTGAGCAGGCACCGAAGCTCTGCCAACCGGGGCATCAACCTCTCACTCACTGCAGCAACTTGCGGCTAAGTCAGATACGGGAACACCGGCGTCGATTTAAACCATCTCGACAGATACGAGCTTGGACACTCCGGGATTTTCCATGGTTACACCGTACAATATATCTGCGGCCAGCATCGTACGCTTGTTATGGGTGATAATCATGAATTGCGACAATCGCGTCATCTCCTCGACCACGTCAATGAAACGTTCAAGATTGACGTCGTCTAGTGGAGCATCGACCTCGTCAAGGAAGCAGAAAGGGCTAGGCTTGGTCATGAAGATGGCAAAGAGTAGGCTCACCGCCGTCAACGCCTTCTCTCCCCCAGAAAGTAGGCTAATGGACTGGAGCTTCTTACCCGGAGGCTGCGCTACAATGTCGACCCCAGTCTCTAAATGGTCGTTCTCATCAGTTAACGTCAGTGATGCCCTACCGCCATCGAACAATCTAGGAAAGACGTTCTGAAACTCTCGATTTATGTCTTCAAAGCTTTGCCTAAACCGAAGCAGGCAAATACGGTTGAGCTTGGTGATGGTCTGCTGGAGCAGACCCAAGGAACGTTCCAGGTCGTCTCGCTGTTCGCTCAAGAACCGGCTCCGCTCCGTCAACTCCTCAAACTCACCGATGGCGGCAAGATTGACCTCCCCCATACGCTGCAGCCGGCTCCGTAGCTCCGTCGCCTCCACCTGAAGGTCCCCTGCAGAGGCGACCTCTTCCTCTGTGGCGAGAGGGACATCCATCAAGTCTGCGCCATAGCGCTCCCGAACATCATCACTCAAGTGGCGCAGTTCCATGGACTTCTCGCTCTGCGACAACTGAAGCCGCGCCTGGTCCTGTTTGCCGGCATCAATGTCCGGACGGATCAGGTGTATGACTTCGTCAACCTGGCGAACCCTGGTGGAAAGTTCCTGGTACGTAGCCTGCTGTGTTGCCACCTCACCCTCTGCCTTGTTAAGGCGGGTCTTCAACGTCTCCACCTGTATTCGGCACTCATCGCCGGACGTTTTCATCTCCAAGGCTCTATCGTTCATCTCCTTGACCCGCGTCTTCCGCTCGCTTAATTGCGAGACGAGTCCGTCACGCACGCTCACCCTATTCTCCAGGTTTGATCTAGAGTTCTCCGCCCTCTCCTTCGCTTCGGCGGCCTTAACTCGGGATTCAGTCAAGTGCGCGTCTACGGTTTGAAGTTCCTGCTCAGACTGCCGACAGCAGTCCTTCAATTCCTGCAGCCGGGCTTCCAGAGCAACCTTTTCGCCGACACTCTCGGCGATGGCTGCATCCTTGGTAGCAATAGCTTCGTGAAGCCCGACGACTTCACTCGACGTACCAGACAACTCCTGGTCGATAGTAGCTAGATCTTGCCGCAAGCGGTTGGTATCCTGATCCATACGCAGCAGCTTTTGCTCAAGGCGTACCTCGGTGACCGCTACCTCGCGAATCTCCTCGGTCATACGCTCTCTCTCCGCCTCCATTCGTTGCAACGCATTCCTGCTCTCATCCACACGCTCCGCCTGACAACGAACGGCCTCCTCTCCAACCACTGCCTGCTGCTTCAACTCCTTCACCTTGCGGTGGCGCGATATTGGGCTCCCCTCCAAACTTTCAGCACTACCCCCCGACACCACGCCCATAGGATCAATCACCTCACCGTCCAGGGTGACCAAGGAGTGACTGAACCCATTTGAACGCCAAAGATCCAGTCCCGTTTGCAAATCCCTTACCACTGCCACATCGGCCAACAAATAATCGGCCACCTCGCGGTAACCATCCTTGACTTCCACGAGCCCGCTCAGTGGAGCTACGACGTCGGGGCTCGACAGCGGCGGCACGGCGTCATTGGAATGCCTGAACTGGCGTGGAATGAAGCCACAGCGTCCCGCCGACTCCCGCTTCAGGTATTCGATCGCCGCCACACCCTCCTTGTGCCCTTGAACAATAACGTACTGGAGCCGATCCCCGAGTGCCGCCGTTAAGGCCTTTTCCACCTCTTCGGGGGCCTCGATAAAGTCCGCCACTACCCCACAAACACCGTCCGAAGTGCTACTGCTTTGGTGTTTGAGCAAAATGGCGCGGGCACCCTCCTGATATCCCTCGAAATTTCTTTGCAGCGTCTCAAGGGAACCCAGCAGGGAGCGAACCTCCTGCAGGTTTTCCTTATGTCGAGTTAAGACCTCCTCGTGTTCGGCTCTTTCCGAACGGGCGCCATCCAGTTGCAGGTCCGCCTGGCTTAGACGCTTCTCAATCTCGGCAACCCGCACCCTGCATTGTTCCAACTCCACAGAACCGTGGGTCCGCTGTTCATCTAAAGCCTCAAGCTCTTGGCCAACAGCTATACGCTCGCTTTGCTTACCCGTCGCTTGGCCATTTAGCCGCACCAATGTCTCCTCATCAAGCCGCCGGGCATTGATAAGCTGGGAGTGTTCCCCCAACCGGTTCACCAAGCGATCCCTTTCGCCCTCAACCTCACCCTGAAGTTCCGCAATGCGAGTTCTTAAATCGGCCACTTCGCTATCTCCGCGATCTACGCGTTCGGCCTCCGATACAGCCAGCTGTGAAAACTCCTCACTCGCCTTGTTCAACTCCAAAATCTCCGCCAAGACGGCCTCCAAACGGGCGGCCGAATCGAGAGCTTCGCCGTTGACCCGGTCGATGGATTCCCTCAAATCGCCTTCCTCACGCCCCAGAAACTCTATCCTCTGCTCCTTTGCGCCAACCTCCAATCTGAGTTGGTAAAGGCGTTCCTGTGATTCCCCGATCTGGCCGTCGAGTTCCAGCAACTCTCCGCGGCTACGCTCATTTTCTGCCTCCTTCGAACGTGCTGTGGCAGTAAGCGAAGTGATCCGATCATCGACGGCGCGAATTTTAGCACCGTGCTCAGCAATCTCCCGTTCAAATACCTGCCTTTGCACAGCCGCCCAACGGAGATCCTTCTCTTTCAACTGTCCTTGGAGGTTCCGGTAACGCTCGGCCCTCTTTGCCTGAAGCTCTATTTTGTGAAGCTGCTGCTCTACTTCTCGGAGGATATCGTTGGCCCGCAGAAGATTCTGCCGGGTCTGATCCATTTTCCTCTCAGCAGCCTGTCGGCGATGCTTGAATCGGCTCGTACCCGCCGCCTCTTCGATGATACGGCGTCGATCTTCGGGTTTCGCGTTCACCAACTCCTCGACACGCCCCTGACCTATAATGGAGTATGACTTGTTGCCAACGCCCGTCCCTAGAAAGAGCTCGACAATATCGCGCAACCGGCAGGGCACTCGGTTGATGGAATACTCCGACTCTCCCGAGCGGAAAAGTCGCCGTGTCACGGCAATCTCACTGAAGCTCCGGTAATCACCCGGAGCACTGTGGTCGGAGTTGTCGAGAAGTGCGGTGACTTCCGCCATACCAATGGGGGCCAGCCGCTCACTGCCGTTAAAGATGACATCCTCCATCGTCTGACCGCGAAGATACCGGGCGCTCTGCTCGCCCATGGCCCATCGCAACGCGTCGACGACGTTGGACTTACCACAACCGTTGGGGCCAACGATTCCGGTGACGTTGGAGGTGAAATTGAGGACAGTCTTATCCGCGAAAGACTTGAACCCCGATATCTCCAATGCTTTCAGGCGCATACAACAAATACCAATGACTGGACAGCCACCCAAGCGGGCTGCTCGTGGTATTCTATTTCACACGAGGGAGGTCGATGTCAAGCAAAAGTCACAACATGAAGTGATGATGTGGATATCACACCACAATATGTTGCACTCAAGCATTATATCAAATGAACCGTTTATTCCTCCAATAGGGCAGTGTTCCAGTACGAGGCATCGACAGTGGAAAGGAACGGTAGCCACTCACGATACCGAACGCCCCCTTCCGCTTCCTGAATGAACGGGGTCCACGTGGGCCTGTACGGCTGACATAATAGCTTCATTCTAGCTTCCTGGGGCGTGCGACCTCCCTTCCTTCGGTTGCACGGGACGCAGGAACAGACGACATTGTCCCACCGGGACGTACCGCCTCGGGATCGCGGAATCACGTGATCCAGATTGAGTTGATACCGCGGCAGCTTTTTAGCACAGTACTGGCAGGTCGACTTATCCCGCGTGTAGATATTGTAACGGCTAAACCGGACTTGCCGCCTCGGCACCCGATCGTAGCCGACCAGGAGGATCACGCGTGGCACCCGGATCACGTGGTCAACCAAACCGACGGTTTCTTCATGAGCCGACGCCGAGAGACCACTCCATCCCTTGAAATCGAAGGTTTGATACTTTTCATTTACTACCCTTGCGATGCCCAAATAAAGCAGTGTGAAGGCCCGGCGAACCGACGTGACGTGTATGGGAAGATACGAGCGATTCAACATCAGTACCTTTGTCCGCATTGGCGAACAGCCTAGGGGCGCAGAGCCCAGGCTCCCCTCCTGGCGTGTTTCCCTATCCACAAAGGCGTCGTATTGAATCACTCTGATTTTATCGCCCTTTGCGAGGAGCTTGTCAATTAAGCCCACGGCTGATGAGGAACGGTGTTCCATTGGATCTCGCCTTGCCATTTGTTACTGACTGACCTATTCTAAAGGACAAGCGGAAGCTTGCGTAATGGATCACGCGAACCATTCAACCAGCCTGCGGGTGCCTCTCGCCGTCCGTGAACCGAATGCCGACAGCTTTCTCCCTTCGAGCAAACCCGCAACGATCTGAGCCATGAAACGGATCCTGATCAACACCACGCCCCAGGAAAACCGCATCGCGGTGATGGAGGACAATGGCCTTGCCGAATTCCTCGTGGAACGAAACCGGGAAAAGGGTTGCGTAGGTAACATCTATAAGGGACGCGTCGGACGTGTACTGCCCGGGATGCAAGCAGCGTTCGTGGATATCGGACTGGAAAAAGCCGCATTCTTACACGCTTCTGATATCCAAGCCCCCTCAGCCCCACCACCAACAGGCATCGAAGGAACCATCGAAGAGAACTTGCCGAAAGCCACCCCGGACCCTGGCCGACTTCGCATTGAACAGCAGCTTAGCCTGAACCAGGAAATCCTGGTTCAGGTCGCCAAGGACCCATTAGGAATGAAGGGTGCCCGCGTCACCACCCACATCTCTTTGCCCGGCCGGTTCCTCGTCTTCATGCCTAACGCTGGCCACGTCGCAGTTTCCCGCAAGATTGAGGACGAAAGGGAGCGAAGCCGGCTGAAGGACATTGTCCAGGAATCGATGCAGGAAGGCGAAGGTTTCATCATCCGAACCGCCTGCGAGGAGCGCAACAAAAAGGACATTCAAAACGACGTCCGGTTCCTGACCAAGCTGTGGGACCGAATCCGCAAACGACTAGAATCAGCGGCTACCCCTGAGTTGATTCATCAGGATCTTGATCTCATCCCGCGGACGATTCGCGACTTTTTCAACGCTACAACTGACGAAGTGGTTGTGGATGACGCGCGAGAATATCGCCGAGTGGTCGAATTCGTAAAGCAATTCATGCCGCGACTCAAGGGGCGGGTAGTATTACACGACGAGCCCGAACCGTTGCTCGATCGCTACGAAGTCGAACGTAGAATCCGAAAGGCGTTAGAATCGAAAATCTGGCTGAATTCAGGTGGATACATCAACATCGATCAGACCGAAGCGCTCACCGCCGTCGACGTGAACACCGGGAGATACGTCGGGAAAAAGGATCTAGAAGCAACCGTATTTAGGATCAACCTGGAGGCCGCGCGAGAAATTGTGCATCAACTGCGGCTGCGGAACGTAGGTGGCATCATCATCATCGACTTTATTGACATGGAACAGGCCTCCAACCGGAAGACGGTCTATGACGCCCTTAAGGAAGCGGTAAAGCAGGATAGGGCCAAGACTCGGGTTCTTCCCATTTCCAAGCTAGGACTAGTGGAAATGACCCGTCAGCGCACTCGGGAAAACCTAGGCAACGTCCTGTTGAGTCCATGCCCCTACTGCACTGGCCGAGGCCGCATCAAATCGCAGCCCACAATTGCGTACGAAGTCCTGCGCGGCATTAAGCGGGAAAGCCTACAGCTTCAAAACGGTAGGCGCATCACGGTGCACGTACACCCAGGTATTGCCAACTTCTTATACGACCACGCCAACGAAGGCCTGGAGGCGCTGGAACGGGAGATCGATCAACAGGTGCTCATCAAGGCCAATTCGGATCTACACCAGGAAGCCTATGAAATCGAAACCGGCTAGCGTCCAAACCCGCCTACGGTCGGTCAATTTATGGGATCCCAATGCACGAGTAACATAAACCGCCGACTTCGTGTGGCGATATGAATTGGAACATTCAACATTTCCATACCAGCGAGGTGGTGCATGCGCCCTGAACACACGGACCGAAAATACGAAGAAGAGCTCAGTTCCCTTCGTGACAGGATAATCAAGATGGGTGGCCTGGTAGAGGATCAGATCGACCGCTCGATTAAGGCGCTGGTAGATCGTGAATCCGCCCTCGCCGAATCCGTCATCGAAAGAGACGCCGAGGTCAATCAGATGGACGTCGATATCGACGAGCTATGCGTGAGACTGTTCGCTTTACACCAACCCGCAGGGAAGGACCTCCGATTCGTGACCACGGCACTCAAGATTACCACGGACCTTGAGCGCATCGGGGACATAGCCGTCAATATTTCCGAACGCTCCCTCGAACTAATCCGAGAGGCCCCGCTTAAACCCTACATCGATATCCCGCGCATGGCCGAAATATCCAGGAGGATGATTTCAGAGAGCCTTAACGCCTTCGTACACGAGGACACCTCACTGGCACTAAAGGTGTGTCAGGACGATCAGGAGATCGATGATCTGAACGTGCAAATCTTCCGAGAGACCGTTTCGTACATGATTAGCGAACCCAGAACCATTAACCGGGCCATGAAGATCACCTTCGTTTCTAAGTACCTGGAACGAATCGCGGACCACGCCACAAACATCGCCGAAATGGTCATATTCCTGGTCAAAGGGACGAGCATTCGCCACGTCAAACAAGTACCCCGTTCCATCTGAACAGAACCCGGGGATCTCTATGGTAGACAAGATTCTCGTCGTGGAAGACGAGGCAGATATTCGAAAACTAATCTCGTATCACCTGGATCAGGAACATTTCCATATCCTCGAGGCGGAAAACGGTGAAGACGCGCTGGAACTGGCACATAGGGAGACACCACGACTGATCGTCCTAGATCTAATGCTGCCAAATCTTTCCGGACTCGAGGTCTGCAGGTTGGTACGCCAAAATCCGGATACCGCCCAGACCCCAATACTCATGCTCACCGCGAAAGCTGGGGAAGCCGACCGAGTGACGGGCCTAGAGCTAGGGGCGGACGATTACATCACAAAGCCCTTTAGCCCGAGGGAAATGGTGGCGCGGGTCAAGGCGCTGTTGCGGCGAGCAGAGCTTCGACCTTCGCTCGACGTTGCCAAGATCTATGAAAAAGGGCCCCTAAAGGTCAACTTCACAACGTACGAGGTAACTGTCGCCGGAAAGTTGGTCAAGCTCACCCTCAAGGGGTTTGAAGTTCTGCGCTTTCTAATTCAGAATCGCAACCAGGCGCTGAGTCGCAACCAGATCTTGGACGGCGCGTGGCGCTCCGACATCTACGTGACGCCTCGTACGGTGGACGTCCATATCCGGAGGCTCCGGGAAGCCCTGGAGCATGACGACAGCAATCCCGAGTGGATAGTCACCGTACGGGGAGTAGGCTACAAGTTAGATGAGCGATCCCTCGAAACTTAGTGCAGTGGCCAAGTGGTGTCTTGGCTATCCGACAATGATCGTTCTGGTTTTAGCCCTCGTTTGTACCCAGTACGCAAGTGTCTCAACCTCCGAAAACTCCCCGACCAGCGCGTGGCTGTTAATCGCCTCTTGGATAGCCCTTGTGGCTGGGCTCCTAGCGACCTTAGTCTGGCTCCGGGGGCGGCGGAGACGGATCACCAGCATAGTGAAGTTCTGTCAGAAAGCCGCTCTCGACAGCTTGTCGAACAACAGCCTTCCGGTACAGCGCAAAGATGATCTGGGATCGCTAGAAGAGGGCATCAACGAGCTGGCCCACACACTTACCAGCCGCCTTAACGTGATGACGACGGAACGGGAGAGGCTCCAGTCCATCCTGAGTTGCATGATGGAGGGGGTGATCGTCCTGGACACCAACGGCAAGGTCATCCTGGTTAACCAACGGGCTCAAATCATGTTCAACCTCCCGCCAGATACCAGCGTTAACGGCATGTCAACCCTCGAGGTTTCACGACACCCGGGAATGCAAACCCTCATCAACGAGGTGGTCCAAACAGACAGCGACCGTGCTGCGGTTCATCGGGAATTGACGCTTGGGGACAATCGCTGGTTTGCGGTCAACGCAGCCCGGCTGCAGCAATCACCACAAGAGCTTTTCGGTTACGTACTAGTGTTCCACGAAGTCACCGCGTTGAAACGCCTGGAGCAAATTCGCGCCGATTTCGTTGCCAATGTTTCCCATGAGATGCGTACACCCCTGACAGCGATTCAAGGGTACGCCGAAACGCTCTTACACAACCCGCCCGACAACCCGAACACGGCCGAGCAGTTTCTTAACGTTGTCGCGCGCCACTCCGAACGGCTCGGCCGCCTCATCGACGATTTGCTCACCTTATCAGACTTGGAATTGGGCAACGTTGACGTCAGAATGCAACGCGTCGCCACTGGACCGCTCTTGGAGCGCACGCTGGACTTGTTCCGTGATCAAGCCGACAAGAAGAACATCCGCATCCGCGCCAACGCTAGCAAGGGTACCCCAGACATCCTAGGAGACGAAGACCGCCTCCAGCAATTATTGATCAATCTCATCGACAACGCCCTCAAACACACTCCCGACCGAGGTGAGGTGTTGGTGCATGCGCAGCACGAAGCAGGGACAGACGACGAGAACCCGTCACGCGTGGCCTTGACGGTGTCAGATACGGGCTTCGGTATCCCGGAAAAAGATCTCCCCCGGCTCACCGAACGATTCTACCGCGTGGACAAAGCACGCTCGCGGGAGCTCGGTGGTACCGGCCTCGGCCTCGCGATTGTGAAGCACATCACACAAGCCCACGGCGGCGATCTGAAGATAGAGAGCCAAGTGGGCAAAGGTACCCGCGTTTCGATCTATCTGCAATGCGGGTCCAACACCGCTCCTACTGGCTAAGGACGCCTGCCTTAAGGCCCAGCATACTCAAACCCCGCGAAGCTTCGCCCCGACAAAGCGCGGAACCGTCCTCTTGCTTGCTAATGCGCTGGAGATCCCGTACTCTATTTAATTGCAACTTTGTGTGCCGACCGCCGTGTCGGCCACCATTCACCAACGGGGGAAATCGATGGAAGGGAAGAAGGTTGGGATAACCGAGACCGTACTGCGAGATGCACATCAGTCGCTGCTGGCGACGCGCATGCGAACCGAGGACATGCTACCAATCGCCAAAGATCTCGACAAAATCGGTTTCTGGTCGGTGGAGATGTGGGGCGGGCCGACGTTCGACGCCTGCCTCCGCTACCTCAATGAGTGTCCCTGGGAACGTCTCCGCCTAATCCGAGAGGCAATGCCCAATACCCGTCTTCAGATGTTGCTCCGAGGCCAGAACATTGTCGGGTACCACAACTATCCAGATGACACCGTTGAGTCTTTTGTCAATAAGTCTGCTGAGAATGGTATCGACGTGTTTAGGGTGTTCGATGCCATGAATGACATCCGAAACATGAAAACCTCGATGGACGCGGTCAAGCGCACGGGGAAAACTCTGGAAGCCGCGGTGTCATATACGATTAGCCCGGTCCACTCGCTTCAATACTTTGTGGACTTTGCAGAGCAGCTAGTAGACGCAGGCACCGATGTACTAGCAGTCAAAGACATGGCCGGTTTGCTCTCACCATATGTGACGTACGACCTTATCGGTGCGTTGAAGAAGCGCTTCGAGATCCCTATCCACCTACACTCCCACTGCACCACCGGTATGGCCCATATGTCTTACATCATGGCCATCGAGGCAGGGGTGGACATCATCGATACGGCCATTTCCACGCTGTCCCTTGGCACCTCACAGCCGGCTACCGAGGCCATGGTGGTAGCTCTCAAGGAGACTCCCTACGATACCGGACTCGATCTTCAGCCGTTGCAAGAAATCGCTCAATATTTCACCGAGGTGCGCAATAAATACAGCGACTTCGAGAGTCCGATAAGCAACCGAGTCAATGCCGACATCGTCGAGTCGCAGATTCCGGGCGGCATGCTCTCGAACCTAGTGACTCAATTGCGGCAACAAAATGCCGAAGGCCGTCTAGAAGAGGTGCTCCAGGAAGTCCAAACCGTACGACGGGATCTGGGCTATCCTCCACTAGTGACCCCCACCAGCCAGATCGTTGGGTCCCAAGCTACCCTGAACGTCCTCACCGGGAAACGCTACGGCGTGGTGACCATGGAGGTTCGCAATTACGTTATGGGGCACTACGGCGAGCCGCCAGGTTCCGTGAGCGAAGAGATGAAGGCCATGGTTTTGGGGAAGAAAGACCCCATCCGCTGTCGCCCAGCCGATCTGTTAAAGCCTCGAATGGAGGAAGCCCGCAAGGAGATCGGTGACCTTGCCACCACCGAAGAAGATGTGCTCTCGTACACCCTATTTCCCGAAGTCGCAAAAGACTACCTCGAGCGGCGGGGGCAGCAGCAGGCTGGCACAGTCGTATAGACACCGATACAAACGTCAAGCAACTTACTTGCACTGCTCATAGATAGCCCGCATCCCTATATGCCCTGAGGGCACCGGGGTGTAGCTGTACCCCTTCAAGCTCTACAGCCTCCGGCCCTTTCGTCCGAAGCGATTCGTAAAGGTCTGCAAGACCCTTAAACAGCGGATTCAGACGCGCCAGCTTCACACAGTTACGAACCAACGTGCTAACGAACTCATACACAAGGTCCTCGTCCACCCGTTCGTGGGTCACCAGGACGTTGAGCACTGCGAGTTGGGGGATGTCTTTGTCTACACCCCGGAAGACGCCACGGCGCAGTACTACCCGACGGTAGAAAGACACACTCGAGAGGACCTCCCGGATTTGTTCGTCTCGGAACGGGATGACCCTCACTTGAGTTCTTTGACTCAAGTGAGTCATTACAGCATTGGGAATAGGGCACTGAAACTGAACGTCCACGTCCCCGGACACTAACGCATCTGCCCCCTCAGGAAAACCGAGGTAAACGGGAGTAAAGTCCGAGAAAGGAATGCCCAAACTGTCACAAATGGTGTGGACATGCTGCACCATACCACTATCCCTAGACCCTACGGCCACCCGCTTACCGACGAGATCGCTAATATTCTCAAACTTCATGTCAGCCAAAGAAACAAAGAAGATAGGGCCAGCATTGGCCGGCGATACCACGCGCAGGTCGATGGGGTGGTCAAACGGCCCTGCTCCCCTTCTCGCCCTGGGAACCCAGTTGGAAGCCATGAAGCCGAACTCAATCTCCCCACGATCGAGTCGGTGAGCATTGTCCATACTCGCCGAGCTTCGAGTGAGTTTGCAATGCTCCTCCGACGGATGAGATTCGTTGAACACCTGGGCAATTGCCATGCCTTGTGTGTCGAAGGTACCACCGGTAACCGCGGTGCCGATCCTTAAGATCATATGGAGACCTCTGTCTGTTCGTATTCCTGCACGCCGTTCTCGAACACTTTATGCACCATGCAAAGGCACTTGTCATCCCTCTCGCTGAACCACACCCATCCTTCCGATATTCCGCCTTGACTCGACCGTCGGCACCCTCTATGACTCATCACACGCATGCAACGTAACCTAAGCCGACATGTCAGGTTGGACTCCGCACCCTCAACAATTCAGGGGTCAACGCCATCCCCCGTGAGAATCCGACCGCGTCCACCGGTAGCTCATCCCGTAGCGAACCTCCCTTGCCTATCGCGGGCAACAATGGAAAGGACGGCAAGAGCATGGCTCTACTAATACGAGCGGAAGACGCAGCCGACATCATCACCATGGAGGATGCCATCGGCGCGGTGGAAACGGGTTTTCGGGAGCTCGGAGACAACGCGGAACTCAACGCCCCGCGCCGCAGAGTCATGACCCACGAAGGTGCGCGGGTCAGTGTGCATCCAGGCGGCGTACTCAGTTTGGGTGGGATCGGCGTTTTAGCCCACTCCGAGTTTGTGGCCACGTCTGCAGAGAATCAAACCTACGACCACATGGGCCGTCCATGCGTCATCCTTTTCGACACTGGGGACGCGTCCCTCAAGGGAATCCTCGTGGGCCGTTTCGGCATTAAAGGCTTGTCGACCACCCGTGCGACCCAACTACGCACCGCCGCCACCAGCGCAGTCGGCACTCGCCATCTAGCTCGAGAGGATGCCACCGTCTTAGGTCTCCTAGGCGCAGGGGCTGAGGCCAAATATCACCTGTTGGCTTTTGCGACTATCCGCCCCTTTAAAAAGGCGAAATTCTTCTGCCGCACCCCTGAGACCCGCGCAGCCTTCTGTCGAGAAATGCAACCGCTGGTATCGTGCGAACTAGAACCCGTGGAAAGCGCAAAGGAGGCCATTCATGGCGCCGACGCGATCCTTACAGCCACCAACTCCAACGTCCCGGTGTTCGACGGATCCTGGCTGGAAGCGGGCATGCACGTGACCTCTATTGTAGGCGGCAACGTCGGACTTGTGAACGCTGGCCTCATCAAGGAAAGACGTCGCGAGATCGACGACACCACTGTGCGACGTGCCAACGTCATTGTCGCAAATTCCCGCGAGCAGGCAATCCAGGACCAGCAGGGTGACTTTTACGAACCCGTAGAGAAAGGCATACTCCACTGGGACCAGGTTGGTGACCTAAGTGACCTTCTTTCCGCTCGAATACCCGGTCGCACCGCCCCCGATCAGATCACTTTGTTCAAGAACAATGCCGGACAGGGTGTCGCCGACATAGCGATCGCTAGTCGGATTTTTGAACTGGCGCGTGCCAAAGGGATCGGGATAGAGTTTTGACACTTAAGTCCACATCCGACGGGCACCCCGCATTTGTCCTACGCCATCGAATTGGTGGCACACAGCCTGTTTTCAAGAGTAAGGTGCACTGGCGTGCCCAACGGATCTAGGTAAGGCTACCGCGTACGATCTTGTCAATGCTCGTCTCACCAACAAGAAACCTTACGCTTTCTCTTTAAGCCCCGGCGTCCGGCCTTCAAGCAGCGTGTCAAGCTCTTCGGCGCGGAACTGGAGACCCGTGTAGAAAGGGCCGAACAACCCGTACAAAGCGCTGGCCTCGTCGAAGCGCATCTCATAGACCAACTTCTTGAACACCACTGGGTCGTCGGCGAAGAGGTCAACGCCCCACTCCCAGTCATCGAAGCCGATGGAGCCCGAGATGATCTGCGTCACCCGGCCAGCGTAACCTCGACCAATGAAGCCATGGTCCCGCATCATGCGTTCCCGTTCATCGAACGATGTATCGTACCAGTTCTTCTCCTCGCCCCGCTTCTTGTCCATAGGATAGAAGCAGACGTAGCGTCGATTTGGTATCTCGGGCCGGAGCCGGGATTCCATGGCCTTCTGCGTCTGGGCCAGATAGCTGTCCACCTGCGCCCGCCACTCGGAGGTGTTAGGTACAATGCCCTTCTCATCTAAGGAACGGTAGAGCTGGCCCGTAGCGCTATACAGTCCTAACTCAACGACCGAGAGATAGGAGGTGGTTTGCTCCAGAAATGGCGCTAGGTTGATTTGGGCCAACAATAACTCAGCTTCATTCAAAGCATCGAAGGATTCCCGAAAATGAATGAGCATCAGGTCACCCTTGTGCCCGAGAAGCGAGATCAGGCCCGTGCGCCCGTTGGCATCGTTTTCCATCGCCTTCAGTGCGGATATGGCCTCGTCCACAGCCTTCCTACGCTGCACCGGCGCCGCGGCGTTCCACTTTGGCCATCGGACACGAAACATCTGGTGGAGAACGCTCCAACCCTCAAGGGTAAGGGGTACGGGGGGCATATTCACACTCTTCGATTCAATGTCAGACATAACCTGATTAATTAACTGTCTTCGATGACCCATTTCAAGCTACATCGACACACACTGGGGACACCTACAACCCCGAACCAACAACCCCAATCCTACCACGCGCACGGATCTCGACCCGGCCAGCAAACGTTCGAGCACGCGTCTCAGTGGACCCCCGCCTCCTGTTGCACCGGGTCCCGTGGGCCGCTATTTCAATAGCATGGACTGGATACATCGTCTTGCCGGTTTAATGGTGGTAGCCATGCTACCGGCCGTCACCGGTGCAGCAGACCTCGAGGGAACCATGAGCGTCCGGGAGGAGGTACTGGAGAACGACCTCAAGGTGTTAATGCTAGAGAACCACCGGAGTCCCGCGGTTTCCTTCCAGGTCTGGTACCGAGTGGGATCTCGAAACGAGGTGGATGGAAAAAGCGGCATCGCACACTTCGTCGAGCACATGTTGTTCAAGGGCACCGAAAAGATCGCCCCCGAGGAATACGCCCGTATCATCCGCAAACACGGTGGCCACGCCAATGCGTTCACGTCCCGCGACGCTACCGTGTATCACGCCACAATGAGTCGGAACACCATCAACATGGCCATTGAACTGGAAGCCGACCGGATGGTGAACGCCCGCTTTCGTAATAAGCACTTTACCCCTGAAAAGCGCGTGGTACAGGAGGAGCGGCGCATGCGGACCGACGACCGCCCGAAGGCAATGCTTGCCGAACTCACTAACTCGGTGACCTACTCCGTTCATCCATACCGCCGCCCCGTCATTGGCTGGCCGGAAGACGTCCGGCGGATGACCCTCAGGGATCTCAAGTACTTCTACCGGACATACTACTCAGCCAACAACGCCTTCATCGTGGTAGCCGGAGATTTCGACAGCACCGAGATCCTTGCGCAAATTCGCAAACACTTTGGTACAATCCCCCGCGGACCTGAGGTGCCACCCGTCGAATTCACAGAGCCACCCCAGCGAGGGGAACGACGGGTGCTGCTCAAAAAACAAGCCGAGCTCCCAGCGCTGCTTATGAACTACCACGTACCTAGCGTAGCTCACGATGACAGTTTCGCTCTGGACATCTTGGAGATAATCTTATCAAGGGGACGCACCTCCCGGCTCTATCGGAACTTGGTTTACCACCAGCGCATTGCCCACTCGGCCTGGGCAAGTTACCATCGGGTTTCCATCGACCCTTCCACTTTCACTATCGGGGCACAGGCCATGCCAGGTAAGGACACCGCCACACTAGAAGCGGCCATCGATGAAGCCGTTGCTGGGGTCCGGTCCAAAGGCGTGACAAAGGCAGAACTCAACAAAGCGAAGAGTCAGGTAGCCGCGAACTTCATCTTCGCGCAGGAGTCCAATCACGGACAAGCTATGAGGATCGGCCTATACGAACTGACTGTGGGATGGAGGCAAATGAACGAATACCTGCAAGGAATCCAAGCCGTCACCAGCGAGGACGTTAAGAAGGTGGCCAATCACTACCTCACCCCCGATCGGCGTACCGTAGGTGTCCTTGAGCCACGCCCGAGCAAAGGTTCGTGAGATCTTGGCTGCTCATCCTGCTGTGTTTAGTCCTAGGCCCCCACGCTGCTGCAATTGCCGACATGAAACTCCAACGCACGACACTCCCCAACGGACTCGTGTTGGTTACCTCAGAACAACACGCCCTCCCTATCGTCTCCGTGCGGTTGCTGATTCGCGCGGGTTCCCGCTACGACCCCAGCCACCAACACGGTCTGGCCAACCTCACATCCAGGCTACTGACCCGGGGAACACAGACACGGGACGCCATGAGCATCGGAGACCTGATCGAGAGTCTGGGTGCCCATCTCTGGGCTGACTGCAGCAGGGAGCTGGTCACTCTGAACCTGAAGATTCTGAAAAAGGACCTAGACACTGGTCTGGACCTCATGGGCGAAATGCTGACACGGGCATCGTTTCCCATGACCGAGTTCAACCGCGCCAAGCAATTCGTTCTGACCTCCATCCGGGGCAAGAAGGACCGTCCGCTAACCACCGCCCACGATGCATTTAGAACGGCACTCTACCCTGACAGCTTCTACGGGCGCCCGGTGGAGGGGTCCGATGAGTCAGTTCGAGACCTTGGCCGAAACCCCGTAGTCGAGTTCCATCAGCGCTACTACCGTCCCGACCGGGCCGTTCTTGTTGCCGTCGGCGATCTCACCCACGGGGAGCTAAAGCAGAAGCTTGCAAAAGCCGTGGCGGGTTGGGCCCCAAGCGGTGACGTGGATCCAAGGGTTTCTCTGAAGGCGCCAAAGCGGACAACTGTCACAGTGGACCGCGACTTAACCCAGTCGAGCATTGTCATGGGGCACGAGGGGCCGCTCCGCATGGATCCCGATCACTACGCTATCCGAGTGATGAATCAGATTCTCGGCGGGGGAGGCCTTACGTCCCGACTCGGAGAGAGCATCCGAACCCGGCAGGGCCTCGCCTATTCCGTCTACAGCTACTTCGTAGCCGGTAAGAACACCGGACGTTTCCAGTTGGCCATGCAAACCCGCAACGAAAGCGCCCGGAAGGCCATCGCGACGGCCAGGATGGAGATCGAACGGATCCAACGCGAGGGTGTAACTATCGAAGAACTTCAAGCGGCCAAAAGCTACCTTATAGGGAGTTTTGCCTTAGGACTCTCGACTAACAACAACATTGCAGACTTCCTTGGTCAGGTGGAGCATCTCGGACTGGGACTGGATTACGCGGATCGGTATGCCGAATTGATCCGAAATGTCACCCTGGCAGACATTCTCCGAGTAGCTCGGGAATACCTGCGACTGGAAAATCTCATCCTTGTGGTAGTGGGGAACCTCGAGAAGGCAGGGTTCGAGGACTGAGCGAACAGCGCAAGCTTCGCCCAGAATAGGATCGGTCAAGTGTCACAACAGGAAAAGGCTTTTTATATTATCCAACGTCTCCGAGAGACGGGACACGAAGCATACCTAGCCGGCGGCTGCGTGCGGGATCAGCTCCTGTGTAGACTACCCAAGGACTACGACATCGCGACGGCTGCCACTTCGCAATCCGTCCAGGCCGCGTTCCCCGACACCGTTCCTATTGGGTCAAAATTCGGCTCGGTGGTTGTGGTAATTGACGGAGACCCTTTCGAGGTTACAACCTTCCGATTCGACGGACCGTATAGCGATGGACGCCATCCCATGCGAGTACGGTACGGCACTTTAGAGGAGGATGTACGGCGACGTGACTTCACCATCAACGCCATGATGTACGACCCAGTGAACGATCGGGTCATCGATCTCGTAAACGGCCGGAAAGATTTACAACTAGGTCTGATACGAGCCATTGGCGACCCACACGAACGGTTTGCCGAGGACCGCTTACGGATGGTCCGGGCTGTACGTCTGGCCTGCGGCCTCGGCTTCGCTATTGATCAGCCGACCTTTAATGCCATCCGAGAACACGCCGCTTCCGTAACACAAATTGCCTGGGAACGCATCGGCACGGAGATAACACGTACACTCACTGAAGGCGTGGCCCGGCGGGGGGTAGAGCTATTAAACGAAACGGGGCTACTTGAGGTGATCCTGCCCGAGGTCGCAGCTATGAGAGGATGTGAGCAGACCCCGGACCACCATCCCGAGGGGGACGTCTTCATTCACACCCTCACGCTACTCCAACACATGGTCGACCCCACCGAAACCCTGGCTTACGGCTGTTTGTTACACGACGTCGCCAAGCCGCCGTGCCGACAACCGGTAGGAAGTCGGGTGACGTTCTATGGACACCCGGAGCTCGGCGCAGGAATGGCCACCGAGATCCTACAACGACTAAAGCGCAGCCGGGCAGTGACTGAACAGGTGGCCTGGTTGGTCCGACATCATCTCCGCTACACTCAAGCGCCTAAGATGCGGCTCAGCACCCTAAAGCGGTTTCTTAGAGACGACGGCATCGGTGAGTTGTTGGAACTCTGCCGCATCGACGCGCTTTCATCCAACGGAGATCTGAGCTACTACGAGTTCTGTCAACGAAAGCTGGTTGAGTTGGGCGAGGAAGAAGTAAGGCCACAACCGCTCTTGCGGGGGCGTGATCTCATTCGACTAGGGTACACACCCGGACCCTCATTCTCAGAGATGCTAGAAGCGGTGGAAGAGGCCCAGCTCGAGGGAGAGCTACTAACGCGGGAACATGCTGTAGGATGGGTGCAGGGGCGCTACCCGCTGAACGATAACGGAGGCAACGACCAACCATGAGCAAAGCCGCAAAACATCAAGTGATTGGGAAGTCCCAACAGCGGGTAGATGGCGTCGTCAAGGCTACCGGTCAGGCCGTATATGCGATGGATCTTGAACTTCCTGGGATGCTGCACGCAAAGGTCCTGCGCAGCCCGTTTCCCCACGCGCGATTGCTGCGAATCGATGCTACCAAAGCTGCGGAGCTGCCCGGGGTAGCCTCAGTGCTCACCCGCGAGACCTTGGATGGTATGAACCCCTACTTTGGCTCAGCCTACAAGGATCAGACCATTGTCGCCCTGGACAAAGTTCGTTACGACGGCGACCCAGTGGCCGCAGTGGCGGCCACTGATGAGATGACCGCAGCCGAGGCCCTGACGCTTATCGAGACGGAATATGAGGAACTCCCAGCGGTCACAGACGTCGCCGATGCCATAGCGCCAGATGCCCCGCTCGTGCACGAGCAAGTAGCGGATGCCGACGAACTTCACGGCCACGCGTACCGCGTACCCGAAGAATTCCGCGGTACCAATGTCTGCTACGCCTACCGTTATGCGCGGGGCAATGTGGATAAGGGATTTGCCCAGGCCGACGAAATATTCGAGGACACCTTCACCTTTCCCCAAACCCAACACTACCCACTGGAACCCCACATCACCATAGCAAGAGTAGAGGACGGACATGTCACCCTATGGGCCTCAACCCAAGATCCCTTCACGCTCCAACGTCACATCGCCGAGTTCTTCTCCATCCCCATCAATCGGGTCCGAGTCATCGTTCCACACATCGGAGGCGCGTACGGTGGTAAACTCTCGGTAAAAAACGAGCCACTAGTGGCAGCGCTAGCGTGGAAAACGAACCGAGCGGTAAAAATCACCCACACGTCGGAGGAGACCTTCCGCACCATCACCAGGCACCCCGCCCGGTTCCGCATCAAGACCGGGGTCACCCGAGACGGGCGGCTCCTTGCGCGGGAGTGTGAGATCTACATGGGCACCGGCGCGTACGCCGACTATGGGCCGCGGGTTTCCCAAAAGGCCGGATACCGAGCGCCGGGTCCGTACCACATCCCCCACGTTCAGGTCAATTCATACACCGTGTATACCAACGCGGTGCCCGCGGGCGCCTTCCGCGGCTTCGGGACCCTGCAGGTCACCTGGGCCTATGAGTCACAGATGGAAATGATTGCCCGCAGACTTAACATTGATCCGGTGGAGCTCCGGGCCCAGAATCTACTGAAAAAGGGCGATGGCTACACCAAGGGCGACACTGCAGTAGACTGCGATCTGGAAGCCGGCCTCCGGCGTACGGCCAAGGCACTGGGGTGGGGCAAGAAAAAGGCACCAAACCGCGGGATGGGCCTAAGCTGTTGCATGAAGGATGGCGGCGGCACATACAAAGTGGCTTCTGCCGCTATCAAGTTGAACTCCGATGGTAGCGCAGTACTATTCACCGGGACGGTAGAGATCGGCCAGGGGTGTCGCACCGCCCTAGCGCAGGTGGCGGCTGAAGAGCTCTGCCTTCCCTACGAGGCCGTCACCGTGGCTCAACTCGATACCGATTCCACCCCTTACGATGCAGCCACTAACGCCAGCAGTTCTATGGTCATCATGGGCCTGTGTGTAGAACGGGCGGCGAAGGACCTAAAACGGCAGCTCAGTCATGCTGCGGCCCGGTTGTTTAAGTGCAACACAGAGAACATCACATTCAAACACGGTCACGCCCATGCTGGTAAGGGCAAGCGCCTGAGCTACGAGGAAATTCTGAACCGCACCTTTGGGGCCAAAGGCGGTGACCTACTGGCCAAGGGCACCTATCAGGACATCCACAGCAAGAAGGCTGTCCTGGGTTCCCCAACGACTTTTTGGGAGACTAGCTGGGGAGGTGCTGAAGTCGAGGTGGACCCGGACACCGGAGTAGTAAAGCTGCTGAAGTACATATCGACCGCAGATGTCGGAAAGGCCATCCACCCGCTCCAATGCGAAGGCCAGGACGAGGGCGCTGTGATGTTCGCCATCGGACATTCCCTCATGGAGGAGATGCAATACGACAACGGCCACCTACTCAATCCAAACCTCATCGACTACCGCCTGCCGTCATTCAGTGATATCCCGCGAACTTTCGAGACCATCATGGTGGAGGATGCCAATGGTCCGGGGCCATACGGTTCCAAGGGCTTAGGCGAAGGTGGCCTTATGCCCGTAGCGTCCGCCATTGGGAACGCCATCGAAGACGCGGTCGGTGTACGCGTGCGCGAGCTTCCCGTTACCCCAGAGCGGATGTGGCAAGCAATCCGGAAGAACGAACAGTCAGGCTAAGGCCGAGCAGCCAACGACATTCAAGCATCGCAGCAAATTGGAGCAGCGTGGAGCAAAGAACTCCGACCTCTAAACGGAGCGCGTGGATACCAACAGAGTTCCACCACGGTGAACGAAGAACCGACAGAATCAGCGATCTCGCGTTCTATTCCCGTCGAGCACCGACACACCCTCCTGTTGCGGAGTTTCCGTGCCTAGCGTAAAACTCGCTCACGCTCAGTCCTCTATCTTGAGCACCAGCGCTTTGGGACCGGCGCAGTGTCGAGCGTAGGAGTGTAGGGGCAGTGTATGGACCCGGAAGCCATCCTGTTTCAATTGGGCAACGGTAGCCACGCAACCTTCAGGCAGAATCAGGTCTCCATCCGCTACTAGGGCATTGCAGCCGAAACGGCGGACGTCCTGGGGATCCATAGCCCGAGGCGCTGCTAAACTCCCCTCAATGGCTCGGCGAGCGTCCAGATCGAAAGCTTCGGGATAGAACAGAGCCTGGCCGTTCCCCAGCGGACATAGACAAGCGGATAGGGGTAGATCCCAGCCGTCCGCGAACCGAAGCAACTGGACATCACGACCAAGAATTGTCGAGAGGGCATTGTGAGCCGCCAGGTCGTCACCGGCACGATGTCCAACAAAGGGCACCCCCTCCACAATCAGCAAATCCTGCCCGCCTTCAAAGTAGCAGCCTTCGGGAAGTGTTGGCGTGTCATAGCCCCGAACCAGAAAGAAATTCTCCCATGCCTCGGGTTCGTATCGCCTTAAAGAGTCACGAAAGCGGCTCACAACAAAGGTATCCCCCCAAACAAAGCCACCACCGCCCGCCAACACGAGTTGTGGCAAACTTGGTTTCGGCTCCAACAAGTCTACCTGAATACCTAGCTCCTCCCGAAGGAGCCGATAGAGTCCACGCCATTCGACCATAACAGTGGACACATCACCCTCGGGCGTAGTTGCGTAGTGGATTGGCGGGCACATCAGAACTTTCATGCCGGCTTCTCCATTGCCAACCCTCAGAAGGAATTATCCGGAAACAGATTCGCAACGTTTCCGCCAAGAACCTTACGCTTGGCGGCGGCGTTCGCCCTTGTTGCCCTTACAATGGCCACCGCGTCCCCGAGCCGGTCTATGGTAGGGAAATCGCTACCCATCAGCACCTGCTCCTCGCCCACCATATCCATGGCGAAGCGTATCTCCGCCGGACACCAAAACGGCGGCGCTGTGTCGATGAAGATCCGGTCCTTGAACCTATTGAAGTAGCCCTCTTCGCGCTTGTCCCAGAAGGATGGGTTAAGCCGGTTTCGAAGTGCGAACCAAGCTCCACCCAAGTGGGTAAAAACGAAGCGCAGCCGGGGAAACTTCTCCAACGTGCCGCTCATCATAAGGCGTACGATATTGATCGTGTTATCCATCGCCCGCCCAAGGTTCCGTGTAAGATTAAATTGTTCCATGCCGTGGGGATGTGCAATTGGAAGCTCAGACGAGGGATGAACGAAGATCGGGATGTCCAAGTCAGAAACCAACCGATAGAAGGGATGGTACCGTTTGTCGTCTAACAGCGCACCCCGAATGTGAGTGTTGATGCCCACACCCCGGAAACCAAGCTTCAAAACGGCACGCCTAAGCTCTCGCCGCCCTTCGGCCTCCAGCGCTGGCACGTGGGCCAAAGGAATGATGCGACCCGGAAATTGCTCGCTGACCTTGGCCATCTCGTCATTAATGAAGCGTGCCGCTGGGACGTCAATCCAGTCTAGCCAACAGCCTACGTGAAGTACGGCCCGACTGACTCCTACCCGGTCCATCTCCTCTACCTGCGCCCCCATGTCTGCTGTCATGGCGGGTGGTCCGAAGAGCTGCACGCCTTGCCGGCGGATGGCGAAACGATCCGGCTGGCGTATCACGGTTTCACCGGTGCGGATGAGAAGCCCCGGGTTCTGGTAGTGCTCTTCCGGCATCCAGTGATGATGTGCATCAATAATCAGAGTCTTTGCCATAGTTTTCCTTAATAGGGTCAACTAGTTGACAAGCATGTTCTGGTTTCATTCCCGCCGCCTCATCGAGGACGCACAGCTTTGCGCGTCGTCCTTTTGAATCGCACGATAGGGACCACTAGACGACCGAGCCCTTTCGCGGTGCCGTAACCCAGATGCAGGCCAGTGACAAAAAGCTCAGGACAATGGCGGACCAGCATGAGCTGCCATAACTACCCGATAGGTCGAAGAGGTACCCTGCCAACCAGGGACCCACACCCGCACCTGCACCGACGCAAACTGCTAAGGCGCCGATGATCGAACCAAAATGTGGGCCATGGAAGATATCGGCGGCAATTGTCGGATAAAGAGATTGGCGAGACCCAAACCCCAAGGCAAACAACGGCGGGTAGAGCGTAATCAACAGAATCTGTGGGATCGCATCGAGGAGGAGGATGACCACTATGCCCCCAACCAGAGCTAAGCTCCCAATGGTATAGGCCCATTCCCGCCCTATACGATCGGAGATCGTACCCATGCCGATCATGGTAAATATGGTAAAGAAACCGGTAAGGCCCAATACCATAGCTCCGAACTCTCGGGAATATCCCGCATCGACCACTGCCGCAACCTGGTGCACCAACACCATGTGAACGGGCAGTGCCCCCAACACAAACCCTCCCGCTAGCCCCCAGAAACGAATGTCACGAAGCGCTTCGGCGAGGCTTCCTTCGCCGGCCCGCCCTTGGTGCGAGAGCACGCTTTCACGAACTGTCGTGGCACCGAAATCCGGGAGCAGCCCCATGTCCTGGGGTCGGCGCCGCTGAAGGATCAGGTTAAGCGGCACGACCGCCACGAGCATCACACCAGCCAGCACGAAATAGGCGTTGCGCCAACCCAGCCCAACAATCAGCTTCTCGGTGGCGGGCACAACTAAAGCAATTCCTGCACCAATGCCCGAAGCCGCAAGACCCATTGCCATGCCACGCTTGCGGACGAACCAGTTGCTAATGACCGTGGACTGCGAAGTCATGGGCAGTGCGGCAAATCCAAGTCCCACGAACAGGCCCATGCCGATGTAGTATTGCGCGACGGTCTCGGTCATTGCACTGATGATGAAACCCAGGGCCATAATGCCCGCCCCTAAAGGGAACACGACACGCGGACCACGGCGATCCAGCATCCGCCCCCAGAAGGGCGATGATAGGGTCCATGCTACCGAGCCTAGGGTCACTGCCCCTGCCGCCAACCCGCGGCTCCAATGAAACTCCTCAACAACCGCCACAAAAAAGATGGCAAATGCACCGCGGCACCCGAAAGCCGCCGCAACGGTCATGAATGAAATGCCTAGAACTACCCACGGGTAGGTGCGGTTAAGCCGCGCCCTCCGAAGGACAATCGGATCCGCGGCTGATTCATTCAACAGGGCGGTACCTCGTTTGTGGAAGCGTATTTCATATTACGACAGCCTAGGGATGACTTCGTCGCTCAGGAATCGGGTGACCGAAGCATAATCCCGACCGAGCTTCGCGAAAGAGATCTGCTGAAATCCTAGCCGCTCGGCCTCAGCCGCCAGCTCTAGAATGGGCTCTACGCACTCCGACGGTCTACCGGCTACGAAACAGGCGCGGGCCATAGCGTCGGTCACCAGTTCCCGCGACGCCTGTTCTATGGTCGTACCCGAATGAAGCGCCTCACGGATGCGGTTAACTTGTTCATGATCGATGCCGATACGCTCGAACTCCTCAGCGCTATAACCCAGTGCTTGGAGACTGACCATGTGATGGGCCGAATACTTTCTGGCTTCAGCCAACGCTAGCTCTGGTTCCTCGGACACGGCCAGATTGATCTCGCAGACTTTGCGCAACGTTTTACTGGGGTCCGCCGCACGGGCGGCACCGTCCGCACCCGCAATGGCCTGCTCCAGGCGTCCGAGTTTATGCATGGAAATAAAATAACCACCCATAAGCACGCCATCCATTGTCTCGCCCGCAATGGCTAGGAACCGGGGCCCGACACCACCCCCGTAGAAACGGACGGGCGCGGCTGGGGGTCGCACCAACTCGATGTGACCACGCGGGTTCATGTGAAAGTAGTCGCACAAGGTAGGGTACTCCTCGAAGCTAACCTCCTCGCCACGGAACAGCGCACCGAGAAAGCCCACGGTCTCCCGCACCATCCGGAACGGCTTAGCCATCTCCACGTACTGCGGCACCTGCCCTTTGCTACCCTTAGCTATCCCGAGACTGATCTCACGACCTTCCGTGAGCTCAGAGATAGCGAGGACTGAGTCGGCAACGTCGATTGGGTTACGAAAGTAAGGAACCAATATTGCTGTCCCGACTTTCAGGGGAGCGCGAGCAGCAATGGCGGTGGCAACACTCAGTACATTGCGGTAGCGGAGAGAATCGCTGAGCCACACTTGCTTGAAGCCTCTTTCGGCACCGAGTACGGCCAACTCCACCAGTTCCCGCGTGGTGTAGTAAGATGCTGCTTGAAGTACAAACTGAAGCCCGAACTCACCCGAAAATACGGCCATTCCGCCCTCCCTGTCGCTATTGACTTCAATTAACGGATGTATCGGTATTCCGTTAAGGCAGCAAGACCACCCCGCATGTCAACTCGCTTTTGAAACCGCCGTCGTCTTGTGCGCTTACAGAAGGTTGGGAGCTACCCCTCGTCTCAACACACTGTCCCGAATACCCAGCCAAGTCGAGAGTGATGTTTTGGATCTTACCCTCCCACGAATCACATCGGGAATCACACAGAATCCTACGACAGAGGGAAACCGAGGTCTACGATTCAACACCCATAAAATGATGCCCCTCCCGGAGTGCAGCAATTCGCTCCTCGATTGCCGGATGGCTAGCGAAGAGCATTTGCAAACCCCCCTTGCGCACCCCGAATATTCCCATTACCGCGAGGTGTCCCGGCATGTGCTCAGGCTCAACGTCGCGCTGAAGCGCCTGGAGAGCGCCTATCATATTGGTGGCGCCTGCCAGTCGCGCGCCTCCAGCATCAGCCCGATACTCACGCCGGCGCGAGAACCAGTAGACAACAATGCTCGCTAGAATTCCAAGGAGAATCTGGCTGACGATCACCGTAACGAAATATCCCATTCCACCGCCCCCCCCGTCCCTGTGGAGCCAACGATCCACTACGTAACCG
This sequence comes from uncultured Syntrophobacterales bacterium, assembly GCA_964438895.1. Taxonomy (GTDB): domain Bacteria; phylum Desulfobacterota; class Binatia; order UBA9968; family JAJDTQ01; genus JAJDTQ01. The sequence goes on along the minus strand of CAYTMJ010000022.1, from coordinate 8,043 downwards.
ACCACGCGGGAGAGGAAGATCACGAAGGTATTTAGAACCCCCTGGATCAGGGTCAGTGTCACCATGTCGCCGTTAGCGATGTGACTAACCTCGTGACCTAGCACTGCCGACGCCTGCTCCGCTGTCATGGCGTGCAGCAGGCCCGTGCTCACTGCCACCAAAGACTTATTCCTGCTCCGTCCGGTCGCGAACGCGTTGGGTTCAGGAGAAGCGTAAATCGCCACTTCGGGCATAGCGATGCCTACGGCCCGGGCGTGATTGTGCACCACGTTAAGAAGCCAGCTCTCGGTGTTGTTCCGTGGTTTCTCAATGACAGTCGCCCCCACGGCCCTCTTGGCCATCCACTTGGACAGAACTAACGAAATGAACGCGCCGCCCATCCCAAAAACAAATGAAACACCCAACAATGCTCCGAAGTTGATCCCACTCTGATAGAGTGCCCTATCGAGACCAAGCAAGCTGACCACAACGCTCAAGACGACGAGAATTGCGATGTTGGTGAAAAGTAACAAAAAGACGCGTTTCATGGATTTGACCCCCTTCCCCTCAAGAAACTATGGCCCGTCCTAAGCCCGGCACCAAAGAAATCCACAATGCGAAGGCCACCGAAGCGATTTTCCGTCGCCCGCAGGCCTTAACGATACTTAGCTACCCGTCCCGACGTGTAATTAAATGGCATACGTCGCCCCACTTACTCAATCTCCCTGACCGTCGGAAGCCGCACCATTCCAAAGAACCCCATCATCGTCACTAGGCATCCACCCAATGCCACTGCAGTGGGCGCGCCTGCAAACTCAGCCACAGCCCCCGCGATTGCACCCCCCAGTGGCATGAGATCCCAGGTGAGTCCAAATAATCCGAGTACTCGTCCACGCAATTGATACGGAAGGTTCAGTTGGAGGATGGTGTTAATCGACGTCAAATAGATCTGATTGAACAATCCCAACAAGAAAATAAGGCTCAGCGAAAGCGGAAACGAGGAAGAATACGCGAACACAATCAGCAAGCCGCCAAAAGTTGCTGAACCCACCAGAACCTGCCACCCCCTCCGCCCGGCGTGGGCCAAGTATGCAACGGTCAGAGTACCCAGCAGAGCACCAATGCCCGAGAAGGCCTGGAGCAGCCCGAAGCCTCGGGAATCCACGAATAGTATATTGCGCGCGAACACCGGCAAGAGAATCACGTAGGACATTCCGAATAGGCTATTGAAGCACGTGAGCCCCAACAGACTGTAAAAGAGTTGGTTCCCGCGCACGAATTCGAGCCCGACGACGATGTTGCGCCACACCCCCCCCTGGGGTTGTCCGGTGACAGGCTTGGCGCGGATGAACACCCAAAGCGCGACCGCAACCGCGGAGCTGGCTGAACAAGCTATAAAAGTAGAGCCGACACCGACCCAATGGATCAGCACGCCAGCGACCCCAGGGCCGACGAGCCGGCAAGCCTGCCACACCGAGCTTCCCAATGCCACCGCATTCGCGAGCTCCTCTCGCGGCACCATTTCCGGTAGGAGTGCATAGCGGCTTGGGCGGTCGAAAGCACGCACAAAGCCAGAGTTGAACGCGAAGACGAGCACGTGCCAGAACGCGATGCGCTCCGTCAGCACCAAAACCCCCAGCACCAGGTAGGCCAGTGCCAGCAAAGATTGAGTGGACACCATGATGCGTCTCTTGTCGGCCCGATCGGCGATAGCTCCGCCCACAAGCACCAGCGAAACCCGCGGGACCGCGTAAACCACTCCAGCCACCCCCAGCATGAGCGGCGAGTCCGTCAACAAGAACACCAGCCAAGCCTGCGCTACCAACTCCATGTTGAGGGCTAACACAGAGCAAAGTTGCCCCAGCCAGTAAAATCGGTAGTTGCGGTGACGTAAACCAGCGAACAGTCGTCGCATCATAGGAGCGGATTCCATCGATAGCCTTGTTTCCAGGACCCCATTGTGTATAGAACTCGGTGTTCCAGACGTCCACCGCGGACACCCATGGAGAATCGACCGATGAAAGTCAGCCTGTTTACAGAAGTGCAGTGCCCGTCAGGAAGTGTTCCCGCAGACCTGCTTCGACAGTTTCTTGAACAGGCCGAATTAGCTGACATCCTAGGTTACGACGGTTTCTGGGTGGCGGAAATCCATTTCACGCCGAGCTTCTCCCTGCTATCGGCCCCCTATGTAGTCCTGGGGGCGGCCAGTCAGAGGACACAGAAGCTGCACCTAGGAGTCGCCGTCAATACCCTCCCCGTGCACCACCCCATGCAGCTCGCTGAGCAAGCTGCCACCCTAGACGTGTTGAGCAACGGGAGGATGTGCTTTGCGGCCGGCGGGGGACATCCCCACACACGAGCTTACGAATGCTTCGGCGTGACGCACGAGCATGTGCGGGACATCATGGCGGAGAGCATCGAGATAATCCGCCTCGCGTGGACGGAAGAGGCCGTAGACTACCAAGGACGATTCTTCCAGATCCCTAACATCATCGCCAACCCAAAACCCATACAGCGCCCTCTTCCACCAATTTATACCGCTGCCAGCTCCCTAGACGGTGTGAGTTTTGCGGCGCGTATGGGGCTAAACCTCTTCATTCCTGTACACGTGCGAACGGAGGAACAGCTGCGTGAGTTCGCTTCCACCTACTGGGAAGTGCTAACAGCCCACGGCCACGACCCTAAAAAACACGAGCTAGGCCTACTTTTGCCCATGCACGTCGGCAGCACTATGGCCGCAGCGGAAACGAGGGCCGAAGCGGGCGTAATGAGCTACTACGATGTCATCCAACAAACCCGCGGGAACTACGTCCAATGGCTCAAGGCCGAAGGGCGACCGCTACCCGAACGGCTGCGCAAGAATGCCGCAGCAGAGGATCTAACCTTCGATCGCGTGTGCAGCGAATTTGCGGCCATCGGCACGGCGGAACAAGTAGTAAACAAAACCGCCCAGCTGGCACACGCAACCGGCGCGGATCATGTGCTCGCGTGGATGAACATTGGTACCGTTACCCACGATCACATCAAGGAGTCCATGCAACGTTTCGCAGAGGACGCCCTGCCCGCGATTCGGAAAATATAGCCTAGCGCGGATCCTGTCGTGGGGAGGGGTTAATTCCCGCCTAAATTCCCGTTCGGTGAGGTCGCTTTCGGAATCGGTGCCTCTTTTCTGTTTGTGGGTGAGGCACAAGCGTGCCCTACCAGGGGGGATGGAGAAGTACTGATCGGCCTGGTCCCTCGCTTGCGCGATCCTGATCAGATGCAACACTAGTGTCGATTAGTACAGCTTATCAAAATCACGTCTCGAAGAATTCCGTCATTTTCCTCAAATGACCTCTCGCTCTTCAGGGCCCGATAGCCCATTCCTTGGCGCTTCCACTCAGAGGCTCCCCCTCAACGCTCAGTGATGCAAGCTCCAGCGAAGGGACGTTTGATCGCATTCCCTAGATTGTCACAAGGATCAACGTGTCTACACCCCAAGATTGAGGGGTACGTCCGGGATGACCCAGGGCTGCCACAACAGGACGAGGCGGCAATTAGCGCCCCACCTTTTCAACTCCGCCAGAGTATCAATGTGGACCCAGACACTCAAAATTGCTACGGTCGTCTAACGAAGTTTCGGCGAGAGGCTAATACAACTACACCTGTCCCGGTTGCGCTACCTTGCTTCAGATGGGCCTCCTACCGCCTGAGCCAGACAACTAGAAAGATTCGGGACATCCACTTCGAGGCTTGATACATGGCAGGAACACTTGAAGGCGTGCGGATTTTGGAACTATCCAGCTTTGTGACGGGCCCGTTCGCCTCCATGCTCATGGCGGATTTAGGCGCAGAAGTCACCAAGGTTGAGGAACCGAAACAGGGCGACCCGTTCCGAGGTTGGGGTGAGCGGCTCTACTCCGCCACCTTCTGCAGTCTGAACCGCAACAAAAAGAGTATCACTCTAGACATCCGAAGTGATGAGGGCCGGGACATTTGTCGCCAGCTCGCCGCCAAGTCTGACGTACTAATCGAAAACCACCGCCCCGGTGTGATGGCCCGACGGGGATTGGACTACGAAACCGTGAGTGCACTGAACCCCGGAATCATCTACTGTTCTATATCTGGGTTCGGTCAAGAAGGACCCTATCGCGACCGGCCTGGGTTCGATACGGTAGGCCAGGCCATGAGTGGCCTACTAAGCCTGGTCACGGATCCGGACAACCCCAAGGGCATGGGGATCTCCCTATCTGATCACCTAACCGGAGTATATGCATGCTACGGAGTGTTAGCGGCCTTAGTCAATCGAATGATGACCGGAAAGGGACAGATCATCGAAACCTCCCTGTTGCGGGCATCCGTGTCCTTTACTGCGGAGAACTGCGCCCGTTACTTCGAAACCGGCGTGGTGCCCAGTCGAGCTGACCGCACCCGCACCGCCGGCGTTTTTGCGTTCGTTGACCGGGACAGTAGGCCTTTCGTAGTACACCTCTCCTCGCCGAGCAAGTTCTGGCTCGGCCTCTTGGATGTAGTCAAAAAGCCGGAATGGGCAGAAGACCCGCGGTTCGCCGATAAAAAGGGCCGTACGGACAACCATGACGTTCTAGAACAGGAGCTTCAGACCATTTTTGGACAAGACTCACGAGACGTATGGCTCCGGAAACTGGAAGAGAACGACGTCCCCTCAACACCGCTAAACAACCTTGAGGACGTCTTCAACGACCCCCAGGTAAAGCAATACGGGTTCCCCATTGAAGTGGAACATCCAAAGATGGGGAAGGTTAAACTTGTGGGGAGCGGTGTTAACATGAGCCGAACACCACCAGAAACACCGACACCACCACCCATGCTCGGTGAGAACACAGACGAGATTCTACAAACTCTTGGATATGACCCAAAGGCCGTCGAGGACCTGCGGAGCCGACAGGTAATCTAGCCGCATTCGCTTAAGGTTTCGCCCGACACCACTGCGAAGCTACCAAAAGCTCCTTACAGGGTGCTTGGAAATCGGACGAAGTTTTGGCACAGTTACATTGTTTGTTGTGGTCCGAGTCTGATACGTAACTTAACTCTTTTCAAGATTGGCATATCGGCGGCCGTGCTGACGGTATGCTCTTGACCGCGGAACGTCGCGTAACCGACGAAATCAGGATTCCAAGCGAATGACAGTCACCAAGTACAACGCGAAGGCTCTTGGCCTTGCGGTCGCGCTATGCGTGCCCCTTGCCTCATGCGTGTCCGTGCAGAAGCACGAACAACTGAACCGCAAGGCGCGACGCGTCGAGGCCAACAACGCCGCACTCACACAAGACTTGGCGAAACGAACTCGAGTGGTCACGGATCTTAAAGCCAAAGTCAATGAGCTAACTCAGGACGTTACCCTTTCCGAGGGTGCCCTCGAACAAAGACGGTACGAGCTGGGGAACGCACAACAGAAGATCGACGAACTGAGGGGTTCTCTAGCCCAATTCAAAACCACCATTGATGAAGAACGCAGGACCGTACAACGTTACCAGCAAAAGGCGATCGACCTCACGGCAGAACGGGACAGTGCCCTCAAGAATGCCCATCACCTCACCGAACAGCTCAACCAGACGACCACAGAAGTAAAGAACCTCAGCACTAGGACGCGTGCCTTGGCCGCACTCAGAGACTCGTTGGTACAGAAAATCACGCGGCTATCAGCGGCAAAGAGCACATTAGAGGACAACTTCGCGGCACTCATCCGTAAGCGGGACGAACTGAACGCGCTAGTGACAAGCCTAGGGCAAAAGGTCGCACAGCAGGACGAAGCCATAGAAAACAACAGTATCGAAAGAGGTCGACTAAACACCCTCAGTCAGTCCCTGAGGGATGGGGCCACCACCCAGAAGATCGCTCTACAAAAGCTGCGAACGAGATTGACGCAAACAGCCCTCTCCCTTGAACAAGCCCGCACGGAGAAAGGGAAGGCCCTAGGACGCCTCGCCGCCATGGAACAGGAAACTGACCAGAGTATCCAGTCCCTTACGACCGCCCTTGAACAAGCCCGGGAGCAAAAGGAGCGGGAGCACACCGGACAGCTTCAGCAAGAACTGACGCGAACAGCCCTCTCCCTTGAACAAGCCCGCACGGAGAAGCAAACCCTACAAAATCAAGTGGACGCGGGCAAAAAAGAACTCAGCGAGAAAACAGCTCAACTGGAAGAACAACGGCGAAAAGTTGCGGGTAAGCTCGTGGTAGAGCCATACTGGAAGTGGATCTTCGCTGCAGTAGCGGGCCTCGGAGCCCTGGGCTGGGTCTGGGGGAAGTTCAAAGCATAAGACGTCGGCGCCACTCAGCCCTTGATATCGGGCCAGTCATGCAACAGCGCTCCATAACCAGAAATACTGCATGAAACCCCTACCTTCGAGAGCATAAACCAAAGCATGGCGGGGTTGCTGGCCACCACCGGCCGCGATAGATCCCCCTCGATCCGTTCCAAAACTTTCAGTGGATCTAGTACTGCCCCCTGGAAGTAAATCGAGTCCACCTCCGGGTTTGCCTTGAGCGCCTTTTCCGTGAGTGTGTACACGTCCTCCGACTCAACCGTCATGGCATCTCGATAGTCGTCAAAGGTTTCCGCGGGTGAGATCGCGTCAATGCCGCAAACGGCTAGATAATCACGAATCCGTTTGTTCATGATTTCGACAAATGGAGTTAACAACAAGACCCTTGGAGCCGAAAGAGATTTGAAAGCCTCGACACACGATTCCAGTGCGGTCGTGACGGGAACATTCAAGGCATCCTTCAGCGACACCAGCAGCCCTGGATTAAGAACTTCCACCGGCGCTCCACTTACGATGACGCCCTGCCATCCGCGCTCCCGCGCCAGCCGAGCTGACGTTTCCACGACCATATCACCCACACCACGGAGGCTCTCTAGAGAGCCGCGAACGATCCCCAGGCCTTCGAATTCTACCTCTACTTCCTTAGGGATGAGCGCCCGAAACGGCTCGAAGTGCGGGCTTGAGCTTGATATCGGCGTAACGAATCCTATCTTAACATTTGCCGGATCTGCCATGGGTGTTCTCCTGTTTTTGGGCCCGAGTTTCTAAAACGAACGCGCTGCAATCCAACTCCCACCGATGAAAGTCCCCAACGTGCTACCTAGATTTGAAAACACAACTACAAGAAGAATGCGAGACACGGGGTTCCGCCAAAGTCCCTTGGGGAATGTCGTCAACACCTCGCTCATGCCCTCGAGGTCGGCGACGGTAGGCTTCTTTACCCAAGCCTGAACCAATCCCGAGACCCAACCGGCGGCAATTGTCGGATTGAGACTAGTGATAGGCGCCGCCAGGAATGCCGCCAGAACCGTCACCGGGTGGCCCAAGGCCAAAGTAGCACCAGTGGCTGCTAGAACGCCGTTCACCACCACCCAGATGGATATGGACTCCAAGGAATGGGTGGCACCCGCACTATAGAAACCGTATGCGATGATCACCAAAATCAGCGAAGGGACCACCCACTTGATGCTCCTGGACAAGAAAGTCGGCTCAGGCACAATTTCGAGTGGGGCGAGCGAGTGGTCTCGGTGAATCGCACGCGAGATTCCCGGTACGTGCCCCGCTCCTACCACTGCCACAACCCTCGCCCCCCCCGCATCCCTGATCTTCTGAGCAAGATAAACGTCGCGCTCGTCGATGATGGCTTCCTTGAGAGCCGGAAAGGTTTTAGCAAACTCCAGCAAGACGTCTCCCATCTTGTCCTGTCGCTTTAGATCAGCTACGGTCTGCTCGTCGATGTTCGGGTCCGTCATGGCAGTCGTGAGAAGCAAGAACAATAGCTTCAGTCTGTTCAAAATACTGAGACTCCTCCAGGTTCTCTTCATCGTCACTTGGACGTCGCGATCGACCAAAACTAGGTTCACACCACGCTCATGGGCTAGTCTGATTCCTTCCAACATTTCGGCCCCGGGCGTCACGCCGAGGCGTTCACCCATACGTTTGTAGAACGCGGACATAATCAATTGGCTCAGCAAGAGTGCTGCCTTGCCCTCCCTAATAACCTTGAAAACGTCCATTTCCCGCCACGTGTTGGGCCGTGTAAACGCTTCGAACCTCC
>CAYTMJ010000021.1:0-5205 GCA_964438895.1 uncultured Syntrophobacterales bacterium | reverse complement strand
CGCACTCGGTACACAACACCGGATCGATGACGTAAATCTCGTCATTCTGGGTGATGGCTTCGTTGGGACATTCCGGCTCGCACGCGCCGCAGTTGATGCACTCGCTAGTTATCATGGTGGCCATGGACTCAACCTCCCAGGTTGCGCACCTGTCTTCATGCCGTATCCGGCTGCGCCATCCCCGTTCGGGGTGCGATCCCTCTCCCGAGATAGCAGTGCCTGTTGGATGCGTCAAGTTTCGCGTTTCCGGAGCCCTGCCCGGAGTCCTCAGATCTCAATCATCCCCTGTCGCCATTGGCGCGGATGCCCTCGTACACCTTTTCTGCGGTGACGGGCAGGGTGGTGACTCTCACCCCCACTGCATCGTAAACGGCATTGGCCACTGCCGCGGCCGTCGGGATGACGGCAGTTTCCCCGATGCTCATGCTCCCGTAGGGTCCGCTTCCTACCGGTGTCTCTGTCACCTCCGTCCGCAAGGAGGGAACATCTTTGATGTTCGGCAACTTGTAGTCTCCGAGGTTGGGTGTCATCACCTTGCCTGAGTCGGTGACGATGTCCTCGCAACACGCGAACCCCAATCCCATGACCACGGCACCGTCGATCTGTCCCTGATGACCCAGCGGATTCAATATTGTGCCGGTGTTGTGTGCGGTCGTTAGTCGGCGCACGATGAACTGGCCCGTTTCCGGGTCGACCTCCACCTCTGCAATCTGCACGACCATTGAGGTTTCCGGGCCGTCGGTTGGGTTGCTGTAGTGTCCGGTGACCACTATTGGTTCCCCTGCGGCCTTTGTTAATTCGGCGAACGTCATGCGTCGCTCGGACCGGAGGTGAGTGATGCCGCCGTCGACGATGTTCAATTCTGTAACAGGGACCTCCATACTTTTCGCCGCTATCCCTAGCAACTCAATTCGGACTTTATCTGCGGCGTCCCACGCCGCGTTGCCGTGGACTCGGGTGCTGCTGCTGCCCCTGACCCCAGTGTCCCTAGTCACCCGAGTGGTGTCCACGCTCTCGAAATGCACGTCTTTCAGCGGCATGTCTAGTTCCTGGGCGACGACCTGTTGCATCATGGTGTATGCGCCGGGGCCGACGTCTACTAGCGATGCCGCCAGCGTAGCAGTTCCGTCAGCATCCACTCGGAGGTCGACGTATGACTCACCGCCTTTGGACATCCATTGGCCCAGGCCGATGCCACGCCCGACGTTCCTGTTTTTCGGCTCGTAGAAACCGGATATCTGGATAGCGTTGTCTAGGGTTTCGTCCGGCTGAATGTGTCCCACTGGCGTGCCCGTGGGGTCTAGGTCGCCGTTATGTAGAAAGTTGATGCGCCGCAATTCGGCAGGATCCATGCCGAGTCGGTAAGCCACTAGGTCAAGTTGACTCTCGTTGGCGAAGAAGCCTTGGGGGTGGCCCGGAGCGCGCATGTAACCGCACGGCATTTTGTTGGTATAGACGTAGCTTTCCTCCAGTAGAAAGTGACCGATTTTGTAGGGTCCACCAGAGGTGTGGGCACCCACCAGGTACCCCTGCGGACGGAAGGAGCCGTATGCCCCACTGTCGAACAATAAGTTAATGTGCTGGGCGACGATACGGCCATTTCTCTTAACCCCCGTCTTGACGGTGGTAACCGAGGCGTGCCGCGGGTTCCCGGATATCAGCTCCTCGGTGTATTCCATTACAAATTTTACCGGCCGGCCGGTTCGTTTGGAAAGTACGTAACAGACCGCGATGTCGTTTGCGTCGCCTTTACCGCCGAAATCCCCGCCTATGTAGCCGGGATGGGCAACGATCTTATGGGCCGGAATATCCAACGCACCGGCAATGTGATCGCGTAGACCAAACGGGCTCTTGGAAGATGCCCATATTTGGGCACCGTCTTCCTTGGCTTCTACGATGCAACAGTGCGGTTCGATGTAGCCGTGGTGGATCAATGGCGTGGTGAAGGTATTCTCTACTACCAAATCCGCCTCCCCGAAGGCTGCTTCAATGTTCCCCTTGCGCCATTCAAGCCGGACGAAGACATTGCTGGGTGTGTCAATTGGATGGAGTAGTCCGGGGTAGGTCGCGACGTCCGGGTGTATCAAAGGAGCCGACGGTTTGGCAGCTTCGATCGGGTCCACCACAGCTTCCAGTTCCTCGTACTTTACCTCAATGAGGGAGATAGCCCTGGTGGCCGCGGCTTCGGTGTCGGCGGCTACTACCGCTACCTTTTCTCCGATGTAACGTACGACGCCGTCAGCCAGCAGCGGCATGTCGATGATCTTCTTGCCGATGCGCGCCCCTGAGACGTCGGCTCCGGTAAGGACGACCTTGACCCCGGGGACCGCCTGTGCGTTGCTAAAGTTAATGTCCTTGATACGTCCGTGAGCGATTGGGCTGCGGAGTGCCTTACACCAGAGCATGTTTGGGATGGCCATGTCCGCCGTGTAACGTGCTTGGCCCGAGACCTTTTCTTCGCCCTCGCTGCGCGTCGCTGTGACACCTACGATCTTTCTTCCTGACATCGTCTCACCTCGTCACTTTAGATTTCCTTCCAGACCTTCGCTATACTGTCGCCGTGAACACTGATGTCCCACTCGCAGAAGTAGCCGAACGGGGTCGTCCAGACATTGTACCCTGTCTGGCGCAGGCGGGCCGCTACCTCTTCGATCACTTGCAGGGCCCTGCCAGGGGGAGCGCTTTCGCCGCCTAGATGGGCGAAGGAATGCACCACGACGTTCCGCATGCGTTTTTTGTTGGCCAGCCACTTGATATGTTTCAACGTTTGCCGGAGCACAGAAGGGTTCCCCGTGTCGGAATTCTCCACCTCCATGAAGACCACCACAGTGTCGGTGATGGTGATAGGTCCTGGGGGTGGTTCGGGTGCCTCATTGAGAGATCTCGAGCCGGGTGTCCAGCAAAAACTTTTGGCTAGGAAAGTGAGCAGTTTCATGTGGCGTCCGCGGGTGGCGTTGGCAATGATTGAAATGGGTCCGTCTGGCAATGTCAAGCGAGGAAACGTGGGGGGCGGGAAGTGAAAATCGTCGGCGAAGGGGACAAATCGCTTTCTTGGGGTTCTTGACACCGAAAGTTGCCTCTGGTACGCGTCCTACAGCCGAGCCGGCAGTGTGAGCTGTACGGTGTTTCCCGGTTCCCCGCAACGCAAGCGAGATGATTGGCTAAGCAATATCCGAGAAGAACCAGTGCCGCTTGGTGTGTGTACCCGACGTACCGGACCGAGAGGGGCGCTGGTTTTTTATTCGCCGGTGCCAAGAGTTGGATAGGGGGTGTTGGGTAGGAGATTGGGAAACGTGGCGCTAAAATGGAGGATTTGATGAAGACTTTAGGTCTGATCTCCCCCAATCTGGATGATCCGACCATTCAAGGATATTACGATATTCTACCGGAAGGCATCGAGATAAAGGGTCGACCGCTTCAGGTCGGTACGTTCACGGACGAGGATTTCGCCAAGGTTGAGGAGGCATTCGCTGATGTTGTCCGAGGGCTCACTAAGGATCCTCTGGACTTTCTCATGATTACAGGTGAGCTGTTCCTTTCCTATCGTGGGCCGGGCTCGGACCGGCTGGTGTTGGACGCCGTGCGGGAGATCTCTCCCGTTAAAGCCTCAACCGTTTTAACGGCGGTTGTTCGGGCATTCAAGTCCCTAGACGTTTACCGCGTGGTTATGGCTTCGCCGTTTCCCCACGATCAGGATGAGAACCTGATTCGGTTCCTCGATCATTACAACATCGAGGTGGCAGCTAATCGTGGCTTGGGTTACGACAACACTCAGGAAATTTGGGAGTTGCCCGCCGAAACCGGTTACGATCTCGCAACGGCTGTTTTAGAGGAATGCCCCAACGTGGATGGCATATACATGCCGTGTAACAAGTGGCGCGTGTCTTCTGTGATCGAACGTCTGGAGGCGGACTTAGGCAAGCCGGTCATTACCAATACTCAGGCTTGGATTTGGGAGGCGTTGACGGGCCTGGGCCTAAGTCCGTCCCTACCCGGCTACGGAATGCTTCTCAAGTAGCTGTGCCTGGACATGCTATCGGATCTCGAGCCCGAGCACGCACATGTGGGGGTTGCGCTTGGCCCGCACCGGCCTGTCGTCACATCCGGACCCTAGAACGCGGTAAGTACTACTCCCCCGAGACAGATCGAAGCGGCTCCCAGTAATACCTTGACGGTTACCCGCTCAAAGGAGCGGAGGAAAATCGTACTAAGCACCACTGTGAACAGCGGGGTAGTGGCAATGAGCGGTGAAACTAGCACGACGTTTCCCATCTCGAGTGCAGTCATGTTTAGGGATACGGCAATGCTGTTGAGCAAGCCCGACAAGCCGAACCACACTAACGTTTCCCTTCGGAAATTCAGCTCCCGGTACTTGCCTGTGGCCAGTAGATAGAATACCAACGCGACGAAGGCCCCTCCCTGCACCACGCATATTGCTAACGGGACAGAGTCGATCGTTGAATAGGCGAGCTTCCGCATTGGGCTCGAAAAACCACCTAGAAACGCTGCAAATACTGGCAGTAGGAGGTAGATGGGTTGGTAGGGGGTGGCGGTCTCGGCGTCCCTCATGCCTAGGAGACTTGCGCCAAGTATTATAAGCACTGTGCCAGTGGCGATAGCCACAGTAACAGTCTCGCCTAAGACCAGGACGGCAACCAACCCGGCAAAAAATGGAGTAGTGTTGCGGAGCGGTGACGCTCGGGAGATACCAACTTTGTTAGCCGAGATGAAGAGTAGTATCTGCGTGCAGAAAGGCGACAATACCCCGGCACCAGTGAAAAGCAGTAACCCTGTTGGTGCCGCGTTGTCCCAGGAGACCAGCGGTCCAAGCACTATGAGTAGGATGACCGTAGAGGTAAAGAGTGAGAAAGAAATCGCGCCCGTCGGAGTACCATGATTAAGGCCTAGGCGGGAACAGATCTGGCCCGAAGAGAAGCATAGGGCGGCTCCCAGGGCCAGCAGCGGAATATGTAGATTGTTCACGATTAGATCAGATTCGTCAGGTGAGTGATCGTGCTGTCTTCCATAGCTATCAAACTGAATATGCGCAGGAATTCTCGTCGTCGGCAAGGCGCTGTACCGCAGGGGCTGGGGATCACGCGTGGTTCGGCGGGAGCGGGAGTTGAAAACGCCCAGGGCTTCGGATAGCGTCGTGGGTGTTTTAATATACAATAAAAGAGAGTTGTATGGGGTATAAGAGTTTGC
>CAYTMJ010000020.1:0-98459 GCA_964438895.1 uncultured Syntrophobacterales bacterium | reverse complement strand
CCGGGGCTATCTATCCCCCTACTTTGTAACCGATCCGGAACGCATGGAGGCTGTGCTGAATGACTGTTACCTCCTCATCCACGAGAAGAAGCTGTCCAATATGAAGGATCTCCTGCCCGTACTGGAGCAGATCGCCAAAACTGGCAAACCCTTTGTGATCCTAGCCGAAGACGTCGAAGGTGAGGCACTCGCCACTCTGGTTGTCAACAAGATCCGCGGCACCCTTAACTGCGTGGCGGTGAAGGCGCCGGGCTTCGGCGATCGCAGAAAAGCCATGCTAGAGGACATCGCTATACTGACCGGGGGAAAATTGATCGCCGAGGAGCTTGGTATCAAGCTCGAAAACGTTTCGCTACAGGATCTCGGTCAGGCCAAGCGAATGGTTGTGGACAAGGAAAACTCCACCATCGTAGATGGAGCCGGCGCAAAGGCCGACATCGAGGGCCGCATCAAACAGATCCGCGCACAAATCGACGAAACTACTTCGGATTACGACCGAGAAAAACTCCAAGAGCGTCTGGCCAAACTGGTGGGCGGTGTCGCTGTCATCAACGTTGGTGCGGCCACCGAGGTCGAGATGAAGGAAAAGAAGGCCCGAGTCGAAGACGCCCTTCATGCGACACGAGCAGCTGTCGAGGAAGGCATCGTACCGGGCGGCGGCGTCGCGCTGCTGCGATCCGTTCCGACCCTGGAGAAACTCAAGGTCTCCGATGAGGAGCAGGTAGGCGTCAACATCGTCAAGCGGTGCCTAGAAGAACCGCTTCGCCGGATTGCCATAAACGCCGGCATCGACGGCTCCATCGCCCTACAACGGGTGAGGCAGAGCAAGGGCAACATCGGCCTCAACGCAGCCACCGAGACCTATGAGGACCTGCTGGCAGCAGGCATCATCGATCCCACAAAAGTGGTACGAACGGCGCTGCAAAATGCCGCATCCATTGCAGGCTTAATGCTTACCACCGAGGCCATGGTAGCGGAGAAGGCCGACGACAAACCCGCTATGCCAGCCATGCCCCCGGGTGGCGGAATGGGCGGAATGGGCGGAAAGGGCGGAATGGGCGGAATGGGCGGCATGATGTAAGTAAACCAACCACCCAACCGATCAAACAAAGGGCCTGGAGTGTCTCCGGCGAGAGGCTCCAGGCCCTTTTTGGCTTTCCTTACGAAAAAACGTACAATACTAGCTCTGATCGGCTGACATTCCTATAACACCGTGAGTTAGTAACCTTACCCATGTTCGAAATCCTCACCGAGAAGCTAGAGCAGACCTTTAAACAGTTACGGGGTCACGGCAGAATCACCGAAGCCAATGTGGCGGAATCACTTCGCGATGTGCGGCTCGCCCTACTGGAAGCCGATGTAAACCTCAAGGTGGTCAAGAGCTTCATGGACTCAGCGCTGGCTAAGGCCATGGGGCAGGGCGTACTCCAAAGCCTGACGCCGGACCAGCAACTTATTAAGATCGTCAGAGAAGAGCTGCTCGGGATCCTAGGCGGAGAGGCCGCCAGCGTGGATCTAAAGGGACGACAGCCAGTGGTACTAATGCTTGTGGGGCTTCAAGGGTCAGGCAAGACAACGACCGCTGTCAAATTGGCACTGCAACTAAAGAAACAACAGAAGCGAATCCCCTATCTGGTATCCGCGGACGTCTACCGGCCGGCAGCGAAGGAGCAGCTGAGCACACTGTGCAACGAACACGGTTTACCGGTGTACGACTCAGGTAACAACATGGTACCGGTGGAGATCTGCCGAAACGCCATCGACAAAGCGAACCAACTCCTGTGTGACGTGCTCATTGTGGACACCGCGGGGCGGCTGCACGCCGACGACGCGCTTATGCAGGAGCTCGTGGAGATTCGTTTGGCCCTGGAACCCCGGAACATTCTCCTGACTCTGGACGCCATGATCGGGCAGGATGCCGTCAATCAGGCACAGGGGTTCAACGAAGCCCTGGACGGCACTGGCGTGATCCTGACCAAAATGGACGGCGACGCCCGTGGGGGAGCGGCGCTTTCCGTACGAGCAGTGTTGGGCAAGCCAGTGCTCTACGTCGGGGTTGGAGAAAAGGCGAACGCCTTAGAGCCTTTCTTCCCGGACCGACTCGCATCCCGAATTCTCGGTATGGGCGACGTACTGTCCCTAATCGAGAAAGCGGAACATGCTATTGACAAAAAGGCCGCCAAGAAACTCGAAGGGCGAATGAACAAGGGCGAATTCACCCTAGAAGACTTTCAAACACAGATGCAGGCCGTCAAAAAGATGGGCTCTATCGGCGGCCTGCTCGACATGGTCCCCGGGGGGCACAAGTTGGGGCAAGGAGTGGACATAGTCCAAGCAGAGAAAGGGCTTAAGCAGGTCGAAGCCATAATCAACTCCATGACGCTCAAGGAGCGTCGCAAACCGGCACTCCTAAACGGCAGCCGCCGTCGCCGAATCGCAGATGGGAGCGGCACGACCGTGGCCGACATTAACCGCCTCATGAAACAGTTCATGGAGATGAAAAAGATGATGCAGCGAATGAAGAAGTCCGGGGGTAAGCGGCGCGGCATGCCGGGCGGCTTGTCAATGCCGTTCCAATGAACTAGAAATCATAGAAAACAGTAGAAAGAAGACCCTAAAATGAGCGTGAAGATCAGACTCAGTCGGCACGGCGCCAAAAAGCGGCCTTACTACCGTATCGTGGTAACAGACGCTCGCAATCCTCGGGACGGGAGTTTCATCGAGCAGGTGGGCACCTACGATCCCACGACTCCCTCCGCCAACCTGAAGCTTGACCAGGCCAAAGTCGAAGGTTGGTTGAGGCAGGGAGCTCAACCAACGCAAACTGTGCGCAACCTAATAAAACGGGCGGCCAAGGAAGCGGGTGTAACTACACCGGACAGCTAGCCCAACACTCGAGAGACATCAAATCGGGATCACGGGAGATTGGTTTCTTGAAGGATCTGGTACAATATCTCGCGCAACTCATTGTGGACGAGCCCGACAACGTCGAGGTCACCGAAACACACACCGACAACGCGTCCGTTCTAGAACTCAAGGTAGCCAAAGAAGACCTCGGTCGTGTCATCGGCAAACAGGGGCGCACGGCCAAGTCGCTACGAACAATCGTAAACGCTGCTGCCGCCAAGAAAAACCAGAAGGTTGTTCTTGAAATCATGGACAAGCCATAACCGACCTCTCCTTTCAATTGCCTGATGTCCAGATTGCGCTGGGTCATATCGTAGCCACACACGGCGTCGCTGGTTGGCTACGTCTCAGGTTGTACAATCCACAAGGCCGTACCCTGTATTCAGTTGCAGAGGTAGCATTAGCAAGCAGCGGAACACACCTGACGCTTCGAGTCGACCAAGTCAAACCCCATAAGGAATTTGCCCTCCTAAAGCTGCGGGAAATCGACGACATGGATGCGGCTCGAGGGCTGGTCGGCTTCGAGCTATCGGTGAGGCAGGACACACTCGCACCCCTTGCGGGGTCAGAATACTACTACGAGGAGGTGGTGGGCTTCGAGGTGCTGGGCATTAACGGAGAGCACATCGGAACGGTCACTCGGATATGGCCCAGACAAGGTACTAGTCTGCTGGTGGTTGCTGGACCCAAGAAGGAACATCTGATCCCCGCGGACAAGGAATTCATCCGGCAGATCGACATCGTCAACAGGACGGTCAACATTGATGTGCCCGACGGACTCCTGGAACTGTAATAGCCTCGGCCGTAATGCATTTCTCGGTTATCACGTTGTTTCCCGAGATCTTTGAATCCCCCCTAGCTCACAGCATTCTCGGGCGGGCCCGGCAAAACAAACTTGTCTCCATTGATTTGATGGACCTGCGGCACTATGCCCGGGGTCGGCACCGAATCACTGACGACTACCCGTACGGCGGCGGGCAGGGCATGGTGTTGAAACCAGAACCGCTGATCGACGCCATTGAAGACTCCCGGCGTAGACTCAAAAACCCGCGGGTAATCCTGCTATCACCGCACGGCAGGGTCTTCAATCAGGAGATCGCCGCGGAAACGTTACGCCACAAGGAGGTCGTGCTAGTTTGCGGCCGCTACGAAGGAGTCGACGAACGGGTCCTAGGCTTTACGGACGAAACGCTTTCAATCGGTGACTATACTTTGAGCGGCGGCGAGATCCCAGCTCTCACGGTAATCGACACGGTCACTCGGTTGATACCGGGCGTGCTAGGGAATAAACAATCACCTCAGGAAGAGTCATTCGTGGATGGCCTGCTGGAATACCCACAATACACCCGACCAGCGCAGTATAGGAACATGAACGTTCCGGAGGTCCTACTGTCGGGCAACCACGAGGAAATTCGTCAGTGGCGCCACAGGATGAGCATTGAGGCAACCGCACGATTGCGGCCGGACCTTCTGGCTAAGGTTCCTGGGGGCATCAAGCCGAGCGGAAAAGTCTACGTCGCACTATTGCACTATCCCGTTTCCGACCGCCACGGCGACACGGTCACCTCATCCATCACCAATCTAGATATCCACGACATAGCCCGTACTTGCCGCACATACGGAGTCTCGGGCTTCTATGTCGTCAACCCGGTAAAGGCCCTACAGAAGCTAGCCGCCCGGATCATCGACCACTGGGAACGGGGTTATGGCAGCTCATATAACAGTACCCGCAGGGACGCGCTTGCCCTCGTAAGACTCAGCGATACGCTGGACGAGGCGATTGCTGACGCCCAGCAAGAGTGTGGGGCCGCTCCCAGGCTGGTAGCCACTTCCGCCCGGCCTGCCGGCGGAACAGGCCGCACAACTTTTGCAAACATGCGCGAGATGCTAATAAGAGAGGATACTCCTTGCATGATCCTGCTCGGTACGGGCTGGGGCTTGGCAGATTCGGTGTTCGCGCGCTCGGACCTAACACTGGAACCTATTGCGGGAACAGGCGATTATAATCATCTTTCCGTGAGAGCAGCATCCGCCATCATGCTAGATCGTATACTGGGGCACTTGATGGAAGGGAATGTCAAATGAACGTCATCGACCGAATCGAACACGAGCAAACACGCCAAATCCCAACGCTCAAGGCCGGGCAACGGGTCCGCGTCCACGTCCGCATCTTAGAGGGTGAGAAAGAGCGTACCCAGGTCTTCGAAGGCGTGGTGATTGCCATCTCCGGTAGCGGTAATCGCGAAACATTCGTAGTACGCAAAATATCGTACGGCGTTGGAGTAGAGCGAATCTTCCCCCGCCACTCGCCACGCATCGAGAAAGTCGAGATCATCACGCAAGGTCGTGTCCGTCGGGCCAAGTTGTACTATCTACGGAATCTCTCGGGAAGGCGCGCACGTCTGGAAGAAGACCGCAGGCCGCGGGCATCCCGCTGACGGCTTTCGGGCGAGCTTCGGCCTCAACTCCCACCAACGTAGCAACCATCCAGCAGCCTGTGCGGCCTCGGCCCGAATGAATGACGCTGTGGAACTGTTCGAGTCCACGAATTCTGGCACCACAGGGAAAAACGCACCCCTAGCGGAACGAATGCGGCCATCTAGCCTCAAGGAGGTACTGGGGCAGGAGCACCTCCTGGGGGTCGGAAAGCTGCTCCGTGGTATGGCCGAGACCGGCCACCTTCAGTCCATTATTCTTTGGGGACCCTCGGGATGTGGAAAAACAACCCTCGCTAGGCTTCTCGCGCATGCATGTAACGCACACTGCATCCAGTTCTCCGCAGTGACCTCGGGCGTACGGGAACTCAAGAGCCTTCTCCCCGACGCAAAGCGGCTACAACGTAGCGACATCCCGGTAGCCCTCCTGGTGGACGAGATCCACCACCTCAACAAATCGCAGCAGGATACCTTCCTTCCTCACATTGAAGCCGGACTGATGACCCTAATCGGCGCAACTACCGAAAACCCCTCCTTCGAATTAATCTCCCCCTTACTCTCCCGTTCCCAGGTCTGCGTCATGCATCCCTTGACCGAGGACACGCTGACACAAATCGTAGACCGGGCTGTGGCGGAACGTGGACGGGGGCTTTGGGACAAAGACCTCGGAATCACCGAAGAGGCCCGTGCAGTGCTAGCCCAGTGGGCACAAGGGGACGCTCGGATGGCGCTGAACGGCCTTGAAGGGGCGCACACACTGGCGCGCAATGACTCCGAAACCACCCACATCGAATTGATCCACGTTGAGCAAGCCCTGCAACGTCGAGTGCCCCACTATGACAAATCAGGCGAAGAGCACTACAACCTGACCTCCGCATTCATCAAGAGCCTTCGCGGCAGTGATCCCGATGCCGCAGTATACTGGATGGTACGCATGATCGAAGGCGGAGAGGACCCCCTTTTTATCGCCAGACGGATGGTCATTTTCGCAGCCGAGGATGTCGGCATCGCCGACCCACAGGCCCTACAAGTAGCCGTTGCCGCAAAGGACGCGTTCCACTTCGTTGGAATGCCGGAGGGAAGGATCCCAATGACCCAGGCGGCCGTGTACCTGGCGACCGCACCCAAGTCCAATGCGTCCTATCGGGCCTTAGTCGACACAACCCGAGATGTGCGCGAACAAGGAGCCCTGCCTACACCCCTCCACCTCAGGAACGCCCCCACCGGCCTCATGAAATCCCTGGGCTATGGAGCGAATTACCGTTACCCGCATGACTCTCCCGGTCACGTCACGGAACAGGAATATCTACCGCCGGAGCTTAAGGACCGCCGTTATTACCAACCAAGTGACGAAGGATTTGAAAAGATCATCCGGGAGAGGCTCAAATCCTGGGACACAAAAAAACACCGAAAGCCACCCCGCAATCTGTAATCCCCAATCCTCTCAAAAAAACTTAGCTCAGTCGAGACAGTTCTAAAAACAAGAACATGTCTTCTTGGGTCTTCGCACGATGGTCGAGGATTCACAGAGAGCATCCGGCCATCCACCCTTAGATAAAGCGGAGTCGTCACGGCCACGACTTCTTTGGAATGCCACCATCGGACAGGCAGCCGAGTGGTGGTTCACAGAAATACGATCCGGTAGGTGAAAACTACTACGAACCCAAGCCCAACAAATTGAATTTCAATGCAAAGACGGTTCGATGCGGGTTGATCTGTCTGTCGACAGATGCCGTAGCAGTCCAACATTGACACTTCGAGAGATACTTGACGGCCCCTCGATTCGTACCCATTCGGCCCGTAGCTCCATCGTAACCACCATCGTAGAGTAACAACACATGATCGGTCACGTGGAACAGAACGTTGGCCTCAATACCGTTCAGAGGCTCCCGCCGAGGGCATTCTCCGGCCCCAGGGCAGTCCTCGCCCGTTACGAGATTGGCATACTGGGCAAGCTGCGATAGTGGATTCTCGCGAATGTAACGATACGTCAGGGACAAACTATCGGGGCGCCCGAAATCCTTATCGGATTTCCTTGTCCCAATGGAAGGGTCGCCAGACAGCGAAAACCCCAGCGCAGCTTGTTGGAGATTCCATGGGCCGGGATCCATGCCCAATGCTGCGTCTATGCCGATGTTGGGCGTGGGATCGAGGCGAAGGCCCATGTCAATATCAGACAAACCGTCACTTCCCTTACGCGACTGATCAAAGTCAAAGCTCACACCCACCCGGGCCCGAGCAAATTGATGCGCCGTCCTATATTCTCCGCCATCAATGTGGGCGACACCGCGGGTTGTGCCACTCGACGTGCGCACACCCCAGAAACGATTGGCAAACGCAACCGTCAACAGATTACGGCGATTGATCCGGTCGATGCTATCCCAAATCGGCATGCGACTCTGATCGGTCGATGGGATAAACAGATACTCAATAGATGGCTCAATCACGTGTCGCCCCCGAGTCCACATACCCTTGTTCCAGTTATACATCCGGGTCAACGAAGTGGTGAGGCTTCCTCGAAGCTCCAACAACTCACGGGAACTGCTTCTCGCAAAGTTGCTTTCAAGCTCGTTGAGCCGATAAAGGGTTTCACGCAGTGCAACACTCGTAGCCAGTCTATAGTGGCGGCCGACGATCATCGGCCACGTCAACTGGGGACGCATATCGACTCTTAGGCCGTCGGTGAGCTCCTCGCGAACGAAGTTTGTTAGCTGCATGTCCCAGCCAAAATCAAAGCGGTTGTCTAGTGTACGACTGCCGCGGAAGGCGAGGTGGGGAATCCGATGAAGTACGTGCTCCTGTGGCTGGACCAGATCCTGCTGGTAATCCACCGCTCCCTCAAGCGTCATTGCCGACTCATGGCGGTAGAAACCTAGCCGGGCGAGGCTATGGCGGCTGGTTCGGATCAGACTTCCCGCACCATCGCTGAATCCAGAAAAGTTCATCAACTCACGAGTGGCCAAACTGTCACTGTAGAGCGCTACATCGCTGTATGTGATCCAACCCGAAGCATCGCGATGCCGGTGTGTCAACAGGACGTTCCAGCGGTCTAGCGGAATCTCCGGATCCGCTATTTCCCCGTCTGCTACCACCCTTGAACCACTACCCCGCATCCGTTCGCTGACGTAAGCGAGATCTAACCGTCCATCGGTCGTGGAATTGAGAACGGTACGATACTGCCCGCCAATGCCAACGCGCGTCTTAGACTCAACGGCTAGATCGAGGGTTACATCGCTACTCTTGTCGGGGGCCCAGAAGAAAGGCTGCCGGTACATCAGCCCATCCTGGTTGGACCAGCCGAAGGACGGGAAAAGCAGTCCGGTGGTGCGTTCGGAAAGATGAGGAAAGTACACGTACGGTAGAGAAAGGACGGGAACGTCGTAAATGTAGAACGTAGCATCGTCCGCTGTCACTTCACCCCCCCGACGCAACCGAAGCGCACGGGCGCCTACGCTCCACGGAGGGGAGCCAACCTCGCAGAGGCATGTAGTGAAACGGCCCTCCTCCGCCTCATAGACCTGTCCCGTAAATTTCTCCAGCCTCTTTCCGCTGAGGCTAAGATGCCCTTGCTCGATGAAGACATCCGCATCCAACATCGTGGCCGTCTCGTCCTCCAGGTTCATCTCGAGCCGAGAAGCCTCCAGCCGATACCGCGGATCAAGGAAAAACACTGAACCCTCAGCTCGCAGCGTCCGCGTCGACCGCCGAAACTCCATCGTATCGGCTCCAAAAACCCTCGCCCGCTGTCGGATCTCCACGTTGCCACGGGCCTTGACGGTATCGCCCCCGCGGCCTATCTCAATGGACTCTCCCGCCGAAACTTCCATACGGTCAGAGCCTTCTTCGA
Source organism: uncultured Syntrophobacterales bacterium (assembly GCA_964438895.1). GTDB lineage: Bacteria > Desulfobacterota > Binatia > UBA9968 > JAJDTQ01 > JAJDTQ01. Next base: position 89,270 of record CAYTMJ010000020.1, on the reverse strand, counting down.
ACTGACCCTCCGCTATGGGAACAAGCAACAACACGGTCCACCACATTAGCAAACATACGATGACGCCGATGTGTGACCTTGACTGTTGCGTGTTCGACACTCTACCCTCCAGAATGTCCGGCCGATTGCGCCATTAGTTCAAGCGCCTTAGCGCGAACCGCACCCACGAGATAAAGGGACCCGGCCACGAGAATCGGAGCATCCCGTTTTTGCCGCTCCGACACAAGGCTCGAAATGGCTGTAACGGGATCACTGGCGGTCCTAGCCGACAAGTCCCGGGGCACTACCGAACGGAGCAAGCTGGGATCGGCGCCCCTCTCGGATTCGACTCGCGTCAACACGACTTCCCTCGAAATCGCGCAGAGCGCAATCAACATGGCTGACCAGTCCTTATCGACCATGCTGCCAAACAACAAACGAACCTTCCTTTTTCCAAACCGCTTTCGAATTTCGTATACAAGGGTCTTCACCGCACCATCATTGTGTGCGCCGTCAAGAATCACCGTAGGTCGCCCGGGGAACACCTCGAACCGTCCTGGCCAGACCACCGAGGCCAAGCCCGAGCGGATCGATTGTTCCCTCACAGGCACGGCGGTCCTGAGCGTCTCCAAGGATGCCAGCGCGACTCCGGCATTGTGCAATTGATACTCGCCGCCAAGATTAAGTCTAAGGCCTTCTAATACCCATTCTTGCCCGCGATAGTCGAACAACGAAGGGTCATGGGGTGTCACAGTAAAGTCCTTACCTGACTGACGAACCACAACACCGGCAGAGCGCGCTATCACATTTATGGCACGTTGCGCCGCAGCGGGCAGAACACCACATACCAACGGAACCCCAGGTTTGATTATACCCCCCTTCTCCCTAGCGATGGACGTGATACGCTTTCCGAGGAACCGCTCGTGGTCTCTAGAAATTGTGGTGATCACACTAACACTCGACTGCACCACGTTGGTAGCGTCAAGCCGTCCCCCGAGACCAACCTCCACTACTGCAGCCTCCACCCCCTCCCGGGCAAAGTGAAGAAAGGCCATCACCGTGGCGAACTCAAAGAACGTCAGACAAAGGCCTTCCTGGCCCATCCGCTGAGCGACCTCGTTGACAAGGCGTGTCACAACAACCTGAGAGATACGCCTCTTTCCAACTCGAATTCTTTCGGTGAAATCGGCCAGATGCGGGGAGGTATAGAGTCCCACGCGGTAACCCGCCGCGGACAACACCGAATGGACCATTGCGGCCGTAGAGCCCTTACCGTTGGTTCCGGCGATATGATAGGTCCTGAATCGGTTCTGTGGGTCGTCGAACAGCGACAACGCCCTCGCCACGCGTCCGAGTCGCAGGTCGATCTCGGCCCCGCGAAGATTAAAAATGAAGTCGAGACTCTTCTTATAGGAACTCACGACATCCGGACCGGCCGTACTCCGCGGCCGATCATTCCGCCTTTGCTGCCGCGATGAAGTCCTTCATCCGCTGGTGGTCCTTGCGTCCCGGGGTCGCTTCAACACCGGTGCAGACGTCCACGCCAAAGGGCCTCAACTCACGCACAGCTAAGCTCACGTTCTTAACATCGAGTCCCCCCGCAAGGATTACGGGGCGCGCCACAGGGATGTCTAACCATCCCCACGCGAAGGTAGATCCTGACCCGCCGAATCCAGGACTCCAGGAGTCAAAGAGATAGTAGTCGACTGGATACTCACCAATCTTCCGAATGGTCTCAGCGTTGCGCACGCGAAACGCCTTGATGACCTTTAGCGGCCAACGCGTGCAATACTTCGAGTCCTCATCCCCGTGAAACTGCGCGGCTGTTAATCCGGAGCTTCCTTGAGAACGACACGCCCGCAAAACGGATTTTACATGCGGCCGAGTCTCGTTAACGAAGAGCCCAGCGGTACAGATCCCCGCGGGCAACTCCCGAAGGATTAACGCCGCATCTTCAGGTTGGATATACCTGGGACTGCGCGGAAAGAAGTTGAAACCAAGTGCGTCGGCACCGTATTCCACGGCCCTCAATGCGTCATCCGGATTGGTAACCCCGCAGATCTTAACCTTGACCATGGCGTTGGGCGGCGACATCCGTCCCCAGAAGTTCTGCCAACTTGGCCCCAGGGTTGGGGGAGCGCATTAGGGTTTCGCCTATCAAAAACACTCTACCCCCAGAAGCCTCAAGCCGTTCCACGTGACGGACTTCCTTGATGCCGCTCTCGCATACCGCTAGTACGCGGGGGGGGATTCGGGGCAACAGGGATTCCGCAACCGCGAGGTCCACTTGGAAAGTATGCAAATCACGATTGTTGATACCAACCATGGAAGCTCCAATCTCAAGCGCTACCTCCAACTCTGTTTCCGAGTGTACCTCCACCAGCACATCCAAGGAAAGGGATCGGGCCTCAGCGTGAAGCATTGCCAGTTCTCCTTCATCGAGTATCGCAGCGATGAGGAGAACAGCATCAGCACCAAAACTGCGCGCTTCGACAAGCTGATAACCGTCAACCACAAAGTCCTTTCTGAGAAGAGGCAGGGATACCTTCGCCCTGATATCGGACAAATAGCTAAGGGAACCGTGGAAGAACCTTTCTTCGGTTACAACGGAAAGGGCGTCCGCGCCATTATTTTCATAACTAGACGCTATGGTGACGGGTTCAAAATCCTCGCGAATCATGCCTTGAGAGGGCGAAGCACGTTTCACCTCAGCGATGACGTGTCGTCCGGGTCGCCACAACGCCTCCCGGAACCCCCGGGGAAGACGTTGATACAACGGACTAGCCTTAAGAGATTCCACCGGATACTCCTTCCGGCGGGAATCGACGTGTGCACGCACGTGCGTAACAATCCGGTCCAGAAAATCGTTTTTCACGGGGAACCTGCTGTCATGCTTCATTGGTGAGCCGAATCAAGTGTTCAAGTTTTTGAAGGGCGGCTCCCGAATCAATACACTCTCGGGCAAGCCCAACGCCGTCCGCGATGGTCTCAACCCGCTCACCGACACACAGCGCCGCGCCCCCGTTGAGCAGAACCACGTCTCGCGCTGGCCCCATTGTACCCTTGAGTATGTCTCTCAAAATCACTGCGCATTCCCCCGGATCCGCCGCCGTGAGTAGTTCTGCGGGGTACTTGTCAAAGCCGTATTCCTCGGGGTCGATGGTGTAACGAGCAACGCTTCCATTCTTCCACTCGGCCACGGCGGTAGGACCGCCAAGAGAGATCTCGTCGAGACCCTCCTCGCCATGAACCACCATAGCCCTTTGACTCCCGAGGTTCCCCAGGACCTGCGCTACGGTCTCGATTAGCGTACCGTCATAGATGCCAATGAGTTGATGGCTAGCCCCAGCGGGGTTGGTCAAAGGCCCCAAGAGGTTAAAAATAGTTCGGATACCCACCTCCCGGCGCGGAGCTGCAGCGTGCTTCATGGCTCCGTGCAATGCGGGCGCGAACAGAAAGCCGAATCCTACCTCACGCAAACATCGCTCCACCATCTTCTTTGGCACGTCGATCTTCACACCGAGGGCCTCCAGGACGTCTGCGCTGCCCGAACCACTGGACACCGCTCGATTGCCGTGTTTGGCTACGGTAATCCCCGCAGCCGCCACAACAAAAGCGACCGTAGTGGAAATGTTGAACGTTTTCTTCCCGTCGCCCCCTGTACCACAGGTGTCCAGAACGCAGCCTTCGCCTGCATCGACGTGCAGCGCCTTCTCTCTCATTACCCGGGCCGCGCCAGTCACTTCCTCCACAGTCTCGCCCTGGATGCGTAACGCGGTCAGGAATGCTCCCACCTGAATAGGAGTAGCCTCGCCCATCATGACCTCGTTCATCACGGAGACCATCTCCTCTTCCGTGAGATTTACCCCGCCCACCAACCGTGCTATGGCTCGCTGGATGTCCATTAGTACCCCATTATCATTGCATTTTTATAGTTTGCCAACTTGAGCCGCCGTAGTTCCACCATGGCTGCCTGGCGGGTGCCATATCGTCCAACCCGGACCCGGTAGAAGGTCTTTGTTTTAAGCTTTCCGGCCGGGGTCTTTGTTTTGAGCTTTCCAGCCGTAATGTACGCCTTATATCCACGCTTCTTGAGTTCCGTCACCATACTGTCCGCGGTAGCGCGACTTCGATGAGCATTTACCTGAACGGTCCAGGAAGGCCGCACCTGAACGGCCTTCAACTTCTCCGAAACTTTGGGGACCACGGGCGGTTTAGGCTTCGTCAACGTGTCATAGAATGTAATGACATCGTCTTTTTTGGGATTGGTGTCGACCGGAACCTTGACTAGTTCGTCCTGGTGCCGCAGGAGTTTGCGTTCCTCGATGCTTTGCCCGATTAGAATACCGAGAAGAAAGATGGCCACCGTTGCCATCCCAAACAGAACGGCAACGAAGACGAGCTGGGGCCGGCTAAAATATATACGACCGCCATCCGTCAACTTTCGATGGTTGGGCATATGCACCAATCAATCGCGAGCTGTCACTAGCTTGTGCAAAAGCCGGGAGCGTTGGCGGCTCCGCGCTGAACTTCGTTACAGCAGTAGGAGGGTGCGCCGATCGGCGGCAAGCACTCAGGCCTCGGCAGTCGCAGCCGGCCGACTTACCGGATCTTCACCATCTACCATTCCGGTCTGTACCCCAGCCTCTGCCCCAATCAACTCAATGACGGAAAGCGGTGCCGCATCACCACGACGGCGTCCGATCTTGACGATCCTGGTGTAGCCGCCATTGCGATCTTGTAAGCGCGGTCCGATTTCGTTGAACAATCGCGCGACCACAGCCTTGTCCTGCACAAAGGCCAGGGCACGCCGGCGAGCGTGCAAACTACCATCCTTACCTAGCGTGACGAGCCAATCTGCCCAGCGTCGCAATTCCTTCGCCTTGGCATCAGTAGTGGTAATCCGATCGTGGCGCAACAGCGACGTTGCCATGTTGCGAAACAAGGCCAACCGATGGCTAGGGCTACGATTCAGCTTTCTACCTTTCTTTAGGTGCCGCATGGACTACGCCGTCTCCTTCTGATCGCTCTGCTTCCGGCCTTCGAGCTCCTCACGACTCGGGAACTGATCCAGACTCATTCCCAATTCCAACCCCAACTCGGTGAGTAGTTCCTTGATCTCATTGAGCGACTTGCGCCCAAAGTTCTTAGTCTTGAGCATTTCCTGCTCACTTTTCTGCACCAGTTCACCGATGTATTTCAAATCGGCATTCTGCAGACAGTTTTGCGCCCTAACCGAGAACTCCAAGTCCTCCACCGCCCGGAAGAGATTCTCGTTGAGCGGTACAACTTCGACATCCGCTTCGTCTTCTGCAAGTTCTGGTCCGTCTTGAAAATTAATGAAAATCTCCACTTGGTCCTGCAGAATGCGCGCCGCGTGGGCCAGGGCGTCTTCGGGCGTTTCGCTTCCGTCTGTCCACACTTCCAGTACCAGCCGATCATAATCCGTGCGTTGCCCAACGCGAGCGTTTGTGACGTTGAAGTTCACCTTGCGAATGGGCGAAAATATTGCGTCCATAAAAATGGTATTCACGGGTTGGTCTTCTTCTCTATTACGCTCCGCGGGTACGTATCCCTGACCCATCCGTGCAACCATCGTGGCGTTTAGCCGACCTTCTTTCGAAAGCGAAGCAACGCGGTGCTCAGGATTAAGAATCTCCACCTGCGGGCCGCAGATAATGTCTTTGGCCAGCACGTCTCTTGGGCCGGCCAAATCGAAACGGATGACTTCCCTTTCGGAGTTGTGCAGTTTGAGCCGCACCTCTTTCAGGTTTAGGATGATATCGGTCACATCCTCCGTCGCGCCTGGAATAGTGGAAAATTCATGTAGCGCGTCGTCGAGCTGGATGGAGGCAATTGCCGCTCCCCTGAGGGACGACAACAGGATGCGCCGTAAACTATTGCCTATGGTTTGGCCAAATCCCCTCTCGAAGGGCTCTCCGACAAATTTACCATAAGTCGAGGTCAGACTCTCCTCGTCGACCTCGATGGCGCTAGGTTTGATCAGTTCGCTCCAATGCTTTTGCATGGGATCTCCAACACCGTCCAAGGTTACTTAGAATACAGCTCAACGATGAGCTTTTCGTTTATGGGGGTCGTAATATCATTGCGGCTCGGCAGTACCTTGACGGTGCCAGAGAAACTCTCCTGGTTCAACTCAATCCAGTCTGGCATTCCACGTCTCTGAGCTCCCTCCATGGCAGAGATGACCCGATCCGACTTACGACTCTTTTCCGCCACCGCGACGACATCCCCGACCCCCGTGCGATACGAGGGGATCGTCACCCGCCGATCATTGACCAAAACGTGACCGTGTCGCACCAACAGACGCGCATCCCCCCTGGAGCACGCGAATCCCAATCGGTAAACGACATTGTCGAGGCGTCTTTCCAAAATCACCAAGAGATTCTCCCCGGTGATCCCGCGGACTTTCTCCGCCTTCTCGAAGCTGCCCCTAAACTGTTTCTCAAGTAATCCGTACATGCGCTTAACCTTCTGCTTCTCCCTCAACTGGAGGCTATACTCGGAGAACTTAAGACGTCGTTGACCGTGTTGACCCGGGGGATAGTTGCGTCGCTCGATGGCGCACTTGTCCGTGTAACAGCGTTCACCCTTAAGAAACAACTTCATATTTTCTCGCCGACAAAGCCGGCAAACCGGACCATGATACCTTGCCACTAGCTAGCTCCTCTCAAACACGACGGCGCTTGGGCGGCCTGCAGCCGTTATGGGGAATGGGTGTAACATCCTTGATCACGCTGATATGCAACCCCGCCGACTGAAGGGATCTCAGGGCCGATTCCCTGGCCGATCCCGGCCCGCGAACATAAACCTGTATCGAGTGCATGCCGTGATCCATGGCCTTGCGCGCCACGTTGTCAGCAGCCTGCTGTGCTGCAAAAGGCGTACCCTTGCGGGAACCTTTGAACCCGATAGCACCAGCGCTCGACCATGCAACAACGTTACCCTGTGTATCTGAAATCGTTATGATCGTGTTGTTGAAGGTAGAATGGATATGAGCCACACCTTCAGCGATATTCTTTCGTGCGCGCCGTTTTTTTGGCGCTTTTTTTGCGGCCTGAGCCATAGGTACTCCTGTATTAATGAAACCTCGGCACTAACCCTTCGACGGCGGCTTCCTCTTCCCCGCGATACTTCGCTTGGGCCCCATCCGCGTGCGCCCGTTTGTGTGGGTGCGTTGTCCCCGAACGGGCAGACCGCGTCGGTGCCTAAGGCCTCGATAGGATCCGATCTCCATGTGGCGTTTGATGTCCATATTGACGTCGCGCCTCAAATCACCCTCGACCTTCACTTCCTGATCGATGATGCGCCGTATCACTACGACCTGTTCATCGGACAAATCGTCGGACTTGAGGTCAAGCGAAATACTAGCTTCCCTCAGGATGTTCCGGGATGTTGTGGCGCCAATACCATAGATATAGGTTAGTGCCACTTCCATGCTCTTGTTCTTGGGCAGATCCACCCCGGCAATACGTGCCATTAGTCGCTCCTTCCCAGTCGATTCTGGTCTAGCCTTGTCGCTGAGCGTGCTTTCGGGTGACGCAGATGACCCGTACGACGCCTTTCCTGCGAACGATGATGCACTTGTTGCAGATCTTCTTGACCGACGCTCTTACTTTCACTTCCGACCTCGTTCCTCGACCCTTTGAAACAAAACCCCTAGAGCCGACTCAAAACATACGGCCCGTCCGCGGTAACAGCAATGGAGTGCTCGAAATGAGCGGCGAGACTACAATCCTGGGTAACAGCCGTCCAACCGTCGTCCAGGATCTTTACCTCCTTCTTTCCTGCATTGACCATGGGCTCGACAGCTAGAACCATCCCCGCACGTAAGCGAAATCCCTTACCCGCGTCACCGTAGTTGGGAACCGGCGGCTCCTCGTGCAGCTTCTTGCCAATGCCATGTCCTACGAACTCCCTTACCACCGAATAACCAGATCCCTCGGCAATTCCCTGTATCGCACTACCCAAATCACCCAAACGGTTGCCTTCGCGCAATAAATCAATGCCCTTATTCAGGGCGGTTTCGGTCACATCCATGAGCTGCTCAGCTTCAGGGCTTACTCGACCGAGGCCCACGGTCACTGCCGAATCGCCATAATAACCCTCGTATACGACCCCGAAGTCCATCCCCAAGATGTCCCCCTCCTTTAGTACGCGGGTTGATGGAATACCGTGAACGACCTCCTCGTTGACCGACGTGCAAAGACTGTGCCGAAAGACCCTGCCGGCCACCGAATAGCCCTTAAACGCCGGCTTGGCCCCCTTCTCGTGTGTGAGCCGCTCCGCTAACCCGTCCAGATCTAGGGTGGTCATGCCCGGCTTTACCACCTCTTTCAGTGCTTCCAAGACCTCCGCCACGATAACATTGGCCCGGCGCATCGTCTCTATCTCGGCCTGGGACTTGAGGTAAATCATTCGGAAATTGCCTTAACTCATCAGTTCGATCCGCCATGCCCTACCCATGGCCAGCGCGCAATCTACGTTTCTCAGCCCCTTCGGCCCCGGATCCGGCCCTTTTTCATGAACCCCTCGTAGTTTCTAGAGATCATGTGGGTTTCCATCTGAGAAACCGTGTCCAACGCGACCCCTACCACAATTAGAAGCGCCGTTCCGCCAAAAAAGAAGGGCACGTTGAACTGCGATATCAGAATAGTCGGCAGTAACGCCACTAACGAGAGATAAATCGCACCGCCGAGAGTAATCCGCGATAACACCCGGTCAATGAATTCCGCGGTCCTCTTGCCCGGCCGGATTCCCGGCACGTAACCGCCGTACTTCCTCATGTTTTCCGCCACATCCACCGGGTTGAATACCACCGCCGTATAGAAGTAGCAGAAGAACATGATCAGCCCAATATAAAAAAGATCATGCAGCCAACGGCCCGGCGCCATGGACCCGGCCAGTGTTTGCGCCCATGGATTTTGGACAAACTGGGCAACGGTAGCAGGAAAGATAAGCACCGACGACGCAAAGATGACCGGTATCACACCGGACGTATTGATCTTGAGGGGCAAATGGGATGTTTGTCCGCCATACATCTTTCGTCCCACAACACGTTTCGCGTACTGTACCGGAATACGCCGTTGTCCCCGCTCCATGAAAATGATGACACCCACCACTAGAAACACGAAGAGCAGAAGCAGGATCACGAAGAAAATGCTCAACTCACCCTCGCGTACAAACTGAAACGTCGAGGTTACCGCCGACGGGAGTGCAGCAACGATTCCCGCGAAAATTATTAGGGATATTCCGTTGCCGATGCCCCGCTCCGTAACCTGCTCACCGAGCCACATGATGAAGGCAGTCCCCGAGGTCAACGTCAACACCGTCATAAGACGGAAGTTCCAGCCCGGGTCCAGAACGATAGCTTCACCGTTGGGGCCTCTTGTGCCTTCCAGGCCGAAACTGATCATCATTCCCTGAATGACCGCGAGAATGATAGTGCCATAGCGCGTGTACTGCGTGATCTTCTTGCGCCCGGCATCACCCTCTTTCGACAGTCGTTCCAGATAAGGGAAAACCACCGTCATGAGCTGTAGAATGATGGAAGCGCTAATGTAGGGCATAATGCCCAGAGAAAATACAGAAAACTGCTCCAGCGCACCGCCCGAAAACAGGTTGAAGAGGCCAAAGATCGTTCCCTCGACCTGAGCAAAAAAAGCCGCCATCCCTTCAGGGTCGATGCCCGGCGTGGGTATGGCCACTCCGACACGATAGACTGCCAGCATCGCTAGTGTGAACAGGATGCGTCGCCGCAGTTCCGGAATCCGACCCGCGCTTTGAAAGCCTTCAAACATAAGAAAGGACTTCGACTCGGCCCCCCGCGGCCTCAATCTTTTCGACAGCGCTTCGAGAGAAGCCGTGGGCTTTTACTGTCAGCGGCTTGGAAAGTTCCCCCCGACCGAGTATCTTTATCAATCCGCGACCCACTAACCCCTGTTCCCGCAATGATTCGGGGGAAACCTCTTGGTCCGAATCGAACCGCTCGAGCCCATCTAGGTTTACTGGTATGAACTCCGTTCGAAACGGATTATAGAAGCCCCGTTTGGGCACTCGCCTCGTGAGCGGCATCTGGCCACCCTCGAATCCTGGCCTAACTCCGCCACCAGCTCGAGAGCCCTGCCCCTTGTGTCCCCGGCCGGCGGTCTTCCCGGTTCCGGAACCCATGCCCCTACCCACGCGCTTCTTAGCGTGCTTGGTACCCTTTGCGGGGCGTAATTCACCCAGATTCATGAAGAGATTCCTTTTATGTCCGCCCGCGAGTCAAGCGACAAATTCCTTGGTTCGCGTGCCACCGGATTAGTTGCTTTTCCTTGCACGCAACCAGCCACTGTTCGTCATCATTGCACCTAACTAGAAACAAAAACCTCGCGTATCTCCGTCGGTGTACTCGGGGGCATAGTACCTATCGAATTTCCGCTAGCTGCTTTCCCCTCAGTTTCGCGACCTCTTCCGGAGATTTGAGGCTCTTAAGAGCCTCAAATGTCGCCTTTACGAGATTATGCGGGTTGTTTGAGCCGATACACTTGCTCAGGACGTTCGGAATGCCAGCCGCTTCCACCACGGCCCGTACTCCCGCGCCGGCGATTACACCAGTCCCGGGGGACGCGGGCTTCAGCAACACACGCCCGGCACCGAAACGACCCGTCACCTCGTACGGAATACTGTCGTCCACCAGCGGGACTCGGAGCAACGTCTTCTTCGCGTGTTCGACCCCCTTCCGGATGGCCTCGGGTACCTCCTTGGCCTTGCCCAACCCATACCCCACAACGGAGACTTCGTCCCCTACTACCACCAGCGCGTTGAAACTGAACCGTCGTCCACCCTTCACCACCTTCGCCACGCGGCTGATGTGGACCACCTTCTCCTTCAACTCCAAGCCCTGCGAATCGACTTGTTCCAAAGCAACCCCCGAATCAAAAAACGAGGCCGGCCTCCCGGGCAGCCTCCGCCAGTGCCTTCACTCGTCCATGAAAGAGAAACCCGTTCCGGTCGAACACTACTTGAGAGATCTGCTTCGCCCCACATAATTCCGCGATCTGCCGGCCGACGTGTCTAGCCGCATCCAGCCCCTTGCTCTCCTCTGAGCTGGCAACCGTTGTCGACAAGGTCGATGCGCTCGCCAGCGTAACTCCGCGCTCGTCAGAAATGATTTGGGCGTAAATGTGTTTTGAACTTCGGTACACACACAAACGGGGGCATGCGTCACTTCCTATGATTCGTTTCCTCACGCTATGCTGCCGTCGTTTGCGGCTTAAAACCTTCTTACTTGTCAACATTGGTTCACTCGATCCCGTTGGTTCAACTGGCGTCAGCTCCCATGGCCTTTCCGGCTTTCCTCCGAACGACCTCGTCCTGATACCTGATACCCTTACCCTTGTATGGCTCAGGAGGGCGGAAACGTCGCACCTCTGCCGCCGCTTGACCTAGCACCTGTTTGTCGTGGCACTCGAGGGTAATCACCGTCTGCCGTTCCACCGACGCTGACACACCCACCGGCAATGGGAATTCGATAGGGTGTGAAAAACCGAGCGTCAAGTGCAACGAGCCGTCCTTCAACTCCGCGCGGTAACCGACGCCGTTGATCTCCAGTACCCTCTTGAAGCCCTGACTGACGCCCTCCACCATATTGGCAAGTAATTTCCGCGTCAGCCCATGCAGCGACCTAACAGGCTTGGTCTCATTATTCCGACGGACATGTAGCCGGTCGCCATCCATTTCGACCGTAATCCCCTCAGGAATACTGTGAGCCAACTTACCCTTGGGACCCTGTACCCGCACTTCGACACCGTCAATCTCGAGCTTGACCGTTTCGGGCACAACAATCGGCAATTTTCCTACACGCGACACGCAATACCCCCGGTGCAGTTCGAAACAAAAAGTTTAAATCAAACGCGCTAGCTGATTGAACAAAGCAACTCGCCGCCCACCTTGGCCTTCACTGCGTCCCGGTCTACCACAATACCCCTAGACGTAGACAGAATGTGGGAGCCTAGACCCCTCCGAACCGGCTGAATGTTCTTGTAACCGAGATACACTCGCCGACCCGGCCGACTGACTCGCGTCAGCTTGCTCATCACAGGCTCGTGATCTTTGCCGTACTTCAAGTGGACCCGGAGCGTATCCTGGACCTGCCCCTCGACTTGGATGCGCCGTATTTGTCCCACGTACCCCTCTTCCACCAAAACCTTCATGATACCTTCCTTGAGGCGGGACCACGGGACGTCCACAGTCTCGTGTTTTGCCATCCCGGCGTTTCGCATTCGCGTCAACAAGTCAGCGATTGGATCGGTCATACTCATTTGAACCTACGCCTCCTACCAGCTTGCCTTAATAACGCCCGGGAGCTCCCCCCGACGTGCGTTTAAACGAAGACAGATCCGGCACATCCGGAAGCGTCGATAAAAGGCTCTCGCCCTTCCACAAAGGGGGCAACGATTGTACTGACGAACCTTAAACTTCGGCGTTCTTTCCGCCTTAATGATCAGACACTTTTTAGCCACTTGTACTACCCCCGTCACTAGAGAAAGGCATTCCGAAATGCTTCAACAAGGCCCTGCCTTCTTCATCGGTGCGAGCAGTTGTTACGATGGACACCGTCAGACCATGAACCCGTTCCACCGACTCCGGCCTCACTTCCGGAAAGATAGCCTGCTCGCGGATACCCAGCGAGTAATTGCCACAGCCGTCGAAGGACCGGTCCGAGATACCCTTAAAGTCCCTCACCTGGGGAAGAGCTATCTGCACCAAGCGATCGAGGAACTCGTACATCCGCTGCCGGCGTAACGTCACCATACATCCGATGGGGTTGCCGCGGCGCAGCTTAAAGTTTGAGATATCCTTCCGGGCGCGTGTTATCACCGGGCGCTGCCCACTAACAGCTGCTAGCTCTGCCACTGCCGCATCCAGCAATTTGGCGTTCTGTACAGCTTCACCGATGCATACGTTGATCGACACATTCTTTAGGCGCGGCACCTGAAGCCTATTGCGATAACCAAAGTCCGCCATCATAGCGGGCACGATCGCCTCATGGTATTTTTGTTCGAGCCTTTCCATCTTTGAATCCCACTTCGCGGACTACAACACCGACGTCAATTTAACCCTTCGCCGCAACGCCGACAGACGCGGGTCTTCTGTCCATCCGCGAGGACTTTGTACCCAATCCGGACCGGAGCATTGCACGGTTCGCACATGACCATAACGTTCGAGATGTGGATCGAGGCCTCTTTTTCCACGATACCCCCAGGCTGCTGTGCACTGCGGGGTTTGGTGTGGCGTTTGACGAGGTTAATTCGTTCAATAAAAACGCGGCTTTTCTTTGGCAGCACTTTGATCACCTTCCCGGTCTTGCCGCGCTCCTTCCCAGCCACCACCATCACATTGTCATCTTTGCGAACGGACAGGCTCATAGAACCTCCGGCGCCAGCGATACGATCTTCATGAACCGCTTTGCCCTAAGCTCTCGAGCTACCGGACCGAAAATTCTCGTACCAACCGGCTCTTTCTGATTGTCGACCAGTACCGCCGAGTTGTTGTCGAACCGAATATAGGAGCCGTCTACTCGACCAATTTCCTTGGCAGTCCGAACCACCACTGCCCTCACTACGCTACCCTTAGGTACCTTAGAATTGGGCATAGCCTCCTTGACAGACACAACAACGATGTCGCCTATACTAGCGTACTTCCGCCGCGTTCCTCCGAGCACTTTGATGCACTGCACCCGGCGGGCACCCGAGTTATCCGCAACGTCGAGAACCGTCCCTACTTGTATCACCGCTAAACCCCCATACTCCCCGGAGCTGCGGGCGTCTGCGAAGTAATAGTATCGCCTACGCTAGGACGACTCAGAATCCGACTTACGCGCCACCGCTTCTGGCGGCTGTGTGGCCGGCTTTCAACGATCACAACCCGGTCTCCCACCTCACACTCGTCGCGTTCGTCATGGGCCTTGACCCGCGTCCGTCGTCTCAAATATTTTTTGTATCGCGAATGAAGGACTATCCGCTCCAGTTCAACAACAACCGTCTTTGTCATCCGGTTCGTCTTGATGACACCTTCCCGCTGTTTGGTAACACCACGCTCACTCATGATCGCCCTCTTTGCCTGCTAGGGCCTGGCGTTCCGCCAGTACCGTCTCCACGCGGGCTAGATCGCGCCGCGACTGCCGCAACTTCATGGGACTTTCCAGTTGACCAGTGGCGCGCCGGAGGCTGAGATGAAAAATCTCCTCCTTGCATTCCATACGCTTCTGTTGCAACTCGTCCGAGTTCAAGTCTCGCAATTCCTTCGCGTTCATTGGAAATCCGCCTACCGCTCCATGACCGCCGTGGCCATACCGAGCTTACGCGAGGCGAGCCGAAACGCCTCCATCGCTTCTTCGCGCTCAATCCCCTCAATCTCGAACAGAAGCTTCCCCGGCTTGATCACGGCTACCCATGCATGGAGCGGGCCCTTGCCCTTCCCCATTCGCACCTCTGCCGGCTTCCTGGTAATGGGCTTATCCGGAAAGACCCGAATCCAAACCTTACCATGGCGTTTCAGGTAACGTGTCAATGCGATGCGGGCGGCTTCGATTTGACGCGCCGTCAAGTAACCCCGGTCGAGCGACTTCAAGCCGTAGTCACCGAAGGAAAGAGAGGAACCTCGTTCGGCAAACCCGCCCCTGCGACCCTTTTGTACCTTGCGGTATTTAAGTTTTTTTGGTTCTAACATTATTCCACTCAATTAAAGAGCAGGACACCTACAGTCCCAGAGAAGCCTTCTGCTGCTCTTCCTGCTTCGTTAGAATCTCGCCCCGAAAGATCCACGCTTTGACTCCGATGACGCCGTAGGTGGTCTTTGCCTCTGCCAACCCGTAACTTACGTCGGCTCGCAGTGTATGCAACGGAACACGTCCTTCTCGATACCACTCCGTACGGGCAATCTCCTGGCCACCCAACCGGCCTCCGCATTGGATACGAATCCCTTGGGCACCCATGCGCAATGCCCGCGACACGCTTTCCTTCATGGCACGACGGAAGGCAACCCGACGCTCGAGCTGCAGAGCGACATTTTCTGCGACCAACTGCGCGTCCAGATCGGGGCGCCTTACCTCATGTATATTGATGAAGACTTCACGTGACGACAGCCTCCCCAATTCTTCCTTGAGTTTCTCAATCTCCGCGCCCTTCTTTCCAATGACGATGCCCGGACGAGCGGTGTGAATGTTAATCTTTGCCTTGTTTGTGGCCCGTTCGATTTCGATCTTTGAGATACCCGCGTGATGGAGACGCCCTTTAAGGAAACCCTTGATCTTAAGATCTTCGTGTAAGAGCTCGGAGTAATCGCTCCCCGCGTACCACTTCGAGTCCCAGGACTCGATGACGCGCATGCGGAAAACCTTAGGGTGTGTTTTCTGTCCCATCCTCAAGCCCTTTCGTCCACTACAACGGTCAGATGACTAAGCCGCTTACGGATCCGATTGGCTCGACCCTGGGCGCGCGGCATCATTCTTTTCCACATCCCGCCCTGACCCACCTCCGCCAATTTTACGTACAACAGGTCCACATCGACGTTCTGGGTATTCTCAGCGTTAGTTACCGCTGAACGCAACGTCTTAGCCACAATGCTAGCGCAGCTCTTAGGCACAAACTTCAGCATCGTCAGCGCCTCTTCCACCGGCCGGCCTCTTACCTGATCCACTACAAGTCTCATCTTACGGGGCGAGACTCGAGCAAACCTCGTGATAGCACGTGCCTCCATAGACTACCTCCTCACGCCCCCGGCTCCCCCCCTCCGGTCCCCCGCGTGGCCGTGGAACGTGCGGGTAGGCGAGAATTCTCCCAGCTTGTGGCCCACCATGTTCTCGGTCACAAACACCGGAAGGAATTTCCGGCCGTTGTGAACCGCAATAGTGTGTCCGATCATATCCGGGGTGATGGTCGAACGCCGGGACCACGTTTTGAGGACCCCTCTCGTCTGAGATCGATTCATCTCCTCGATTTTTCGAATCAGGTGATCGTCCACGAAAGGGCCTTTCTTAATCGAACGCGCCATGCCTATCTTCCCTTCCTGCGCTTCACGATGTATTTGTCCGAAGGCTTGACACCACGGGTTCTGTACCCCTTGGTCGGCTTACCCCAGGGCGTTTGCGGATGATTGCCCTTGGACCGTCCCTCGCCGCCCCCGTGAGGATGGTCCACCGGATTCATGGCTACGCCCCGTGTCACTGGCCGGCGGCCCCTCCACCGAGACCGACCTGCCTTACCGTACGTCACGTTCCCGTAGTCGCTGTTTCCCACTTCGCCAATAGTGGCGCGACACTCCGAGCGGACGTTGCGCAATTCACCGGACGGCAGTTTGAGAAGCGTGTAAAACCCCTCTTTCGCCATCACTTGGGCGGATGCCCCCGCGCTCCGAACGATCTGACCGCCCTTGCCCGCCTTCATCTCAACGTTGTGAACCAAGGTCCCAGTAGGTATGTGCCTTAGGGGGAGGGAATTCCCAGGCTGGATGTCAACATCCTGATCACCGGATACTATGTGGCCGCCGACCCGGAGCATATCTGGTGCTAGGATGTAGCGACGCTCGCCGTCAAGATAGCAGATGAGCGCCACCCGAGCAGAGCGGTTCGGGTCATACTCAATGGTCTCGACCCGGCCGGGGACACCCTTCTTATCTCGCTTAAAATCAATGAAACGATAGCGGCGCTTATGTCCACCTCCACGGTGGTCCTTGGTAATCCTACCTGCGTTGTTCCTCCCACCGAATTCCTTGTGTGGACGCAACAACGGCTTATGCGGCGAATCCTTCGTGATCTCGTCAAATCCGAAGCCTGTGGAAAAACGGCGCCCCGGAGAAGTCGGGCGACGGTTCTTAATCGACATGGCCTACAACCCTTATCCAGATTATCCAACACCGAAGAAGTCGATTCGATCACCTTGCTTCAGGGTGACGAAAGCCTTCTTCCACAGCGGTAACCGTCCGGTATTCCTACCGACGCGGCGCATCTTACCCAGGTAACGCGCAGTTCGCACATCCAAGACCGTCACCTTAAAAAGCGTCTCCACCTCTTTCCGGATCTCAATTTTGTTGGCGTCCGGGCGGACCTTGAAAATTACCTGATTAGCCGACTCGCTCAACATCGATCCCTTCTCTGAAATCAGTGGAGCGAGAACCGAAACCCGAGGCCCCCTCATTGCAAAAACCTCTCTTCTATCTTTCGCAACGCATCGCCGGTCAGTACCAGATATTCGAAACGCAACAGATCGTACACATTCAATCCAGCCACCCGCAAAACCTTCACGTTGGGAAGATTACGCGCAGACAACTCGATCCTCTCGTCGGCATCCGCGATAACGAACAGCGACCTCCCAACGCCTAGTGCCGTTATAGCATCGGCCATAACACGAGTCTTGATTTCGGAGACAGACTCGAGCTCCACCACTACGAGTTTCTCTTCCTGACGCTTGAGGCTAAGCGCGGACAGGACCGCCTGCCGCCGAGCCTTCTTAGGAATTCGGTACGAATAGTCCCGAGGCAAGGGTCCGAACGTAGTTCCCCCTCCGACCCAGATGGGCGAGCGCACGCTGCCGGCACGAGCCCTTCCCGAGCCCTTCTGTCGCCACGGCTTCTTACCACTCCCCCGAACCCGGCCACGGGTCTTAGTGGAGGCGGTACCTGCGCGCCGGTTATTAAGTTGCATGACCACCGCTTGATGCAACAAGTGAGGGCGCACAGCAACTCCGAAAATACTTTCCGAGAGTTCCGGCTCGATCCTGCGAAATTCCATGCCTTACCCCTTGACCGCCCTGCGGACTAGGACAAGCCTGCCATTGGAGCCCGGAATGGATCCTTTTACCAGCAGCAGATTTTCCTCGGGGCGAACCTCGACAACCCGAAGGTTCTGGATCGACACCCGCGCGTTGCCTAAATGCCCCGCCATCTTCTTTCCCTTGAACACCCTGCCCGGATAGGACGCGTTCCCGATGGAGCCACCGTGTCGAAACCATTCGTGGGTACCGTGAGTTCGTGAGGCACCGCCAAAGTCCCAACGTTTCATGACACCCGCAAAGCCCTTGCCTTTAGAGGTTCCGGTCACATCCACCAAGTCTCCCGGCTTAACCAAATCCGTGACCGTAAGTTCCTGGCCCACCTCGTAACCGGAAATATCATCGACTCGGAACTCGCGAAGCACGCGGAACGAGCCCTTCTCCGCCTTGGCCATGTGGCCGCGCAGAGGCCGGTTTACGCGCTGGTTCTTCTGGGTCCCGAAACCCAACTGCAACGCATTGTACCCGTCCCTCGCCTCGTCCTTTTTCTGCACCACCACGCACGGGCCCGCCTCGACCACGGTCACCGGGATCACATTCCCCGTGTCATCGAAGAGCTGACTCATGCCGATCTTTTTGCCTATAAGACCCGTCATTTCAGTAACCTATTGAAGCTTAATCTCGACATCCACGCCGGCTGCTAAATCTAACTTTCCCAACGCATCGATGGTCTGCTGGGTAGGCTCGAGGATATCCAACAATCGTTTGTGAGTGCGGATCTCGAACTGCTCCCGCGACTTCTTGTCCACATGAGGGGACCGGTTCACGGTAAACCGCTCAATGCGTGTCGGGAGAGGGATAGGGCCAGCGACCCGGCCACCCGTCCTCTTTACAGTCTCGACGATCTCGCCTACCGACTGGTCCAGGACTCGATAATCGTAGGCTTTAAGCCGAATACGAATTTTCTCGTTCACACCCTCACCCCTATCGAATCACGGCCCACCATACCTTCGGTCACCGCGTCCGGCACTTCCTCGTAGCGCGAAAACTGCATTGTATAAGTCGCCCGTCCTTGTGTTCTCGACCTCAGATCGGTCGCATACCCAAACATCAGTGACAGGGGAACGCGGGAGTCCACGACCTGTGCGCTACCTTTGGTGTTCATGCCCAGGACCTTACCCCGCCGGGAACTAATGTCTCCGATCACATCGCCCATAAACTCCTCCGGCACCACCACCTCGACATCCATCACGGGCTCCAGCAACACTGGAGAGGCCTTTCCCAGCGCTTCCTTGAACGCCATCGAAGCCGCAATGGTGAACGCCATCTCCGAGGAGTCCACCTGATGGTAGCTACCATCCAGCAGTGTGACCTTGACATCCACTACCGGATATCCCACCAACCCGCCATTGGTCATGGCCTGAACGACACCGTTTTCCACCGCCGGGACATATTCCTGCGGTATCACGCCTCCCTTGATAGCGTTGACGAATTCGAACCCGCATCCAGTAGCCTGCGGCTCTAAGCGCAGGTATACATGGCCGTACTGTCCACGGCCACCCGACTGTCTGACAAACCTACCCTCCCGCTCCACCGTTCGGCGTATGGTCTCTTTGTACGCCACCTGCGGCTTGCCCACGCTGGCATCCACCTTGAACTCTCGAAGCAACCTGTCGACAATTACCTCAAGATGAAGCTCGCCCATACCGGAGATCAACGTCTGGCCTGTTTCCTGATCGACGGTGACACGGAACGACGGATCCTCTTTAGCGAGCTTCTGCAGGGACGTACCGAGTTTTTCCTGATCGTCGCGGGACTTAGGCTCAATGGCAATGGCAATGACGGGCTCGGGGAAGTCGATGGACTCTAACAAGATGGGGTTGTCTTCGTCACAGAGGGTGTCGCCGGTCTTGGCACTGCGCAGCCCAACAGCGGCAGCAATGTCCCCAGCATAAACCTCGTCGATCTCCTCCCGCTTGTTGGCGTGCATCTTGAGTATCCGGCCAAGACGCTCCCGGCGCCCCGTGGAAGCATTGTAAACAAATGCTCCAGACTTACGCATGCCGGAATACACACGGAAGAAGGTCAACGACCCAACGAATGGATCGGCCATAATCTTAAACGCCAGCGCCGAGAACGGCGCCTCATCCGAAGTGGGGCGAACCGCCTCCTCTTCAATGATGGGATCCCTACCGTGAATGGGCGGAACATCCAGTGGTGACGGGAGGTAGTCAACCACCGCGTCCAACAACGGTTGCACGCCCTTATTCCGAAACGCGGCGCCACAAAGTACCGGGACGAGTTGAAGCTTCAGTCCGGCGACCCGAATTGCCTCGATCAAGCGGTCGCTGGAGATATCGTCACCCTGAAGGTACGCGGCCATGATAGCGTCGTCGCAATCCGCTAGCGTCTCCAGCATGATCTCTCGATATTCCCCCGCCTGTCCCTGTAGGTCAGCCGGGATTGATGCCTCCCGAAAGTTAGCCCCAAGATCTTCGTTGTCCCACAGAATTGCCTTCATCCGCACCAGATCCACCACCCCCTGAAAGTGGTCTTCAGAGCCCACCGGGAGTTGAATAACGAGAGGACGGGCCCCCAAACGATCCTGTATCATCTTAACCACGCGGAAAAAGTCGGCGCCCACGCGATCCATCTTGTTGATATAAGCTATTCTCGGTACACCATACTTGTCTGCCTGTCGCCAAACCGTCTCGGTCTGGGGCTCCACACCACCGACGGAACAGAACACCCCGACAACACCGTCCAACACCCGAAGCGACCTCTCCACCTCGATAGTGAAGTCCACATGGCCCGGAGTGTCGATTATGTTGATCCGGTGGTCCCGCCAATGGCACGTTGTCGCCGCCGAGGTGATGGTGATCCCCCTCTCCTGCTCCTGAACCATCCAGTCCATCGTAGCGGTGCCGTCATGCACCTCACCTAACTTGTAGTTGATCCCCGTGTAGAACAACACACGCTCCGTCGTGGTCGTCTTACCAGCATCAATGTGGGCCATGATGCCAATGTTGCGGGTCCGGTCGAGTGGAATCTGTCTGCTCATTGCTCGCAGTCGTCTCCGTATGACGGCAAAAAAAGGAGGCGGTTCTACCGCCTCCTAAATCGGATGGTGATTGACCTGGCAACTACCAGCGGTAATGGGCAAAAGCGCGGTTCGCCTCGGCCATTCTGTGCGTATCTTCCTTCTTCTTGATGGCGTTACCGCGCTGGTTGGCGGCGTCCATCAATTCCCCAGCAAGTTTCTGGTCCATCGACTTCTCACTTCTGGCCCTAGCCGAACTGATTAGCCAGCGAAGACTCAGGGAAAGCCGCCGGTCCGGACGGACCTCAACCGGCACCTGATACGTGGCGCCGCCGACGCGCCGCGAACGAACCTCCACCGTCGGCTTAGTGTTGTCAACAGCGCGCTTGAAGACGCCAAGAGGCTCAGTCTTGGTCTCAGCCGCGATAATATCCAACGAACGATACAGAATACCCTCAGCGATGCTCTTCTTGCCGCTACTCATCATGTTATTTATGAACTTGGTGACCAGTTTGTCCCCATACTTAGGATCCGGTAGCAACTCTATCCGTTTTATTTCACCCTTGCGTGGCATATCGCTACTTCGGTCTCTTCGCTCCGTATTTTGACCGGCCCTGGCGGCGCTCGTTCACACCGATGGAGTCCAGCGCACCCCGGATAATGTGGTACCGCACACCCGGGAGATCTTTAACCCTACCGCCCCTTATCAGTACCACCGAGTGCTCCTGCAGATTGTGCCCCATCCCAGGTATGTAGGACGTTACCTCTGCACCGTTGGTTAAACGGACCCGGGCCACCTTACGCAGGGCTGAGTTGGGCTTTTTTGGCGTTGAGGTATAAACCCGCGTACATACGCCCCGCTTCTGCGGACAGCCCTGCAAAGCAGGAGCGGTGTTCTTTTGCCGTTGTACTACTCGTCCCTTACGGACCAATTGATTAATTGTAGGCATTAAATCCGCTTTCTCAACAAACCGTTGAATTTATCGTAACTTCCGCCTAGTGTCAACCATCAGGCGACCTCCACCTCGGAGACGTCAATCTCCCCAAGCTGCTCGTCGCAATCAACATCCACAACTTTGTATTCGGTCAAGCCCGTCCCCGCAGGGATGAGCTTCCCCATTATGACATTTTCCTTCAATCCACTGAGTGGGTCAAGCCTACCATTGATCGCTGCTTCCGTAAGTACCTTCGTAGTTTCCTGGAATGAAGCGGCAGAAATGAAGCTTCCGGTAGACAAAGAAGCCTTAGTAATCCCAAGCAAGAGGGGCTCCGCCACCGCTGGCTTGCCTCCTTCGCCCAGGATTCGCTGATTCTCCTCCCCAAACCGCCATTTTTCCACCTGATCGCCCATCAGGAAGTCACTATCGCCGCTCTCCTTGATGCGTACCCGCCTCAACATCTGCTTGACGATGACCTCAATGTGCTTATCGTTAATCCGAACACCCTGTAATCGATAGATTTCCTGAATCTCGTCCACCAGGTATTTGGCTAACGCCTTCTCCCCTAGAATACCGAGTATGTCATGAGGATTGGACGAGCCCTGCATGAGCGACTCGCCAGCACGGACCCGATCGCCTTCGTGCACACTAATGTGTTTTCCTTTGGAAATGAGGTATTCACGGGGCTCCCCAACGTCAGGGGTCACCAACACCTTACGCTTCCCCTTCGTATCACGACCGAACGAAATAACGCCGTCTATCTCGCTAATAACGGCAAACTCCTTGGGTTTCCTGGCCTCGAACAACTCCGCCACCCGAGGCAAGCCACCGGTGATATCCTTGGTCTTAGTGGTCTCCCGGGGTATTTTAGCCAGTACGTCGCCCGCCGATACGTCCTGGTTCTCCGCCACATTGATATGGGCACCCACCGGGAGCATATACCGGGCTTCGTTGTTGCCCGAAAGCTTTGCGGTCTTACCGCTGTCGTCCTTGATCGACAACCGCGGGCGCCTATCGATGTCCTTGAAGTCAACGATCACCTTGGTAGACAGGCCAGTCCGCTCGTCCACCTTCTCCTCCATTGTAGTGCCCTCAACGATATCCCCGAACTTCACACTACCGGTGATTTCAGTGATAATGGGGATTGTGTACGGATCCCACTCGGCCAACAATTCTCCCGCCTTGACTTCGACTCCGTCCTGCTTCTTAAGCTTAGCACCGTAAACCAGTGGGTAGCGTTCCCGTTCCCTCTCCCGCGACCTGTCTGAACCTTCGGGATAGTCAACTACGGCTAGCTCGCCGTTCCGGTTCATGACCACCAGTTCTCCGTCCCGGTTGGCCACGGTGCTGACATTAATGAGCTTTACATAACCGTCGGTGCGCGGCTCCAAGGTGGTCTGCTCGGCACGCCGACTTGCAGTGCCACCGATGTGAAAAGTCCGCATGGTAAGCTGGGTGCCCGGTTCACCGATAGACTGCGCTGCGATGACGCCAATGGCTTCACCGGCGTTCACCATCTCACCCCGGGCTAAGTCTCGGCCGTAGCACATAACGCACACGCCCCTCTTGGACTGACATGTGAGAACTGAACGTATCCAGATACGCTCCAGGCCGGCTTCTTCGATTCGTTGCACCAGCGACTCATCAATCTCCTGGTTAGTCTTGACGAGAACCTCACCACTGAACGGGTCCTTGATGTCCTGCAGCGCCACACGACCCAGGACCCGATCGCCAAGCGGTTCGATAATTTCTCCCCCTTCCATCAGGGGCGACATCTCGATTCCGTCCAATGTGCCGCAATCGTCCTGCGTGATGATAGCATCCTGGGCCACGTCCACGAGTCGCCGGGTTAGATAGCCTGAGTTGGCTGTCTTAAGTGCGGTGTCCGCGAGCCCCTTACGAGCGCCATGGGTGGAAATGAAGTACTGCAGAACTGTCAGTCCCTCCCGGAAGTTAGCGGTAATGGGGGTTTCAATGATCTCACCCGACGGCTTGGCCATCAAGCCACGCATTCCGGCCAGTTGACGGATCTGCTGCGCGCTACCCCGAGCTCCGGAGTCGGCCATCATAAATATTGGGTTAAAGTTGGGAACCCGCATGGTCTGGCCCCGTTCGTCCGTAACGGTTTCGGTTCCCAGGTCACGCAACATTTCATCCGATACCCGGTCAGTAACCTCGGCCCAGATGTCGACGACCTTATTGTACCGCTCACCGTCTGTGATAAGGCCGTTGTTGTATTGCTCGTCAATCTCGTGGACATTTTCGTAGGCCTGCTTGAGCAGTTGTTCCTTGCTAGCCGGAATCACCATGTCCTTGAGGGCAATGGACGCCCCTGCCTTTGTGGCGTAGCTGTAGCCCATATCCTTTAGCTGGTCCGCGAAAACAACAGTGGCCTTGTTGCCTGCGAGCCGGTAACTGAGATCGATAAGATTTCCCAACTCCTTCTTGTTCATTACGTGATTTACTTCCCGAAACGAGATCTGAGGCGGCACAATCTCGTGCAGCAGCACCCGCCCCACAGTGGAGTCATACGTCTCGCCATCAACGCGTACCCGGATCCGCGCCTGGAGAGCCACTTCGCCCTGGTCGTAGGCGATACGAACTTCCGTCGGACCCGCCAGAATCTTGCCCGCACCCTTCACGTTAGGGCGCTCGCGCGGCAGGTAGTAGAGGCCCAGGACGATGTCCTGCGACGGCACAATGATCGGCTTGCCATTAGCGGGGGAGAGAATGTTGTTGGTGGACATCATCAGCGCGCGGGCTTCCACCTGCGCTTCTACTGACAATGGAACATGAACAGCCATTTGATCGCCGTCGAAGTCGGCGTTGTAAGCGGCGCACACCAGCGGATGCAACTGGACCGCTTTACCTTCAATCAAAACCGGCTCGAACGCCTGGATTCCCAGTCGGTGCAGTGTAGGCGCCCGGTTTAGGAGCACCGGATGCTCCTTGATTACGCCGTCGAGTATGTCCCAGACTTCGGGACGCTCCATTTCCACCGCCTTCTTCGCACTCTTAATGGTGGTAACGTAGCCCTGCTCCTCCAGCTTATTATAGATAAACGGCTTGAATAGCTCCAAGGCCATTTTCTTCGGCAACCCGCATTGATGAAGCCGAAGTTCTGGGCCCACTACGATTACCGAACGCCCCGAGTAGTCCACTCGCTTGCCCAACAGATTCTGGCGGAACCGGCCGGTCTTGCCCTTGAGCATATCGCTGAGGGACTTTAGCGGCCGCCGGTTGGGACCCGTTATAGCTCGACCACGTCTGCCATTGTCAAATAACGCGTCGGCCGCTTCCTGCAACATCCGTTTCTCGTTGCGAACAATGATATCGGGGGCGTTTAACTCCATCAGGCGTTTGAGCCGGTTATTCCGGTTGATTACCCGACGGTAGAGGTCATTGAGGTCGGAGGTGGCAAAACGGCCCCCATCGAGCGGAACCAGGGGACGCAGGTCGGGCGGTATGATAGGAATTACCTCCAAAATCATCCATTCCGGTCGATTTTTTGAATTTCGAAAAGCGTTGAGCACCTTCAGACGTTTGGCGTACTTTTTCCTCTTGACCTCGGAATTGGCCTCACGTAGGTCCGTCCGGAGTTCTTCGGATAGTTTGTCAACTTCTATATGGCCCAGGAGTTCGCGAATTGCCTCAGCACCCATCTGAGCCCTGAAATCGGCGCCGTACTCTTCCAAGGCCTTTCGATAGCGTGCCTCAGTGAGCAACTCCTTATACTGCAGCTTGGTAGAACCTGGGTCGAGGACCACATAGGATTCAAAATACAGAACTTTCTCCAAATCCTTGAGCGATAGGTCCAACAATGCCCCGATGCGGCTCGGGAGGCTCTTCAAGAACCAGATGTGCGCTACTGGCGTGGCCAACTCGATGTGCCCCATGCGCTCACGGCGAACTTTAGACTGGATAACCTCGACACCGCACTTCTCACACACAACGCCCCGATGACGCATTCTCTTGTACTTGCCGCAGTTACATTCATAGTCCTTGGTGGGACCGAATATCTTGGCACAGAACAGGCCGTCCCGTTCAGGTTTGAATGTCCTGTAGTTTATGGTCTCTGACTTGCGTACTTCGCCGTGAGACCAGGAACGGATCTTGTCCGGAGAGGCCAAGCCGATCTTGATTCCCTGAAAGCTGAGCGGGTTCTTAGGTTTTTCGAAAAGACTATATACCTCTTCCATACCGCCTCCTTATTCCACCAACTCCAGGTCGAGACAAAGGCTCTGTAGCTCCTTGACCATAACGTTAAAAGACTCCGGTAAACCCGGCTCAACAAAATGATCACCCTTGAAGATTCCCTCGTACATACGGGTACGCCCCGTCACGTCGTCTGACTTGACGGTCAGCATCTCCTGCAACGTGTAGGCCGCTCCATATGCTTCGAGCGCCCACACCTCCATCTCACCCAGACGCTGACCACCGAACTGCGCCTTACCGCCAAGAGGCTGCTGAGTCACCAGCGAGTAGGGTCCGGTAGAACGCGCGTGAATCTTGTCGTCCACCAGATGGTGCAGCTTCATCATGTACATGACACCCACGGTCACCTTCTCGTCGAACGGCTCACCGTTACGCCCATCATACAACGTGACCTGCCCCGTCACCGGCAGATCCGCCTTCTTCAAAAGGTTGAAGATCTCGTCTTCCCGCGCGCCATCGAACACGGGCGTAGCCAGGTGAACGCCCTCCCGATACTTCTCCGCCAACCGTCGCACGTCACCCGCCGGCAAACGGTCGAGGCCGACCTTTCCCGATTCCCCCTCGCCCAGAAAGTCCCTCAACTGGGCACTAACATCCGTCGAGTCCTGGTCGAGCAACACCTGAATCTGCTGGCCTAGACTACGGGCAGCCCAACCTAGATGGGCCTCCAAGATCTGCCCGACGTTCATTCGGGACGGAACCCCCAACGGATTAAGGACCATGTCCACTGGCGTCCCGTCTTCCAGATAGGGCATATCCTCTTCTGGAAGAATGCAGGAGATTACCCCCTTGTTGCCATGCCGCCCCGCCATTTTATCGCCAACCTGGAGCTTGCGTTTGATGGCCACTAACACCTTGACCATCTTGATCATGCCAGGAGGCAATTCATCACCGCTGGTCAACCGGAGTATCTTGTCCTGGAACCGTCCCTTGAGGGAATCCCCCTGCGCGGACGTGTTTGCAACGATGCGCGCCGCCTCGCTCTCTAGCGCTGAATTGTCCAGCTTGAGATCCGCGAGGAAGGAGAAGGGGATGCCGTCCAGAAGCTCTTCGGTCAACTCTTCTCCCTTAGAAATCAATACCTTTCGGTTCTCGTCGGTGATCCGAGACGCGGCGCGGCAACCGACTAGAAGCTCCTTCAAACGCTTCATGGCACCATCCTGGACGATACGGATCTGGTCGTGCTGGTCCTTGTTGAGGCGTTCCACTTCTTGGTCTTCGATCTGTTTGGCCCGCTCGTCCTTATCGAGGCCCTTGCGCGAGAAGATCCTCACGCTGATGACAGTCCCCTCGACGCCGGGCGGGACTTTCAGGGATGAATCCCTCACCTCTCCGGCCTTTTCGCCGAAAATCGCCCGTAATAATTTCTCTTCCGGGGAAAGCTGGGTCTCACCCTTGGGGGTTATTTTGCCCACCAGTACATCACCGGGCTTCACCTCTGCGCCTATGCGAATTACACCGCTCTCATCGAGATCCTTGAGTGCCTCGTCGCCCGCATTGGGAATGTCCCGGGTGATTTCTTCCGGGCCTAACTTTGTATCGCGGGACACACATTCGAACTCCTCAATGTGCACTGACGTATAAATGTCCTCCTTGACGACGCGCTCGCTGATCAGAATCGAGTCCTCAAAGTTGTAGCCGCCCCAGGGCATCAACGCGACGAGCAGATTTCGGCCCAGCGCTAACTCTCCGATCTCAGTTGAGGGCCCGTCCGCCACCACATCGCCCTCATTGACGTGATCGCCAACGCGAGCAATGGGACGCTGATTAATGCAGGTGTTCTGGTTGGAGCGTTGGTACTTGACGAGACTGTAGATGTCCACGCCAGTATCCGCGTATGCACTGGACGCTTCTTCCGCCTTGATTACGATTCGGGTAGAGTCCACACTCTCGACGGTACCCCCACGAGCGGCTACTACAGTGGCACCGGAATCCCGGGCCACCACTCGCTCCATCCCAGTACCGACGAGGGGTGCTTCCGTTCGGAGCAAGGGCACAGCCTGCCGCTGCATGTTGGAGCCCATCAGCGCCCGGTTGGCGTCATCATTCTCCAGGAAGGGAATCAACGAAGCCGCAACGCTCACCAGTTGATTTGGTGATACATCCATGAAGTTGACATCGTCCGGATGGGCCATTACGAATTCACCGGCCTTGCGAGCGGACACCAGGTCCTGGGTGAACCCGCCCTTAGCGTCGAGCGCCGCATTGGCCTGAGCAATCACATGGTCTTCCTCTTCCAGCGCCGACAGGTAGCGAATGCGGTCCGTGACCCTGCCGTCTCCAACCTCCCGGTAGGGGGTCTCAATGAAGCCGAATTCGTTGACCCGCGCATACGTGGACAAAGAAGCAATAAGGCCAATGTTCGGACCCTCTGGTGTCTCAATGGGACAAACCCGGCCGTAGTGCGTCGGGTGCACATCACGTACTTCAAAGCCCGCTCGCTCGCGAGTCAGCCCACCGGGCCCTAGGGCAGACAACCGCCGTTTGTGGGTGATCTCAGACAAAGGATTAGTCTGGTCTAGAAACTGGGAGAGCTGACTCGACCCGAAAAACTCCTTCAACGCCGCCGAAACCGGTTTGTGGTTAATCAATTCCTGCGGCATGAGAGTGTCAATATCCTGGAGGCTCATCTTCTCCTTGATTGCCCGCTCCATACGCACAAGGCCTACACGGAAGTGATTCTCCACTAGCTCGCCCACGGGCCTAACACGGCGATTGCCTAAGTGGTCGATATCATCCACGGATCCGTTGCCGTTTCGCAGTTCAATGAGATAACGCACAACCTCTAAAATGTCTTCTTTCCGAAGAGCACCGTGCTCCAGGGGTAAATCTAGCTTCAGGCGGTGATTGAGCTTCAGCCTCCCGACCCTCGACAGGTCATACCGTTCGGGGCTGAAGAAAAGGTTATTAAAAAAGGTGGCGGCGGTCTCCATGGTGGGCGGATCGCCCGGCCGTAGACGCCGATATATTTCTAACAGCGCGTCATCGCAGGACTGCATCTTATCCTGCATAAGAGTGTTTCGCAGGTAAGGCCCAGTGTCTGCATCATCTAGAAAGAAGAGGTCTAACTGCTTGATCCGACTACCGCGAATTTCGTCGAGCTTTTCCTCGGTGATGGCCTCGTTACACTCAAGGATGACCTGGTTCGTTTCCGGATCAACCACGTCATGCGCAGCCACCCGACCTAGAACGTCTTCCCAGGCAATAGGGATCCGCTTGATGTTCGCGCTCTCCATCTGGCGCATCACCGAGCGCGTGAAGCGGCGACCTTCCCGAACAATGAGGTTATTACTTTTGGGATCCCGGACATCGCGAGTGGCCTTGAGCCCCAAGAGCTGTTGGGGTTTGACCTCAAGCAAGGGCTTCTCCACGTCGCACACAACAGTATCGGTCTTATAAAAATAGTTCAGTAGCTCTTCGGGCTGCATCCCCAGGGCGCGCAAAAGCACGGTGACGTGGAACTTCCGCCTACGGTCAATGCGAACAAACAGGATGTCTCTCGGGTCGAACTCAAAATCAAGCCATGACCCGCGATACGGAATGACCCGGGCCGAGTAGAGAAACTTTCCACTGGCGTGGGTCTTCCCCTTGTCGTGTTCGAAGAACACACCAGGCGAACGGTGGAGCTGACTCACAATCACCCGCTCGGTACCATTGATCATAAAGGTACCGTTTCGGGTCATCAGCGGCACCTCACCGAAATAGACCTCCTGCTCTTTGACGTTGCGAATGCTTCGCGAACCGGTCTGAGCATCAACATCCCAAAGTACAAGCTGGACCGTGACTTTGAGCGGCGCAGCGAAGTTCATGCCCCTTTCGTGGCACTCGTCCACATCATACTTGGGCTCTCCCAACGAATAGCTGACATACTCCAGCGAAGCGGTGTCATTAAAGTCCCTGATTGGGAACACGGACTTGAACACCGCCCGTAATCCAACGTCCTGCCGCTCGTCTTCGGGAGCTCCCTCCTGCAGGAAAAGATCGTAGGAGTTTTTCTGGATCTCAATGAGATAGGGCAAATCGATGATCTTTTTGATCCGCCCAAAATCCCGGCGCAGTCTCACATTGTTGGCCACCTGAACCGGCATGTGTACCCCTTTCACTCGGCCCTGAGAGTGATGTTCGACGCTTCCGCCGACCTATCCCTGGTTTCCGCTCCGCTACTTAACTTCGACGCTTCCGCCGACCTCTTCGATCTTTTTCTTTATTTCCTCGGCCTCGTCGTTAGAAACCCCCTCCTTCACGTTCTTGGGGGCTCCGTCCACGAGCTCCTTCGCCTCCTTTAGACCCAAACCAGTGATCTCCCGAACCACCTTGATGACCTGGATCTTCTTTTCGCCAGCACCGGTGAGAACGGCGTCAAATTCGGTCTGCTCCTCGGCCGCCGCGGCGGCCGCTGGTGCCGCAGCCACGGCTACGGGCGCCGCAGCACTAACCCCGAGTTCGTCCTCCAGCTCTTTGACCAGACTGGCCGCCTCCAACAGAGACATGTTCTTGATGAAGTCCTTTACTTGCTCCCTGCTCACTTCCATGGTTGAACTCCCCCTTCGACTGCCTTAATCTTCCGAACCTATTCCTTGCTTCCCCTGAACGCCTCCAACAAACGCACCAACTGGCCCCCCGGTTCCTGGATGGTCTGCAACAACCGGCTCGCCGGTGCCTGCATCAGCGAAAGCACCTGGGCATGCAACTCCGGCAGGGTCGGCAACATGGCCAACCCCTTGACCTGCTCTGGCGCGAGCAAGGTCCCGTCGAGGACTGCCCCCTTGATTGTCAACTCGTCATTCTCGCCCGCAAACTTGACCAGCGCCTTGGATAGGCCTACGGGGTCATCGTACGCAAACACCCAACCGTTGGGCCCAGCGAGAAACTCCTCGAGAACTTGGAATGCCGTGTCCCTGATCGCAAGCCGGACCAGATTATTTTTCGCGATCTTATATTCCCCAGCTACCTCGCGAACGTCGCAACGGAGTTGCGTCATCTTGCCGACGGACAGCCCCCGATAGTCAGTCACCACCGCCATAGTGGCAGTTTTGAATCTGTCCTGGAACGCGTCAACGATTGCGGTCTTTTCCTGACGATCCACCCTATTCTCCAATCCGCTCCGCGGGTCGCTCAAACCCCCATAACGCGAACTTCCGCGGGATCGATCCTTATGCCAGGCCCCATGGTCGCGGCCACCGCCACGCTCTTGATGTAGGTTCCCTTGGCCGCCGCGGGCTTGGCACGTAACAGGGCACCCACCACTGCCTTCGCATTGTCCAGCAATGCGTTGGCCTCAAACGACACCTTGCCGATAGGAAGGTGCACAATACCCGCCTTATCGACCCGGTACTCAAGCCTCCCGGCCTTGATCTCCTCGACCGCCTTACCTATCTCCGCAGCCACAGTTCCGGACCGCGGGTTGGGCATTAGTCCGCGGGGCCCAAGGATCTTGCCAATGCGCCCAACAGCACCCATCATGTCGGGAGTTGCCACCACCTTGTCAAAATCGAGCCAACCATCGGTAATCTTCTTAATCAAGTCGTCGTTGCCTACGAATTCAGCGCCAGCCTCTTGGGCCTCCTTTTCTTTGTCGCCCTTGGCAAACGCCAACACCCTGACGGGCTTACCGAGACCGTGTGGCAACCCCACCGCACCACGAATGTTTTGATCCGCCTGGCGCGGGTCGACTCCGAGCCGAACCGTCAGTTCAACCGT
Source organism: uncultured Syntrophobacterales bacterium (assembly GCA_964438895.1). Classification (GTDB taxonomy): domain Bacteria; phylum Desulfobacterota; class Binatia; order UBA9968; family JAJDTQ01; genus JAJDTQ01. The sequence continues at coordinate 57,624 of CAYTMJ010000020.1, read as the reverse complement.
CTCATCAAACTTCGCCGTAGCGGTTTCCTTGACGACCCGTATCCCCTCTTCCAGGAGATACCTCTTCGTTTTATCCACCTTTTCGGCAGCGCCCTGATATTTTTTACCCTTCGCTTTCATGGCAACTCCTGGCCCAGTCAAACAACCTTGAGGCCGAGGCTCCTCGCGGTGCCTTCGACAGTTTTGACCGCAGCTTCGATGCTAGCGCTGGTCAAATCGGGCATCTTTATTTGAGCGATCTCCTGTACCTGCGCCTTCGTTACCTCGCCCACGATGGCCTTCCCGGTCTCCGACGCGCCCTTGTCTAGACCCGCAGCCTTCTTCAACAACACTGCCGCCGGGGGAGTCTTGGTGACAAAACTGAAGGTGCGATCGGCGTAGACGGTAATAACCACCGGGGTAATCATACCCTGTTCCGTCTGGGTAGCCGCGTTAAATGCCTTGCAAAACTCCATGATATTGACCCCCCGCTGACCCAGCGCTGGGCCCACCGGAGGACTCGGATTCGCCTGTCCAGCGGGGATCTGCAGCTTGATTTCCCCGATCACCTTTTTAGCCATGACCTAACTCCGCTCTACCTGTATGAAGTCCAACTCCACCGGGGTAGCCCGGCCGAAGATGCTAATTAGCACTCGTAGCTTACCCTTGTCCGGCTTCACTTCCTCAACCACCCCATTGAATTCAGAGAAGGGCCCGTCGATTACCTTGACGCTTTCGCCCACCGAAAACACCACTCGGGGGCGGGGCCTTGCAGCGCCCTCCTCCATCTGCTGGGTAATCGCCTGTACTTCCTCCTCACTGACCCATGGCGGCTGAGTAGTACCCCCCACGAACCCGGTTACCTTCGGAGTCGATTTGACGATGTGCCACGTCTCGTCATTCATCTCCATTTTAACCAACATGTACCCCGGGAAGAACTTCCGCGACGACGTTCGCTTCTTCCCTTTCACTAATTCGACGACCGTCTCTGCCGGCACGAGGATCTCGCCGAACCAATCGTTGTTGTCCTCCAACACCCTCAACCGCTCTTCGAGAGCAGCCTTGGCCTTGTGCTCAAAGCCCGCAAATGTATGAACAACATACCAGTTCTTTGCCATGTGACTTCCGATCACCTCACCTCACCGCAACAACCACTGTCTCCCATAAGAGAGGAGTATATCGACCAGCCCTAAATAGATGGCGAAGAAGATCACCACAAGCACCACGATCCCCGTTGCCGCGTATGTCTCTCGCCTAGTGGGCCAGTGTACCCTCTTCAACTCCTGCCACGCTTCACGAAAGAAGTCGGTCACCCGCGCCATGAAGGCGAACGAATCAGTAAGTTTTTCCATCGTCGGCGATGAACTGGCGGGTCAGGCAGGACTCGAACCTGCAACAGCCGGATTTGGAGTCCGGTGCTCTACCAATTGGAGCTACTGACCCGGCTCCGTTGCCTCAGACCCGGATTTCCTTGTGTGCCGTGTGCGTACGGCAGCCATTACAGAACTTTTTGAATTCCAGCTTGTCTGTAGTTTTTTTCTTGTTTTTAGTCGTGGTGTAGTTCTTGCGTTTACACCGGTCACATGCGAGCCCCACCAAGTCACGCATTTCTCACCTCCACCTACTGGACAATTTCCGTCACGACGCCTGCGCCCACAGTTCGACCACCTTCCCGGATAGCGAAGCGCAGCCCATCATCCAAGGCGATAGAGGAGATGAGGTCGACTTCCATTTGCGCATTGTCTCCGGGCATGATCATCTCGGTGCCCTCGGGGAGCGTCGCCACACCGGTGACGTCGGTGGTGCGAAAATAGAACTGGGGCCGATAGCCGTTGAAGAACGGCGTATGGCGTCCACCTTCTTCCTTGGTCAGAATGTACGCTTCGGCCTTGAATTTGGTATGCGGGGTAACGGTCTTGGGTTTAGCCAACACCTGGCCCCGCTCCACCTCGTCACGCTTGACGCCCCTGAGAAGAACCCCAATGTTGTCACCGGCCTGACCTTCGTCAAGCAGCTTCCGGAACATTTCGACACCCGTCGCTACGGTCTTCGTGGTCTCTTTCAAGCCTACGATCTCAATCTCGTCCCCTACGTGAACGATCCCGCGCTCGACGCGACCGGTCACCACAGTGCCACGACCGCTGATGGTAAAGACGTCTTCCACCGGCATAATGAACGGTTTATCCACATCCCGCTGCGGATCGGGGACATAGGCGTCCACCGCATCCATCAACTTGAGTATCGACTCGGTCCCCAACTCCCCCTCTTCGCCCTCGAGCGCCTTAAGAGCGCTACCAGAGACGACCGGAATATCGTCGCCTGGGAACTGGTATTTGGAAAGCAGTTCCCTGACTTCCAACTCCACAAGCTCCAGCAACTCAGGATCATCCACCGTGTCCGCCTTGTTGAGGTAGACCACGATTGAGGGAACACCCACTTGCCGGGCTAGCAGAATGTGCTCGCGAGTCTGCGGCATGGGTCCGTCAGCCGCTGAAACAACCAGAACCGCGCCATCCATCTGCGCGGCGCCTGTGATCATATTCTTGACATAGTCCGCGTGACCGGGGCAGTCCACGTGAGCGTAATGCCGCTTGTCCGTCTGGTATTCCACATGCGCGATATTAATGGTGACACCCCGCTCCCGCTCCTCCGGTGCCTTGTCAATCTGGTCGAACGGTACGAAATCCGCACCTCCCTTTTCCGCGAGCACCTTGGTAATAGCCGCCGTCAGCGTCGTCTTCCCGTGATCGACGTGACCGATGGTACCAATATTGAGATGTGGTTTCGTTCGCTCAAATTTCGCCTTGCTCATCTTCTCCTCCTGTAGGTGTCACCCAACTTGATTCAATGGCTCACAAAAAGGCAAAGCCCAGGAGCGGGCTTGAACCGCCGACCTCGTCCTTACCAAGGACGTGCTCTACCGACTGAGCTACCTGGGCGTGGGGTCCCGTGACACACAACCAAGGCCTTTCAGGCCACCGCGCCGCGTTCCACGGGCTCTCGTGTGGCTTCCCTGTTCAGCACCAAGGCCTTACGTCCTCGGCATCCACACTGGTTCACTTTGGAGCGGGAAACGGGATTCGAACCCGCGACCCCGAGCTTGGAAGGCTCGTGCTCTAGCCAACTGAGCTATTCCCGCGAAACCGACTCCCGTCTCTATGGAGTCCTTCAGCTGATGGTGGAGAGGGGAGGATTCGAACCTCCGAAGCCGATCGGCGGCAGATTTACAGTCTGCTCCCTTTGACCACTCGGGAACCTCTCCCTGACTCGTCCATCCTGGCACTTGCTCGAATAGGAAAGGCCCCCTAAAAGAGGCCTCTGCCAATGAAATCACCCACTTGGAGCTGGCGATAGGAGTTGAACCTACAACCTGCTGATTACAAATCAGCTGCTCTACCGTTGAGCTACGCCAGCGGATACATCCGTCGCCATCGCGCGCTTAAGAACAAAAAGCCACACCTACCCTGTCCCTCTTTCTAGAAAACAGGGCAAAGGTCAGCTAGCGACACGGCCGAAATTAAGCATTAATCATAAGGGATGTCAACGGGCCGGATGCGAAATCGTTGAAAGCCGTTGCCTTGTCAACTCATACGCAAACATGCCCCAGGCTACTCCCACGTTCAGGGAGCCCACCCGCCCATCCATGGGGATGGAAACCAGATGGTCACAGTTCCGTCGAATCAACGGCCGGATCCCTCGCTCCTCTCCGCCCAACACAACGACCAGCTTTTCCGGATAAACCCGATCGTAGGCGCTACTTCCCTGGTGCACATCTAGACCAAACACCCAGTAGCCCATTTCCCGGAGAGCAGCGAGCCCGCGGAGGAGATTGGGGACACGATACACTTCGATATGGTGGGCTGCCCCGGAGGATGCCTTGATCACAGATGCTGTGATGCCAGCCGCCCGATTCGTAGGTATAACAACGCGACCCACCCCCATGGCCTCGGAGGTACGGAGAATACCACCAAGATTCCGAGGGTCCAACACGCCATCCAGAAACAAAACGCAGTCCGCACTCATACCACTTGACGCCGCCAACAGTTCCTCGAAAGACCGGTAAGCGAAGGGCGCTACCCGAGCCGCAACTCCCTGATGTCGACCACCGTGCGTCAAGGCGTTCAGGCCCCCGATGTCGATATCCGATACCCGGCAGCTCTCCTTCCGAGCAATCTGCTCGACCTTGCGTAGCGAGGCACCTCGTCTACCGCCAACTAAAAGGATTTCAATAATGTCATCGGGCGCAGTCTGAAGCTTCTCCAACACCGGGTGTACGCCGTAGAGCAAGGCCGATCTATGGGAACTAATTTCGTGTGGGTTCTGGATTGAGGAATTCATCAAAGAAAGCTACCATCTCCGATGTGCATCGGACCCTGAGCGCCTATGTAGCTGGCCAAATCATCCCGCCCTTTCTGGTTGGGCTTCTTGCCTTCACCCTCGTATTCCTTGCCGGCCGTATCGTAAAGCTCATCGAGCTCGTCGTCAGCCGTGGCGCTCCCCTAAGTCAGATCACCAAGCTCTTCGCACTCATCCTTCCCACCCTACTGGAAACCACTGTACCTATGGCTTTCCTGCTAGGGATACTTTACGGTTGCGGCCGCCTTTCGCGAGACAACGAAACGCTAGCCTTTAAAGCATGTGGCATCAGTCCATTCCACTTTCTAACACCCGTAGCCATAGTGGCCCTGACAGTATCGCTGCTGACCCTTGGATTGTCGATCTTCGCGCGCCCCGCCGCCAATCTCGCGCTCAAAAGAGAACTCTATGCTGTTGCTGAAAGCCGCGCCGGATCGCTACTCAAGGAAAAGGTGTTCAACGACCTCTTCCCCGAGGTCCTGGTCTACGTGGACCAGATCCTTCCTCCAGGTAACACCTTCCAAGGCGTCCTAATCGTTGACCAAAGGAACCAAGCAGTAGAGCATCTTATCATCGGACGGGTAGGCCTGCTACTTTACGACAACGAGACTAAGTCCATCGGTTTGAGATTGTTCGACGGCATGATCCATGAACGACGATCTTCGCGATCTGGTTTTAACCAGACGTCCTTTAACGTCTACGACCTCAACCTCGAGTTGGACGACGTCTTGTCGCCACTGGGCCTAGGGCGGCAAAGCCCCAGAGAGATGCCACTGCAACAACTAAACGGAGTGGTCCGTTCCAAGCTGGCGAAGGGTTCCGACGCCGTTCCAGAACTGATGGAACTACACCGGAGGTTCGCGTTGCCGTTCGCCCCACTGGTGTTTGGCTTGCTCGGTATCGCCATCGTATTGGCCCCAAGCACATTGCGGCGAGGGCACTCCCAGGGAATCGCCTCGTGCATTTCTTGGCTGTTCGCCTATTACGCCCTGCTCTCAGTTGGAACGGCCATGGGCGAGAGTGAAAAACTGCCTCCCTGGTTGGCACTGTGGCTCCCCAACATCGTCGTCGGGCTCGCCTCGGTCTATCTATTCATGGGGACCGTGCGAGAATCTTCGCCACCGCCTGGTTCCAAGGTCGGGGCATTCTTGCAGGCCCTGGGACGGCGGCTGATCACCCGCGAGGTCCCGGAGAAATGATCGATTTGCGACGACCCCTTGTCGACCCCTCCCTAGGGGGAACTCTCGATTGCTACTTGTTGAGGCACTTCTTCAGCAACTTCTGCGGAACTTTACTGGTGATCATGCTGTTGCACCTGATGGGCGATATCTTCAATCGGGTCGACAACTTCATGGGGAGCAACGCGACCCTATCGACGGCCATATGGTTCTTCATCTACCGGTTACCGCTGATGGCCTCCCGTGTCATCGGCTTCGCCGCGCTATTCGCAGCATTCCTTACTCTCGGCTCACTAGCCCGACGTCAGGAGCTGATCGCCATCGGTGCCTGCGGTATTAGCATCCACCGGTTGACATTGCCGTTCCTATTGGCCGCCCTCGGGATCAGCGGCGCCGCGTTTTTATGGAACGAAACCGCGGTCCCGTTCTCTACGCGCCAGGCGAAACACATCTACGACAGGGATGTTCACAAGAAGACACAACGATCACTTTTTGGTGACAAGGAAATATGGATGCGGAGTAGCGACGCGTTCATAAGAGCCGACCATTTTGATCCTGAAACCGGGAGACTCCACGGTCTGTTAATCTACCGGCTCACGCCGGAATTTTCGATTAAAGAGCTCGTTGAAACCCCAGAGGCGACCTGGGACGGCGGCCGCTGGGTGCCCAACGGGGGCACTGTTTGGCGCCTACTAGAGGGGGGAGGCCTTAGCAAGACTCCGCTCGGATCAACAGTGCCGCTTGGCGAAAAGCCGGAAGACTTTCGGATCTTCGCTCGTTCGCCTGACGAGTTCAGCTACTTCGAGCTGAAAACACGGATCGCCGATTTGCAAGGAAAGGGCATTGACACAGCAGGGGATAGCGTTCATCTTCACACCAAGCTGGCGATCCCGCTGGTGACACCCCTAATCATCCTGTTGGCGGTTGCATTCGCAGTCAAACCAGGGGGACGGGGGAACCTCGCCCTCAACTTTGGCCTGACCATTACAATTGGGTTTTCCTATTGGGTTTTACTAGGCTTCTGCGTGTCGCTGGGAACGGCGGGTGCGATTCAGCCCTGGCTAGCGGCATGGCTGCCGAACATACTGATGGGATTACTTAGCTCGTTCTTTTATGCAGGCACGGAATGAAGTAATCGTCAGGAGGACGACTAGCGATCAGCGCTTGGAGAATTGTGGCCGCTTGCGTGCCTTGTGCCGGCCGTATTTTTTTCGCTCCACTGCACGCGGGTCTCGTGTAACATAGCCCGCCTTTTTCAGTGGGCCACGAAAACCATCGTCGACCTTCATCAGCGCGCGGGTAATGCCATGTCGGATCGCACCGGCCTGACCCGAGATCCCGCCTCCTTTAACGTTGGCAACGATGTCAAAATCCCCCAGCGTTTGTATCGTCTGAAATGGTTGGCGGACTATCATCCGTGCCGTTTCACGGCCGAAATAATCCTCTAAGGTCCGGCTATTGATCCGGATGTCCCCGTTCCCCCGCTTCAGAAAAATACGCGCAACCGACGTCTTACGCCTGCCAGTCGCATATACCAACTCGTCCGCCATATTATCGATCTCTAACCGCCTATTATAAGAGGCTCGGGCAACTGCGCCTCATGTGGATGCTCCGAACCACTGTAGATCTTAAGCTTGTTGAGCTGCCCCCGTCCGAGGCGGTTCTTCGGTAACATCCCCTTCACCGCCAATCGCACCACCGCTTCCGGTTTCTTCTCCCGCATCTCGGACAGGCTCGTAACCCGAAGGCCTCCCGGATACCCAGTATGGCGGTAATAGCGCTTGTCGCTCTCCTTCGCACCGGTCACCTTAACACGCCCGGCATTTACGACGATGACAAAATCCCCGCCGTCCACGTGTGGGCTGAAGGACGGCTTGTGCTTACCGCGAAGAACTCTCGCGATCTCCGTCGCCATCCGCCCTAGCACCACGTCCGCAGCGTCGACGATGTACCACTGGCGCTGGGCCAAGGCTTGCTCTTTTGTCATCTGAACGGTTCGCATCTCGCAATGTTTCTGGCGGGGCCGACGAGACTCGAACTCGCGACCTCCGGCGTGACAGGCCGGCGTTCTAACCAGCTGAACTACGGCCCCGAATAAGATCCAGACGTATAACGTGTATCAGTAAAGATTGCAACCCCGGTACCTCTTAAAATGAATCCCCTCCCGGTACGCAATCCCTCTACAGAAGAATGGGCGGTACAGGACTTGAACCTGTGACCCCCGGCTTGTAAGGCCGATGCTCTCCCAACTGAGCTAACCGCCCGGAGACTTACTGAGGGAGACTGGGTCTCGACTCGGCGTCTTTCTTCTGAAAGCCCGTGGGTGCTTCGGCCGACGATTCGTCCAACTCTCGGCGCGCAAAAAGTGCTTCCGGGTCGCTTACCACAAGAGCACGCCTAAGAACGTCATCCATGTGTGCGACCGAAATCAACTCCACGCCCTTCAGCACAGTTGCAGGAATCTCGTTGATGTCCTTCTTGTTCTCTTCCGGAATCAGAATGGTCTTGATCCCACCACGGTGTGCCGCGAGTACCTTTTCCTTTAGGCCTCCGATAGGCAACACGTTGCCCCGCAACGTGATCTCGCCAGTCATAGCTACATCGTGGAATACGGGAATCCGGGTCAACGCCGACACCAGCGATGTTGCCATAGTAATGCCGGCGGACGGCCCATCTTTGGGAATCGCCCCCTCCGGCACGTGGATGTGCACATCGTTGTTTTGGTAGAAGTCCTTGTCCAGCCCCAGATCGTCCGCCCGCGAACGCACATAACTCATCGCCGCTTGGGCCGACTCCTGCATTACATCCCCAAGCTTGCCCGTGATGGTAAGCTTGCCCTTGCCCGGCAAGATGGATACCTCAGTAGACAAAAGTTCGCCGCCCAACTCGGTCCATGCCAACCCGGTTGTAGCACCGATCCTATGTTCCTCCTCGGCGAGACCGTAACGGAACTTGGCAGGCCCCAGATACTTCGTGAGGTTCCGGCCACCTACCGCCGTTTTCGACTTCCGATCGTTTTTCACCACATCAACAGCGACCTTGCGAAAAATGGAAGCAATTTCCCGTTCCAGGTTTCGGACGCCCGCCTCCTTGGTGTAGTGTCGTACCAACCCGAGGATGGCGTTGTCGGATAGGAGGATGCTGTCCTCCTTCAAACCGTTCGCCTCTCGCTGCTTCATCACCAGGTACTTCTTCGCAATATTAAGCTTTTCCAGTTCTGTGTAGCCCGCGATTCGAATGATCTCCATCCGGTCCTGCAACGGCCGGGGTATGCCATCCAGGGTGTTAGCAGTGGTGATGAACATCACCTTAGAGAGATCGTAATCGAGGTCCAGGTAGTGGTCGTTGAAGGCTTGATTCTGTTCCGGATCCAGCACTTCTAGAAGAGCCGACGACGGGTCACCACGGAAGTCCATCGCCATCTTGTCCACCTCATCCATAAGGAAAACTGGATTATTGGACCCAGCCTTCTTCAGGGACTGAACGATCTTGCCCGGCAACGCTCCAATGTAGGTACGCCGGTGCCCGCGGATCTCTGCCTCGTCCCGCACCCCACCGAGGGACACGCGAACAAATTCCCGCCCCGTAGCGCGTGCTATGGAGCGCCCGAGGGAAGTCTTGCCAACACCCGGTGGCCCCACCAGACACAGAATTGGCCCCTTGATCTTGCCTACAAGGCTTTGCACAGCAAGGTACTCGAGGATCCTCTCCTTCACCTTACCCAAACCATAATGATCCTCTTCCAGGACCTTCTCCGCATCACCGATGTCGAGCCTATCGTCAGTGTACTCGTTCCATGGCAGGGCGAGAATCCAATCGATGTAGTTCCTCACCACCGTCGCTTCGGCCGACATGGGCGACATCATCTTCAGCTTCTTAAGTTCCTTCTCCACCTTGTCCTTAGCTTCAGCGGATAGTTTCTTCTGTTTGATCTTCTCCTCGATCTCTTGCATTTCGTTCTTGAACTCGTCCTTCTCACCGAGCTCTTTCTGTATGGCGCGCATCTGTTCGTTCAGGTAATATTCTTTCTGGGAGCGCTCCATCTGTTTCTTGACACGCGAACGAATTCGCCGCTCCACCTCCAAGATCTCGATCTCCGCCCGCATGTGCCCAAGCACCTTCTCAAGCCGTTCAGTGGCATTGATAGTTTCGAGGAGAACCTGCCTTTCTTCCAACTTGACACCCAAATGGCCGATAATAGTATCAGCGAGCTTACCAGGATCGTCGATGGAGGATCCTGACATAGCTACTTCAGGGGGAATCTTCTTCTTGACCTTGACGTAGTTCTCGAAGGTGCTGTGGACCTCGCGAACCATCGCACTCGCCTCCGTGCCCTGCTCCGCTACATCCTCTAGTTCCTCCACGTCAACAAGGAAAAACTCTGGGTGGGCAACATACCGTGCAATCTTACCGCGCTGTTTGCCTTCCACCAGCACCTTAACGGTCCCATCTGGCAACTTCAGCATCTGCACCACACTACCGAGCGTCCCGATAGGAAAGATGTCGTCCTCGCCCGGTTCGTTGGTTCTAGCGTCCTTCTGTGACGCCAGAAAAATCGCAGTCTGATTGCGCGAGGCCTCCTCCAGGGCGCGGATCGATTTCTGTCGCCCTACGAACAACGGAACAACCATGTGCGGAAATACGATGATATCCCGGAGCGGCAATAACGGCACTTGCACCGTGTTGTCGGCTTCCGACCCGCTGTCATCCTTCTTGTCAGTGCGAAATAGCATCAGTCACCCCTCTTACGCGCTCTCCGCCGCCTTGGAATACACAACCATGGGAGGTTCGTTGTGAGTCATCACCTCTTCAGTGATCACCACCTCTTTAATATTGGGCTCGGAAGGCATCTCGTACATAATATCGAGCATGGTGTTTTCCATGATCGCCCTCAACCCCCGGGCACCGGACTTCCGCTTCATCGCTTCCCGTGCAATAGCCCAAAGCGCCTCATCTGTAAAGTTGAGATGCACTGCTTCCATCTCAAAGAGCTTACAATATTGCTTGGTGAGGGCATTCTTCGGTTCCTTCAGGATCTGGACCAGCGCCTCTTCATTGAGCTCATCCAACGTAGCGATGACCGGCAACCGGCCCACGAACTCCGGTATAAGGCCGAACTTTAGAAGATCCTCAGGTTGCACATCGTGCACAACCCTGGCGTCGGGGCGGAGTTCGACATCTGTCTCGCTGCTGCCAAATCCGAGCCTCCTGCGGCCAGTGCGCTTTCGAATGATATCCTCGATGCCAACGAACGCGCCCCCGCAGATGAACAAGATATTGGTAGTATCGACCTGCAGAAACTCCTGCTGGGGGTGCTTGCGACCACCCTTGGGGGGAACGCTCGCCATAGTCCCCTCAATGATCTTTAGCAACGCCTGTTGCACCCCTTCCCCCGATACATCCCTGGTAATGGACGGGTTCTCGGACTTCCTCGAGATCTTATCTATCTCATCGATATAAACGATGCCTCGCTGTGCCTTCTCCACGTCGTAATCCGCGGCCTGCAGAAGGTTAAGAATGATGTTTTCAACATCTTCCCCAACATACCCCGCTTCAGTAAGGCTGGTGGCATCTGCAATCGTGAAGGGAACCTGTAGCAGCCGAGCCAGGGTCTGCGCCAATAGGGTCTTGCCCGAACCCGTGGGGCCCAACAGCAAGATATTGCTCTTCTGAAGCTCCACGTCCCCGGTCAGAATTTGGTTATCGATCCTCTTGTAGTGGTTGTGAACGGCTACAGCAAGGATCTTCTTTGCGGGGTCCTGGCCCACCACGTACTGGTCCAAAACGCGTTTGATCTCGACAGGCTTCGGAACGCCGGACGACGAGGCAATTGATGCCTCGTGTTCGCATTCCTCCGCAATGATATCGTTGCACAAATCGATGCACTCGTCACAGATGTAGACAGTAGGGCCTGCGATGAGCTTTCGCACCTCGTCCTGACTCTTGCCGCAGAAGGAACAGACAAGACTGCCAGATCGATCATCCCCATGCTTCGACATCGAACTCCCCCTCACACCTTTGTGGTAACGTCAAGGCGGCTGGCGATCACTTCATCCACCAACCCATACTCCAGGGCCTGTTGCCCGGTCATGAACAAATCCCGGTCCGTGTCCCGCTCAACCCGCTCCACAGACTGTCCTGTATGCTTAACAAGAATAGCGCCCAGTTCCTCCCGCATTCGTAGTATCTCCCGCGCCTGGATGTCGACGTCAGCTGCGGTCCCCTGAAACCCCCCAAGGGGCTGATGAATCATGATACGTGAGTGAGGCAATGCATAGCGCTTACCCTTTTCGCCGGCGGCAAGTAGGACTGCGCCCATGCTAGCTGCCTGACCCAAACAAACCGTGGAAACCTGCGGGCGAATGTACTGGATGGTATCGTAAATGGCCAGGCCGGCGGTCACGGACCCACCGGGAGAGTTGATGTAGAAGTAAATGTCCCGCTCCGGATCTTCCGACTCTAAAAACAGCAACTGTGCGGTAATGAGATTGGCCACCTCGTCTACGACGGCACTGCCCAGGAAAACGATTCGATCCTTGAGGAGCCGCGAATAAATGTCATAGGCGCGTTCCCCGCGACCGGTCTGCTCTACGACAAAAGGAATGAAGTTCATGTTGTCTCGATGCGAGTAGTGCGTCCCGACCTTCCCTCCGGCCGCCCGAGCCGACGACCCTGAGAAAGTCTATCCTCTTTTCCCGCCGCCATCAACCTTTCTCCGGAGGATCCACCATCGTGATCTCCGCCTCCTTCAAAAGGAAATCGAGCGTCTTCTCCGACACAAGCTGCGCCCGTAATGTCGACCGCGCCCAATCTTGGCCGTACTGTCGGCGCACCTCCGCCGCTTGCCCCCCGCTGGCCTGTGCCAGAACCTCAAGGCGGTCTTCCACCTCCTCATCGGAAGCAATGATACCTTCCGCCGCAGCGATCCTTTCGATCAATAGCATCATCTTAACGCGGCGTTCTGCTTGCGGCTTCAGCTCTTCCCTTAACTCGTCTGTAGTCGGCTCCTGAGCATCAGGCTCGGACGTTTCCGGCGACCCCACACCACGCCGCAGAAGATACGACAGTTCCCGATCGACCATAGATGGAGCGACCTCGAAGGCGTGTTCTTCCATGAGGCGCCCTACAATTTCATCCTTCAATTGGCGGTCCTGAAATGCTTCGATTTCCTTCATCAGCTCCGAGCGCACCCTTTTACGCAACTCCTCCAACGAATCGCACTCCCCGTAATCCCGCGCGAACTCGTCGTCTAAAGGCGGTAGAATCTTGTTTCGAATATCCTTGACTGTCACCTCGAAGTCGGCGGTCTTTCCGGCCAACCGGTCGTCCTGGAGCTCCGCGGGAAATGTCACGTCGATGGTGCGGGGTACTTCCCGCTCCAACCCGATCAGGCCGCGCTCAAACTCCGGCATGGCCTTGCCCCCCCCGATATCCACTGGATAGTTTTCGGCCTTGCTGCCCGGGAAGGGCTGGCCGTCCACCGCCCCGGAGAAATCAATGAACACGTAGTCGCCGTCCTCAACCCGCTCGCGCCCTTCCACTGGTTCGAGCTGCGCGTTCCTTTCTTGGAGCTGCTTCAATGCGCGCTCTATGTCCTCATCGCCCACGCCTGCTCGTACGCGCTCAACAGGCACGGCACGATAATTCCGTAGCTCGATCTCCGGTTTCACCTCAATGACAGCGGTGAACGCGAACGGCTGCGCCTCGTCCAACTCGCCCGTCTCTAGCCGCGGCTCGGCCACGGGCTCCAGTCCCTCTTCTTGTACGGCGACAGTAAGCGACTCTTCTACCAGTTCAGACAGAGCCTGGGCGTGGACCTCGGTTCCGTAAAGACCACGCAACATGTGCTGCGGGATCTTGCCCGAGCGAAAACCGCGAACCTTCGCTTGACGTCCCACTTGTCGGTAGATTCGAGCAAACGCTTCACCAACTCGATCGACCGGGATTTCCACCCGGAGCCGCCTCTGTGTCGGCGTCAACACTTCAACTTCACACTTCATCCCTCTCCTGCCCCTTGTGTTCAGTTCCAGTCAAATTACACACGCATCAGTTGAACCCGTTTGCGATCTCCGTCCCGCACGGAGCGCCAGCCCACCATGCTTCTCCCACTGCCCCTGTCGTGGTGCGAGAGGGGGGACTCGAACCCCCACGGTTGCCCGCTAGATCCTAAGTCTAGTGCGTCTACCAGTTCCGCCACTCTCGCATGCCAGTTTCCTGCTACACAGGAATGGTTTCTCGTGTGCTGTAGCAACCAGGTAAACCGCAAGTCAAGATGACACCGATAGTGCGACAAGTTGCCTCAAGAGGCTGGACGCCGCGTGACCATTGAAGGCGGGGAGGAAGTGGGCCGCCGGAGACTCGAACTCCGGACCCGCTGATTAAGAGTCAGCTGCTCTACCAACTGAGCTAGCGGCCCGCATAACCTTCTTGTTTGGGGTGAGTGAAGGGACTTGAACCCTCAACCCCTGGAGCCACAGTCCAGTGCTCTAACCAATTGAGCTACACTCACCAGAACACCTGTACACATAAACAAGCGCCCGTTTCTGGCGCGCCAGAAGGGACTCGAACCCCTGACCCACGGCTTAGAAGGCCGTTGCTCTATCCACCTGAGCTACTGGCGCGTCGAACCGTTTCCTCAGAGTCCATTCCACAATGGCGGCATCTCTGCTCTCTCGCAAAACGTCGCCCATGACCCGTCTTCCACGGGCCATGGCATGGTGGTCGGGGCGAGCCGATTTGAACGGCCGACCCCCTGCTCCCAAGGCAGGTGCGCTACCAAGCTGCGCTACGCCCCGTCACGGAACCTGCATTTTACCTGATGTGCCGTCGATATCAAGACTAGCGTGCCTTCCACCAAGACTTTCTCACAGCTGCCCCCAGTCCCGAAGGACCCTTTGTTGGACCCCTAGAATGCGCCGGATACCACCCCGTGCCAAATCGATCAACTGCTCAAGTTGCCGTGCGTCGAAAGGTTCCTTCTCAGCTGTTCCCTGTACCTCCACAAACTGCTCCGATCCGGTCATCACAAAGTTCATGTCCACCTCGGCATTGTTGTCCTCACTAGCGTCCAAGTCCAGCACCGCCTGTCCTTCCACCAACCCAACGCTCACAGCAGCTACGCTGTCCTTGAGCAGGCCTTCAGGCACGACCCTGTCGGCCACCCACCTCTGCGAGGCACAAACGAGCGCCACGTAGGCACCGGTGATGGAAGCGGTCCGGGTGCCGCCGTCCGCCTGAATAACGTCGCAGTCGAGCCAAACCGTCCGTTCGCCCAAGCACTCAAGATCCGCCACTGACCGGAGGCTGCGCCCGATCAGCCGTTGAATCTCATGGGTCCGACCCCCTACCTTCCCGCGGGAGGCCTCCCTGGGGATTCGCGTAGGGGACGAAGAGGGCAACATTCCATACTCCGCCGTGATCCACCCCTTTCCTGATTTACGCAGAAAAGGCGGGACCCGATCTTCGATCTTAGCCGTGCAAATGACCCGGGTCTCGCCCACCTCGATCAAAGCCGAGCCATCGGCGTGCTTGATAAAACCAGGGGTGATATCGAGGGGGCGCAGGTCCTTATCACCGCGCCCATTTGCGCGCATACTTGTTTCAACCTCCTTGCACCGAACGCCCGTAGCGCGCCTGCGCTCGGCATTCGCCACTATAGATGGAACACCACGGTCTTGAGCTCTGTCATCTCCTCGATGGCATACCGCGGGCCTTCCTTCCCAAAACCAGATTCCTTAAGCCCACCATACGGCATCAAATCAGCACGCCACTGCGGTCCCCAATTCACATGGAGGTTACCAGACTCGACCTCGCGGGCGAACCGCATAGCCCAGCCGATGTTTTCGGTGAAGATCCCGGCGGAAAGACCGTACACAGTATCGTTAGCCAATTCGATGGCCTCGTCGATGGACTCAAACGACATTACCCCCACGGCCGGGCCAAAAAGTTCGTCACGTGAAATCCTCATGCCGCGAGAAACGTCGGCCACTACCGTAGGCGCGTAGACCGCGCCTTCGCGATGGCCCCCGGCCACTACCCGAGCCCCCTCACCTACAGCCTCGTTCACCCACTGCTCGACCCGAACTGCCTCGGCCTCCTTTATCATCGGCCCCATTTGGGTAGCGATATCAAGTTGGCTACCGATTGCTAGGGCCTCCACCTTTGGGGCCAAAGCATTCAGAAAATCCGCATACACCCGTCGATCCGCCAGCACCCGTTGAGTTGAGATACAGACCTGTCCCGAATTTGCATAACCGGTCGCAGCTACGGCGGTGGCCACCTTGTCCAAGTCCGCGTCGGGCATCACTATCACGGGACAGTTAGAGCCCAACTCCATGGTCACCTTCTTAATGCCTGCCACCCGACAAATGTCCTCTCCCACTTCGCGGCTGCCGGTGAAGGTAATCTTCCGGACCCGGGAATCCGACACCAGCGAATTCCCAATCTCGCCACCCGACCCGGTCAGGCACTGGACGCCTTCCGGGGGAACGCCGGCCTCCAGCAGAATCTCGGTCAGCCTGAGCCCAGATAGCGGAGTGTCCGAAGCCGGCTTGATGATCACCGAGTTACCTCCCGCTATGGCGGGGCCCACCTTATGGCAGAGCAGGTTGAGCGGGAAGTTAAACGGGCCAATAGCTGCCACGACCCCGCATGGAACCCGCAGCGTGAAGGCCAACTTAGCCGCTCCCGAAGGGTCCGCATCTAACGGTACCGTCTCGCCGTGAAGTCGCTTGGCTTCTTCAGCCGAAGCCGTCATGGTCTCAACCGCCCGACGCACTTCGCCCTTTCCTTCAGCCAGGATCTTCCCCTCTTCGCTTGAAATTAGCGTACCGAGCTCGTCTACCTGCTCGGCCAGCAGTGCGGCTGCCCGGGTCAGGACGCGCCATCGTTCGTACGCCGTCATTCGCGCCATGACAGCAGCTCCGCGTTCGGCGAACGCAAGTGCGCGCTCTACGTCGTCGATCCCGGCCTTCGGCACGCTGCCGACCACCGAATCATCATACGGGTTACCAACCTCTTGCATCCTGGGTCGATCGACCCATTCGCCAGCAAGAAACATCTTCATATGAAATCACGCTCCTTCACGTAGCACCGACCACAGCCATGCGTCGAATGGGGTCACTGGGGTAATCGCTTTTGGCCAGCACCAAGGTACAGCCAAGGGCCCTTTGCGGTCAGACTAATTCCCGGATTGGCTCCAGTACGGTTTCCAATATACACCCCATCATCGCGGATAAACCCGGCTGCCCCAGCATCTCGACGGCGGTCAAGGCCGCTTGTCTGCGGGCATGCATTTCTCTCACTGCAAACGGTAGTGACCCGAGCCGAGCATATAAGTCCGCGGCCCGGTCCACGTCCGTAGGCGAGGTGTCCGCCCGGTCTTTGTCCAGCACCCCCAGCAGCCATCGTGCATCCTCCGGCAACGCATTCTCCAGCGCATGAACCGCCAGGAAGCTGCGCTTTCCCTCAGCAATGTCGCTACCGCGCTGATCACGGCCCTTGTCGCCGTACAGGTCCAACACATCATCCTGAATCTGGAACAATATACCGAGTTGGCGTGCTCCTTCAGTCAGCCCCTCGACCACCTTGAACTCCCGACCGAGCATTTCCGCGCTACCCGCCATCCCCAACACGAAGAATCGGGCAGTCTTAGCTTCAACCATGTCAAAGTATTGGGCAAGTGTAGGCTGGGCGTTCGCTCGCAGAGCGAACTCCTGTTCCTGGCCGTCGATGACTTTCAGTGTCTCGACGAGTATGCGCCGTGCCAAAACCTCCCGCCGTTCACTGGCCACCGACATCCGCTGCACCAGCAACAGAGTGAAATAGAACATGGCGTCACCAAGGTTAATGGCACGGGCCACGCCAAACCGATGCCACACCGTCTCGTGGCCCCTGCGGGCCTCATCGCCATCCTGCACGTCGTCATGGACCAGTGTCGCATTGTGCAGCATTTCGCACGCCGCGCCCATAGGAAGCATCCTAGCTGGATCCTCACCCAGACAATCTGCCACTAAAAGCGGCAACAGCGCGCGAAGACGTTTGCCTCCTGTTCGGAAATGATAACGGCACATTTCGGCCAACCCCGAGTCCCCCAGTTGCGCCTCCCGGACCACATCCTCCAACAAGAACACAACGTCCGGTAGATAGCGCTCCCGGATGCTCCCGAGGTGCGCCAGGAATGCCTGCTTCACTGCCAATCCCGAAACGTCTTCGGCGTCCGGACCGCCCGAAGAATCATTGCGCGTCATGCGCATCCCTCTTTCTGTTGGCGGCGAGTGGCATTGCCTGAGTTGAGCTCACGAAGGAGGCGATCAAGGAAGGAGACCTCAACAGAGCTTCATTCCGAATGCCACGGGCCCCTTGTCACCCGCGCGCATCTAAAACTGCACGCTGTCGCCTTCACCGACATCCTCGAACTGAATTCGTAGGGCGCCACTCCCGCGATGGAAAAAACATCGTCGTTACCATTATCCGGCTCGATGAAACCGAACCCATTGTCGTCGAGTATCTTTTTGATGGCTCCCGTCAACTTCGCCAACCTCCGTTCCCAAGCTAGCGACCCGTTCGATTCAATCGCCATACGGCCTAGAACATCTGGCCCGTTCATAATGCGGGGGAGGCCGGGAGTCAACAAGCATACGCCGACAACGCCTCGGTGCTTGGCTTTCCTCGCCGATATGGTATCCGTCAGTGACGATGTCGCACTCGTTACGCGTCAAGGATCTACACCGCCTCAACTACGAGGCCGCGCTGGCCATCCAGGAACAGATTCTCGAGGAGAAGCTTTGCGAGCCCACAGACGATTGCCTCATACTAGTGGAACATCCGCACGTTATTACCACGGGCCGGAGAGAGGCCCGTGCCCACATCCTCGACTCGAGCGGAGTCCCCGTCCACGTCACCAGCCGCGGTGGAGATGTGACCTACCACGGGCCGGGACAGCTCGTCACTTATCCAATTGTCGATCTCGAATCCAAGCTGCGCCACGCCGTCCATCGATATCTTAACAAACTCGAACAGGTCATCATCGAGGTGCTACGGTCATTCAGCCTAGAGGGAAGGCGGCGGCCGCCCTTTACCGGCGTATGGGTTGACGATCGGAAGATCTGCGCCATCGGCATCGCCGTTAAGCGCGGTGTCACCTATCATGGTGCCGCGCTTAACGTAGCGCCCGATTTAGACTATTTTCGCAGGATCGTACCATGCGGCCTGGAGTGGGCGCAGGTCACCTCCATCGAACAAGAGACAGAGAAGACCATAGAGATGGACTCCGTGAAATCTCTCCTAGTACAAGAATTTTACCAGACGTTCGGGTATGAGAAACTTGTGCAGTAGGGTGAACATCTGCGCCAAATCGCAGGTCGGACAAGGGGTGGAGCGAAAAGTGACTATTTCTGAAACCAGTCTGCGTTCATCTGGGTGTACGCCTGCCACTTCTCAGGAACCGCCGCTTCTTCGAAAATAGCCTCCACGGGGCAGACCGGTTCGCAAGCACCGCAGTCGATACACTCTTCCGGATCGATGTAGAGCATATTCTCCTTCTCGAATATCTCGGTGTTGTTCTTGGTCGGGTGGATGCAATCAACCGGGCAAACATCCACACAAGCCGTGTCCTTGACGTCAACACAGGGCTCCGCAATCACGTATGTCATTCACTTCCTCCTACGGATGTTGGCGTACTCTCCGCACCCGCTCCATCTCTTCGACCCGCACAAACTGCCAACGGCCACGGCTCCCTACCCGGTTGTTTTGGCTAACAAATAGCCTGATCCAAGTCAAGCGCGCTAATTGCCCGACGCCTCTTCGGAAACCGCTCTGGGACTGCGCTGAGGCCGTTTTCGCGGTGGGGCGTGAACGGCCGTCCCATAGAAAACCTCGGCACATTCCATGAGGGTCTCGGAGAGCGTAGGATGTGGATGGACAGACTCAGCTAAATCCCGGGCAGTGGCCCCCATCTCGATGGCCAGCACCCCCTCGCCAATCAACTCCCCGGCGCCGGCGCCGGAAATGCCCACGCCCAGAACACGCTCCGTCTCGGGCTCGAGAATCAATTTGGTCAGGCCTTCGGGGCGATCGAGAGTGAGCGCCCTTCCGGAGGCACCCCAGGGGAACTTGACGATTTCAACTGGGACCTCCCCGACCTTAGCCTCCTGTTCGGTGAGACCACACCAGGCCACCTCAGGCGCGGTAAAGACCACGGCTGGGATCACGACATCGGCTATCGTACTGGGCTCGCCAGCGATGACCTCCACCGCCACGCGTGCCTCCTTGGTTGCCCGATGAGCCAACAACGCACCACCGTTGGCATCACCGATGGCATATATCGCGGAATCAGCGGTCTGCTGTTGATCGTTACACTCAATGAAGCCGTTGGTTCCGATTTTCACCCCGGTGTTCTCAAGCCCCAGATCCTCGTAGCTTGGCGTACGCCCCACGCTAACGAGTACCCGGTCGTATGTCTCCTCGCGGCCGGAGCCGTTGACTTCCATGGCCACCTTGATCTTTCTACCGCTGGTGGCCATGCGTTGCACTGAAGTCTTGAGGCGCACCTCCTTGAACAGTGACTCCGCCACCTTAGCCACGGGTCGAGCAAGGTCCGTGTCCACCCCTGGGAGCAGGTGCTCCAGTGCTTCAACCAAAACGATCTCGCTCCCTAAGCGAGCATAGACCGTCCCTAGCTCCATACCGATGTAACCGCCACCCACCACCAGCAGGCGGCCCGGAACATCCGCCAACTCCAAAGCTTCGGTGGACGTCATGATGCGCCGGTTCCCCAGATCGAAAGCCGCGGGCATCGACGGCTTGGATCCAACCGCGATGATGGCCTTTTCGTAGTTGATGAACTGCTGACCTTCGGGGGTCTCTACACGCAGGGTCCTAGAATCTTCGAAGTGGCCCCGGCCATGGAGCCGTTGGACACCTCTCCGCGAACACAGCCCATCCAGCCCCCGCGCAAGCTTGTCGATGACGGATTCCTTCCACTCACGTAGCTTCTCGAGCTTCACTCTAGGCTTCCCAAAGACAACGCCACGTGCTGCTGATAGCGCTACCTCATCGATCACCTCTGTCGCGTGAAGAAGGGCCTTGGACGGAATACAGCCGCGGTTGAGGCAGACCCCCCCAAGGCGCTCAGCCCGTTCCACCAGAAGAACTCGCTTTCCCAGATCCGCTGCATAGAACGCAGCAGCATAGCCCCCTGGGCCGGCGCCGACAACGACTATTTCCGTTTTGATGGCTTCCACGGGCCTCCTAACTGACTACGAAACAGCTGACTTAATATCTGCCTCAGGATAGTTTTCTAGACAGCGCACCATCTCACGTAGAAAACGTGCTCCATCAGCCCCGTCAATGACCCGGTGGTCGTAGGAGAGCGCGAGCGGCAAGACCATCCGGGGCACGACCTTCTTGTTCCGCACCACCGGCCGGTTGATGCCCCGCCCCATGCCCAGAACCGCCACCTGAGGGCTGTTTACAATCGGCGTAAAGTGGGAGCCGCCGATGCTGCCAAGGTTCGATATTGTGAACGTCGCGCCTTGCATCTCGTCCACAGTCAACTTCCGCCGCCGAGTCTTTTCCGCCAACTCATCCAATTCTCTAGACAGGACCAACAGGTTCTTCTTGTCTGCGTCCCGAATCACCGGTGCGATCAGGCCCGCCTCAGTGTCGACAGCCACCCCGATGTGGACGTAGTCGCGGATGACTATTTCCAACGCTTGATAGTCAACACTCGTCTTAAACACAGGAAATTTGTCGAGTGCTGATACCGCAGCCCCGATAGCGAAGGAAGTCAGGGTCAAGCGGGCTCCCGCAGTCTCGTAGGCTTTGGCGTAACGTTTTCTGGCTTCCATCAGGTCCGTGATGTCGGCGTCGTCAAACTGCGTCACGTGTGGAACGGTGGTCCAGGACTCGGTCATCCGCTGAGCGATGGTGCGCCGGAGCGGCGACATCCTTTCCCGCTTGCTAGGCCCCCACTTGCTCAGATCGAGTGCCTGAAGGGGGCCTTCTGCGGGTCCCATCACAGAAGCAGGGGGCGTAAGCGCACGCTGCTGAATGCTCTGGATGTAGCTTCGAAGGTCGGCCATAACAATACGACCCCCGCGCTGACTACCCTCTACCCGGGCGAGATCAACCCCCAGTTCCCGCGCGATCTTCCGCACCGTCGGTGAAGCCGGCGGCGGTGCGCCCCCGCTCGAAACATAGACGTAGCCGCCCGGCTCAGGGGACGCCGACACTTCCCCCTTTGGCGCCGCCGGAGGATCAGGGGCCGGAACCGGAAACTTGTCTGACTCCACAGTCCGTCCCTCGTCAATGGTCACCAACACCTGACCCACAGATACCGCCTGACCCACTTGGACATGAATTCGGACCACCCTACCAACTCCAGTGGAAGGGATAGGGGCCACCGCCTTCTCATTCTCAAGCTCCAAAAGGGTCTGATCAAGTTGAACTTGATCTCCTTCCGTCACCACAACATTGACGACGGTGCCGGAGTCAGCCCCTTCGGCCAGCTTAGGAAGCGTTACATCCATAGTGGTATTGCCCAATCTTTAGACGGCCATTTCCGGATAGGGCTTGGCGGCATTGTAATGCAACTCGCGCATAGCGCGGGACACGGTCGATTTCCGAATTTGCCCCCTTCGGTGTAGGGCATACAGTGCTGCAATCGCCACCGACTCCGCATCCACCTCAAAGTAGCGGCGCAGCCGAGGGCGGGTGTCGCTGCGCCCGAAGCCATCAGTCCCCAGAGCCACCAGGCCCCCTGGCACCCATGGGGCGATTTGCTCCGGAACAATCTTCATGTAGTCCGACACCGCTACAAAGACACCCTCCTCCGGCTCCAGCACGTTTTCCACGTACGACTTGCGGGGCTCCTCTGCAGGATGCAGGAGGTTCCAACGTTGAACCTGCTGGGCTTCGCGTCGTAACAAGTTATAGCTAGTAGCGCTCCAGACGTCAGCCCCTACGTCGAAGCGTGCGAGGATCTCCTGGGCCCGCAACGCTTCAAACAGAAGTGAACCGCTGCCGAACAGGTGGGCGCGATGCTTACAACCCGGCTCACCGCCTTTCAGCCTATAGAGGCCCTTGAGAATACCTTCCTCCACACCGGGAGGCATGGTGGGCATTTCGTGGTTCTCATTATAGAGCGTGAGATAGTAAAAGACATCTTCGCTCTTCTGGTACATTCGCCTGAGGCCTTCCTGGATGATTACAGCCACCTCGTACGCAAAGGCCGGATCGTACGTCAGGAGGGGAGGAATCGTACTTGCAAGTAGATGGCTATGACCGTCCGCGTGCTGCAAGCCTTCTCCGTTCAACGTTGTACGACCGGCCGTCGCTCCTAGCAGAAATCCTTTTGCCTTACTATCCGCAGCAGCCCACATAAGATCGCCAATTCGCTGGAAACCGAACATCGAGTAGAAGGTATAGAACGGGATCATGGGTAGGCCATAGTTGGCATAAGCCGTCCCCGCAGCGATGAAAGAGGACATCGCTCCGGCTTCACTGATTCCCTCTTCAAGGAGCTGGCCGTCTGGTGCCTCCTGATAGTACAGTAGGGTCTCCCGGTCTACCGGCTCGTAGAGTTGCCCCTTGGACGAGTAAATGCCCACCTGACGAAACAACGTGTCCATTCCGAAAGTGCGGGCTTCGTCCGGAATAATAGGCACGATCTTTCCACCAATCCCAGGGTCCCGCAGAAGCTTGCTTAACAGCCTCGCAAACGCCATGGTAGTAGAGACTCGTGTCTCAGCGGAGCCCTTGTGAAACTCCTGATAAGTTGCCACTTGGGGTAACCCCGACACTTTTGCTTTTCCCTTGCGCCTGGGCAGGAATCCCCCGAGGCTCCTACGTCGTTCCAGTAGATAGCGAGTTTCTTCGCTGTCGACGGGAGGCCGGTAAAAGGGCGTCTCCACCACCTCTTCATCTGACAGCGGTACACCGAACCGGGAACGGAAGTCACGTAACTCTTTCTCGTTAAGCGCCTTCTGCTGATGGGTGATATTGCGCCCTTCGCCCGCCTCACCGAGTCCATACCCCTTCACCGTCTTCGCCAAAATCACAGTGGGCTTACCCTTGTGGCGGATGGCGGCGCTGT
Organism: uncultured Syntrophobacterales bacterium; assembly: GCA_964438895.1. Lineage (GTDB taxonomy): Bacteria > Desulfobacterota > Binatia > UBA9968 > JAJDTQ01 > JAJDTQ01. The sequence goes on along the minus strand of CAYTMJ010000020.1, from coordinate 34,017 downwards.
ATGCCGCGTGTACTTTCTGGGGATCATGGCCACCCCTTGTAAGCCTGCGAATCTCCTCGTCGCTAAGATGGTTCACCATCTCCAACAACTCAGGATGGGTGCCAAAAAAGTGCTTTCGCGTATAGCTCCCCGGGGCCACTGAATACTTCTGGTAGTCCCCATCTACCGCCTTCTCCATCCGCTCTACCAGAAGACCTTTGGAATCGGCCTCAAGCAACGGGTCCCAGTCTGAGCCCCAGATGACCTTGATGACGTTCCATCCGGCGCCCCGGAAGACGCCCTCCAGTTCCTGGATGATCTTACCATTGCCGCGCACCGGTCCGTCCAGTCGCTGCAAGTTGCAGTTGACGACCCAAACGAGGTTGTCAAGGTTTTCCCGCGCGGCCAGGGACAGAGCTCCGGTGGACTCCGGCTCGTCGGTTTCTCCGTCTCCAAGGAAACACCACACCCGCGACTCCCGGGCCATCAGATCCCGAGCCAACAGATAGCGCCCGAAACGGGCCTGGTAGATGGACATAATCGGCGCTAGGCCCATAGACACCGAGGGAAACTGCCAGAAGTCTGGCATCAGATGGGGATGGGGGTACGAAGGCAATCCGCCTCCCTTAGCCAGCTCTTGCCTGAACAGGTGGAGCTTGCGCGCACTAAGACGATGCTCCACGTAGGCACGAGCATAATTTCCAGGCGACGCATGGCCCTGAAAGTAGACTAGATCCCCCGGCGCGTCGTCATCGCCCCCGCGGAAGAAATGATTAAAGCCGACTTCGTAGAGATTCGCCGCGGAGGCGTATGTGGAAATATGGCCACCAATACCCGCGTGAACGCGATTGGCTTTCACCACCATAGCCATAGCATTCCAACGGACATAGCTCTTTACCTGGCGTTCGATCCGGCGATCGCCAGGGTACCCGGGCTCATGCTCTCGCGCGATGGTGTTGACATATGGAGTGTTGAGCGTCGAAGCAGCGCGCTGCCGGGCTCGGATGCGCCCTACAAATTGACCCAAAAGGAAGTCTACGTGGTCTGGACCCTTTCTCCTGACCACCTCTCCGAACAGGTTTTCCAGGGAATCGAGCCATCCATCATTCTGGGATGCACCAGGGCCGGACACGTCCGTGCCCTCACCAGGCTCCGTGCCAGCGCGGCTCTTTCCCTCCGTCCAGGGATCGACGGGGGCTTTGGATTCCTTAGCGCTCATAAGTTTCAGGAATATTACAAAAACGTTTGCGTAAGCAACACGTGCCGGGCAACATATGCATCGCTCCCTATGAGTGTCAAGCCCTTTTGAAGCGACGCGAGTTAGCTCCGGGACAGCACCCGGGCGCGTTTCTCTGGAACCCGACACGGATCCGCAATGCAGCTCCTTGACCTTACGCTACCGACACCCGAAGCCAACCTAGCCTACGACGAGGCGCTACTCGACCACTGCGAAGAGCATCAGGGCAAGGAAATCCTCCGGTTCTGGGAGTTCCCCGAGCCTTTCGTGGTGCTTGGGATTGCCAGCCGACAAGAACGTGAGGTCAACGTGCCCGCATGCGCCGCTCGACGGATTCCCGTTCTGCGACGGTGTAGCGGCGGTGGAACCATCGTCCAGGGACCCGGCTGTCTTAGCTATGCACTCATCTTACGCATCGCCGGCGACAACGCGCTACAACGAATCGACTCTACCAACACCTTCATCATGCGGCGCCACGCACGCCTGTTGGCGGACGCTACGGGCCTCCCCATCCGACACCAGGGCACCACAGACTTGGCAGTGGGGGAGTATAAGTTCTCCGGCAACGCACAACGCCGGCGCCGGCGCTTCCTGTTGTTCCACGGAACGTTCCTGTTGGACTTCCCGATCCCACTGATGGATGATGTCCTGCTGAACCCCCCGAGAATGCCTCTTTACCGTCGGGAGCGCCCTCACAGGAAGTTCGTCACCAACCTGCGTCAGCCCGCCGCGCGCATCAAAGCGCTGCTGGCGCGCTTCTGGAATGCGACGCCCGAAAGCACCAGGATTCCGACAGACGTTGTTACATCACTGGTGGAACAGAAGTATTCGGCCCGAAGCTGGAACGAGCGGTGCTGAGCCTACCGACCATCACACAAGCGTCAGCCAATGGCGATAGCGTTCGTCCCGGCCTCGTATGACGTCGAAGAAAGCCTGCTGCAGATCAAGAGTCACGGGCCCAGGCTTTCCGTCGCCAATGATTCGATCGTCTACTTCCCTGATAGGGGTCACCTCGGCCGCAGTCCCGGTGAGAAATGCCTCGTCGGCAATGTAGAGAGTGTCCCGGGCAAACCGCTCCTCTTTTACCTGGTATCCTTTTTCCTGGGCAAGGTCGATGACACTCGCCCGGTTGATACCAGGAAGAATGGAAGTGATAGGCGCTGTCCTCAACTGCCCATCCTTAACAATAAACAGGTTCTCTCCGCTCGCCTCGGAGATGCATCCCTCAGGGTCGAGCATGATGGCTTCATCGTATCCGGCGAGTTTTGCCTCGTGTTTGGCTAGCACCGAGTTCACATAGTTTCCGGAGATCTTGCTATTGGTCATCATCACATTGACATGATGCCGCGTGTAGGAAGACACTTTAGCGCGGATACCCCGCTTGAGCCCTTCGTCACCCAAATACGCCCCCCACGCCCAAGCCGCCACTATTACCCGCACAGGGTTATCGAGCGCGTAAAGCCCCATCTCCCCGTCACCCAGAAACGCTAGCGGGCGAATATAGCACTCCTTCAGGCGATTGATCCGAATCACTTCCAGCACGGCTTCCGTCATCTGCTCGGCGCTATACGGCAACGGACAGCCTAGGATATGCCCCGAATTCCCTAGGCGTTGGACGTGCTCATCCAGCCGGAAGACCGCTGATCGCTCCTCGTCGAGCCAATAGCAGCGGATCCCTTCGAAGTAACCGGTGCCGTAATGGAGCCCGTGACTCATCACGTGGAACTTGGCGTCGTCCCAGTCCACAAACTTCCCGTCAACCCATATTTTTTCACTCCTCACAGACATCGGACTCCCCGAATGTTCCACGATTCATCCGCCCCGAAACGACAAAAAGGCCACCACGCCAACGCCATGGAGACCACCATAGCCTTTCATTCCTCCAGATTTCACTTGTAATGTCAATCATTAGAGCGACGTGTCACTACAGGGGAACACAATGACATTAGCGGGACGAATGGTAACCTTCACCCGAGCACCAGGGGGGAGACGGCGGGTGGACGGCTGCATGCTGCGGATTCGCACGCCTGATCGCAAGACAAGGTGGTACAGGCTCTCAGCACCGCGAAACCGCCGCCACGCCACTACGCCGTGTGCGTCATCGGAGGGTTCGACCTCAACCTCGTCTGGCCGTACCAAAAGATCGACCCTAGCCCCGGCAGGCAAACCTCCATCGTTGGGAAATTCTCCCACCTCTGTTTCGACGGCTTCCCTTACAACGCCCGGGATGAAATCTGACTGGCCCACAAACTCCGCAACGAATCGTGAATTTGGTCGGCGGTATAACACTTCCGGCTCAGAGAGCTGCTCGAGAAAGCCGTGGTTAAGCACGCCCACCCGATCAGCCACCGCTAGCGCCTCCTCCTGATCATGGGTCACCATAATCGCACTGGTCCCGGAGGCGCGCAGAATTCGCAGTAGTTCCTCACGCATCTCGTCTCGCATGTCGAAATCCAGATTGCTAAAAGGCTCGTCGAGAAGTAGCACGAGGGGGCGGGGCGCCAATGCCCGAGCCAGAGCCACCCGTTGCTGCTCACCCCCGGAAAGTTCGTGGGGATAGCGCTGTGCCAACTCCCCCATCCCTACCAAACCCAACACCTCTAGCGCAGAGTCCGCTCGCGACTTCCGCGAACCGCCTCGAAGGCCGAACATTACGTTGTCCAGTAGTGTCATGTGAGGAAACAGGGCGTAGTCCTGGAAGACCATGCCAATACGTCTATACTCGGGCTCGACCCACATGCCCCCGCCGGACACCGGGGTTCCGTTGAGTAAGATTTTCCCGCCGTCGGGGCGGTCGAAACCAGCGATTAACCGTAGCGTCGTGGTCTTACCGGAGCCACTGGGGCCTAGCAGTGCCAAAATCTCGTGCTGTTTGAGGGTAAAACTCAACCCAAAAACCGCCGCGGGGCTTCCCGGCGTGTGCGTTTTTCTGATATCTTCGAGGGAGATGAGGGCAGTGGAGTCCATAGGACTCATGCTTCCCGAACAGCGTCAGCGGTCTCGGTCTCGCCCGTCTTTAACCACCAGCCAGTGAGGTCCCGAAGCGCCCGTTCGGCCATTAACTCCTTCTTGCGCCGACCCTTCACTCTTTCGGGAAGATTGGGGAAAAGGCCAAAGTTGACGTTCATGGGCTGAAATGCCTCTCTCCCGTTGTCGGTGATATAGCACAGGAGCGATCCAAGAGCGGTGGTAACGGGCGGCACCACAGGATCTGTCCCAACCGCCAGACGGGCCGCGTTGACTCCCGCGAGAAGCCCCGAGGCGGCTGACTCAACGTAGCCCTCAACGCCGGTAATCTGGCCAGCGAACAACAATTGCGGCGCTCCGCGCCACTGCAAAGTCGGCAACAGATGCTTCGGCGCGTTGATAAACGTATTGCGATGCAGGCTCCCATAGCGCACGAACACAGCGTTGGCCAAGCCCGGTATCAGCGAGAACACCCGTTTCTGCTCCGGGTACGTCATCTTCGTCTGGAAACCCACTAGGTTATACAGCGTACCCTCGTGGTTTTCCTGACGCAACTGCACCACAGCATAGGGCCTCCGCCCCGTAGCCGGGTCGACGAGGCCCGTGGGTCTCAAGGGACCAAACGCCAATGTCTCTCGCCCACGCCGCGCCATCTCCTCAACTGGGAGACAGCCCTCAAAGAATCGCTCAAAGCTTCGCACCGGCACCTTTTCTGCCAATGTCACCTCATCCACTAGGCGGTAGTACTCTTCCTGGGTCAACGGCAGGTTCAGATAATCGCCGATCTTCTCGTCGTAGCGGGAGGCCCGGAACGCCACGGATGAATCCACAGACTCCGCCGTGACCACTGGAGAGATAGCATCATAGTAATAGAGATGTTCGGCGCCCAGCAGCTTCCCAATGCCCTCCGAAAGATGCTGCCCGGTTAGCGGGCCAGTGGCCAGGATGGTCGGGCCAGGTGGAACTGCCTCGACCTCTCGGCGGATGAGCCGAAGGCCAGGCAACGAAGCTACCCGTTCGGAAACGGCCCGGGCAAAGCGCTTACGATCCACCGCCAATGCCGAGCCTGCGGGCACCTGATGGGCCTCCCCGACGGTCAGAATCAGGGAACCCATCCGCCGCATTTCTTCCTTGAGCAGCCCAGCCCCAGTGGTCAACGACTGGGATCGGAAAGAATTGCTGCACACCAACTCAGCCAGATCACCCGTTGTATGGGCCGCCGTACTGGAAACGGGCCGCATCTCGTACAGGTCCACCGGTACGCCCCGTCTCACGAGCTGCCATGCCGCCTCGCAGCCGGCAAGACCGCCGCCCACGACATTGACGTGACCGATCGCGTTTTTAAGGTTCGTATTCATATTTCGATCCGACAACGCGAAAGGGGTAGCAGATTATACCTCTGCCACCCCCACGACAAGTCCTACGTCATGGCAATCCCTGTCGTCGTCCATACCATAGGGGTATTCGGAACGTAAGTATCCGGGACAAGACCACGCCGCAGCGGGGTCCCCGGCAGCCTATTGCAGAGGGATTCAACGTGCATCCCTGCCTAGCAACTCCCTGAGCGGATACTGAGGCTCAATTTTCAAAAACACCGTACACACGAACCTGTTACGTCCCGGACTATTGCTGGACGACACAACCCATTTGAAGCAGCCCTGGCGGGACGCCCTCAAATAGTCGCCGCTGAACAAAGCCAGACCTTTACATGTACCGCTCAGGACCCTAACTTGCCGCTCTCCCAGCCCGGGGGCGCAGCATCAGACGTAGCGGGGTGTGCTCCAGTCCTAGCTCCGCCCGCAACGACTTGACAAGGTAGCGGCGATAGCCGGATCGGATACCCTCCGGATGATTGACGAACAGGGTAAACGTCGGCGGTCTCACGTCCGTTTGGGTGCCGTAGTAGAATTTCACCGCCCGGCCGCGGAACTGGGGCGCTGCGTACCGTTCAGTGAGCCTACGTAGCGTCCGATTAAGTGCGGGTGTTTTGATCCACCGGGACTGGGCGCTGCCCAGCCGTATTACTGTATCCATCAGCTTGGCTATCCCCGTCCCTTCCAATGCCGATAAAGACACAATTGGTACATGCTCCGCAAACGGTAGCCGCCGATGCAAAGAATCTTGATAACGCCGAACGCTCTGCCGGCCTGCATCCAAGAGATCCAATTTGTTGATGCCCAAAACCACGGCCTTGCCCCGCTGAAAGGCGTAGGACATGACGTGTGCATCCTGGCCAGCCAACCCCTCAGAACCATCCAATAGATGAATGACCACGTCCCCGGCATCCACCGAGCGGAGCGCGCGGCTCACGCTGTACCGCTCCACCGGGTCCACGATCTTAGACTTGCGGCGGATCCCAGCCGTGTCCGTCAGGCGGCACGACGTCCCGCGCCAGGTAAAAGCGGCCTGAAGCGCGTCACGGGTGGTCCCCGGCTGCGAGTCTACCAGCGAGCGGTCGTGACCCACCAACCGGTTTACCAGCGTCGACTTGCCGACGTTCGGGCGACCTATCACGGCTAGGGCCAAGGGCTCAGTGGGCCCAAACGCCCCCTCCCGATCCTGTGGTAGAGCGTCCACCACCTCTTGCATAAGATCCACCACTCCCAGCCCATGTTCCGCCGACAGTGGGTATAGCTGCTCCAGACCGAGCCGATAGAATTCGTAGAGATCACTTCCACGAGTTCCGGTATCCAGCTTGTTTACCGCATAGAACACCGGCTTAGATGCCTGCCGAAGTAACTCCGTCGCAGCCGTATCCAGGGGCGTGGGACCCGCCCGGCCGTCAAAGAGAAACACGATGACGTCGGCTTCATCCACCGCAGTCAGGGTCTGTCCCAGAATCCGCCCCTTTAACCCCTCCCGCTCATCCGGCTCGAGCCCTCCAGTGTCCACCAACATGAATCGGTGTCGCCGCCACGCCACCTCGTTGTAGTTTCGGTCGCGAGTAACCCCAGGCTGGTCGCCTACAACAGCGCGGCGAGCCCGGCTCAAACGATTAAATAACGTGGACTTGCCCACGTTGGGCCTACCCACGATGGCCACGACCGGGAGTTTTTCAGGAGTGCTCATGATCAAGAAAGTCAGAACAGAAAGTAAGATCCTCAACCGATGCTACTGGACGTGATGAGGCGTAGCTCAACAAAATCAAGCAGCACGCTCCTTCCAGTGCCTGTGTGGGCCCGCCTCACAGACCGAAACTTTCCAGCCTCTGAGGGTCACGGCTCCAACCAGGCGTGACCTTAACCGCAAGATTCAGATACACACGGCAGTCGAGCAGTCTTTCTATGTCCTCCCGGGCCGCAACACCAATTTCCTTCAACGCCGCGCCGTGCTTTCCGATGAGGATCGGCTTATGGGCCTCCCGCTCGGTATGGATAGTCGCGGCGATCACGACTAGATTGCCGTCATTCTTTTCCTCGAAGCGCTGGACTGAAACCGCAGTACCGTAAGGAATCTCCTGACGGGTCCTCAGAAACACCTTCTCCCGAACCATTTCAGCTGCGATGAATCGCTCCGCCTGGTCGGTCAAATGATCCCCAGGAAAATAGCGAGGACCCACGGGAAGCCCCTCCAGGATCCGCTCCACAAGAAGCGGCGTATTTTCCCCAGTTCGAGCACTGATCGGCACGATCTCGCGGTCGGGCAACAACCGCCCCAGACGCGCCATCACTGGCAACAACCGACCCTTAGCTACCGCGTCGATCTTGTTCAATGCGATCAAGGTTTGGTGCCGGCTAATGGCGAGAAGCCCGGCGATGTCCTCGTCGTCCGCCTTGAGTCCGCTACGCGCATCCACCACCCAGACCACAACCTCGACATCTCCCAGCGAGCGCTTGGCCACATCTACCATACGTCGGTTTAGTAATGACTTAGCCCGATGGATACCTGGCGTATCCAGCAATAGGATCTGCCCTTCAGGCGAGGTCTTTATTCCCATGATTCGGTTCCGGGTAGTTTGGGGCCTTGGCGAGACAATGGCGATCTTCTCTCCTAGAAGCTGGTTGAGTAAGGTTGACTTGCCTACATTGGGCCGACCCAGGATTGCGACGAAACCCGACCGGAATTGCGCCGGCAAGACTGGGGGGGCCTCCGTGGAGTGAAAGGACTCAGCTTCAGCCATCGAATCATTATGGCACGGGCGGACCGGAGGTCAATCTGTCTATTGGCCCAGAATCACTAAACCCCGAGCAAGCTATGCAGTGCAACCACTGACCAAATGGCAATTCTCCAATGGCTTGGCCCAAACTTACACGGCCCGTGGCATCAACAGCGACGTTTCAAATCGCGGAGCGGTTAACTGCAACAATTGTTTGTGGACCTGAGGAAGCTACAACCGACTGCAGGTTGTCGCGAAACTGAAATTGTCTCGACCATCGGACATTCGACTTCGAAGGCGAAGATAGCAGGGGACAGAACGCTCCAAGATCGGCGACGGAGTTTTCAATGAGGGCTCGGCCCACCCCAAGTTCTCGGGCAGCCCTTACACCGACTAAGGAAGGGCAACCCTCGAGAACGGAAGGGGCTATTCGATGAAAGAGACGTCCAAAACCTCGAAGGTTCGCACCCCCGAGGGCGTGCGAACCTCAACCAAGTCACCTACTCGCCGACCAATCAGTGACCTCGCTACCGGGGAACCAAGGGAAATCCTTCCCTCTTTCGGCTCCGCTTCGTGTTGTCCGACGATCTTGTAAACAACATTCTCGTCAGTGTCGTCGTCCACCAGCTCAACAGTAGCGCCAAATACAATCTTATCGCCCGACAACATAGATACATCGATGACTTGAGCTCTTGCGAGCTTGTCCTCGATCTCGCGAATCTGGACATCGAGAAGCGACTGGCGTTCCTTAGCCGCATGGAACTCGGCGTTCTCCGATAGATCGCCATGGGCCCTAGCTTCCTCAATATCGTGGATATTTCTGGGACGCTCAACGGATTTGAGGCGATGGAGTTCCTGCAGCAATTGTTGATGCCCCTGCGCTGTCATCGGCACGGGGCCGTCGTCATCTGCCATCTTGACTACACCTCTGAAACATTTGCGGGCAAGCCGAGTTACCTCCGCCTGCCCGTGGTTTCCAGCCGATAAAAAAGCTTAACACCGGCTAGCCAAAAATCAAATGCGACTCAACCCCTTAGATCCTTCCAGCCCGGAACAACACCCCTTGCATCCGCCAATACCGGGTTCTCTTTTCGGGCTTGAGGAATCTAAGGACTCGAGACAAACAAGACAGCAGACGAGCGTATCACTCGCTCAGGTGCCGCGCGGCGGATTGGGCCAAGACTGCTTGCCCGGACCAAAGACATGACAGGCGGTGCCGTGGCCGTTGAGTGAGAATTCCAACTCTGGCTCCACTTCGATGCATTTCTGCTCGCGGAAAGGACACCTGGGGTGGAAGTTACACCCGGACGGCGGGTTGACCGGACTTGGCACATCCCCCTCGAGTACCATCCGGTCTTTCTTAGGATTAGGATCGGGCATGGGCACCGCAGAAAGCAAGGCACGGGTATAGGGATGACGAGCGTCGGTGTAGATCGCCTCGCTGGGCGCTACCTCCACGATCTTACCCAGATACATAATTGCCACCCGGTGGCTGACGTGCTCCACCACTCTCAGGTCGTGGGAAATGAAGAAGAACGTCAGGCTCAAGTTCTCCTGCAATTCCTGCAACAGATTAATGATTTGGGCTTGGATCGACACGTCCAGAGACGACACCGGTTCGTCCGCCACAATGAACTTGGGCGACACCGCCAAAGCCCGAGCGATGCCAATGCGCTGGCGCTGGCCGCCGCTGAACTCGTGCGGATAGCGATCGTAGTGTTCCTCCCTGAGCCCCACTTGCTGGAGTAGCGACATCACCCGCTGTTTTCGGTCCGCACCGGAAGCCATACGGTGGATCCTAAGACCCTCACCTATGATCTCACCGACTCTCATACGCGGGTTCAGGGAGGCGTACGGGTCCTGAAAGATGATCTGCATGCGCCTCCGGAGATCACGCATCTCCCCGCTGGAGATCATCATAATATCCTTGTCCTCGAACAGTATCTCTCCCGCTGTGGGCTCAATCAGCCGGAGGATTGTCCGGCCTAGCGTCGACTTGCCGCATCCGGATTCGCCCACCACCCCGAGGGTCTCCCCATCCTCCACCGTCAGACTAACACCGTCTACTGCCTTGACGTCGCCCTTATGCCGGGCAAGCAGTCCCGCCTCTACGGGGAAATACTTCTTGAGGTTTCTTATTTCGAGCAAGCTCATGGGGTTCAGTGTCCTATAGCTCAGCTCACTGAGCTCAATGGGTCCTGTAACACGCGACCAATTGATCGACCGCCTTCTCCTCCAGGCCAGGTTCTTGACCCTCGCAAATCTCCGATGCTTTAAAACACCGGTCCCGGAAGCGACAGCCACTGGGCAGTTCCAACGGACTGGGAACCACACCGGGGATGGCGTCGAGGCGGCGTTTCCTGGAATCGCTGGGCAGCGAGTTCAATAGGCCGATGGTATACGGGTGCAGGGGCTTAGAGAAGATCGCTTCCGGCCTAGCCCGCTCCACCATCCGACCTGCGTACATTATAGCCACCTCGTCGGCTTGTTCAGCCACCACGCCCAGGTCGTGGGTTATGAGCAGTAGAGCCATCCCGAGCTTCTCTTGGAGTTCCCCCATCAATTCCAGGATTTGGGCCTGAATGGTTACATCCAGCGCGGTCGTGGGTTCATCGGCGATGAGCAGGCTTGGGTTACAGGAAAGCGCCATTGCGATCATCACCCGCTGTCGCATGCCCCCGCTCATTTGATGTGGATAGTCGTTCACGCGAACGCTAGGATCGGCGATCTTCACCAGCCGGAGCATCTCCACGGCCTTAGCCTTTGCCTCTCGCCGTGTCACTTTCTGGTGAAGCCGTATAGCCTCCATAATCTGATCCCCGACCGTAAAAACCGGGTTCAGTGACGTCATGGGCTCTTGGAACACCATAGAAATCTCATTACCGCGGATCCGCCGCATTTCCTCTTCCGGGAGATTGAGAAGATCCTCACCGCGATAAAGTATCTCGCCCTCCACCACCTTCCCGGGTGGGGAAGGAATAAGCCTCATAATGGAGAGGGCCGTCACGCTCTTTCCACAACCCGATTCACCCACTAGCCCCAGAGTCTTTCCCGCCTCAATCTTGAGGTCCAGGCCATCCACTGCCGGCAACTCGCCATCCGTAGTCACAAACGAAGTGTGGAGGTTTTTGATTTCAAGCAGTATCGCCATGCTACGCGCTCGCTCTCCAAATATCCGCCCCAACTGACCAGCAAGCGCAATTTACCAAAAAACAGCGAGGGTGCAAACAAACTGAAGAGCCCGTTTTCCCCTGGACCCCGGGGCGAGTCGGGGATTACCGAGACGAGCACCATGGTCACCGACGACGAGTACACTACGGTGCCGTGCCTAGCGCTGAGCTTCCCTGATCTTGCAATGAACGGTCACGGCCATCATATTGTGAGTCTAGCGCGGTACCTGGAACGTTAGACCGCTCGTTCCGAACGGTTGGGAGGTTCCCATGCGATCGAGTAGGGTATTGGGGGTGGTGTTTTGGGTGGTAGCGTTGGCCGTATCGTCGGGTCACGCGGTTTCGAGCAGCGACGTTACCACTAGTCATGGCATCGCCATGCATGGAGACCTGAAATATACGCCGAACTTCAAGCACTTTGAATACGTAAATCCGAAAGCACCCAAAGGTGGGGCAGTGAGGCTCCAGGCCATTGGCACCTTTGACAGCTTCAATCCCTTCATCATCAAGGGCAGTCCAGCTGCAGGTATTAGACGGATCTACGAGACCCTGATGACCGGGTCCGCAGACGAGCCCTTCAGTGTGTACGGCCTGCTGGCCGAGAGCATTACCGTACCGAAGAACCGATCCTGGGTACAGTTTAGACTACGGCAAGAGGCGCGCTGGCACGACGACACGCCGGTCACCGCGGACGATATCATCTGGACCTTCGAGACACTCCTCACCAAAGCTGTCCCCTTCTACCGCGGTTACTACGGCGATGTGAAGAAAGTTGAGAAGCTTGGCAAGAGAACTGTGCGATTCACCTTCGCCAACGAAACCAACCGTGAGCTGCCGCTGATCCTAGGGCAACTGGTGGTACTACCGAAACATTACTGGGCGGACCGCGACTTCACCAAAACAACCCTAAAGCCACCGCTGGGTAGTGGCCCGTACCGCATTGGCTCTTTCGAAGCCGGCCGCCAGGTGGAGTACCGTCGAGTCAAAAACCACTGGGCTAGGAAACTTCCGGTCAATGTGGGCCGCAACAACTTTGACCGTATCCGCCACGACTATTACCGCGACGGTACGGTGTCGGTGGAAGCGTTCAAAGCTGGCGAGTACGACTTCCGAGCCGAAAACAGTTCTAAGAACTGGGCCACAGCCTATGACTTCCCAGCACTACAACGGGGCCTGGTCAAAAAGGAGCGGGTCCCTCACAAACGCTCAACAGGGATGCAAGCGTTCGTCTTCAATACCCGGCGACCCCTTTTCCAGGACCGAAGAGTCCGACAGGCACTGGCTTACGCCTTCGACTTCGAATGGTCCAACCGCACACTCTTCTACGGACAATACACTCGGAACCGCAGCTACTTCGACAACTCAGAACTGGCGGCCACCGAGCTCCCAAATCCGGCAGAGCTGGCGATCCTCGCTCCTTACCGAGAGCTGTTGCCTGAGGAAGTCTTCACCAAGACCTACGACCCACCGGCCAACGACGGCTCAGGGCGTATCCGTGCTAATCTCCGAGAAGCCGTCAGGCTTTTGCGGAAGGCGGGCTGGAGAATCAACCAAACAAACCGCAAGCTAACCCATAAAGTCACTGGCCAACCCATGAGCTTCGAGATTCTCCTCGTGAGTCCGTTGTTCGAGCGCATAGTTCTTCCCTTTGGAAGGAACCTCGCCCGCCTCGGCGTCACCGCAAGCGTACGCACCGTAGACAGTGCGCAGTACCGGCGACGACTCGACGACTTTGATTTCGACGTGGTCATCGGAAGCTGGGGCCAATCCCTCTCGCCCGGGAACGAACAGCGCGACTACTGGGGCTCAGACTTTGCCGAGCGGCCGGGCAGCCAAAACTTGATGGGCGTTAAGGATCCGGTAGTGGATGCGCTTATCGAGGGGGTGGTCAACGCCACCACCCGAACCCGCTTAGTGACCCACGTGCGCGCTCTGGACCGTGTGCTTCAGTGGGGCCATTGGGTCATACCCCAATGGCACATTCCCTACGACCGCCTGGTGTACTGGGATCGGTTCGGCCGCCCCAAGGTCACCCCCACCCGGGGCGTTCAGTTCGACTCTTGGTGGATCGATGCTAAAAAGGCGTATACTCTAGACGCCAAACGCAAGGGTGGTTGATAGTACCACCCGTTTCGCGATGACCGATCTCTCATGTTCTCCTACATCACTCGCCGGTTGCTCCTGATCGTTCCGACGCTGTTCGGCATCATGGTGCTGAACTTCGTGATCATCCATTCGGCGCCCGGAGGGCCGGTGGAACAACTCCTGGCAAAGCTCCAACGAACAGACGTGGCCGCCACTGAACGGTTCAGTGGCGGAGGTGAAGGGGAGACGAACACTTCGGCGCAGTCGTCACGGGACACAGGTAGTGCTGGTGACAGCAGGTACCGCGGCGCCTACGGTATCGATCCTGAATTTATTAAAGAAATCGAGCAGCAGTTCGGTTTCGACAAACCGCCCCATAAGCGGTTCCTGTTCATGATGGGCAACTTCCTACGCTTCGACTTCGGCGACAGCTTCTTCCGCGACCGCTCAGTAATACAACTGGTGGTAGACAAGCTGCCGGTGTCTATCTCACTGGGGCTGTGGACCACCCTACTAGTGTATATGGTTTCTATTCCCCTGGGGATAGCCAAAGCGGTGCGGGATGGCTCGCGCTTCGACCTCTGGAGTTCCGGGGCAGTAATCTTGGGCAATGCGGTACCGGGATTCCTGTTCGCGATCCTTTTGATCGTGCTCTTCGCCGGAGGTCGCTACCTCGACTGGTTTCCCCTGCGCGGCTTAGTAGCGGACAACTGGAGTGAACTGGGGCTATGGCAACGCATTATTGACTACTTTTGGCACATTACTCTGCCGGTAGCGTCCATGGTCATTGGTGGCTTCGCCGGTCTCACCATGCTTACCAAGAATTCGTTTCTCGACCAGATCAACCAGCAGTACGTAATGACAGCCCGGGCCAAGGGGCTCAGCCAGCACCAGGTATTGTACCGTCACGTATTTCGCAACGCCATGCTCATCGTCATCGCCGGCTTTCCCGGAGCCTTTGTCGGCGTGCTGTTCACCGGTGCCCTGTTAACAGAAGTGATCTTCTCACTGGACGGCGTCGGCCTGCTGGGGTTCGAGGCGGCCATCAACCGGGACTACCCGGTAATGTTCGGCACGCTCTATTTCTTCAGCCTGTTAGGGTTGGTAATGAAGCTGGTAGAGGATCTTACCTATGTTGTGGTGGATCCACGCATCGACTTCGAGAGCCGAAAGGCCTGAAGACAGACCCAATCCGCTCTCATGACGCCGCTCAACCGAAGACGCCTATACAGCTTCCGCGCCAACCGGCGCGGCTACTGGTCGTTCTGGATCTTTGGCGTATTACTGCTCACCAGCCTATTCGCCGAGTTCATCGCAAACGACCGACCCCTCCTGGTACGTTACGATGGTAGCTTTTACACACCGGTGTTGGTGTCCTATCCTGAGACGGAGTTCGGCGGCTTCCTGCAAACTGACACCGACTACGGCGACCCAGAGGTCAAAGAGCTCATCGAGAAACGTGGCTGGATCCTCTGGCCCCCCATCCGTTACAGCTATGACAGCATTGTATATGACCTCCCGACACCAGCACCGTCGCCACCGAGCCTAGAGAATTGGCTCGGCACCGACGATCAAGCCCGGGACGTGGTCGCAAGGCTAATTTACGGCTTCCGTATCTCTGTGCTCTTCGGCCTGATACTCACTCTCCTAAGCTCCGTTATGGGCATCGCCGCGGGTGCAGCACAGGGGTACTTCGGCGGTTGGTTCGATCTGATCTTTCAGCGTTTCGTCGAGATGTGGTCCGGGCTGCCAACACTCTACCTATTGATCATCCTGGCCAGCGTGGTTACGCCGAGCTTCTGGTGGCTGTTGGCCTTTATGTTGCTGTTCAGTTGGATGGCTTTGGTAGGAGTAGTGCGGGCGGAGTTCTTGCGCGCCCGCAACCTTGACTACGTTAACGCCGCGCGCGCGCTGGGAGTAGGAAGGACACGCATCATAGCCAGACACGTGCTGCCCAACGCCATGGTGGCAGCACTAACCTTCCTGCCATTCATCACAAGCGGCGCGGTGGTAACGCTGACGGCACTGGATTTTCTCGGCTTCGGACTACCCCCGGGCTCGGCCTCCCTGGGCGAGTTGCTAAAGCAAGGGAAGGACAACCTGCAGGCACCGTGGCTAGGTTTCGCGGCTTTCTTCGTCATCGCCGTGATGCTGAGCCTGCTAGTATTTATCGGCGAAGCAGTGCGCGACGCCTTCGACCCACGCAAAACCTTCGTCACCGAGCTTCCCACCTATGGCACAACAGTAGCCTGGGAGCCTCCAACAGAAGCGAGAATCCCTGACTCTGGGAACAGACCGAAGACCGGGACTGCCTTGGTGACCATTGAGGATCTGGCGGTGCGGTTCGGTTCGGGTCCCGCAGCGGTTGAAGCAGTCGACGGAGTCTCCCTAACAATACGTCGCGGGGAAACTGTAGCCCTCGTGGGAGAAAGTGGTTCGGGAAAAACAATAACTGCACTGTCGATACTACAACTCTTGCCCTTCCCCACAGCCAGCCACCCTCGCGGCAGCATTCGCTTCAAGGGCACAGAGCTATTGGGAGCCGACTCGAATACCCTGCAGGCTGTACGCGGAAACCGCATCGCCATGATCTTCCAAGAGCCCATGACGTCGCTGAACCCATTGCACACCATCAAGCGTCAGATCGGCGAGACCTTGAAGCTACACAAGGGACTTGACGGACCAGCGGCCGTCACCCGGACCTTGGAGTTGTTGCACCTTGTGGGCATCGCGGAACCGGAGCGCCGGCTGTCTGCTTACCCACATGAGTTGTCCGGCGGTCAGCGTCAGCGCGTGATGATTGCCATGGCTCTTGCCAACGAACCAGACCTGCTCATCGCAGACGAGCCAACCACCGCCCTTGACGTGACAATCCAGGCGCAACTTCTAGCGCTGCTTCTGCGTCTACAGAAACGCCTAGGCATGGCAATCCTGTTCATCACACACGACATGGGAATCGTGCGCAGACTAGCTGACCATCTTTGCATCATGCGGCAGGGCAGAATTGTGGAATCGGGACACGCGACCGAGGTGATGGCGCGGCCTCAGCATCCTTACACCAAACACCTCTTGGCCGCGACCCCGAAAGGCAGCCCGGCAGCGACCAAGTCGGCACCTGAGCCGCTGCTAGTCTGCGACAATGTCAAAGTTTGGTATCCGATAAAAGCTGGGATCATGAGGCGCACAGTGGACTACGTCCGAGCCGTCGACGGCATATCCGTGGAACTATGGCAGGGTCGTACCGTGGGCGTAGTAGGGGAGAGCGGTTCGGGCAAGACCACGCTGGGGCTGGCCTTGCTTCAGTTAGTGGCCAGCAAGGGTTCGATTCGCTACAACGGCCGGGAGATCCAGCGTATGCGCTCCCGAGACCTGCAGCGTTTGCGCAGGGACATCCAGGTAGTGTTCCAAGACCCCTACGGCTCACTTAACCCCCGCCTTTCGGTGGCACAGATCATTGAGGAGGGCCTCGTGGTCCACGGGCTCGGCCGCACTGCGGAGGAGCGCGACGCGTTCATCGTGGAGGTACTGCAAGAGGTCGATCTGGACCCAAGCGTGCGCCACCGCTACCCACACGAGTTCTCCGGCGGTCAACGCCAGCGGATCGCAATTGCAAGAGCGATGGTGCTGAAACCGCAGCTTATGATATTAGACGAGCCCACGTCGGCACTCGACGTATCTGTGCAGGCGCAAATCGTCACCCTTCTCCGAAGGCTACAGGCGGAGCACGGTTGCGCCTATCTATTCATCAGCCACGATCTCAAGGTTGTGCGGGCCATGAGCCACCACGTGCTGGTGGTCCACCGGGGCGAAGTGGTAGAGCAGGGACCACCCGAAACTATTTTTGAGATGCCCCAGCACGAATACACCAGAGAACTCGTAGCCGCCGCTTTGGAATTCGAGGCACGAACTTCGATTTAGTGAGGCGGTGGCGCACTTTAGAATCATTGGGCCCTGGATCAAACCCGAATTGACGGGGGCGGGTCAAAATACATTAACCCTCTGGGGAGGGAAGAGGGATCCTGACGACGCCCTGGGGTATCCTCTGCACGAAGTGGGTCTCGGGTAGGGCAACGTTCAGTTCGGGGTTGTCGTAACGTATTTGATAAGACCGCTGGAGCGGCGGCATTTCCAAAGTGATCTTAAGTGGAAAACGCCCGAACGGCGTGTCCGAAAAGTCCTCGAATGCAGCGACGTACTGAAGTTCTGCGTCCGACCCGATAAGCCTCCAGCCGATGGGTACGATTCCGTGCGGGTCGAAGGTAAGAACATCCATACTTCCGTCGGGGCGGTTGCGGCGTAACGCGAGTGCTTCCGCGTCCCACTTAGCTCCGGTTTTAACGGGCGGAAGCCCCATCAGTAATGCGACCATCTCGTCCAACTCCAAGCGTATCTGGGTTGCACGAAAAAGGTTCTCACGGGAAGTCTTGCCGCGGTAGTAACGCGCCTCGGAAGGCAGGAAGCCCGTAACCACGCCATCGTCGACGGTGACAATGAGCGAGGCGCCGACAACGGAAAACGCCTCAAGCCGCAGGCGGTAGGGTCTACGGATCAATATCGCAGCATCAAATGCACCCCTGCTCAGCCTCGCGCGGTAGCTGACCCGAGCGAGGCTCCTTAGCGATTGCAGTGCCTGATTGCGTTTGGCCAAACGGGGGGCAAGGGAAAGGCTGGAGAAGGATATGGGCTCGGGTGCGGGTTCAGGAGCAGGTTCCCGAACAACGCACCCCGTCATCAGGACGCCGGCCAAAAAAACCGCTAGAATGACCCTGGTCCGTTTCCGCCGCAAGCCAGTCAAATCCCCTCAAGACCCCGAATCTTCATGCGAATTCGCTCTAACTGCTCGCTTTCGTTTGCCGACTTCAGTGCGTCGCGGTAGCTCCGTATCCCCTTTGCAGTCTTGCCATCTTTCACGTACGCATCACCTAAGTGTTCGATAACAACGGGGTCATCGACCACCAGATGCACCGCCTTCTCGAGTTGCTGAACAGCCCTTTCGAAGTCGCCCTTGCGATAGTAGACCCATCCCAGACTGTCAATATAGAACCCGTCGTTGGGGGCGAGTTCCAGCGCCCGGATGATGAGCCGTTCCGCCCGATCAAGCTCCACGCCCATGTCGGCGTAGGTATAACCCAGATAGTTCAGCGCAGCCGCGTTGTGCGGGTTTAACTCGATTGCCTTCTGCATGTATTCGATTGTCTTGTCCTTGTCCTTGCTCTCGTCGTAGAGGGCCCCTAGCGCGAAGTGGACCCGGTCACTTTGAGGCTCCAGTTGCACCACTGCGTG
Source organism: uncultured Syntrophobacterales bacterium (assembly GCA_964438895.1). Classification (GTDB taxonomy): domain Bacteria; phylum Desulfobacterota; class Binatia; order UBA9968; family JAJDTQ01; genus JAJDTQ01. Next base: position 15,200 of record CAYTMJ010000020.1, on the reverse strand, counting down.
CATGGCCTCTATCGCGTTGGGGTAGTCCCTTAACTTCCGGTAAATCTCGGCAAGAAAGCGGAGTAACTGCTTGCGTCGCCCATCGTCTTCTTCCAAGGCATCCCGGATCACAACAACAGACTCGGGAAGTCGCCCCTGCTCTTCGTAGACCGAGGCGAGTTGAATTCGCGAGTCGACGAAGTATTCACCTCCCGGGAGGTTGCGTGAAAATTGAGCCACTGCCTCTTCCGCGTCCCTGAGTCTCCGGTACGTCAGCCCCAGGAAGAAACGAGAGCGATCATCATCGGGTCGCTCTATGAGGGCCAGAGTGAATTCCGTTACTGCGTCCTCTAGGCTACCCAGTTCGTAGTGGATGAGGCCCGCCTTCATCCGAATAGCACCGAGCCAAACCTCTCGAGAGCCCAGGCGGTCGAACTCAGCGCGCGCCCCGGAAAGATCCCGCTGTCCCGAACGAATAGCCTGGAGACGCCTAGCGGCCCCATCGTGTCGTGGGTCGACCTTCAGAATTTCCTTGTAGGTTTCCAACGCGGCGCTAGACATTCCGCGAAGCTCGCGGACTAGTGCCAACTCAGTCAGTGTTGGGACAGCGGAAGGGTGTAGATTTAGAGCAGCGACATAGCTCTTCTCAGCACCAGAGAGCTTCCCAGTCTCGACTAACACTCGACCGAAGTAATAGTGACCCAGATGTGATTCGGGATTACGCTGGACGTAGCGTTCCAGATACTCTCGGGCCTGTCGATATTCCCCCCGGCCGAGCTGAATAACACCCAAATAGAGAAGATTCCGAGCATCGTCGGGCTGAAGTTCGAGCAGCTTGCGGTACTCCCGAGCGGCCTGCGCGACCTTTCCCGCGGCGCCGTACAAACCCGCCAGTAAGCGACGTGCCTCCTGGTCCGTAGGGTCGAGCTTCACTCCCGCCTTCGCCGCCTCCAGGGCCTTTTTCGTCTCTCCAGCAGCCACTCGAGCCCTCGCCAGGCGGGTCTGCAGAAACGCACTGGAAGCATCCAGGTGTCCGGCGGCCTCGAGATGCTCGTGGGCCCTCCGAGAATTGCCATCGATCATGTCCATCCGTGCCCGGAGGTAACGGTACATTGCCCGGGCTTCGGGCAGGATCGCCACCTTGCTTTCCCTTGCAAACGAATCTCTAGTGGGTGCCTCAGGAACCGGTCCCACGAGCGTACAGCTAGGGAGAAACAACGCGAAAACGATTCTCCAGCCAAGAAACTGCATGGTACTTTTCAAAGTAGACGCATACACAAGATGATGTGACAACTACAAAAATTACTGCTACCACAGGTGCCGTAACCGGTCAACGAGGCACCGTCCTTGCTGCGGTTACAGGCACCCGCACGATCCCCCATCCTAACAAACGGCTCGTCCTCGCCCGTGTTTCAGACCTAGCACAGGCGCCACTAGACGGTCCCCGTGTTGACAGGTCTACCTACAGACATACATCATGTACATAGAGACCACAGCGGGAGAAAAGGAGTTCAATGGTGACGGGTTCGCTGGAGGCGCTGCAAGCCGAAATTCGGGAAGTGACCGAGAAGTTGGCGGAACACGGCTACCGCTACCATGTGCTCGACCAACCAGCGATCACTGATTCCGAGTACGACGAACTGTTCCGGCGGCTATTGAAGTTGGAGTTGGAGTATCCGGACTTTGCCCTCCCTAATTCACCCACGGCTAAGGTAGGCGGCCCACCGTTGGCAAAGTTCACGTCCGTTCCGCACACCCTGCCCATGCTGTCGCTGGACAACATCACGAACAAGCAAGAGTTGACAGAATTCGAACAGCGCATCCAGCGCTTTCTCAAGACCACCGACCCGCTGGAGTACGTGACGGAACCCAAGATCGACGGCATCGGCGTCGAGTTGGTATTTGAGAACGGGGAGCTTGCAGTGGGTTCCACGCGAGGCGACGGCATTAACGGCGAGGACATCACTCAAAACATCCGCACCATCCGCTCCATCGCACTGTCGCTGCGCCAAAATGGCGAAACACCGCCCCGACTACTAGCCGTCCGCGGTGAAGTATTTTACCCTACCGAGGGTTTTCGCCGCCTGAATCGCCAACGGGAGGAAGCCGGCGAGTACTTGTTTGCAAACCCCCGCAACGCTGCAGGGGGGGCCCTTAAACAACTGGACTCGAAGATCACCGCTAGCCGGCCTCTGGACCTCTTCTGTCACGGCATGGGCACGGTGGAGCCCGCGTCTTTCGTCAACCATGCGGATTTCCTCGCCAGCATACGGAGCTGGGGGCTCAAGCCGGTGCCACTCACACGGATCTGCCGGAACGTGGATGAGATAGTGGCCTATCAGGAGGAAATGGAGAGTCGACGGGATAACTTACCCTACGAAATTGACGGCGTGGTCGTGAAGGTCAACAGCCTCGAGTTACAACGTCGATTAGGACAGATCGCCCGCTCCCCGCGCTGGGCGATGGCCTACAAGTTCAGACCACGGCAATCCACTACCCGCATCCTAGACATCCAGACCCAGGTGGGCCGCACCGGGACCTTGACACCGGTAGCAAGCCTCGAACCAGTGCAATTAGCGGGAGTCACAGTGAAAAACGCGTCGTTGCATAACATGGACGAGATCCAGCGAAAAGACATCCGCATTGGCGACACTATCGTCATCGAACGTGCTGGTGACGTAATTCCCTACGTGGTGCAAGTGCTCGCCAAAGAACGGGATGGTAGCGAGCGTGCCTTCGAGATGCCAGCCCGCTGTCCCATGTGCCAAGCCCAAGTTTACCGCGAGGAAGGCGAGGCCGCCTACCGCTGCGTCGGGCTATCGTGTCCCGCCAAACTTAAGGAGAGCCTCAAGTTCTTCGGTTCTCGAAACGCCCTCGATATCGAAGGCTTGGGCGAGAAGCTCATCGAGCAGCTAGTGGAGAAGAAGCTAGTCGCCGACAGCGCCGACCTCTACAGCCTCAAAGAGGAGGCACTGGCGTCTTTGGACCGTATGGGCACCAAGTCTGCACAGAACCTGATCCAAGAGCTTACGCGCAGTAAAGCTACTACCCTATCGCGTTTCTTAACAGCCCTGGGCATCCGACACGTGGGCGAGGCCACTGCCAAGGTACTCACACAGCATTTCGGCACTCTTGAAATCATCATGGACGCAAATGAGGAAGCCCTGACCGAGGTCAGAGATATTGGACCCGAAGTGGCAAAGAGCATCAACGGCTTCTTTGCCGAGCCGGAGAATCGGCGGGTCATTGACAAACTACTGGCTGCTAACTTCCGGCTCGAGGGCGAGCCAAAGGCAGAGGGCGCCCTCACCGGAGTGAGCTTCGTGCTCACTGGTACCTTGACCACTATGTCCCGCGGAGAGGCGCAGAAGTCCATAAACGGCCTGGGGGGGCGAGTATCTAGCAGTGTCAGCAGCAAGACCGACTACGTGGTGATAGGCGCCGACCCGGGCGCTAAGGCCGACGCCGCAAAGAAACTCGGCATTCGGATCCTGGATGAGGACGAGTTGCAGTTGTTGCTGGAGCGCTAGCCTTGCTTTACGTCGTGGCAACGCCTATTGGCAACCTGGAGGACATCACTTTGCGCGCGTTACGTGTGCTCCAGGAAGTAGATCTCATCGCTGCCGAGGACACCCGACACACCCGGAAGTTGCTAACCCATTTCGACATCAACACGCCCGTCACCAGCTACCACGAAGGCAATGAACGGACCAAGGCGGCCGCGCTAGCACAACAACTGGGCTCGGGCAAGAACATTGCACTCGTGTCCGACGCAGGCACCCCCGCGATATCAGATCCAGGCTATCATCTGATCCGGGTAGCTGCGGAGAAAGGAGTACCGGTGACTCCTGTACCGGGGGTATCCGCAGCTACCGCGGCTCTCAGCATCAGCGGGCTCGCTACAGACCGTTTTGTATTCCAGGGCTTTCTGCCGTCCCGGCAAAGCCGACGAAGGGAAGCCCTGCGTCAGCTGAAGAGCGACGACCGCACCATGATATTCTATGAAGCACCACACCGGATCCGGGAGGCGCTGGAAGACATGTTTCAGGTTCTGGGAGATCGCGCTACGCTAGTCAGTCGAGAGCTAACCAAGTTGCACGAGGAACTGCTGCGCGGGACGCTGTCTGAGCTGATCGAGAAAGTTGCGGGAACGGAACCCCGCGGAGAGTTCGTAATCGTTGTGTCGGGGTGCCACGAGACGCCGGAGGTGGACAAGGACAAGTTGCGGGCGGAGATTAGTAAACTCCTGGAAAACGGGCATTCAACGAGCGACATAGCAAAGCTCGTAGCGCAAACATTCCCAGTAGCGAAACGAGACGCCTACAAGCTGGTGTTGGAGGTCGGCAAACGGCAGTAACGGCGGGTTCGGAGGCCGCATTACGGCTTGGCGCGTCCGGACATTGTCCCTATCTACCCCGATCGCTTCTTTCCTCCATTCGACCCTTGCAGGAATTCCCTAACTGCACACGGCAAAGGCTGTTCCAGGACCAACTACCGAGTTGTTCTTTCCCATCACGGCTCAGCTCTGCGGCCTTCGCGACTGTTTTCCTTGCTCGCACTCCCTCCTTCCAATCGATTCGTACGACCATTGTTCGGCCGCGAGTTGTGGGTGCCGGCCTACTTGCCCCAGTCGCGGGAGTACCGGAAATCGCGGTCGATGGTGCGATGGGAAACCTTAGCGATCACGGGCAGGCGGCGCTTGAATTGGGTGGTCATGATGCGCCGGGCAATATCATCGATGAAGTCGGATGCGAAACCAGCTGCGACAAGTTCAGGGCGGTCGTAACGCTGGTCCACCATAAGATAGAGAAGCTCATCAACGTCACGGTAGTCGAAGCCCAGCTCGGCCTCGTCAGTCTGGCCAGCCCATAGGTCCGCCGAGGGCTTCTTCTTGACGATTACATCTGGAACACCCACAGCCTCGCTCAGTGCCCACACCTGGGTCTTGTATAAGTCCCCCAGCGGGTTGAGGGCCGACGCCATGTCCCCGTGCAAAGTTCCGTAGCCCAGCAACAGTTCGGTCTTGTTGCTGGTGCCGGCCACCAATGCATCCCACCGAGCCGAGTGGTCATACAAAATAGTCATACGCTCCCGGGCCATCTTGTTTCCCCGGCGCTTGGGGTCCGCATCCAGAAACGTGGCAAAATAAGCATCGACCTGAGGGGTAATCTCCACAATAGCGGAGCAAATGCCGCTCTTCTCAACGACCATCTGCGCGTGCTCGAGGCTCTCCTTACTGGAAGTCCGATAGGGCATCATAATACCTAGCACCTGCTCGGGGCCCAAAGCCTCAGCCGCCAGCATCGTGCTCAGGCTCGAGTCCACCCCACCGGAAAGACCCACCACCACCCGTTCGAGGCCAACCTTGCGAACCTCGTTACGTATGAACGCTACCAAAATACGGCGTATCAGTGGGGCATTAGTGGGAATCATGGGGCCCCTACTTACCGCGGATGCGCTCCAGCTCCCGGATGGTGAGGTCCACGTTCTCATCGCGCATCAGCGGCGCCTGCGTGCGTTTTCGCCGTGCGACCTCGTGGGACACCTCTCCGGCCACGAAGTCCTCCTCGTAGTATCCCGCTTTGCACACCGCGCGGCCGAAGGGATCGAGGATGCCAGAGCCACCCCAGAAGCCCACGCCATCCTCGAAGCCCACCCGATTGGCATGGACAACAAAAAGGCCGAAGGTCTCGGCATAGCTCCGCGTGATGAGTTCCCAGTAGCGCGCGTTGTCATCTTGGCTAGCCCCATCGGTAACACCGCGCAGTGGACTCGAGGAAGGGCACAATATGGTTAAGGCGCCGTCTAGCGCAGCCAGATAGACTGTTGATGGATGCCAAAGGTCCTCACAAATCAGAAGGGCTAATCGGCCGTAGCGAGTGTCGAACGCCCGCAGACGATCGCCCCGGGCGAAATACCGCTGTTCATCAAACATCCCGTAGGTGGGGAGATATGCCTTGCGGTGGATGTGCTGAACCTCGCCGTTCTCCAAATAGACCGCAGCATTGAAAAAACGGTGATCCTGGCTCTCTAGTACCAAACCGGCCACCAATGCCACGTCCCGGCTCAAAGACTTGAGCCGCCCCATCTCCGGACTCGTCAGTCGCAAGGCCACATCCGGGACCATGTCCCGCAGAAAATAACCCGTAAGGCTCAACTCCGGAAAAACCACCAGTTCAACCTCCCGCACCCCAGCCTCCCGGACCCCCGCTTCGTAGAGGTCTAAGTTAGCTGCCACATCTCCCAGCCGCGGGCTTATCTGTGCCATACCCACTCGGAACGACATGAGACGGGGCTAACACATTTCCGCAAGGGGAGAAAGCGGAGGCACGGCTCCGGAACATCAGAGCGGGACCCAATTGGCCGCACCACTTGAATTTAGATCGTGTGTTTGCTGATGCTTCCTAGAATTCGGAGGCGCCATCAGTTACATGAACTTTCATGGACAGTTTGGTGGAGAGAGTAGCGGAGAAGGTCGTGGCAGCATTCGGGCCACACGCGAGGGTGGCGGAGCTACAGCCGCTGCCAGGGGACGCGTCATCGAGGCGTTATTTCCGGGCTACGCTCGAGGGAAACGGGAGCCCGAGGTCGGCGATGGTCATGAGCTGGAGCGAAGTAGGACTGCCGGTGTCGTCAGAGGAACTGATGATATTCGGCAAACCACTGGAGGAACTACCATTTCTCAACGTACACCGGTTCCTAAAGGGCATAGGAGTGCGAGTGCCGAAAGTCTACGGGCACTGGGTAGACGAAGGGCTGATGCTACTGGAGGACCTGGGGGACGTGAGCTTGTGGGACCGGGTGAGGAGGGCGCCGGAGGATGACGTCACTAAATGGTACCGTAAGGCCATCGACGTATTGGTGACTCTGCAGGTGAGGGGCACCCGGGCCCGGGACAAAAGCTGTATAGCATTTCAGCAAACGTTTGACGGCCACCTCTATCTCTGGGAGCTGGCCCATTTCACCCAGTATGGCCTGCAGCAAGGAGGCGGGGGGAGCCTACCGGACACGGAACGTAAGGTACTGAACACGGCTTTCAAGTACATAGCCGAACACCTAGCCGGGCAACCAAAAGTCTTGAGCCACCGGGATTTCCACAGTTGGAACCTGATGGTGCACGACGGCCAGGTCGCAGTCATTGACTTCCAAGATGCATTGCTCGCACCACGCCAGTATGATCTTGCTTCGCTTTTAAACGACCGGGAGACTGATCGGGTAATCACAGTAGCGTTAGAACAAAGTCTAATAGACTATTATCTCGAACGCACAGAGGCCCTAGGTGAACCCCAACCGACCCGTGACTCGTTTTGGGAGACCTACCTAATGTCAGCGGTACAGCGGGACCTCAAGGTAGTGGGTCGGTTCCGCTACCTGGACCTGGTCAAGGGAAAACCGGCCTACAGCCGCTTCGTCCCGCCAACCCTGGCGCGCATCGGACGTAACCTCCAGCGCATTCCAGTACTAGAACGATTACGGGTAGTGTTAGCGGGGCATTTCAAGGAGCTCCTGTGAGGGCAATGCTATTCGCGGCCGGGCTAGGCACCCGGCTCCGGCCCCTCACTAACGGCATACCCAAATGCCTAGTGCCTGTGAACGGCCGACCTATGATCGACTACCCCCTGTTGTTACTCCGCTACTACGGCATCCACGAGATCGTAGTCAACATCCACCACCTTGCGGACCAAGTGGAGGAGTACTTAGGGAACGGCTCTCGTCTAAACGTAGAGATCGCATACTCCCGAGAGCAAACACTACTAGATACGGGGGGAGGGCTCCTGGGAGCACGCCACTTCCTGGACCAAGATACCTTTGTGGTGATGAATAGCGACGTCCTGATCGACCTCAAGCTCGACCAGGTGTTGCGTCGTCACCGGGAACAGCGAGCAGCTGCCACTCTGGTGCTCCGGAAGGACCCCGCCGCTGAGTCCTACGGGGCCATCTGGACCGACCGCCGGGGCATTATCCGGCGATTCCTCGATTACGACGCGCCCCATGTCGTGTGTGGAGAACTGGAACAGTACATGTTTACGGGGGTTCACGTGGTGGAGCCAGACATTTTCCACTACATGGGTGATGCCGAGAACTTCAGCATCACACGATCCACCTATACCGCGATGCTCACGGGCGGGGAGCGATTGGGGGGGTTTCGTTTCGGTGGCGAATGGCACGACCTCGGCACCCCGCAGCGGCTACGGGCCGCGGAGAATAGGCTCATAGGGGGCGATTGGAAGCCGCATTTCCTCTAACCAGAACCAAACCCACAATCCGGCCAGGAGTTGACGCCCCCGCCCGAGACCGAATTGTGCAATCCGTCTTGGTTCGAGGTCACACTGGGAGCCCGAAACCGGGGCTCCCGTACTCAGTCCCCATCTTTCCTGCCCTTTTTGTGTTCCCTGTATTCGAATGCATCCCTGTCGCTTTCCGCCTCCCGGAGTCCACGGTCGATCCGGTATAACAGATCCTCACCGGCCACTAGGAGCCTCGCTTTCGCCGAAATACCCTTTCTAGCCAACGAAATATTGCGCCGCAGGGCCCTTCGTACCGTACCCCGATCATCCCAAAAGTCTTTGCTAAAATCCTTGTAGCCATCATGGGTCGCTTTAGCCAACAGCGATAACCCACCTTTGTAACTCTTAAGGCCCCGCTCATCGTCGTTCTGCCGCAGTTGGGTGAGTCCCATGACCAGCCACCCTAGTTCGTCTTTTTCATTGACAATGAGCGCTCGTTTGAGCACTTCATAGGATGCCGTGTACCGGCCCGCATAGTAATACGCCCGCCCCAACTGGGTAAGGCTATCGCGGTACTCGGGGTCCTTGCGAACAACGTAGTGAAGAGCCGCAATCGCCTTTCTCGGATCGCCGCCCTTCCGGCTCTTGGTAAGTTCGTCTACCGCCTCAATGTATTTACCGCCGACTCCGATACCCCCGGGCCTCCAACAGCCTACCAAAGCCGCTAACGCAATCATTACGACAAACACTTTGGCTGCTAATTGTTTCGCCCTCACTTCCCGACCTGGTTTACGCATAACTTCACCGATCCCCAACATTTGCCGATCCCAGAGTTGCCAACGTTGTGTGGGCCTCCGCCTCGCAGGTGCGATACCCGGTTGAGCCGGATTCGGGTTTCTCCCCCGCTATCTCGCTAGCCCCCGCACACAAAAAAGGGACCGCCCCAACGGGACGGTCCCTTTCTGTCTAAACCACTGATTAACCTAGAACCGGTACTCTGCGTACACGGTAAAGGTGTTGAAGTCTTCCTTGCCCGTAGTCGCCACTGTCGTGACGTCCGTGTGACAAATATCCGTATCGCAGTCGTAGTTATCCCAGATGCCGCTGAGCTTCAGCCAACCACCGGGGACATAGTAATCTACCGCGATACCAGTATTCGTGAGGTCGCCGGTGTCGCCGCCAGCCGTCTTTTTCAAGTCGGCAGTCGAGATCATCGGTGCGATGGAGACACCGCCCTCAACACGTCCGCCGCCCAGGGCTCCGCTCTTCGGGCCCCAGAGCCACATCCGCGCCGCGGCACGCCACTCAGTTGCTTCCATGTCAGCAGAGGCGCCACTATCCGCATCACCAGTCCACGTGATGTGGTGGAATGCGACGTCCAAGAACTTTGTCGGGCTCCACGTGATACCGTGGCCGTAGAAAGTATGGTCGCCTGTCGCGGTGCCCATATCTACTAGGTCAAGACACTCTGTACAGTTCGTCATCGCAATGGTGCTTCTGCCCTCTGCGTACCCGTTCCGGAGACTCTCATACGCGAAGGTATACTGGAGGCTCTTCATGGAGAGTCCGCCCATACCCTTCGAGCCACCGAGAGGCTTCACGCCCACGGTCGCGAGGAACGAACGATTGTCATCCGTAACACCCGGGTCTGCCCCATACTCGTCCATTTCGTCATGACCCATGGCCAAGTTGACGAATGCGATCTTGCTCAGGCCCATGGACGGAAGCTTGTTCCAGGCAAGCACTATGCTTCGGTCCTGGCTACCCGCAAATCCCAACGCGTTAGACAGGAGGGAATCCTCAGGCCGGTACGCACCCTCGCTTAAGCCCTTGATGCTGGGGTTGTATCCATAACCCAGGGAGGGAAGGTACGGGTTGATCTTGTTGAAATTGATGTACCCGTCACCGTTGAATGCCGCTGAATCCTTGCCGCTGAACATCCAGTTCACGGCATAGAAACCCTGCTGCGACGTTACGTTGATCGCTGGCCTGAAACGACGAATACGGATCTGGCCATGCTGTAGGCCGTTGTCCACATTCTCGTCCGTTACCCAGAACGTCGACAAGACTTGCAAGCGCTGCGTGAACTTGATGCTCCAGTTGTTGTCAGCCCCAGCAATGGTAAGACCCTTGCCAGCTTTGTACTTGAACTTCGGCATCTTGCTCGCGGCCGCTAGGGCCCGCGACTCGTCGGCAGCTTCCTGGCTCTGCTTCAGAAGCGCGAGCTCACGCTCAAGGGCGCCAATCCGGGAGTCGGCGTCGACCGCCTGTACCGGAGACGCTACGAGCGCCAGCGCTCCCACAAAAAACAAGGCACTCGTCAAACCAAGCGCCCTCTTTGCGATTTTCGTCATATCCTCCTCCTTGTAGCTGTCAAAATGCTGTTACAAATCCCGCCACACGGGAAATACCCGCTAATTGTGACGTCATCGGCCTCATCGTGCAACTATCGGAAAGTACTGTTTTCCAACCAAATGAGCCTATAACGCGTAAAAAACTAGTTCGTAAGTTGTAGTTTTCGACGAAAATGGATATATCATACTTACTGCGTGAACCGCTTTTAGGAGAGTAGCCCATGGATTCGATAAAGATCGCGATTGCCGACGACCATACCTTATTTCGTGCAGGTTTGAAACGGTTGCTCGCAAGGGAAAAAGACCTGCTAGTGACGGGGGAAGCGTGCCGCGCAGAGGAAGTGGAGCCTGCAGTGGCCAAGGGCAAGGCCGACATACTGTTGCTGGACCTCAAAATGCCCGGAGGCGAGGTAGTACAGACGTTGCTGGAGATCCAGGATAGGCATCCCGAGACCCGGACGTTAATCCTAACGGCGTTTGACGATGAAGACATCATCTTGGAAACGGCCAAGGCCGGGGCCCGGGGCTACGTGCTCAAGGGGGTATCACCGACGACCCTATTCCAGGCCATACGAATCGTCCATGAGGCCGGGATCTGGATTGACCCGGGGCTGCCCCAGGCCGGCGAGTTCTCGGCCCTCGCCGCCCGCCAAAGCAGGCCGGAGCTGAATCGACAGGAACCCGACGGCATCGACACCCTGACCCGGCGGGAGCTAGAGATGCTTAAGCTCGTAGCCGAAGGACGCAGCAACGAGGAAATCGCTGCCGACACCTTCATTAGCGAAACCACAGTGAAGGCCCATCTACACAAAATCTTCGATAAGCTCAACGTGAATAACCGGATCAAGGCCGCCCTGGCCTTCATCCGGCGGCAGGGGTAGCGAAAGCCCGCTTCATCCCCCTGGCCTCGTCTACTCGCCACACCAACATGAAACCGAGAACGAGAAATACTAACGCCACAACCATGCCAATACGTTGAGACGCGAAAACTCGCGTCAGCTCCCCTAGAAGGAACGGGCCCGCAAACGCAGTGGCCTTACCAGAGAAGGCGAACAGGCCGTAAAACTCGTTCCGCCTGCCCGCCGGCACGAAACGGCCCATGAGAGAACGGCTAGCAGCTTGGTTGGGACCGCTGCAGAAACCAATTAGAAGGCCCGCAGCCCAGAAGAGGGTACGTCGTTCAGTGAGCACAGCGATGGCGACGGCAAGGATAAGGCCCACAAGGCTGATCTGGATGGTGCGCTTGCCTCCCAGCCAATCGTCTATGAACCCAAGGGCAAAGGCCCCGATGCCCGCAGCCACATTGAGGACGAGGCCGAACATCAGCAACTCCTCAAAAGTGAAGTTGAAAGTTCCGGCCGCGTATATCCCCCCAAAGGCGAAGACAGTGTTTAGGCCATCTGCGTAGAAGAGGCGGGCCAGCAGAAGTTGCACGATGTCGGGGTAGCAGCGGATTTTCTTCAACGTAGTCACCAGTTGGCGAAAGGAATCGGTCAGGAGAGGATGCGCGGCGCGTGGGGGAGGCTGTTTGTCCCGAATCCACACAAACATAGGCAGACTAAACCCAGCGAACCATACAGCCACCAGCAGGTTGACAGCGCGGATGTGTTGGTGGCTTTCCTTGGAAAAACCGAACCACGGCGTTTCGGCGTCCACGAAACCCGCCAAAGCCACCGCCATTGCGGAAAGACCACCGACGTAGCCTAGCGCCCAGCCGTAGCCTGACACGCGACCAATGCGGTTGGGCGGAGCCACTTCGGGAAGGAAAGCGCTGTAGAAGACCCCGCCCATCTCAAAGCCGATATTCCCCACGGTGAACCAAAACAGCGCCCACACCACTTGCCCGGGCATGGCCGTATAGAGGAGGGCCGTGCCTAGTACGGCCATGAAGGTGAAGAAGCCAAGGAAACCCTTGCGGTAACCACCCCGGTCGGCGAGGGCGCCCAGGAACGGCGACAACAATGCCACCGAAACCGCAGTGATGCTGATACACCGGGACCACAGCCAAGTGCCAGTCGCCTCGTCGGGGGCGATGAAGCGAGTGAAGAACGCTGCATATATGAAGGTTACCACAAGGGTGGCAAACGCCGAGTTGGCGAAGTCGTAAGAGCACCAAGCAGCAATAGTGCGGCGGTCGGCGTTCATAAGTAGCTCCAGAGGATAAGACAACTCCGATGGTACACGCGGTGAAGGGGTAGACGCCAGTCCTACTTGATGGCACCGCGACCGTTTGGTAGAGTCTGCGCGGTATCGCCGTGGGAGACTCGGACACGGGCCCTTGAGATCAGCGAATTTGTTGGGCTTCGCGTAGCCTTCCTCTAGGACTGGATATAAATGGGTATCCAAATGTCAGAAAATCGCCTGGATGTGTTGAGGTCACAGTCCCTACGGCGGGTCGCACGGGAAAGTCTACAAAGCACTTCGAATACTACTTAAGCGAGCCTTCCCTTGGATGGTGAACGGGCGGTGAGTCCGATATCGAATGGGTTACAAGAAGCGAGAGGCTCTCACTGCCCACTCCCTTCTTGCCCAAAGAGGGATTCACGAAGGATCAGGCCCCCTTGTTGTTGAATAAGGGCAATTGCCCTGGGGACGGCCCTGCGCACACCGAACACAGCTACGAGGCTCCTCTTGCGGCGGCAACTGTGTCAGGGCACTGGGCGGAAGTGAGACGCTTCCGTCGGCGAGGCTCCCTGAAGAATCGTGGGCGACACCCTGTGCGGGAATACATGGCTGCGGTACGGGGCCTACGGTCCAGAAACGTCCTCAATCAAGTGGCACAAGGGAGCGCCGACTGATCTGTGCTCCCGGCGAACAAATAGCGGCCGCGCCAGAACAAGGAAAGTCACCATGAAATACTCAAAGCTCGACGCAAAGGACTACGCCCGAGAGCATATGAAAGGCATCTGGGCTGCAGCCCTGAACCCCTTTAACGACGACTTTTCGTTCAACGAGGACGGGCTGCGCCGGAACATTCGACATTGGATCGACGACTTGAGTATCGCAGGGCTCTTCATCGCGGGAAAGCAGGGGGAATTCTTCTCCATGTCGTTGGAAGAGCGAAAGCAGAACTTCGAGATTGCCGTGGAAGAGACAGCGGGCAAAGCCGGTACGATTATGTCGTGTTCTGATCAAAACTTTGACACGGTGGTGGAGCTGGCCCGCCATGCCGAGGCGGTGGGCGCGGACTACATTGTGGTACACGCACCAATGCTACACTTTATCAACGACCGCGACGATACCGTATACAACTACTACAAAACGGTGTGCGATCGGGTGAACATCGGCATCGCCATGTGGAGCCACCCGGACTCCGGCTACCTAATGAGTCCGGAGCTTTGCGCACGTGTGGCAGAGCTACCTAACATCGTGGGCATCAAGTACTCAGTGCCTCGGCCCATGTACACAGAGCTCACACGCCTAGCCGGCGATCGGATTATCGTCAGCACCGCCTCGGAGGAGGAGTGGCTGGACAACATTATAGAGTTGGGCTGGCAACTCTACCTTTGCTCCTCGCCCCCCTATCTGCTCCAAACACGAAACGACCGCCGCATGCACGAGTACACTCAACTCGCCTTCGACGGCCACGCGGACAAGGCCCGCCAGGTCCGGGACAGTCTGAAACCGGTCCGGGACGCACTTTCCAAAACCCAACCCGACAGCAAACCTCAAGCCCACCAAAAGTATTGGCAGGAATTACTGGGTCAGACCGGCGGACCAGCACGACCACCGCTGCTGCAGCTTACAGACGAGGAAAGGGCGCGTACAAAGGAGGCGTTTGACTGTTGCGGCTTGCAACTTTAGAGGCGTCAGAACGAGTATGCGAACGCCAAAAGACAAACAATTATGTTGTCTATTGCCAATTTACGGGAGACCGACGCTATAGCATGATCGGGCCCCATCGGAAAAAGCTCAGGAGCGGGCTCTGGCATCGACCTTGTCCACGCCTGAAACAAGCATGCGCCACGTTCCTTTACGACGGGCGTCACTTAAAGGCTAGACATTGGGCCTTTTGAGTTTGACCGATCCGAATCACGATCTTGCCGAACATGAATGCCGTGCTTGTTTGTTTTACCAAAGACCCCGCTATCACTCGCAAACACCTTCCTACCGTTCATGCTTTAAATGGGATCAGCATTTGCCGTAGACTGATCGTAATTCCTCAGTTGTAGTTACTTTGATCTCGCTGTCTCGCAGCCAATTTTATGGTTCCAGCGGGCCTCAGAACTAAGGTCGATTGCTCACATGATATATAATAGCGACAAAGGCAGGCTCCGCGTCGCCCTCATTCTTCCCGACCTTTCCGGCGGAGGAACCCAAAGGTCAGTGCTCAATTTGGCTAGTGGGTTGATTGACCATAACCACGCCGTCGATATTATCTTGTCCCGAGCGAAAATTCATTACCCCGAGGAAGTTCCCAACGGCCTCCGCCTGTTCGTTGTCGATGACAATACAGACAGACGCACCGTAGCGCACGCTTCGAACGCGCTGGCGGGCCTAACCCGGCTACGCGCGCCTTCAAGACCATTTGATTGGGTGCGGATGGCAAACGCCTTGAACTGGGACCCACTTTGCCTACCCGGTCCCAGCCTGGTCCGGCAGGCTCGGGCCATTGCCGCTTACATGGATGTTGAGAAGC
>CAYTMJ010000019.1:0-304447 GCA_964438895.1 uncultured Syntrophobacterales bacterium | reverse complement strand
GTTTGGGCTAAATGCCGGGTGGCGGGGACCCCATGGCTAGGATCGTGGTGATGGCGGGGGACGGGGTATCCGCCGAAGTACTGTACCCGACACTCGGTCTACGTCTGTTCGCTCTCGAGGATGCTGAGCTTCAGGAGGCATGCTTTGAGATCGCCAACGATTGGCTCATTGATTACTGTAAGGTTCACCCCAGCAAGCTTGTGGGTGTACCAACCATCTCACTCTACAACATCGACAACGCGATCAAGGAGCTAGAGCGCTGCAAAAAGGCCGGTCTGGTAGGTTGCCTGATCTGGCAGGTTCCGCCACCGCATCTACCTTTCACCAGCGACTACTACAACCCTTTCTGGGAGGCGGCCCAGGATCTCCAAATGCCTGTAAATCTCCATATTTTGACCGGGTTCAACTACAGCCGATACGAGCGTCACGGGCTGGATGTGTACCGAATGACCGTCAACCAGAAGCTAGCGGATGCCGCCAACACACTGTTCGAGCTAGTCTTCGGCGGTCCTATGGCCAACTATCCAGACCTCAAGTTCGTATACGTGGAGAATGAGATCTCATGGATTCCGTTCTATCTCCATGAATGGGACAAATATTTTAAGAGACACGCCTCCAAGGCACCGCTACCCTACATGAAGAAGCTCCCCAGCGAGTACTGCAACGAGCAGTTCTACGCAACCTTCTTCAGTGATCCAACGGGCGGCCGCCTGCTGGACTGGTGGGGCAGCGAAACCTGCATGTGGTCCAACGACTATCCACACGCCGCGTCCACTTGGCCAGACTCCCGCAAGGTGATCGCCGACGAGCTAGGACACCTGCCCACGGATGTCTTCCGGAGGGTTGTGCGTGAAAACGTCTTGCGCCTTTACGATCTCAAGTTGGACGGCATCAACGCGTAGCTAGACAATTGTTGAAAGAAAGAACACGAAACGTTCGGAAAGGAGTTGCATCATGGGAGCAGTTGCAGAGAAACAGGAGATCCAGGAGAGGCCCAAGAGCTACAAGTACTCGCTGAAGACACCCTACATGAAACAGGGGAGGGTCACCCAGCTAGTAGCTAAGACCGACAATATGTGGATCCACACAAAGGTAAATTCCGAGGGCGGCGAGAACGCGGTCCACTGCCACATGGACGAGGATCATTCGTTCGTAGTCCTCGAAGGCCGGATGTCGGTTTTCGACGAGAACAATAACGAACTGGAAATCGAGAAGTACCAGGGCGTGATGATCCCTAAAGGCGCATTCTATCGTTACCTCAACACCGGGGACGAGAACCTCGTGGTGTTGCGCATCGGCTCCGGCATAGACGCTACACCGCCGCGGGGCGACGATATGCGTCTCCGCCCCGACGGCAAGCCACTACCGTCCGACTCGGAGGAAAACAAAACCCTTACTCCGATCGAGTTGCCCGGTAAGTTCTTCGCAGAATCCGCCGGGTAGCCACAGGGACCATCGAGTTTTCCTAATATAGTTGCCAATAGGCGCCCCGGGGTTTCGCAAAAACCCCGGGGCGCCTATGCTTTCCTACCCGCCGTCTTCCACCGTTTCCTATCCCCCAACCAAATTGCGGGACAGGGAACAAGCTAGTAGCGCGCAACTCGCTCTATGTTTCACCATACTGGCCAGATCCTTTACAACATCCTCCTGCCACTCTTGCTCATGGTAGGCATGGGCTCGCTGATCCAACGGTTTCGACCTCTGAGCGTGGAAACTCTTGCCCGTGTCAGCATGTGGCTTTTAATTCCATCTTTCCTTCTGGTCAAAATCTACGATAGCGATATCCCCTGGAGTGAAATCTGGCTGATCGCCATGGTGTTCTTGATCGCCCTAGGCGCCGTGGGCCTATTGCTGTTCGCCTGCGCTCGCGCCATGAGTACCCCAAACGAAACCATTGCTGCTGCGATTCTCGGTAGTATCGTATTCAACGCGGGAAACTTCGGTATCCCGGTAGCACATTTACTCTACATCCAGGGCGGGACTTTGTTCGGCGACCAACCCGATGCCGACGCGGGCCTACAAGTGCAGGCACTAGTGGTGATGTTCAGCAACTTACTTATATGGTGCCTGGGATACGTAGTGCTAGCGATAGCTAAGGGTGGGCATGTGCGTGAGGCCCTGGGGCTCTTCAAGCTCCCGATGCCCTATGCACTAGTGTCCGCCTTCGTGCTGAGAGCCATCCGCCTGCGTTCGTTCAACGGCGTTGACTTCTTGCCTATTTGGTTCGGATTTCCCCTTCGCTCGCTATCCGGAGCTCTAGTCCCCATGATGCTTGTCGCCCTAGGCGCGCAACTCGCCAAGGGCGCTCGCTGGCGCCGTTGGCAAGCCGTGGTACCGATCGCATCCATTAAACTTCTAGTCGTGCCCACGGTTATAGGTTTTGCAGTTTATTGTTTCGGCCTTTGGCCCTGGCCTGGTGCCCAGCTCATCATTGGGGCAGCTGCTCCTACGGCGGTCAACACCTTGATCCTCACCGTGGAACTCGACGGTGATACCGAGCTCACCAGCGACGTGGTGTTCTGGACCACCATCTTTTCCGGTATCACCGTAGCCGCTGTCATCGCCGTGGTCACGACATTGGGGGCTACTTGATATCGAAGGCGCCAGAATGGTACCCTCGACTGCCCGTGATTGTTGCTCGAGAGTTGAATACGTCGAGTCCCGCAACCACCCTCCCACCAAAGCGAGCGTCGAAATTGGTCGGGTAGGCCTTGGGAGGACCCATGAAACTAGCGGATCAGATTGCAGTCATCGTCGGGGGGGCCCGCGGGATCGGCGAGGCCATAGCCCACACCTTCGCCGGCGAGGGAGCCAAGATCGTCCTGGTGGATCTCGAAAAGATGAAGCCTGAGCTCGACAGCGTAACCTGCGCCATCCAGGAAAAGGGGGGCGAGGCGATGGCGCTGACAGCCGACGCCACCGACAGTGCTCAGGTCAACAAGATGGTTGCCGACGTCGTGAGCAAGTGGGGTCGACTTGACATCCTGGTCAACAGCGTCGGCTTTCGCGGACCTATGGTTCAGGTTCACGAAATCACCGAGGAAGAATGGGATGCGGTTCTTAATGTCAACCTGAAGGCAATCTTCCTTTGCTGCAAGGCAGCACTGAAGGTAATGATTGATCAGAAGGGCGGCAGCATCGTTAGCATTTCCGGCACCGCCGGACGCGAGGGAATGGCGTTGCGTGGCTCACTATGCGCCGCCAAGTGGGGCCTCCTGGGACTGACCCAAACCATCGCCAAGGAAGCCGGTTCCTTGGGCGTGCGTGCCAATATAATTTGCCCCGGAGGGATGGATGAAGCTGACCTGCGGGACATGTACCGCGACCGCGCCAAGGGTCTTGGCGTCTCTTACGAAGACTTGGAGAAGAGCGTGCTGGCACAAACCCCTTTACGGAAGCATGCACAGCACCAGGAAGTAGCCAGCGCCGCGCTTTTCCTCGCCTCCAGTGATTCGTCCCACACCACCGGAGAGGCTTTGAACGTTTCGGGCGGGCGCCTGATGTCCTAATAGGCCCGATTGGGCTCAGACGTTAACGCGTTTCATGTCCCGGGTGCGGTTGCCGGCGGCTATACCGTAAGGAAGGATGGCGCCTAGCCGCTGTAAATCGTCTTCGTTGAACACTACGTCAACAGCCTTGACGTTCTCCTCCAGATGATCACGCCTCTTGCTACTGGGTATAGGGATGATGTCCGGGCCCTGAGCCATAAGCCATGCTAGCGCGAGCTGGGAAGTGGTTATTCCCTTTTCCTTCGCAATGACATCCACATCAGCCAACAGGCCCAAGTTCCGCTCAATGTTGCCGGGCTGAAAACGGGGTTGGTTACGACGTCCGTCGCGTTCGGGGAGCTCGTTCAACCCACGGACGGCACCCGCGAAAAATCCCCGACCCAGAGGCGAATACGCCATGAGTCCCATACCAAACTCGCGGCAGGCCTCAATGTTGCCCTGCTCGGGATCCCGGGACCACAGCGAGTATTCGATCTGGAGCGAGACAATGGGGTGAACCTTCCGGGCCCGACGGATGGAGGCAGCGCTAGCCTCAGAAAGGCCAATGAAGCGGGCCTTCCCCTGATCCACCAATCGCACCATGCCGCCCACCGACTCCTCCACCGGAACGGTAGGATCAATGCGCGACATGCAATACACGTCCAAGCAATCGATGCCCAACCGCTGGAGGCTCTCCTCACAGGTGCGGACCAGGTACTCGGGCGAGCTACCACCGTCCAGGCCTGTACCGTTCGCCGCCCGCGGACTACCCGACTTGGAGTGGATCACGACTTGGTCGCGTCTCCCCTTGATGGCCTTGCCAATAAGCTCGTGGTTGTGCCCGTTCCCGTAACTCGCTGAGGTATCGAGAAAGTTAATTCCGAGGTCGAAGGCCCGGTGTAGCGTAGCAATGGATTCTTCGTCGTCGCCCGCACCGTACATACCCGACATACTTAGGCAGCCCAATCCCATCGGCGAAACCTTACAGTCAGTGGTGCCAAATTGGCGATGTTCCATGAAAGTTTTCCTGTGACCGAACCCGGCGTATCACGTCCCCAGTTCGGCGTAGTTACCCAATCCAAGCCGTCGCTCGCCGGATTCCAGATCGAGCATCATCTCCAGCAGTTTGTCGCACAATGGGGTGGACAAGCCGAGCCGGGCAGACTCACGTACCACGTGACCTAAAGTGAAGGCTACTTCGAGCTTTGTCCCAGCCAGCAATTGTCGTAGCGGGCCCTTGCGGTCATCGGACCTCCAGGACTTGGCGTACTGATTTACAATGGCGACACGGGTTTCCACCGGGTTGTCCGGATGAAGTTTCGGTGGATCGTACTCGGCCAAGGAAACAAATCGAGCCCCGGCTGCTGTGCCCACGGCGACCACCTCGCCGAGAAAGTTCGCCAACAGCCGTCGCTCGTCAGGGGCAGCGCAACTCTCCACCATCGATGCATCCGCCAGCGAACCGAAGTAGCCGAAACACGTATAGGTGAGCTTGCTCCAAAGCACCCCCAGGATATTGTCGGTAATCTCGCTTGGGATCACGGCGTTGAGCGTGGCGTTGAGTTGCTCTAGCCTTGGGGTGGTTCGACCGTGGGAGTGCCCGATATAAAGATGGCCCCGCGTAGCAGTATGAACGTGTCCAGGGGCCACGCGTCGGCTACCCATACGAATCCCCATACCCACAGCTCGGTCCGCGCCCACCGCCTCCTCCAGAATTCCGACGTTGATACCGTTCTGCATCGACACAACCAGGGCGTCGCTATTCAAATGTGGCAGGGCATTCGCCAGGGTATCACCTGTATAATTACAGCGGACGGCAATGAAAACCGCATCGAAGCGGCCGTCGATCTCATCGGGGAAAACAACGGTAGCCCTCACGTTGAACGGCCCGTCGGGTACATCTACCTGAAGCCCACGCTCGCGAATGGCGGCAACGTGCTCGCGATCCACGTCGACGAATGTCACGTCGTGCCCAGCCCGGGCCAAGCGTCCTCCAATAATGCCGCCAATGGGACCAACCCCCATCACAATCGAGCGCATTGAATCCCCCCCTGTAATCAAACAAGTGTCTCGCAAAGTGTCGGGCCCAAGAGCTCAAGCCCAACAATCAATTGAAATGAATGACTCCTTTCACAATCTCAAATTTAGCCATGGCCTGCAGAGCTTCATTCACCTGCTCTAGCGTATACTCAGCAGTAATCATCTCTTCGAACGGAAACATGTCCTTGCGTGAAGAGAGGAAGTCGATCGCCTGGAGCCAATGCCGAGGTTCACCGGACCGAATGGTGTGTAGGATCATTTCTTGGGGTAGGTCCTGGACGCCAATGTCAGCTTTCCCACCGGCACCAATATTGACAAAGCGACCACCACCTCGAAGTAACGAAATGCCCTCTGGCACAGCCATGTTGTTGGCGACTTGTACCACAACATCACCACCGCGACCGTCTGTGTGGTCCTGGACCCACTGGCGGCGATCCTTGGGGTCGGTGACTTCCTCAAGGTTCAGGACGGCGTCCGCACCCATGCGCTTGGTAACTTCCAGACGTGCCGCTGGCGCACCAATGACCAGCACCTGCTTAGCGCCATGGTCCTTAGCCACCGCCGTTGCAAAGTTGCCCAGTGGGCCGCTGCCCTGGATCACCACCGTCTCATGACTCTTGATGGCCCCAAGCCGGTCGTAACCATGCATCACCGTACGATAGGCGCAGGCAGAAGCTGCTGCAGAGGCCGAGGTCACATCCTCAGGAACTTTGATGATCTCGCAGGGTGGAGGCACATACATGTATTCGGACACGCTCCCTAAAAGATAAGGGTACTCATCGCTACGGTTGTGTCCCCAGGAGGCTCGTCCCGGGCATATGCACGGCTGAAGGGCGACGGTGCAATAGTAGCAGTGGCCGCAAGCGACATAACTCCAAACGATGCGGTCGCCGGGCTTTACCGGTTTGCCGAGAATGTCGGTGCGCTCACCATTAATCTCTTCAATGTAGCCGCACGGCTCGTGCCCTGTAATGATCGGGAGCGAGTCGCCACCACCCAGCGGTCCGTGCCAGCGGTGCACATCGGTCCCACAGATTGTAGATGCCTCGATACGTACTAACAGCGCCCCAGGTTCCAAATCAGGTATAGGGACCTTCTGAATTTCCAGCGGTTCGTTGTGTGACACCACTACAGCAGCCCGACATTCGTTCATGAATTTCTCCTTCTCTAGCGTTGGTTCGGTATCACCAGTGGAATTATTGTTACGGGGGTAGGGCGTGAACCACGCCCTACCCCCGTAAGTTACAGAAAAACCGCGTGGTACGGACTATGCTTTCTCGCCTACCGCGGCTTTTGAGCCCGCGGTCTCAGGCTTGTAGAACCGCTCCGCGTTTCGATAGAGCATGGCAGCCTTATCGTCACCGGTCAGCTCGTCACTCTCCATCAGCTCGCCCAAGTCGTGCTTGCAGCTCTGGGTAGTAACCTCATGGGGAAAGTCCGAGGAGTAGAGGAATGGCCGATGGCCGACAGTCTGGATAGCGAAAGGCAGGGTTAGCTCCTCGGTCTCAATACCCAGGAAGAAGCGATCTTCGTCGATCAGCTGCTTTATGATCTTGATGGGATCCTGACCTTCGCTAATGCCAAACTCACCGTCCGGGATGTACTGGTGGTGTGTCTCGTGAGACGCGTGCAGCCGTTCCAGAAGCATCAGCAGCCATGCCACCCCACCTTCGAGGAACGCAATGCGCACATTGGGGAAGCGCTCAAAAATTCCATTATACAGGATGTTAGCGCAATTAAGGGTAATGCCCCAGGGGTGGCCCAGTGCGTGGACCGGTACATACATGTTCATCTGGTCGAGCCCGAAGCGGTCATGACATCCACCGTGTACCGCAAGACAGCAACCCAGCCGGTCAGCCTCTTCATAGATAGGCCAATAGGCCTTAGCGCCCAGCGGAAGTGGTAGACCATTGGACGGCATCATGGCACCCATCATACCCTGCTCGGTAACAATGCGCCGTAATTCTTTCGCTGCTTCCTCTGGATCTTGCATGGGGATCAGGCCCATGGCGTTGAAGCGTGGGTCGCGCTGCAAATAGGTGTGATACGTCCAGTCATTATATGCCTTGGTAGCGGCCACAGCGTAGTCAAGGCTCACGATCTTGCCGTAACCCAACCCCTGGGTCGGATACATTACTGTCCAGTCGATTCCCACGTCCTCAAGAAACTGTAGCCAACCGTCCGGACCCACCTTGGCGCGACCATCCCGAAGCGGAGGTGTCTCCACCGCACGCCCGTCGTGAAGATGATCGATCGGTGGAAAAATGATTCCTTTCTTAGCGGCGATATCCCGATACGGCGCCTCCATGTGCTCGAGGATGCCGGGATTGTCCTCCAGGATGTGGCCATCGCCGTCAATGATGCGTGTATTGAGCTCACTGGACATGATTTCTGTACCTCCTACGTAAAATACAGCCCGGTTCATGGGCTTAATGGATTGGTGTGCTCTTTTCGGACCTTATACCGTTCCCAGGCTCCGTACATCAAGAGATTCATGAACTTTTCTCTTAATACACGAAGCCTCTGATAGGGGGCCTACACACGAAACGTATCGTGCGTTTTCGCCCACTAATTGTCACTAAAGGACCCTATACACCCACACCTGATGGTAGACTTCGGGCTCCCCCTTGGGCATGGGTCGGTACTTCCACCCTTCCTCAACAAGCCGCCATTTGCCCTCGGACTCGAGCGAGGACTGCTTTTCCCGGAAACCGTTCGCTTCGTACACATCAGGGCGAAGCGAGAAGACGATGTAGCCTCCAGGGCGGGTAACGCGCACCAATTCATCGAACGAACCCGGGGGAGCGTGCCCCACCGTGAAGACGCCCGCGCTGGCTACCCCGTCGAATGAATCGGATGGGAAGTCTAGACTTAACCCCATCGCCATCCTGTGGTGCTCCTTATATATGTTCTTGCCAGCGGCCTCGTCGAGCATCCCCTGGGATAGGTCCATGGCCACCAGGTCCTCGAACCCCATCTCGTGTAGCAACTCTCCCACGATGCCAGTTCCAGCGCCGGCATCCAGAACGCGGGCGCCCGAAACCACCCGTTTCGCAAGGGCGTTCACAACCTTGCGCGGGCTCGACCACCCGAAATCCCTATCAAGATCTCGGTCATAGGAAGCCGCCCACTCATCGTACCTCTGTGCCAGCTCGGTGTTGTTCTTCGAAGAATAGACCCACTGGACCATGTTGTGTCGTTTGCTGCTCATGCAAGACTCGTAACCATTGGCATCAAAATTGCCACAATTCGACGGTTTCATCACTTTCTACAGTGTGGCAACCGGCGGCTGGCGATGGTGCGTAGCCTGCTCGTAGGCATAGGCGAACCGGATCATATTTCCGTCATCGTAGGGTCTTCCGAGGAAACTAATTCCGGCCGGCAAACCGTCGGCCGTAAAACCCGCGGGCACTGTAACCGTAGGCACATATACAAGAAATGTGTTCAGATGGGGCGCCCCCTTGTGGTTCACGTAAGGCGGATTCAAACCATCGGCAATCAAGGTTGGCTGATGCTCGACCCCCTTGTGGACAATGGCGTCCAGACGATGCTCGGCCATGGCCTTGAGCGTGTAAGTCATGAGATGATCCCGGGCCAGCAGGTACTGATAGTGGTCCGCGGGATCAGCGTTGACCTGTAGACGCAGCTTTGCCTGTTCCGAGAGGCGGGCGAACTCCGGTGAACGCATAGCATCCCCCCGTGTCCGGTATGGTGGGTTAGCGCTCCGAGACATATAGATCCCAAAGGCCGTCTCCCCAGCCGCAGGAGTGGGACAACGCTTGGCGAGTAACTCGGTCAATCGCTTCAGCTCTACCGGATCTACCACCTCAGCGCCGGCGGCTCGAAGTTCCTCCACTGCATTGTCCAGTGTCCCGGTGATGCTTTTGAAATCCTCCGCGTCCGGATCGGTGTTATAGCCCATAGGCTCCCGCAGAATACCGATCCTGGCTCCGCGCAAGCCGTTCGCATCCAGAAAGTCAGTATAGCTCGGAGGAACACGCCCTACTCCCCTGGAGGTAAGCGGGTCTTCGCCGTCATAGCCAACCATGACGTCCAAAAGTATAGCCATGTCGCGAACCGTGCGCGCCATAGGACCCAGTGTACCGGCCTCCTGGGGCCAGCCCGAATAGACACCACTCCGGCTCACCAGACCAGCCGTAGGACGCATCCCGACGATGCAGTTCCATGTGGAGGGCCGACGGATAGACGCTAAGCCTTCTTGACCGACGCCAACAGTCCCGAAATTAGCGGAAACAGCAGCTCCCGAACCACCAGACGAACCGCCTACCGTGCGCTCCAAATCGTAAGGGTTACGGGTGGAACCGAACAGCGAGCCGTGGGTATCGCCCGCGCCCAGCTCACCCAGGGTGGTCTTCGCCAACACGATGGCACCTGCGTCCTTGAGTTTGTCCACTACACAGCAGTCCCGGTCCGGGAAGTAGTCCTTAAAAAGCAAAGAGCCCAGGGTGGTAGGCGTCCCTTTTACGTCGGCCTGATCCTTGATGACGATCGGTATGCCATGGAGCGGGCCCGCCTTGCCCGATTTCTTAAAGGCGACGTCCAGACGGTCGGCGTCCCCTAACGCCGCCGGGTTGACCGTGATGACAGAGTTGATTTGGGGGCCATGCCGATCATACGCCTCGATGCGTTCTATATACATCGCCACCAACTGGCGCACCGTGAGGCAGCCGGCCGCGTATGCAGCGTGAATATCGTCGATTGTGGCTTCTGGCAACGCAAAAGAGTCTATGGACTGGCTCATGGAATCTCCCTTAGAACGGACCCGCCCGAGTTTACCGCGACATCGCCTGCGATGCCAAATTTTATAATAGCAAACACCGTGGCACCCAGGACCCGGGTCCCATCGTCCCCGTGTATGTGGTCATTCAGAGGTGGGCGCAAAGCGGCGTGATGTCTTTCCCCTGTATGAATTGGTCAGAACTTTCCTAAACGTGTATCACTGTCCAAGTTCGTTGCACATGGATGTGCCGATCGCGTACGCTCATCAAAACAACGGGCCTCTCGCCAATGGAGGACAACGATGGCAGAAGATCCCCGAAGCAATTTCACCGAGGTACAAGATATCCGGTTGCACTACCGAGAGTGGGGCAACCCCGCGGCTCCAGACCTTCTATTGGTCCATGGATGGACCAATTACAGCCTCGGCTGGGCAGGAGTTGCCGAGTATTTCGCTAGCCACTACCACATAGTGGCTCCGGACCTCCGGGGGCACGGCGAGTCCGGCAAACCCCAGACCGGCTACCGACTGCGCGATTTCGTAGAGGACGTCCACGAACTCATTTCCAACTTAAAACTCGAGCGCCCAGCTTACGTCGGCCATTCCTGGGGCGGCAACATCGGCACAATACTAGCATCGGATCATCCTGAAGACATCTCTCGTGCTTTTCTTGAAGATCCGGTCTACTGGCGCATGCAACACGCTTTCGTCACTGCTCTGCCGAGCGCACTGGCACGTCTCAAGCAGCCCGAGGCCGACATCCGTTCCGAGGCCCGGGACCGCGGACTCTCCCCGGAACAAGCCGACTGGGAAGTCTACCGAAACCACCACTTCTCGCCGACCGCCGTGGAGCGTCTTCTAACTGACAACCGCGATTGGGCATTAGCGTCCGAGGAGCGCCTGAAACGCATCCAGGTACCCACCCTGATCCTAGTTGGGGATGCCACGGTCTCGCCGCAGCCCGGGGCTATCCTTGCCCAGGAGTTGGGCTATCTCCGCAGCATCGCCTCGCCTCAGGTCACCTTTGAGTTCTGGGAAGGCGTGGGGCACATGATGCGCAGTGCCCAACCCGACACATACAATGAGCGCCTCAGCCAGTGGTTGGCGGGAAGCTAAACTGAGCGCGCCCCCGAAACCCGCCCAGATATGGTCGCGTCGGCCCCTGCTCATCGCCGGGCTGAGCGGCCTGCTGGCGTCCCTCGATACGTCCGTCAACATCGCATTTCCGGCCATTACTCAAGCGTTCGAAATAAACCTGATGTCCATCCAATGGGTGGTGGTGAGCTACGTCCTGACATACGCAAGCCTTCTGTTGGGATGCGGCCGGCTTGCGGACCTTTTCGGCCACTGGCGCATCCTCACCATTGGCCTTCTCACGAGCACCGCGGCGTTCGTCGTGTGCGGCTCGGCCCAGACTTTCACATGGCTGCTGATGGGGCGGATGCTTCAGGGAGTGGGCGTAGCGCTAGTGTTCGGCTCGGCTCCGGCACTGGTAACCCTCGCTGTCACTGGAGCCGAGCGCGCTCGAGCGCTAGGATTCTACCAAATGAACCTTGCCACAGGGTTCGCCATAGGCCCGCTGTTGGGCGGCGTGTTGGTAGACGTCTTCGGTTGGCGCGGGGTGTTCCTATACCGGGCGTTACCCGCCCTAATCATCACCTGGTTCACTTCCGGCCATAACCAAACCGGGCAAGGAGCCGGGTCCCGGGAGCGTTTCGATCTACTGGGCGCCGTGACCCTCACATTAGGCACAGCCGGACTGCTTCTAGCCATGAGCCGGAGCCGCGATCTTGGTTGGATGGCACCGGAGGTGCTGGTTCTCGCGGGCGCCGGAGCCGCAAGCATAGCGATCTTCTTGATAACCGAGAAACGGGTGGCTGCACCGGTCATTAACCTCGACCTCTTCCGCTGGCCGGCTTTCACCCTGGCGAACCTGCTCACACTGATGGCGAACGCCACTCGGTTTCCCATCGGTTTACTAGTTCCCTATTTTGCTGTGAACATTCTGGGCTACCCGGCCACCCTCGGCGGATTCCTGCTGTTTCCGGCCGCTGTCATGACAACCGTTGCGGCCGGGTTTGCTGGCCGGTTGTCCGAGCGGACAGGCACAGCCAGCCTCAGCTCTGCGGGGTTATTTATTCAGTCCGTCGGACTGTGGTTAGCCAGCGGCCTGGATGCGAGCTCCGATTATCCTACCGCCGCCCTTGCCCTTGGTCTGGTCGGTCTCGGCTTAGGAACCTTTCAGGTGCCCAACATGAGCTTTATCATGGGCGCCATCCCTCGCGAACACCAAGGCGTAGCCGGGAGCATCCACCAAATAATGCGGACCTTCGGGATCGTGTTCGGCGTCACTGGCGCCAGTCTCCTGTTCGAGCGCCAACGCGCCCTCTACGCCAGCCTGGGAGAGGTAGGTGCCTTCGTCGCCGCATTCCAGCGGGTACTTCTGGTCGCTGCCGGCCTGTGCGCCCTAGCAGCAGCCGTTTCGCTGTTCCGGCGGAGAGTAAAGAAACCGAACCCGGCGGAGTGACCGTAGGCGTATCACCCTAAATCTGCTAGTGTCCCTGACCGGCCGTTTCGAGTTTAAACCCTAGAGAGAACTCGGCCGCAGACAAGTACGGCAACGGAGCACAGGGGCGGTTCTCAAGACCCGCCCGCGCCTGAACCACGAAGGAGGCCTTCAAGTGAACATCGAACGAATCAAGCCCGGAGCCTGGAATAGTCGCGCCGTGGTACACGGGGATATGGTTTTCCTGTCCGGCATGACGGCCGACGACAAATCCCTGTCCACGAGGGGGCAGACCGAACAAGTGTTGGCAAAGATCGACGAAGTCCTAGCTGCCGCTGGGACCGACAAAACCCGTATCCTTACGTCCACCGTTTATCTCGCCGACATCAACACCAAGGACGAGATGAACGAGGCCTGGACAAACTGGATGGATAAGAACAGCCCCCCCGCCCGCGCCGCTGTTGGCGCCGCCCTTACCCCGGGCACCCATGTAGAAATCATGGTCTGCGCAGCAAAGTGAGCCGCGCGTCATCGACCGCGATACAATCCGGCGAGTCGTTCACGGGCGAGTTGACAGCGCGAGAGACGCCGTATCCCTCCATCAGATCGGCCGGGTAGGGATTCAGCAGAGGCAACACACTTGTGGGTGTGGTGACAACAGGGTCCAGCCACTTGTCTTCGTCTCCTGGGAGAAGGATAGCAGGCATTCGATTGTGCACTGGTTCGAGCAGGCTGTTGGGCCTCGTGGTGACGATGGTGAAGGAATAAAGGAGGTCGCCATTGGGCTGAAGCCACCGGTCCCAGAGCCCCGCAAAGGCGAAGGGCTGACCGCTTTTGAGCATGAAACGCATCGGAGTTTTGAAACGACCTTCCTTACGCCATTCGTAGAAGCCGTCTGCCAGAACAACACAACGTCGCCGCGGAACCAGACCCCGGAAAGCGGGCCGTTGGCCGAGGGTCTCAGCACGTGCGTTGATGATGGGCTTGGTAGCGTCCTTGGCGTGATAGGGAATAAGCCCCCATCGGATCAACCTAAGCGATCGGATCTCCGGAGTTTGCGGATTTACCCCTACAACCGGCGCGTCCTGACTCGGTGCCAAATTGAACCGGGGCGCAAGATCGAAGTCCGGCTCCTCAATATCGAACCGGGCTACGAGTTCATGGGTCTTTTTCGTCTGGGTGTAACGTCCGCACATAGCATCAGTCCGAAGTGGCGTCGCGATCTACATGCGCAACGATGCGTGCCTACCCATCCTCCGTCTCCAACTTCATCAGGCAAACCCTGCTGTTTCCACAGCACTTACGCGTAGCTATCGTATGCCTTCTACCAATAAACAGTGCAATCCCAAATCGTCCTGTTTGGTTCAGCAAGGTTGCCAATGCCGGCCAACAGCGCTAATAGCATACTGATACTCAGGTAGGGGGACACGACGGTGATCATCGACTGCGACACCCATATTATGCCCAGCGACGCCTTCGACGACATGCCCGAGGAGTTGCGCAGCAAGGCACCAATCCCGCGATACAGCAAAGAGGGGCTGCTTGTGGACATGGACTTCCCGGGCGGACCGCCCGAGGTGCCCGGTGTTACGCCATTGGGTGCTCCGGGGTCCGGGGCCAGCATGAAAGGACTGGTGGACATCCAAACGCGACTGGACGAGATGCCGATTCTGGGGGTAGACCGCCAGTTCGTACTACCACAGTTCTCAGGCTGGTGGACCTACATGATCGAGCCAACCCTGGCATCAGCCATCGCCCGCTCCTACAATCTATCGAACCTACGCCTAATGGAACTCTACAACGAACGGATCATTGGCGTGGCGATCGTGCAACTACAGGATGTGCCTGCGGCTATCCGCGAAATGGAATGGGCTCAGCAAGAAGGGTTCTGTGCAGTGGTACTGGACAAGGTCTTCCCGGTCCAGGAGCATCCCTACGGTGAGAGCCTGGGTAGCCACAAGGAACTATGGCCTTTCTTCGCCCGGGCGGAAGAGATAGAAATGCCCATATTTCTCCACAACATACAGCACGGGCACCGTATCAGTAACCTGCCCAACTTCCAGAAGGATGGCCTCTACTTCTTCGCGCCCCAAGAAGGACAGGTTAGCTTAGTGTCACTGGTAACCAGTGGCCTGCTAGACGATTTCCCGGGTCTCCAAATCATCTTTACAGAGGCCGGTACTGGGTTCATCAAGCCGCTGGTTGAGCGACTGGACACAGCTTTCTCCGGACCTCCCATAGACTACGACGCCGATGCTGATTCCGACGGTATGCGTTCAGTGGGAACCAAGCTACGACGCCACCGTGCATTCTACGGTCCGGAGGTGTTCCTGGAGAAAAACAAGCAGCCGGCCAGTCACTACTTCCGCAAAAACCTTTATTTCACCATTGAGACAGAGGAGGCGGCGCTACCCGAGGCGATCGAGTTTCTGGGGCCCGAACGCTTTCTCTTCGCCACCGATTATCCCCACGACGATCCCGGCGGCAGTATGAAGTTCCGGGACGTACAACTCCTTGCCGTCAACCAGAACATCTCGGACAACACCAAGGAGCTCATCCGCCACGGTAACGCCGAAAGACTGTTCAAGCTCAACCCTCAAGAATAGGAAGTGCAGACCTGATTCGAATCTCCCCTAAAGTCACCTGAGACCGTCCAGCGTTTCAGCGGGAAAGGTCCACCAGCACCCGACCACGGACCCCGCCCTTGAGGATGCTTTCAATATGGGCATCCAGCCCTTCTAGGGACGCCTCTGTTGTAACCGCTTCCAAATTAGGCAGCTTCCACTCGGTGGCCATTTTCTGCCAAAGAGCGGCTCGGATATCCGCAGGACAATCCGGCGTGGCCACTCCTATGAGCCGCACGTCCCGAAGAATGAACGGGAAGACGCTAGTGGGAAGCTCAACCGAAGCCACGTTGCCACAACAAGTGACTACCCCACCGTACTTGGCGGACTTGATTGCGGTAGCAAGGATGTTTCCACCGACAGTGTCTACTACGCCAGCCCACACACCCTTGAGCAATGGCCGCCCCGACTGGTCATCCGCTTCTTCGCGGGAGATGACGTCAACCGCCCCTAGGCCCGTGAGGAAGTCCTTTTCCGACTCCTTACCAGTGGATGCTACCACCCGATAACCTGCCTGGGCCAGAATAGCCACGGCCAGGCAGCCGACACCGCCAGTGGCTCCGGTCACCAATACGTCACCCGAGTCTGGCGCAACACCACCCTCTTGGAGCCGTAGCACCGAAAGCGCTGCTGTAAAGCCAGCGGTACCGTATACCATGCTGTCCTTGAGGCTTAGCGTATCCGGTCGCTTGATCGCCCAGGGAGCCGGCACGCGTACATATTCGGCAAATCCTCCGTCGGTGTTGGCGCCTAGATCAAAGCCAGTAAGTATCACCTCGTCGCCCTTCGCGAAGCCACTTACGCCGCTTTCCACTACCGTCCCAGCCGCGTCGATTCCAGGGGTGTGGGGGAAATTGCGGGTTACCCCCTTGTTACCAGAAGCAGAGAGAGCATCCTTATAGTTGAGGGATGAGTACGCTACCGACACAAGCAGATCACCTTCTGGTAGATCGTCCGCAGATCTCTCGCTGATGCTACGAGAGAACGTCTTGTCCTCGTTCTCACTGACGACCATGGCTCGGAAGCGGGTCGGATCTGACATGATAGACTCCTTTCGGGAGTAGTGCTTGGCGGTGAACAGCTTGATGCGTCCCTACGCGTTTCGACGCTCCTGTAGCCGCTGCCATATCTTGGGGGGCGAAAGCGGTAGGTCGCGGATGCGGACACCAACAGCATCCTCCACCGCCGCAGCAATAGCGGAAGCAGCTGGCAGCACACCGCCCTCGCCCATGCCTTTGGCACCGAATGGCCCCGGTCCGTTGCCGCTTTCTATTAATTCGGAAACAAAGCTGTCCGGCAAGTCGTGAAACGCCGGGACGCGGTAGTCGATAAGATTCGGATTTAGGGGCTGACCGTCTTCGTACACCATCTCCTCCAGCAGCGTGTGCCCTAGGCCGAAGACCACACCACCCTCGTCCTGCCCCTCAGCCTGAAGCGGGTTGATAGCACGCCCCACATCAGCCATAGACACGTATTTGAGAATGCGGACAACGCCAGTGTCGGGGTCCACCTCCACTTCGACTCCGCCCCAACTCACCTCCCAAAATGTAGTGGGAGAACCCAACACCGCTGTTTTACTCTTCTTATCCTGGTACGTACCTCGGCCAACGATTTCGGTGGAGGAGCTACCAAAATAATCAGCGATGACGTTGCTGTAGGGAACGCCACGCCCCTTTGCGCTACGAACCCGGCCGCCCTTAAGGATAAGACCATTAGCCTTCTCGCCCATGACCTTTGCCGCCGCCCGCAGCAACTGCTTCTTCACGTCCTGGGCGGCCCGTTGAGTCGCAAGACCCATCACCGTCATGGAACTGCTTGCGCTGGTGGAAACATCGAAAGGTGTGACGTCGGTATCCAACTGCGCCACCGACACCTGCTCCAACGGTATTCCCAGCTCTTCCGCCACTACCTGACTCAGAGCCGTACGGCACCCCTGCCCCACCTCCACGGTCCCGGTGAGTAACACGGCACTACCGTCCGACGACATTTTCACGGTGGCGCCGGCCACCTTGTAAGTGCCGCCGGCGTCTTTCAAACACACACTCAGACCCTTACCCACGTTGGGTCGGGAAGGCTTCCCCCAGTCCAGTACCCGTGCTACCTTGCGCAGTCCTTGCTTGAGATTACAGTCCACCGGAGTGTCACCGGGCGTATAGGGCTCGCCTTTTTCTAACAGGTTCTTCAGGCGGAATTTGAGCGGGTCCATGCCGAGGCGATTGGCAATCATATCCATTTGTGACTCGTAGGCCCACGCTACCTGGACCGCGCCGAAGCCACGGAAGGCTCCCGCCGGAACCGTATTGCTATAAACTCCGTGGGCATCAATCTTGACATTGGCCACGCGGTAGGGGCCAACGGCACGGTAGCCAGCCTTCTGCGTCACCCTTGGCCCAGCGTCAGCATACGCGCCGGTGTCCATGTACACTTCTAGTTCACGGGCGATCATCTCGCCTGTTTTGCTGACGCCGGTCTTGATGCGAATGCGAGCAGGATGGCGCGTCACGGTCTTAAAGCTTTCATTGACGCTCATGGCGAGCTTGACCGGACGACCGTTTCTCACCGAAAGCGCAGCAGCAATGGGGTCCCCCTTGACGTAGAGCTTGCCGCCGTAACCGCCCCCTACGTACGGAACGACCACCCGTACCCGATTGAGCGGCATCTTGAAAATTCCGGCGAGGTGACCGCGCAGAGTGAATGGGTCCTGGCACGAACTCCACACGGTTAGACGTTCGCCGTCGTAATGAGCGATGCAGATGTGGGGCTCTAGCGAGAAGTGCTGGACCCTGGAGAAACGAAACATGTCCTCAAACACATGATCGGAGTTCGCGAATCCGTCCTCAACGTTGCCCCGGGAGTAGCCGAAATGGTAGCAGACATTTGTGCCATTGAACCGCTCTGGGGCCCCGTATTTTGATCCCCGCAGCTCAACCTTAGCTATACTGCCCTCATGCACAAGCGGCGCCCCCTTCGCTAGGGCATCGTCCACGGTGTCTACGAACGGCAATTCCTCGTATTCCACGTCAATGAGCGCGAGCGCCTCTTCAGCCACCAGCTCGTCCGTGGACAGAACTGCCGCCACCGGATCACCAACATAGCGGACCTTGTCCACCGCCACCACGGATTGATCCTTATAGGTAGCGCCATACTGATAGTTGAGCCCAGTAAGCTCATCGCGAGTCAAGACATCAACGACACCCGGTAGCGCCCGGGCCCTGCTCGCATCGACCTTGAGGATTCGCGCATGAGGTACCGGGCTCCTCAGGATCTTCGCGTAAGTCATTCCCGGAAGCTCAATGTCCCCAGTATAAAAAGCCTTACCGGACACCTTCTCCACCGCGTCGACGCGCACCGCGCCACGCCCTGCCACTGACAATTTCTGTTTTTTCATGGGTTTCTCCGAACCCCCTTCTTAACCGAACTTCCTAGGACAGGCAATGACACGCCCCCTCCATCATTCGCGAGCCTCAAGGTGAGCGTCGCTCCAATTTCTCCCTCATAGTCTCCAACTCCGTCCAGCGCTCTACCGCCTCGTCTAGGGTTACCTTGGCGGCGTGGACCTCATCCAGAACGGGCTGGACCTTTTCAAAGGGCTGTGTATAAAAATCGGGGTGCCGGGTCTTTCCCTCCAGAGTGGCTACAGCCTGCTCCATAACTTCGATGCGGTCGGGCAATCGGTCCAATTCCAGTTGCAGTTTGTAACTGAGCTTGTTGGAGCGGGACTTGTTCTCGGACCGGACCTTCGGCAATTCCTGTGTAAGCTTGAGATTGGGATCGTCGGTGACAGCGAGCGCTTTGCCGCGTCGGGCCCAGTCGCTGTAGCCGCCAGCATGGCGCTGGATCACGCCCGTGTCCTCGAAAACGAGGGTGCTCGTAACACAGTTGTCAAGAAAGCTACGATCGTGGCTCACCACCAACAACGTGCCCCGGTAAGCCACGAGCTGCTCTTCCAGTACCTCAAGCGTCTCAATATCTAGATCGTTGGAGGGCTCATCCAAGACCAAGAGGTTCGCCGGCTGTGTCAGCAGACGGGCCAGAATAAGCCGGTTTCTCTCTCCTCCAGACAGTGCCGCCACCGGGGTTAGGGCACGCTTGGAACTAAAGAGAAAGCCCGTGAGGTAGCCCACTACGTGGCGTGGCCTACCATTGACTATAACGTGGTCGCGGCCATCCCCTACAGTTTCGGCCACGGTCTTTTCCGGGTCGAGTTCGCGTCGAAGTTGATCGAAGTAGCCGATCGAGAGATTGGCACCCAATTCCACCGCCCCCGAGTTCGGTGTAATCTCCCCCACAAGGATACGTAGAAGCGTACTCTTGCCGACGCCATTGTTACCAATTAGGCCGATGCGGTCGCCGCGCATGATGCGAAGAGACAAGTTTTGGATTAAAGGCTTACCGCCGTACCCATGGGTGACGTCACGAAGTTCCACTACCTTGCGACCCGACAGAGTACTGTGCTGAACGTGGATGCGCGCTTGCCCCTGAGGTTTTAGGCGTTGGAGCGCCTTCTCCCGCATGGCCATTAGGGCACGGACGCGTCCCTCGTTACGCGTACGACGCGCTTTGATACCCTGACGGATCCATGTCTCTTCCTGAGCTAGCCGCTTGTCGAACAGCGCGTTGCGACGGGCATTCTCCTCCAGCATCTGTTCCTTGAGAATGAGGTAGCTATCGTAATTGCCAGGCCAGCTAGTGAGCCGCGTGCGGTCCAGTTCCACAATGCGAGTGGCCAGCCGTCGCAGGAAGGTGCGGTCGTGGGTGATGAACAGTACCGCACCCCCGTAGCTGTAGATTCTGTCCTCAAGCCACCGAATTGTGCTCAAGTCGAGATGGTTGGTAGGCTCATCAAGTAGCAGGAGTTCGGCATTGCCGACGATGGCCCGGGCCAGCCCCACTCTCCGCTGCCAGCCGCCGGATAGCTCCTCCAATCGGCGATCAGCAGGCAGGTTCAGTTCGCTTAACACCGTTTCCACCCGCTGGTCCACGCGCCAGCCCCCATGTGCATCGATCTCGCGGTGGAGGGATTCCAGCTCCAAAAGGCCCTTTCGGTCCAGCGCCTCCTTGGAACGCTGCTGATAAAGATCGATGAGCCCCTGCAGGTCAGCTAGTCCTGTAGTGACATACTGCAACACCGTCTGCCCGAGCTCTGTGGGCAGCGCCTGCTCCAGCTCGCTGATGCGAATGCGACTTTGACAGTGGATCTCGCCGTGATCAGGGTCGAATCGGCCCGTAATGAGCCGAAACATAGAGGTCTTTCCCACACCGTTTCGGCCGATCAGGCAGACCCGCTCGCCCGGCTCGATTACAAGGTCAGCCCCTACCAGCAACTGCTGGTCGCCGAGCTGCAGCGAGACCTTTTCAAACCTTACGAGGGACATGGCTGGGGGGTTGACCGGTTACCTGGCATCCAAACGAACCGAGCAGACAGGTAACACCCGTACAAGTCGGTGTCCGGCTTCCTCTCCGACGTCACCCCGATTGCTGACCCGCGATGAAAGCCCGCAGCACCTCGTTGAACTCCGCGGGGTGTTCGCGGTACGAGAAGTGACCGGCTTGGTTAATGATATGCATCTGTGTGCGCCTCTCACTTCCAGCCATGAGCTCCATCAGGCGCATACCTTGATCCAGGGTTGCTGTGGGGTCATTGTAGCCCCACACCAGTAGTGTAGGGCGCTGCAGGCCGCGGTCCCGGATCCAGCCTAGAGTCTCCTCCTTCTGCCGCCCATGTCGAGCCAGGAAGAGATTGGTCTTGAGCCCCTGAATCTCCATCTTCTCGACAGCCTCCCGGTACTTGGGCAATTGGGCGATAGCCGTACAAGCATCAAGCCAATCGTCGGTGATGTGGTCATGGCTGTAGGAATAGCGCTCCAACACCCAGCGCTGGCTCTCCCGGCCCAGCCGTGGCTCAGGAGCGTTAGCAAAGACAATATCGTTGCGCCCAACTCCAGGAGCCAATGTATTGGTGTCCACGGGGATCACGGACTTGATCAAATCCGCCCGCTCCAGGGTCATGCGCGCAACCAGGTAAGCGCCACGGGAATGGCCTACGAGATGGACGTTTCCTAGTTTCAAGGTTTCCAGAAACCCCAAGGCATGCTGCACCACCGCAGCCATGGTATAGTCTTCATCGCTCTTGGGGTTATCGGTCATTCCCTGCCCCAGCTTGTCCACAGCGTAGACGTGGCACCATTGCGCCAAGGCGTCAAAGTTTAGTCCCCAGTCAAGGCTGCAATCAACGGCGTCATTGGAACCAAAGTTTCCGCCGTGGAACAGTACCAGCGGCTCGCCGCTGCCCTTCTCGAAGTAGCGAGTGCGGATGCCATCCACATCCACAAATTTTTCGTCCGCTTGGTCCATATCCGTCCTCCTCGTTGATCCCACTGTAGCGGATTGTCCCCGCAAGGTTAACCCGCCCCCCAGCCAAGGCGCGCTTGGCAATCCGCCGGCAATCCGTTAAGGGAAAGTGAGCCAAAAGGCACACAATCTAAGGAGGCTGAGCTATGGCGGAAGCGAATACAGACGAACATCCCATGCTGGGAGAGAGCCGGAACCGACTGCCGGGCAAGGTGGCCATAATCACCGGAGCCAACAGCGGCATCGGTCGGGCTACGGCCCGGTTGTTCTCGCGCGAAGGGGCTAACGTCCTTTGCTGTGACATCCAGGAGACAATGACACCGCGGGTAGACGAACTGATTATCAATGAGGGGGGCACTGCAAGCTTTCTCAATGTGGACGTGACCTCGGCCGGAGGTCCCGAAGAGATGGTGCAGACCGCCATTTCACGGTACGGCGGTGTGGACATCCTCTACAACAATGCGGGAGGCGGTATACGCAAGAAAATTCACGAGTTTTCCGACGACGAGTGGAATTTTATTATGGACCTCAACCTAAACGCCATTATGCGGAGTGTTCGCGCGGTGATCCCCCACTTCCTGGAGAAAGGTAGCGGCAACATCATCAGCACTGCGTCGACCTTCGGGCTACTGGCGTCAGAGAACTACCCGGCGTACTGCGCCACCAAGGCGGCGGTTATCAGCGTGACACGCCAGATGGCGCTGGACTACGGACCCAAGGGCATTCGCGTAAACTGCATCTGTCCGGGCGCTACCGAGACCCCGCGCTTCCGTGGGGTCCCACCAACGCCTAACCTCCA
Organism: uncultured Syntrophobacterales bacterium; assembly: GCA_964438895.1. Classification (GTDB taxonomy): domain Bacteria; phylum Desulfobacterota; class Binatia; order UBA9968; family JAJDTQ01; genus JAJDTQ01. The sequence goes on along the minus strand of CAYTMJ010000019.1, from coordinate 281,901 downwards.
AGCAGCCACCCCCGAACAGCGTAAGCGTATGGCCGACAGCAACAAGGCTCTGCTACGGATGGCACGACCGGAAGAAATGGCATACGGCGTCCTTTTCCTCGCGTCTGACGAAGCTTCTTTCGTCACCGGGCATGCGTTGATCGTGGACGGCGGTCAGACCATAGCGGTGTGAAACCTAGGAGCGCGGGTTTTTCGCACGAACATAAGTCACGGGTGGCGCGCGACCAGCATTGAATTGCTGGCGCGGCACCGTGGGTATGGTAAAGCCCACTGCGACCGGCATCGCTGGAGGGCCCGTGCGACTAACACTGGACAGGGTGTGCGTGGCGTCGCGCTAGATAAGAATCTGAACTGGTTGTAATCCAGGGCGGCCCACCCATCATGCTTCGCGGTTTCGGGTTTAATGCGGAGTTGGCCGTACGACTTTCTCGAGAAAAGCGCCCCTACCGGTGGTCACTAGTCTCAACGCTAACGTGTGGACCACATGATGGCGTCTCAAATACAAGCACATTGGGGGCTTCGGACGGCTGCTCCAGATGTCGCCGTAGTCGTTAGCCCTTGAACCGCGAGCAGACATCAGTCCGTCGTAGGCAACTCCGAAACCGAAGAGGGGGAGCATATGGGGCAGGTTCTAGGCTTGGGCATCACACACTATCCCGGACTCGGCTTTCAGGGGAATATGACTCGCCGCATCAAGATGTGCCTGGAGGACCCCGCGTTACCGAAACACTTACGTAGCGTGGACAACTGGCCAGCACCTATGCGTCAACAATGGGGGGCGGACGACGGTCTGACCCATTCTGAAATCCACCGCCAGGACTTAATTGATCGGTTTCGCGTAGCTCGCCAGGCCCTGGACGAGTTCCAGCCCGACTTGTGCGTCCTGTGGGGTGACGACCAATACGAGAATTTCAAGGAAGACTGCGTGCCGGCCTTCTCCATCCTCGCCTACGAGTCTGTAGACGCGCAACCGTGGATGCACAGCCGCAGAGGCGCCAACGTCTGGGACGAGCCCGATGACAAGACATTTACCATCCAGGGTCATAAGGAAGGCGGCAAACACCTGGCTACAAGCCTTCTAGACCAGGGCTTCGACGTCGCCTACTCCTACAGGCCACTTCACCGGGAACTGGGGCATGCTTTCGTTAACTCCATCCTCTACCTCGACTGGGACCGTGGTGGGTTTCCCTATCCGGTGGTACCCTTCACCGTCAATAGCTACGGCCGCAAACTTGTAGGCAGTCGTGGCATCCCGCTGACGCCTTCGGGGGCCCGTAATATCGCAGATCAAGTCGACCCCCCTAGCCCTCAGCCCTGGCGTTGCTTCGACATCGGCGCTGCCACCGCCCGGGCCTTCGTGGAGAGCCCGTGGCGCGTGGCGCTCATTGCCTCGTCGAGCTGGTCACACTCGTTCCTCACCGCTAAACACTCGTTCATGTACCCGGACGTAGAGTCAGACAAGCGCTACTTCCAGGCGCTCCGGGATGGCGACTGGGACACCTGGAGAACAACGGACCTCCTGGAAGCCGAGGACCGAGGGCATCACGAGCTACTCAACTGGTTCGCGCTAGCCGGTGCCATGGCTGAAATCAGGCGTAAGCCCGATGACATCGTATTCTTGGAGTCCTGGATCTCAAACTCCAACAAGGTATTTGCGGTATTCCGTCCGCGCGAAACGTAATGGCACCACACGAGTCGGTCCAATTGCGCGCCGTGAAAATAGAAACCTGCGGCCTTCCTTCTCGCTCTCGGTAGCACTGTTGATAATTCTATCCAGCGCAACCCCTCTCGTAATTATCGTCCTTCACGGGCCGATCGGGCCGGCAGAAGGTTGGAAGAAAGCGGAGAAGACGCCATGCCATTGAACCTCTATGACCTACCCGACCCGCTTCCGGAGCGCGAAGGGTTTTCTGATCTGATTCCGGACCGGGGCGTGAAAATCGAACGCATCGTCTCCCACGGCCAGACCTCGCCTCCCGGCGAATGGTACAATCAGGACCGTGACGAATGGGTAGTGCTAATCCAGGGCGAAGGGGTAGTGGAATATGAAAACGGCGAGAAATTGACGCTTTATGCCGGAGACCACGTGCTAATACCGGCCCACCGCCGCCACCGGATCGATCACACCAGCCAGAATCCGCCATGTATCTGGATCGCCGTGTTTGGCAAGTTGGCCTAGGTGCGGGACTGAAAGAGAAAGAAAACACCGGCCACCACCAGTACGGCTGCCAAGCCGTCCTTGAGACTGACCGCCTCGTCGCCTCGCAAAAGAAGCCGCGCTAAGGAGAATGTGATCAACGTCTGCACATTCCAAATAGGGGCAACGACAATCGTTGGGGCATAGACTACTGCGAGGTAGGTCAAGATCGATCCCACCCCCTGAAAGCAGCCGGATAGGAGAAAGAAAAAGCAACTATCCCTCGAGGTCCGGACGCCTTCCCGCCAGTCGATGCGTAGGAGTCGCCCGAACGACATTACAAGGACGACGCCAGTGGCGTGGGTGATCAACGTTCCTGGTATAGGCGTGCCGCCGGTCAGAATCGCAACTTTTTTAAGAATTGGACCGAAGCCAAAGAACACAACAGACAGAAGCGGATTGAGGAACATCCTGAAGCTTAAGGGCCGTTGAGGATCTCCCGACGAAGCAGTCCCGCGCGTAATGATCAGAAGTCCGGCAACGATCAGGAGCACGCCGATGAGGATGAGCGGGGTCGCGGTTTCCCCCAAAAGGACGATGGCGTAAATGGTGGTAAGCAGCGGTGCGGAGTTGGAAATGGACTGGGCCTTGGAAACCCCTACCTCGTCGATGCCTTTGAGTACAAAAGTACGACCTAAGAAACTTCCCACTAGGCCCACGGCGGCGAACACCCCGGCTGCAGTCCAGGGCATAAAAATCTGAACCTCGCTGAAGGGAAGAGCGATGATCAGCACAACGATTAAGACGGAACCGACCTGCTGCAATGCCACCGCGGCGCTGACATTGGAATTCCTAAGGCCCCGTTTGATTAGCACCGGAGCGGTTCCCCAACACAGCGCCGCCGCCAAAGCATACGTAATGCCCGTTTCCATGACTACCCAACCCGCCGCAGTAGGTCGCCCGTCCCAAGGAAGCGGTACTGGGAACCGTCGCCATACCCTACAGAAGACCTCTCGGTACCGGACGTGGCAACGAACCTCTCGACCACGAGCCACGCCTTGCGAAAGGCGCGAAGGGCTCGTGGATCGAAACCTTCAGCGCACCAATCGCACTCAGTGGCGATCAGCTGTCCTCGGTGAACAACAACGAAATCCAATTCTTGACCTCCCTTGTCTCTCCAATGGCGCAGATCCCGTTGCTACCGGCGCCCAAACTGCATATCGTTCTACCACATACAATTCGAATAGTGCTTGGTACACCTCGCGCCACACCATCCGGTTCCAGTTTCAGGCTTGAAACCAGCCGGTGAAGTGTCATGGTTGGGGGGCCGGCGAACAATGACGGCATGTTTTTCAAGAAAGGAGACAGGAATGCCCTGGGGTTTGATTGAAAAGAAGAGGCGGATTCCAGAAGCGGCAAACACATTGCCCGGTAGGCATGAAAAGATGGCAGTTCCAGAGACGCATCACGTAAACGGGCACCCACTGGAACCGCCCTATTCCGATCAAATGGAACAGGCGCTGTTCGGTCTGGGCTGTTTTTGGGGGGCGGAGCGCTGTTTCTGGCTATTGGAAGGCGTCTACGTTACGGCGGTGGGGTACGCTGGCGGCTTAACTCCGAATCCTACGTACGAGGAGGTATGCACCGGCATGACCGCCCACAACGAGGTGGTGTTAGTGGTGTTCGATCCCACGGTGGTAAGCTACGAGCATTTGCTCAAGGTGTTCTGGGAGGCCCACGACCCCACTCAAGGAATGCGGCAAGGCAACGACGTAGGAACACAGTACCGTTCGGGGATATATACCTACGACGACCGGCAGAAGGAAGTCGCCGAGGCATCACGCGAGCGCTATCAGGAAAAGATCTCCAGCGCGGGGTTCGGCGGCATAACCACCGAGATCCTAGACCGTGGGGAGTTTTACTTTGCCGAGGACTATCACCAGCAGTATCTTGCAAAGAATCCCCTGGGATACTGCGGGCTGGGTGGTATTGGAGTAAGCTGTCCAGCGCCCTAATTCTTAGGTCGATGGGGTTTAAGCCAACAAAGGAGCCGAACCACAACATCGTGGCCTAACCCCACCAAGCATTTCTCCGGCGGTTTGTAACGTTCGAGCATCCCTGGACGTTCACTTCCAGATGAAACTGGGGGATGGATGCGGCTTCTACGAAAAGTGCCCTTCTTCTTTAGATTCTTTAATCTGAATCGCTCCGTGTTGATGCAAGGGTGATGCGTGAACTCCCGCATCGTCTTCCCTCCTAACAAAGCCACCCCAGTGCCAAAATCTTCGATCTCATAAGCACCGGACGGATATGAAGTTGGTCGCCGCTATCGCTGCATCTATTGTTTTAAATGTGTTTGGGCTGGCGTTGTCGGGCGGGGACAATGGGTGTTAGGAACCGACTATGCTGTACGAATATGTTGCCTTCCCTGACCGTCCTCCTTTGCGCTGGCCGCATGGCGCACGGGTCGCCCTAATCTTCACCATCAACATCGAGTTCTGGGAAATGACCCGCGACAGCACGGACCCCCTTTATCCCGGCGGGCCCGCGACCATTCCGCATGTGCTTCCAGGCAACGTCCCCGACTACGCCAACTGGACTTGGCGTGAGTACGGCCAACGTGTCGGGGTATGGCGCATTTTTGACGTGTTCGACAAAGCGGGCATACCTGCAACCTGCACGATGAACGCGCTCACCGGTATCGAGCGCCGCCGCATAATTGATGGAGCCAACGAACGGGGCTGGGAGATCTTGGCTCACAACTATGCCCAGAACGACGTGCTCACCGCCTATGTAAACCGGCCAGACAAGGAACGCGACGTCATACGCCGGACCCTAGACGCATACGCCGAGGCGGTAGGAAGGTCGGCCCGGGGGTGGTTGTCATCGTCGCTCCGAAGCACCCACGAAACACCGCACATCTTGAAAGAGTTGGGGTTATTGTTCCAAGCGGACTATCTGAATGATGACCAACCCTATCTCCTCAATACCCGCCACGGCCCGCTAGTGTGCATTCCTTACTCTAACGACGTTAACGACTTCGCGGTATTCTCCCGCGGTGGAGGCACCACCACCCAGGCGCTGGAATTGTTCAAGGAGCAGTTCGACCAACTCTATATGGAAGGAGCTGCCAGCGGGCGTATCATGAACGTCGGAATGCACCCGCACGTCATGGGTCAAGCGTACGCCATACGCGCTCTGCGCGAATTCGTGGACTATGTAAAAACCTTCAACGGAGTATGGTATCCCAAGCGCGAAGAGATGGCGGAGTGGTTCTTGGAAACGGGAACAAGACATAGGGAGGTGTCATGAAACCGTATCGGGTGGCATTGATTCAGCAGCAGACACGGGTCATCGTCGATCCAAGGGAGCGCGACGAAATCATCAACGAGAATCTCGGGCGTATCTTCGAACTGCTAGACTGGACCGCACTGCGCCTTGGGGATGTGAAGCTAGCGGTGTTCTCGGAGTACGGCATCATCGGCCAGTACCGGCCACGGTCAGTGGAGGAGTGGTTAGGCCTAGCCGAGACGATCCCCGGAGATGTCACCGAGCAGATCGGCCGAAAGGCCCGGGAAAGGGGCTGCTACATCGTAGGCAATCTCTACGAGCGCGACGATGACTGGCCCGGCCGGCTCTTTAACACGACCTTCATCATCGATCCGGACGGTCAAATCATCCTAAAATACCGAAAGAACAACGGCCCCAACAACCTCAACACCACCTACACCGGGCCTGGGGAAGTATATTCCGAGTATACGGAACGCTACGGAGAGGACTCCATGTTTCCGGTAGCTGATACCGACATCGGCCGACTAGGGTGCCTCACCTGCACCGACGTAGCGTTCCCGGAGATGGCGCGCTGCTTGGCCCTTCGCGGTGCCGAGGTTTTGATCCACCCCACCGCCGAACCCTACGCACCTGAGGGCGAGGCTTGGGACGTGCTCCGGCGCGCCCGTGCCTACGAAAACCTCTGCTACTTTCTCTCGGTCAACGCCGGCGCCTTTGTGGGCTCCAACCGCCCCTCCGGTGGGTACCGCGGCATGACCCAGGTCATCGACTATATGGGACGTGTGCAATCCGCAGCCACCGGTCCGGGCGAGGCGGTGGTGACCGGAATGGTAGACATCAACAACCTGCGCTGGGAACGCACGCGCATGGCCGACTCCGGCCATGTGTGGAACTTCCTAGTGGAACTGCGGAGCGATCTCTACGCCCCCGTATATGCCAAAGCCAAACGCTGGCCCAACGACGGGTGGCGGGAGCGAAAGCTACAGGACACGACGGAGACGCGCGCCGAGGCCCGCAAGATCATCGAGCGGCTGGTGCGCGAAGGACAGCTAGTGAAGCCAGAATGAGCAAGGCCCTCGAATCGTCACGGGAGACCGATGTAGCCGTAGTGGGTTATGGCGGAGCCGGCGCTGCAGCGGCCATTGCCGCCGCTGACCTCGGAGCCAAAGTCGTGATTGTAGAGAAGGCGAGCCAGGGTGGTGGCAACACCCGGCTCTCTGCGGGCTCGATTCGCACCTTCGGTGCCGTGTCACGTGCCGTTGAGCACATTACCTTCTTGTGCGGCAACACCACCGATCCCGAACTCATCGAAACGTTCGTGCGCGAGAGTCATGATAACGAGCCGTGGCTCCGCTCCCTCGGGGGTGAAATAATCGCCGACCCAATACAAGCCAAGCCCACGAACTATCCGGTTTATCCCTCCGGCGCGGGCGCCCCAGAACAGCCCGGCGCAGACGGCGTAGGCCCACGGCTTCGTGTCAAAGGCGAAACTACCGCCAATGGCCGAGACCTATGGGATCTGCTAGCACGGAACGTGGCTGATCGGGGCATCCCAGTACTGCTTGACTGTCCCGCCGTACGGCTGCTCCGTGATGCCACCGGCGCAGTCACTGGAGTCGTAGCACGGCACTGCAACGAGGAGATCGTCATCCGAGTGCGTAAGGGGTTGATCCTCTCCTGCGGCGGCTATGAATGGGATTCCGAGATGCAACTCCAATTTCTCGGCCAGCAGTTCTGGTCCCTGGGTGCGGCCAGTCATACCGGCGACGGCATCCGCATGGCCGAGGACGCGGGTGCGTCCCTATGGCACATGAACGCCGTAGCTGCGGGCTTCGGTTACCGAGTGGACGGGCTCGATGGTGCCATCATCCACGCCATGCCGGGGCCAGGCTTTATCTACGTGAACCGGAACGCGCAGCGTTTCGTAAACGAAACCGCGATGGACGCCCACGCCGTAGGTTCGCTGGTGACGGAGCTTGACCTAGAAACCATGGAACGGCCGCGGGTGCCCTCCTTCGTGGTATTCGACGAAAACACACGTAAGGCGGGGCCAGTGGCTAACACGAGCCGAGGTGCCGTAGCCGAGCGATACCAGTGGAGTAGCGACAACTCTGCGGAGGTGGCCAAAGGTTGGATCAAAACAGCGCTTACACCGACGGCGCTGGGCGAGGCACTCGCACTCAACACGGGCGCTCTAACGCGAGCCGTAAGCGAATACAACAATTCCTGCGCGCAGGGTCGGGACGAGTCTTTCGGACGATCCCCTGACACGCTACAGTCGCTAGCACACGCCCCTTACTACGGAATCGCGTTGTGGCCAAGCCTGTTCAACACCCAGGGTGGCCCGCGCCGCAATGCCCGTGCCCAAGTGCTAAACGCGTGGGGCCAGCCGATTAAAGGACTCTACGGCGCCGGCGAGCTTGGGTCCATGTGGTCTCAGAATTACCCGGGTGCCAGCAACCTCACTGAGGCGCTGGCCTTTGGGCGTATCGCCGGGCGCAACGCTGCGAACGAGGTCTGACGCAATAGCAATCTCCGCGTCATGGATCGAAGATAGCGCTGCCGTCAGGAAAGCAACAGGAACAATGCTTGTGGGGGTCACCAATGAATTTCACTAATACGAGAAAGGACCGCCTGTGGAACCCATTGAATTCGTAGATACGACATTGCGGGACGGGCACCAAAGCCTCTGGGCAGAATCCATGCGCACGGGCATGATGCTCGCCGTAGCCGACCGCATGGATCAGGCCGGCTTCATAGGCATGGAGTTAATGTCGAGCTCACACATCAAAAAATGTGTCCGGGAGCTTCACGAAGACCCCTGGGAGCGGATAAGGCTCGTGGCGGGTCGGATCCGGCAAACACCGCTAAGAGTCATCATCGGTGGGCGCAACGGTTTTGAGCTGACGCCAGAATCCATTCAGCGCGTTTTCCTAGAGAGGATGTCAGCCAACGGCGTCCGGCAGGGCCGTATCTCGGATGAGTGGAACGACCCGGCGGGATGGCGCAAGACCTTACGTATTGCCACCGCGGCCGGGCTTGAGCCCATCCTAAACATCATCTACTCAGTATCGCCCAAACACACTGACGCGTATTTTGCCGAGCGGGCGCGACAAGCGGCGACTCTACCAGTGGCACGGCTATGCTTTAAAGACCCCGGGGGGCTACTGACGCCGGACCGCACCCGCGTACTGGTACCGCTCATCATGGAGAACATTGGTGAGATTCCTCTAGAATTTCACACCCACTGCACCACTGGACTCGGGCCGCTATGTGCCCTAGAGGCCATAAAGCAAGGGGTGCGAATCATCAACACCGCGCTACCGCCCCTAGCCAACGGGTCGTCCAACCCGTCCCTGTTCAACGTTGCGGCCAACGCTCGGAGTCTCGGGTACGAAACCACGGTGGACGAAGAGCTGCTTCGACCAGTGTCCGATTACTTCACCCAGACGGCAAGGCGGGAGGGTTTGCCAATAGGGGCTCCGGTGGAATACGACTACAATCAATATCTCCATCAAGTACCGGGGGGAATGATCTCAAACCTGCGTCACCAACTCGCGCGGGTGGGGCTCGGCAACCACATGGAAGGGGCCCTGGAAGAGGTGGTGCGAGTGCGTGAGGAGTTGGGCTACCCCATCATGGTAACACCGCTGTCCCAGTTCGTAGGGAGCCAGGCCGCCATCAACATCATCGTAGGGGAGCGCTACAAAGAGGTCACAGACCAGGTGATCCTCTATGCCCTAGGGCGCTGGGGCCGCGAAGGCAGCGAAGGCATGGACGTTAACATAAAGGATCAAATTCTCGCCTGTCCCCGGGCGCGGGAATTAGCCGCCTGGGAACCGCCTGAACCAACGATCCAGGAGTTACGCGCCAAGTACGGGGGTCCTGGGTTGTCGGACGAGGAGCTGCTGCTACGTTATTTTCTGACCCAAGAGGAAATAGATACCATGCGCGCTGCCGGCAACCCTAGGGAATATCCCTTCGACGCTGGGTCGGTGCCAAGGCTCGTAGGGGGGTTTGCCCGGCGAGAGAACTACACGCAGATTCAGGTCCGCAGCGAGGGAATAGCCCTAAATCTCTCTCGGGGAACTTCATGAAGTTAGCGCCTGCGCGCATTCGATCCCAAGGACAAGGCATCACGGATCACACGCCGCGCCAGGAGCCCGGCAGTGAAGACTGGTCGGGCGCTTCCTGAGTTCAGGGCCACCTTGCGGAATTGTAGCTGGCACCTACATTCGTCAAAAGTGTTGGCCGGTTTTTGTCGTATATTTGTTTCACGTGGCCAAATTGGTATTCTGCTAACGCCGCTTAACCAGGAGAGCAACGAAGAAAAGCGTGACCGCTACCAATACAATGGCTCCACCGGGGGCTATATCCAGTTGATAGGCCAACACTAGACCGACGATACCGGAAACCGATCCGATTGATGCCGCGAGCAGGAGCTGCCAGCGGAAGTTGGTAACGCAGAGAGCAGCAATGGCCGCAGGCACCACCAGCAGAGCCTGGATCAGCAACAAACCCACCAGTCGAACACCAATCACTACAGTAAGGGCCAGCAGCACCAACAACAGCACGTTGAGCGCTCCGACCTTGTGGCCGTACGCAGCTGCCACCTCCTCATCGAAGGCAATGAGCAAGTGTTCCTTGAAAGTAAGGAGGATGACACCCATGATCACCGCACTACCGATGGCAAGCGCGACAAGTTCTCCAGTGGAGATGGCCAAGACATTGCCGAACAGATAGCTGAATAGGTCTTGCTGGTATCCGCTTTTCATGCTGAAGAGCACGATGCCAAGGGCCATGGAAGCCGAGAAAAAGACGCCAATGACCGTGTCCTCGCTGATGTAGTCACTGTGGCTAACCAAGGCAATCCCCAGGGCGACGGCAACTGCAAAGATGGCGCCGGAAAGGAGGGGATTCCAGCCCGCGAGTATCCCAATAGCGACACCGCCGATAGCCGAATGGGAAATGCCCACGCCAATAAAGGCCAGGCGTCGCAACACCACGAAGAAACCCAAAATTCCACACAGCAGGCCCACTAGGACCGCCGCCGTCAGGGCACGCTGCATGAATAAAAATTCGAACATGGGAGGTCGCTATCGATTGATTGGCAATTGGTGGCCCTGGATCAGAGCCGCAAGGTTATAACTCGACATGATCGTGACCCTCGTGATGGGCAAGCTCGCCGGCAAGGAAATCGAACTCACAACAGTAGGCTTCACGGATGGCGTGACTATGGATAACGTCCTCAGCATTGCCGTGGATATGCATACGGTGATTGATACAAATCAACTCATCGGTCTCGCCTGCCAGGGCAACGAGATCGTGCGACACCGCCACAATAGTCAAGGTTAGTTCGCGGATCAGCTTCCGGAGCAGGGCATAGAATTCATGTTCCGCCGGAAGGTCCAAGCCTACCGTGGGTTCATCAAGTACCAACAGCCGTGTGCTAGCGCACAATGCCTGCGCTAACATCACCCGTCGTTGCTCACCCCCGGAAAGCCGCCCAACGGCGCGATCCCGCCGGTCTAACATACCTACTAATGAGAGGCTGTCATCCACCCGCTGCCAATCTTTACGACTTGGAAACCCCATGAGGCCGAGGTGGCGTAAACGCCCCATCATCACCACGTCACCAACAGTCGCGGGAAAATTGTGAGCAATACTCTGACGCTGTGGTACGTAGCCGATGGCATGGGAACTGTTTTGACCTGGCGGGCGACCAAACACCTCCACCCGGCCCCTAATAACCGAAACGAGCCCAACGATTGTACGTAATAGCGTGGTCTTACCTGCCCCGTTGGGACCCACGATCCCTACGAACCCACCTTCGTGCACACGGAAGTCGATATCGTGCAACACGCTGCGGCCACCTAGCTCCACCGAAACGCCCCGTACCTCTACTGCGACCTTGCCGTTGCGCTCATTCAATTTCGCATTCCCCCCAATGCCTGCGCGAAGGCGCGTGAGTTAAACAGAATCAGCTTCTCGTACCCAGAACGTGCCGAGTCATTAACGTCGCCCAAGGGATCCACCATAACGGTCCGGCCGCCGAATTCGCCTGAAATGGTTATCGCTAAGCGCGGGCTGAACTGCGGTTCTACTAGGATGCTCCGGATTCCTGCATTGCGTGCGCCACGTACCAGATTAGCTACCTCTTTCGGTGTGGGCTCCTCCCCGGCAAACTCCTGGACCACTGCAACCTTCTCCAGGTTGTATCGTTCGGAAAAATAACCCCACGAGTTGTGAAAGGCAACGAACTTTCGTCCCCTCACTTTGGCGAACTCTCGGCGAACGCGGTTGTCCAAATCGGTCAAACGTCGCTGGAAGTCCTCGGCACGCTCCTCAAAATACCCCCTACCACCCGGATCGGCTTCAATGAGGTAGTGCGCTAACATCGGAACCACCGCATCTCTAACTCGAATCGGATCCAGCCAAAAGTGTGGGTCTTCTCCGTTTCCGGATTTCGAGACACTATGGTCATCGTGGCCATGGTCATCGTGCTTCTTCTTATGTTCTTTATGGTCATCGTGGCCATGGTCATGACCATCCCCCTCAAGGGGCTTCAGACCCGGAGCCTCAATCAGGGTCAATGTCGTGAGCGTACCGGGGGCCGCCGCCAGCAGCTTATCGGACCAGCCATCCAAACCCGCACCCACACGGAGAAAGAATCGGGCACCTTGCAACTTAATTATATCGCTCGGGACCGGTTCGAACGTGTGGGGGCTCGCCCCCGGCGGCACCAAAACATCTACTTGGACGCGGTCCCCACCAACCTCGCGGGCGATGAAGGCAATGGGCAGCACACTAGCAACCAAACCCACCCGCTGCTCGCTCCCCAACGCCAGACTCGCAGTGGTCCAGCAGGCTACAACCGAAATTAGGCATAAACTCGAAAACGTTTTCAATTTATCAATTCTCCTTAAATGTAGAGTAAACCAACCTCATATGCTCAGTCCCAGTGGCAGCCACCAACGAGTCCTGAATTCGCCGGACAAGGGGGTGCACATTCCCCCCTGTTTGGCCGAACGGAGGAGACGGCTCATACTCTTTGCCACGTAGCCCAAGTGCCCTTGAGATCGAATATCTGTCGACAGGAGCCGCCGTCTAGAAGCAATCAACTAACGTGAAGATACAAGACAAAACTGGCAAAACAACTGAATAGGAAACATCAGAATGTTGCCTACGGGGCAGTTAAGTCGATCGATCAGTCGCGAATCCCTGCAGGATTTTTAACAGCACATCCGGGTCTGGAGCAGGTCCACACTGTAGCAAGAGAATGGGTTCGTTGTCTACCGAGCAGTTAAGTCGACGGGTCAGTCTCGAGTCCCCGAAGGTCTTTCAACAGCACCTCCGGGTCCGGAGCAGAGCCAAAGTATGCAAACCGCATGTAGCCCCGAGCGTCCACCACCGCCGTAAGCGCGGTGTGCTCTATGAGCCCCCGGGCCAACCGCTTCACGCCGAGACCAAAAATCTGCCACACTACCGTCAGGTCTCGTACATCCCCCGTAAGCCATGTCCAGTTGGGGACGTCCACCCTGTGCCGCCGACTGTAGAGCTTGAGCGCCTTCGGCGTATCCACCTCCGGGTCTGTGGTTACGGACAGGAAGTAGATGTTTTGAGCTTCGGCTTCTTCCATACGGCCCCGAACAATCTTAAGGCTCGTTGTGAGTAGCGGGCACACGTCTGGACACGACGTGTACATAAAATTGATTATTACCCGCTTTCCCAGCAGTTTACGGAACTCCAGACGCTTACCATTCTGATCGGTAAGCACGAAGTTGTCTACGAGAACGTTCAGTTCGCGACGTTCCGCAAATTTAACTTTAAGGACAGACTCATGGGCGGGCACTTCCGCCATTGGCGCCATAACGAACACCAGAGCTAAGATCCCCAGAGTCTTCTTGAGGCCGCCCTTCATTTCGAGCACTTGCTCATACGCCCCACTTCTTTGCGATCTTGTCCTTAACGTTCGGTTCGAACGCGTTTACCGGCGGGAAGCGGTCAAGCCACTGGTATGGTCGGCAGGCGTCGATGAGCACACGGTCGGTCACATACCCCTTGGTATCCCGGTCCATGGGAGAGATGACCGGCTCACACACTGAAGCCCATACGTTCTTTACAATATCTATGCCTTCGCGCGGGTCGCAACGGGTTGACATAGCCCAAATGACCTCGCCGGGATTAGAAATGTCTACATCATCATCCACTACAACCACCATCTTACCACCATAGGCGCCAGCCCGAGAGCCCGCAGCCACCAACAGGGCCTGCTTCGCGTGCCCGGTGTAGCGCTGCTTAATGGAGATAACCGTGAATGGCCCTGGCTGCCCGCCGTAAACAAAACCCCACACCCCCTTCACCTCGGGGACCCCGGCCTTTTCCAGCTGTTCCCAAAGCGTGATGGCGCCCAGTGGGATAGGCAGGTAGCTGTTCGGCGGCCGGACCGGCGGCAAACCCAAAATGATGGGGTCATTGCGATAGTAAATCCGCTTCACCGTCATAAGCGGAACGTCGCCCTCAGTGGCCTCCGTATAATAGCCCGGCCACTCCCCGAAAGGACCTTCCTTAGGCAACTGTTCCGGCGGTAGAGGGGGAATCTCGCCCTCCAGCACAACCTCGCTATTGGCGGGGATGGGCAAACCAGTGACGGCACCCCGAACTACCGGGATGGGACTACCCTGCATCCAGCCAGCGTATTCGTACTCATTGACCGACGGAGGTAGCGGCATCTGTGATGCGAGCATAACGCTGGGCTCCTGTCCCAAGGAGATGGCCACGGGCAAGGCCTCGCCCCGGGCGTGGGCCCGCTCCATGGCGAGGCGCCCGTGCTTACCCTTGTTCATCTTGACCGAAACCTTATTCTTCTCCTGGATCATGACCCGATAGGTTCCGATATTAATACCGCCCGACTCCGGATCTTTGGTTATGACGCCGCAGCCGGTGCCAATGTAGCGTCCGCCGTCAAGATCGTGCCACAGCGGCGTAGGGAATCGGGTCAGGTCAACCTCGTCTTCCTCCATTTGGTTGTCGAACACCGGCCCGCCTTCAACCTGCTCGTAGGGAAGCGGCTGGAACTCCAGGGTCCGTTTGCGCCATGCGTGGAGAAAGTCCACCCCCTTTACGTCGGAGGACACTCCCATAGCCACCGACGCCCGCCGGCAGGTACGGAACAGGTTTGATATGATGCGAAAGCCCTTCGGAAACCCGGCGAATCCATCGAACAGGAGAGCGGAGGACTCAATGTCGCCCATGTGTTCGGTTAGCGCCCCCACATCCGTGTCAAGGTCGGCACCTTCAATCCGCTTAATTTCGCCCATTTCGTCCAGTCGCTCTATGAAGCTGCGCATGTCGGTTACCGGCTGCATAAATACTCCCTTCTTACCTTCGTTGATGGTCGATCAAGCCCTTTGTGTAATGAGTTTTTCTTTCCTGAGCCGTACCACAGTGACCACGGGAATTCGAGTTCGAGTTCAACCCGCGTGCCAATACCAATTTGTTAAACTTCTGTTTCAGGCAGAATCGCCGAAGCCGCTTACTCACGATCCGATCCGTAACCAACGGAAGGGGGGTTGTGGCTACTGACGGGGAAACCTTCCGGGAAGTTTCGAGAAGCATTCCGTTGTAGTCCCAGCGATCAGATACAATACAGAGGCAGAGACAAGACGGTATCTGTATATGGCCTATTCCATGCGCGGAAACCGAGACACCCGTGGAGAGCTCAACTCACTGGACGTAAATCTTTTTAGCGGCTTCCAGGCCAAGGACGACTTCGTGTTCTCCTGCCTTGAGGCTTATGGTGCCAAGGGACGGTGCAACATCGAGGATGCCTATCTTGGTACCAGGACGGATTTCGTGATCGTATAGGAAAGCAAGCAGCCTCTCGTCTCGCTCGCCGGTCTCGGTGATGCACTGGAAAACGACCTCACTGCCAGCGTCCATCGTGTTCAGCCGATGCCACTCCCGGCGTGGGGAGGGCTTCCCTGTCACGGGTATGGGGTTGCCGTGGGGGCAGGTGGATGGATTGTCCAGGATCGAGCTCAGGCATTCCTCCACCACCGGAGAAATTGCATGTTCCAGATGGTGTGCCTCCTGGTGCGCGGTAACCCAGTCCAGCCCAAAGACGTCTGTCAGCAGGCGCTCCGTGAGAAAGTGCCGACGCAGGATAGCTTCCGCCACCTCACGGCCCTTTAACGTCAAGTAGATGTTCTTGCGGCGCTCCACCCGAACGAGATCTTCCTTCTCGAGCCGCCGCAGAGCACTGAACATAGTGGACGGCGTTACGCCGATGTCCTCCGCCACCCGCGCTGCGATCACCTGGTCAGTTTCCTCGGCAAGGATGTAGATCGCCTTGAGATAGTCTTCTGTCGCTTCTGAACGCTTTACTGCCACATTGGCCCCATTGCACCGACGAGGAGGGAGCCTCCGCCATCGGCATGTTAGTCTAATCCCCTACTTCCTTCTCCACCCCAAACTCGTGGATTAGACTGATCTCCCTCAGATTTTGTGGTCATAGCCGAATCCGGCCTATTTGAAAAGAATAAAACCAGAAACCTTAACAGCCCGCTAGGGAGTATTCTGTTTCTCCGGGTTGCTCTCGGCGTAAGGGGCGGGAGAAGAGAGAGGATTTCGGGAAAGCCTACAAGGTATTATAGGTGTTGTTCCTGAACTCACCCACAGCGTACTGCTCTAAGATTTCTCGGTCCAGGGCCTGCCCCCAGACCGCTCCGTAAGTCGCCGCGTCATAGTCTATGGGCCCGTCATTGATTGGGCAAGTATCCACCTTACCCTTCCAATCATCCATCACAACATTGCCGTAGCGATAGGTCGTGCCCTGTCGGTAGGGTGCCCGTTCTGCCCTCAATTCGGAGCGAACAGCGGTCAGGTTACCTGCCGGGGACCTGGTAAGCGCCCAGAAGATAAGCTTCTTTAGCATACAAGCACGGGGCATGACCCCCGCCACGGTCTTGAAGACTTTCATCTCTACTTTCCTCCAGAACTTCAGCGATGGAAACTGTCGCAAGGAAAGCCGATGACACAAACTAAAAGTCCGCGTGTCATCGGCTTTGTGCGTCACAAGAATGTAGTTTTAGGGAATACCTGCCCGATCAAAGATTCTAATGGCCGTCGCGCGGTTCTTAGCAATCCGCATCATGTCAAGTTCGTCGGCCTTGAACTTTCCCCACGACTCCACCAGACCGGACCAAGGCACACCGGGGTTCACCGGATACTCAAAGTTCTGTTCCGCGTACATCTTCTGGGCTAGGTCATCACTCAGAAATTCAAGCAATTTTACAGCGTTACCCTTCCGGACCGCGTATTTAGTTACACCGGCACCGCTTACGTTCATATGGACACCGCGACCTTCCTGATTCGGAAAGAATAGGGATACGGACTCCGCCCACGCAATCTGCTTCTTGTTGGTGAGCATCTTACCCATGTAGTAGGAGTTGCCCAGTGAGATATCACACTCCCCGGCGAAGATGGCTTTAACCTGAGCGCGGTCGTTACCCTGAGGTTTGCGCGCCAGGTTCGCTTTCAGGCCCTTAGCCCACTCCTCCGCCTTTGCCTCGCCGTGATGGGCGACCAGCGAAGCAAGAAGTGCCACATTGTATACGTGTTGCGAAGACCGGATACAGATGCGCCCTTTCCACTTAGGATCGGCGAGGCCCTCATAGGTCGAAAGCTCGTTCGGCTTCACTCGCTCTCTGGACGCGTAGACGACGCGGGCACGCGTCGTGAGACCGTACCACAATCCCGCCGGGTCCCGGTGCTGCGAGGGAATGTTTGCGGCCAGCCGTTTTGTTTGCACGGACTGTAGAACATCCGCCTCAATGGCGTCGCTGATCCTCCCAATATCTACCGTGAGGATCATGTCGGCCGGACTGTGTTTACCTTCCTGCTTGAGACGTGTAATCATCCCTTTCTTTGCAAACACTACATTGGTCTTGATTCCCGTTTTTTGAGTAAACGCGTGCAGCATCGGCCTAATTAGGAACGGCTGCCGATACGAATAGATGTTGACTTCCTCACTGGCCGCAGCGTGGAAAATCGACCCCACGCCCAGGGCCAGTAATGCCGCCACAACTACAAAGGCCTTAGTTACAAACTTGTTTTTAATCATTAGTATTGCTCCCATGAGATTATAATTTGCGTGTAACATATATCATGATTTCTTAACCTGCAAGTCTTTTTATTTGACTATACTAAATTTATTTATCTTTTAGCCCAAACTGGGCCGTCAGCCTTGTATTCCCGGCAATGACCTTCTAACTTCCTGAGAGGGAGAATGGAGACGTCATGTATCTGGACCGACGACTACTGACCCACACACACGGCGTGCGTACCCGCATAGCTGCAGCTGCGTTCCTTGGGCTGTGTGCAGTGGCGGCCGGTATCTCACGCCTGGCGTTCTCCGGTTTGGTGATCACTGGCGTACTCACCGGTGCCGCCTTCTCATCGGTGATTCCCTATCTGACAGCCATCGCCAGCTTCATCGCCCTGCGCGCCCTGTTCCAATACCTGCGGGACATGGTGAGCCAGGAGACCGCGGCCCGGGTCAAGGCCCGGTTGCACGGAAAGCTCTACTCTCACGCCCTGAGTCTGGGCCCTGGCCATTTTGATCAGGAGCGCACCGGGGACGTTCTAGTGTCGCTGGGCGAGGGGGTAGAGAGACTTCAAGTCTTCTACGGCCAGTTCCTGCCGCAGATGGCAGTAGCTGGGATTGCGCCTGTGTTGATCTTCTTCCTCATGGCGTCCTTCGACCTAGTCATCGGCCTAATCTTTGTGGTGTTTGCGCTGGTCACACTGATCGCGACACCGCTTTTTATGGTCTTCACAGACGAAAGCAGCCGGCAACGGCGGATTTCCTACGGCGCCTTCGGTGCAGACTTCCTGGATAGCATCCAAGGCATCGCAACCCTCAAGATCTTTGGCCGAGGCCGTAGCCAAGGGGAACACCTTGCGGGTCGAGCACGTCATCTATACCGAACAACCATGGGTGTCCTGGCGGTCAATATGGCCTCCGTCGGTGTCACTACTTTTGGAATCCTAGGCGGCACGGCCTGCGCCCTGGGCTGGGGCGCACTTAAAGTAAATGCTGGTGACCTCGAAGTGCGTGCGTTGATCGTGATCCTGATCATGGGTGCAGAGATTTTTCGCCCCATGCGGGAGCTCATGATTCTTTACCACCAGGGCATCAACGCCATGGCGGCTGCTGAGGGCATCTTCTCGCTGTTGGAAACACCGGTGACCGTCCGCGAACCGGCCCAATCTACAGACCAAACCTCGTTTCAGCCCACCATCCAATACGAAGATGTCAGCTTTGCCTATCGACAGGATGGCCACCTTGCACTTCACGGGGTTTCCCTGGAGCTACGCCCGGGTGAAAAGCTCGGGGTGGTGGGTCCCAGCGGGGCGGGCAAGTCCACCCTGGTGTCATTGATGCTACGTTTCGCCGACCCCCAGAAGGGGCGTGTCCTCCTTGGCGGGCGAAATATCCGTTCGATACCCCTTCATGTACTACGTCAGCACATCGCTGTAGTTGCTCAGGACATGTACCTTTTCTACGGCACGATCAATGACAACCTACGCATGGCTAAACCGGATGCCACTGAGGGGGAACTCGAACAGGCTGCCAAAGCGGCCAACATCCACGAGTTCATCGCGGGGCTCCCTAAGGGCTATGACACGGTAGTGGGCGAGCGCGGCGTCCGGCTCTCCGGCGGCGAACGCCAGCGCATCGCAATCGCACGTGCAATCCTTAAGGATGCCCCGATACTAGTTCTGGACGAGGCACTCTCAAGCGTGGATGCCCAAAACGAAGCCATAATCAACGAGGCCCTACGCAAGCTAATGGAGGGGCGCACCACGCTCATCATTGCCCATCGATTATCGAGCGTGATCCATGCGGACCGCATCCTAGTACTGGAGCGCGGTCAAGTGGTGGAAACCGGGAGGCACGAGACACTGCTGGAGAGTGGTGGTACCTACGCCCGCCTCATGGCCAACCAGGCTCTAACCAGCGGCCCCGAAACTACAACCGAACGTGAAGTGGCATCCGCGACCGCGGAGCCTAAACACGACGTCGCCACCGAGGCGCTGCTCACGAAAACCGCAGATATTACAGCGCCGCTCCCCGCACTCACGATTCTGCGGCGGTTGGCGGGACTAGTGAAACCTTTCCGTCGTAAGGTAGTTGCATCCTTCTCCACCGGTGTGCTTTTTCAGGCATCCGTAGTGGGGGTCGGAGCCGCAAGTGCGCTCTTGGTAAGCCAATCGATCCGTGGCGAAGATATTACGTTCCACCTCATCCTACTGGGGTCGGTCGTTGGGGTCGCATCCCTACTTTCCTGGGCCGACTGCTGGGTACCCCACGACCTCGCATATCAGCTCCTCGCGGAAATGCGTATCGACTTCTACAACACCCTGGAACCGCTGGCGCCAGCCTATCTGACCCGCCGCCGTTCTGGCGACTTAGTAAGCATCGCCGGGGCTGACGTGGAAACGGTAGAGCTCTTCTTCGCCCATACAATCACCCCGGCGTTTATCGCTATAGTGGTCCCAGCGAGCATACTAGCCGTCCTGGGCGCGGTAGGCTGGCCCTTGATGTTGGCCCTGGCCCCCTTTCTGGTGCTACTGGCGGCGTCACCGTTTCTGTCGCAGAAGCGCTCCGACCACCTCGGTGGTGCGGTACGCCGAGAGCTGGGACATTTGAATGCCCACTTGGTCGACAGCATCCAAGGCATGCGTGAGGTAGTTTCGTTTGGCCACGAAAATCGTCAGACTGCCGCGGTGCTTTCCAACAGCCTAAGGCTATCCAAGGCCCAGCTCGCCTTTTCGAAGGATCAGGCGTTCCAGGCTAGTTTCAACGAGGCGATAACCGGCATCGGCGCGTTGACGGTATTGGCCACCGGGGTCTGGCTGGTAGGCCAGCTCGAGATGGACCGTGCGCTACTACCATTGGCCACCGTGTTAGCACTCCTAGCGTTCGGGCCGGTGACTGACGTCGCTCGCACGGTTAAGGAACTGATGGAGACGCTGGAGTCGGGCCGCCGCATATTCGAGGTTAGGGATGAACCCGTACCGGTCCGGGACGGCCCTGGAGTAGCGCCGTCGTTGGCATACGGGCAGGACCCACCAGCTGTCCGCTTCGACCAAGTGAGCTTTGGTTACGACACGGGAAGCGGCCTGGCATTGCGGGATGTGTGTCTTGACGTGGAGCCGGGCCAGACCGTCGCCCTAGTAGGTCCCTCCGGTGCCGGCAAGACTACCTGCGCCCACCTACTACTGCGCTTTTGGGACCCGGTCAACGGTACGGTGCTGTTAGCGAACAGGGACCTTCGGGAATTCACCCTAGACCACCTGCGAACGCAGGTTGCCCTGGTATCTCAAGACACCTACCTTTTCAATGCCACTTTGCGCGACAATATTCGGTTGGGCCGGCCCGATGCCTCCCAAAAGGAAGTGGAAGAAGTGGCTGACCTAGCTCACATACACCGTTTTATTGACCGCCTCCCCGCGGGTTACGATACGGTCGTCGGCGAGCGAGGTGTCCAACTTTCCGGGGGCCAACGGCAACGCGTCGCTATCGCCCGAGCGCTGCTCAAGGACGCGCCCGTGCTGATTCTCGACGAAGCCACCTCACATCTCGACGCCATCAACGAGGAGCTGATTCACCAGGCGGTGACGCGCTTGGTACAGGGACGCACCACCCTGGTTATCGCTCACCGTCTCTCCACCATCCGAGACGCCGACCGGATCGTAGTCTTGGACTCGGGCGCCATCGTCGAGCAGGGAACCCATGAAACCCTTCTCCGGGCTAATGGGCTCTATGCCAACCTAGTCATGACCCAGCTCATCAACACCAACGAGACAGCGCGGATAACGGAGGGGTAGAGTTTTATCTGCCAGGGGCCTAAACTCTTCCTCGGCAATGCTTACCTCCCTGCCATCGGCATAAATATGAAACCAAAGCCTCAAATCCGTCGTTCCCGCGTGTTTTTCCACAATTCAAACGCCCCCCTCCGTCGTTTCCGAAATTACGGAAACGGTTGGTCGGGAGGAAACTTCGGGACTTATGTAATCCTGGCGCTGAGTTTGGTGATTTTACCGATTCCGGCCGAGCTTTCGGCAGCACCCCTACGCGTGGTTACCACAGTGGCCCCGATTACCAGCATTGTGGAAAGCGTTGCCGGGGATCAGGCACAGGTCACCGGCATCGTTCCGGAAGGTGCGAACGCCCACACCTTTCAGCCAGTTCCATCCGACGCCAGGATCATGGCGAGAGCCGACCTCATTATCCTTAACGGCCTCTACCTAGAGATCCCAACATTAAAGTTAGCCCGCGCAAACAAGCGACCTGACACGGACATCCTCCTGTTAGCCGACCGTACCCTGTCGGAGCAAGACTACATCTTCGACTTCAGCTTCCCCAGAGACCGAGGTCATCCCAACCCGCACCTTTGGCTCGACCCGGTCCACGTAATGAACTACGCGCGATTGGTGCGCGATCACCTGGTGAAAGCGAACCCCAGCGCGCAAACTACGTACCGGACGAATTTGGAGCAGTATCTGAAGCAGCTTCAGATACTGGATAAGGCCATCGTTTCAGCGGTGGCCTCCATACCACCGCAAAACCGCCGCCTTCTCACGTATCACGACTCGTGGCCATACTTCGCCAAACGCTACGGTCTCACTATTATAGGGGCGGCTCAACCTTCTAGCTTTTCTGAGCCCAGTCCCCGGGCAGTAGCCCGGCTTATCGACCAGTTGGTCCGGGATCCAACCCCCGCCGTGTTTGGTTCAGCGGTGTTTCCTAGCCGAGTACTTCGACAGATCGCCCGGGAAGCGGGAACAAACTTCATCGACAGCCTGAGAGACGACGATCTCCCCGGCGAGGCTGGGGACGCAGACCATTCGTACACGGGCATGATGGTCGCGAACGTGGCTACCATCGTCACGGCCCTTGGGGGTTCAGCAGACCCACTAAAAACTGTCCGCCCGGCACCAATAGTGTACCATCAGACACGCTACCGATGAGTAAACGAAATGGAACAGCAATAAACTAGCGAGGACGAATTCTTTCTCCGAACCCTAGATTAAATTCAATGCAACGTGTTGGGGAATCATACCCAAGTCAGAAAGGAGAGCATCAAATGAACAATGTGGACTACGCTATTATCGACGGGGATGGACATGTGGTGGAGCCGGACAAGGAGGTGGCCGAGTACTTGCCGGAACGGTTTCGGCGCATCCCGGGCAATCGCGAGTACTCCCTATTTCCTCAGGATTCATGGGCATTCGGCGTGGTGGACCCTTACAAGCAGGATGTGCCGGACGCAGCAATGTGGCTGAGCTTCCTGGACGAAGCAGGGATTAGCGCTACCGTACTGTACCCGAGCAATGCTGCGGCTGTGGGCATGGTGCGCCGGGTCGAGTGGTCCGTGGACCTCGCGCGGGCATACAATGATTGGCTTCATGACAAGTTCCTACACCAGAGCGACCGCCTAAATGGAGTGGCATTGTTACCGGTGCACGACGTCCCGGCCTGTGTCACGGAACTACGCCGTTGTGTGGGGGAACTTGGTTTCGTAGGGGCTATTCTACCGTCGATTTCTTCGCCCCTTATGGCCTACGGCAATCCGGAGTTCGACCCCATCTACGCCGCGGCCGCCGAACTCGACACCATGATCGCCATCCACGGTGGCTTCGTCGGTGGGCACAACTTTGCCGATCCGCTACGCGTCTATCGAGAAGTCCGAGCACTGAAGCATGTAGTTCCGCTCATGAGTCACGCCACTAGCATGATCTCCCAGGGAGTGTTCGACCGTTACCCAAACCTACGTGTAGCTTATCTCGAGGCGGGCTGTGGCTGGGTGCCATATCTTATGGACGTCCTCGATGAACAGTTCGAGCGCAAAGGGGCGGGCGACCTAAAGCGCAAACCCAGCGAGTACCTGATGGATCCCAATGTCTATTTCTCCTTCGAGATTGAGGAAAGGACGTTGCCGTTCTTTATTCAGCTCCTCGGCGACAAGAAGCTCGTATGGCCGTCGGACTACCCACATGAGCGTACACGAGCGGAGTTCTTTGGCGATCTTCCGACCTTCTTCGCTCGGGAGGACGTCTCGCCCGACTCCAGGCGCCAAATCCTTTCGGAGAATCCAAAGCGCCTTTACAAAATATAGGAGTCCGTAGGCGGTGACATCGGCAAGGCACACAGACAGGGTCCATCACGTCCACGGCAGGTTACACGGCCACCCACATGCCGGTAGCCAAGAATGGAGCGAGCACGGACAGCCCATCGTGGAACTCTCAGGCGTGTCCAGCGGCTATTGGCAAACCCCGGGCATCACACACGTCAACTTGAGGCTGTGGCCCGCACAGTTTCTGGCAGTAGTGGGCCCCAATGGTGGTGGAAAAACCACGCTGCTCCGAACCATCCTAGGGCACCTCCAGCCCAGCGAAGGTAGGGTGACGGTAAAGGGCATCCAAGGCTCAGGCGCTTCGCTCGGATCCGTGGGATACGTACCCCAACTGGAACAAATCGACCTGAGTTTTCCCATCACAGTGGAGGAGGTGGTGATGTTGGGCCTGTCCCGACACCGGCAATGGTTTCGGCGAACCAGGGCAGAGGAGCGAGATCGCGCGACAGAAATCATGCAACGACTTAACCTCCTGGACTTGCGCTGCCGGCAGATTCGGGAACTTTCCGGGGGACAGCTTCAGGCCACATTGATTGCCCGTGCCTTATTGGGAGAGCCGGAGTTGATCTTACTCGACGAACCGACCTCCGGCCTGGATATCCGTTCCCGCGACGAAGTGGTCCATTTCCTCCACGAAATCAACCACTCAGGTGTCGCCATCCTAATCACTAGCCATGACCTAAACTGGGTAGCCGCGCACCTACCGTGGGTGGTGTGCCTCAACCGTCACGTCATCGCTGAAGGGGAGCCCCAGGAAATTTTCACTACAAAAGTATTGGAGGAGACCTACAAAGGGGAGATGGTAGTGTTTCAGCACGGCGATATGATTATGGTGGGGGAACGTCCCCACTACCCCAACGGACGGTAATTTCTGCCGTGTCGACTCTTCTGGAACCGTTTGCCTACGAGTTCTTTCGTAATGGCATGATTGCAGCTGTCATCGTTGGGGCAGTGTGCGGCTTCGTTGGCGTATACGTTGTACTTCGACGTATGAGCTATATCGGCCACGGGTTGGCCCATGCCCTATTCGGCGGAGCGGTCTTGAGCAGCATCATCGGTGTTCATTTTTTCATCGGTGCCGGTGCTTGGGCGCTCATTTGCGCAGCGCTAATCCACCTAATCAGCCGTCGCCGGCTAGTGGGCGCTGATGCCGCTATCGGGGTGGTGACCACGTCGAGCTTCGCCCTGGGCGTAGCAATTGTCTCCACCTACCGCGGGTTCACCCTAGACTTTGAGGCAGCACTCTTCGGAAATCTGCTCGGGATCACCTCCGTGGACCTCTGGGTCATCGCCCTTACCTCCAGTGCCGTTTTGGTTGTAATGATAGTCATTCGGCACCAGTTGCTTTTTTCGACTTTCGACCCCGAAGTAGCCCCGGTCTACGGGATCTCCACCAACCGCATTGAGCTGATGTTCATCCTAGTACTAGCCGTCACCATCGTAGCGTCCACCCGAATCCTCGGTGTCACGCTGGTATCGGCGGCCGTGGTCATCCCCCCGGTCATCGCCCGCTACCTGACCCAGCGGTTCCAGACTCTACTGGTCATCACGCCCGTCATCGGCGCCCTTTGCGCAGCGTTGGGCATGTACACCAGCTACTTCATCGACATCTCCTCGGGGGCCATGATTGTCCTCACCTTTGCACTGATCTTCTCCCTAGTGGGAGTGTCGTGGTGGACTTGGAGAACTCGTTAACCGCTGTTTGTCTTCACATGTTGTATGACGATACTAAATGGGAGGTGGGCGGCGCTCGTAGCAGGCGTCCCGCGGCATGATGTTTGTCAGCCCTACGAGGGATAAGACCCGCTTTTGCACCGGCATGGGACTGTTCGTCACGACAATGGTCCTTTGGATGGTCCTTTGGACGGCCCTAGGCCACGCAGACCCGGGAACCTCCGAGCGTCGCGAACTGGTCTCGCGCTACCTAAGAGCCGTTTATGCGCAGAACTACACCGAGGCCTATCGATATTCCTCCCGACGGGACCGTCAGATCAAGAGCGAGGCGACGTACCTAAGAGAAAACCCCTCTCTCACGCGTGGTGCCGCGAAGCTAGCCCACCGTCTCGCTGAGCGGATCAGGATAGGACCCCTCTCTTCCGAGATACGAGGTGACAGCGCTACGGTTCGTTTCACGATCATCCTTCCCGACGCCAACTCCGCGGAGTTGCAGAAGCTCTTCGCCGGTTTTGATCCCGACATCCTGAACCGCCTAACACAACAGCAGCGCCAACAAATCCACGCTTCTGTTGACGAGCTGGTTCGCAACGACCGTCTACCCACCATCACCGGCCAAGAATCGTTGGAGCTCCTCAGAGAAAATGGCCGATGGACGATTTTTCAGAACTGGGAGGCGGCCGTAAAGGTGTTCTTCCACGCCAAGGTCAAGGAGGGGTTGCCTTGGTCCTTTGAACCAGTCCAGGAGATGGTGCTTGCGCCGCCCGGGGACACCCTACACGCGGTCTACCGCGCACGGAATCTATCGACCAAGGCGGTTACCGCCAAGGCCCGACACGTCGATACACCAAAGGGCGCAGCCGCCAAATACCTGAATGTGATCCAATGTTTTTGTTTTCTACAAGAAACCTTGGGTCCAGGTCAGGAAAAGGAGTTTCCCCTAGTGTTCCGGGTGCATTGGGACGTGCCTCGTGAGCACAAACAATTCCACGTCACCTACGAATTCTATCCCAGCGAAAAGTTCCCCGGCCGTATCGGACAAGTTCGCAATGACACGGAAGGCACGTTGGAGGTTCGAGTCAAAGACCACCGCAACGCTATCGACGATTTTCACAGCGTCGGCCTGAAATTTAGCAAACTTAGGTTAGCGCCGAATGCCCGCCTAAGGTCCACTGATCCGGGGTGGCTCGAGTTGGTGTTACAATCTGACCAAATGGACCTCACCCGCTACAAGGATGGAGTCGCTGCGGCCACCCTCTTCCTAGGTACGCTACAGGCCCAGCGTTTCGCCGCCATTGATCTTCGGATCACTGAAATCCTCGCGATTCTCCGTAAAACCAATCAGCCAGGGGCGATCAAGAACTCCGTAGGGCCTATTCGCATCAATTTCGAGGTCAAGCCCGCCACAGCCACGGTCATAATTTTGGATCTTGAGGTCCTCGACATGAGCGATCATCCCGGGCGCGGATACGAACTAATGCTCAAGGGTTATGAGCTTTTCGAAGATGAAAAACTACTACAGAAGATCCCACCGGGATAGTAGAGCAACCAGCAAGTGACCATGTCCATTCACCATCTGCCACCGTCGCCGACTACCGTTCCACCTTTCGTTTTCGAGAGGTATACTACCCGGAAAAATGTAACCAGTCCGCATACCGGTTCGGAGCTAGGAAGATGAACGAACGACGCTTTGCAATCCAGGTGACCACCGGTATTATACTTTTCATTGTCCTCGTCAGCCTGGTCGTTCACCAGCTACGCAAACCCCGGGCGACAACCCGTCAACCGGCCCTGGAGCGGTTGGATCGGTACGGTCCAACGCCCGAATTTTCTCTCGTCGAACGTAGTGGCAAGACCGTTTCCGCCAACGACCTCCGGGGCCATGTATGGATCGTGGACTTCATTTATACAAATTGCCGGGATACATGCCCGCTTCAAACCCGCGCCATGGCCGTGCTGCAATCTGCCCTGCAGCCTTACGCTGACTTCCGCTCAGTATCCATCACCGTGGATCCGCTCACGGATTCACCCGCCCTATTGTCCCGATACGCCGACCGCCACAGCGCCGACTCAGAACGTTGGCTGTTTCTTACCGGGGAGATTCGGGAGATTCGTCGCATTGTCCAAGATGGATTTCGCTTGAGTGCTGCCCCGGTTGAAGGCCAGAACCCAGGCCCTGTGGTGTTCCACAGCGCCCGCTTTGTGCTAGTTGACCGGGATGGCGAGATTCGTGGCTACTATGACAGTAACGATCCGCAGGCAATGAGGCGGATACGCAAAAATGCGCGGCAGCTGTTGGCCAACGGCACATAGCCCACCCGTAGGGAGTCCGTAAGGCTTCTTAACGGTGTGATTGGCTATTCGAAGGTCCGGGGGAGCATTCATGGACAAGCTTTCGAGGAAAAAGGGCGCACGAAAAACCCAGCAACAAGGGGTGGAGGGCGTGCCAGCGGGTCTGAACTGGTCGGTGTTGGTTCTAGCCGTGTGTGGACTGGGGCTAGCGGGCTACCTGACCGGTAGCACGTGGTCGGGTGAGAAGCTCGCTCTCTGCGAAGCCGGCGCTGATTGTGACATCGTCCTCAACAGCCGCTGGTCGGTGTTGCTAGGCCTTCCTACATCACTCTGGGGTTTTGTTATCTACGCGGTCCTCGCGGCAACCGCCTTAATCAAGCGCCAGAGAAAGCGCTGGAAGCTGACTGCTTCGGTTTCACTCTTCGGGGTGGGTTATAGCGTATACCTCACGAGCATCTCCGTATTCCAGCTGGGAGCCACATGTCCCTATTGTTTGGCATCTCTGGGGCTTCTTGGTGCCATTTTCATAGTTTCACTATTTCAGATCCCCCAAATAAGCCGACGCGTCGCCTGGAAGCCATGGCTCAGTGCCAGTTTTGTAGGGGTAGCCGTAGTGGTAGTAACAATCCACCTTGCTTTCTACTCCGGCACCACAGTCATTGCGTCCGGTCAGGAAGATCCCTGGTTAAGGGGTCTAACCACCCATATGAAGGAGACCGGCGCTAAGATGTACGGAGCGTTTTGGTGTCCTGCCTGCCAAAAACAGAAGGAAATGTTCAAGGCATCAGCCCACCGCATCCCTTACGTCGAATGTAGCCCCGCTGGCCGCCACGGGCGAACTTCCTCTAAGTGTCTAGCTGCCGGCGTTCGCTCTTACCCCACTTGGATCATCAAGGGTCAGCGACACACCGGAGTGTTAACACCGACAACTCTGGCGAACCGTACCGACTTCGGCGGAATAAGGGCTTCCGAAGGACAGGGCCGCTGACGCTTTGTCCTGTCAGCGGTAGCACATCGTTGATGCTGCCCATAGTGAACCCGAGTTGACACAACCCTGGGAACCAGCTCACCGGCGCTCGAATTGTTTCTTTCCCCTAAGGTTATCCCATGTTTCATCGGTAATGATGCCCAAAACGTCGCGAATTTTCTCCATGTTCCTAGCCACTCCAGCGCGCGCGACAACAGTGTCGAACCAGCGGCCCAAGTGTGGGTAATCAGCCATGTCCTGACCCTGACGCTCATGAAGGCGGATCCAGGGAAAAACCGCAATATCCGCGATGGAGTATTCGCCGGCCAGGTACTGGTGCTCGGAGAGCCGCTTGTCGAGAACCCGGTAGATGCGGGCGCCTTCATTCGTATAGCGTTCGATTGCGTAAGGTATCTTCTCGCGCGCGTAGGCACGGAAGTGGTGCGCCTGTCCGAGCATAGGCCCCACCTCTCCCATCTGGAACATCAGCCATTCAAATACTTGCGTACGGGAGCGGGCTTCGGTGGGTAAAACTTCCCCGTGTTCTCTGCCAAATAGACCAGAATCGCGCCGGATTCGAACACCGAGATTGCCTCGCCGCCCGGGCCTTCCCGGTCCAAAATTACAGGTATTTTGTTGTTTGGACTGATCCTGAGGAACTCCGGGTCAAATTGCTCACCCTTCTTGAGATGGACCCAGTGAAGCGTGTAAGCAAGATCCGTCTCTTCCAGCATGATGTGAATCTTTTGACCATTGGGAGTTGCACTGGTGTACAAATCAATCCTGGGGATACTCCTCTGAGGTAATCTGTATCCGTGTAGGCTACCCCCGACCAAACCACACCTGCAAGGCGAGCACTTATACCTTTACGACGCGGGCGTTTTTGGTTAGGGTCCGCTTCTGTGTCGATTGTCATCACCCTGACCACTGATTTCGGTTATCGGGACCCTTTCGTTGGCATTATGAAGGGGGTCATAGCTTCCATCAATCCAGCGGCAACCTTAATTGACCTGACGCATGGGGTGACGCCACAGGACATTACCGGCGGCGCTTTAGCTTTAGCTGCTGCCGTAGATTTCTACCCCAAGGGGTCGATTCACGTAGCGGTTGTAGATCCCGAGGTGGGCGGTGACCGGCTACCCATTCTCCTAGAAACCGACCGCGCTTACTACATTGGCCCCGACAATGGGCTCTTGAGCCTTGCAGCAGCCCGACAACGGCTGATTCGCGTCATCCACCTTTCCAATCCCAAATATCATCTGCGGCCCACAAGCAGAACATTCCACGGTCGAGATATCTTCGCGCCCACGGCCGCCCACATTTCCACCGGCGTCTCAACGGGTCGGCTCGGCAACATCGTGAAGGCTTTTAAAGAACTGAGCATACCAACCCCAGACAAGCAGAGTGAAGACTGCATCGCCGGGGAAGTGATCTATGTGGATAGCTTCGGCAACCTCACCACCAACATTCGGCGTAAGGACCTAGAGCCCCTCAATCTTGATAGTATTGTAATCCGTATCGGCAACAATATCATCCGCGGCCTTTCGGCCAACTACGCGTCGGCTGGAGCCGGAAACTATCTTGCTCTTGTCAACAGCTGGGGTCACCTTGAAATATCATGCTGCAATAGGAGTGCCCAAGAAAGCCTAGGTAGCGGGGTGGGCACACCGGTGGTCCTCAAAACGGGAAGCCGTCCAAGGGAACGGCTATAAATTTAATCAAGAGCTTGATGATGTGGGCCCGGAATTTAAGAGCACTACCTGGCGTCGGGCGTCCCCTCGATCACTCCGTGTTTGGACTTACATCCGGAAAGAGGCTCAAGGCCGCGCTTGTTCGCCCGCCTAATCGCCTACCGCCCGTGTGTGAAGTTGCCACACGGTCGGGGAATTAGTAGCTTATGTAATAACAATTATGAGCCGAAACATGCAGAATTAACTGGACTCCAAGTAAACGTGTCTGTCCAAGCGTCGACGATCTGGGACTGAGGGGGAGGTCGAAAGAGTGAGTACGGGGGATGAAAGATTAAGCTGGGATCAGTACTTCGTGACTATCACAAGGCAGGTAGCGGAACGATCCACCTGCTCACGAGCTAAGGTCGGCGCCGTGATTGTCAGGGACCGAAGCATCCTCGCTACCGGCTATAACGGTTCACCTGCGGGCATGCCCCATTGTACAGAAGTGGGCTGCCTCATCTACGAGTCCAAAACCCCCGACGGAGAGATAGAGCAGAACTGTTTTCGTACCATTCACGCCGAGATCAACGCCATCGCCCAAGCGGCCAAGAACGGCGCTAGCATCAAAGACGCCTCTATCTACATTACCCATACCCCCTGTA
Source organism: uncultured Syntrophobacterales bacterium (assembly GCA_964438895.1). Classification (GTDB taxonomy): domain Bacteria; phylum Desulfobacterota; class Binatia; order UBA9968; family JAJDTQ01; genus JAJDTQ01. Next base: position 250,999 of record CAYTMJ010000019.1, on the reverse strand, counting down.
TTCACTGCCTCAAGGTTCTCGTAAACACCGGAATCCGCGACATCTTCTACGAGAAACCCTACAAGCTCGCTACGGTCGAGACTATCCTCCAGCACACTAGCGTGCAATTCCACGCAGTGGACATGCTGTAAGGTCTCTCGCTCGGCCTTTCCCGATTTCCACCAGCGAGGCAAGGATCGATGGGGACTGTCTCCGTAAAAAGGGGCAGGAGCCGCCAACAGCAGCCCTGCCCCTTCAAGGGATCCTCGCACCGCCCGATTCCGACGGCGCGAGAGTGTACCTAAACCTTACCCGCAAGGATGAAAGCGATAATCAGGGCATAGATACCCAGCGCTTCGATGAGGGCCAAGGACAGGATCAATGGAGTAAAGATCTTGTCGGCAGAGTTTGGGTTGCGGCCAATGCTTTCCATAGCGGCACCGCCAACACGGCCCTGCGCAAGTGCACATCCAAATGCAGCGATAGCGATTCCAAGGCCAGCACCCAGTGCAATGATGCCCGGAACCATACTTGCCGAGCTACCGCTGGCAGCTTCTGCTGCAACGGCTACGCCAGACAAGATCAACAAGAACAGGCCTGAAAATACAGACGTTATAAGTGGCTTCATGGTTTTCTCCTTTCCGACGCTGCGGGGCAAACCCAACCTCTCCTCATCATCCTCTCCAAGTGCTACCGCGACGCTCAATGATCGTGACTTAGGGCCAAGGACGCATAAATCATGCTCAATAGGGTGAAGACAAAGGCCTGGATCACCGACACCAAGGCCCCCAATAAATAGAACAACACCGGAATCACGACGTACGTGAGTCCGGTAAAGATCTCCACTACTAGGTGATCAGCGAACATGTTAAATGCCAGCCGGAGACCCAATGTGAGTGGCCGGAACATGTGAGAGAACATCTCGATCATAAAGAACAGGGGTGCGATCACCAAGAATGGGCCCATAAACTGCTTGAGGTAACTGCCACCATGCTCCCGGATGCCCATATAGTGATACGCGCCAAAGGAAATCAGCCCTAAGCCCAGGGTGACATTGAGATTGCTCGTAGGCGGCGAGAAGCCCGGTACTAAACCGATGAAATTGGAGACCAGAATGAAGATAAAGAAGGTCCCGTATAGGGAAAGGTAGGCCCGTCCCTTGTGGCCGATGATACTGTCGCTCAGGCTACCCACAAACTCAATTAGTACCTCGAAGGTATTCACCAGCGTTATACGATCACTGGGGATCACCGCGTTGTGAGAGTCCAGCAGGCGGCGGCGAACCCCTAACGCCAGACAGACCAGCAGCACCATGCTCACCACCGAGAAGAAAATCTGTAATGGCAGCACGCCCTGTAGCGCAACAGGCAACAGATCATACCAGGTAAAAGGGTGATGTCCCATTTTATTTGTTCAACTTAGTGTCATAGAACCGGTCCCACAAAATCGCTAAGATCAAGCAGTTAACCCCCAGAGCGAACGACACGGCGTCTGGGGCGATCCGCGTCAATAAGACCCAGGACGTACCAAGCAGGAAACAAAACTTGAAGATTAACAACGCAATTCCTGCCCGAACTCTCCCCTTGCTCGCAAATGGCATAATGACCCATCGTACGCCCAACACCAAGAGGAGAAAGTTCGCGCCCATGAACAAGCCGCCCAACAACAGACCACTCGGTTCAACCCACTCCGATGGCATCAGCGCCATTAAGGCCATTACTAGGCAGCCGTGCCAGGCCTCCACCCGAAAAACCGGCAACCCCTGGTCTTCCCAGCTCATTCCCGCTCCGCCGAGAAGTGGCGCAATAGCAGCACCATCCGGTAAAAGGCACCCCCGAGCGCTAGCAGTCCCATTATTAGCACCATCCACGGAGACGTGCCAAGATACTGATCTGCGTAGTAGCCCAGGGCTAGACCGGCTCCGACCGTTGCTGGGAATTCAAAGCCGATCGCCGTGTACCGGGCAGCACGAAAGAGAAGAGGGCTCTTCGGAGATGATTCGTATCCGCCCTCGGTTCCATTCTTCACGACTACGGAATTTTATCAGTCAGAATTCGGCCGGTCAATGCCGTGCCGCTTCTACACTGGCCCAGTCAGCAGCAGCTGTAATCATGGTTTTTATGTCGTCTTCGCTATGGGCCAATGACACGAACATTGCCTCAAACGGAGAGGGCGGGAGGCTTATACCACGGGCGAGCATGCCGTGAAAGAAGCGCCCAAAAAGCTTCCGGTTGCAGGTTCGGGCATGATCCGGAACACCAACCCGACCAACTCCAAAAAACAGAGTCAGCATTGACCCTACGCGGTTAATCGTTACCTGGATGTCGGAAGAAAGCGCCCCTCTCAGTCCCTCCTCTAGAAGTCGTCCTTTGTCCTCGAGTTGCTGATACACATCGGGACCCTTGAGGGCTTGCAACGTAGTTATCCCAGCTGTGACTGTCACCGGGTTTCCCGAGAGGGTACCTGCTTGATAGACTGGGCCCACGGGTGCGAGGTATTCCATGATATCCCGGTGCCCGCCGAAAGCACCTACCGGGAAGCCGCCGCCCAGAATCTTGCCCAAACAGGTGAGGTCAGCGGTCACATCATACCGTTCCTGCGCTCCGCCCCGAGCCACGCGGAAGCCCGTAATCACTTCGTCGAAAATTAACACGATACCGTACTGGTCGGTAAGATTTCGTAGCGCCTTCAGAAAGCCGGGCTTGGGCGGGATCACCCCCATGTTTCCGCACACCGGCTCGACAATCACCGCGGCTAGATCTTCGTGGTATGCGCGGATAAGTTGCTGCGCGGATTCAATATCGTTAAAGCCGGCGATCACAGTTTCCGCAATATGGCTGTCGGGGATCCCGGCACTATCTGGCAGAGACAGACTTTCTACCCCAGAACCGGCCTTGACCAGCAGGGCATCCACGTGTCCATGATAACACCCGTCGAATTTTAAGACTTTGTTGCGTCCAGTATAACCGCGGGCCAGCCGGACAGCACTCATGGTAGCCTCAGTGCCTGAGTTGACCAGTCGCAACTGCTCAACTCCACTCATCCGATCAGTTACGAGCTCGGCTAATTCCAACTCTTTTCTGGTGGGTGCCCCAAACGCGGTCCCCTGAGCCACGGCCCCAGCAACGGCCTCTATCACTACCCTAGGCGCGTGTCCAAGGATCAGGGGGCCCCATGCACAGACGAAGTCAATGTATTGGCGACCATCTTCATCGAATATTCGGGAGCCCTCGCCGCGGCTAACGTACATCGGTTCGCCACCGACAGAGTTCCATGCTCGAACTGGACTATTAACGCCTCCGGGCACCAAATTTTTCGAGCGCCGGAATAGTTCGGATGACTTTGACGGGGGCTTACCCATGCGCCGCTCCCTTGGGACGGGATTCGCTATCGCTGTGAATCTCTTGGATTTCGTTACGGAAAACACCGAAGCAATTTTTCTTCTTGCAATGCACCGAAAAAACCATTAAGACAGGCCCCTTTCTTGGTTACAACTCACCGGCTCAACGGTCTAACGTTTGGCACCGCAACGGGGGTTATCGGCGGTAACAGTGGGGGGTTTTGCCTAAAACAGGGCTTGGCCGACTGAGTTTTCCACAACCGTTGATAATATTGTTGATAACTTTTGCTTTCTCGACCTTATGAACTGGGCACAAATCGAATGAAACTGCTACCGCGCGAGATAAAGGAAAGCCTCAAACTAAAGCTTGGTCTACATAATTTCGAAACCTGGATCCAGCCGCTACGACTAGCTGAAGTGAGAAACATGGAGGTTGGTATTGAGGTTCCCAGTGCCCTCTTCCGCGATTGGCTCAAAGACAACTTTCTCGAGGTGATCGAAGAAGAGTTTTCCAATCTCTACGGCAAACCTATGCACGTCACGCTAACGGTCAACCCGGATCAAACGGGAGACGTTGGGTCGGCTGACACAGCACCGAAGCAACGAGAAAACAAAACATCAACATTGATCCCGCGCTACACATTCGAAAACTTTGTTGTCGGTGCAAGTAATCAGTTCGCTCACGCCGCTTGTGTTGCTGTCGCTAACAAACCAGCCGATCGCTATAATCCCCTTTTCATTTACGGCGGAGTTGGCTTGGGAAAGACCCATCTCGTCAACGCCGTTGGACATCATCTCCTTCAAGCAAACCCGGGGCAGAAAGTAGTTTATATAACCTTCGAATCATTCATGAACCAGCTGATCGGATCACTTCGGCGTGATCGTATGAATGAGTTTAAGAGCCACTACCGGAATATTGATGTCTTAATTCTCGATGATATACAGTTCATTGCAGGTAAAGAGCGAACTCAGGAAGAATTCTTCCATACCTTCAATTCGCTGTATGAAAACTATAAACAAATCATCATCACTTCGGACCGATTTCCCAAAGAGATTCCAGACCTAGAGGATCGCCTCCGGAACCGTTTCGAGTGGGGTCTTACCGCGGACATCCAGCCACCGGATATAGAAACCCGGATCGCCATACTCATAAAGAAGGCTGAGGATGAGGGCATTGACCTTCCACAAGACGTGGCCAACTTCTTAGCGACCAATATCTGGTCCAATGTTCGCGAGCTTGAAGGCGCGCTCACTCGCCTCGGTGCTTTCGCCTCCCTGATTAAGGTGGATATTACGACCGATCTCGCCAAAGAAGTTCTACGTCACACCTTAAAAGACAATGAAAAACAGGTCACTGTGCGGAACATTCAGAAGGCCATCTGCGACCATTTCGATATTAAAATCAGCGACCTCAAGTCTAAGCGTCGCACGAAAGATCTAGCCCTAGCCCGCCAGATGGCGATGTACCTATGTCGCAGATTCACCTCCACGTCCTATCCAGCCATCGGCGCCGAGTTCGGCGGGCGAGACCATTCCACCGTGATCCACGCATCCAAAACTATCGCTAGAAAAGCTGAAGATGACCCCATCGTCAAGGCTACAGTGGACCGGCTGGTGCGGCAACTTAAAAACTAGGATCCCACGGATTGGGGGTTTGCGGCCCTAGCTATTGGTGGAAACATTGTGGAAAACCTGGTGTTGTCTGTTGAGACACATATCCCCACAGAGGCAAATCCGCCCGCCAATGTGGAAAGCGCGAGCCAGCGCGTTTTTTTTCCACCGAAAAGGTGTTTTAATAACGGTAGGTTTGCGTATCTACCCCGATATTCACAGACCCTATTACTACTCTTGGTTCTATATATACAGATAAGAGAATAGTAGAACGCATGATCCAGGAGGACAAATGGAGATCAGAGCAAGGCGAGAGGACTTCTTAGGGGCACTGTACTGGATTCAAAGCACGGTCGAGCGGCGCAATACGATGCCCATTCTTGCCAATGTGCTCGTCGAGGCCCATACCGATGGGATTCAACTCACAGCTACCGATCTTGAGGTTGGTGTGCGCGCCAGTTTGGGGGGCGAAACCCTCGTCCCTGGAAGTGTGACCGTAGATGCGAGAAAGCTTTACGAGATCGTGCGGGAACTTTCGGAAGAGTCACTCGAGCTAAAACGCCTGGAAAACGATCGAGTAGAGATACGGAGCGGTAAGTCCTTGTTCAGGATGGTCGGCCTCGATGCTAAGGAGTTCCCGAACTTCGCGAAGAGTGAAGAGGGTAATAGGCGTGAGTGTCCCGGGGATGTCCTGAGGGAGATGATTGATAAAACCATATTTTCAATTTCAACTGACGAGAGCCGCTCCAACCTTAATGGTGCATTAATACATGAGTTGGATAAGACGAAAGTGCGCATGGTAACAACCGATGGGCACCGGTTATCTCTTATAGAAAGAGAGATTGGACCCCTGGGGATAGGCAAGGGTGCGATTATCCCGCGCAAGGGCCTCGTTGAGCTCAAAAAACTTCTCGACGACACAGGCGAGGATTCAGTATCTCTTGGTTTTACGGATAACATGATGTTTGTGTGGAGGGGTGATGTAGAGATGTCCATCCGGCTCATTGACGGGGAGTTTCCTGACTACGATAAGGTTATACCGACCGATAGGATCAGTGAGGTCAGGGTGCCACAGCATAGTCTTTTTAGGGCATTGCGACGGGTATCTTTGTTGTCTAGCGACCGGTACCGCGGCGTTAGGGTTGAGTTCAAGGACGGAAATATGGCCATTTCCGCCAACAACCCCGATCTCGGCGAAGCGGTAGAGGAATTAGATGTAGAATACGTGGGCGCGCTGCTTACCGTCGGCTATAATGCACAGTATCTGTTAGATATCCTAGGAGCGTTAGAGCAGGGCGATCAAGTAGAATTGGCGCTTAAGGATGAGCAAAGCCCAACGCTCCTGAGGCGCAATGGTAACGACAGCCTGCTCTACGTAGTCATGCCGATGAGAATTTAGCGCTAGCGATTTGCACACGGGTTCATCACAAAATGCCGGAAAAGTCCCATACCGATCAAAGTGTCAAAACAGTCGTATGTTACGTGGTAACCGTTAGTGATACCCGAGACGAAGCTACAGATGGAAGCGGAACGACCATTAAGACGCTTCTAAACAGTCACGGGCATTCTGTAGCCGGCTACGAGATTGTCAAAGACGAGCCGAGTGACATCCGGGCACTGATCATAAGGGCCTTAACAACCGAATCTGTGGATGTAGTGATTCTCAACGGCGGAACCGGCGTCGCCCCCCGTGATGGGACGTATGAGATAGTGAGCAGCCTGTTGGATAAACGTATCGATGGTTTTGGCGAATTATTCCGTTTCCTAAGCTATGAGGAAATCGGCGCAGCGGCGATGTTGAGCCGAACGCTAGCTGGTACAGTAGGAGCCCGCGTGGTGGTTTCCTTGCCCGGCTCAAAGGGTGCCGTGGAGTTGGCAATGAGCAAGTTATTGTTGCCGCAGTTAGGACACATGGTAGCTCAAGCCCGCGGACTATGAAGGTTAAAGTCAAACTTTTCGCTATGCTGCGAGAACGGGCGAGGACCGGGGAAGCCCCGTGCGAAGTGCCCGATGGCGCCACGGTCATGGACCTCTGGGAGAAGCTTCAGCAGGAGTACCGTGATCTGGCCGACATGAACTTGAAGCTCCTTTACGCCGTCAACTGTGAGTATGTGAAAGCGGAGCACCGGTTGGCGGAGGGTGATGAAGTAGCGTTCATACCACCAGTTAGCGGAGGAAGCGGTGTATCGTCTCACCGACAAACCAATTGATATCAACGAGCTACTCATCTTCGTAAACGATCCAGGTGCTGGCGCCGTGGTGACTTTCATTGGAACCACTCGTGACAACAACGAAGGCCGCAGCATTTTGTCGCTGGACTACGAAGCGTATCCCGGTATGGCCGAACAGGAAATGGCCACCCTCGGGGAGGAGGTGATAAGCCAATGGCAGGTCGCCCGCCTAGCCATCGTACACCGCATCGGTAATGTGCCCATTGGCCAAGCTAGTGTAGTTATCGCCGTGTCCGCACCGCACCGCGACGATGCGTTTAAGGCCTGTCGGTATACTATCGACGAGCTAAAAAAACGCGTGCCTATTTGGAAGAAGGAAATTTATGAAGGTGGTGAGATTTGGATTGGCAGCCAAACGGGTGAGCAATTCGCAAATATGACGGCCGTAGGGCCTTCGGAATAATTAGCCCGTCTCAACGCGCAAGATCGTGGGCTTAGGCAGGGTTTCCAAGAGACACATTACAGCCTCATCGAGATACTCGCGGTTTTTGGACTCTACAGTCACTTTTACTTTGTAGTCTGGGTTATCTAACACTGGGTAGGAACCAAGTAGGATCTCAGGATATTTCACCAATAGATCATTGAGAGTCTCCGCGATCAGGCCCTCGCCCTCCTTGATATAAATGTTCTTAAGGTAGTAGGGAGCTTCGCGAAAACGCTCTTTGATAGCATTGAAGCGATCCTGCAGGATCCGTGGGACACCGGCAAACACGTAGACATTGTCCACTCGTACCACGGGGGCAAACAAAGCCCCGTAGTCTAAAAGCTCAGCGCCCTCCGGTACCATGGCCATTCGTAATCGAGCCGGATTGATGTCGTTGCCGTAACGCTGGGAAAGGCGACTTTGTAGCCCCGGGTGGATGACCGTCTTGACCCCAAACCCCGCCGCGATGCCCTCGATGGTGACGTCGTCATGAGTGGGTCCGACGCCGCCGGTGGTGAATACTAGATCCCAACTAGTTGAGAAGCGAACCGCTGTGCGCCCGATGAGCTCTCGGTCGTCCGGAATTACGATTACGCGCTGTACATCAACTCCGAGGAGCCGTAACTCACGGCACAAGAAGGTTGAATTTATATCCTGAGTTTTTCCAGACAGGACTTCGTTGCCAATGATGATGATGCCCGCAGTCTTTGACATGGTGAGGCACCATACTATGCTCTGGCACGGCAAAGCAAAAGAACGCCCAGCCAGCCGAACTTATTGGGGGTTTAGAGAAATGAGACAAACGGCGCAGTATCTGATTGACGTCGCTTATCCTTATTGGGAGACGGAGGCCGCAATCACGAAACGGTTCTTTCGCCGCAGCCCGTCGCCGGAGGAGCATGTCTACTGGCTCAAGGCACAGCTCTGGAAGGAATTACACCCAGTGGACGGGTATTTTAACGGCCTCCACCGGGAACTGGTTAATCTCGCGGAGATGTTTTCGGAGGTGGACCACACCGTCGATCGGCACCATTACTACGGACTCATGGAGCAGATGGTTCAAGAGTTTAACCACTATGTACTCCAGGCCGACATTTTAGAGTATCTTCTTGGCCGCAAAATGGGTGCGGGGGACACTAATCAATTGCCGGAGGAAAAAGTATTAGGTGATTTGCGACGCAGTTACGTCTCGGGATCAACTGTAGCAAAGGCCGCAGTCCTGGTTACGGAGGGTGGCGGAGCACGACTTTTTCGCGAAGGTCGCAAGCTCAAAGGAAGCATCCTCGCGCGTAAGATCGCAGCAGCGATGGACGTTATCTATCAGGATGAAAAGAATCATTTCCGTACAGCGGCTCGGGAGGCCGCCACTACCGTGCAAACCCAACAGGATCTTCGGGTTATGAAGCAGGCGATTCAGCGCGTTAGCCAACAGCGTGTACGGATGAGAAACGAGATGTTCCTGTTTCCCTTTTCGAACCATGATATCCGTCGGTGTGTTGAGAAATTCCGCAGGCCGGTGTGAGCTATTCACGGCGCCCCGCTATGGCTTCCCGCGGTCGCGGCTTTTTGGACCGGCGCAAACACCACGCCGCGACAATCGGATAAAATCCAATAATTCCTGGACATCCCCGGACAGGTCTCCCTTGAGTTCTCCAACCGCCGCGGTCAAGTTCCGCCGTTTTCGAAAGAGGACTTGAAACGCGTGCTTCAGGGAGCGTATCCTTTCTTGTTCGAAACCCGCCCGCTGTAGGCCGACCACATTCAATCCGCGCACCGTATGTTGCCAATCGATGATCGAAAACGGAGGCACGTCCCGACTGGTAGCACTCAGGCCGCGCATCATAGCCAACCGCCCTACTCGGACAAACTGGTGAACCGCGCAGCTTGCGGAGAGGATGGCGCGGTCGCCAACTTCGACGTGCCCGCCTAAAACAGCGTTGTTGGTCAGGATAATGTGGTTGCCGAGCCGGCAGTTGTGGGCCACGTGACTATTGGCCATAAGGAAGTTGTCATTCCCAATTATTGTCGCAGATTCCGCGGTTGTGCCCCGATGTACCTGCACCCCTTCGCGAAAGACGTTGCGGTCACCGATCCGAAGGTATGATTGTTCACCGCGATACGACACATCCTGAGGCGCGTCCCCTAAAACCGCCCCGCTATGGACTTGGTTCGCTGCTCCGATCTCTGTCCACCCTAAAATGATCGCATGAGACATGAGGCGCGTCCCTGCTCCTATTGTGATTGGGCCGTCGATCACCGCAAAAGGTCCAATCTCGGCATCGCGGTGGATGTCCGCCCGTGGATCCACGACGGCTGTGGGGTGTATCGACATATCGGATCGCTCCGGTCTCCGAGCCGCTAGCGGCGTTTGTTGTTCTGCTTAAGCGGTATGGTCACTCGCCACACGGCGGCCTTGGGCAGGGACCCCTGTTTCATTGACGGTCAAGTCCGTCGGAAATCTGGGGGTCGTTTTCCACGTCGTCGCCATCGATTCGATAAGTGCCCTCTGCCCAGGCACCGAGATCGATGACGCGGCAACGCTGGGAACAGAAGGGCCGGGTAGAATTATTGGCCCAGAAGGTTTCGGTCTGGCAAATAGGGCACTTAACGTATCTTGTCATCTTCTTCCAGCGAAAGTCGTAGAGGGCTGGCTTGCTGCGGTATGGTGCCTACCCTACCCTTTGAGTAACAGTTGGGTGATTATTTTCAAAGCATTTCCCTCACGCGGAAGCTCTAAGAAAGGTTGAGAGCACATCAGTACACGGGCATACTAGACGATATCACTTCACGGAACATTGACCTGGTCCTATGTGGGTCGATACAGGTCCTCGTCAGCACAGGACACTTCTTTCGACGGAGGCAGTAGGAGCGAAACGGGCATGAGCGACTTGTTGCCGATAATTATTCTAGCTGGTGGCAACGACCGGTTAGAAACGATACCCGACGGGTTCTCTGCGGGCGACATGTTGAGTGGGTTCAAGGGCGCGGTGCGGCTTCCGTCCGGTCAGTGTATCGCTGGGGAGTTAATCCAACGGGTTCGAGAGAGCGGTCGATTCGAAGATCCCGTGCTCGTTGGGCCATCGCGGATCTATCAGGACTTGGTGGACTGTGAGGTGTCGGAAACCAGCGGCGAGCTTCTGGCCACAGTCTCGGCGCTGAACGATCTTTTGACTCAGCGTTATGTAAATCGGCCTGTTGCTATCTCTGCCTGCGACATCCTTCCCACGGCGGCGGACTTTCGCGATCTTCTGGATTACTCGTATCAACCGTACGTCGACAGCGGCTTGTGGTGGCAGCTGATCGCCGCCGAACCCGCAGAGATGGGCGCAAGTAGTTGGAAGCCTAACTACCGCATGCGACTGTCACCCAGTGACCCGGCGCTGAACCTATATCCAGGACACCTTCTGATTCTTCGGCCCGGGGCAGTGCGGCTTAACTGGCTCAACCGATTCCTGATGCTTGCATATCGCTTCCGTAACCGCAGCGTCTACGAGCGCATGATCCGAATCACACTACGGGCCCTTGGGCTTTGGTTACTAGATGACCTCCGTGGAGTGGCTTCCCTCCGTTGTCCTGGCCGTGTTGTGGCAGCTCCCTATGGGATCTTCAGGGCCTATCTAAGGTACCGCATGGAACGTTTCACGGTCGCGGACCTCTCGAGTGAGCTGAGTCGCCAGATCATGGTGCCGGGTCATGTGCCTGGGACCGCGCGGCGCGCGGCCGTTGTAGTTAGTCGGATTCGCTCTTTTGCGAAGGATATCGATACCCACCAGGAACTGGCGGAGGTCCTGCGTTGAGGGTACTGCTACTGCGAAGCGTTCTCGACACTCCGGCTGGTGGACAGGTGACACGGGATCATTGCGAAATAAGCCTTGGCCAATTCCCCTAACGCGGGAAAGACTTAAGTTTAATCGAAATACAAGGTTGGGGAGAAGTATATGGGAGAAGGTTCTAGGCCCGCACCGGTCATGCTGCACGCCCACCAGCACTTGCCCGGGCCAAAGGGCCCTGTTGTCTTGCTGATCTTGGATGGCGTCGGTATCGGTGAGAACGACGAGTTTGACGCTGTAGCACTGGCGCATACCCCGAATCTCGACGTGCTACGCCGGACCGGCTTGGCGACCTCGCTCAGGGCCCATGGCACTGCGGTAGGGTTGCCCTCGGATAGGGATATCGGCAACTCCGAGGTGGGACACAACATTATGGGCGCAGGCCGGGTGTTCGATCAGGGTGCTAAATGTGTGATTCGCGCGATAGAGACAGAGGCCATGTGGAATGGTTATTGGAAGACTCTGGTAGAGCGCATCGGGTCCAATGGCGGTGCATTACACCTCTTAGGCCTCCTCTCAGATGGCAACGTTCATTCCCACGAATCCCACCTCCATGCGTTGATTCGACGTGCCGATCAACAGGGGTTAGCGCGGGTTTATGTTCACGCGTTGCTAGATGGGCGTGATGTCCCCGACCATACGGCGCTGGTCTACCTTGATCGCCTCGAGGCGCTGCTAGGCGAAATCCGAGACAAGGGTGGACGAGACTTTCGCATCGCTTCAGGTGGCGGGCGGATGGTTGTTACCATGGACCGATATGAAGCGGACTGGGATATTGTTGCGAGGGGCTGGCGGGCGCATGTTCATGGTGAAGCCCCGGGTTTTCCTAGCGCCGCCGCCGCGGTTGAACACTTTCGGGCGGGGGAGCCTAGTATCAGCGACCAGGTGATGCCTGCGTTTTCCGTGCGGCAACCGGATGGCAGTCCGGTGGCGACCATTGACGACGGCGACGGAGTGGTTTTATTCAATTTTCGCGGCGATCGAGCTATTCAGATCGCCCGGGCCTTCACCACAGCCGCCGGCTTCAAACACTTCGACCGGGGACGGGTTCCCGCAGTGTCCTTTGCGGGCATGATGCTCTATGACGGAGACCTAGGAATTCCGGAGAACTACTTAGTGGCTCCTCCCAAGATCGGCCGGACCCTGGGGGAATTTTTAGCTGAGACTGGAGTATGCCAGTTCGCCTGCGCGGAAACCCAAAAATTCGGCCATGTTACTTATTTTTGGAACGGTAATCGGTCCGGGAAATTCGACGGTACCTTGGAAGACTATGTCGAGATCGGGTCCGACCAGGCACCCTTCGATGAGCGTCCATGGATGCGATCCGCAGAGACGGCCGATGCTGTTAACCGCGCCGTTGCAGATGGACGCTACCGGTTCATCCGCGCCAATTTCGCTGGCGGGGACATGGTGGGGCACACCGGGAATTTAGAAGCAACCATCGCTGCACTTGAGGCCATTGACGTTGCCGTTGGCCGGATTCTTCCAGCGGTGGAGAATGCCGAAGGTTGTCTTGTGGTGACAGCGGACCACGGTAATTCCGAGGATATGGTAGAACGCGGTCATGATGGTTCCCCCCGATTCGAGGCTGGTAAGCCGGTCTTTCGAACTGCGCATTCCACCAACCCGGTGCCGTTCGTGATCCGGGAGTTCTCCGGGCGGGATTATCGGCTTGCGCCACCCCCCGGCGCGGGCCTCGCAAACCTCGCCGCCACTCTCCTAGAGCTTCTTGGCTACGACCCCCCTGTTGAGTTCGCGCCGAGTCTGCTGCAAATTTCAAGTAACGTGGCTAGAATGACGAAGTAACGGTGTTGGTTGACCCTGTTTAGGAGGCCGGAGTAGACTTAGTTTATGCCCGTGAATGGCGATAAAACCGATACGTTGAAGAAAAACCGGGTGCTTCTTCTAGACGGGTATTCCCTCGCGTACCGTGCGTTTTTCGCCTTACCGGAAACGCTGGGCACAAGTTCTGGTCAGGTGACTAACGCCGTTTTCGGCTTTACCTCCATGCTCATTAAATTGGAAGCTGAAGAACGCCCGGATGCAGTCATTGCGTGTATGGACAAGGGGGCTCCACAGTTTCGCTTGGATCAATACCCGGCCTACAAAGCAGGCCGAAGTGAGACCCCCCAAACATTACGACAGCAGTTTCCCCTGATTCGGGAGGTGCTGGAGGCGCTTTGTCTTCCAGTGGTAGAACTGGAGGGCTACGAAGCCGATGACCTACTAGCTACTTTGGCCCGACGGGGACGGGAAGCTGGGCACCACATGGTCATCGTTAGCGGTGACCGCGATTGCCTCCAACTGGTTAACGACGACGTGACGGTCCTAATGACTCGACGAGGCGTCACGGATATGATCCGCTACGATCCGGCAATGGTGGTAGATCGGTACGGGGTTGGCCCGGAGCGCTGGACCGATTTCGCGGCCCTCAAGGGTGAGCAGGCCGATAACCTCCCCGGGGTGCCCGGCGTGGGCGATAAGACCGCTTCCCAGCTCCTCAGAAAGTACGGCGACATTGAGGGAATCATCGAACACGTGGCTGAGCTCACTCCCAAAATCCGAAAGGGTATTGAGGAGTGCGCCGAACAGGTCAAGCTCAATCGGACTCTCGGTCGCCTTCTGGACGACGTCCCGCTCCAGACCGATGACACCTTATTCCTTCGCAAGGAATGGGATCCGGAGACAGTGCGACGCCTATTTACATCCCTGGAATTCAATACACTCTATAAAAGGCTCTTGGCCTTGTCCCCGAATAGCCCGCCGGCTGAGGAGCGGGTGATCCAGCCGTCCTCTGTCGAACGCTGGGCTACTGGCGCGGACATTCCGGCCGGCGAGCCTGTGGCCGTGGCTTGGGGCGATGGTTCGATGGCGTTCTGTGCCCGACCTGGTGAAGCGGGGGTGTTACTGCTGGACGCCGTCTCGTCCTCGGACGGTTTTCTGGGGACCGAGGAGCGAGGCAAGGTGGTGTACGAGGCTAAGGCTCTGCATGGCGCTATGATTAGAAAAGGGGCGCAATTGCGGGGTATATGCTGCGATCTTAAGATCTCAGCGTATCTGCTGGACCCTGGGGCTAGCGGTGGTTACGGGTTAAGGGAAATCGTACACCGCTACCTAGACGTGGAGTTGGGCGACAACCTGGCAGAGGCTCCGGAAGGCGGTCCTCAGGGTGAGCTCCTCAGCCGTAGTGGACAGGGCCGGGATCAGGCGACCCTGCAGTGGAGATTGGGTGCTGAGGCGGTGGCGATTCAGGCAGTGGCACCGGTGCTGGAGGCGCGTCTCAAGGAAGTTGGAAGTTGGGAATTAGCGCGCGACCTCGAGTTCCCCGTGACCGAGGTTTTAGCGCGCATGGAGTACAACGGGATTCTTGTGGATGATGACTATCTCGGGGGACTGAACCAAACGCTGGGGGAGCGGATGGCCCTGCTCCAAGAGAAAGTCCAGGAGCACGCCGGTGTGGCTTTCAATGTGAACTCCCATCCGCAATTAGCGGGTGTTCTGTTTGATAAACTCGGGCTTCCTAAGACCAAGAAGATCAAAACCGGCTACTCGACCGATGCAGCGGAGCTGAGTAAGCTGGCCGGTCAGCATCCCATTATTGAAGCGTTGCTGGAGTACCGCGAGGTGGCTAAGCTCAAGACCGGCTTTACCGACTCTTTACTGAGCCTTGTGAATTCGCAGACAGGTCGGATTCACACTACGTACGAGCAGGCCACAGCAGCTACTGGGCGGTTGTCGTCGTCGGCGCCTAATCTCCAGAATATACCGATCCGGGCAGACCTAGGCCGACAGATTCGGCGCGCCTTTGTGGCCCCCGAGGGCTATGTGCTGGTTTCCGCCGACTATTCGCAGATCGAGTTGCGAGTGCTGGCGCATTTGTCCGAGGATGAGAGCTTTCTGGCGGCGTTTGCGCAGGGTCATGACTTCCACGCGGCGACCGCAGCTAAGGTGTTCGGAGTAGACTTGACAGATGTCACCACAGAGATGCGCAATCGGGTCAAGCAGTTCTCTTATGGGATAGCCTACGGTATGTCCGCTTTTGGGGTGTCTCAGCGGCTGGGCATCGATGTAACCGAGGCCCGGGCGTTCATCGATGCTTATTACGCACAGTTTCCTGCGGTTAAAGCGTTTCTGGATTCGCAGGTGGAGAAGGCGAGGGTGGATGGTTTCACTACCACTATGTTCGGCCGGCGGCGTTACTTGCCGGAGCTCCAATCCGGAAACTACCGCTTACGGGCAGTGGGTGAACGAATGGCTCTCAACGCTCCGATCCAAGGTACTGCGGCCGACATCATGAAGCGGGCAATGATCGAGATGGACCGGGTTCTCACGGAGGAACCGGTAGCTCGCATGCTACTCACCGTGCATGACGAGCTTGTCTTCGAAGTGCCCCGCTCCTCGCTAGATAGGGCTACGGGCCTCGTTAAGGAGTGTATGGAACACGCTGCGGAGTTGCGCTGTGGTTTGGTGGTGGACATTCACACTGGAGACAACTGGGCTGATGCGCACGCCTAGGACATCGTCTGAGTAGCCGACTCACAACAGATTCTTGATTATTCGGACTGGCCCCTAGGGTAGACGGGAGGTGTTTATGGACGGTTGGCTGTGGGAGTTTCCGACCCTCAATCAGGCCTCATTGCGTATACTAAAGAAATCATTCGATTCGGGCTACCGAGCGTTTTCCCGGAGCTACGGGGACGCCATTGAAGGCTTCTTCGATCCGCTGCTCTATTTCCTCGTGTGGTTCGAACGCTTTCTTCTCGCCACCCCATGGTGGCTGGTGATCATCGTGGTGGTCTCCGTGTGCCAAGTGGCTGGCCGTAGTAAGAAGCTTTCCATCGCGGTAGCTGCGGCGCTGTTCTTTATTGGCTACCTCGGAATGTGGGAAGACACCATGCGGACCTTGGCGATCATCTTCGTGTCAACGATGATCGCAATCGCCATTGGAATCCCTGTGGGAATCTGGATGTCCCGCTCAGATCGGGTGCAGGCGGTAATAACGCCAGTGTTGGATATCATGCAGACTATGCCGATCTTTGTCTACCTGATCCCGGTTGTAATGCTGTTCGGTCTTGGTAAGATCCCTGGACTGATAGCGGTGGTGGTCTATGCAGTGTCACCCGTGATTCGGCTCACGAACCTCGGAATCCGGCTAGTGGACAAGGGCGTGCTGGAGGCGGCCGATGCCTTTGGCACCGGTACATGGCGGCGGCTGTTTGACATCCAGATGCCACTAGCATTGCCTAACATCATGGCAGGGGTCAACCAGACCATCATGATGGCGCTTTCCATGGTAGTCATTGCTTCCATGATCGGAGTGAGGGGGTTGGGTCAGCCCGTGCTCCAAGCGGTGACAAACCAATACTTTGCGCTTGGCCTGTTCAACGGAGCTGCGGTGGTAGCACTGGCCATCATCTTCGACCGGATCACGCAGAGCTACGGCAGTCGCATACAAAACAGCAGGCAGACATCATGACGACGGCAAGCTCTTCAAACATCGAAATCCGATCCTTGTTTAAAGTCTTCGGAAATGATCCGGCATCAGTCATGCCGTACGTAAGGGAGGGTATAGACAAGCAGGATCTTTTGGAAAAACACGGCTATGTATTGGGGCTTCGCGACGTCAATCTGACGGTTGATCCGGGTAGCATTCAGGTGGTTATGGGTCTGAGCGGTTGCGGCAAGTCTACGCTGGTCCGGCATATCAACCGGCTCATTGATCCAACCGGGGGGACGGTGTTGGTGGACGGGCAGGACGTGTTGACCCTGGACCATGGCCAGCTTCAGGACCTGCGGCGGCATAAGGTCAGCATGGTGTTTCAAAGCTTTGCATTGTTTCCGCACCGGACTGTGCTGGAGAACGTGAGGTATGGCGTAGTGATGCAAGGCATTGCGCGAGCCGAATGCAACAGCCGGGCGGAGCGATGGATTGAGCGGGTTGGTCTCTCGGGTTACGCAAGTTCCTACCCGCATCAACTCTCCGGGGGCATGCAGCAACGAGTGGGCCTCGCCCGGGCCCTGGCTACCGAGGCCGAGATTCTTTTGATGGACGAGGCCTTCAGTGCGCTGGACCCGTTGATCCGTGCCGACATGCAGAGCCTATTACTAGCGCTGCAGCGTGAGTTACACCGGACTATCCTGTTCGTCACTCACGATTTGGAGGAAGCTATCACCCTGGGTGACCGCATTGCCATCCTGCGTGACGGTGAGGTGGTCCAGAACGGCGACTCTCAGGAGATCGTTCTGGAACCGAGCGATAGTTACATCTCCAATTTCACGCGCAACATAAACCGCGGTCGGGTGATACGTGTAGGTTCCATCATGGAGCCCATACAGACAAACTCTCCAGGTTCTGGAGAGCCTCAAGTCCCCTCGGATATGTTACTGGAGGACGCCTTGCCGCGGGTGGTAGCGTCTTCTAACAACAGGGCCGCCGTAGTGGACGGCAAGGGGAGAAACGTGGGCTCTATCTCGGTGGGCCGGATGGTCTATGCTCTAGCAGCCGACCGTTCAGCCGGCATCGCATAAAAACCATGCCCTCAACATTCTTTCGGTAAAGATGGTCTCAAGCCAGATCGGGGCGGGTATCGGCTGTGGGGGTGGTGAGTGGGTTGGAGCGGGCGACCGGGATCGAACCGGCGACGGCCAGCTTGGGAAGCTGGCATTCTACCGCTGAATTACGCCCGCTCTTGGCTACGTCTTATTTTAATGCAGAATTGAAGTCAATCTGCCAGGCTGAACGGTGCGGGACGGATCTCTAGTCGTTTGGCGCCGTCGCGTTGCTCCCGGCCACCCCCCTAGCTCTAACAGACGGGAATCGGTAGATGATCTCTCCGTCTTTAGCAAGACCCAGTTCTTCTCGGGCGACTTTTTCTAGATACCGGTCGTCTTTGCGTAGGCGGTGAATCTTTTCTCGTAAGAGCTCGTTATCCCTTTGCAGTGTCTGGGACTGCTTCTCAAGAGACCGTCGTTCTTCCGACAAACGCCAGTAGTGTACAAGCCCCCATTCACCGAAGGCGAGGAAAGACAGCATTAGGGCTAGAACAAGCACTAAGCTGTAGTTGGTGGCACGCTGCGATAGTCTCAGCGAGGACATGAAACACTACTATCATGTGTGATCTGGGCTCGGAGTGCAAGCGGCCTGTCACGCTGGAAACGAACCGCCCTCCCGGTTAGCCCCCGGACGCGAATTGCGGGCTATCGAACGGGTATGGACGGGCGCTGCAAAGGGAAATATCTGCTACGAAAGGGTGTACGGATCGGAGGAAGGGATGAAAATTAAAGGCGTTGTCGCGCGAGAGGTTTTGGATTCGCGGGGGAATCCCACAGTCGAAGTGGAAGTAGAGTTGGGGAACGGCGTGCTGGGTCGGGCCACTGTGCCTTCCGGAGCTTCCACCGGCGAGCATGAGGCAGTGGAGCTCCGGGACGGCGGATCTCGCTTCATGGGAAAGGGCGTGTTGCGGGCTATAGGTCACGTAAAGCGCAACATAGCACGGCGGGTAGTTGGGCTCGATGCGAGGAATCAGCGCCAGTTGGACGAGAGCATGATTGACTTGGACCGGACTCCCGACAAGGGTCGCCTGGGGGCTAACGCCATTCTTGGGGTGTCCCTGGCCGCCGCCCGTGCACAGGCGGCCGCGGACAAGGTGCCCTTGTACCGCTATCTTGGTGGAGATGATGCACGCACGTTGCCGGTACCCATGCTCAACGTGGTTAACGGTGGAGCCCATGCGGACAATAACGTTGATGTGCAGGAGTTCATGATAATACCGTGGGGCGTTACCTCGTTCTCGGAGGCATTGAGGGCAGGTGCGGAGATTTACGGCACGCTCAAGGGGGTATTGACGCGAAAGGGTTTCAGCACCAGCGTGGGCGATGAGGGCGGGTTCGCCCCGAGACTCAGGAATAATGAGGAGGCCATCGAGTTGCTCCTAGAAGCGGTAGTGAAGGCGGGCTACGGGGTGGGTTCACAGGTAGCACTAGGGCTCGACGTTGCCGCTAGCGAGTTTGGCGCTTTTGGTTCCTATGTTTTCAAGAAGTCGAGCGGCGCAAAAATGAGTAGCAGTGCTCTCATAGCCCTTTACGAAAAGTGGGTACGTGACTACCCTATCGTCTCTATTGAAGATGCTTTAGGAGAGGACGACTGGGACGGTTGGGAGATGCTTACCGGCGCCCTGGGAGAGAAGGTTCAACTCGTTGGTGACGATGTGTTCGTAACAAACCCGAGGCGGTTGGAAGAAGGGATCCGGCGCAAGGTCGCCAACTCCATCCTGGTGAAGGTCAACCAAATCGGTACCCTGAGCGAAACCCTCGAAACTATCCAACTTGCCCGCGCCGCTCGTTACACCACGGTCATTTCCCATCGCTCCGGCGAGACCGAAGACACCACCATCGCCGATCTCGCCGTAGGTACTGGTGCCGGTCAGATCAAGACCGGTGCTCCCTGCCGCGGCGAGAGAACGGCTAAGTACAACCAACTCTTGCGTATCGAAGGTGAGTTGGGTCGACGCGCCCGCTATGCTGGTAAGAAGGCCTTTAGCGTTGGGGTTACAGCCACGCCACGAGCCATGCCGGGGTGAGGCGAATAGCATAGGTGTTGAGCACGGCCATGGTGTTGGTTACTAAAAGTAGGCCTGTAGCGATTAAAAGCAGGCCGGCGGCGACGTGGATGGTCGCCTGCCATGACCCGACAACGCGCGAAATCTTGAGGAACTGGTTCATGGCGAAAGCACTGAGCAGAAACGGAAGGGCTAGTCCGGCTGCGTATGCTGAGAGCAATACGATGCCTCGTTGGGCGTCGTTGGCGGTGCCGGCCAGGGTTAGGATGGCGCCTAGGATAGGCCCCACGCAGGGGATCCACGCGACGGCAAAGGTGAGCCCTACCAGAATCGACCCGAGATAACCCGCCGGCTTGCTGCGCAGATTGATTTGCGCGTAACGATCAAGGGCGGTTACCCGAAAAAGCCCTGTTAGGTAGAGTCCGACCAAGAGAATGAACAGACCTCCGCTGACACGAACGATGTCCTGGTGGGCCCTGAGTAGGCTCCCAAAGAAACTTGCGGATGCGCCTAACGCGATGAACGCGATGGAAAAACCGCACGCGAACGCGACGGCATTGCCCATTACACGACCCCTGCCCCGGCTGCCCCCACGGATCTCCTGGAGGGACATCCCAGAAACAAATGACAGATACGATGGAACCAGCGGCAATACGCAGGGGCTGAGAAACGAAAACCCGCCCGCCGCAAAGGCGATCAAGAGGTTGATGTCGTTCATGCCGGTTCCTGCACGTCCTCACCAAGGGTCCTCACCAGCCAGCTATGAACTCGACTGACAAGATCGCCGTTCTCTAATAGCCAATGCCCTCCGCCGTTGTCCTCAAGGTAGTCAGCCCCTATGTTTCGGGCAAAGGTACTCGTCCCAGGGCTAGGAACTACACGGTCTGATGCACCGCCGAGGACCAGCGTTGGAGACCCGGGCTTCGGGAGGTCGATGTCACGTTCGAACAGGGCGCGAACCATGTGGTGCGGTTCTGGAGCCAGCGATGCGACAATGTCTCTTTGCTCGTTTGCCGATATGGTGTTGAGCCACAGTTCGCAAAAGTCTGTTGGACGAATGAGTATCTTTCGGCGCATTAGCAGCAACGCGAGGTATCGGAGCCGAAGCAGGCGCATAGCCCTAGGAAAGTCGCTTAAGTAGGGGGTGATGTCTGGGGAGACCAGGATACTCCCCGTGATTTCCTGCTCCGCGCTTACGGCTAACGCAAACCGGGCGCCCATCCCGTGGCCCATCACCACCGGCGGAAAGGCGACTTCCCCCAGCAATGCGCGTAAGTTCTTAACAGCCTCCTGAGGTTTTTGGGCGCCGCCCCCTGTACCTTCCTTCATGTTGAGCGACCAACACTCCCACCCTAGATTGCACAAGCGGGTGGCCCACTCATGCCAGCACCAGGCGCCTACCCAGAGGCCGTGAACCATGATGATAGGCGGCCGGAATTTGGGTCGCTCCGGTGGAAAGACGTCGACTACCAGGGGTCCAATGTGCTTACGCATCGATGATTGCTGACTCCGTGGCCTCTCTTGATGAGGTGGAATGTGACCGCTGGGAAACAGGCGAGAGCATTGAAAACCGCGAAACCCTTACATTGGTTCCTGCGCAAGGATCTTGCTCCAGGGTGTAACGCCCACTGACCAGTTGGGGTCGGCGTTTGGGTCACGAACTGTCGTAAATTGTTCGTTTCTTGGCGGACCGTCGTGTTTTTGTTGCCATTCACCGTTTATTTTGGGGCTGTCCGAAATTGAATCCAGACTATTAGTCGAGAGGTTACCCGAAGTCAACAATTAGTGTTATTTGACAGCATGATTGAATTCTTTGGTAAGGGGGGCATCTTTATCGCCCCAATACTCTTTTGCTCGGTGATCGCCGTGGCCATCTTCGTGGAACGCCTGTTAAGCCTTAGGCGGAAACGAGTGGTACCGGCGGCTTTGGTCCGGAAGCTCGAGGAGGTAGTCGCGAATGGGGATTTGCTTGCTGCTAAAGAGTTACTGGGGCAAAGCCGCGCCGCAATTGTAAGGGTGCTCGCGGTGGGTTTGCGCGCGGCCGGGCAACCTCGCGACATCATCAAAGACCACTTGGAAGAGGTCGGTCGGCAGGAGGTGGCTGGACTGGAGCGGTTCGTGGATACCCTCGGAACTATCGCTGGCGTCAGCACGCTACTCGGCCTTCTGGGAACGATTTCGGGAATGATCGAGATCTTTGCCGTGATTTCTACCCAAACAACGGTTGACCCCGGAACCCTTGCGGGGGGGATTTCTGAGGCGCTGATTACGACCATGGCCGGGTTGAGCGTGGCAATTCCCGCTATCGTCATGCACCGTTACCTGTTGAACAGGACTAATGGGCTGACCCTCGAGATGGAGCGACTATCCACCCGCTTCATGGACCTTCTGTGCGATGGCGTGAAGGACTGACATGAACTTCCGGCGACGCAGTAGGCTCCCATCCGGTTTTCTCGATATGACCCCGTTCGTGGATACAATCTTCAATCTTTTGATCTTTTTCGCGTTGTCCATGAACTTTTTGGCCAATCCTGGGATCACGGTGGACCTGCCTAGCGCGTCGGCAAAAGAGGTAGGGCGTGAGGACGGCGACATACGTATCCTCATTACGTCCGCGGGCGTCATACATCTGGACGGTGCTCCGGTGACGCTCGAGACACTGAGGTCACGGTTCGGCGAGATGGTCGTTGGATCACGGGACTCACGGCTGCTGATTCGGGCCGATGCCCACGTCCCGCATGGTCTGGTGGTGGCGGTCATGGATTCTGCGCAAGCGGCTGGTTTGGAGAGGCTTGCGATCGTGACGCGGCGCAAGGAGCCCGGTCAGAACCGTTAGTTGTTTGCTCAGACTGGCATAACGCCGTGCTTCTTGACGGGCCGGATCTCTTTCTTCTCGCGGAGTAGCGCTAACGTGCGGGTGAGGCGAGCTCGAGTTTCCGCTGGTTGGATCGCGGCTTGGGAGAACTGCTTGGAAAGGGCTTCGAGTGGGCCGTCGAACCGTTTCGCGAACTCGGCCATCTTCTCACGCCGGGTGTCTTCCGGGTTGTCGGACGCTGCGATCTCACGGCGGTAGAGCACGTTAACCGCCCCACCGCCCCCCATGACGGCTAATTCCACGCCTGGCCAGAGCCAGAGTTGATCAGCGCCCATCTCACGTGTACACATAGCCTGCTTGGCTCCCCCGTAACCCTTTCGTAGCACGATGGTGATCTTGGGCACAGTGGCCTCTGCGTAGGCATAAAGCATCTTGGCACCGTGCCGAATGATTCCCTTCTCCTCCTGTTGCCGACCGGGAAAGAATCCGGGTACGTCCATTAGGGTGATGATCGGGATGTTGAAAGCGTCGCAAAAACGGATAAAACGCGCGGCTTTGTCTGATGAGTCCACGTCGAGACTCCCAGCCAAGAACATGGGCTGGTTGGCCACAAACCCAACCGGATAGCCGTCCAGTCGGCCGAAGCCTGTTACTATGTTACGGGCAAACCGGTCCTTGAGTTCTAAGAACTCCCCGTCGTCGACTACCACCTTGATAACTTTGACAATATCATAAGCCTTTCGCTTGTTTTTGGGGACTAGGTCCTCAATGTTATCCAGGTTCCGCTCGGGGTCGTCGTTGGTCACTTTTCTCGGAAGGGGGGCGTTGCAGTTGTTGGGCAGGAATGCCAGCAATTCGCGGATCCGGGCGAGGCATCTCTCGTCATCCGCGCTCACCATGTCCGCAACTCCTGAGACTTCCGAGTGGACGCCGACCCCTCCCAGTTCTTCCATGGTCACGTCTTCCCCCAATACCTCTTTGATCACCGGCGGTCCGGTGATGAACATCTGGCTGGTTCCGCGGACCATTAGGATGAAGTCGGTGAGCGCCGGGGAGTAGGAGGCCACACCAATACAGGGCCCCATGATCGCGGAGATCTGGGGAATAGCACCGGAGGCGATGCTATTTTCGAAGAAAATCTTACCGATAGCAGCAGTAACACTCAGTCCTTCCTGAATCCGGGCACCTACCGAGTCGTAGAGCCCGATGCATGGCATGCCAAGCAAACGAGCGGTGCGAATACCGTTGGCAATCTTTTCGGCGTGGGCGCTACCTACGGCTCCGGCTAGCACGGTACGATCCTGGGCGAACAAATACACGGGCCGCTCGTTGATATGGGCGAATCCAGTCACGACGCCGTCGGTAGGACGCCGCCTCTCTGCCATGTCAAAGTCCGTGCATTGGGTTTCGGCTAGCATGAACTCTTCGGTGAAACTACCGGGATCCACGAGTTTGTCGATTCGTTCTCGCGCGGTAAGCTTGCCTTCGTCGTGCTGTTTCTCGATGGCTCGACCATCGCCTTCCAGAACCCGCATTTCAAGCGCGGCCAGTTTCTGTTCCGGCGTCTGATCCTCTGTAGCGGGCTTTTCGGGGATAATCGTTTTATCGGCCATTCACGTCCTTCCGGTATCCCCCATTCTTACGGCCGCGAGGCCGACGGTGGGGGTAAGGAGCGTAAATTTCTTATATTATTCCCATGCCTCTCAAAACTGAGAGCATGATAGCGGCGGCAATCACTGAGCCGATCTGTCCACCGGCGTTGGCGCTCATGGCATGCATTAGCAGATGATTTTTTTTGTTGTAACGTTGTCCCTCGCGCTGTACCACCCTTGCAGCCATGGGGAAGGCCGAGATTCCAGCGGCGCCAATTAGCGGGTTGATCTTACCTCGGGTAAGTAGGCACATGAGTTTGCCGAATAGCACACCCATTACAGTGTCAAGCCCGATGGCTATTAGCCCTAGGGCAAGGACCATAAGCGTTTCGATTCCGAGGAACTTGTCTGCGGCCATGGTGCCACCGATGGCGAGTCCTAACAGCAAAGTCACGATGTTGGCGATTTCGTTCTCTGAGGCCAATTTTAGACGCTCCACTACACCGCACTCTCGCAGCAAATTGCCGAGCATCAGCATGCCGATCAGCGGGGTGCCTAGGGGCGCAATGATCGATGCTACCACGGTGACGACAATGGGGAAGAGGATGCGGGCGGTCTTGGACACCGGTGCCTGTTGCACCATTCCCATGTCGACTTGCCTCTCGCGAGTCGTGGTCAGCATCCGCATTATAGGTGGTTGGATCAGCGGTACCAGCGCCATGTACGAATAGGCGGCCACCGATACCGCCCCCAACAAGTGGGGCGCGAAGCGTGAGCTGACATAAATGGAAGTAGGCCCATCACAGGCGCCAATAACCGCGATGGCTACGGCGTCGAGCTTGTTGAAGCCCAGGGCTAGGGCTAGCAGCAGTGTTAGAAAAATACCAAACTGTCCGGCCGCGCCCAGCATAATAATCTTTGGATTGGAGAACAACGGTCCGAAATCGGTCATGGCTCCGATACCGATGAAGATAAGAACCGGGAAGATCTCCGTGCGAATTCCGAAGTCATAAAAAAACCGAAGCGTACCGCCCTCGGACATGAGGTCGGCCTGGGGGATGTTCACTAAGATGGCGCCGAACCCTATGGGTACCAGCAACAAGGGCTCGAACCCCCTTGCAATTCCGAGATAAAGCAAAAGTGCCGCGATCGCCATCATCACGACCTGTCCGAGCGTCAGGTGTGAGAGGCCGTCAAGGAGTCCCAGGGCTCCGGAGAGGATCGCAGATTCCATATTGTTTGGATCGTGTGTATTGAACCGAGGGCGCCGTGTTCAGGAAGGGAAGACTCTCTTAATCAGAACAATTAGGAGGCTCAACAGCCATAGCACCAGCAGCGTGCCGACGCTCCCTACCAAAGCTACCGTAAAACCAAAAACCCAAATATCCATACTAACGATTGCGAATGAATGCTTCCCGCGCCCGAAGCTATTCGATTTCGGCGAGCTCCTCCCCGGCCTCTACCGATTGGCCAACTTCGACCTTGATGGTTTTTATGATTCCGGCCGAGGTTGCTACCACCGGGATCTCCATTTTCATGGCTTCCATCACGATGATGACGTCATCCTCCTCGACGGTTTCGTCCTTGTTCGCCTCGATCTTCAGTATCTTTCCAACCATGGGGGCGGTAATGGAGGTGGCCAATGGATATTCTCCTTCTGCTGGAAGATAATTCCAAACACCCGAGTTTCCCTTTATTGTGTTTTTTTTGGGACAAGTCAAATGATCTGCAGATCGCCCTTTCTAACGCTGAACAAGCGACTCCGGGTGGAACTGATTGCCCGCGCGCATGGTCCAAACAGGGCGGCTTTAGCCCGGGACATGTGTCAACGTTCGTGTAGCTCGGCCCCTCGCCGAACCGTTATCCCAAACCACTCCGGGTTTGATGTGGGAGTGAAACTTGCTCGACAGCTCACAACGTTAGTAACGCGTTTACGCCCACCAGAAAAAGCATAGATCCGATGGCGAACAGGGACGCAAACAGAAGATTTTGGCCGAGGATGACCCTTTCCGGAGGAACCTTGAACATTGTTGAGGCGGTGGCCACCATAATAGCGGAGAGGCCGATCATGGATGAGCAGGACCAACTCACTAGGGCGCTCTCGATAAGTATAATGTCTGCTACCTGGATCGGCAGGTCCGAGAAGACCGTTAACAGGAGGGTCAGGGAAACGATTTGATGCACGCCGGCTAGGGCGCCAAGGCTCACGGTGCCGATGATGATTACGATGACGGCGATGGCGGGAAGCTCGAGGCTGCCGATCCATCCCGTAACTCCCGTCTGCGCAAAAACATGTCCGATTACACCGCCCAACCCCAGTGAAATGGTGAGAATTGTGATTTCATTGTTGATGGAAGCGGCCCCTCGGTAGGTGTTGGCTAAGGTCGTCCGGAGCGCGTTCCGGCCCTTCGGTGCCAGTGCTAGCAAGCACAACACTGGCACGCTCACGATGAGCGCCTCTAGGGTGGACATAACAGTGACGCCGGACAGTACCGCTACCAATAGGACGCAGAGTGCTACGGGTGGTACAATTGGTTGGAGGCCCCTGAGCGCTCGCCAAAGGAGCCCCACACTTGGTGCAGTTGAGAATAGGACATGGGATGCTGCCAGTGCGCATATGGCCATGGACATCCCCAGGACCATGATTTGCCACAAGGGTACGCCCGGAACGTATTGGGATGACAGTGCCATAGCGATCCAGAACGGCGACCACAGACCCGCAAGGCTTCCGCCGCGATGGCAGGCGCGCATAGCGGAAAGGTGTTCCTCTTCTGTCTCGCTTGTAACGATGGGGGCGGTGATGGCATAGGCCCCTGGCCCCAGCACCACCGCTAGCAGGTGAGTCCCTACGAGGAGCCCTCCTAGGCGATGGTCGGGTTTTAGACGTTCGAATAGAGCACGGGCGTTGGAGATCTGTTGGAGCTGATCTGCAGTGGCGCGCATCAGCACGATGGTGCCGAAGAAGCCAACGAACATGGGCGTTGTCCTGAAGCCCACCAGTACGGTTGTGGACCCGCCGTACATCAAGATGAGCAGGACGGCTAGCGCAGCGAGGCTGGAGCACAAAATGAATGTTGGTCGGCGTAGGGAGATGAACACACGCAGGATGAACGCTATCGCGACTATTGTCCCAAAGCTGTCGACCAAGCCGCTCGGCCATGCCATTCTGAACACTTGCGCTACCCACAACAGGACTATGAGGGTCTCCGGTCGCGCGAGTTGTATGAAGAGAATCACGGTTTTTTCGAGATAGGACACCGGTGTACTAGTGTAGTATTCTGGTGTGGGTACGCAGAGTCCCGGGTCAACGCTTGGAGTTGGACATGACACAGATCTATGTCGGTGCGCCGATACGGCGTGGCGAAGATATTCGTTTTCTGACAGGCAAAGGCACGTTTATTGACGACGTGAAGCTGCCCGGTATGCTGTACGCGACCGTCCTGAGGAGCCCTCACGCGCACGCGCGAATCAAGGCGGTGGATGTATCCAAGGCCCTGAAGCTTACGGGAGTCGTTAGCGTGCTCACCTTTGCGGATTTGCCACCCGACGTCAAGCCGATCCCACTTCGTATGTACCAATTGGAGGGATTGGACCGATTTCTGCAGTACCCGTTGGCCCGAAGTAAGGTCGGGTATGTGGGCGAGCCGGTAGCGCTGGTGGTGGCCGTGGATCGCTACGTGGCGGAGGACGGAGCCGATGCGATCGCGGTGGAGTACGAACCGCTGGAGGCGGTGGCTGATATCGAGACAGCATTGCGCGGGAAGGTGTTCATCCACGAGGATCAGGGTACTAACCTGGCAGGTTGTCACGACATTAAACTCGGCGATGTTGATGGGGCCTTTCGCAACGCAGAGTACACTCGAAAGGAGGTGTTGCGTGTGCACCGTCATACCGGAAACCCCATGGAGACCCGGGGTTTGCTGGCGTCCTACGATGCGGGTCGGAACGAGGTGACGGTGTGGGGGATGACGAAGGTGCCACATTTCAATCGCGCGGTTCTGTCGTCACTGTTGGGGTTGCCCGAGCACCGGATCCATTTTATCGAGCCAGATGTAGGGGGCGGCTTTGGTATTCGTGGTGAATTCTATCCGGAGGATTTTCTGATTCCCTACGCGGCCATGAAGTTTGGGCGACCCGTTAAGTGGATAGAGGACCGCCGCGAGCATCTGTTGGCGGCCAATCACTCGCGGGACGTGCACTGCGAGTTGGAGATCGCTGCGCAGCGGGACGGTACCCTGTTGGGTATGCGCGCCCGAATCTACGGTGATATGGGGGCGTATATCCGAACCCACGGTGGGCTCGTTCCGGCGTCTACCGCTGGCGTTCTGCCGGGGCCCTACCGGATCCCCGCATACGAGGCCCAGATACAGTGTGTCATGACTAACAAGATGGGTGTGGGTACATACCGAGCACCGGGGCGCTACGAGTCTTGTTATTTTCGCGAGCGCATGCTCGACATGGTGGCGGGGGACCTAGGGCTAGACCCCATTGATTTGCGCCGTAAGAATCTTATCCAGCCTGAGGAGATGCCCTATGAGCTGGGGCCTACCCGCCCAGGAATCGCTTCGACGGTTTTTGACAGTGGCGATTATCCGCGCGCCCTGGAGCATGCCTTGGACCAGTTCGGTTACGATGAGCTGAAGGCACTCCAGGGACAAAAGCTTGAAGGGCGCTACCACGGCATCGGCATCGGTTGGTTCGTGAAGAATACTGGTCTGGGGCCATCCGAAGGCGCACGCGTGACGATAACCGGTCCGGAGAGTGTAGCTATCTACTTGGGTATAGCGACACTCGGACAGGGGCACGAAACTGTCATGGCCCAAATTTGCGCGGACGCACTGGGGGTCCCAATGGATTGGATCACCGTGTTCCACGGTAGCACTGACCTGATGCCATGGGGTGGGGGTACTTACTCAAGCCGCGGCACGGTTATGGCCGGCAACGCAGTTCATCTTACTGCTCTCGCGCTCAAGAGTCGCCTGCTGCAGGTGGCATCACAGCGTCTGGAAACCAACCCAGCTGGGTTGGAGTTTCGCTCGGGCCGAGTACATTCTGCTGACAACGGCCAGGAGCTTCTGGGTCTTGGAGACCTCCTGGAACTGACTAGACCTGGCAAGAATTTCAGCGATGGCGCCCCTGGTCTGGAGGCCACCGAATACTTTCACACGGACCAACTGACCTATACCTACGGTGGTCACTTGGTTCACCTGGTGGTGGACCCCGAGACCGGCCTGGTAGAGATCCTGCGGTACCTCGTGTTGGAAGATGTGGGTCGTGCTGTCAACCCGCTGCTGGTGCACGGCCAGGCCGTAGGGGCCGCTGCACAGGGAATCGGCGGCACGCTGTTGGAGGAGCTCGCTTATAATGAAGATGGTCAGCTTCTCACTACCACCCTGTTGGACTATCCGCTGCCGTCCAGCATGGAGGTTCCACCGGTGGAGAGCATTATCACGGAGTACTCCCCCTCGCCCCTGAATCCCCTTGGCGTCAAAGGTGCCGGTGAAGGTGGGATCGTTGCCTGTGGCGCCGCCCTCGCCAATGCCGTCTCCCATGCTCTGTCCTCTCTAGGAATACAGATCAAGGAACTGCCGCTCACACCGGATCGAGTACGGAGGTTGATAAGGGAAGCGGGCGAAAGAGAGAACTAGTACACGGGCACCTTTTGTCGCTTTGTTGCTGCTACTACGTGACCAATATCTCTACAGGGTCTTGTCTAGAGTCGAATACGTGATGTGGTCGAACCGCATCACGGAGGCGTCCTGCCCGAGGCCGGCCACCTCCGTCAGGGTGCCAATCTCGAGATTTCGGTTGCAACCCGGGATCCGCTGAAGTTCGTCCATAGCGTCCACTTGGTCGAGCCATTCTCTGAGGTCGCGATTTGACATGGCGCTGATTTTAGGAAGGCCGGAACTTCGGTAGCGCCATATCGTTGCTAATGTCCTCGAAGGACACCTCCACCGGCATATCGCAGCGGACCTCTTCTGGCTTGCAGCCGGTAACGTTAGATAGCATGCGTGCCCCTTCGTCGAGCTCGATAACGCCTACCACGTATGGAAGCTCTTCCTGGAAACCGGGATGGTAGGCGCGGTGGTAAATGACGAAGGAGAACACTCTGCCCTTGCCCGACACCTGCCGCCAATCATAGGCGTCGGAAGTGCACTCGGAACACACTTCGGCCGGCGGAAAACGGAAGGCAGTGCACTTGCGGCATTGTTGTAGTTTCAACTCGTGATTCCGGGCGGCCTCCCAGTAGGGTCGGGAATCCTCAGATGGTGTCGGAACAGGTTTTGTGTAATCGCTCACGGCGGTCTCCTAGTTGTTCGAGGGGTGTGATGGGCCGCACCGCCCGCTAGTTTGTCAATATCAGGGTGGAGTGGCACACGGCGTTGCCGCCATTGCCACTGATAATGGCGGTCTCCGCATCTTTAACCTGGCGTGGTCCACATTCTCCGCGCAGCTGACGCACGCCCTCAACGATCTGGAGCATGCCTTCGATATAGCATTCGGACAGCATGCCGCCGGAGGTGTTGGTAGGTAACTCTCCGCCAAGTTCGATGCGGCCGTTGCTCACGAACGGCCCTCCCTCGCCCTTCTTGCAGAATCCGTAGTCCTCCAGAGTAGCCATGAGGATGTACGTGAAGCAATCGTATATTTGCGCAGTGTCGATGTCCCCGGGCGTGAGACCAGCCATGGCGAAGGCCTGGGCGCCGGACTCCTTGGCGCCAAGTTCGGTCATGTGGTTGCCGTAGATGTAGCCGCGAGAATTGTTGGCACGGCCCATTCCAGTGATATATACGGGTCGTTGTTTCATGTCCTGAGCACGCTCTGCCGAGGTAACGATGACGGCCGCTGCACCGTCGCTACGGAGGCAACAGTCGAGCAGATGGAAGGGCCACACGATCCAGCGGGAGTTGTGGTAGTCCTCGAGGCTCATGGGATCGCGCATCGACGCCATAGGGTTTAGTTGTGCGTGCTTACGGCAAGCTACGGCTATGGCGCCCATGTGGTCATGGGTAGTGCCATACTCATGCATGTGTCGGGTGAGCCCAAAGGCATGTTGCCCGGCGGCACCGAAGAGGCCGTACTCTGGACCAAACTCACCGCCACCATCGCCTCTTGCCGGCGTTTTGCGGGTAGCTTGTTTGTCGCCGTGTACGCACAGTACGGTTTTGCAAAAGCCGGCCTCGATGGCGGCGGTTGCAACCTGTACCATGAGACAAGAAGTAGCGCCGCCCGAGGACAACGAAACGCCGAAGGCGGAGTCGATGCCCAGGCGCTCAGAGACCGACTGGTGATGCACTCGAACGGCGCCGCCCAGGTGGCTGTGAGTGATCACCGCGTCGATATCGTTCTTCTGGAGGCCGGCATCATCAAGAGCGGCCTTGACCGCTGTTAACTGTAGGCCGTAGTCGCTCAGTTCTGGAACTTTGCCCAGGGCCGAGTGTCCAACACCGACGATTCCGTACTTGTTCTTAAGTGATGCCATTTAGCGCTCCTCTTCCCCTTTCGGTTCGTGCAGTCCAGCATGCTGCCTAGGTGTTGTCGGGCGTGTGTCCTTACCGAGTCCCTTCGTCAGTCTTAGCGTACCCACGAACTTTACGTTGGCGCACGCATCGGCGCCACCAGTGGCGCACCCCTCATCGTTGGGGATCAGAAAGCGTAGCGGTCCACCCTTGTCCCGTGGCAGCGGATTGTCGCCGATCCGGTAGGCTATGATCGCCTGGCGCAACGCAT
Organism: uncultured Syntrophobacterales bacterium; assembly: GCA_964438895.1. GTDB lineage: Bacteria > Desulfobacterota > Binatia > UBA9968 > JAJDTQ01 > JAJDTQ01. The sequence continues at coordinate 218,885 of CAYTMJ010000019.1, read as the reverse complement.
CTAGCGGAACGCTAGCCGCGAAACCCCCGTCGGTGGATTCCACCGTGAGGAAGTTGAGCTCCTGGTCGGGTTGAAGCCGGGCGAGAATGGATTCAAGCGTTACCGCGCCACCGACACGCCCCGGGATTAGCGACCCCACGTCGTCGATCTGTCCTTCCAACTCTGTGAGTTGCTGGAAATTAAGCTCTTGTGCCGGCTTTCCTTCTTGTTCGATGCGAAGGCCGCTCATTTCTATCTCCTGTGGCTGGGGTTATGATGTACTGCTCGCCCTGACACTCTCATCCATGAAAAGGGAGTCGGGGCCGTGATCAACCCCCGCGATACTTTATCGAAACCGGAAACGCAAGGCTTGAGTCTCTTAGGCGGGTATTTAAGGGTTAGGTGGTAGGTTTTGAAGAACCACCTGACGATCTTCACCTTCCGGCGGCGCGAAATACCTCATCCGTACAGGAAGCGAGCAGCGAGTCGTGGGTGTGGTCCAGGGCGAACACCCGGAATTTGACGATCTTGGAAGGGATGTAGGCGAACAACTCTGCCATGGATTCCTTCGTGATGATACCAGTGGAAGGATCGTAGGTGTGGATTTGTTTCTTACCCATGGCCATGGGGTTTTCCGGGCGTGAGTCCTGGCTGGCGATGTCGACGTGAAAGACGAGGTCCCGTTTAGCCTCCGGTAGTGCGTCCTGGATGCGTGCCGCCCAATCGCCCACTTCGATGTCATCGAGTCCGCGGTCCAAGTCCGCTGCCGACAGGGTCCTCTCGGCGGCTAGCCGCCATTTGAGGTCCCGGTTGAGGATGCGACCCCACTCACGCCCCAGCGGCGTTCCGAGTTGGCGCCACCGGGACGCCTCCTGCAGGAGCGACCAGTCCGTCAAATGCAGATACAAATCCATATGGTCCAGGGGGTTTCCGGGTGCGAGGCGGGCCATTGTTTCCGGGAAGAGTTCCTGGAGATGTGCATCGATAGCTCGGGTGGTGCGGTGAAAATACACGTTCTCGTAGAGGTACTTACGGGCGTTTAGGAACATGGTGAGAGCGCCTTCACCGGAACGGTGCAGAGTCAGCCCCTTGGGGGAGATGGAGGTGTAGTAAATGAGCCTATCCCGGTCGATGGGCCCCACTGCTACGCCACACATATACGAATCGCGCGATACGTAGTCGAGGTTATCGAAGGTAAATATACCGTTGGTCAAGGGCTGAAGAAATCGGATCCATCGGGCTTTGGCGGGATCGTCCTCAGAATCTTTTTTTATGGGAAACGCGATGTCCTCAGGATCGAGTTGTTCTCCGGCGGCAAACGGGCCCGTGGGGCTGCGACGGATGCCGCGTATGAGATCCCCTAAATGCTCGCGGATAATGACCTGTGAAATGTCTTCGTGAATTAGGCCGTATTGACTGAGATATTGGTCATCAAAGAAATGGCAAAATGGGCCGTGGCCAACGTCGTGAAGTAGCCCGGTGATCCGCATATATTCTTCCACATACGCAGCGGAGGGACATTCATCTCCCAATACTTTTCGCAGGGAAGGATAGATACCCCGGGCGAAGGTCCCGGCTAGGTGCATGGCCCCCAGGCAGTGTTGGAAACGGCTATGCTCCGCCGAAGGGTAGACCCAACGGGCGCTCTGCAGCTGGAAGATGTAACGGAGGCGTTGAAACCAGGGGGAATCGATAAGGTCTCTTTCCGTGACCTCATGAGTACCCTGGGAAACTGTGAACGGGATGTATCGGTGGATTGGGTCGGCGATGAGAGAGCACCCGGAGTACTCATCACGCATAGAGCGCTCCGTTGGCCGTCATAACTCGAATCCTACCTGAGCAGTCCACTGGGAACCCATTTTCCCCACATGGCTTAGTCGTTCATCCACTGCCCCGATAGCTTCACGCTCTTCATGGCGGTCCGGATCGAATTTCTCACCCCGAGCCTCGGCGCGTACGGAGAACGCCCCCACTTCACGGATGTAGAATTCCTTAAACACGTAACCGCTGGTCTGGTACTCGTAGAGGAGTTCCCGCATCCAATTGACCATCAAGTCGTTGTTGTCGAGCCCTTCTACCTCAAGCGTTACACTTTCCTGTGTTTCCACGGAGCTGAGGTCCACTACGAGATCGAACAATGCGAATCCGGCGTCCGTTAGAAGCTGGGGAAGAGAGTCGCTCGAAAGCTTGACGCTTAATTCAAACGATCGTCTGATGACTTTGTATTTCTTGTCCTCATCGGCCATTTCGTAATCCTGTAAGAGAAATTAGCCCATATCCGGGCCTGACGTGTCAAACCCTGTTAATAAGTGCGGCCGCGAAGCCTGCGCCAAAACCATTGTCAATATTCACTACGGTTACCCCTGCAGCGCAGGAGTTAAGCATAGATAGCAGCGCTGATAACCCCCGAAAACTAGCGCCGTACCCGATGCTGGTTGGCACAGCGATGACTGGTGCCTGGACCAACCCAGCCACGACACTAGGTAAGGCTCCCTCCATGCCCGCTACGACGATGAGCAATGATGCTTCGGTGAGTTGGTGGTGGTAACTCAACAACCGATGGAGACCGGCGACGCCCACGTCATAGATCCGCTCAACTTTGTTGCCCATGACCTCACTGGTGACTACGGCTTCTTCTGCTACCGGAATGTCGGCGGTTCCCGCACACACCACTGTGATGGTCCCCTTGCCGTTGATCGGGGTGTTTTTGGCACGCCAGGTGGCGGCCCCGGCCTGCCGGTGGAAGCGGAACCCCCGGAGTCGTGTCTTCAGCGCATCCATCTTTGCCTCAGTCAGGCGAGTGATGAGTACATTGACCCCACGTTTCCGGATGGCCCGCGCGATGTCGGTGATGTCCGAAATTTCTTTGCCTTCGCCCAGGATCACCTCGGGAAAACCCTGCCGTAGGGCCCGGTGATGATCCACCTTTGCAAAACCCAGGTCTTCAAACGGTAGGTATCGCAACCGCTCCAGGGCCGTGTCGACGGCCACTTCGCCGCGTTGGACCTTCTCGAGGAGTTTTGCCAGCTTTTGTTCGTCCATTTTCCTAATCCGCTAGAGGAACTTAGGCATCGCTGGCTCTGTAGTTCGCAGGCTCAACCTTGAAGTGATCATGGCCAAGCGCCTCGAGGGGCACACGAGCACCGCGAGAATCCACCAGGGCAACGCCATGTTTTTGGGGTACGCACTCGCCAACGCGCGTGATGGAGACCCCGGTGCGTTTGGCGACGCGCTCAACCCGCTTGCGGGCATCGCTCGCGGCTGTAAAAAGCAGTTCATAGTCTTCGCCGCCGCCGAGTGCACAGCCTAGATCGCCTTGCTCGGCGACCCGGTTGAAAGCGCGTGACAGGGGCACCTGGTCCTGTTGCACCACGGCTCCGATGCCGCTTGCTCCGCATAAATGGCCCAAATCCTGCACCAGCCCGTCGCTGATGTCCATCATGGCCCGGGCGAGGCCCTCCTTGGCAAGCTGCATCCCCGTCTTCACCCGAGCCGTAGGGCGGTGATGTCGCTGAATCAGGTAATTTCGGTCCCTCGCCGATATCTTGGGTCGGGGTTTGGAAAGCAACGTCAGGCCCAGTGCTGAGTCGCCCAACGTGCCGGTTACGTATATGTCGTCGCCCACGCGCGCGCCGCTGCGTGTTACTGCCCCGTAAGGTGCAAAGCCGGCGAGAGCAACGTCGATGATCAGGCTGTTTGCAGCGCAGGTGTCGCCCCCCACCAAAGCCACCCGGTGCTCTGTGGCCGCGGTGTTAAAACCTTGGACCAGGGCTGTCGCGCTTTGCGTTGTTACGTTGGGCAAGGCCAGTGACAGGAGAAACCAAGCCGGCCGACCACCCATGGCAGCGATGTCGCTCAAACTAGCAGTGAGCGATTTGTGCCCCAATTCCCGCATAGAAATCCATTCAAGGTTGAAGTGTACACCCTCGATGAGAAGGTCCGAAGTAAGGAGAAGCGAATCGTCGGCGGTTGAGACCCATGCAGCATCGTCCCCGATTCCCAGGCGAACCCCACGCCGCCGCGGAGTCTGCCTCCGGATCAGGTCAATGAACCCGAACTCTCCCAAATCCTGAAGTCTCATGGGCTTGTCAGATTGGGCGTGACGGCGCCTCACGGTAAAGGCACCAACTTGCTCACGCGTTGGCGGGCACCGTTCTACCTCTCGTGTCCTTGGGGCGGGGCCGTCGAATTGGCTTCTTGGTCTTTGTTCCCCCCTTGGGTTTCGGATCCTCGTGAGACGCATTTGCTGGCTGCGTATCTCCGAAAGCCACCGCCAATACATCGTTCATGTTTCGCGCAAGTATAAAGTGCAGCTTGTTGCGCAAAGGTCGCGGGATCTCGTCTAGGTCCTTTTGGTTTTGGAACGGGATTGCCACGGTTTCAACGCCGGAACGAAATGCCGCTAGGCATTTCTCTTTCAGACCACCCACTGGCAAAACGCGACCCCTAAGCGTAATTTCTCCGGTCATGGCCACGCTCCGGCTGACAGGTCGACGGGTCAGGGCCGAGATGAGGGCGGTTCCCATAGTGATTCCCGCAGAGGGGCCGTCCTTGGGGATGGAGCCTGACGGGATGTGTATGTGGATATCCTGTTTCTGGTAGAAGTTTTCCTCGAGCCCCAAATGCTTCGCGTGCGCCCGGGCGTAACTCACGGCGGCCTGGGCTGACTCTCTCATGACGTCACCTAACTGGCCTGTAAGGGTCAGGTTGCCACGGCCCTTGCTCAGCGAGGCCTCAATGTGTAGCACCTCCCCGCCAGCACTGGTCCACGCCAGACCCGTAGCGACGCCAATTTCGTTCTGTTCCTGGGTTTCGGTCAGGAATCGGGGTGGGCCAAGGAACTGGTGCAGATTCCTTCGGGTAATGCGGGTGCCGGCGGTGCGGCCGTCTGCGACCTTGCGCGCCACCTTTCGGCAGATGGCCGCGATCTCCCGCTCGAGGTTTCTGAGCCCAGCCTCGCGCGTATACTGTTCGATGATTCGCAACGCCGAATCTTTGGACACTTCCAGTAAGTCACCGGTAATCCCCGCCTCCTCTAGTTGTTTGGGAATTATAAACCTTCGTGCGATCTCTAGCTTCTCTTCGTTGGTGTAGCCGGAGAGGTGGATGACTTCCATGCGGTCCCGCAACGCGGGTGGTACTGTGTCGAGGAGGTTTGCGGTGCAGATGAATAGGACACTGGAAAGGTCGAACGGAACGTTCAGGTAATGGTCACTGAACGCGTGGTTTTGCTCCGGGTCGAGCACTTCTAGCAGCGCTGCGGACGGGTCACCCCGAAAGTCGTTGCCGAGCTTGTCCAACTCGTCGAGCATAAACACTGGGTTATTAGCACCGGCCTGTTTCATGCCTTGTATGATCCGGCCGGGCAGGGCCCCTACGTAGGTTCTGCGGTGGCCCCGAATTTCCGCCTCGTCCCGAATGCCGCCGAGTGAAATACGGACGAACTTTCGCCCGAGGGCGCGGGCAATGGATTTTCCGAGCGATGTCTTGCCGACCCCTGGCGGTCCCATGAAACAGAGGATGGGTCCGCGGATTTTTTGGCGTAGCTTGTTTACCGCAAGGTACTCCAGAAAGCGCTCTTTCACCTTCTCCAGGTCGAAGTGATCTTCGTCGAGGACCACCTTCGCCTTCTTGAGGTCGAGGTTGTCCTCGGTACGCTCACTCCAGGGAAGTTCTACCATCCAGTCCAAGTAGGTCCTCACCAGCGATGATTCGGAAGATTCGGGGTGCATCTGCTCCAAACGCTTGAGCTGTTTGGTGGCTTCCTTCTTGACCTCGGGTGGCATGTTGGCCTTGTCGATCTGGGATTTGAGTTCGTCCAGTTCCTCCGACCTTTCGTCGCTTTCCCCAAGTTCCTGGTGGATTTGCTTGAGTTGCTCCCGCAGGAAATACTCCCGTTGGGTTTTACTCATCTCATCTTTGGCCTGGTTTTGGATGCGCGCCTGCATGGTGGAAAGCTCAAGCTCCCGGGTGAGCAGATCGTTGACTTTCTTGAGCCGTTCTATGGGTTCGTAGATCTCCAAAATGGATTGGCTCTCCTCAATGTTGAGCCGAAGGTTAGAGGCCACTAGATCCGCTAATACGCCGGGATCCACGACGTTGTCCGTAACCATGACGATTTCTGGGGGGAGATTTTTGAGATTGAGGATCTGTTCAATCTTTTCCTTCACGCTGCGCATAAGCGCCTCAACCTCAATGGACAATTCAATGACTTGCGGCTCAATGACTTTCTCAATTCGCACTTCGAAGCAGGGTTTTTCCCGTAGCACCTGATCGATTGCGCCCTTGGTGAGTCCCTGCACTAGGATTTTTATCCGCCCGTCGTCGAGCTTCAGCATACGCAGAATACTCGCTACCGTGCCCACACGGTAAAGGTCGTCGGCTCCGGGGTCGTCGGCTGTGGCGTCCTTCTGCACTACGAGAAAAATGTGCCGGTTTCGAGCAAGCGCTTCATCCACTGCCTTAATGGAAATTTCCCGTCCGACGAACAGGGGAATCATCATGTAAGGATAGATAACGATGTCCCGGATCGGGAGAAGCGGCATGACATCCGGGATCTCAGCTACAGGCTGGTCCGCGATAAGCTCTGCGGCGTCTTTGTCGGAAGTGTCCATAAGTTATTATCAGTCGAACAGTTCCTTTACCTTCTCGAAGAACCCTTTGGCAATCGGATGAGCATCCTCTTCTCCTTTGTCGGCGAATTCCTTGAGGAGCTTTTTCTGTTGAGTGTTGAGTCGCGTCGGCGTCTCTACCAGGACACGTACGTGCTCGTCACCTCGCCGACCCCCGTGCACATCCCGGATCCCCCTGCGTTTTAGGCGGAACACCGCGTGTGATTGTGTCCCTGCGGGGATCTTCATCTTTACCCGTCCCTCCAACGTGGGTACCTCTATTTCCGCTCCTAGCGTGGCGTTAACGAAACTGATGGGTACCTCGCAGATGACGTCTGTGCCATCGCGGGCAAAAATCGCGTGATCCTGGACGATGATAACCACATACAAATCCCCGGGCGGGCCGCCTTGGATGCCATTCTCCCCCTCGCCCCGAAGTTTGAGCCGAGAGTCTGTGTCAACGCCTCCTGGAATCTTGACATTGATGGTGTGAAACTTGCGCGTTACTGCTGCACCGTTACATGAGGGGCACGGATGAGGAATCACTCTTCCGTGCCCGTTACATTGGCCGCAGGTGCGGGAAACGGTGAAGAAGCCCTGCTGAAACGCCATCTGCCCAGAGCCATGGCAGGCAGGACAAGTAGCGGGTGAGGTACCCTTCTCGGCACCGCTACCCTCGCACGCGTCGCATGGCCCGTGGCGTGGTATTTTGATTTTCTTTTCGGTGCCGAACGCGGCCTGCTCGAACGTGACCTCAAGGTTGTAGCGCAAGTCATCGCCCCGTTGAGCCCGTGATCTAGGCCTGCCTCGTGAGGATCCGCCGAAGAACTCACCGAAGATATCGCCGAAGACGTTCTCGAATCCCTGTGAGAAGTCGAAGTTGCGAGCGAACGGGCCAGTTTCCCCAAATGCGGCGTGGCCAAACTGGTCGTACCGGGACCGTTTCTCCGGCTCAGAGAGAACCTGGTAGGCTTCGGAAAGATCCTTGAACTTCCCCTCCGCTTCCTTGTCGCCCGGGTTCCGATCGGGATGGCACTGGAGCGCGAGCTTGCGATAAGCTTTCTTGATTTCGTCCTCGCTGGCGCTGCGGCTCAGTCCGAGAATCTCGTAGTAGTCTCTCTTGTCCAATGCTAAGCCCCGTTACTAGATGTCTATTCCTTAACCTCCTCGAAATCGGCGTCCACGACGTTGTCGTCGTTCTCCTTGCCTTCGGATCCCGGCGGTGGCTGCGCCTGGTCCTGCTGGGCTTGCTGTTGCGACGCCTTAGCGTACATGGCTTCAGCGAGTTTGTGAGAGGCTTGATTTAACTCTTCGACTGCCGCTCGCATAGCGGCTGCGTCGTCGCCTTCCAGTGCCTTCCTGGCTGTTTCTAGGGCGGCTTCAATACCCGACTTGACCTCAGCGTCTAAGTCGTCGCCGTATTCTGTCAACGACTTCTCAGTGGAGTAGACCAGGGAGTCAAGCTGGTTACGGGCCTCGGCGGCTTCCTTGCGGGTCTTGTCCTCGTCAGCGTGAGTCTCGGCATCCTTCACCATGTTGCGGATGTCTTCCTCGCTGAGCCCACTGGACGCGGTGATCTTGATGGTTTGCTCTTTGCCGGTCCCAAGATCTTTGGCGGAGACGTGGACGATGCCGTTAGCGTCGATGTCGAAGGTGACGTCGATCTGAGGCATGCCCCGCGGGGCTGGGGGGATCCCCTCGAGATTAAATTGCCCTAGTAGCTTGTTGTATTGGGCCATCTCCCGCTCGCCCTGATGTACGCTGATGGTAACGGAGGGCTGATTGTCCGCGGCAGTAGAAAAGACCTGATTCTTCTTTGAAGGAATAGTCGTATTGCGCTCGATCAGTTTGGTAAAAACGCCCCCTAAGGTTTCGATGCCTAGGGACAGCGGCGTCACATCCAGCAGCAGGACGTCCTTAACGTCGCCCTTTAGGACGCCGGCCTGTATCGTTGCACCGATGGCGACCACTTCGTCGGGATTGACGCCTTTGTGCGGTTCCTTGGCGAAGATTTTTTTCACCCGTTCTTGTACTGCGGGCATGCGGGTCATGCCGCCTACGAGAATCACTTCGTTAATTTCCCCAGCCGAGAAACCAGCGTCTACCAGGGCCTGGCGGCAGGGTTCTTCCGTGCGCTCAATCAGGTCGGCGCAAAGAGCCTCGAGTTTGGAGCGGCTGAGTTTGATGCTCATGTGCTTGGGGCCGGTCTGATCGGCAGTGATGAACGGGAGATTGATGTCTGTCTCCACCGAAGTGGACAACTCGCATTTGGCTTTTTCCGCCGCTTCCTTGAGACGCTGTAGCGCCATCTGGTCTCCGCGTAAGTCGATGCCCTGGTCCTTCTTGAACTCGTCGGCCAGGTAGTCGATGATCCGTTGGTCGAAGTCCTCCCCCCCTAGGAAGGTGTCACCGTTGGTGGCTTTGACCTCGAAGACACCATCGCCCAGCTCCAGGATAGAGATGTCAAATGTTCCACCTCCAAGGTCGAACACGGCGATCTTCTCCTCTGCTGTTTTGTCTAGGCCGTAGGCTAGGGATGCTGCGGTGGGCTCATTGATGATGCGCAGCACATCCAGTCCTGCGATGCGCCCAGCATCCTTAGTGGCCTGACGTTGGCTGTCGTTGAAGTAGGCGGGCACCGTGATGACCGCCTCAGTTACCGGCTCACCGAGGTAGTCCTCGGCAGTTTGCTTCATTTTCTGGAGGATGAACGCCGAGATCTCCGGTGGGCTGTAGGTTTTTCCACGACTCTCCACCCAAGCGTCTCCCTTATCCGACCGAGCGATCTTGTAGGGCAGAAGGGGCATGGCCTTTTGCACCAAGGGGTCGTCGAATACTCGCCCAATCAAGCGCTTGACTGCAAAGACCGTGTCCTGAGGGTTGGTGATGGCTTGTCGCCGTGCGATCTGGCCCATTAGGCGCTCGCCGCTTTCCGAGAATGCCACTACGGAAGGCGTGGTCCGGCTTCCTTCAGCATTGGTCAGGACCTTGGGGTCGCTGCCCTCCATAATCGCGACACAGGAGTTGGTCGTCCCAAGATCGATGCCTATGACCTTTGCCATCTCTTCGTCTCCTTGTTTTTCAACTGCGTCTTAAGTGTAAAGTTAATCATCGCTCTGGTCATTTTCAACCGGCGGTTGATCTTTTTCCTTATGGGATTTACCCTTTAATATCGGTGCTTTAGAAACACTGACTAGGGATGGTCGGAGCAACCTGTCAGCCAAGTAATAGCCCCGGTGAACCTCGCCCACTACAGTATTGACCTCGTACGCATCTGTCTCCACCTGCATGTAGGCTTCGTGCTTCTCCGGGTCGAAGGGGTTGCCTTTGGCCTCAACGGGCGTGACCGCGTGTTTCTGGAGCGCTTCGTGGCATCCCTTGAGCACCAGTTCTATTCCGTCCGTCAGCGCCTGGGCGTTGCTATCGTCTGGGGTGTGTTGAGCTGCCCGCTCGAGGTCGTCGATCACTGGGAGAAGGTCGCGCACTAAGGATTCGTTGGCGTATCGAATAGCGTCCTGTTTTTCTCGAGTCACGCGTTTCTTGTAATTTTCTGTTTCGGCTGCTTCCCGAAGGTATAGTTCGTGGTTGTGCCGTGCCTCCTCTCGGGCGATATCCAGGTCGATTCTTAACTGGTCGATCTCCGACGGTTCCTCTGTTACGTTGGGCGCTTTGGTGGCTTCAGGATCGCGTGCCGGCTCTTCGTTGTCCAAAGCTGTTTCGTTTTGATCTCTGCTCTCGTCTGCCATGATAATGTTGCAATTCGGTGTTCCGTTGGTAGCTTTGGGGTAAAGATATCAACCCCCGCAACGGCCGAGAGAAGTTAATCACCGAATTGGACCTTGTCAAGGTGGCCCAAACTGCCCGGAAGTCGATGTCCGCGCGCGACTTTTTTGACCGCTTGGTATATATGTAGCGATATTGGGTATTACGCGGTTGACAATCACACGGCGGGACTGGGGGGAGGCTGCTGGGCGCCGAGGGGACGCTGTCTATGGTGGAGGGATTTAGGTGCCGGTGATACGGTCGAGCCCAGCTATCGTGCTTCGGTCCTGGGCCTACGGCGAGTCAGATAAGATTGTTTCTTTCCTCTCCCAGGACTTCGGCAAGATGAGGGGCATTGCCAAGGGAGCGAAGCGGTCCCGCAAGCGATTCCTCAACGTTCTAGAGCCTTTCACGCTCGTTCACCTGCGTTTCCATCAGCGTCCCAACAGCCCGCTGGTGTTCATCCACGCCTGTGACTGGGTGTACACATTCCGGGAACTGACCCGAACTCTCACCAAGATTGCATATGCTTCGTATCTTGTTGAGATCACAGACGAATTAACGCGTGATGGCGACGAGAGTGGGTCGTTATTTGACCACCTGCAGAACGGGTTGCGGTTCTTGGAAGAAAACGAGACGTCGACGGATTTCCTGACCTCGTTTGAGTTGACGCTACTGCGAATGTCAGGATATCAACCCGCCCTGGAGTATTGCCAGCGTTGTGGTAGTAGGTCCTCTCATAACAGCGGGCAGGGAAACGACCGGTGGGGATTCAGCCCGCGGGATGGTGGAATCTTGTGCCGGAATTGCTACGGGTTCCGCAAGGAGGTAGTGCCTCTGTCGTCCGAGGCCTTGGGCATTCTAACTCACTTTCAACGGTGCGGCTGGAGGGATGGGGAGAGGCCGATGTTCTCTTTGTCGGCCCTCCGGGAGACTCGTGAGGTCGTACCCTTGTTTATCCAGTACCAGATTAGTAAGAAACTGAAATCTGCAGCCTTCTTGGGCGGTTCGTTTCGATAGTTCAGCTGGCTGCGTCCCAAGAACACATAGGAGAGTCAGAACGCCCATGAACGAACACGCGACGATGGAGAAGGTCGTCAATCTTTGCAAACGGAGAGGATTCATCTTTCCGTCCAGTGAGATTTACGGAGGAATCGGCAGTACCTGGGACTACGGGCCGGTTGGAGTAGAGCTCAAGCGCAACGTGAAGGAGGCGTGGTGGAAGGCAGTGGTGACCAGCCGAAACGACACTGTGGGCCTTGACGCGTCGATTCTGATGCACCCGAGGGTGTGGGAGGCTTCGGGTCACGTTGCCGGATTTTCTGATCCCCTGGTGGAGTGTAAGGCCTGCCATCACCGTTTCCGGGAGGACCACCTAGGAGGGCGCGCGTGCCCGGACTGTGGTGGTGAGGTCACGGAGGCACGGCAGTTTAACCTGATGTTCAAAACCTTTATGGGGCCGGTGGAGGACACTGCCAGCACGGTGTTTCTGAGACCCGAGACTGCCCAGGGCATATTCGTCAATTTCTCTAACGTCCTCGATACCGCGCGCCAAAAGATCCCTTTCGGGATCGCCCAGATCGGCAAGAGCTTTCGGAACGAAATAACCCCCGGAAACTTCATCTTCCGGACCCGCGAGTTTGAGCAGATGGAAATAGAGTACTTTGTGAAGCCGGGTGAGGACGAGGAGGCCTTTCAGTCTTGGCAGGAAGCGCGTTTCCAGTGGTATGTGGACAACGGTGTTCGTGCCGAGAATCTCCGTATCCGCCCGCACGGTAGCGACGAACTCGCCCACTACGCAAAGGCGTGCGTGGACGTAGAATACGAATTCCCGTTTGGCTGGTCAGAGCTCGAGGGCATTGCCAATCGTAGTGACTTTGACCTTAAACGCCACATGGAGCATAGCGGCAAGGATCTAACCTACTTTGATGAAGCCAGCCGTAGCCGCTATATTCCTTACGTTATCGAACCGTCGGCTGGCGTGGATCGCCCGCTGCTGGCGTATTTAGTTGATGCGTATTACGAAGAGGAAGTGGAAGGCGAGCGGCGCATTGTGCTGCGCCTCGACCCGCAGTTGGCACCATTCAAGGCCGGCGTCTATCCGTTGCTGCGTAAAAATGGACAGCCTGAACGAGCACAGGAGATTCGTGATATTTTAAAGAAACATTTTCCGGTTACCTATGACCAGGCCGGCTCTATCGGCCGGCGTTACCGTCGTCAGGACGAGATTGGCACCCCCTTTGGTGTTACCGTGGATCACGAAACCATGACGGACCAGACGGTGACCCTGCGGGACAGGGATGCCATGACCCAGATTAGAATTTCGGTGGAACGATTGGTGGACGAAATTCGCCGCCGCATTGACCCGCAGACGAGGGGCTGCTGATGGCTCGCGACGTTTACTCGTTTGGCGCGGGTAAGGCCATGGGCGGGGCCTCTATGCGACAGATCCTGGGAGGCAAGGGTGCGGGTCTCCACGAGATGACCCGGATGGGCGTTCCGGTCCCGCCTGGTTTCACCATCTCTACCGCCGTTTGCACGCATTTCTACGAAAATAAGGGCACCTATCCCGAGGGTCTGGAGCGGGAGGTGGCGCGTGCCATGGTTAGGGTAGAAAAGATCATGGGCCGGCGTTTCGGCGACGGCGCGGATCCTCTGTTAGTATCGGTTCGTTCGGGTGCCAGGGAGTCCATGCCCGGGATGATGGACACCGTCCTGAATCTCGGCCTCAATGACCGAACCGTCGCCGGGATGATCGAGCGCACTGGCAATCCACGGTTCGTGTACGATTCTTACCGCCGTTTTGTGCAGATGTACGGTGATGTGGTGTTGGGCATGAAGCCCGACAAGGCCGACCAGCACGACGTGTTTGAAACGTTGCTGGAGCGTATGAAGAAGGCCCGAGGCGTCAATGACGACACTGGGCTGACGGCCAAGGATCTCCAAGTTCTAGTAGGACAATTTAAGGACGAAATACGACGGCAACAGGGCATATCTTTCCCAGAGGACCCGGCGGAACAACTCTGGGGGGCGATCAGCGCCGTGTTCGGCTCGTGGAACAACGATCGCGCAGTGGCCTACCGACAGATGTACGCTATTCCGGATGGTTGGGGGACGGCGGTCAACGTTCAGGCTATGGTGTTTGGGAACATGGGGGAGACCTCCGGCACGGGCGTTGCCTTCACACGCAATCCGGCTTCGGGAGAGCGTCGTTTCTATGGGGAGTTCCTAATGAACGCCCAGGGCGAGGACGTGGTGGCCGGGATCCGTACACCGCAACCCATCAGCGCGCTGGCTACGATCCAGCGAAAGACCTTCCGTGAACTGCAGCGAATTGGCCGTATTCTTGAGAAGCGATACAGCGACATGCAGGATATGGAGTTTACTATCGAGGACGGAAGGCTTTGGTTGTTGCAAACCCGGACTGCTAAGAGAACGGGCTTCGCTGCGGTTCGTACCGCGGTGGACATGGCGGACGCGGGGCAAATTACCCATGGCGAGGCGTTGCAGCGAATCGAGCCCGAGCATCTTAGCCAGCTTCTTCGCCCGGTCTTCGACCAGAAGGCAAAAGACGCGGCCCAAGTGTTGGCGCAAGGACTGCCCGCGGGTCCGGGGGCGGCTACGGGTAGGATAGTGTTCCATGCAGCAGACGCGGAAGCGCTACGGGCCCGGGGAGAAAGCGTGATTCTGTGTCGGGTGGAAACGAGCCCTGAGGACATTCGCGGAATTGAGGCGGCCCAAGGCATACTCACTGCTCGGGGTGGCATGACCTCTCATGCCGCGCTGGTAGCGCGACAGCTGGGCACCGTGTGCGTAGTGGGTTGCAGCACACTGTCGGTGGACTACCGCGCAAGTAAAGCCCGAATCGGGGACGTGGTGGTCAAGGAGGGTGAATGGCTGTCGCTAGACGGCACCAGCGGTGAGGTGATCCAGGGTCAGGTTAGGACGCACCCTTCGGATGTGCTGCGGGTGATGCTGGACCGAAATCAGGCAGCAGGACAGTCCTCGATGTACCGACACTTCGCTAAGCTTATGCGTTGGGTGGACAATGTGCGCCGGCTTGGGGTCAAGACCAACGCCGACCTTCCGGAGCAGGCTCGCATAAGTCGGAAACTCGGCGCTGAGGGGATTGGTCTGTGCCGCACCGAGCATATGTTCTTCGAGGAGCAGCGCATTCACAGCGTGCGCGAGATGATCCTAGCCGACGACGAGAAAGGGCGCCGCAAGGCTCTTCGCAAGCTACTGCCCATGCAGCAGGCCGATTTTAAGGCACTACTGGGCGTAATGGACAAATTACCGGTGACCATCCGTCTGCTGGATCCTCCCCTGCATGAGTTTTTGCCCCAGACCAAAAACGACATTGCCGCTCTAGCCAAGATCCTTTCCGTCCGTCCTGCGACCGTGCGGGGGAAAGTGGAAGCGCTCAGGGAATCTAATCCCATGCTCGGGCACCGTGGCTGCCGGCTGGCTATTTCGTTCCCGGAAATCACGGAGATGCAGACCCAGGCAATCTTTCAGGCGGCATGTGAGCTACGTAAGGAGCGAAAAAGCCCACGTCCCGAGGTGATGATTCCCCTGGTGGGAAGCTTGGAAGAATTCCGCTCCCAGCGGGAGATTGTGGACCGAGTAGCCCGTGACACCATGCAGCGCTACGGGGTTGAGGTGCGTTATGCCGTCGGTACTATGATCGAGCTGCCCCGGGCTTGTTTGGTAGCTGATCAAATTGCTCGGGAGGCCGAGTTCTTCTCCTTCGGTACGAATGATCTGACACAGACCTGTTTAGGGCTGTCCCGGGACGATGCGGGCAAGTTTCTTCCTTACTACGTGGCCAAGGGGCTCTTGCCCGACGACCCGTTCGTAAGCATCGACGAGCCCGGGGTGGGTGCGTTGATGGCGCTAGGTGTGGAGCGGGGTCGGAAGACCCGGGAAGACCTCGATGTAGGTATTTGTGGCGAGCATGGCGGGGACCCGAAGTCCGTGGTGTTCTGTCACGACTTGGGCCTCAACTATGTTAGTTGCTCTCCGTACCGCGTTCCCATTGCCAAGCTTGCGGCGGCTCAGGCGACACTCCGGTCTAATGGAAATGGCAAGCTATAGCAGATTCGCGAGACACTCTGCTCCGTCACCCTGAGCTTTACCCGCGACTAGAAAGCTTGGGTCAAGGGAAGTCTCGCCTTAAACTATTTAGGGCGATTTCGCGGGTTCGATACCCAGATGTTTCCGTACCTATGTTGAGGCGGATGAATACCCTAATCTATAGAATCTATAGCTATGCGAGTAGAGCGCCGCGTTCACGCCCTGCCGCTACTCCGCCATCGGCTCCGTTTCCGTTGTGATCAGAGGGGTCGGGAGGGGCTCTTTATCCTCCTTGATAAAGTCAAAGAGCATTCGCGGGACGGCGTTGCAGCTGATACAGCGCGGTGAGGCTGGTCTCTTGCCGTCCGGGTAGATCATGTTTTTCAGGTAGAAGGGTTTCTCGGTGCCGACGTAACCGTCGTAATAGAACGCCAGCTTGCCGCACTCACTGCACTGAAGGTACTTCGCCATTACTGGTCTTTCCTCGTTTCGAAGCTCTATGCCTCGAAGCTGCTCGTGATCTCCTGGAAACCGTCACCCTTTGTATAGCTTTCCTCGCGGTAGAGGCCAAGGGCCTTCATCACCGGACTATCGTGTATCGCGAACAGAATCGCCTCGTCTTCTGTATTGTTGGCGTGTTCGTGCCAGGCCCAGGGTGGTACAACGAAAAAGTCTCCCTGCTCCCAGTCAAACCGTTGACCGCTAATGACCGAGTAGCCCTTCCCGGCGAAGGCAAGGTATACCGAACTTTGCACTTGCCGGTGAGCCCGTGTCCGGACTCCGGGCCGCACCATTTGGATGGTGCAGCTCATGGTAGTCAGGACCGGGCCCCCAGTGTTCGGGTTCAGGTACTCGAAGCAGATATCATCGTGGGGGCTGGCGGTAGCCTCTCCGATGCGTCGCAGCGCATCATAGGTGGGTTCCCACTTGAAGTTTAAAAGCGGGGAGCGGTTCTCCGGCGGCGTTTCCCAGGTTGGGCGGAGATGTGTTGTGCCGAATTTCCGCTCCGACTCGTTCGTCCCGGAGATGGGGAACCGGTGGTCTGGATACATTTCGAAGAAGGTGGCATCAAGATCCCCCACTAGCGGAAGATCGAGCCCATCCATCCAGATCATGGGCTCGTCGGATTCGCAGCCGTGGTCGTGCCAGTCCCAACTCGGCGTGAGCACCAAATCACCCCGGCTCATGACGCACTTGTCTCCGTTTAGGTTGGTGTAGGTGCGGTCTCCCTCTATTACGAAGCGGATTGCGGAGGGGGAGTGCCGGTGGCAGGGGGCGATTTCTCCTGGTTTAACGATTTGTACCGCTGCCCACAGGGTCTGTGTGGCCGCATGTTTCCCGCCTAGTCCGGGGTTTACCAGCCCTAGAACCCGGCGTTCGCCCCCCCTTTCAATGGGTACGAGATCGCCCGCCTGGTGTGCCAGACGGCGAAGGTCTGTCCAACGCCACAGATGTGCTTTCACGCGTGTCTGTGGCTCGGCAGGTAGCACGTTTTGGGTAATGTTCCACAGCGGTACTAGATGTTTCCGGTCCACATCCTGGTAGAATGTGTCGCTTTCTGTGGTTGTGTTCATGGTATTTCTCCCGCCGGCTCGCCGCCGTCACGGGCGCCGGGGCGCACGATTCTTCCGTAAACGCTGTCGTGCTCTGCCGATATACGTCTCGCTAGCGGTCTCGAAGTAACACACCACTAGTTCATTGGTCCCTGCAGCGATAGTTTCAGCCCCGGTTTCCGAATGTAGACGTGGTTGGCCTTGCGCCCACGGAGGTCCCGGAGGAGGCTCAGTAGAGGTCGGTCGTTCCCGGCGTACGTTGTCGTCGGTCCAGCATCGCGCATAGCGGTGAACTCGTCCTTGGTGACGAGCCAGCGCAGCAGCAGATCGTCGTCTGATAGACCAGGCTCGAAGCCCTTTCGGATCTCAGCGATAGTCGGTTCCGGTGGGTTCCACTTTGCTAGCTCCCGGGCCCGTGGTCGGTCTAGGATTTTGTCCTTTACCTCCGGGTTCATCAGCCGGCTCCCCTCCTCGCCCCAGAGGCCTAAGGCGTAGAGAATGGTTTGGTCGGTGACCTGAGTGTAGCGCTCACCGATGATTACGTTGATGGCGGCCTGGCTGCCCACAAATTGTGACAGAGGCGTCACCATGATGGGATAAGCGAACTCTTCCCGGACCCGGCCACATTCCTCGAGCGCTTCGTGGAACTTATCCCCCAGACCCACTTTCTCTAGTTGGTGGCGTAGGTTGGACATCATCCCCCCAGGCACCTGATGAAGGTATTGGCCGTAGTCGTACTCCACCGGGCGCCCGACGGGCAAGTCTTCTTGCTCGGCGATCCGGGTGAAGTGCTCCGAGACCTCGAGGAGCGAGCTTTCATCTATCTGGGTGCTGTGGCCCAGTGCACGGGCGTTGGTGGCAACGTTGAACAGCGAGGGATTGGACGAACCGTTGGCTAATGGTGGAATAGCCGTGTTCACGATGGTGACGCCGAGTTTGATAGCTTCTAGGCAGCACAGTGGACCTAGTCCGGTTGTGCAATGGGTGTGAAATTCCACGGGCGTGCCGTTGACGTTCTCCAGCACCAACGGCACAAGGGTGCGGACTCGGTCTGGTGTGATTAGGCCACCCGGGTCCTTGAGGCAGATGCGCGGAAGATCGAGGGTTGCCGCCTGGCGCGCCCGCTCCGCGTAGTACTCGTCGGTGTGTTTGGGTGATACCGAATAGATCAGGTTAACGATCGGGTCAAGTCCAGCGTTCCTCACCTTCTGAACCTTCTGTTTCCATCCTTCAAACTCGTTCCACTCGTCCGATATTCGGGCCTGACGCATGCCGTTCTCACGCATGCGCGTGAGATAGAGCTGGTATAAGGAGGCGGGTGTCACCTCGAAGGCGTTAAATCGCCCGGAGGTCATTCGGAGCGGGGTGTTAGGGGTCTTCTCCGCCACCAGCCGCAATCGCTCGAAGGGGTCCTCCTTGAGGTCGCGGACGCATTTCTTGAGGAAGACGCTAGACATTAGCTCGATGGCGTCGAAGCCTGCTCGGTCCATGGTATCCAGGATGGGTAGCATCATGCCAGTGCGCATTTGTGTGGCCCAAAGACTCATCTGGCCATCCCGCAACGTTGTATCCACGAATCGGATCTCACTCATGCCTACCACCCTAGCATAAATGCGGGTGGTAGGGGGATTCTGAGGGAGGGCGCCGCATCAAGCTGTTAGAAGTCTCCTGTCCCGGGCGCCCTTTGGTCATTTGACGCTGGCGTAACGACGTTCTATGCAGACCGGGTGCCCTACTGTACTGTCAATGGCGTGCGGATCCACTATGACGTGTCTGGGGAGGGATTCCCTCTGGTGCTGGTTCATGCTAACCCGTTTGATCGGCGTTTGTGGATGTATCAAGTGGCGCACTTCTCGACCCGGTTCAGGGTTGTTGATGTGGACATACGGGGCTACGGCTACTCCGACAAACCCGAGACCCCGACTTCCATTACGGAAATGAGCGAGGAGGTCGTGGCGGTGTGCCAGCAGGAAGGAGTCCGCGAAGCCATCGCTGCGGGTATCAGTGTAGGCGGCGTCATGGTGCTCCAAATGGGGCTTGATCACCCCGAGATGTTCAAAGCACTGATCATGGTAGGGTGTAGTAGCCGGCCTTCGGCCGTTTACGAACACAGGATTGAGGGATATTCTCGAGGGGTCGCTGGGTTTCACGCGCAGCATTTGAAAGCCTTAGTTGCCCCGGAGTTCGCCGCCAGCCGCCTCGGCGCCTACCTCCTTGACCGCTTTGCCGACTGGGACCCAAAACTCAGTGGCGCGGCCATCGTCGAGATCTTTAGGGGGCTGCAGAACCGCGACCAGACTGGACGGCTCGGGGAACTCCGCATGCCGGTGTTGGTGATCAACGGCGAGTTTGACAACTCCAGACAGGGAAGTGAGGACATGGCAGATAGGATCGACGGGGCAGTCCACCGCGTGGTGCCGGCCGCAGGCCATGCCTGCTGCCTGGAGGACCCAACTACTTTCGATGGCTACGTGAACGAGTTTCTCGAACAGCACGGTTATTTGTAACAACAACGGTAACCTGTCGCTCAAGCGGCACAAGGAGACATTGCTATGGCAACTAGGCTTTTCAATTCGAAGTTTTCGATGTTCTGCGAGAAGATCCGCGTCGTTCTCAACATGAAGAAGGTGCCCTATGATGTGGTTGATGTCCGGGCCGACGAACGTAAGTCGTTAATTGAGTTCTCCAATCAGCGAAAGGTTCCCACCATGGACTTTGACGGTCGGTGTATTCAGGATTCGACTATTTTAGCTAGTTATCTGGAGGAGAAACACCCCGAGCCTACCATTTACCCGGACAACCCCTCTGACAAGGGGCTATGTCTGATGCTGGAGGATTGGGCTGACGAGGACTTAAACGGGGCCGTTATGAGTTTCCGCAGGGCAAAAACCGAAGAGGATGTGAGTCAGGCCGAAAAGGGACTGGCGGTTCATCTGGAGAACCTCGACCTCCTCTATTCCGGAAGGGACTTTGTTTTCGGGCAGATGACTCTGGCCGACATCTCTATCTACGCCCAACTCCACTACCTCTATACTTCCCTGGACCGCGAGATCGACAGCGGGTACACCAATGTGCATGCTTTCATTGAGCGAATGATGAAGGCCACGGGCGTGACGTCGATCAAAGAAGTGGCGGCATAGGCTGTTACACATTACCCCAGCAGATACATCGGACCACGTGGATCTGGATGATCGGTTTTTTGTCCAAGGCCATAACCCGGTATTGCGGATACTTTTCGGAAAGTAGTTGGACGGCTTTCCTGTGGTCTTCCCCATGGGTGATGATGCCGGCCTTGCCCTGAATGATGACGTGGGCTAGCTGGGACCAGTCGTCGTCGTCGTAACGGTGCACCGTCGCAGACACATAGGGATTGGCGCGGATGTTTCGGACCCGCTTGAGGTTCCGGGGCGGTACTCCCTTGGGCTTGTCGTCGATGGGGGAGTATAGGCATTCGCCATCGAAGGCGAAGCAGAAGGGCACGTTCAGGGGGTGGCCGTGCTCGTCGACGGTCGCTAGATGCCCCACCCTGGCTTGGCTAATGAACGATGCTTCCCTGCGTGTCATTTCCTCACCCGCCCTGTCCCTTATGGGTACCGGGCCCTGATCGGGGTCGGGATAAGTTCGCTGGAATAACGAAAGGCGCTGCTAGAGTCTGTAGTCTCCTAACAGCGTTTTAGCGAACAACTCCTCCACGGTAGGAGCCTTGTCCGCTAGCAAGCCCTGCTCCCCCATGTAACGGATCAACGCCTCGATGACGTGACGGTTGGCTTCGATGCCGTAGGGCCACCAGTCCTCGCCAAAGACGTCCCGAAGAAGCGCCATCTCAGCCTGAAGCCAAGGCAGTGTGCTGGCCATGGTGTTGTTGATGTTCATGCGGGCGATCGCATCGTCCTTGGACTGGCAGAAGGCCGCGTAAAGACTCCGGGCTACCCACGGATTAGCTTCGTACACATCGTTTCGGATAACGACGGCGTGCATGATTGGGAAGAGGCTGGTGCGCCGGTAGTAGTCGATTTCCACGTCCTTGAACGAGGGGAACAGGCGTCGGATATGGGACGCGCCGCCGGCGTAGCACGACGGGATGCGGGCGGTGACCAGCGCGTCAATCTCTCCCTTGTCGAGCATCTGGTTCAGGGTCCGGTCCTGTGGAATGGGCTGCACCTTTATTTCAGGCGGCAGTCTGAGTTCTATGCGCTCTTTTCGTCCCGGAACCTCTTGCCCGCCGGTAAACCATTCGATGTCCTTGGCCGCGACGCCATGGTCGTCGCTTAAGAACCCCCGGATCCATACGGCTGCTGTGATGGAGTATTCAGGTACGCCGACGCGCTTGCCATGTAGGTCCTCGGGCTTATCGAGACCCCGGTCGGTATTGATGAACACGCAGGAATGGCGGAAATAGCGGGAGGGAAAGATTGGGATGGCCGTGAACGGGCTCTCGCCTCGGGAGGTCATAGTGATGTAGTTGGACAGCGACATCTCGGAGGCGTGGAACTCTTGGTGGTGTCCCATGCGCCAGAAAATCTCCTCAGCCTGCATTGGAAGGTAGTTGAGAGAGATCCCGTCGGGATTCAGCGAGCCGTCCTGCAGTGTTTTAGTGCGGTCATAGTCCCCGCACGCTAGAGTCATGTGTAGTTTCGCCATTGCTATTCAAACCTCTACTTTGTGGATCACCAAGCCGGTGACAAGCTTGGGAAAGAAATAGGTGGACTTCTGGGGCATTTTGTCGCCCGTTAAGGAAACGGCGATCATTTCGTCGGCGCTGGGAGGTTTTAGAACGAAGGCTCCCTGGTAGCTGCCAGTTTCCACTTCGGCTAGTGCTTCTTCCGCATCGTGGGTGTATGCGACGGCCTCGGTATTGATGGCTTTGCGGGTTGATACCCCCAGGATATGTTCCATTAGCAAAACATGCAGTGTGGTGACGTCTAAGCTACGTAGCTCGGGGCTCATGTCGGAGGCCAACTGCTGCAATGTTTCGGTATTCCTCAGCCTCAACAACAGGTAGCGTGGATCGTCCTTAAAAGAGGCGCCCAGCGTGCTTTGATTGTACTGCGGTGTTTCGATAGCTGCCAGGAATCTGCGCCGTCCATCGGGCGTTTTAGGGAACACGTCAATATGGAAGTGACGTTCTAGCTTCTCTTCCAACTTCCGGACCGAGGTGTTGGGTAATTCTCGGACGAGCCGGTGAGTAGGAAGTATCACCACGCCCTCTTCCTCGAGGTTGGCGAAGTACATCATCACCCGGTTGAATTTTTCGTCCCCAGCGGCACCGGGCAGTGCCGCCCGCCGCCGATTACGGTAGCCGCAAGCGGCCTCGTAGCGATGGTGCCCATCTGCGATATAAACAGCCTGCTTGCTTAAGGACTCCTTTACCATCCCGATAAGACTCGTGTCCGTCACTGCCCAGAGGCGGGAGGTACCGAACTCGCCTAGTTCTGCCTCAATCTTGGGTTTTATGGCACGTACATGTTCACTAAGGGCTTTGGTAAGGGAGGATTTCTTGTCGCTATATAAGGCTAGGATGGAGCTGAACTGGGCATCGCATGCGAGCATCAGTTTCAAGCGGTCCTCCCGGGGTTCAGCAAGGGTGGCCTCGTGTCCGTGGATGGCGCCGTCTCCGAAGTCTTCGATAGCGGCCAACGCGATAAAGCCGCGCCGTTCGCGCGGGACCCCGTCTCGAAGCTGGTACTGTTGGGATAGGAAGTAGATGGCTGGGTTGTCCTCCAGGACCAGAGTTTCGTCCTCCTGCCATTCCCGAAACCGCCGCGGAACGGTGTCGTAGGGATCGGAGTCGCGACTGAAATCGATACGGACGACGTTGTACGGCGAACGGTCGTAGAGTTCCGCCTGGTGTGTGGGAGAAATGACGTCGTAGGGTGGTGCTACCACCTTGGAAAAGTCTGCAATCTTGTTGGGGTTGTACGTCATTCCCCGGAAGGGAAGAATATTGGCCATGTGCGCTCAACTCCGGTCTAAACGTTTGGTGTCGCCCATCGGTTACGGGCTGCGGGTCTGGCTATCCCTTTAGACTGTCCTGCAACTTACGATCCTTGGCTTCGACTCCCGCTGCCAGTTCCTCTTTGAAGCGGGCAAGCTTTCTCGCCACCTCCGGATCCTTCCGGGCGATGATCTGGGCTGCAAAGATTCCCGCGTTGGCGGCGCCGCCCTTCCCGATGGCCATGGTTGCCACCGGCACACCGGCCGGCATCTGTACCGTTGCCAAGAGTGCATCCATGCCATCCAGGGCGGATGCGCTCAGTGGTACGCCAATGACCGGTAGGGTTGTGACGGCAGCTACTACACCCGCCAAATGGGCTGCGGCGCCGGCGCCGACAATGAATGCCTCGATGCCCCGGTCGGTTGCGCCCTTGGCGTATTCGTGAGTTCGCTCAGGGGAACGGTGTGCCGACGATATGTGCATTTCGTAGGGAATTCCAAAGGATTTCAGCCGCGTTCCGGCCTCCGTCATGACCTCTAAGTCCGAATCGCTTCCCATCAAAATGGCTACTCTTGGAGTCTGCTCCGCCACGGTGTGCTCCCTTCCTTGGTACTGCTCCGTTGTCAGTCGCGTTTCATCGCGCGCTGGGCGATGTCTCGACGGTAGTGCATTCCATCCCAGTCGATTCGATGGACGCCCTCGTAGGCCTCTTGGGCAGCCTCGGCAACTGTATCGCCAAGCGCCGTCACCCCCAGCACGCGGCCCCCCGCGGTGTACCAGCGATTGTTCTTCTGGCTCGTCCCGGCGTGAAACGCGTATCCGTTGCCCCACGAGGTTAGTGCGTTGAGACCCTTAATTTCGGTGCCGATCCTATACGCTCCTGGATAGCCGTTGGATGCTAGTACTATACAAACCGCCGCCTGATCCGACCACTCGACGCTAACTTCCTGCACCCTGCCCTCGGCAGTAGCCATGAGCAGCGATGGGAGATCGCTTTTAAGGCGCATTATGATTGGCTGGCACTCAGGATCCCCAAACCGGCAGTTGAACTCCAATACCTTGGGACCATCCTCGGTGATCATGAGCCCGGCATAAAGGACCCCGCGATAAATCAGGCCGAGCCGCTTGAGCGCCGCGGCGAGAGGCTTCAGTACTTGGTCCACCACGGCATCGTGGACCATCCCATCTACCACCGGGGCCGGGGAATACGCACCCATTCCGCCGGTGTTTGGCCCCTCATCGCCGTCAAAGATACGCTTGTGGTCTTGTGCTGACGCTAGGGGAAGAAAGTTATCTTCGTCCATTAAGGCCATGAATGAAGCTTCTTCGCCAATGAGTAGTTCCTCGATCACTACCCGGTCGCCGGCATCACCGAAGATCTTGTGGCCCATTATGTCGTCAAGCGCCGCTTCAGCCTCTTCCGTGCAGGAACATAGAATCACGCCTTTGCCTGCGGCAAGACCGTCCGCTTTGACCACCCAGGGTTGGTTCGTTCTCACATATTTCTTAGCCTTGTCGATGTCTGAAAATACTTCACAGGTGGCGGTGGGGATTCCGTTTTCCAGCATTAGCTCCTTCGCGAACGCCTTGCTACCTTCAAGCCTGGCTGCATCTCGGCTGGGTCCGAACAATTTGAGTCCTCTGCGTTCAAACAGATCGCCAATGCCCAGGGCAAGTGGTTGTTCCGGCCCTACCACGGTGAGGTCGATGGCTTTCCGGGCAGCGAAGTCTGCCAGCTTTTCGATCTCGTTGGCGCCTATGTCCACCGTTTCCGCTTCCTGACCGATGCCGGCGCTTCCGGGGGCACAGTAGAGCTCGCTCACTTGAGGGCTCTGATGTAGTTTCCAGGCCAGAGCATGTTCCCGTCCACCACTACCAATGACTAGAATCTTCATGGTTCCGGTGTGGCGTAGTGGCTAATGGCCTGCTGTGTTCCTGATAACACCCGGCCTCCAAAAGACCTCGTATATTATTTTGATAGCCATGTTTGCCGTCGGCTACTTTGTTTAACTAACGTGGATTTCTTCTGCTCGTTCGGACGCTTTGCCGACAACAAACACCTGCTCATCTTGGTGTGCATTTTGGTTGGGGTCACTAGTGTCGGAAGTGTCGGATGCCGGTGTAGAGCATGGCTATTCCGTGCTCGTCGGCGGCGGCAATGACCTCTTCGTCGCGGATAGAGCCACCTGGTTGGATAACCGCACGTGCCCCGACGTCAGCAGCCGCGTCTACGCCGTCTCGGAAAGGGTAGAAGGCATCGGAGGCCACGACGGAGCCGGCTAGGTCCAAGCCATGTGTCTTGGCTCGAGTGACGGCGAGATTGGCGGAATCTACTCGACTCATTTGACCGGCGCCAACCCCGAGCAACTGGTCGCTCGAAGTGAACACGATAGCGTTAGATTTGACGTGGTGGCACACTCGCCAGGCGAACCCCAGGGCCTTATATTCGTCGTCGGTGGGCTGTCGCTTGGTCACAACCTTACACTGTCTGACATCGATGGGTTTGTGGTCCCAGTCCTGAACTAACACGCCACCGTGGACTTGCCGCAGTTCGTGGGTGTCATCGACGTTCGCGGTCATGTCGATCTCCAGAAGACGAATGTTGAGGAGCCGCTTGGCAGAGGATAGGATTTCACGGGCCTCTGGAGTGAAAGAGGGCGCAACGACGATCTCCAGGAATATTTCTTTTAGCTCACTAGCCGTTTCCGCGTCCACTGCGCGATTGAGCGCGATGACACCGCCGAAGATGGACACTGGATCCCCGGCTTTTGCTTTGCGGAAGGCGTCTGCTAGTGACAATTCGGAGGTGGCTAGGCCGCACGGATTGGTGTGCTTGATGGCTACGGCTGTGGTCTCTGAGAAGTCGAGGACGGTGCTCAGGGCAGCGTCCGCATCCAGGATGTTGTTGAAGGAGAGCTGCTTGCCCTGGACTTGCTTCGCCCGTGCCACCGAGGGGGCGGTTAAGTCCCCGTGGGCATAGAACGCCGCACTCTGGTGTGGGTTTTCCCCGTAACGCAACTCCTGGAATTTCGAAAGCTGGAGGTTGAGTTTTTCGCCCCACGCTCCGGCTTTTTTCTCGTTGTCGAGCCGCCCGAGGTAGTTGGAAATGGCACCGTCATATCGTGCCGTGTGATGGAAGGCCCGACATGCGAGCCTAAACCGAGTGTTCTGTGACAACTCGCCGCCACTGGCCGCAAGTTCGTCGGTCACGGTCGCGTAGTCCGACGGCTCCACCACCACTGCTACGTGTGGGTGGTTCTTGGCTGCGGCTCGGATCATGGTAGGCCCACCGATATCGATCTGTTCAATAATTTCGTCGAACGGCGCCTCGCGTGCCACTGTGGCTTCAAACGGGTACAGGTTCACCACCACCATGTCTATAGCAGCGATGCCCAAGTCGTTCATCTGGGCGCGGTGCTCGGCCTTGTCCCTGAGGCCCAGGATACCGCCGTGGATCTTTGGGTGGAGGGTTTTGACCCGGCCGTCCATTATTTCTGGGAAGCCGGTCACGTCCGCTACGTCGGTCACGTCTATTTGATTTTCGCGTAGCAGGGTGGCCGTTCCTCCTGTGGATAGGATCTCGATACCTAAACCCGCGAGTTTCCTAGCAAATGCGACGATGTCGCCCTTGTTGGATACGCTCAGCAGCGCCCTTTCAATTTTGCCCACTGGTACCCTGTTCCCCCTTTTCCCGGAAATAGTGACGTGGAATGCCTGGACTAATGGATGTGAGGATTTCGTAGGAAATCGTGCCCGCCCAGCCGGCCAGCTCTTCCGCGGAGATGGCCTCATCCCCCTGCGTCCCCAGCAGGACAACCTCATCCCCCGATTGAACACCGGCTATATCGGTAACATCAACCATTGTCAAATCCATGGTTACGCGTCCTACTACAGGGGCTCGCCGGCCGCGGATCAGCACTGCCGACTTGTTGGACAACGACCGTTTATACCCGTCCGCGTAACCCACCGGGAGGGTTGCGATGGTACTGTCCCGCGGGGTGATGAATGTGCCGCCATAGCTGACGGATGAATTCTTGGGCAGCGTCTTGATTTGCAACACACACGTCTTCCACGTAAGCGCCGGCTCCAGGTGAACGTGTTTGGCAAGGAGCGGATGGGAAAATAGACCGTAGAGCATACCGCCGGGCCGAACCATGTCGAAGTGGGCCTCGGGTAGCGTCAAAATTGCAGCGCTGTTGGCTATGTGTGTCAGTCCGGGTGCTTGGCCGGTTGCTCGCAATCGTTCCAGGGTGTTTCGAAACGTGCGAAGTTGTCTGCGACATGATAGTGAGGACGGCTCTTCGGCCTTGGCCAAGTGGGAGATGACACCTTGTAGCTTGACTGCCCTCAACCTACCTAGTTCTGGCAGCCACTGCTCGATGGTGTCGGGCAAGAAGCCCAACCGGCCCATCCCGGTGTCCAGCTTGAGGTGGCAGGGGATACTAACGCCCCGTTCGACGCCAAAGGCCTCCAGATGCCTCAGGAGGTCGATATTCGGGATGACGGGGTTAAGGGAATACCGGACCAGTGCGTCGGCATCGCTGGGGTAGAGACTTCCCAGGACGAGCACCGTGGCCGCGATCCCGGATTCTCTTAGTCGAACCCCCTCCGCTACGCTAGCGACACCGAGATTGGAAATCCCTTCGGCGCACAAGGCGTGGGCGATAACGGTGTCGCCGTGGCCGTATGCATTGGCCTTAACCACCGCTAGTATTTCCACTCCAGGGCCTACCAGACCGCGCACCGTTCCCAGGTTCGCACGCAAGGCCGACAGATCAACTAGGCAGCAGGTACCAGCGGCTTTGTCGAGAGAGAACACTCGAGTGCGTTAGGAAACCTTGGCTCCCGGGGCAATATGTTGCTCCGGTCCAAGGATGACGAGTTGATTGTCAGTGGACGCAGCGAGGATCATCCCTTGGCTCTCGATGCCCCTCAGCCTAGTAGTCTTTAGATTCGCCACGACCACGAGCTGCCGGCCGGTGAGTTCTTCGGGACTGTAGTGGTCGCGGATACCGGCTACAAGCTGGCGCTCCTCGGTGCCTAAGTTCACCTTGATCACTATGAGCCGGTCGGCATTCGGATGTGGCTCGGCGCTGACAACCGTGCCGATTCGCAGGTCCAGAGCGCGGAAGTCCTCGATGGTAATCATCTCGTCCATGGGTCTTGAGAGCGTGGTTAACGAACAAAAGGATACCAAAATGGCGGGCGACAGGCCAGTTCCCGCCCCTTTATTGCCTGCCGGCATTAGCTGTCGAACAATCTGCTCTTGAATTGCGGACCGCCTTTGGCTAGTCATCATAACCATTACTGAGAAGGAGGCATCTATGGCAAGTATCAATGGAACTAAGAGTCACGAGAACCTGAAGAACGCGTTTGCGGGGGAGTCTCAGGCAAACCGCCGCTATCTCTACTTTGCGCGTCAGGCGGACATTGAGGGCTACCCCGACATGGGAGGACTCTTTCGTGACACTTCCGAGGCGGAGACCGGCCATGCGTTCGGGCATTTGGACTTTCTCAAAGAAGTTGGCGACCCATGTACTGGCGTTCCCATCGGTAGCACTGAGAAAAACCTGAAATCGGCAGTGGAGGGGGAGACCTACGAATACACTGAGATGTACCCCGGCTTTGCTAAGACAGCTCGAGACGAAGGACTGGAAGAATTGGCTGAGTGGTTCGAGACGCTCGCCAAGGCAGAAAAGTCTCACGCCGGACGTTTTAATAAGGGACTTCAGGGCGTTGCCGGTAAGGAGCCAGCGGACGCAGGCTGATTCGTCAACTCGTCCGCCCGGAACTTCCCGCCCTCCAACGAGGGATCGGAGCGGGAAGTTCCGGTCCCTGATGTCATATGGAAAAAATCAGCCTTAACGATATAGTCGGCGCTAAAATCTACGAGCAGAAACGCATCGCATTCCGGCGCGAGGTCATCAGTCTCAAGAAACACCGTCGGGTGTCCGTGGGCGACAAGGTTTCGCTAGTGTTCGAGAACAGGGCTACGGTGATATTTCAAATACAGGAGATGCTTCGAGCAGAGGGCATACGCGATCTTGACAAGATCCGTGAGGAGATCGAGGTCTACAACGAGCTCATTCCGGAGCCAGGGGAACTCAGGGCGACCCTGTTCCTGGAAATTGAGGACCAGACCAACCTACGCGATGAGCTTCTGAAGTTCCTTGGCATCGACGAAAGGGTATTTTTGAGGATCAGCGGCGACCACACCATTCGGGCCAGGTTCGAGGCGGGACGTAGTAAGGAAGACAAGATCAGCGCGGTTCAGTACGTTATCTTCGAGCTTACCCCGGACGAAATTGAAGCATTGAGGGGCCGGAATGCCCGGATCGTGGTGGATCACGAGAATTACCATGCGGAAACAGTGCTGACCGCTGCCACCAAGGCGGAGTTGCTTCAGGACCTTGGGGCGACATGATCATCGGAGCGTTGCTGCTCCGGGTGTCGTTGCGGGAGCATGCCCATGTCCACTAGACGCCCCCGACAGTTTGAGATGAGCCGGGACGCTGTAAAGGCTAAGTTGTCGTCCTCCCGTTGACTCACCGGATTCTTTGTTCTGTTTCACACGAACCCAAGCACGGTGAAGAGCCCGTGGTGTGCTAAGGTTGGGAAGCGGTAGACGTTTGCCACTTTGGTTTTCGCTACCAATATGATACCCATTAGCGCCTGTGTCGTAGGGGATAGGACACTAACTTGTCCGAAGGAGGTGCACGTGGCAGCAGAGTCTGGCGTTAGCGGCGTCAAGGAGAAGATGCAGGCGCTGAGAGAAGAGAAGGTCCAGGTTCAGGAGCCCCGCAAGCGGGAGATCCTGCGGCAGAGGATCCGTCGACTGAAGCGAGAGACCCGCAAGTTGTCACGGGAGGCTAGGCTGAAAGCGCAGGCTCTCGAAGCTGCGGAAGCGAAGGCCGCGAAGGATCAGGTTCCAGTGGTGAAAGCCACGGCACCTGCTGAACCGGAAGTAGCCACGGCACCGAAGGACGAGAAGGCGAACGACAACTAGTGCCCGCCAAATGCCCTGTTTGTAGGGAACACGGCGCTATTGGCAATCTACTCCACGAATCGGTTCCCGTGTAGGGCCCTTTAATGTCGATCATCGATCGCAGATGGGCGGCCGGGTGGTCTACGATTTCGTCAATACTCCGATCGGCGGTCTTTGCCGTTATGTTAGCGTCGGCCATTTGCTGGCCGTGCTCCGTTGGAAAGTTGGTGATGGGCCTCAGTTCTACTGGTTGAAGAACGCCTTGGTGCCGCCAGCCTCCAAGGCGTTGCCGATACGCTCGAGGGCGTAGACGTACGCGGCGGTACGCAGGCTGAGTGCCTGATCCCTAGCCAATTCCCAGATCCGCCGAGTCTCCGGTTCCATCATCGCCTTGAGCTTCGCATGCACTTCGTCAACCGGCCAATAGTACCCCGCTTTGTTTTGCACCCACTCGAAATAGGAGACAGTCACTCCACCGGAGTTGGCCAGAATATCCGGGATTACCCTCACACCGTTGTTGTCAAGAATGGTGTCGGCCGCCGGTGTTACTGGACCATTGGCCAGTTCCAGAATGACCGATGCTTTGATTTCGCCCGCGTTAGCCTCGGTGATTTGGTTCTCCACTGCGGCGGGAATTAGTATGTCGCACTCCGCCTCCAGAAGCTTCACGTTGTCGAGCTGTTGCGCAATGCCGTTGGTGGGGGCACCCGCAACACTTTTGGTGCGGTGCTTGTGCTCCATAACCGCGTATGGATTCATTCCGTCGGCGTCGTAGATAGCGGAGGTCGAATCTGAGAGGCCAACGATCCTGTAGCCTTCGTCGTGGAGCAGGCGCGCGCAGTGAAACGAGGCGTTCCCAAAGCCCTGAAGAATGATCCGGGACGTCTCTGGATTGATTCCAAGGTCGCTCTTTAGCTGCCGAAGCACGTAGAACCCGCCTCGGCCGGTTGCGTCGTCGCGTCCTAACGATCCACCCAATGCTACTGGTTTGCCGGTGATCACGGCTGGAGTGGGATGGCCCTTGATTATGCTATATTCGTCCGCCATCCAAGCCATGACGATACCGTTAGTGTACATGTCCGGCGCCGGAATGTCGCGCTCGGGTCCGATGAACCGAGAGAACGCTTCGATGTAGGCTCGGCTTAGACGTTCTAGCTCGGTACGAGAAAGTGCCTTGACGTCCACTGATACACCACCCTTGGCACCGCCAAAGGGTAGGTTTACGACGGCGCACTTGAACGTCATCCAGAACGCCAACGTCATTACCTCGTCCACGTTTACCGATGGGTGGAAACGGATGCCGCCCTTGGTGGGGCCGCGAGTGTCGTCATACCGACATCGCCATGCCTCAAACGTTTTACGCGAGCCATCGTCCATACGCACCCGCAAAGTGGCGGCCAGCGTTTCCTTTGGATAGCGAAGCTGCTCAATGATCTCATGCTCGATGGTGATGTAGCGGGCGGCGTTGTCGAGGCGCTCCCGTGCGGTGGAGAAAAGATCGGTAGCCATGAATGTTTGCTCCTGTCACGAATCGTAATGTGTGAGACTCGTCGAGAGGGATAGTAGGGTAAAATCTGGATTTTGGGAACTGCCGGGTTGGGAAGATTGCGTATATTGCCCTTTTCATGCTCGATGTTGAGTTCTGTAAGACAATCTTGTCGTTTCACATTCAGTCTCTTGCGGTATAGTGTTATCAACAGTGTTATCAACAGAAAATTGCGCATACGAAGCGTGATAAGGTTACTAGGTGACTCATGAGTAAGGAATCATTGCGCGAAAACGACGAGCCCATCGTCGGCGCGGAAATAGTGTCGCTTCAAGGAGACGAGGAGCAGTTGGCGCACGCCGCGCCAATCTTTCCTTCCGGGCGGTACAGGGCGTTGTCAGCCAAACATCTCGACGAGATTTCCCAGCTCGAGAAATTGTCCGTTGATGATCGGTTCGCCATGAAGGTAGTGGCCAACGTGTTGCCGTTTCGTTCCAACCGGTATGTGATCGACAGGCTCATTGACTGGGAGCGGGTGCCCGACGATCCCGTCTACCAGATGACTTTCCCGCAACGGGGCATGCTGGAGGAGGGAGATTTCTCGCATATTGCCGACCTGATTCGGCGTGACGCTTCGGCGAGCGAGATCAAGGAGGCTGTCTACGAGATCCGTGAAAGACTCAACCCGCATCCCGCGGGGCAGCGGGAGTTGAACATCCCTCAGGTCGATCACGAGACGCTGAATGGGCTTCAGCACAAGTACCGCGAAACTGTGCTGTTCTTTCCCAGCCAAGGGCAGACCTGCCATGCCTACTGCACTTTCTGCTTTCGCTGGGCCCAGTTCGTGGGTGACAACACGCTCAAGATCGTAGCTAAGGAGGCGGACGGCCTGCACAACTATCTGGCCGCGCATACCGACGTCACGGACGTCCTGGTCACTGGTGGTGACCCCATGATCATGAAGACCTCGGTGTTCGCCCATTATTTGGAACCGTTCGTGGAGGACTCCCGCCTTGCCCATGTACAGGACATCCGCATCGGCACCAAGTCCTTGACGTTCTGGCCCGACCGGTTTGTTGGCGACGACGACGCGGATAGCATGCTGCGGCTGCTAGAAAAGATCGTCAAGGGCGGTAGACACATCGCTATCATGGCGCACTTCAACCACTGGAGGGAGTTGGAGACTGACGTGGTCCGGGAGGCAATACGTCGCTTGCGCGATACTGGCGCGGTCATTCGCTGCCAGGCTCCGCTACTGGCCCACATCAACGACTCCTCGGACGTTTGGATCCGCATGTGGGAGGAAGAAGTGCGGTTGGGAATGATCCCCTACTACATGTTCGTGGAGCGCGACACCGGTGCACGAAACTACTTCGAGGTGCCGCTGGGGCGCGCTTGTAGCATCTTCCAGGATGCGATCAAATATGTCTCTGGCCTTGCCCGCACCGCCCGTGGCCCGAGCATGAGCGCGACCCCCGGCAAGGTTGAAATCCAGGATGTGCAGGATATTGCCGGTGAGAAAGTGTTCATCCTCCGGTTTCTCCAGGGACGAAACCCGGACTGGGTCGGACGTCCCTTCTTTGCGGCCTACGACCCGAAGGCCACATGGCTCGACCAGTTGCGCCCCGCCTTTGGCCAGGAGAAGTTCTTTTTTACCGATGAGATCAACGCTATGGCCGAAGGCCGGTGCGTAGCTACGCGGCACTAGTCTGGGGGTTGGCTCGCCTTTACTGACACGGAACTTGGCGTCAGTCGGTGTCCTGTGTAGTGCCAACGCCCATTCCCGGTCAAAGACGGGTGGCGAGAGACAGGGCAATCACCGGATAGCCGCATCATAGTAGGAAACGTCGAAGTACTTTTCCGGCGGAGGCGCTGGAGAAGCGATATATCCCATGCCGGCTCTGAGTTCGAGGGCCGCCGTTATGCCGGGGATATTCAGTGCGGCCTTTGGGTAGAGGCCGTGTTCGGGATCCAGTAGCGCGTCTAAAGTTTCTTCAGCGCCACTGCCGGTGAGGCCGTTGTGCCGGTCCAGGATGTCAAGGCAGCGGGCTCGGTTTTCTGGTGCGTAGCACCACTCGGTGGCAGCTACGTAACAACGGATATAGTCGATTAGATGCCCCTGATTCTCCGCTGCCCAGGAGCGCTTGGCGAGTCCTACAGTGGCTTGATATACGGGCGCCATTTCCTCGCCACGAGCAATTATGTGGCAGCCCTGCTCCAGCGCGGCTGACACGAATGGTGGCGTGAGGAGTGTTGCACAAAGTGCCCCCTCAACGAGGGCGTGGTAACGGCTCTCCCAGCCGCCAACCTCCACGAGCTCGTATTCGTCCGGGCTGATGTGGTGGTCGCGCAGGGCTTTTTCTAGGATGAAGACAAACCCGCTGTCCCGCGCATCCACCGCCAGTCGTTTGTTTCTCAATGACTCCATGGTCGGACAGTCGGGAACCCCGATGAGGCTTAGAAGTCCGCTGTGGAGCCCCATAAATGCGAACAAGTCCGAGCCCGCCTGATACTCCACGTCGGCGATCACATCGTCCGCGGCTGCATGGCCAACGGTACAACGCCCGGTGCGCACTGCTTCCACGAGAAACGCCGAGCCCGGCGTGTACTCGATCTCCACGCGGAGTCCAGCATTGGCGAACATCCCGTTCTCCACTGCCGCATGCACCGGTAGGTTGTAGGCAGCGCGGAACTGAATGAGCGGTGTAGAAATCAGAGAAGCCATGATCGTTTCAGGGAATAAAACATGTAAAGTGCTTCTGACGCAATGTGAAGTGTAGTCACAGCGTCCTAACGCATTGACGGGTGCTCGTTGCATCGAGGCGTGCCCACATATAGGTTCTATAAAGCAGGGATGTTCCTTGCCGGATCTCGCGGCCGGACTGGGGAAGCCGTTCGGACAACGATTCTTTTCGAGACGGAGAGGAGAGAGCGGGGAGAACCTATGCCGCAACGTAAGCTCCAGCATGTGGGTCATAACGTTCCGCGGGTGGATGGCACTGATAAGGTGACGGGACGTGCTCAATTTACAGGAGACGTTACGCTGCCCCGCATGCTCGAAGGGCGGATCTTGCGAAGCCCCTTGCCGCACGCGCGCATCCAGGCCATTGACACCGCAAGGGCGCAAGCGCTCGACGGTGTTCGCGCGGTGGTCACCGCGAGCGACTTGGTGAATATAGACCCGTTTTATAATGGGCGTCCTACAGTGGCTATGGATCGGGTGCGTTATGTGGGCGAACCGGTGGCGGCGGTAGCGGCGGAGGACGAACACACCGCGGAGGCGGCGCTTGCCCTCATCGACGTGGACTACCAGGAGTTGCCGTCGGTGCTGGGGATGGAAGCAGCCCTGGCGCCGGGGGCGCCGTTGATCCACGAGGAAGCACCGGGTAACGTATGCGCCCATGAACGTGTCGAGCAGGGGGATGTCGAACAGGGTTTCGCCGCCTCGGACCGCGTCTTTGAAGCACGCTACACGTTTCCCATGGTCTACCACTACAGCATGGAGCCCCACGCCGCGGTAGCGTGGTACGGAGCGGATGGCATCGATCTGTGGTCCTCGGCCCAGCATCCCTTTCTGGTACAAGCGGATATTGCCCGCATGTTTGGTGTGACCAGATCTCAGGTGCGGCTACAAGTCTCATTTCTGGGTGGTGGCTTTGGAGGTAAATCGTACACCAAGTTCGAGCCCCTGGTAGTATTGCTCTCGCGTAAGGCAGGTCGTCCCGTACGGCTCTGCCTGTCGGTTTCTGAGGCGATGGTTACGGTGCGCCGGCACGGCGCCACCGTAAAGCTCAAGACTGGCGTAAACAACGACGGTACCCTGACCGCACGGCAGGCGGAAATTCACCTCGATACTGGTGCGTTTACTGAGAACACACAGATGGTGGCGCAGCTTGCCGCTACACGTGTCCTGGGGCCCTATCGGTTTCCCCACCTCATGAGTGATGTCTACTCCGTCCACACCAATGCCGGCTCCGCCGGCTCGTTTCGTTCTGTAGCCGGACCACAGATGCTCTTCGCCTGTGAGTCGCAAATGGATGAGATCGCAACGGAGTTAGGGCTAGACCCGGCGAATCTACGCGCCAAGAACCTGCTCACGCGGGGGGAACGACTCCAACCGAAGCTCCGCCCGGTGGACGTGGACCTCCATTCCAGTCTAAGGCGGCTCGTCTCGGGGGCTCACTGGCGACGGCGTATTCGCGATAGGAAGGTGCCGCTGGGCATAGCCTGCGGCACCACCAACGCCGGCGGCGTGTTGCCTGTATCCGTGGCGTTGGTGCGTCTTGGGCCCGATGGGCACGTGTCGGTGTTGGCGGGGAGCACGGAGATGGGCCAGGGGGTTAAGACGGTGTTTACTCAGATCGTCGCTGAAGAGCTCACATTACCCCGTGATCGGGTGCAGGTCGTGCCGGTGGACACAACTGTGACGCCCTATGACCACTCCACCGGTGCCAGCCGCTCCACTACCGTTATGGGCCGGGCAGTTCAGGCGGCGGCTCAGGACCTCAAGCGCCAACTGCGTAGCCTTTCGGCAAAGGCGTTCGGGGTTACGGTAGGGAAGGTGCGTTTGTCCGAGGGGCGTCTTTTGGTGGATGAGAAGGTAATGTCTTTTACCGACGTGCTGGAATGTCGCTTCGGGGAGGTAGCCGGTGAGATCGTGGGGCGCGGCACCGTGGGCCCCGAGATGGTCGACCGGAAAACGCCTGTTCTCTGGGAGGTAGGCATGGGGGTCGCCGAGCTGGGCGTTGACCGGGACACGGGCGCCCTCGACTTGGTGAGCTATATTTCCGTGGCGGACGTTGGAAAGGCCATCCATCCTCAACACTGCGTGGCCCAGGAGGAAGGTGCGGCCATGATGGGTATCGGCCACACTTTCATGGAGCAGATGGTGCACGATGACTATCAACTGCTCAACCCCAATCTCATCGATTACCGGGTTCCGAAGTTCAAAAACCTGCCGGCGGAGTTCCACACTTTGTTGGTGGAGAACCGGGACGGCATTGGCCCCTATGGTAGTCGCGGCATGGGAGAGGGGGGCATCTTTTCTGTTGCCCCCTCTGTTGTCAACGCCCTGGCCCGTGCGACCGGCGTGCGTATCCGCGATCTGCCGCTAACGCCGGAACGGGTCTGGCGAGCGCTCAGAGATGGGGGGAATGGTTCGTAGTTTTTAAGCCTGCTCGCGGGTCCGAATCCAGGTGCGAATGCGGTCTGGGCTGAGGGGTAGGTCCCTGACCTCTATTCCGAGGGCATTACTGACGGCATTGCCTAAGGCGCCGGCAGTGCCAACGATACCGCCCTCACCAGCTCCCTTGACTCCCAACGGGTTGTAGGGAGACGGAGCTTCTTCTAAAACGAGGTCGTCGATAGGGGGAACATCGGTGCTGGTGGGTAGAAGATAGTCCAGAAATGTTGTGGTCAGAAGCTGGCCACCTTCTCCGTAAACCAACTCTTCGAGTACCACACCGCCAATCCCCTGAACCGCAGCGCCCACCGTTTGGCCACGCACCATCAGGGGATTAACCACACGGCCCACATCCTCCACCACCAGGTACTTGAGAACCTCCAGCACGCCGGTTTCTGGATCGACGGCTACTTGAGCTAGGTGTACGCCGTAAGTGTGGGTGATGTTGTTGGAATTGTAGTAGGCAGTGGCTTCTAGTTCTGGGACTCCTTGTTCGGGGGCAATGGACTCCCTCATGCGCGCCACGAGCTCTCCCAGCGGTAGCGACGCGGCCTCGGTGTCAAGCTGTACGATGGTGCCGTCTTCTAGCTCCAGACTGGCTGCATCAACTTCCAAGTGTCGGGCGGCGGCCTCCAGGATCTTGTCTTTCAGTTGAAGTGCGGTGAGGTGTACGGCGTTTCCTGCCATGACCGTACCGCGGCTGGCGAAGGTGCCCCATCCGAAGGGTGAGAGGTCGGTGTTGCCGTGGAACACGGAAATAGCATCCATGGGGACATGCAGGGCATCGGCGCAGATCTGAGCCATGGCGGTCTCATGTCCTTGGCCGAGCTGGGCGATGCTCAGGTACACGCTAACACCA
This sequence comes from uncultured Syntrophobacterales bacterium, assembly GCA_964438895.1. Classification (GTDB taxonomy): domain Bacteria; phylum Desulfobacterota; class Binatia; order UBA9968; family JAJDTQ01; genus JAJDTQ01. The sequence goes on along the minus strand of CAYTMJ010000019.1, from coordinate 181,457 downwards.
CCTCCCTCGCCCACCACCATGCGGGCTCCCTCGTAGGGCTCTAGGCCACCGGTATTCTTGACAAAATACGACAACCCGATACCGTGGTAGCGTCCATCCTCCTGGAGTCCTTGATGCTTTTGCATCGCGTTGTACTGGAAACGCTCCAGTGCCTGCCGAAGGGCGCTAGGATAGTCGCCGCTGTCGAGGATCGTGGGGTTGGTTCCAGGACGCGTTTGCCCTATCTCGTAAGGGATCTCTTCGGGCTGCACCAAGTTTTTCCGCCGAAGTTCCACGGGGTCAAGATCAAGGTCCCGCGCCATCATGTCGAGCATGCGTTCTCGAAAAAAACACGACTCCACCCGTCCAGGGGCCCGTAACGTACCTAGGCCGGTTTTGTTTGTCATGACGCAATGAATCTTTGCCTCGTAACTTGGTATACGGTAGGGACCGGTCATTAATGCAGCGGTGGAGCAGGGTACCAGGCCACCGTGAGTGCGCACGTACGCGCCCATGTCACCGTAGATCTGGGCCCTCACTGCGAGCAGCGTGCCGTCTTTGCGTGCGGCGATCTCTAGCTCGCAGGTGACCTGGCGCGAGTGGTTGGCCGCCAGCAAGTGTTCGCGGCGGTCCTCAATCCACTTTACTGGAACCCCAAGCCGTACTGATGCGAACGGGATCAGAAAATCTTCGGGATAGAGCTCCCCTCGAATTCCGAAGCCCCCTCCCACGTCGTTCTCCTCGAAGTGACACTTGTGTTCCGGTAGTTGCAGGAATGCGGCGATGGTCTGCCGGTTCAGGTGCGGTAGTTTAGTTGCGCCGTAGACCCGCAGCTCGCCCCTTCCGCGGTCGAAATGGGCCACAATTCCGCGGGTCTCCATTGGGTTGCCCGTAAAGCGATGTACCTGGAACTCTTCCCGGCGAGTATAGTCGGCTTCTTTGAACGCTTTGTCCGCGTCGCCGATGGAGACGTGGTGGACCGCGGCTAGGTTGGTCCCGTTACGCTCGTGGACCAGCACCTTGTCCTTGAGCGCCTCGCGTACTTCCATCACTTCTTGGAGCACCTCGTACTGGACATCAATGCCCTCCAGTGCGTCCTCGGCTAAATAGCGGCTCGCCCCTACCACCACGGCTACGGGCTCGCCTACGTAGCGCACTATGTCTTGGGCCAGCGATGGCTGTAGGTATTTTTCCAAGCCCGGGATCTTATACATTCGAATCGGAACAGTTGCGTCTAGCTCTCCGATGTCCTTTAGGGTGAACACCAAGGCTACTCCGGGCAGTGTTTGGGCCTTTTGGGTGTCGATGCTTAGAATGCGGGCGTGGGCATGAGGACTACGGAGGATAGCGGCGTGGAGCGTGTGGGGCAGTTTGATATCGTCCACGTAGGTGCCAGCGCCAGTGATAAACCGGATATCCTCGCGCCGTTTGATGGGAGCCCCAATATAAGTTTCTGCCATCAGTTCGTATCCGATCCTCCGCCCAACTTTGGAGCTGCCTGCGCAATAGCTTCGATAATGGGCTGGTAACCCGTGCAGCGACAGATATTACCCGAGATGGCTTCGCGGATCTCAAGTTCCGTGGGCTTGGGGTGCTCCTTGAGGAAAGCGGATGCTGTCATGAGGAATCCTGGGGTGCAGAAGCCGCACTGGAGCGCGTGTCGGTCCTGGAACGCAGTCTGCAGTGGGTGCAACTGGTCACCGTTCGCCAGCCCCTCGACAGTTTCTAGAGTCGCACCTTCTGCTTGGACCGCTAAGAGTAGGCAGGAACGCACAGCCTCGCCGTTCATGATCACCGTGCAAGCGCCGCACACGCCGTGCTCACAGCCCAGGTGAGTGCCCGTGAGATCAAGCTCGTTCCTGAGAAAATCCGCAAGTGTCATGCGCACTTCCACCAACTTCTCGTAGGCTTTACCGTTCACCGTTAGGTTGAGAATGTTCTTGGTGCTCATGAAGCGTTACTTTCTCCAGTAGACCGGGCCACGGCCGCGCTTAGTGCACGCCGGGTGAGCACACCGCCGACCTCCTTGCGGTACAGCGCTGATGCGTGGATGTCAGAGTCCGGGTCTAGTTCCTCGAAGATGATGCGCTCCACCTCCTTAAGGGTCGCGGGATCTAGCGTGGAGCCTTTGAGGCGCTGTTCCGCCTTCAACGCCCGGATGGGTTTACCTCCTACGCCAAACAGGGTGATACGCGTATCCTCGCACGCGTCCCCATTGAGGTCCACCCAGAGTGCGACACCCACCATGGCGAAGTCTCCCTTGCGCCGGGATACCTCTTCGATGGCCCAAAGGCGGCCGGACTTCCAGGTCGGGACACGTACCTCGGTCATCACTTCGTTAGCCTCGATGACCGTGGCCATGTAGCCCAGATAGAAATCCTCCGCGCTTACCACCCGTTCCCCGGTGGTGCTAGCGATCACGAATTCGATGCCCAGAGTAAGAGCCACCGCTGGCAACTCTGCCGCCGGATCGGCGTGGACGAGGCTGCCGCCTACCGTACCTCGATTGCGAATCTGGAAATGGCCGATTAGGGGCACGGCTGCAGCTAGAAGTGGATTTAGCGTAATGAGACTGGGTTCTCTTTCGAGTGCGCGCTGTCGCGCCAATGCCCCGATGGTCAAGCTGTCGTCGTCGTTGACGTCAATCCGGTCTAGGCCAGTAGCCCGGTTCAGATCCACAATAACCGCCGGACGCGCTAGACGCAGGCTCATGAGCGGCATCAGGCTTTGGCCGCCAGCGAGGACTTTACCGTCGTCGCCGTGCTCGTTGAGAAGGCGAACGGCTTCGTCCAGAGTTTCCGGGCAGTAGTAGGTGAAGGGTGCGGGTTTCATTGGCTCTTCGAGACAAACGATCGAACTAACCATGGCCGTCTGGCACAGCTTCTGCGTTGCGTAGACGATTGGCCGTTGCTTGTCAACAATAGCTTCGAGTAGGCGTACATTTGTCCTTGACAATTGGGACCCACGAAAGTAGTTTCGGCTACTTAGCTCGCCCTGGCACCTGAAAACCAGAGGTGTTGGAGGCAAGGAAAGGAGATTTATATGAGTCGATTACAGAGGTGCCTGGTGACTTCGTTAGTTTTTCTTTTTGTCGCCACTTTCGTGCCGGGGGCTTTGGCAGAGAGCTACAAATTCGGCGTTTCGAAGCCCGGCGGTTCTTGGTACCCCATCGGGACCGTGGTACAGCGGCTGGCCGAGAAGCAGAACGGAGACAAGGTTACGTTGGACATCGGCGGGGGTGTCTCTAACCTCATCAACGTAATGGAAGGTAAGCTCGACTTCGGACTGACGGCTGCCACCTCTTTTTCTCAGGCCCTTAAGGGCGAGGGGAAATTCAAAGGTAGGGCTGAAAAAGCCAAGAAGGTCCGTATTGCCGCGGTCTTGTATTCCAACTACCTGTTCTGGGTCGTTTGGGCTGATTCCAACGTCACCTCCTACCAGCAGCTCAGGGGTAAAAGGGTGAACGTTCTGCCCCAGCGGTTCTCGTTCCAGGCGCTTAACAGGCAAATGCTGCGTGCCCTTGGCATCGAGTACAAGGAATTTGCCAAGGTTAACCATCTCAACTTCAACGACACTGTGGCGCAGATGAAGGATAAGCACATCGACGCTTACCTCGGACCCGGCGAGGAGAACTACTCCCCTATCGTCCAGTTGCATGCGCATGCGCCAATTCGGATCCTGACGTTCTCTAAGGAAGATCAGAAGAAGATGAACACAGCTAATCCCGCGGCCGTGCCGTTTACGTTAGACAAGAAATACTACGACCAGAAGAGAGACGTAAACACCATCCAGACGTTCACGACCATTGTTACCAATGTGGATGTTCCGGCGGAGCGGGTCTATAAGTTCACTAAACTCATCTATGGCAACCACGGGGACTTCGCGGGTGCGGTGAAGGCGATGGGTCGGGTGAAGGCTTCGGACGGCGCTGCCAACGTGGGGGTCCCGCGGCACGCTGGTATGGACCAATACCTAAAGGAAAAGGGAATACTTAAGTAACCAATAACACTAAGGGGTGGCGCGCAAGCGCCACCCCTCTTATTTAATTGTTTGGCGTCATCGATTGGCCCGACGCGAATGTTGTGCCGTATTGCCGTGCCGCATCCGATATGTGAGTAGATTACACGGGTAGTACCAATGAATCGTAGACTCGCAGGCACCGCTGGAATCATCCTGAGCCTCGTGGCTTTCGGGACCTCGGTCTATCACCTCTACACAGGCTTTTTCGGGCAACCAGAAGCTTACCTGCATCGGGTGATTCACGTTACGTTGATGATCCTGATCACGCTGCTCAGCTATAATGCGTTTAAGCGGCCGGATGACGGGAAGTTGCCTTGGTACGACGGACTACTAATCGTGGGTTGGCTCATGTCCATGGGTTACCTGTTCTACGATTATGAGTGGATTGTTGAGCACATCGGCCATATCGAGACCTTCTCGGTCTGGCAGATTACGCTGGCCTTCGTTGGTATCGCGTTGGTTCTAGAGAGTTGCCGTCGCTCAATCGGCTGGCCGCTCGCGGCCCTGGCTCTAGCAGTTTTCTTGTTTGCCTTTGTGGGGCAGTATTTGCCCGGGTTCTTGAATCACGAAGGTTACTCGATGTCGCTGGTGGCCGACAACCAGTACTTCCTGACCGACGGACTGTTTGGATTACCTACCCACATCTCTGCCAACTTCATATTCCTCTTCATTGTGTTTGGCGCCTTCCTTGAGAAGTCGGGTTTTGGGCAATTTACTATCGAGTTCGCTACCGCGCTGGCGGGGCGTTTTCGGGGTGGCCCAGCCAAGATTGCGGTGTTGTCCAGCGGTCTTATGGGTTCTATTTCTGGGAGTAGCACGGCCAACGCTGTTATTACCGGCTCCTTTAGCATCCCGATGATGAAGAAGATCGGTTTCAAGAGCTACATGGCCGGTGCGGTGGAGGCCTCGGCTTCAACCGGCGGGTTGATTATGCCGCCGGTGATGGCGTCCGCGGGCTTCCTGATGTCCGAATACACCGGCATTCCCTACGTCAACGTGATGCAATATATCCTGATCCCTGCGGTGCTTTACTTCTTGGCCGTAGGGATAATGGTGCACATTCACGCGGTCAAGGAAAACATCCCCACAGTGCCGCGAGAGGAGTTGCCGAGCCTAAAAAAGGCCATCGTGGCTCGGGGTCACTTGGCTCTGCCCCTTTTGATTCTCATCTATCTCCTGGTGGCGGGCTTCAGTCCTGGCTACGCGGTGGTGCGTTGTATAATGGCCATCGTAGTTGTGAGTTGGTTCCGGAAGGAAACCCGCATGGGCCTTAAGGCCATCTGGGATGCTCTTGTTCAGGGCGGAATTCAGGCCACCTTGGTCGCTGTAGCTATCATCACGTCCGGCATTATGGTGGGCATTTTCGACCTGTCGGGCGTTGCTATCCGTTTTTCGGGTCTGATCGTGGATCTGGCGGGCGGCCATCTACTCCTTGCCCTGGTCTACGTTATGATCACGGCCATCGTCCTTGGAATGGGATTGCCGCTATCTTCCGCATATATCGTCCAGGTTGGAATCGCCATTCCAGCGTTGGTGGTCATGCTCCAGAACATGGGTCTGGATCCCGGAGCTATCGTGCCCCAGGCGCATCTGTTCGTAATCTTCTTCTGTGCCATCTCGGCTATCACGCCGCCTACGGCGCCAACGAGCTACGCCGCAGCTGCAATCGCTCAAGCGCCTGTGGTGCCCACGTCCGTGGAAGCTGTGAAGCTGGCTCTTCCCGCCTTCGTGCTGCCCTACGCATTCGTGAACAACTCCGCGCTGCTAAGCATTGGCACAGCGGGGGAGGTTACCCTCACCATCTTCTTCGCCGTCTGCAGCATGGTGACCATGGGCATAGCCGTGCAGGGTTACTGCTTCAGGATTCTCGACCCCATCACTCGCGTCCTGTTTTTGGCCGTGAGCCTGGGTCTGATTACCCCGTGGGTTCAGTGGAACCTCATCGGTCTGGTGGCGGGCTTAGCCTTGATGGCATGGGAGTGGTCTCGGTTGAAGCAGCGGACGGCAGTTGCCAAGGGATAAGTCTCCAAGCCCCCGCAGGTCTAGTTTTACCCATTATTTTCGCGCTAAGTTGTCGCGCGACAAGCTTCTGCCGGGGCATTCTCTGTTCGATCTCCGAACGGTCTAGGAATAACGGCGCAGTCCATCAACACGGTGGGGGTTGTTAGGCGCCCCTTGCTGCCGCCCGCACCCTGGGCATCACTTCTTCGGAAAAGAGTTGGATGACGGACTCGATACCGCCTTGCGGTGGAGCGAGGACCCAGACACCGAAGCGGCGGACCCCCATCTCGGCGATACGGGTAATTTTGTCGGCGACATCCTTGGGGGTGCCGGCCCAGGCGAAGGCGTCCACAAAATCCTCGGGTACTAGGGGGCCTGCCTCGAACATGAGCTCATAGTCGCGCTTGGCGATCATGGTTTCCAGTTTGGCCGGTATTTGCAGGTTTAATTGGGTTACAAAGTCACGGTTGGGATAGCTGCTCCATAACAGGAAGGCGATCATCTGCTTGACCCCGGCCCGGGCTTTATCCCGGTCCAGATCAACACAGGTGTCTACGCGCGAGATGATCTCGATCCCCTCGGGGTCGCGGTTTACCTGGCGTGCACCTTGCCGGACGAAATCCCACGCCATACCGACGCCCTGAGGAGTCGCCATGGTGGCAATCATTGCACCGTCGGCGATTTGTCCCGCTAGGCGGAACACGGCCGGGCCTCGGGTAGCGATGACCACCCGGATGTTGGCCCGCGATTTGAACCCCAGCACACCGTTACGGAGGCTTACCACCTTGCCGTTCACTACCGTGGATTTGCCGGCCCACATGCTGCGCATGATTGCAATGGCGTCGCGCATGGCATCCACTGGATGTTTTCGTTCGATGTCCATGGCCGGAAAGCCAGAGCCGCCGGCGCCCATACCCACAATGACCCGGCCCGAGGCGACGTCATCCACCGTGGCCATGGCAGCGGCAGTAAGGGCGGGATGGACGCTGTAGGGGTCAGTAACTGCGGCGCCGATGCCGATGCGCTGGGTGTGGACGGCACTGAGGGTCATATTGGCCACCATATCGCGACCGAATTTCTCGTTGGAGTGCCACAGACGATCGAATCCTAGGGCCTCCGCGCTTTTAACGATGTCGATGCGACGGGATAAAGGGTAGACGGCCACTGTTCGCGAACTGAAGCCTAGGTCAAATTGGATGTCACTCATCTGTTTAGTGGGTCCTCATCAGTTCAAGAGCTAATTACTCGGCGCGGAGGGCAGGCAGCACCTCAGCGGCGAAGCGTTCTTGTTGGGTGGTTTGGTCTGGGCTGCCAAAGCGCACGATGATGTTTTCGGCGCCCTTCTCGACAAAGGCCCGGAGCCATTCGATGCAGCGGGCGGCTGGGCCGTTGCACGGTGGTTGCACTGCCAACATGGTTTCGTAAGGCACGTTATAATAACCTTCCATGAACGCTCGCATCTCCTGCTCGGCCCGTGCTTCATCGTTGTTCACATTCACGCTGACATACACGGCACGAGCGAGGCGCCCGGCGTCCTGCCCCATCTCGCGGCCGAGGGACTCCAGCGTCCGCCAATTGCGGCCAAACGTTTCTGGGGAGTTGGGTAGCGGGAACCAGCCGTCCCCCAGCTGAAGCACTCTGCGAAGCGCATTGTCAACGCCGCCCGCGAGCCATAGCGGTATACCCGAGTCTTGCGTTGGTCGAAGTCCTAGGCGGACACCGTCGATCTGAAAATGGCGTCCATGAAACGTCACCTCCATCCCCGTCCACAACTGCTTCATGAGGGCTACGCCCTCCTCGAAGATGCCGATACGGTGTCGGAAGTCGACGCCGCAGGCGGCAAACTCCTCTTCGACGACGGGATGGTTGCCAGCGATGCCTAGGCCCAGGATCAGACGCCCGCTACATATGAGATCGAGATTGGCCAACTCGTTTGCCAATATCACGGGGTGCCGTAGCGCAGGTAAGAGTACCGCGGTCCCGAGCTTGACATCACGAGTGCGGGACGCTACTGCGGCAAGCGTCGTCAGGGGCTCGAGCCGCGGGCGGGCTAATATACTGTCGCCTACCCAGAGGGAGTCGAATCCCAGCGCCTCGGCATGTTCAGCCAGGTGAATAATGCGGCTTAAATCCGGCGTTGCTTGGGCCATTACGCTCTCGCGCGTGGGCAACAGATATCCTATCGCAGTTCTCGTTCGTGCCATAGGCACACCTCCAGAATTTGGGTTCCGTCTGGCCACACATGACTGCGCTGATGTTTGTGGTCGTGACGTGCCGTCAGCAAAGCAATTCTCTGTGTCCTCGTGCTGAATCCGATCATGTGGCCACTAACTGTGGTTGAACGGCTTCATAACCTCCTCGGCAAGCCATTCCATCTGTTCCAGCATCTCCACGCCGCTGTCCGAGGGGAACTGGAGTGCACAGACGTGGTCGATGCCGGCCTTGTCTAGGAACGCGACCTGGTCAAGAATACTAGCTGGACTGCCTATGAGGTTGTTGGCTTCGGCCAGAGCCGGATCCCGACCTGTGTGCGCCAGGGAGACTCTATGTTGGACCATGCCGGTCTTGCGGTAACGGGAGCGCGCCTCTTCTACGGTTTTTCCGATGTATAGCGTGAACTGGGAGCAAGCTTCCACATCCCGGGGGTGTCTTCCACCTGCCTCCGTGAGCTGTCGTAGCAGGGCCGTACGCTCTGCGATCTGGTCGAACGGCCGCCAGCCCGGCAGCCAGCCCTGGCCGAGTTGGGCTGCACGACGGATCGTAGCCTTGTTGTGTCCCCCCACGAAGATGGGGAGGGGATCTTGTACCGGTTTGGGGCTCATGGCGATGTCTCTGAAGGCGATGTGCCGCCCTTCGTAGGTAGCGTTCGCGTCGTGAAACAGCCGCCGGAGGGCCTCCAGACTCTCGTCCAACAGGCTGCCGCGACGTTCCCTGTTGCGCCGCGGCCATTGAGCGTCGAACTCCTCCCGGTAGGCCCCAATACCGGTTCCCAGGACCACTCGTCCGCCAGTGAAATTGTCTAAGGTGCTTATTTGCTTGGCGAGTAGTACCGGGTCCCGCAACGGCAGCACCAGAACGGCTGTGCCTAGCCGGACACGCGTAGTGTGAGCCCCCACTGTGGCGAGGGTGATCAGGACTTCGTAGAAGTTGGGTGATTTCAGCCATTTTTGCCGCGCGTAAGTTGCCGGGGTGACGTGGTCGTTGCCCCAAACCGTGTCGTAGCCCAGCTGTTCGGCTTTCTGGGCTATGTGTACGAACTCTTCTGGACCGATGAACGGAACCGGGTTGACGAGGCCCTCGGTGCAGGTGGGCAGTTGGATACTGAATTTCATGAGTGCCTGTCAGTCCCCCTCCCGTTTCTAGGTGGAGTGTCAGTTCGCCCGGATATCTGTGTGAAGGCGGGATGAAGTCTCCGTCTTTGCATTGTGGGAACCTCACCGTTCCACACGATAACCGTAGGCATTTTTCAGTGTTTCCTCTAATTGAGCGGCGTCGCTATCCACGATCGGGATCTTGGGGACCGCCGTTGCGGTGGCAGAGGCGTCCTTGAGGCCGCTGGCGGTGTTCACCACGACCACCGTGTCGTTCTGGCCGATGACCCCTTCTTCGCATAGGCGATGCAACCCGGCAAGAGTGGCTAGGGAGGAGGGCTCGGCGTAGATGCCCTCGTCTGCAGCCAGATCCTTTTGTAGCCCTAAGAGCTCATCGTTTCGCGCGATTCGCGCAGTGCCCCCGGATGCTCGTAGCGCGTGCAGGGCCTGGTAGGTGCTCTGGTTTACGCTGATGGAGCCAGCCACATATGGGGTGGGTGCGGAAATTTCGGGGATGGCATCCTCCCCGGAGGTCAGCGCCGCGGTAAGACATCCGGCCACCTCTACTGCCAACATGCGCGGTTTCTTGCGGATGAGGCCCAGGTAGGCGAGTTCCTCGAAGCCTTTCCACATGCCGAACAGAGCATCGCCGTAAGCTACGGGAAGGATGCACCAGTCGGGCGGGTCCCAGCTCATTTGTTCACAAACCTCGTAGGCGAGGGTTTTGTATCCATCTACTCCGTAGGGGTTACTTCCTACGGGTGGGCCGAAGTAGGGCGAAGTCGGAAACCAGCCCCACTCGGTTACCCCGGTTTGCAGCAACCTCCAGCGGTCGATTTTAGTCCGAGTAGCTACCACCATTGCACCAAACGTCTGCATCTGAGTGACGATGGCAGACGCGGCCCCCTGAACGGTGAGCACAATGCAAGGCAACCCAGCGCGGGCGGCGTAGGCCGCGGCTGCGGCGCCAGCGTTACCGGTGGAGCTAACCCCTACTGCCTTGGCGCCAAACCGCCTTGCCATTGCCACAGCGGTGAACGCTAGACGGTCCTTAAACGAGCCCGACGGGTTTTGCGATTCGTCCTTGAGGAAAAGTCGTCGGAGCCCAACTCGGCGTCCGAAACGTTCGCAAAGAAGAAGCGGCGTCTCTGCCTCGCCCAAGGTAGCGGCATCCTGGACATCTGGGGGTAGGAGTTCGCGAAAGCGTCGCATCCCGGGAGGCCGTCCGTTCAGCGATGCGACGGACAAGTCACGGCCGGCTTTGGAGAGGTCGTAACGAGGCGTAAGATTGGAAGGGGCCTCCTTACGACAATCCGGACACCCGTCGAACCGCGGCTCGATGCCGAAAGACGCGTTGCATCGGATGCAGTCGAGGCCGGTCAAGTAGCTCATGCAGATGTAGCGTCCATGAATGGAGTTGGTGTGCCCATTCGCGTAGGGGCCCTTGTTGTTGGTGGGCCGATACGAATTGTACAGGGCCGTTTCAAGCCCGCGTAGTCGGCACTACTTGTCAACTCGGGACTCCAGTATTTGAAGGTGCCGTGGGGACGCAGTTAGTCGCCTGTAGCCCTCCTCGGTGACAACGATCATGTCTTCCACTTGAACACTACCCCAGCCGAGTTCGTAGTAGGGTGTTTCGACGCACAGTACCATGTTGGCTTCCAGGGGCGTAGCGTCCCCAGGGGAGATGGTGGGCCGGTCGTAGCCACCAAGTCCCAGACCAATCCCATGTCCTACGTGTTGTCGCCCATAATGTGGAATGCCGGTCTCGCGTACCTCGGCCATTGTCTCGTGAAAGATTTCGGAAGCGATTTTCCCCGGCTTAATGAGACTAAGGGCCAGATCTTGGCCTTTTAGTACAGCGTTGTAATAACTAGTGAATTTCTGGCTCGGGGGCCCGAAGGAGAAAGTTCGCGACATGTCAGTCAGGTAGCCTTTATATATGCAGCCCACATCGAACCGAATCATGTCGCCAGGCCCGAGGCGATCTTCGGGCACATTACTCATACCCAGCGCGGCGCTCCGGCCAAAGCCCACGTGGTTCATGTTAGGCTCAGCGCCGCGGCGCACTTGTCCAAGGTCGAAGGCAAGACACATTTCCGCTTCGGTCATGCCCTCGCGCGCCTCGTTTGCGGCTTCGTATATGGACTCTTCGGTGACTTGTACGGCCTCGGTCATGCGCTTGATTTCGGCCTCGCTTTTGACCATGCGGATCTCACGGAACACCGACATGGCTGGTACGAGACCGAGTTGTGGCAGCCGCTCTTTGAGCCGCTCTACTAGGGCTGGGTCTAGGCCGCGTTCGTCGTAGCCGAGTCGGCTCCCCTCGAGCCCGGCACTCTTCAAAGTCTGCACAATGCCCTCAAAAAAGTCTTTCACCGGTTCGAGATCGCAGCCGAGCTCGCAAATACGCTGTTCCCGCTCGGTGAGCGGTCCGTTGTCTCCCAAGACTCGGAAAAAGGTACCGTAGGTGACTACGCCTGCTGGCGGCACCGTGTCTACCATATAGTCCACCTCGGCCCGGGGAATCACCAGCCAGGGCGCGGTCACCTCGTCTCGGGTGATGATGGCAGCGATGTCCTGCCGGCGCCACACGCCGCTTAGGTAGAAGACGTTCGGAATATTGGTTGCGGCGAGCAGGCCGTCGAGATTTCGCTCGGCCAACAAATGCCTCGCTCGCGGTGCATTGATCCACATGTAGAAGCTCCCTAAGCACGGAAAAAGTTTGCTTCGCGCAGTGCCTTAAATATAAGGAGGCCGGAACGGGGGTGTCAAACAAGGGTTGCCGACATGTTGAAATTTCGAAATGCGTCATGTAACAGGTAGCTCTTGAATTTTTCGGAAGATTCGGAGGAGCACATGGCTAAGCCGGCAGAAGAGATAGACACTACGATGGACAATACTCCCTACTTCTACAAGTGGCAGAAGGGTGAGGGGGTTCCGATTGTGGACACGTTTTTTATTAAGGACTTGAAGGAAGTGCCGCTCGAGTGGTGGGATCGGATGGGCGGTGACGGGACCATTATCAACATGGAAGGAGCGGGTGAGGCGACCGGGGCCTACATCGTAGAAATCCCGGGGGGTAAGAGTCTGAACCCTATGCGCCACCTCTATGAGGAGTTGGTGCAGGTGGTGCAGGGCCGGGGCGCTACTACCATTTGGAACGATAAGGGAGCAAAGCAGACCTTCGAGTGGCAGGAGGGAAGCCTCATGTCGATCCCGTTGAATGTGTATCACCAGCACTTCAACGGTCAGGGTGACAAGCCGGCGCGGCTTTTCTCGGTCAACAACATGCCCATTATCTTCAGTCTGTTCCACAACGAGGAATTCATCTTCAACGCTCCTTACGACTTTGTGGACCGTTTCGATGGACAACCCGACTATTTCTCCAGCAAGGGTACGCAGCATCCCGGTCGTATCTGGGATACAAACTTCATCGCTGACACACGGGCCTTCCCTCTCCAGGAGTGGAAAGAGCGTGGCGCCGGGGGTAAGAACGTCTTTCTCGAGATGTGCGATGGTGTTATGGCAGCGCACATCTCCGAGTTTCCAATAGGGACCTACAAGAAGGCCCACCGTCACGGCCCGGGTTTCAATGTTTGTATCATCAAGGGGCAAGGATTCTCGTTGTTTTGGCGGGAAGGCGAGGAGCCCAAGCGTTACGACTGGCACGACGGCAGCGTATTCGTCCCGCCAGATATGATGTTTCACCAGCACTTCAACACAGGTGCTAGCGGCGCGCGTTACCTACCGTTACGATTTGGCGGGATCAAGCACAGCATGGGCGCCGGATTTGGGGATATTTCAAAAGTTGACAAGGACGTGAAATCCGGAGGCAACCAGATCGAGTACTACGATCAGCCTACGTACATCCGCGAGATGTTCGAGGCTGACTGCGTGAAAGCTGGAGCCACGACGAATATGGACCCGAAAGTATACGAGAAGCCTGCTACATAGCTGAAACCCCTATAAAAAAGGGAGGAAGCCGGGATGCTTCCTCCCTTTTTTTGTCCGCTATGATTGCTCTAATCGTTCTGACAATACTGTCGTATCTCCTGGGATCAATCCCCGCCGGCTTTCTGGTAGGATCGACCGGGGGTGTGGACGTACGTAGTGCAGGTAGCGGCAACATCGGTGCCACCAACGTGGCACGCACGCTGGGTTGGAAGAAGGGCGTAGTAACCTTGTTCGCCGACGTAACCAAGGGTTTCGTCCCGGTTTTGACGGCTCACCTGCTAGACTTGGGCGACGTTGCGGCCGTTGCGGCCGGTCTGGCGGCTTTCACCGGCCATCTCTACCCGGTGTTCCTAGGATTCAAGGGCGGCAAGGGTGTGGCCACCGCAGCTGGGGTCTATCTCGCTGCCATGCCCCTCGGTTTCCTGGTCGTTCTGGGGGTCTTCCTCCTAGTGATCGTGTTCAGCCGGCGGGTGTCACCGGCCTCTATTGCGGGGGGTTTAGTATCCCCCATTGCGGCGTGGGCGTTTGCCTATCCCGTGGAAATATTTTGGTTGAGCCTTGTTGTCGGCATCCTGATAGTGTTTCGCCACCGGGAGAACATACGTCGCCTGATTGCCCAGGAAGAGCCGCGTTTTACCTTGCGGCGCTCCGGTTTGGGCGAATAGGACCGCCGTTTTGGTTCGCTGGGTACTTGACCTTATTGCTGACATTGCCCCGAACTTCATCGGCATCAAACTAACGTGGGGCAGTCGCGAGCTGCAGGTTGGCTAATTTTGTGTCGACAGCACAGGTTGTTGTCCCGTCTGGTCAGGCGGGCTGCTGCCAGGATGGGGCATGTTCATTTCGAAGCCTTAGAAGACGGCCCTGGCCGTTCTTTCAGGATGACCGTGGCAAACGTTTACCGGAGACTCAGTCAGTGAAAGAACTGTAAAAGTGATTCACTGGACTGTGGCCTGCTCCGATGGCGAAGGCTCGGCGGATAGCTTGCGTGACGAACTCTTTGGCAGCGGCCACCGCGACTTCCACCGGCAGCCTACGGGCTAAGCCGCAAGCTAAAGCAGCTGCGAATGTACACCCAGTTCCGTGGGTGTTCTTCGTCCGTATCCGCGCAGCTGGGAACTCAAGGAACACCGAGCCATCATAGAGAATATCGGTCGCGGGGCCTCGTCGATGCCCTCCCTTGATCACGACGTTTTTCGCGCCCGAGTTGAAAATTCGCCGGGCCATCTCCTGGATAGCACGCACGCCGACCCCTTCTACGCTTGTCAGTGCCTGGGCCTCGGGTATGTTAGGCGTGACTACGGTGGCCAACGGAAACAGGCGAGTCTGCAACGTCTGGATGGCGTCGGGTCGTAGTAGCACTTGTCCTCCCTTGGCTATCATCACAGGGTCTATCACCAGGTGTTGAATGCCGTGCTGCCGGATTTTGTCGGCTACCGTTCGGATGATGCGGGCGTTGCCGAGCATTCCGGTCTTCACGGCGTCAGCCCCGATGTCGTCCAATACGGCGTCGATCTGGGCAGCGACTAGTGGCGCGGGTGTTTCGAGAACCTGAGTTACGCCCGTGGTGTTCTGTGCGGTGATGGCTGTGACCACCGAGGTACCATAAACTCCTAAGGCCGCAAATGTTTTGAGGTCGGCCTGTAAGCCGGCCCCGGCACCTGAATCTGAACCTGCGATCGTGAGTGCCTTGTAGATTTTCACAAAAGTGCCCTTGGAGGTGGTCCCTGCAGAGTATGAACCATAGTTCCCTGCGTCAAGTCATGGTTGTCGTGGCGAAGACGGAATTGCATAGTATCATTATGGTTTTGGTTTCGGTGACATACAAACTAAGTTTGTTGGGGTTTGAAGGGGAACGCATAGGCGAAGGTAACGAAGTCGTAGCCCTACAGGGCTCCTTGGGATGGTCGATGCTTGTAGTGGCAATGCGAAATAAAAGCTTGACATGCCTTTTGGTTCCTAATGGCATTAGGTGCCACGGCGATGCCATGCCAAAGGTCCTTTCACCGGTTTCCTAAAACATTGCGAAGGACGGATGAAGGTGAACATTCCCGAAAGCTAACGGTGTCGGAGTTTACACTCATCAGCCGCAGAAGCCTCCTTATTGTCGCTGGCGTCCTTCTGCTTGTTATCCTCTTTACGCTTGGTTATGTGGCTGCGTTTCTGTGGACCCCACACCACGGCCATTCGACCGTTGCGGAGATTGAGATCCGGCGTGGCGATACGTTTTCGACGGTGGCCCGAGAGCTCGCTAAAAAAGGGGTCGTTTCTCGGCCACGGCTGTTCACGTTCTGGGCCTGGCTTCGCGGTTTTGATCGAAAAATGCATCGCGGCCTCTATCGGTTCGAGGGGCCGGTTTCACCGTGGTCATTGTTGGAGGAGTTAGTTCGGGGCAAGACGGTAGTTTACAAGGTCACGATTCCCGAGGGGTTTACGGTCCGACAAATTGGCGCGCGGCTCGAACAAACCGGACTGACGACCCTGGAGCGCTTCACTGCAGCGGTTAGCGATCCGACAATTTTGGCAATGTTCGAGGTGGAGAGCATAGAAGGCTATCTGTTTCCCAGTACCTATTATTTCCGCGCTTTGGTCACCGAAAAAGAGGTCATTGAGGTGATGTTCGCCCAATTTAAGAAATCCTTCACCCCTGAAATGGCGGCGCGTGCGCAGCAACTGGGCATGACGCGGCATGAACTAGTGACCCTCGCCTCCATCATCGAGAAAGAAGGTGGCCCGCCTGAGGAGATGCCGATGGTTTCCGCCGTTTTTCACAACCGTCTGAAACGAGGCATGAGGCTTCAGAGCGATCCGACGGTTATCTATGGCTTGGAGAATTTCAACGGGAACCTGACGCGAGAGGATTTGCGGACGCCCGGGCCTTACAATACCTACAGGGTAAACGGGCTTCCCCCCGGGCCCATTGCCAATAGTGGTCTAGTGTCCGTGAACGCAGCGCTCTACCCGGCCAAGGTCGATTACTTATATTTTGTGGCCAGAAACGACGGCCGCCACCACTTTTCCGAAACTCTCCGGAAACATAATTCGGCCGTTGAGAAGTATCAGAAGCGTTAGCTTTGGACGGCAACAGGGGGGTTGGGGGCTGTGCTATTCGGACCCGGATCGGTTCGAGTACGCCCGCTCCGCTGATCTTTACGCGGTTTTGGCCTACCCTGCGCATACTGCACGCAATTGAGTGAAATTGAGGGTAACATACAGGACACTTGCACCGTAAGCTATTGAATTGTCTACTAGAGAACGCTATTGGTTACATGCTCTTGGGTTGGAACATCGCCCTTAAATCGCGCTATCAAGCCGCTGACACCTCGGATAATGACTGTGCACAATGATCCCATGAGGCCGGAACCTGCTGTCCCGGCGCTGGACATCGCCCAGCTTACGGTCCGTTTCGGCCCGAGAATTGTCATCGATAAGTTTTCTCTGGTGCTTCGAGAGGGCGAAACGGTCGTCATGACGGGTAACTCTGGTTGTGGCAAGTCTACTGTGCTTCGCTGCGTTCTAGGATTCGTTTCGATGTTCGATGGCCGAATTTCCGTGGGCGGGGAGAAAATCAGCGCGGATTCCATTTGGAAGCTACGGCTACGCATGGCGTACGTTAGCCAGGAGCCGCAGCTCGGAATCGAACGCGTTAGGGATGTGTTGGAGCGACCGTTTCGATATCGCGCTAATGCCGCTCTTCGTTTTAGGCTGACTCGCGTCACTGAATTGTTTGAGAAGTTGCTGCTTCCTAGGGACCTGTTAGATAAGGAAATGACGGCGTTATCGGGAGGTGAGAAGCAGAGGGTCGCCATCGTCGCTGCTCTCCTGCTGGGGCGCGACATCCTATTGCTGGACGAGGCTACTTCTGCGTTGGACAAGTCGGCCCGTGCCAAGGTTGCTAATCTCCTGTCCGCTGAGCCGGGATTGACGGTTTTGGCCGCGACTCACGATGCCGAAGATCTTCCTCTGCCCGGAGAGGTGGTATTACTGCCGGGAGGCAGCCGGGGATGAATGTTGCGAATATTAGCTTCGGCGGGCTCGCCGCTGGTTACGCCCTTCTACTGGCCCCCCTCGCTTTCCTTCTCTGGTACCAGGTGCCGCTTCTCAAGGACAGTCTCATTGCGGTCCTCAGGATGACTGTTCAATTACTGTTTGTAGGGTTTTATCTTCAGTTTGTTTTCGAGTGGAATAACCCCTGGCTCAATTCCGCTTGGCTCTTGGCGATGATTTCCGTAGCTGACGCATCAATCATGCGCGGTTCCGGTCTGCGGCTGGCGCGATTTGTGTTGCCGGTCTTCATTGCTCTGCTGGTGGGCACCTTGTTGCCGTTGCTGTTTTTTATGGGCCCCGTTCTTCGTCAGCCTAATTGGTTGGATGCGCAGTACGTGATTCCCATCTGCGGCTTGATCTTAGGGAACTGTCTACGCGCGGATATCGTGGGGGTCAGTCGGTTTTATCGTTCCGTTCGAGACGGCGAACACCTGTTTCTACATCACCTGGCTCAGGGCGCGCGGCTGAGAGAGGCTTTGACGCCATTTCTACGTGAGGCCAGCCAGGCCGCACTGGCCCCTACTGTGGCGTCCATGGCCACCCTAGGGCTCGTTTCGCTGCCGGGGATGATGACCGGGATCATTCTTGCCGGAGCTGATCCCGTGACCGCCGTCAAGTATCAGATCGCCATTATGATTGCGATTTTCTCTGGTACCGCTATCACTGTCCCGTTGGTCATTTGGCTTACCATGAAGAGTAGCTTCAACGGCTTCGGAATGCTGGACCGGAGCGTGTTTGTGTAGGAACAGTCGTATCCCCGAACTCGGAATTATGGATCAACGTCGGGTTGGCGCAGTCGTGTGCGGGACGGCGGAAGACGATTTTTCGTGTCGACGGGGGGTTCGCGAGCGTATACGATTACGGATCGGGCGCTGCCCTTTCAGGGCGCAAAGGGGGATACGAATGGATACATCGGATGTCAGGACGGCCTATGAGTTGGCGGCCAGGGTGGGTTCTTTGGAGGGGTACCTCTATTCCGGCAGGGATATTGAAGAACAGTACCTGCCGGGTTGGCTCAGCAACCTTGAACGAGAGTTCAACGAGCTGTCACCTGAAGTGCGCGGTGCGTGCGCCGAGCTACATCATGAGGTGCTGCGAAAGGTGGCCGCTTACCTTAAGAAGTTTTACGGTGTCGCGGACGTTAACGCGCTTAAGGCTCAAGAGATGGTGAACGTGGCTCAGGGCGTCATGGATTCCGAAGGTTGACGGAAAAAGATTTCGGATGGCTCGATGAAGGTCACCAGGGATGAGGGTCACGTCCTCGAGCCAGTGAATGTAGATGATGTCCCGGGGGCATTCACGGAATTAATCCGAAGCCCGGACACCTTTGCCCTGCGCGTCCGGGGAAATGGTATTGTTGAGGAACAGATCCGTGATGGCGACCTTCTTTTGGTGCAGTCTAACCCCCCGGCCCAGGAGGGCGACACAGTATTGGCTTTGGTCCGGGGTGAGAGCACGGTCAAGAAATTACACCTCCAGAATGGAAGAATACTGTTGCAGCCCACACACGAACGCGCGGCTCCCATCGAACCCGAGGAAGACGTGCAGATCCGGGGCGTGGTGGTCGCTGTGATCCGGAAGTTCTGAACCCGAAGAACCTTAATAGGAGAAACCGTCGATGAATCGGCTGACCAACGAGACGAGCCCATATCTGCTGCAGCATGCCAGTAATCCGGTGGACTGGTATCCGTGGGGGGAGGAGGCTTTTGCCAAGGCCCGCGCGGAAGACAAGCCAATTCTCTTGAGCATCGGCTACTCGGCCTGCCACTGGTGTCACGTAATGGAGCATGAGTCGTTTGAGAATGAGGCCATCGCTGCGTTGATGAACGAGAACTTCGTCAGCATTAAGGTAGATAGGGAGGAACGGCCGGACCTAGATGAGATTTATATGAACGCCGTTCAGATGTTGACCCGGCGGGGAGGATGGCCCATGACGGTGTTCTTGACTCCCGAGGGAAAACCTTTCTTTGGTGGTACATACTATCCCCCGGATGATCGACAGGGTATGCCGGGCTTTCCGCGGGTGCTACAAGCGGTGGTGGAGGCCTACCGGAATAAGCCACAGGATGTGGCTAAAAATGTCGATCAGCTCGTGGCAGCACTTGATCGCATGAGCGTTCTAAGCCAGACAGACCGCGAGTTGAATATGGAGGTTGTAACTCAGGGTGCGGACGGGTTGACCTCGGCCTATGACGACACGCACGGTGGCTTCGGCCGAGCACCTAAGTTTCCTAATGCGGGAGTGTTCAATCTGTTCCTACGGTCCTACCGGTTGTCGGGCAACGGGCGTTACTTAGAAATGATTACTGAGACGCTTCGAAAAATGGCTGATGGGGGTATCTACGACCAGATCGGCGGCGGCTTCCATCGTTATTCCGTCGACGATAAGTGGCTCGTACCCCACTTCGAGAAGATGCTATACGACAACGGCCAGCTTGCGCAGGTGTACGCTGAAGCCTACCGAATCACCAAGGACGAGTTCTTCAGACGCATTGTACAGGAGACGCTGGATTACGTGTTGCGCGAAATGTATCAGCCCGAGGGTGGGTTTTACTCTGCTCAGGACGCGGACAGCGAAGGCGAGGAAGGCAAGTTCTTCGTCTGGACACGGGGGGAAGTTCTGGGTTTGTTAGGCGATGAGAGTGGTGAGATCTTTTGCCGTGTCTATGACGTTTCAGATCCCGGAAACTTCGAAGGCAAGAACATTCTGCATCCTATCCTGACAAACGAGCAGGCGGCGAAGTATTTCAACCGGGACGAGCAACAGATTGAAGCTATCCTGGCCGAATCACGGGCACGTCTTTTCCAGGAACGGGAAAAACGCATCAAACCCTTTCGCGATGAGAAAGTTATTGTCTCCTGGAATGGTTTAATGCTTTCGGGCGTGGCCGCCGCCTATGCCATCACCGGCGACCCCCGCATCCGGGATGCCGGAGCTAGAACGGTCGCCTTTATTTTCAACCGCCTATTCGACAGGGGTCTGCTTTTACATACCTTCAAGAACGGACAGGCTAAACTATTGGGTTATCTGGATGACTACGCCTTCCTCATCGCGGGCTTGCTCGACTTGTTCGAGGCGACTTTTGACGCTGACCTCCTGGAACGATCTAAGGGCTTGAGCCGAACTATGATCGAGGAATTCTGGGACGAGGACAACGGCGGGTTCTTCTACACTGGAAAGTCTCATGAGAAACTTATCAGTCGCACTAAGCCCGGGTTCGACAGTTCTATCCCGTCGGGAAACTCGATGGCCGCAACCGTTCTCCTTCGGCTCTATCACTATACGGGAGACCTGACTCTCCTGGAGCGCGCGGAGAAGGTCTTGCGTCTTCACTATGAGGCCATGGCTAAGGAGCCGTTTGGTCTAGCCACCATGCTCGGTGCATTGGACTTCCATCTGTCGATGCCGGCGGAGATTGTGATGGTAGCGGAACACGATGATGCAGGTGCGCACGAAATCGTTCAGCGAGTGCGCGAAAGCTATCTACCCAACAAGACACTTCAGTGGGTTAGCCCTGACGCTGAGCTGGCGGACATCCTTCCGCTTCTGGAGGGCAAAACGCAGATCGATAACAAACCCACGGTCTATGTATGCCGAAATTTTACCTGCGCGCCACCTGTTACGGAATGGGCGGACTTGAAGCCCTTGTTGGAAGATTAGGGCCTGACCTTGTACATGGGTAAAATAAGATAACTACATGAGAGTTATGGAGAAATCATAAGATGAGAGATAGAATACGCTTAGGTGTGATAGGTGCGAACCCCAACCGTGGATGGGCTCCAAGAGCTCATCTTCCCGCCATTGTGGGGAGTCGCGACGTGGAGTTGACGGCAGTGTGTACGACCCGCAAGGAGAGCGCCGAAGCGTCGAAATTGAAGTACGGGGCAAAGATGGCGTTCGATGATTATCGGGACATGCTGGCCGTTCCAGATGTCGAAGCGGTGGCGGTTCTACTAAAGGTCCCGGCCCACTATCAAGTAACTTTGGATGCCCTCAACGCGGGCAAGCATGTTTTTACCGAATGGCCGTTGGGGAAAACGCAGGCTGAGGCAGTCGAGATGTGCGACGTAGCCGAGACCCAAGGACTCCGGCACATGGTAGGTCTCCAGGCTCGGGCCAACCCTGCCATCGTGCATGCACGGGATCTGGTTGCGGGTGGATATGTGGGGGATGTGTTGGCCTGTCATGTGAGCGTCGCCAGAAGCGGTGTTCTGCAGAGTTCGTCGGACCGGTCGTGGCAAAAAGATGACTCCCTGGGGGCTAACACCCTGACGATTGCCACCGGTCATACCATTGACGCGTTGCGTTTTATCGTAGGTGACTTCAGCGTCGTCTCCTCCGTGGTGGCGACGCAGGTTCGGCAGTGCCTCGAAACTGACACACAAAAACAGGTCGATGTAACCTCTCCTGACAACGTGCTTGTGAGCGGGCGGTTGGAAAACGGTGCTGTGGCTTCTGTCTACGTGTCCGCTATTCCGTGGGTGGGAGATGGATACCGTATGGAGATTTACGGTCGCGAGGGGACTCTCGTGGCAGTGTCGCAAGATACGCCACAGCTTAGGGTCGTAAGTCTTAAGGGGGCTAGGGCTGGAGACTCCGGCCTTCAGGACCTCGAAGTGCCGGCTGAGCGGGTGACTGCCCCTGTGGAGACACCGGAGAATGAACCTAAGAACGTCGGAGAAATGTACGTAAGATTCGCCGACGCTATACGTAATGGAGCTACATGCGAACCGGACTTTAGTACCGCCGTGAGCCTGCACTGCTTAATCGACGCCGTGGCGAAGTCGTCGAAGGAGGGGCGGGCTGTGGAGTTGTAGGACGGTATCTGTTCGGACTGTTCAGGAACGTCGCGAGGCTGAGGCGAGCGCCAAGGCTTCAAACATGGGGACCGTGGTTTTCCAGTCGACACAGGCATCGGTAACGCTCTGGCCGTAGGTAAGGGGGATATCGGGACTGATGTCCTGGCGGCCTTCGACGAGATGGCTCTCCATCATCACACCACAGATGTCGCCGGATCCGGATGTGATCTGAGCACTCACGTTGGCGCACACCTCGGGTTGTCGCCGGTAGTCTTTTTGGCTATTGCCATGGCTACAGTCGATCAGGACACGGTGCGGTAGGTCGGCGTCACGCAGTGCCTGTGCCGTATCTTGAACCACAGTCCGGTCGAAGTTGGGGCCGACGTTGGAGCCCCGCAGAATGAGGTGGCAACTGTCATTCCCAGAGGTCGAGATGACGGCGGCAATTCCTTGATGGCTGACACCGAGGAAATGGTGTGGGTGTCGCGCTGCGCGCACGCCGTCGATGGCGATCTGGATGGAGCCACCAGTGCTGTTCTTGAAGCCGACGGGCATGGAGAGACCGGACGCCAGTTCCCGGTGTACCTGGCTTTCGGACGTGCGTGCGCCGATGGCGCCCCATGAAATCAGGTCGGCAGTGAATTGAGGGGTTATGGTATCTAAGAATTCCGATCCCGCCGGGACGCCTATGTTGGCCAGATCCAGTAGCAAGCTTCGGGCAATCCGTAAGCCCTTGTTTATATTATATTTTCCGTTTAGATCCGGGTCGTTGATGAGCCCTTTCCACCCCACGGTTGTGCGCGGTTTCTCGAAGTAGACGCGCATGATGACTAATAGGTCATCGGCGAAATGCTCGGCTTCTTTCTTCAAACGGTCGGCATAATCGAGCGCCGCCGCAGAATCGTGTATAGAGCAGGGCCCTGCAATTACAAGCAGGCGCTGGTCTTGGCCACTGAGGATCTCGCTAATTTCCCGCCGGGCCTTGGTCACAGTAACGGCGCCCTGCTCGGTGATTGGCAGCTCCTCGTTCACCAGGATCATCGGCGGTAACAGGGGGCGCAGGTTCTCTATCCTGAGATCATCAGTGGTTTCGTTCATGACGTTCCAAAATTGATATTTGACAAGTTGATGTCTAACATAGTTTTTAAGGAGAGGCGAATACGCGCTAGATTGGAAGGGTCGTTGCGGGTCAATTCGGGGAGGCCAGATAGGACGCAAGATTAAGACGGATCGGATATAATACCTGAGGGTTACAGACACCGGAGACTATTCAATGTACCGTGAGGATACCATAGCGGCGGTCGCCACGCCCCCCGGCGAGGGAGGCGTGGCCATAGTACGCCTGAGTGGCCCAGATGTCAGACGCATCGGCGCCGGGCTCCTGGTCCATAAGGACGTGGAATGGGAATCGCATCGGCTGTATTACGGGAAGGTCTGGAACCCGGGTACGGGCTCGGTAGTGGACGAGGTGATGTTCGCCTTTTTTCGAGAGCCAAGAAGTTATACCGGGGAGGACACTATCGAGATCCATTGTCATGGAGCCCCCCACGTAGTTCGGCAGGTTCTGGGTTTGGTGCTAGCTCAGGGTGCACGGCTCGCAGAGCCCGGAGAGTTCACCAAGCGAGCTTACTTGAATGGACGGGTAGACTTACCGCAAGCCGAGGCGGTAATGGACCTCATCAAGTCGCGTACGGACAAGGCGGCTGGTGTGGCCCTCGGTCAGTTGGAGGGCGAGTTGTCGCGGGAAGTGCAGTTGCTACGGGAACAATTAGTGGGCACTCTGGTACAGGTTGAAGCGGCCATTGATTTTCCGGAGGAAGAGATCGAGTTGCTCCAACGCGAAGAGCTAGCCCGGGAGGTCGCCGGAGTTGTAAAAAGGATCTCGGCTCTTGTTGATAGTTATGAATGGGGCCGGCTGATTCGCGATGGGATCCGCGTATGTATCGTGGGCAGGCCGAATGTCGGCAAGTCCAGCCTGATGAATGCTTTGCTGGGGGTGGACAGGGCTATCGTCACGGCAACACCGGGGACAACTCGGGATTTTATTGAGGAAACAGTCAATCTCAAGGGCCTACCTGTGGTTTTATGGGATACGGCCGGTATTAGAGGCCAGACCCAAGGCGTGGAGCAAGTTGGGATCGAAGTGACCCTCAAGAGACTCGAGGAAAGCCATGGGTGCATGCTTGTTCTCGATGGGTCATTGCCGCTGACCTCCGAAGACAAGGACGTGATTGAAAAGGTACGGAATATGCAAGGGCTTGTGGTTGTTAACAAGTCCGATCTCCCACAGAGGATCGAGGCGTCGGCCATTTCCAGCATTCTTCCTGGCTTGCGGCAGGTCAACGTGTCTGCGTTGACGAAGAATGGACTGGATGAGTTAAAGACTGCCTTGCGTGACAACTTCCTGGAGTCTGCAACGGAGCCGGAAATTGTCGTGACCAACGTCCGACACAATGCCGCATTGGAACGTGCTCGCGCGAGGCTCATTGGGGCCCAGAATGCGATGACGCAAGGGCTGCCGCCCGACATCGTGGCAGTGGACCTACAGGACGGCCGCGATAGTCTCGAGGAGATCATCGGCGTCGTAACCAATGACGACGTTCTCGATCAAATTTTCTCTCAGTTCTGTATAGGGAAGTAGCGCGGCAAACCAAACGCCAATGCAAGGATTTCCCCTATGCATGGAAGATCAACGTTGAAATTGGCACAATAGGGCTTTTTGGTTAGCGATTTTGGAGGATGTTTCACGTGAAACAGTCGGGTAAGGTAAAGAGCAGTGTCTACGATGTTATTGTGGTCGGGGCTGGACATGCCGGCATCGAAGCCGCACTCGCGGCTGCGCGCATGGGCTGCGACACGTTGATGTTGACCCTGAATCTCGATCATATCGGGCAGATGTCATGTAACCCCGCTATTGGTGGTATCGGCAAAGGACATTTGGTCAAGGAGATAGATGCCCTGGGTGGTGAGATGGCTCGAGCCATCGACGAAACCGGCATCCAGTTCCGTATGTTGAACACCAAAAAAGGACCAGCAGTCAGGGCTTCCCGCGCGCAGGCCGACAAAGCGCTTTATCGGAATAGGATGAAGCGTGTGGTCGAAAATTGTGAGAACCTAGCCCTCAAACAGGCCAGTGTCGAATCTCTACTATGCCGTGACGGGTGTGTCGAGGGTGTTGAATCACAGATGGGGGAAGTTTTCGAAGCGAAAAAGGTCATATTGACCACCGGGACTTTCCTTCAAGGCTTGATCCACGTGGGTGACCGAAACTACTCGGCCGGTCGGGCCGGAGATTTCGCAGCCCAGGGGTTAAGTGTTGCGTTAAACGCCTTGGGACTACGGCTTGGGCGTCTTAAAACCGGCACATGCCCGCGATTGAACGCCCAGACTATCGATTTCGAAAGGCTTGCTGTCCAGTACGGCGATGAAACGCCGACGCCGTTCTCCTTCAGTACGGAGAGGATTGAGCAGAGGCAGATCCCCTGCCATATCACCTACACAAACCCTAAAACACACGATATTATACGGACAGCCATCCATCGATCCCCCATGTATTCTGGTGCTATAAAAAGCCGTGGACCACGCTACTGTCCGTCAATTGAGGATAAGGTGGTACGCTTTTCGGACAAGCAAAGGCATCAGATTTTCCTCGAGCCCGAGGGCTATGACACGGTGGAGGTTTACCCGAACGGTATCTCTACGAGCCTCCCCCTGGATATCCAGGAGCAGTTAGTCCATAGCATCGAAGGCTTGGAGGAGGCGGAGATCATGAGGCCTGGCTATGCCATTGAGTACGATTATGTGGAGCCGACCCAACTGAAGCCATCTTTGGAAGCGAAGCCTATCAGAAACCTCTATCTAGCGGGACAGATCAATGGTACGACGGGTTATGAGGAGGCGGCCAGCCAGGGTCTGATTGCCGCGATCAATGCCTGCCTCAGCCTCAGGGGTGAACCGCCGCTTATCCTTTCTCGTGACCAGGCGTACATTGGTGTGTTGATTGACGATCTCGTCACCAAAGGGACCGACGGTGAACCCTACAGGATGTTTACGTCCAGGGCTGAGTATAGATTGCTCCTAAGGGAAGATAATGCTGACCTCCGCTTGGCCGATATCGGCAACCGTATTGGGCTTTCTCTGCCGGAGGCTCACGCGCGAACCGCGGCCAAACGGGAGCAGATCACAGAGGTTACTCGACAACTTGAGAACTCGCGTATCTATCCGTCCCAGGCGGTTCAAGCACAACTCCATAATATTGAAACGGCACCCATACGAAACGTCACGTCGTTAGCACAGTTGCTCCGACGTCCGGAGATCACGTTCGGGAACCTATCTACATTCCGCCCGGAGTTGTTGGGTATCCCTTCAGATGTGGCGCTTCAAATCGAAGTATCGATGAAATACAGTGGTTACGTGGATCGGCAAGCTCAGGGCGTAAGACGATTTCAAAAGATGGAGAACGTGGCCCTCCCGGAAGACCTCGACTACGCCCATATCAACGGACTGTCTCGTGAAATCAGGGAAAAGCTATCTCGCGTGCGCCCTCGTTCCTTGGGGCAGGCCTATAGGATCTCTGGCGTGACTCCGGCGGCGATGTCCGTTCTGTCACTACATGTGTACAAGTTGAAGGCCGGCTGATCGCACCCCAATCACTCGCTTCTCGTGTCTTTTGCTAATACATGTAACAACGAACGACTTCTGATCACGGGCGCAAGGTGCTTGGATCTTGAACTGTCACTGACACAAACGAAAGCGTTCAGCCACTACTTGTCCCTACTTGCATTATGGGGCGCCCGCCTGAATCTTACCGCCATCCGCAAAGATGAGCTTGTCATAAGGCTCCACTTTCTAGATTCCCTGTCGGTCGTGTCCATGTTGAGCTCTGCCGGTAGCCTTATCGACATCGGTAGTGGGGCAGGTTTCCCCGGTATTCCCATAAAGCTCGCTCTTCCCGACAAAGCCGTATATCTCGTAGAGCCGCGTCGTAAGCGGGCAAACTTTCTGAGGCACGTTGCGCGTGAGCTTGAACTTTCGGGTTTGTATGTGATCGAGAGCCGCATCGAAAATCTGTTGGGTGAAGGACTACCGGCAATTACGGAGACCGTCACACGCGGATTCTCGGATATTGGTGGATTTTTGAGGATTAGCGGTGAGCTCCTTACCCCGGGAGGGATCTCCGTTCTGATGCAAGGGCCAAAGGGGACCGCTCTCCTGGATGGCATTAGGTCTCATCTTCCGAGTTTTGGGCTCTCGGCGGAGCAGGTGGTTAGTTTTGAGTTGCCGCTCGGTCGCGACCGCAGGACTCTCCTGACATTTCGTAAATTGGGTGGGCCGCTGACATAAAATTGTTTTTGGTAGAGTCAAAACTAGTGTCCGTGTTTCACGTGAAACACGGACTTCCCTTCCGTGTCCGGTCGTGTTAAGAGTAGTACTCGTTGAGAATACACAACCATTTGATATATAAAGACTTTTGGGAAAGATTATCGCCATAGCCAATCAGAAGGGCGGAGTCGGGAAAACCACTACGGCGGTTAACCTTGGGGCGTCTCTAGCTGCTGCTACAAAGAGGACCCTGATCGTAGATATGGATGCACAGGGCAATTGCACGACAGGCTTCGGGTTAGACCCAAGGTCTCTCAATCGTAGCATCTATGACGTCATACTCGGGAGTTGTTTCGTGACGGAAGCGCTCTGTGCAACGGAGCTGCCTTCGTTGTTCCTTTTGCCCGCAAACCGGGATCTGGTGAGTGGAGAACTTGAGTTGATTGAGATGGAGAACCGCATCGAGCGTCTGCAAAACGCTTTGGAGACCGTTAAGCATCGATTCGACTACATCTTGCTGGATTGTCCGCCTTCCCTGGGCCTTCTAACTCTCAATGCTTTGGTGGCCGCCGATTCGCTGCTGGTCCCGCTTCAGTGCGAGTACTACGCCCTCGAAGGCCTCACTGCGGTTCTGGACTCCATGAAACGGGTCCAAGCCTCGAACAATAACAACCTCCAGTTCGAGGGCGTAGTACTTTGTATGTATGATAGCCGGAGCAAGCTCTCGGCTCAGGTAGCCGAAGACGTACGCAGCCATTTCCCCGACAACGTCTTCGAGACAGTCATCCCGCGAAACGTTCGCCTGAGCGAGAGTCCTAGCCATGGAAGGCCGGTGCTGCTTTATGATGCCCGCTCGAAAGGGGCACAGAGCTACGTGAGGTTAGCGGCCGAACTGATGGGTCGGAAGGAGCGAAGTCATGCAGAAGAATAGACTTGGGCGGGGTCTTGATGTCTTGCTCTCGCAACATGAGCCAGTGATTGAGGAACCCTCCTCCGAGGCAGCACCTACGAGGGTCGCCCCCTCTTTGATCGTGGCGAATCCAAAACAGCCAAGACAAGTTTTCGATGATGACAAGATCGAAGAGCTTGCTGGGTCCATTGAGGCCAGCGGTATGCTTCAACCGCTGGTCGTGCGGGCGACCGCGGACGGCTACGAATTGATTGCTGGCGAGCGGCGTTTGCGCGCTGCGCGGCGGCTCGGTATGCCTGAAGTACCTATTATCATTAATGAAACTACTGAACGGAACTCACTCCTCCTAGCATTAGTTGAAAATCTACAACGAGAAGATCTCAATCCCATTGAAGAGGCAACCGCTTTCAATGAGTTGCAGGAGCAGCTCGGCCTGACTCAGGAGCAGGTGGCGGAAAAGGTTGGTAGGAGTAGGTCGGCAGTGGCTAATGCTATACGGCTACTGTCGCTACCCGATCAAATCAAAGAACGTATTTCCCGAGGTGAGTTGGCTGCTGGCCAGGCACGCGCGCTTCTTGGCCTTCGAGATCGTTCCACAATGGACGGGGCCGCGCGCGAGGTTCTGGCAAAAGATCTTTCGACTCGCGATACCGAGGCTCTGGTCAAGCGCCTCAACCGACCCAAGCGAGGAAACACCGAAAACCGTCTGGATGCTAACCTTTCCAACTTGATTGAAGCGCTACAGCGGCATCTTGGCACTCGGGTACGGCTAATGCACAGGCTTCGTGGCGATAAGGGAAAGCTAGAAATTGAGTATTATTCGCAAGATGATCTAGAGCGAATCACGAGTGTGATGATGAGAAGCGGATAGGGGTACACAAGGGCCTGTGGCACCTGACCCGTTTCCTGCTCGCTTTGACAATCACAGGCGTGAATGATATAAGTCGGACCGTAGTTGGCAATTGAGTGCGGCTAGTTTTTCCGCAGATCGCGGCAATGGTCCATCCGGCTCGGGGAGACATGTGCTACTTCCGTGGAGCAGATGTCCTAGGCTGGTTAACGGGGCCGTCCCTTCATGGAAACATTGCGTCGTTGTGGCGGTTGAATTTATCCAGAAACACCAGGAAGGAAGCGTTTTTAGGGGCTTACAGAGGCTACCTAATGGCATCTTGATTCAACCCAACATCTAAGCTCCCATGGCCGACGCTCGTCGTCCGAGCCCGGCGTCATCAGCACCGAACGCGAAGCATGATCAGTATAGACTATTCTCTGGTGGTTCAAATTGCCCTGTTCCTGATTCTTTGGAGCATACTCCGGCGGGTGCTGTTTGGACCCGTGGGCCGACTGATGGCGGAACGGGAACGCAGGACAAGTGGTTCCCATGCCGAAGCCCGCGTGGTGGTCGAGGAAGGCGAACGGTTACAAGTGCAATACGACGCCGCCATAGCCAAAGCCCGCTCCGAAGGAGAAGCAATCAAGAGCGAAATCCGCGAGGAAGCGCTTAACGCCCGCAACGTGATTCTCTCTCAGGGGCGTGAAGCGGCAGACCGGAGGATTCAGGAAATACGGAATGAAGTCCAGAAAGAACTGGAAGCGGCGCGTCTCGTGGCATCGGACAACGCCGAAGCGCTGGCGCAGGAGATAGCGGCGAAGGTGCTGGGACGAAAGCTAGCATGACATTTATGGCCAACATGTTCGTGTCCGCGGCGTGGGCCGCAACCGGTGGTGAAGTTCACAGCCCTTCCGTCTCGGAGTTGATTTTCCCCCTGATCAATTTCCTTATCTTTGCGTTTTTGGTTAAACGCTTCGGTCTTCCGCCGATCAGACAGTATCTTAAGCAGCGCCGGGAGGGACTAATCGAGTCGGTTGCTGTAGCTCAACAGGCTAAGGACGAAGCACAGACCTATGCGCGTAAGTACCAGCATCTGATGGAAACTCTGGATGAGGAATGTGAGAGACTTCGAAGCGAACTCAAGGCTGACGGTGAACGGGAAAGGTCGCGGATCGTAGCGGATGCGGAAGAGTCGGCCACGAAACTGAAAGCGGACGCAGATTTTCTCGCTGAGCAAGAAGTGAAGATGGCGCAGCAGCAGATTCACGGAGAGATGGCGCTGTTGGCGGAGGCCGCCGCGGAGCGGGTGATTCAGAGGCATATGGTGGCAGTCGACCAGGATCGCATGGTCGAGACTTTCTCGCGGGAGATACAGGACCTGTAACGATCCGTGGAGTGCGTAGCTCTGGGAAGGTCAAACAACTGGGTGCGTTACTAATGATCGAAGGAAAACTGAGCCGCCGTTACGCGAGGGCTATTTTCGAGCTCGCTGCCAGCCGCGAAGAGGTTGTTGGGGCCGAGGTCGATAGCTTCCTCGAACTGTATGAGGATCCTGAGCTCAAGAAGGTGTTAGGCAACCCTGCTTTCGACCAGGCTCGCCGGAACGAAATCGTGGTCGAACTGGCACGGCGGCTGGGAGTATCGAAGCTCACCACTAACTTTCTTTCGTTGCTGGTTACCCGGAATCGCATGGACGGGTTAACATCCATCGCGCGTCACTATCGCCGTCTGTTGGATGATGCCAGAGGTCGGGTCGATGCCAAAGTCGTAGTGCCCCGTCCTTTGGGGGAAGAGCAACGGACAAGCCTTGCCAACGTGATCGGCGAGTTGACGGGCAAGAGCGTTATAATAACGGAAGAGGTGGATCCTGCTATCATCGGCGGCATTGTTGTGGAGGTGGGCGGCAAGGTCTATGACGGTAGCGTACGCACGCAGCTCCAAAGCATAAAAAGGAGCATGGAAAGAACTCATTAGCGCTGACCTAACGAGGGAAGGCGTACAGGGACTTCAAGGAGCGAGCCATGGAGATCGGCACGGCGGAAATCACCAGTATTATCAAGAAGCAGATAGAAGACTTCGACAAGGCAGTTAAGGTCGAAGAGATCGGAACCGTCCTGTCCACAGGCGATGGGATTGCTCGCATCTACGGTCTTGACAACGCTGCTGCCGGAGAGCTGCTGGAGTTTCCAAACGAAGTGTTTGGAATGGCGCTCAATCTTGAGGAGGACAACGTTGGTGCGGCGTTGTTTGGCGAGTCGCACCTCATCAAGGAGGGCGACCGCGTCAACCGGACTGGTCGTATCGTTGAGGTTCCCGTTGGCGACGCGCTGAGGGGCCGAGTGGTGTCGCCGCTCGGTGAGCCCATTGACGGTCGTGGTCCAATCGAAACCACGGAACGGCGCCGGATCGAACTTAAGGCTCCCGGCATCGTTCAGCGCCAGCCAGTGACGGAACCGTTACAGACCGGACTTAAGGCTATCGACTCCATGATCCCCATCGGACGAGGCCAGCGAGAGCTCATCATCGGCGACCGCCAGACCGGAAAGACCGCGGTCTGTCTAGACACGATTATCAACCAGAAAGGCGGCGATGTAACCTGCATCTACGTGGCCGTAGGCCAGAAGCGTTCGACCGTAGCCCAGGTGGTGGATCAGCTCAGACAGCATGGCGCCATGGACTATACTATAGTCGTGGCGGCAACCGCTTCGGAATCTGCCCCGCTCCAGTACATCGCGCCCTACAGTGGCTGCACCATGGGCGAGTACATCCGAGATAACGGTGGTCACGCACTAGTCATCTACGATGATCTCTCGAAGCACGCCGTGGCCTATCGGCAACTCTCGCTGCTGCTTCGGCGTCCGCCAGGGCGCGAAGCCTTTCCAGGCGACGTGTTTTACTTGCATTCCAGACTACTTGAACGAGCGGCAAAAATGAGCGATGACCAAGGTGGCGGTTCGCTCACGGCCTTGCCGATCATCGAGACGCAGGCGGGCGATGTCTCCGCCTATATCCCGACCAACGTCATTTCTATCACCGATGGGCAGATCTATCTCGAGACTGATCTTTTTTACTCGGGTGTCCGTCCGGCCATAAACGTTGGCCTGTCAGTTTCCCGTGTCGGCGGCAATGCACAGATCAAGGCCATGAAGCAGGTAGCTGGGGGCCTTCGGCTGGACCTTGCGCAATTCCGCGAAATGGCAGCCTTCGCGCAGTTTGGGTCGGATCTCGATGTGGCGACCCAGCGGCAGATCGCTCGTGGTAGCCGGTTGGTGGAGATGCTTAAGCAGGGACAGTATCAGCCCATGCCGGTAGAGAAGCAGGTGTTCATCATCTATGCTGGCACCAACGGTTTCGTCGACCAGGTCGCGCCCGAAAACCTGCAACGATACCAGAATGAATTGTTCGAATTGTTGGAGTCACGACACCCGGACCTACTCCCAGCTATTGTGGAGAAGCAGCAGATCGACGACGATATCAAGGAAAAGGTAGAAGCGGTGCTCCAGGAATTCAGTCAACGGTTTGAAGCGTAAGTGCCCTCGCTCAAAGACATAAGGAAGCGGGTCTCCTCGGTCCGCAATACGCAACAGATCACCAAGGCGATGAAGGCGGTGGCGGCGGCCAAGTTGCGTCGAGCTCACGATGCTGCGGTTGAGGCACGGCCGTACGCGGAGAAAATGCGGGAGCTGTTGCGGAATCTTTCGTCTCGGGTTTCGGAGAAAAGCCACCCCTTGTTGATCGACCGGCAGGAAAAGCGTATTGACGTTTTGTTGGTTACTGCCGACCGCGGTTTGTGCGGCGCCTACAACAGTAATGTAATTCGCTTAGCTGAGAACTTTCGCGCCGATCAACAAGAGAAGCAAATCACTTTCCGTTTCGTTGGGCGAAAGGGCTCGGAATATTTTCGTCGCCGGGAGGTGGCTGCCATGGATGGCGGTCCAGTAACCTGGCACTCGTCAGTGGACGATCTTGCGTCGGCTGCGGCCGGCCAACTCGTTGGACGCTTCCTGAACGGCGATTCCGACGCTGCCTACATAATTTATAGTCAGTTCCGTTCGGCTCTGTCCCAGGTTCCTGCGGCCGCCCGAGTCGTCCCGGTCGCTCCGTCGGAGGGGGACGAGGGGCAGCACCTGACCGAGTACCTGCTCGAGCCCAGCATCAGCGACCTGCTTTCCAGCTTGTTGCCTAAGAGCGTGGAGGTGCAGGTGTACCAGGCGTTGCTTGAGGCAGTCGCGGGCGAGCACGGTGCCCGTATGGCGGCCATGGAGTCTGCCACCAACAATGCCGGGGATCTGATTAGCGACCTCACGCTTCAGATGAATCGAGCGAGGCAGGCAGCCATTACCACGGAGCTGCTGGAAGTGGTGTCCACGGCGGAAGCGTTGTAGGGACGGACATGACACGATTAGGGGCAACAGCGCTGACGATAATACGCTAAGTTCCGTTTTGACGGAGGATGAAGACGCTATGAACATGGGCAAGATTACTCAGGTCTTGGGCGCCGTGATTGATGTGGAGTTTTCCGACGGTTACCTGCCGCCGATCTACAACGCTATCAAGGTCACCAACAACGCTATCGACGACCGAGAATGGAACCTGGTGGTGGAGGTCGCACAGCATTTGGGAGAAAACACGGTCCGTTGCATTGCCATGGACTCCACTGAAGGGCTCGTTCGTGGCATGGACGCTATGGATACCGGCGCTGGCATCAGCGTGCCCGTGGGCGCGAAGACCCTAGGGCGTATCTTAAACGTGGTCGGCGAGCCCGTTGATGAAGGCGGGCCGGTTGAGGCTGAGCATCAATTTCCGATTCATCGCGAGGCTCCCCCTTTCGTTGATCAGGAAACGCAGATCCAGGCGTTCGAGACCGGAATTAAGGTGGTGGATTTACTTGCGCCCTACGCCCGTGGGGGCAAGGTGGGCCTGTTCGGTGGCGCTGGGGTCGGTAAGACAGTCATTCTCATGGAACTCATCAACAACCTAGCCCTGAAACACGGCGGCTACTCGGTGTTCGGCGGGGTTGGTGAACGAACCCGCGAAGGGAATGACCTCTGGCTGGAAATGAAGGAGTCGGGTGTTATCGACAAGACGACATTGGTCTACGGGCAGATGAACGAACCGCCCGGTGCCCGCGCAAGGGTGGCGTTGTCGGCCCTGACCATGGCCGAGTACTTTCGGGACGAGGAGGGGCTCGATGTCCTGCTCTTCATCGACAACATCTTCCGCTTCACTCAGGCAAACTCCGAGGTTTCTACGCTTCTAGGCCGCATGCCCTCGGCGGTAGGGTACCAGCCTACACTATCCACCGACCTGGGCGAGCTTCAAGAGCGCATTACCTCTACACGTAAGGGATCCATCACCTCGGTGCAGGCTATCTACGTACCCGCGGACGACCTAACAGACCCCGCTCCAGCCACCACGTTCGCCCATCTCGACGCCACCACCGTCCTGTCCCGGCAAATCGCGGAGCTCGGTATCTATCCAGCAGTGGATCCGCTTGACTCCACATCCCGGATTCTTGACCCGCGGGTGGTGGGCGATGACCACTACGACGTGGCACGGCAGGTTCAGGCGATTCTCCAGCGCTACAAGGATCTACAGGACATTATTGCCATTCTGGGCATGGACGAGCTGTCCGAGGAAGACAGACTGACGGTTTCCCGCGCCAGGAAGGTGCAGCGCTTTCTGTCGCAGCCGTTTCATGTCGCCGAAGTCTTCACCGGTACGCCGGGTGTATACGTCGAGCTCAAGGACACTATCGAGGGTTTCAAGGCCATCGTGGAGGGCAAGCACGACGACCTTCCCGAACAGGCCTTCTACATGGTTGGTACTATGGAGAGCGCCATCGAGAAGGGACGGAGGCTCGCAGCCGAGTAGTCATGCCTGGTGGTATTTCACTGAGAGTCGTTACCCCGGTTCGTCTGGTGCTCGAAGAGAAGGTAGACGAGTTGACCGCTCCAGGCCCCATGGGCCAACTCGGCATCCTGCCGGATCACGCGGCACTCATGACGACGCTAGAGATCGGACACCTAAGCTACAAGCAGTCTGGGACCAACTTCGTCGTCACTCTCGCCGGCGGTTACGCTGAGGTGCTCGGCAATGTTGTCACCGTGTTAGCCAATGCTGCCGAGTTTCCCCACGAGATTGACACTGCTCGGGCCGAGAACGCCCGGGTAAGAGCCGAGCGCATGATCGAAGAAAACGGCCACGCTGAAGAGGAAGTGCTAGTAGCTGCGAGGGCCGCCCTCAAGCGCGCCCTCCTCAGACTCGAAACAGCTGGACAACGCTGACTGCGTTGCTGCAATACACTTAGGGGCGTTGACGAAACCCCCTTCTTTCCGCCTTCGGGGTTGTTTGACTTTGCGTTGGGCGCATCGGATGGTTGTTGCGCTCCACCCCAACCTTCCGGTCCCGGTGGGCGCATTCGTCCAACGTCCGCTGGTCGGGAAAGCTCATTTCGGCTAAGATGTGGAACATGTTGCGCTATTTTACCGCAGGAGAGTCCCACGGTCCGTGCCTCACCACCATTATTGAGGGGGTGCCGGCGGGGTTCGATATTGATATTGCGAAAGTTGATTATGATCTATGGCGGCGTCAGCAGGGCTACGGCCGGGGTGGCCGGATGCTCATTGAGAAGGACGAGGTACAGGTACGATCGGGTCTTCGGTGGGGAAAAACCCTAGGCTCCCCGGTCACCTTCGGCATTGACAACCGCGACTGGAAGAACTGGACCAGGAAGTTGTCGCCCTATGCGGAGGACGACGGACAAGCTATTTCGGTGAAGAAGCCCCGCCCGGGCCACGCAGACCTCCCCGGCGTTTTAAAATACGGCCACTCGGATATCCGTAATGTCTTGGAGCGCGCCAGCGCTCGCGAAACCGTGTCTCGGGTGGCAGTGGGTTCGTTCTGTAAGCAGATCATTGAGCCGTTTTCAGTCAAGGTACGCGGCCACTTGCGCTCACTCGGCGGAATTGTGGCAGAGGTGGACGGGAAGAGCTACGACGAGATCTTCGAGTTGGCCGAAAATTCACCGGTGCGCATGGCAGATCCGAACGCCGAGGAGAAGGCTATTGCACTGATCGACAAATGCAAAAAGGAAGGAGATACTCTCGGGGGTGTCTTTGAGGTGGTGGCCACGGGCGTTCCGCCGGGCCTGGGAAGTCATGTGCACTGGGACAGGAAACTAGACGGTCGGCTAGCCCAGGGTCTGATGAGTATTCAAGCCATGAAAGGGGTGGAGATCGGGCGTGGCTTCGATATGGCGATGCGGCGTGGGTCCGAGGTGCACGACGAGATTTTTTACGACCCGGAACAAGCGACCTCCGACGCCAGGCCACGGATGCACCCCACGGATTTCTACCGCGGTAGCAACAATTCGGGAGGCTTGGAGGGCGGCATAACCACAGGCGCACCGTTAATCGTTCGGGTTGCTATGAAGCCTATCTCAACACTCATGAGCCCGCTTCAGTCGGTGAATCTCGACACAAAGCAGCCCGAAGATGCCTCGGTCGAAAGGTCGGATGTCTGTTCGGCTCCGGCGGCGGCAGTCATCGGTGAAGCTATTCTCTCGTTCGAGTTGGCACGGGCGTTCTTGGAGAAGTTCGGCGGGGACTCATTAGCCGAAATTAGCCGCAACTATGAGGGCTACCTGGAACAGATCAAGAGCTTTTGAGGGGCGTTCGGGAGGGGATCGTCCGAACATCGCGCTCACGGGCTTCATGGCTGCTGGAAAGACAGTAGTGGGCCGTAAGTTAGCGCGGTCGCTGGGTTGGTCGTTTGTGGATCTGGATGCCGAAATTGAGGCTCACGAGGGATGTGTTGTACGTGAAATCTTCGCCAATCACGGGGAGGGTTATTTTCGGGAATCCGAGAAGGCTGTCCTTGAACAAGTGCTGCAACGGTCAGAGCAGGTCGTCGCTTTGGGCGGTGGTGCGGTGGTGGACGGCGATAATCTGAGCCTTCTCAAGGCGCGTAGTCTACTCGTTTGGCTCAAGGTGTCCCCTCAAACCGTTCTGCGTCGCGTGGGGCGAGCGGATGTGCGCCCGCTCCTGCAAGGCCCCAATAGGCTCAAGCGGATCCAGGAGCTAGCGGCGCAAAGGGACAAGATTTACGCCGAGGCTGCCGTCACGGTCAGTACCGATGGGCTGACCGTGGAGCAGGTAGTGCATCATATCCAACAGGAGCTATGCAGACCGTAACCGTTGATCTGGGGCAGTATTCGTATCCTATCGAACTGGGCGAGGGGCTACTTTCCCGTGTGGGCGAGATTATGAAGGCCCAGGGAATAGACGGCCGTGTGGGCGTTGTGTCCAGCCCTCCGGTGGCAGACCTCTACGGCGAGCAGATTCGGGAGTCACTCCGGGAGGTTGGTTATGAAACCGCGTTAGTGTTGATTCCTGAGGGAGAGGCGCACAAGAATATGGCGTCCCTAGGGTTGATCCACGATGCGCTTTTGGAACGCCGGTTCGACCGGAGTGCCACCCTGATCGCTCTCGGGGGAGGGGTCATCGGCGATGTGACCGGCTTCGCAGCGGCAACATTCTTACGCGGCGTCGGGTATGTTCAGATCCCCACGACCTTGCTTGCACAGGTGGACGCGAGTGTGGGTGGTAAGACCGCCGTCAACCACGAGCAGGGCAAGAACCTGATTGGCGCATTTCATCAACCGCGATTGGTGGTCATCGATATAGAGACGCTACGTACGTTGCCGCAACGCGAATTTGCTGCGGGGATGGCCGAAGTAATCAAGCACGGCATCATCCGAGATGCCAGTTACTTCGGGTTCTTGGAAGAAGAAATGGATTCGCTGATGCGCATGGACTCGGTGGCCATAGAAACGGTTGTAGCTGGCTCCTGTCGAATAAAGGCGGCAGTAGTGGAGCAGGACGAGCGGGAAGACGACCTTCGCGCCATCCTTAACTTCGGGCATACTATAGGCCACGCGCTGGAGTCCTTTACCGGCTACGAACGGTTTCTCCACGGTGAGGCGGTTGCCATCGGGATGATTCAGGCGGCAATTCTGTCGGCGGGTCGAGGTCTATGTAATGCCACCGAGTTAGGGCGAATCGAAGCGCTTGTGCGCAGGGCCGGTCTGCCGTGGCAGGTGCCGGACGATATCGCCCTTGAGGATCTTGTTGCTGGGATGGCGGTGGACAAGAAATCACATGCCGGCAAGATTAAATTCGTAATGTGCGAAGGCATTGGACGGCCCTGTTTCCAGTGGGTTTCCGCGAGTGAGATCGTCCGGGAGTTGGCGTCTGGCCTCTAATCTGACTGCAAGAGTCCACAATCATGTCTGATACAAAAATACTGGTCCTCCATGGACCGAATCTAAATCTTCTTGGCTCTAGGGAGCCGGAAATCTATGGACACAATACCCTGGCTGATGTTGACGCTCGCCTGAACGGGCTCGCTGTAGAGCTCGAGGTCAGTGTGGAGTGCCGTCAATCCAATCATGAAGGTGAGCTTGTGACCTGGATTCAACAGGCCGCCACGGATGGGATTGGTGCCGTGATCGTCAACGCTGGAGCGTACACCCACACGAGTGTTGCGTTGCGAGATGCTCTCACCGCCTGCGGACTCCCTGTCATCGAGGTCCACCTTTCCAACATATACAAGCGCGAAGAGTTTCGTAGAACGTCCCTGATTTCGGACGTTGTGGTGGGTCAGATCGCTGGGTTTGGTATTCAGAGCTATCTTCTGGCTCTGCGGGCTGCGTCGGTGCTTGTAGCAACGGCAAAATAGGCTGACCGCATCCATAGTGAGGCGCTGGCGCCGCATTGGTACCGGAACATAATGTTTTCTTTCCCCATGTTCATTCTCGCCCTGATCACCGTAACGCATATTATTGGGGCCTCGGCGCAGTTCGGAATCAATACCTTTGCCCCGTTCTATCAGGACGAGCTAGGGCTCACCCGTGCCCAGGTGGGGTTATTTTTCACAGCGTTCTACATAGGGATGGCCGGCTTCTCCTTTACTGCGGGGTGGTTGAGCGATCGGCTAGGAGTACGAAAGGCCTCGTTTATTGGTCACGTGTTTGCGGGAACGGCGATTTTCATTGCCTCGTCGGCACAGTCGTTTGGTTGGGCCTTTGTGTGTTTCCTTCTGACCGGTCTCGGTTATAGCTTCCTCAACCCCGCCTCCACGAAGGGGGTCTTGATGTGGTTCCGGCGCCAGCGCGCTACAGCTATGGGCATTAAGCAAACCGGAGTGCCCGCTGGCGGGGTGCTGACAGCTCTCGTTGGGGCGCCCTTGGCAGCGGTCTATGGCTGGCGGGCGACGCTGGCGGGCATGGGGGCTGTCAATGTGTTGTTCGGCGTGGCTTTCTGGTTCCTCTGGCGCGAGCCCGTTGAGACCGACGAAGGCACCGCATCCGGCTCCGGCACCGCCGGGGTACCAGCGCTTCGCATCAGGAGCCTCTTGGCTTTAAGTTGCGGTACGGCTCTACTGCTTATTGGGCAGATGTCGCTTCTCACCTATTTGCCGTTGTTTCTCAAGGAGCGGCTAGCGTTCTCCACTGTTCACGCTAGCCAATGGCTGTCAATTACCCAAAGCGGAGCCGTGCTCGGGCGTGTAGGATGGGGTACGGTAAGCGATCGCCTTTACCGTGGCCGGCGCAAGATTGTGTTGGTGTTGATTGGTGTCATCTCAGTGTTCCTGTGCACGGCATTGGGCACTCTCGACAAGGGGGCGTCGCCCTTCGTCCTAGTCCCCCTGACGTTTTTCGGAGGTTTTACCATGATCGGGTACCAGGGCGTGTCTTATTCTCTTATCAGCGAGATCGCGGGGCAATCTCGGACAGGCATGGCGTTAGGTCTGATGATCACCATCAACGCTTTGGGCACTGTCGTTGGCACTCCCCTATTCGGATTTATTGTTGATGCCACTGGCTCCTATGTCATTGCATGGCAGGCGTTGGCGTGTGTTCTGGCGCTCGGCACGGCGAACATTGCAGTTTTTGTGTCGGAGGAGCACCGGACCCCTGAATCATGAGCCTAGCCCTGGCTTGGTGTGTTTAGTAGGATCTGATTCGAGACGAATTCTTGTTCCCAGTGCGGCCTCGAAGGACGCCATACTAACCTTGTGTTCATTTGGTATTGAAGGCCGGAAAATGCTATCATCCCTTGTGTGGCGTTCTGCCGAGTTGCTCCGGAATTCACGAACAGTGAAGGGTGACGCAACCACTTTGACATGATGGCTTCTTCCCAGTCCGATTACAAAGCTGACAAGATTAAGGTTCTTGAAGGGCTGGAAGCGGTCCGCAAACGCCCCGGCATGTACATTGGAGACACCTCTGAACGGGGGCTCCACCATCTGGTCTACGAGATCGTCGACAACTCCATTGACGAATCGCTAGCCGGGCAGTGCGACCGCATTGCAATCACTATCCATATAGACAACAGCGTCACAGTGGTAGACAACGGCCGCGGCATTCCGGTGGATCTCCATGCCACGGAAAAGTTGCCGGCTGCAGAAGTGGTGCTCACCAAGCTGCATGCTGGCGGCAAATTCGAGAAGGACGCCTACAAGGTTTCCGGGGGCCTGCATGGGGTAGGGCTGTCCGTCGTTAATGCCTTGGCGGAGCAGCTTGAGGTAGAGATTAAGCGGGACGGAAAGGTATTCCAGCAGGCGTACGAACGGGGTGAACCGCTTGCGCCACTCAAGGAGATGGGCACTTCGTCGGAACGGGGAACGCGCATCACCTTCAAGCCGGATTCAACGATTTTTGAGACTGTAGAATTCAGCTTTGACTTGTTATCCCAAAGGCTTCGGGAATTGGCGTTCCTAAATCGGGGGCTGCATATTTTTATCGAGGACGAACGCCACGACAAGAAGCACGAGTTCTTCTATGAGGGCGGCATCGTTTCGTTCGTTGAGCATTTGAACCGTGTGAAAACGGCCATTCACCCCAAGGTCATCTACCTGAACGGCGAGAAGGATGGCACTGATGTCGAGATCGCACTCCAGTGGAATGATAGCTATTCCGAAACGGTCTATGCCTTCGCCAACAACATCAACACGACCGAGGGCGGAACCCATCTTAGTGGCTTCAAGGCGGCTCTTACTCGCACCATCAACACGTACGCCACTGGCTCCAACCTGCTCAAAAAGGACGAAGACAATCTGCAAGGGGACGATGTTCGCGAGGGGTTGACCGGGGTTATCAGTGTCAAGGTGCCGGAACCCCAGTTTGAAGGCCAGACCAAAACCCGGCTTGGAAACAGCGAGATCAAGGGAATCGTCGAGGCTTTGATTAACGATCGGCTGGGGACCTATTTCTCCGAGAATCCGGGCGACGCAAAGAAGATTGCGTCCAAGGGCATCGAAGCTGCGAGGGTGCGCGAGGCTACTCGTAAGGCCAAAGACCTAGCTCGTCGCAAGGGGGCGCTGGACTCAGCGTCGCTGCCGGGTAAGCTTGCGGACTGTCAGGAACGCGACCCCGCTTTGAGCGAGATCTTCCTAGTGGAGGGCGATTCTGCTGGCGGCTCAGCTAAACAGGGGCGCGACCGGCGCAATCAGGCAATCCTTCCGCTCAAGGGCAAGATTTTGAATGTGGAGAAGGCGCGCTTCGACAAGATGCTGTCGTCCCAGGAGATTCGCTTGCTCCTGACCGCCCTAGGCGCAGGTGTTAAGGACGATTACAATCCGGAGAAGCTCCGCTACCACACCGTCATCATCATGACAGACGCAGACGTGGACGGTTCCCACATACGCACGCTGTTGCTGACGTTCTTCTATCGCCAAATCCCCGACCTGGTGGAAAAAGGTTACTTGTACATCGCGCAGCCACCGCTCTACAAAGTTAAACGCGGTAAGCAGGAACGCTATCTGAAGGATGAGAGCAGCCTCGAAGATTACCTCATCGAGAAGGGAACCGAAAACCTGCGGCTGAGGTCGGCGGATTCCGATCGTGACGTAGACGAGGCCCATCGTCGCGATGTTAAGGGGGCTGCG
Organism: uncultured Syntrophobacterales bacterium; assembly: GCA_964438895.1. Taxonomy (GTDB): domain Bacteria; phylum Desulfobacterota; class Binatia; order UBA9968; family JAJDTQ01; genus JAJDTQ01. The sequence goes on along the minus strand of CAYTMJ010000019.1, from coordinate 139,327 downwards.
CTCCAGTCCTTTGTCAAGAAGATCGTACGGATGGACAAGCTGCTGCAACTTATGGCTAGGAAGCACAGGGAGCGTGCCCTGATCGAGGCACTGTTGCTGCAGCCCGACTTCGGTCCGGAGCAGCTCGGGGATGAGAAGGAGCTGAAGGACCTCGCCATTCAGCTTGGCTCTTATATCAACCTGTTGGCACCGGAGGTAGGTCCGATGTCTGAGCTGGTGGAGCAAGATCCGGAGCACAATTGCTACAAGTTGGTGTGCGGGACCCGCTTCAACGGTAGCGGCATCCGTACCGTCATCGACCGTGAGCTCCTGACTAGCCCGGAGTACCGTGAGCTCAAACGTCTCCAGAGCGAGTTGTTGGCTTCCGGCCAGTCACCCTTCATTGTGGATGAAGGCGAGCGCGCCAATGAGGCAGTTTCCCGGAAGGAGCTAGGCTCCCATAAGGATGTCCTCGATTTTGTCATGGAGCGGGGCAAGAAGGGCCAGTACATTCAGCGGTACAAAGGTCTTGGGGAGATGAACCCAGGTCAGCTTTGGGAGACTACTATGGATCCTGAGTCCCGGGTACTGCTGCAAGTTCGTATCGAGGACGGGGTTGAGGCTGACACTATCTTCTCCACGCTTATGGGCGACCACGTGGAGCCCCGCCGAAAGTTCATCGAGGACTACGCCCAGACGGTGCGTAACCTGGATATTTAATTCTTACCGTGCCCAGTACGCACCGACAGGTGCTGGTGTCGTGTCGGGTGCAGTTTCTAAGCCATAGCTGAGACCTGTCCCATGGAAACCGGAATGAGACAACAGAAGGTCCCCGTCTACATCGAAGACGAGATGCGTCAGTCTTACGTGGACTACGCAATGAGCGTTATCGTGGGGCGAGCGCTGCCTGATGTGCGGGACGGATTGAAGCCGGTGCATCGGCGCGTGCTCTACGCCATGCACGATATGGGCAACCACTGGAACAATGCCTACCGTAAATCTGCGCGGGTTGTCGGAGACGTTATCGGCAAATACCACCCCCACGGCGATGCAGCCGCCTACGACGCCATTGTCCGTCTCGCGCAGGACTTCTCCATGCGCTACTGCCTGGTGGATGGGCAGGGAAACTTCGGGTCCATTGACGGCGATCCACCGGCTGCCATGCGCTATACGGAAATCCGTATGGCGCGCATCGCTCAGGAGCTGCTTGCGGATATTGAGAAAGAGACCGTCGACTTCCTGCCCAACTATGACGACTCCATGGTAGAGCCTTCGGTGTTGCCGTCTCGGCTCCCCAACCTGCTCATTAACGGCGCGTCGGGTATTGCCGTGGGCATGGCGACTAACATTCCGTCACACAATCTAAGCGAAGTGATCGACGGCCTCATCGCGCTGGTGGCACGGCCCGATCTGACCATCGACGAGTTGATAGAGTACATTCCGGGCCCTGACTTTGCCACCGGCGGGATCATTAACGGGAGTGAGGGGATACCCGAAGCATACAAGACTGGACGGGGTAGCGTGCAGATGCGAGGGCTGGTCTCGACGGAAACCGTCAAGCGAACGGGTAAGCAGCAGATCATCATCTCGGAAATTCCGTACATGGTGAACAAGACCCGGCTCTTGGAGCAGATTGCCTCCCTGGTCAACGAAAAGAAGATCGAGGGAATTTCTGACTTACGGGACGAGTCGGACCGCGACGGCATGCGCATCGTCGTTGAAACTAAGCGCGACGCTAGCACAGACATCATAATTAAGGCTCTGTACAAACATACGAGCCTTCAAGAGTCCTTCGGCGTCAATATGCTCGCCATCATTGAGGGTCGTCCAAAGCTCCTGAACTTGAAGGAGATTCTTCAAGCGTTTCTCGACCACCGAAGGGAAACGGTCAGTCGGCGTACCGCTTACGACCTGAGGAAGGCCGAGGAGCGGCTCCATATACTCGAAGGGCTTAAGATAGCCCTGGACAATCTCGATGCGGTGATTGTGCTTATCCGCGAGTCGACGGATCCCCGGTCCGCACGACAAGGTCTCATGACTAATTTTGGCCTGTCAGAAGATCAAGCTCAGGCCATCCTGGAGATGCGCCTGCAACGCTTGACCGGGCTCGAGCGCGATAAAATCGTCGATGAACATCGCGCCACCGAGGCCGTCATCGCTGAACTCCGCGGGATTCTGTCGGACGAGACGAAGGTGTCCGCCATCGTTGTGAAGGAGCTCCAGGAGGTAAAGGAGACCTACGGCGACAGCCGCCGAACTATCATCAACCCGATCAGGGACGACCCTAGCCACGAGGACCTGATTGTGGAAGAGGATATGGTGGTCACCGTTTCCCACGAGGGGTACATCAAGCGGAATCCAGTGACCTTGTACCGAGCACAGCACCGTGGGGGCAAGGGCAAGATCGGCACTACTACCAAGGAAGAGGACATCGTCGAGTCCCTCTTTGTAGCTTCAACTCACGCCCACATTCTATTTTTCACCACCATTGGGAGAGTTTACCGCATCAAGGTTTACGAGTTGCCCCAAGCCACCCGGGCTGCAAAGGGCCGGCCGGTCGTTAATCTCCTACAGCTTCAGGACGGAGAGAAGGTCTCGGCGTTTCTGCCCGTGCGAGAGTTTAAGGAAGGTCGCTATGTGATGTTCGCGACACAAAACGGCCTGGTCAAGAAGACTGATCTGATGGCCTACTCGAGCCCCCGAGCGACCGGTATTCGCGCCATCGCGTTGGAGAAGAGCGACTCCCTGATCGAGGTCAGGCTCACCGACGGCGATCAGGAGATCTTATTGTCCACCATGGACGGACAGTCCATCCGCTTTAAGGAGGAGCAGGTCCGCCCCACGGGCCGCGACACCATGGGGGTCATCGGGATCCGGCTGGAAGAAAATGACCAGGTGGTGAGCATGGAGGTGCTGCAGCCCGGTGCGTCGATCCTCACCGTGGCGGACAAAGGCATGGGCAAGCGTACGGGCATCGACGAATACCGGGTTCAGGGCCGTGGTGGTAGAGGCCTCATCACTATGAATACTACCGAGCGGACTGGTCGGGTGGTGGGCGTACAGCAAGTGACGGACGAGGACCAATTGATGTTGATCACCGACGGCGGCAAAATCATCCGGCTGCGGATCGGTGACATCCGCGTCATTGGCCGGAACACCCAGGGGGTTCATCTCATTGACCTCGACAACGGTGAGCGGGTGGTCTCGCTCACCCGACTGGCGGAAGACGACAGTTGATATCGTCGGACTCGCGGAATGTCCATCGGGATCATAGGCGCGGGCGGTTGGGGTACGGCCCTCGCGGTGTTGCTGTGCAGGCGGCATGAAGACGTCGCTTTGTGGTGCCACTCCGAGGAGACCCTTTCACGGATGCGGGAGACCGGCGAGAACGCCGTGTACCTGCCTGACATAAAACTGCCTGATCGCCTTCAATTAACCTGTTCTCTAGAAGCCGCCACATCCGGCCGGGAGCTCCTGATCTGCGTGACACCATCCCACGTACTGCGCGAAGTCATGCACACTGCAGCCCCATTCGTCGCCCGTGAAACCATCGTTGTTTGCGGCTCCAAGGGCATTGAGGAGTCGACACTGATGACTATGGGTGATGTGTTGGCGGAGGTGTTGGACTATCCTAAGCGGTACGCGTTTCTTTCTGGGCCGACTTTCGCCTTGGAGGTGGCTAGAGGCTTGCCGGCCGCTATCACCGTAGGCAGCCACGACCGTGACGTTGGGCAAGAGGTGCAGAAAAGCCTTGGCTCGTCGGTATTCAGGGTTTATACCTCGACGGACGTGCTGGGAGTACAGATGGGTGGGGTGATCAAAAACATCATCGCCATCGCCGCCGGGGTGAGCGACGGTCTGGAACTCGGGCACAATGCCCGAGCTGCGCTCATCACCCGCGGGTTGACCGAAATGACCCGGCTGTCGGTCAAGATGGGTGCCGATCCTATTACACTGTCCGGCCTGCCCGGCCTCGGTGACTTAGTTCTCACCTGCACCGGGCAACTTAGCCGCAATCGGAAGGTCGGGTATGAACTCGGTAGGGGACGCCGTCTCGCAGACGTAGTGGGAGAGACACGAACGATCGCTGAAGGTATTCGCAACACCCGTACCGTTCGCCTTCTGGCCGGACGATTTGGCGTCGAGATGCCGATCGTGGAGCAAATGTACCACGTTCTCTATGAAGGCAAGGGCCCGATGGATGCCGTTCGCGATCTCATGGTGCGGACCCAGAAAGCCGAGGTGGACTGAGACAAGCCAACTGTGGGCAAATTGACAAGCCGTCCCCCGTATGCTTGAAATAGACCACTGAGGAATGAGGGTGCGGAGATGAAACGGACGTATCAACCGAGTAATTTGAGGCGCAAGAGGACCCACGGGTTTTTTGCGCGAATGGAAACCCCCGGCGGACGTAATGTGCTGAGGCGCCGGCGGGCCAAGGGAAGAAAGCGGTTGACTGTCATCATTCCGCCGAAGGGTCCTCGTTCTTAGGGCAGGCCATTGTCCTGTGTCTGTGAGAGTTTCCCAAAGGAAGCCCGCCTGACGAGACGCTCTGAGTTCCTGTTGCTCTCCCGCAGGGGCAAGAAGTTCCACACGCGGCACTTCATTATTATCCGAAAAGACAACGACGATCGGAGAAAACGGCTGGGGGTGACAGTTAGCTCCAAGGTCGGAAACGCTGTGGTGCGCAATCGGGTAAAACGCAGGCTGCGCGACATCTTCCGTCGTAAGCGCGAATTGTTTCGTTCCGATCAGGATGTGGTGGTCATTGCCCGCCGGGGGGCTGGTGAACTGAGCCACGGCGCTATAACGGCAGAGCTCGACAAGATGACCGGCCCGAAGCTGGGCCCATGACCACGATTCCCCGCACCGCCGTGCGAATCTGTATTAGGGTTTACCAGCGGCTTCTTTCGCCGCTGCTACCCCGTACGTGTCGGTACTTCCCGACCTGCTCCGCCTACGCAATACAGGCGGTGACCCGATACGGCGTCGTCAAGGGGCTTGGCCTAGGTGCGTGGAGAATTTTGCGTTGTAATCCGCTGAGTGACGGAGGGTACGACCCGATCCCGTGAAAATACATGGAAAAGCGAGCCTTTATAGCGGTTGTTGTCTCGATCCTTATCATCATTCTGTACCAGGAGTTCATGAGGCGAGTTTATCCTCCGGTGCCGCAGCCTACGGAAGAGACGGCAACGCGACCGGTGGTGAAGCCCACAGTTCCACTAGTGGCGTCTAGCCCGCCTTCAGCACAGCCTTCTGTTTCAGCTAGCGCGGTTGTTCGAAAGGGTCCCATTGTCCGAGTCCGGGAAGTCACGGTGGAGACCCCCGACTACATCGCGCGGTTTACCAACCAGGGGGCTCGGCTCAAGAGCTTTCGTTTGAAGCACTATCGCGCTGGGGTGGATATCGGTAGCCCATTGATCGAAATGGTTTCCCGGGGATTAGGGACGGAATATCCCCTGGGACTCCGCCTGGACGACACTCCGGGAGGTACTGATCAAGGAATCGTATACAAGATTCAGGGTTCGGACCTGAATCTTGGGACGGGTGGCGACGGAGGTATCACCTTCGTCGGGTCGACGCCGTCGGGACGGAGCGTTGTCAAGGAATTCACTTTCAGCGGGTCTAGTTATGCAGTGGAGGTGGGCGTATCGGTTGGTAGATCGCCGCAAGGTGTGGCGTTGAGCCTCACCACTAGTGGCGCGCCCAAGGGCGTCAAGGGAGACGGGATTTTCGAAGGGGTTATTGCGCTGCGGGAGGGGGAAATCACGCGCGAATGGCCGGGCGATATCGAAGCGCGGTTGAACTTAAGCGCACCCTTGTCATGGGTCGGTTTTGGATATACCTACTTCGTTTCTGCGCTCATTCCGACGGACGGGGTCGAAGCTGAAGCGACAGTGACGCCCGTTCCCGGCCAAGACCGGGGGTTCACGATGGAAACCCGGGGTCGCGTCCTGTCATTCGGGGAACCGACGGCTCGCTACCGGCTGTTCATGGGCCCCAAAGTGCTGAGCCTACTCAAGGCCTTTGACCGGGGTCTCGAGGAGTCTATTGATTTCGGCTACTTTGGTTTCATCTCAGTGCCGATGCTGCACGCGTTGCATTTCTTCCAAGGATACACCGGCAACTACGGTTTGGGCATCGTCCTGCTCACGCTGTTTATCAAGCTACTGTTGTGGCCGCTTACACAAAAGAGCTTCGTCTCTATGAAGCGCATGCAGAAGCTCCAACCGCAGATGCAGCGTCTTAAGGACAAGTTCAGCGGCGACAAGCAGCGCCTGAACAAGGAGATGATGGACCTCTACAAGCGGAACAAGGTGAATCCGTTTGGGAGTTGTCTGCCCATGCTCCTTCAGTTTCCCTTCTTCATCGGCTTCTATAACGCGTTACTGACGCCCATCGAGTTGCGTCACGCGAGTTTTCTTTGGATCAAGGACCTATCCCGTCCTGACTGGGAATCGCTCCCGTTCTCCGCTTTCGGTTTCGATGTGGGTATTCCCATTCTGGTACTACTCATGGGTGCGAGTATGTTCATCCAGCAATGGATGTCCCCTGCGATCGGCGACCCAAACCAGAGGCGAATGATGATGCTCATGCCTTTGGTGTTTACCGTGATATTTGTGAGCTTCCCGTCAGGGCTTACTATCTATTGGTTCATGAACAATCTTCTAAGCATCCTTCAGCAATATATGATCAACCGAAAGGAGCGTTGACGACCCGTTCCCGGCAGCGCTCACGACTGCGTGCGCCTTGGAGGTGAGTTTTGTGATGAAGCAAGTGGAAACGGAAGGGGCAACTCTCGATGAAGCGATCGCTAATGCACTGGACTTGCTGGGGGTCGAGCGGGACAATGTCTCCTTGGACGTGCTTGTAGAGGAGAAAACAGGCCTACTGGGTTTCGGTCGTCAGAACGCCCGCGTCCGCGTCACCATCCGGGAGGCGGTGGCGGTAATGTCAGACGAAGAACCTAGAGATAGTGAACTCCCGCCGGTGTTAGTCGATTCGGAGGCGGCCGATACAGTTTCCGCAACGGATGGAACTGAGGACGAAGGCCTGGTTGAGGAATTTGCCACTACAGAAGACCTTTTCTTAGAGGCTCGCAACGTCAGCGTTGACGTCCTAGGGGAAATGCTGAGACTAATGGGTGTGGTTGCGGAGGTGGTGGTGAGTCCGGGTTCGGACCCCTCGGAGTTCATCCTCGACATCCAGAGTGACAGTAGTGCCCTTCTAATCGGCCGTCGGGGTCAGACTCTGGATTCGCTCCAGTATGTCTTAAGCCGTATTGTGGCCATCAAAGTCGGGTTGGACGGACCTCAGCCTGTCGTTGACGTAGAGGACTATGTTGGCAGGCGTACCCGATCCCTGGAGGACATGGCGCTTCGGTTAGGCGAGAAAGCCAAGCGCAGTCGGGAGGCCCAGGAGATTGACGCCCTCAGCGCCCGAGACCGGCGTATTGTGCACTTGGCCTTGAAAGATGACCCTTGGCTTACCACTAAGAGCCTCGGCCAAGGGGCGTGCCGCAGGCTCTTAATTGTCCCTGAAGGGGACCGGAAACCCCCGGATACGCGACTCCCTCAATAACGACCAGCGGAGTAGCGGCTTACTGACTAACTGTTGACTTGCCGGGCTTGGGGCCGTGCCTTATAATGACCGACTAGCCGGTCAATTAAGTTAAATGCCTATTATTGTTCACAAGGAGCGGAAACGGGCTGAAATTCTCGAAGCGGCAATGACCGTTTTTGCCCGTAAGGGTTTCCATCGTTCTAGAATGGAGGAAGTCGCGGCTGCAGCCAAGATCGGCAAAGGGACAATCTACGAGTACTTCGAGAGCAAGCAGCAACTCCTTCAGGCACTCCATGGTTACATGCTGCAGCAGCTCAAAGAATATTACACAGAGAAGCTCAACGGCATCGAGGAGCCTCCCCAGATCATAGCGGCATTTGTGGCTGCTGCGCTCGCTAGCTTTCGACAGTGGGAGCGCTTCTTTTACGTCTTCTGCGACGTCTGGGCGGAGGCGGGCCGTGCCGAACAGCAGAACCTCCTACGCAATCAGCTTCGGGATGCGTACCGGTCCTCCATAGTGGACCTCACTCTCGTTATTGAGGCCGGTGTCGAGGGAAACTTTTTTAACTGTGACCGACCCAGGCTCGCAGCCGAACAAATCCTGGCCTGTGTCGACGGGATGGCCCTGCACTGGTTATACGACCAGAAGGCTTTCGACCTGGACGAGATGACGGATGCGTTTACGCGGTCGGTGATGAGGAGTCTGGGATGAAGGCCCGCATCGTCATATCGATTCTGCTGGTCCTCCTGGTCAGTGCCGTTACCGTCGTAGGTACGTATGTCATCAGCGACGTTGGGGAAAAGCCCTCTGTCGCACCCGTAGCTGTTCCCGTACCGGTAGAGGTGGTTGTGGTGCGGGCCGTAGATTTCGTAGACCGTATTGAGACCCTAGGAACCATCGCTGCTGTACAGGAGAGCCCTATAAGTACAGAGATTAGCGGACGGATCGTTGAGATTCCTTCGGACATTGATCTCGGTAGCGTAGTCCAGGCCGGCGAGCTACTTGCAAAAGTCGGTGCTAGGCACTTTGAGATTGCCGTCCGGAAAGCGGTAGCGCAGGTAGCCAGAGCCAAGGCGCGGGTTCGTAAGGCCGTGGTGGACATCGAGAAACAGCGAAAGCTGGTGCGGCTCAACCGCGAGCAGTTTCAATTGGTGCGTGCCGAGTACCAACGGCTCAAGAAGCTTTTAAACAAGGGGCTAGTTTCCAAACAGGAGGCGGAGCGTCAGGAGTTGGCCTGGCGGCGAATTGAGGAGGAGCTTGAGTCGGCCAAGGGCGGATCACGGGAGACAGAGGCCCTGCACGCGATCGCTAAGGCGGATCTTGCCCTAGCTGAAGCCCAATCTGAACAGGCGCAGGAAACCTTGAGGGATACAGAGATTCGGGCGCCTTTTGCGGGTGTCATCGCGCGCAAGAACGTGACACTGGGGGAGCACGTTGCGCCAGGGCAGGTGCTCTTCCAATTGGCTGACATCGAAATTGTGAAGCTGGCCGTACGCATTCCGGCTTCAGACATTCACCGGGTCAGGGATCGAATTGCGGCCAACGTTCGGGTGCAGGGATCGGAGGAAGAGTTTACCGGGCGGGTGGTTAATATAGGCCCCCGAGCAGATCAACTAACTCGATCGTTTCCGGTGGAAATCCTCATCTCCAACTCCCCTGGACGGAAGCTTCTACCCGGGATGTTCGCACGGGCCGTCATTCCGGTACGAGAATATACAGGGGTCATTCTGATCCCACGGGAAAGCGTCATCTTCGAGGGCCGAAACCCCACCGTCTTTGTCGTGGACCATGATCAAGGGGTTTCGAGGCGACGCGTGGTTCGTATCGTCCAACGGTTTGGGCCACGCTACATGATCGCGGCGGGGCTTGAATTCGGAGAACTCCTCGTGACTTCTGGACAGCGCCTTCTGTTGGATAGCGCCCGTATCCGTGTGGTCACGCGACGGGATCTGGGTTCATGAAAAAACTGATCGAGTTCTCCATCAAGAACCCGGTCGTAGTTAACCTGCTGGTGCTCCTTATCGTCACTGCTGGTGGGGTGTCCTATATCCAACTCAAACGAGAGCTGTTCCCCGACTTTTCTCGGCAGACAATTCGAATTGATACCCGCTATTCGGGCGCTTCGCCCGAAGAGGTGGAAAAGATCATCACCGCAAGGATCGAGGATCAGGTCCGGAACGTCGATGGTGTCGACGATATGCTCTCTAGCTCGCGTCAGGGCCACTCCGAAATTCGACTCCAAATGCAGTCGGACACCGAGATGAGTCGCGCCCTAGGGGATGTGCGCGCTGCCTTGGGGCAGGTCGTCGGCTTCCCGGAGGAGGTGGAGAAGCCCCGTGTGACGGAGGTTCTATCCACTTTTCCTGTAATTACCGTCTCGTTAAGTGGAGACATTCCGGAGCAGGAGTTACGAGAGATTGCAAAAGATGTGCGTGACCGACTTAGCCGTGTCGAAGGCGTCGCCACAGTGTCAATCTTCGGTATCCGCGAGAGCCGCATACTGATCGAGATAGATCCAGAACGGCTCGATCAGTATCGACTGACTTTAGACGAGATTCGCACCGCGGTGGACAATCAGAATCGCAATATTCCTGGCGGGACCCTGAAGACCGCCCGGGGTGAGGTTCTGGTGCGGACTTTGGGGATGGCTAGAGACGTGGCCAGCGTGGAGCAAATGATTCTTCGTTCCACTGACGCCGGACATGCGCTGACGGTTGGGGACGTGGCCAATGTGCGCGAGTCCTTCGAGGATCCTATAGTATTGGCTCGTTTCGATGGGAAGCCATCCGTCAACATCGTGGTGATCAAGGAACGGAGCGGCGACATAATCAGCGTAGCCGAACGTGTTCGGAGCGCCATTGTAGAAATTCGCCAGGCGTTACCGGAGACCGTGACGGTCGGACTCTTTAATGATTTCTCGGTGTTTATTCGGAACCGGCTGAACACGCTGGGTGAGAGTGGTGCCATCGGCCTGGCCATTGTGTTAGCGGTCCTCTGCGTCTTTGTGCGCGGTCGGATCGCCCTGGTGACATCACTTGGCATCCCGTTTGCAGTATTGGGTTGTTTCGCCTTGATGTCGATTTTCAGCCTCAGCCTCAACATGATCTCTGCCTTTGGCTTGATCCTGGTTCTTGGTCTTCTGGTGGATGATGCCGTAATCGTCACGGAGAACGTGTATCGCTACGTTGAACAAGGGTTGACTCCTAAGGAAGCGGCTCTCCAGGGTACCTACGAGGTTGCCTGGCCGGTGGTTACAACGGTCCTGACGACCGTCGCCGCGTTTGTCCCATTCCTGTTGTTGCCGGGAACTATGGGCTTCTTTCTGGAGCCACTTCCGATCGTGGTGACATTCGCCCTGCTACTCTCACTTCTGGAGGTTTTATTCATTCTGCCGTCACATCTTTCCGATATCATAACGTCGACCTACGCCCGAAAGGTGCGCCGTGGTGATCGTGGCTGGTTCATTCGACTGCGCAACGTCTATGAACATGTACTGAGAGTCGCTGTTCGCTGGCGTTATGTAGCGGTGGCCCTGGTCGTGTCTACTAGTGTGCTGCTGGCCGTAGCAGCCCAGTATCGGGTGCCCTTTGTGCTCTTTCGTGAATTCGAATCAAGTCAATTCTTCGTAAATTTTGAGACTTCGGCTAATGCCAAATTAGAAGACACCGAGGCCGTGGCCATTCAAGCTGAAGAAATGGCGCTAGGTTTGCCCCGCGGTGAGATCAAGTCCCTGTCCACCACCGTTGGTACCGCCTTCCTAGACGTGAATCGGGTGGTGAAAGGAAGCAACGTGGCTCAACTCACCCTGGAACTTCACGACGACCGTATCCGACCGGCAGCCGAAATCATTGACGACCTCCGGGGGCAGATAGAGAATATTCCCGGCATCACCAAGCTCCAATTTGTGAATCTCCAGGCGGGCCCCGGGGGTCCGGACATCGAGGCCAGGGTCATCGGCGAGGATCTCGTTAACCTTCGGCGTCTAACAGAAGAGGTCAAGGGCTTCCTGGCCACCGTGCCTGGGGTTCGGGACATCCGCGATGATCTTGTCGCAGGTAAGGATGAACTTCGCATCAGCTTAAAGCCGGAAGGACGTACGCTGGGTCTCGACGTTAAGAATATAGCGCGCCAGGTGCAGCAAAGCTTCCAGGGGGTCGAAGCCTCGAGCATCCAGCGGGGAGACGAGGATGTGCCTATCGTCATTCGGTTTCCACGCGACCAGCGTAGCCACATCGATTCCGTTTTGCGCATGAGGCTTACACTACACTCTGGCGGACGGGTGTTTTTGCGTGACGTCGCCGACATTCGCACTGGTGTCAGCGCGAGTCAGATCAATCGGGATGACCGCAAGCGGACACTGGGCGTCTTTGCCGAGGTGGAAGTAGGGACAACCACTGTGGTGGAGGCCACGGACGCCTTGCGGCGGCACTTCGCCGATGTCGGCCAGAGGTATCCTGGGCTGCGCGTTGTGGTCAAGGGCGAAAGGCAGGAGACAGGAGAGGCCTTAGCGTCCTTGCCGCAAATCTCCCTGATCACGTTGTTCGTCATCTACTTTGTGTTGGGCTCCCTGTTTAAATCGTTTATGCAGCCGTTCATCGTGATGGCGGCGATTCCCTTCGCCCTAGGCGGTGTCGTGATCGGTCATCTGGTGATGGGCGAGAATTTAAGTTTCTTATCCCTCCTCGGCTTCATCGCGCTTGCGGGAGTTGTCGTTAACGACTCCCTAATTGTGGTGGACTTCATCAACCGTAGCCGAAGAAACGGAATGTCTGTGAATGACTCCATCATACAGTCCGGTGTGGCGCGTCTGAGGCCCGTGATATTGACCACTGTCACCACTGTGGGTGGCCTCGTTCCGCTGGCCTTCTTTGCTACTGGTCAAGCTAAGTTCCTGTCGCCGATGGCTATTTCGGTGGTCTGGGGTTTGTCCTTTGCAACTCTGCTCACGCTGATCCTTACGCCCTGTCTCTACGCTATGCTGGACGACGGTAAGAGGATGATGGGGAGATACATGCGCGTAGTTGTGATGCCTGAGCCGGAATCATCATCCCGGACTTGATGCAGGGTCCAGGAACTGGATTCTGCCGGCTAATTCTTGTTACTTTGTTCGGTATTCGTTGCCCGTGAGCGCCCACCCTTCCCCGCTCCGATCCTGGGCGAAGTCTGGGAAGAATTTGACAGGGTCCCAGGCTCCTCCTATAAGTGATCGCATGCGTTGGCGAACCTCTTTCATTCCCACCATCAAAGAAGAACCGTCGGATGCGGAGGTAGTAAGCCACCGCCTGCTGGTGCGCGCTGGCATGATACGGCAAGTTAGTCGCGGTGTTTACAACTTTCTGCCAATGGGGGTTCGAACTCTCCGGAAGATCGAGGCCATCGTGCGCGAGGAGATGAACCGGGCCGGAGCCCAAGAGTTGCTGATGCCCGTCACCTCGCCGGCGGAGCTGTGGCGGGACAGCGGTCGCTGGGACGTCTACGGCAAGGAGCTGCTGCGCTTTAAAGATCGTCACGAGCGAGATTTCTGTCTTGCCCCCACCCACGAAGAGGTGATCACAGACCTGGTGCGCCGTGATGTCCGCTCCTATCGTGAGCTACCCATGAACCTCTACCAGATCCAGACTAAGTTCCGGGACGAGGTTCGTCCGCGCTTCGGGCTGATGCGGGGCCGCGAGTTCATAATGAAGGACGCCTATAGCTTTCACCTAGACCGTGAGGACGCTGAGCGCGAGTACCGGAACATGTACGATACTTATCGGCGGATCTTTACCCGCTGTGGCCTGCAGTTTCGCGTGGTGGAGGCCGACTCCGGAGCCATTGGTGGTAGTCTGTCACACGAGTTCCAGGTACTGGCGGAATCGGGGGAGGACGCGCTGGCCGCGTGCAACTCTTGTGACTATGCAGCTAATACGCAGAAGGCGCAGTCCCGTCACGTAGTTCATCGAAGCGGCGGGACAGACGCCCCGCCCGAGACTGTGGCAACGCCGGGCCTCAAGACTGTCCCGGAGGTGGCGGAGTTCCTCAGTATTCCGTTGGAAAGATTCATTAAGACCATGATCTATCGGAGGCCGTCAGGAGAGCTATTGGCGGTGTTGGTACGCGGTGACCACGAGGTCAACGAAACCAAGCTGGGCAATCTCCTGGGTACTATGGTGGTGGAACTGGCGGACGAGGACGAGGTGCAACGTGCGATCGGAGCGCCGGTGGGTTTCCTGGGCCCAGTGAAACTACCGTTGGAAATGTGGGCAGATCACGCCGTTCAGGGCATGACCGAAGCCGTTACTGGGGCCAACCAGGTTGATGCCCATACCGTGAACGTAGACCAGCCAAGGGACTTCACGCCTGCCCGCTTCGAGGATCTGCGGTCGGTTAAGGCCGGCGATCTGTGTTCCCGTTGCGCGACAGGGGTCATCGAGGAGTACCGCGGCGTCGAGGTGGGCCACGTGTTCTATCTTGGGCAGAAATATAGTGAGGCCATGGGCGCAACGATTCTAGATGCAGAGGGACTCGAGCGCGTCATGGAGATGGGGTGCTACGGTATAGGGGTTACCCGGCTCATCGCGGCTGCCATCGAACAAAACAACGACGCTGACGGTATCATCTGGCCCATGTCAATCGCACCTTTTTTGGTTGAGCTATTGCCCCTAAACTACAAGGAGCCTCCCATTCATGAGGCCACTGATAGCATCTACCAGGGCCTGAGCGAAGCTGGCCACGAGGTCTTACTGGACGACCGCGATGAACGGCCTGGAGTCAAGTTTAAGGACGCTGACTTAGTGGGCATTCCATTGCGGGTAACTATAGGTGCCAAAGGCCTAGCTAGGGGAGTGGTGGAGTTGCGATGGCGTGGGGAGAGTGCCACGTCGGAGATTCCCGTGGACCAGGCGGTTCGGCATATCGGAACGCTACTTGAGAAAAGACGAATATGACGTCCCCCGAGACTGGAATTAAGCAGCGCTTAATCGTTGCGCTGGACCTGGCCAATTCGGCGGAAGCAAAAGCCCTTGTCGCCGCCCTAGCGCCGGAAGTAGGGATGTTCAAGGTCGGCAAGCAGCTCTTTGTGAATTCGGGGCCGCAAATAGTTCGAATGATACATGATCTTGGTGGGGAAATATTTCTCGACCTTAAATTCCACGATATTCCCCACACTGTGGCAGCAGCGGCCGTGGAGGCCACACGGCTTGGGGTCAAGATGTTCAACGTACACATATCTGGCGGCTACGAGATGATGCGGCAGACGGCTGCTGCGGTAGAGGAAGTGTGCGGAAAGGAAGGCCTGCAGCATCCGTCGGTTCTGGGGGTCACGGTTCTCACTAGCCTCGACGGACGTGATCTCGAAACGCAGGGGATCGCGGGAGGTGTGACCGCCCAAGTTGTTCGGCTGGCCCAGATGGCTCAGGAGGCGGGACTTGCAGGCGTGGTTTGTTCCGCTCGGGAAGTTTCGGACATCCGGCGTGCTTGCGGTGGTGCTTTTATGTTGGTCACGCCGGGCATCCGCCCTATAGGTCAGGAAACCGGCGATCAGAAACGCATCATGACCCCCGGCGATGCGGTTCGCGCTGGCATTGACTACATCGTTGTGGGCAGGCCTATTACTGGCGCTGACGATCCGGTTCATGCGGCTTGTTTAGTGGTAAGAGAAATGACCGAAGCTTTAGGCTGAGCCACGACAGTAGGACTTTTCGGTTGTACCTGCCCGTGTGGTTGCGCTCTTTTGACCTTGCCAATTGAAATGCTAAGTTAGAAGTCTATGTCTGTTGCTACCATCGAAGAAGCCCTGGAAGATATTAGGCTAGGTAAGATGGTCATCTTGATGGACGACCAGAACCGAGAGAACGAGGGCGACCTGACTATGGCTGCGGAGAAGGTTACGTCCGAAGCCATCAATTTCATGGCCACTTGGGGACGGGGTCTGATCTGCCTGCCGCTGACTGAGGAGAAGGTCAACCAGCTTGGTCTTAACATGATGGTTAGGGACAACACGGCGCCGTTCGGAACTGCGTTCACAGTCTCCATTGATGGGGTTAAGAACGTCTCTACGGGAATATCGGCGTCTGACCGGGCCGAAACCATTTTAGCAGCCATTGCTGACGGTGCTGATCCTGAGGACTTGTGCACGCCCGGCCACATCTTTCCCCTGCGGGCCAGGAACGGTGGGGTTCTGGTACGAACCGGTCAAACTGAAGGTTCCGTGGATCTTTGCCGCCTGGCGGGGCTTAAGCCCGCTGGGGTGATATGCGAGATCATGAAGGATGACGGCACCATGGCGCGGTTACCCGACCTTGAGGAGTTCGGCGAGAAATATGATCTTAAGATCTGCACAATCGCCGATCTTATCCAGTACCGGCTCAAGTACGACTCGCTGATCCACAGGGTTGCCGCTACCCGCCTACCAACACGCTATGGTGGCCAGTTTCGTGCGGTGGTGTACAACACTCACGTGGACTCTACGGAACATCTGGCGCTGATCAAGGGAGAGATTGCCGAAGATCGCGAGACGCTGGTTCGAGTGTGTACCAAGTTCCTCCCCGGCGATGTGTTTGGCTTTGAGTTCTTCGACACGGGGTCGGTGATAAAGCAGTCCATGGAGTTAATCGCCAGGGAAGGTGCGGGTGTACTACTTTACCTCCAGCCCGAGGGGAAGGGACTACGCACCGCCGAGGCGAGAGAGGCAAGGAATTTCCGTGACTTTGGCATCGGAGCACAGATCCTGCGGGACCTGGGGGTGCGCAAGCTCCGACTGGTTACCAATAACCCGAGAAACCTCGTAGGTTTGTCTGGTTACGGCCTAGAGGTTACCAGCTTGGTCCCCTTCCCTATGCGCCCTGGCACAATACGGCGGCCTTCTGCCGGGGGCTGATGCGTAGCACCCGGTCACACAACGGGTGTGTCGATAGGGTTCTTGCGGAGATATCGGTGAGCCGAGTTCCGGATGCGTTTGAGAGCTTCCTCGATAGAGCGGAACGTTTGTTCCTCGATCAGTTCACGATTCATCCAAACATCTAAGGATGGTGCCTCGGTGAAATTGATGTCCAGTACCTTCGCACCCGGAGGGTTTCCGGTAATGAGGACACGGACCGAGTATCCCGCGTCGATGGCCAAGGCCCGGGCATAGCGTGGGATTTTCAGGGAATCCTTGATGTAACTCAGACGTTTTGCGGGGAACTCGCCGACGCCGAGAGAGAGATAGACCCACCGATCCCCGTTGTTGTCGAGTTTGTGCAGGGCCTGGCCGTTGATATCCACGATGTTCTGGAGCGCCCGCTCCTGTCGGTAGTCTTTCAGCAACTCGAAGGCCCAACGTTCAATCACCCCGATAGGGGCCCGCTCGCCAGTTTCTGCCTGTTGTTTGGTTCCAGTGTCGATCCACCATTTGACTTCTTGAACGGTGGTATCGGGTTCAGGGGAAGAATTCGTCGTCTCTGGGGTAGAGGCTTCAACATTCGGTTCGTCAGAATCGGGCATGGTGTCCTCGTAGCGAATTCTTGGCGGCCTCCTAAACTTTAAACTCGTTGAGGGTGGCGGGGGCGAACAAGCTGTCCACCTCAAGCCGCTGTTTGATGAGGCCTTGTTCGTAGGCGTAGTCGACTAGCGTCTCTAGGACATGACGATTTGGCTCCAACCCGTAAGTCCAGGGATCTGGTCCCATGACCTCCTTTTCTTTCTCCATCTGCTCGACAGACCAAGCCAGCATGTATTTGAGTGCCGAGTACTCATACATGGACTCAGCGCAGAGCCGTTTGGACTCGCAGAAGGCCTTATAGAGGTTTTGGGCCACCCAGGGGTTGCGTTCAAATACGTCTTCTCGAAACACCAGGGTGTGCATGATTGGAAAGATACCCGTTTTGCGGAAGTAGTCCTCCTCCACCGAACGGAAATCCGGGAATAGCCGCGCCACCTTTGGTGAGCGGCGTACGAACGGTGATGGCATGTGTGCCGAGATCAGGGCGTCTAGGTCGCCGCTCTCCAGCATCGAGGAGAGCGTCTGATCCTGTTTAATAGGTGTGATGGAAAGGGTATCGGGCAGGTCCGGTCGGAGCTTCTCTTCCCGCCCAGGGGTCTCTTCCCCCCCAGTGAACCAGCTCACCTTCTCGAGTTCTACGCCGTATTCGTGCTGCAGTATACCGCGTTGCCATATGGCCGCGGTCATCTGGTACTCGGGGACACCGACTCGCTTGCCCGCGAGGTCGGCGGCTTCCTTGATGCCGGAGTCGGCGTGGATGTATATTCCGGAATGCCTGAAGGCACGCGAGGGAAACACGGGAATCGCTACGAAACGCGGCGCGCCTTTGTCGCGGGACATTAGGTAGGAACCCATGGACATCTCGGCAGCGTCAAAGTCCTGGTAACGTAGCATGCGCCAGAACGTTTCCTCTACGCGGAACGGCAGATAGGTCAGGTCGACCCCTTCTACGGGGACACGGCCCTCCTGCAAAGGTCGTGTTCGGTCATAGTCCCAGCATGCAACGGTGATACTTACTTTGGCCATGGCAGTCGATCGCTCCCGTTTCGTAGGGTGGTCATGGGGGGAAAGCCAGGGATTAATTGTCCCCAACTCTATTGATTAGCAAGGTATCAGGAATGATAGGCCAGTGTAAGGCTGCCCGTAAGCTGCGCAGGCCGGAGCGTCAAAGGTTTCGCGTCAGGCGAAGAGGATGGGTGTCTTCCTGCATGACGATGGCGAACGGGATATGATACTTAGACTCTCGTTCCTGAGGTTTTGCTGCCTGTAGGTTCGTGTGGGTGCCTGGTTTGTTGACCGGGAAAGTCTTTTGTGCATATATAAAGCGTCTGAAAAAGGTTATTAATTTCTTTAGCTTACCCGAGGAAAAATGCTTTTCGACTTTGCCAGTGTTCTGTGCTTTACATTGTTGGGGGCAGGATTTATATGGGTGAACCTGCTGATCGGTCGCTTACTACGGCCGTCCAATCCCCAGCTCAGAAAACTCTCTACCTATGAATGTGGCGAACCGGCGTCCGGTAGTGCGTGGGTGAATTTCAACGTCCGTTTCTACTTCATCGCGTTGATTTTCATCATCTTTGAGGTGGAGATAGCCTTTATATTCCCGGTGGCTGTCGTTTTTCGCGAATGGCTCCAGAACGACGCCGGACTCTTCGCGTTTGGTGCGATTGCCATCTTTACCATCATTGTGTTCCTGGGCCTCGTCTATGATTGGCGCAAGGGTGATCTAGAGTGGGTGAAGAACTGAGTGGCCCTGGTTTAGAACGGTAGGATGGGTAATAGGCAGGCGACGACGATATGACCTCAAGAGAGATTTTCGAGCGCGTCACGGAGCTATGTCCCAGCGGCGTGCAGGAGTTTGACGATACGGGTCTGGAGCCGTTCTTCAAGGTGAAACCGGCTAGTATTAGAGAGGTTTGTGTGGCGTTGCGGGATGGCGACGGCCTGAAATTCGACGTACTCTCTGACCTGACAGCGGTGGATCTTCCGACGGCGAATGTCATCCAGGTCGTCTACCATCTGTTCTCGTACGATACCCGAAGGCAGGTTGTGATCAAGGTCGATCTGGACAGGGACACGCCTGCGATCGCGACCGTGGACGAAATCTGGAAGGTTGCGAATTGGTTCGAGCGGGAAGTGTTTGATCTCTTTGGAGTAGTCTTTGAAGGGCATCCTGATTTACGCAGGATACTGCTGCCGGAAGATTGGGTGGGTCATCCCCTACGAAAAGACTTCGTGGAGCAGGAGGAGTACGACGGCATCAGCACCGAACGCGAGCCGTTGGTTCCAGAGAACATGCGTTAGGGGCGGGGCTAGAGTCCTGCCAACTCTCACGGCCGGGCCGATGGAACAAGGATCGATACCATGAGCGAGGTTTCCGCTGGTGGCGGCTTACACACCGAAGATATGACCTTGAATGTGGGGCCGCAGCATCCGAGCACTCACGGCGTATTAAGGTTCGTTGTCAAGACAGATGGTGAAGTCATCAACGAGGCCATCCCCGACGTTGGCTATCTACACCGGTCCATTGAGAAGATTGGCGAGAAGTGTACGTGGCACGGCTACGTTCCCTACACCGACCGGGCCGACTATCTCGCCGCCATGTTCGCCAACCAAGGCTTTTGCATGGCTGCGGAGCGGTTGGGCGATGTCGAGGTACCGCCCCGAGGCGAATACTGCCGTGTGATTGCTTGTGAACTAAACCGCATCGCAAGCCACCTCATCGCGGTGGGGACCTTTGGGCAGGATATTGGGGCCATGACGCCCTTTCTGCACGCGTTACGGGAGCGGGAGACCATCAACGATCTGATGGAAGAGATCTGTGGTGCTCGTCTTACCTACAACTACCTCCGTATCGGCGGTGTCGGCTACGACATAAAGCCGGAAACGTGCACACGCATCATCGCGTTCCTCGACCACTTCGAGCCCATTGTTGACGAATACAATCGGCTCCTTTCGTACAACAAGATTTTCATCGAGCGGTTGGCCAATGTTGCGGTGATCTCAAAAGAGGACGCGCTCCAGTATAATCTGGTGGGCCCCAACCTGCGGGCGTCCGGCGTGCAGTGGGATATACGCCGGGATATTCCCTATTCGGTTTATCCTGAACTTGACTTCGAGGTCCCGGTAGGCCGAGGAGAGCGCGGTACTGTGGGAGATTCGTATGACCGCTATCTTGTTCGGATTCAGGAGTTGATGGAGAGTTGCAAAATCCTCCGGCAGTGTTTCAGTAAGATGCCTGAGGGTTCCGCGATCGCTAAGGTCGCCCGCAAGTTCAGGCCCCCTGAAGGCGAAACTTACGTGCGCATCGAAGCGCCGCGCGGGGATATGGGTTACTACGTAATCAGCGATGGTAGCGAATACCCCTACCGGGTCAGGATCCGTACCGGCTCCTTCACTGCCATGAGCATTATTGACAAGATCAGTCCGGGAATCATGGTGGCTGATTTGATCGCGTTGGTCGCAAGCTTAGATGTGGATGCCCCCGAGATCGACCGGTAGGTTTAGCTGATGGAATTCACCGTTCAAGATCTGATTCAGGGGTTGCTGCCAGGCGCCGTTCCAGTGGCCCTGGGCTATGCCCTAGCGGCGGCATTGGTGGCTTTCGCTGTGCTATCGTTTTTTGTAGCACCCTTGGCTGGTGTCACAAGCTGGCTGGAGCGGCGTGTATGGGCACGAATGCAGTCCCGGGTCGGCCCCAACCGGGTGGGCCCACAGGGAGTGCTCCAGTGGCTTGCAGACGGGATAAAGAACATCCAAAAAGAGGATATCATCCCAACCGCGGCCGACAGGAAGCTGTTCCTACTGGCCCCTTACGTAGTCTTCTCGGGGTTTCTGGGTGCCTTCGTTGTGATTCCTTTTGGTAGTTGGCTCATTGCCGCGGACCTAAACATCGGTATTTTGTACCTCCTGGCTATTACTTCCCTGCCGGTTGTAGGCATCCTAATGGCAGGCTGGTCGTCCAACAATAAATGGTCCTTGTTGGGGGGCATGCGTTCGGCTGCGCAAATTGTCAGCTACGAGATCCCGGCCGGGCTTTCGGTTCTAACAGTGATCTTCCTGTCGGGAACCCTCAGTATGCAGGGTATTATCGAAGCCCAGGGATGGGCACCCTGGGACTGGTTCATTTTCTACAACCCCTTTACCCTAGTAGCTTTCTTTCTATTTTTCACCTCGGCTTTAGCAGAGGGGAATCGCACACCGTTCGATATTCCTGAAGCTGAGTCCGAGCTAGTGGCGGGTTACGTGACCGAATACAGCGGCATGCGATTTCTTTTCTTCTTCTTCGCCGAGTGGGGCAATCTGTACGTCATCGGTGCCATCGCTGCGACCCTGTTCCTTGGTGGGTGGCAGATACCGGCAACCGTTTTCGGTGTCGTCATGGCCGATTACCCCCTTCTCAAGGGCGTGCTGGAGTTTACAGTGTTTTTCATCAAGGCGTACATGTGGGTCTTTGTCGCTATGTGGGTGCGGGGCACCCTACCGCGGGTTCGGGTGGACCAGCTCATGGCCATGTGCTGGAAGTACATGGTCCCCATCGCATTCCTGTGCCTGTTCGGCACGATTGTGCTCCTAGTGATCTGGCCTGGTGGGAATTTCGCGCTGACTTTGGCGACGTTGGCCGTGTCGGGTCTCGTTGCGGTCTATTTCATTTGGCGGGTGGTCTACCAGATTATACATTCCCGCCCTACCCTCTATCTCAAGCCGTACGTCTAGACAGCGTTGGCCGGGGAAACGTCTATGAACGGAGTAATCAAGTATTTCCAGAACATTAAAGATACGGCGAAGAGCATCTTTGAAGGCATGACCATAACCTTCTCTCACTTCGTTCGGGAACCTTCGACAATCCAGTATCCCGACCGTATCGCACAGCAGGTGCAGGCGACACTGCCGCTTCGTTACCGTGGAATCCTCGAGGTCGATATGGACATCTGTACGGGCTGCTTAGCCTGCGAAAGGGTCTGCCCGATTAACTGTATCGCCATCGGCATCGAGATGAACACAGACACAAAACAGCGTGATTTTGCTCAGTTTGACATCGATATATGCAAGTGCATGTATTGTGGGCTGTGCATGGAGGCCTGCCCCACAGGATCTATTCGCCACACGCAGGAGTTTGAAGGCGCCAGTAACAATCCCGCCGGTCTGGTGCGACATTTCGTTACCGAGAAAGTGCCTCTATATAAGCCGAAGAAGGGCGGGGAGACGGAACCCCGAATGGTCCAGAAGGTGGATATCGGGCAGAGGTACTTGGACGAAGTGGCCGAACCGGAGAAATGACAGTTTACCAACCAATTCAGGCTTCACGGGGCCTTTGCTTCGACCGGGTCTTTGGCCCAGTAGCCTCGGCCAGATCCTTGAGTGGTTCAATTAGTAGGGTACGGATCGATAGTTTCCCCATCAAAAAAGTGATTTAGTCATGGAAATTACTATTAACGCTGTTGTCTTCTACCTAGTTTCCTTTGTTGTCGTGGGATCGGCCTGTATTGTAGCGTTCTCTCGCAACATCGTACATTCAGCGTTCTCGCTGTTGGGAACCTTTGGTGGGGTGGCTGGGCTCTACGTATTTCTTGGCGCGGACTTCGTGGCGGCAGTGCAGGTGTTGATCTACGTTGGCGGCATCCTCGTGTTGATTCTGTTCGCTGTCATGTTGACCCATCGGATCAGCGAGATTCAAATTACCAACCGTACGGTTGGCCGCATACCGGCGCTGCTGGCCGTGGCGGTGTTCCTTGGCATCCTGCTCTACGCCATCAGCCAGACAGGCTGGGTGAAGGTTGAGGAAGTGGTGCACGCGCCCACCACAGCGGTCATTGGCAACCTTTTCCTTGCGGATTATTTGCTGCCATTCCAGATCGCTGCGGTGGTTCTGTTGGTAGCTCTCATTGGCGCTATTACGCTGTCACGCAAGGAAATTAAGGAATAGTGAGACAGCGAAAGTTTTTGTAATGACTCAGTACGTATCACTCTTGACGGACGTTGGACTGGAACACTATTTGGCGGTTGCGGCCATCTTGTTCGCGTTAGGTGTCTATATCGTTCTTACCCGGCGCAACGCTATCAGCATTCTTCTGGGGGTTGAGCTCATCCTCAATTCGGCCGGACTAAACTATGTAGCGTTCTCGCATTTTAGTACCGGGAACGTCGATGGGCAGATCTACACCGTCTTCATTATCATGCTGGCTGCCTCTGAAGCCGCCATCGGCCTAGCTATCGTTCTTTCTATCTACCAACTCTTTAGCACTATTGACGTCGAGGCCACCGAGACGCTAAAGGACTAGCCGCCTTCACTTTCACGAGTAGCTATGGACCATCCCGTTCAAACTGATTTTTTACGTTGGATCGTTCTGTTCCCACTCCTGGGCGCTGCAGTTAACGGCCTATTGGGTGCCCGCATTCAGGAGCGTGTGGGCAAACCGATGGTTGCTATCATTGCCTGTGCTCCTGTGACCCTCTCCTTCTTGTTCTCGCTGTGGGCCTTTAGTCGGCTGCTGGCCCTGCCTGCCAAGCAGCGGTTCCTCATCGACCAATTTTATACCTGGATCCCCATGGGCACCTTCAACGTCGACGTTGCGTTCTGGGTTGATCCCTTGTCGGCCATCATGATCCTGGTAGTGAGCGGAATTGGGGGACTGATCCATTTTTACTCTATTGGCTACATGCATGACGACCGATCCTTATGGCGCTACTTCGCCTACCTTAACCTTTTCACG
Source organism: uncultured Syntrophobacterales bacterium (assembly GCA_964438895.1). GTDB lineage: Bacteria > Desulfobacterota > Binatia > UBA9968 > JAJDTQ01 > JAJDTQ01. The sequence goes on along the minus strand of CAYTMJ010000019.1, from coordinate 115,611 downwards.
TTCTCCTTGCTGCTTTTGGTTACCGGCTATAACCTGCTGCTTATGTTGGTGGGTGGGTATGGGGTGGGGCTATGCTCGTGGGCACTCATTGGATTTTGGTTCTCGGACCACGCCAACACTCGTGCTGGCAACAAGGCGTTTATCGTAAACCGGGTTGGTGACTTGGGCTTTATCCTGGGCATTTTCCTGCTCTACTGGACTCTCGCGGGCCAGGACCAAGGAACTCTAGCTTTCCGTGACATCCAGGCAAATGTGGGGCTCTTGGCTAATGCTGAGCTTTGGGGCATCGGTGTGGCGACACTGGTGACGATCCTGTTGTTCATTGGTGCGACCGGAAAGTCCGCGCAGATCCCGCTCCACGTCTGGCTCCCGGACGCTATGCAGGGCCCGACTCCAGTGAGTGCGTTGATCCATGCTGCCACAATGGTGACGGCTGGGATCTACATGATAGCGCGGCTCAACGGGCTGTTCTCGGCGGCCCCTGCAACCCTGGGAATCATTGCTGTGGTTGGGGCCGCTACGGCCTTCTTTGCGGCTACCATTGCCGTGACCCAGACGGATATAAAGCGAGTACTGGCGTACTCTACTATTAGCCAACTCGGCTACATGTTCTTGGCCATGGGCGTGGCTGCATACGCTGCTGGTGTTTTCCACTTGCTCACTCACGCTTTCTTCAAGGCTTGTCTCTTTTTGGGCTCTGGGAGCATCATTCACGCCATGCAGGGCGAACAGGACATGCGGCAGATGGGTGGCTTAAGGAAGGTAATGCCAGCGACATTTTGGACCTTTACCATCGCAGTGTTGGCTATTTCGGGAACACCGTTTCTGGCCGGCTTCTTCTCCAAAGATGCCATCTTGTGGCAGGCTTGGGCGAGCGGCAACGCGGTGCTTTGGTCCGTAGGGGTGTTTGTAGCCGGCCTTACGGCGTTCTACATGTTCCGCCAGTACTTCATGGTGTTCTTCGGTGAATGTCGTGCGGATCACCATGTGCAGGAACATCTGCACGAGTCGCCGAAAATCATGACTTGGCCGCTCTGGATTCTCGCTGCTGGTTCCATCGTTATAGGCTACATCGGTTTACCGGCATTTATGGGCGGTAGCCAGATAGACCAATGGCTTGATCCGGTCATCCATGTCCATCATGGCGAACACCACTCCGTAGTGGAAGAGCTCAGTGTCATGAGCGTGTCCATCGCCGCCGCTGCTACGGGTGTGATATTGGCGTGGTTTCTCTACTATAGGCGGACCTCGGCGCGGGACGAGGGGCCGGACGCGCATGGGTTTTCATACCGGCTACTCTTCAACAAATACTACGTGGACGAGATCTACCAGGTCGTGTTTGTGGGTGGGACCCTCTTGCTGGCGCGAATTGGAGCGGCGTTCGATCGCTACATTATCGATTCCATTGTGAATGGGTCGGCGAAGATCACCATCATTATCTCCCGGCTTAACGGACTGTTTGACCAGTACATCGTCGACATGTTGGTGAACGCCGTTGCCAATGTTACCTTTGCGTTGGGTAACAACTTCCGCAGGGTTCAGACCGGGAACATCAACAGCTACCTCTATGTTGTAGTAGGGGCTGTGGTCGCCGCGCTGATCGTCAAGTTGCGTTACTGGAGTTGAGCTGGTGTTCAAATTGAGTCGGGACGGTAAATAGGAGAGATGCGAAAATGACCGAGCATGTGTTGAGCTACATGGTCTTCTTTCCCTTGGCTGGGATGCTGGTTGTTCTGGTCCTGCCCAGTGGACGCCATGATCTCATTCGCTGGTTTTCGGCCGCGGCTACTGTGCCGCCGCTCATTCTGGGGGTGTGGTTGTATGCTAATTTCGACACCACCACCACCACCATGCAGTTCGTCGAGCGGGCCCCCTGGATCCCGGCGTTTAATATCGAATACTTCGTAGGTGTTGACGGTCTCAGTGTCTCCATGTTGCTGCTTACCGCCCTGCTGTCCTTTATTTGCATCTTCGCTTCCTGGGGCATCGACAAAGGGGTCAAGGGTTATTTCGCGCTATTCCTTCTCCTGGACACCGGTATGACCGGCGTGTTCGTGGCGCTGGATTTCGTGCTTTTCTACGTGTTCTGGGAAGTAATGCTCCTGCCCATGTACTTCCTTATCGGTATCTGGGGTGGGCCGCGCAAGGAATATGCGGCTATCAAGTTCTTCCTCTATACGCTGCTAGGTAGCGTTCTGATGCTGGTTGCTATCCTAGCGTTGTATTTCTACTCTGAGCCCAACACCTTCGACATGACTAAGCTCATGGATCGGAGCAACCTTTACAGCTCTACGCCGTTGGCCATGTGGCCGTTCAACATGTGGGGCTGGGGTTTCCAGCACGTGGTATGGATGGCGTTATTCATCGGTTTCGCCATTAAGATACCTGCCTTCCCGTTCCACACCTGGTTGCCCGACGCTCACGTAGAGGCGCCCACGGCTATCTCCGTGATCCTGGCGGGGATTCTCCTCAAGATGGGAACCTACGGCATCCTGCGAATCAACTATCCTATGCTGCCGATTGCTACGGCTGATCTGGCTTTTTACTTCCTTGCGGCCTTGGGAACTTGGAACATCGTGTACGGCGGCCTATGCGCCATGGCGCAGACAGACATGAAGAAGCTGGTGGCGTACTCCAGCGTGAGCCACATGGGCTATGTCATGTTGGGGATGGCGGCCTTCAACACTCAGGGTATCAACGGCGCGGTGCTCCAGATGTTCAACCACGGTACTATCACCGCGATGCTCTTCCTGTTGGTGGGAGTGATTTACGACCGCGCTCACCACCGCGATATTAACGGTTTTGGCGGTCTGGCCAGCACCATGCCTGTGTATGCCGGCTTCACAGCACTGGCATTCTTTGCCTCCATGGGGCTTCCCGGACTGTCGGGCTTCGTGTCCGAAGTGTTAGTACTGTTGGGGGCATGGCCAAACTATCACGCCTTGACCATTGTGGCCGCCCTCGGCATCGTAATCACGGCAGGGTACATGCTGTGGATGTTACAGAGAGTATACCTCGGCCCACCTAACGAGAAGTACCAGTCGTTGCCGGACATTAACGGCCGAGAGATCTTTACCCTGTTCCCGTTGGGGGTGATCGTGGTCGTCGTCGGCGTGTACCCTCGGGTCGTGCTCGACCTTCTTCAGGCCTCCCTAAACAACATCAACCAAATGGTGATTTCGCACCTGTCGTAGCACAAAATGGACCTCGGAAACCTCGCAAGCATCAAGCTTTTTTATCCGGAGATCGTTGTCGCGGGAACAATAATCCTGCTGACGGTTCTGGACCTTTTGGTGGCTAACAAGCGGCTCCTAGCATATGTGGGCCTAGCCGGATGCGTCGCTGCGGTGATCGCTACCTTGGAGCTATACGGAACGTCTCCTGTGTTGCTTTTTCACCGCATGGTGGCGTTGGACAACTTCAGTCTGTTTTTCAAAGTGGTCACCCTGACGGCATTGCTGGCCGCCATCTGGATGTCCATAGGATCCGGTGAGGTTCGACAGGTGCACCTGGGCGAGTATTACATCGTCTTACTGACCTGCGGGCTCGGAATGTTTTTCATGGCCTCGGCAAATAACTTGCTGATGGCCTACCTCGGTCTCGAGTTGGTAAGCCTGACGTCCTATGTACTAACGGGCATGTTGCCGCACAATCGACGTTCGGCGGAGGCGGCGCTAAAGTATCTCATTTACGGCGGGGTCGCTTCGGGTACCATGATCTATGGAATGAGCTGGGTGTTCGGTATGACCGGCAGCTTGGACTACGCTACGATCAACGCAGCCATGTCCCAGTCGAGCGGCAACCAGATTGGGCTGTTCATCGCCTTCGTCTTTATCCTTGCGGGCTTTGGTTACAAGATGGCCTTCGCGCCGTTCCATATGTGGTCGCCGGATGTATACCAGGGGGCTCCGACGCCCTTCACTGGGTTTCTCTCGGTGGCTTCGAATGCAGCCGGGGTGGCCATTCTGATCCGTTTCTTCTATCCCGCAGTGTCCATCCTGGGACAGGAAGGACACTGGGCATTCCAGGCGTTTCCCGCACTCCAGTGGACCGATCTGCTGGTGGTACTCAGCATCATCACTATGACATGGGGCAACCTATCGGCCCTCAACCAGAACAACGTTAAACGTTTGCTGGCTTATTCTGGTATTGCACACGCGGGCTACATCATGATGGGCTTGGTAGTCCTGAACAATGACGGATTGACCGCCATGCTTTTCTACGTGGTGGTGTACCTGATCATGAATCTGGGCGCTTTCCTAGTGGTCATGGTAGTGGCTAACGCCACTGGCCGCGAGGACATGGCGGCTTACCGCGGGCTGGCCCAGCGGGGTGCGGCCTTTCCGGCGGTTTGTATGGCCGTGTTCCTCTTCTCCCTCACCGGGCTGCCCCCCATGGCGGGGTTTATTGGCAAGTTGCTGTTGTTCGCCGCCATTATTGAGGCTGAGTTCTACGTGCTGGCCGTGGTCGCGCTAATCAACACTGTTATCTCGCTGTACTATTACGTTCGTATCGTTCGAACCATGTTCTTGGAAGATCCCGCTCCCGAGGACGGGCCGGTGGCGACCACCCCTAGCGCAGTGCCACTGCTTGGTGTCCTGGTAGTCCTAACTGTATTGTTGGGAGTCTACTGGGGGCCGTTGCTAACCTATTCCACCATCTCGCTAAGCTTTTTCATGAAATAGTGTAGCTGAGGTCTAACGTAGAAGCGCCCGTATGTTGGGTGGCATCTCAACTCTGCCATCCATGGACTGTTTGATCTCGTCAGCTAAAAGATCCACCCGATCACGGGCCGAGAGCGTTCGGTCCACGATTACCCACTTCTTACCTCTGACAATGCATGCACCGCTGCGTACGCGATAACCGAAGTCGCGCGTCAATCTCTCACACCGAACTTGAATCCCGCACTCTGCCGCATAGCCCTGAAGTTCGCGGAATAGTTTCTCCTGCGGGTTCTCTCCACCTGAGGTTTTTCCCGACATTTCATAATATTAACATTCTCTCGGTCGAATTGTCATGTCCGGTGGAGCAGGGCTATTTTGAATGCGGTTGAAAAACAGCTGTGTATTGTTATCGTTTTGCGTGAGTCGTACGTTTCAACGTCGTTGGTAAAGGCCCATGAAATTTCTCGCGGCAGCCGTTCAGATGCTTGCCACATCGGACAAGGAAGCAAATCTTCGGGTAGCCGAGGGGTGGATTCGCCGTGCCCACGCTGCAGGAGCGCGACTTGTGGTCCTGCCGGAGGTTTTCAACTGGCGAGGCTACGGCGTGGAAACTGCGGCCAACGCCGAATCGATTCCCGGGCCTTCGACAGAACGCATGAGTGCCCTGGCCGCAGAATTAGGTTTGTTTCTGCTGGCGGGATCAGTTCTGGAGAAGGCGCCCCACGAGGGTTCTGCGTACAACACCAGCGTTCTCATCGGCCCAGAAACGGGCGTTGTCGCCACGTACCGAAAGATTCACCTCTTTGATGTGGATATCGAGGGCGAGGATGCCATTCGTGAATCCGAGTATCGCCGGCCTGGTGATGCCGTTGTGGTAGCGGATACGCCCCTGTGCCCTATGGGTATGTCGGTGTGCTACGACCTGCGCTTTCCAGAATTATATCGTCAGCTCGCTACCGCCGGGGCCAGGGTGATTTTCGTACCCTCCGTGTTCACGGTAACTACGGGCCGGGCGCACTGGAAGACGTTGTTACGAGCCCGCGCTATCGAAAACCAAGTATACATAATTGCTCCGGATCAAGTTGGTCTTCACCCTGCCAGCATGGAAGCCTACGGGCACTCCATGATCGTTGACCCTTGGGGTAGGGTCGTGTCTAAGGCCACTACCGAGCCCGGCCTAGTGCTGGCGACCATCGACCTTGCCTACCTTGAGGACGTGCGCCGGAGACTTCCGGCACTAGAACACCGTAAACTATCGCTGGGAAATAATAACGTTGTTCGTCTTGGTCGCTCGACCTAAACGAGCCGGACTTCCGTTATCAACATGAGAAGATATCAAAGAGACAGAGCTTTTGGTGGTTGGGTTTGGTTCTAGTCATTTGCCCCTCTGCTCTAGACGCAATGACAGATCCCTCCGGTGGATATGTACCTGATGAAATTTGCGGACTTCTGCGATGCGCGTAAGTAACTCGGCAATCGGATGGTGTGCATCGAGGAATGGTTTGGGTGCTCCAGCCTCTAACATGGTCGTGACTGAATCGGTACCGGCGATAACCCGTAGCACCAGTTCTTCGTCGGATATGCCCTGACCGCCGAACTTTCGTCGCACTTCGTCGAGGGACGGTTCGGGCCGGGTCCAGCCCGCCCACTCTCGGGCGCGCGGCCGACTTAGTATTTTATCCCTGACATTCTCGTCCATTAGGCGGGCCCCCTCTTCGCCCCAGTGGCCTAGCGCGTACTGGATGCTCTGATCGGTGACCTCTTTGTAACGCTCTCCCGTCATGACGTTGACCGCTGCTTGGGTCCCCACGAACTGAGCCAGTGGGGTCACCATGATAGGGTAGCCGTACTCCTCGCGCACGTGCCCAGCTTCTTCCAGGGTCTCCTCCAGCCGATTGCCCATCCCCACGGTCTCTAGTTGATAACGCAAATTGGAGATCATCCCGCCAGGTACCTGGTGTCGATACTGGGTGTAGTCGTACTCTCGTGGTGCCCCGATGGGAAAGTTCTCCTGTAAGGCTACTCGGGTGAAATGCTTCTCCACGGGCCTAACTGCTTCCAGGTCTACCCGCGGTGTCAGACCCAGGGCTTCAGCGTTCGCGGCGACATTGAAGATGGAGGGCTGGGAGGAGCCGTTGGCAAGGGGCGGTATGGCAGTGTGGAGTGTCTTGACCCCCAATTTAAGAGCTTCGACGTAGTTGAGAGGTGCGAGGCTGTTGTTGCAGTGGGCGTGAAACTCTAATGGGATATCACCAATGTTAGCCATGACAAGCTGAAGCATCTCCCGGCTGCGTTCGGGCGTCAGCAGCCCGCTCACGTCTTTAAAGCAGATACGATACGGACGAAGCGATGCCAGTTCTCGGGCCTTCTGCACGTAATATTCGTTGGTGTGTTTGGGTGAGACTGAGTAGATGATGTTGGCCACCACATCCATCCCCATCTTTCCCAGCAACTCGATCTCCTTAGCGAGCACGCCGTAATCATTCCAGGGGTTAGACGAACGTGTCAGCGTGATGCCGTGGGCGATGACCCTCTCCATCACGAGGCGAAGTACGCACGAGGGAATGGGCTCGAACCCGGAACCGAGACCACCGTGGTAGCGGAGTCGAGTTCTGGAGAATTGTTTGACACCCAGTCGTACCCAGTCCCAGGGATTCTCCTTGTGCTCGCGCACCTGCTTAATGATGCTGGCAAAACCGAAGAACTCCATAGACTCGAAGCCGCAACGGTCCATCTGTCGGGCTGCACCGAGCATGTGACCGATGCGCATGCCCAACGCCCACAGGCTTAAATGCCCATCCCTTACGGTGGTGTCAATGAAACGTATTTCGCTCATTTCCGTCCGTTCTTTGGTTGTCGCTCTCCTGTGCCCAACAGCCGCATCCAGGACGCCACCGAGTTGACGCTCTCAAGAGACCACAATGCGTCGATAACCCCCTGGAGATGCTTCCCCTTCCCGATCCGTCCGTATTCGGCGCACTCTCGAAATTTGCCCTCTAGTGACGGTCGGTCCGGGCGTTTGATGGACCCGCCCGATGCGTCTTCATCGTACCGAACGCCGCTCGTTAAAACCAGCTCTACTTTGGCTAGGGTGTCCTCACCGCCGGGGAGGTTCAGGTGGGGATCCGACACCATCTCTACGCGAGACATCAGTGCCTGAATTCTGGGGTTTCTTACCTGTTTGTCGGTATAGTGTCGCAAGGTTACACTACGGTCGGCTAGAGCTACCGCGGCTGTGTACGGTAGGCTGAATTTGCCCTCCAGGCCGCGTTCGGGATGGTTGTAGACTAGAGGTCGTGCGGCGTCAGGATGCAGGTGGATACGCAAATGATCGACGGCTTCGGGACACACTGGTTGCCGCTCAAGTAGCGCTAGCAGCGTGTCCAGCATAGGATGCATCACCCCGGCACAGGGGTAACGCTTGATGGCAATGCCCGGCTCTTTCAGAAACCAGGGACTGCCGAACTGCAGGAGGTCGCGTTTGTAGCGGTTTTCGCATGCTGCGGCAAAAAACCCCATAGGGTCTTCGAAGACACGGGCGGAAGCGGTGAATCCCGTTGCCGCAAGGGTGGCGGCCATCACGCCGTTTTCTGCAGCCCGCCCGGCATTTAGCGACTTGGCCATGGTGCCCCTGCTGGCGCGTAGCCCCGAACTTAGCCCCCCGGCAATGCCTAATGCCCACGCGATCTGCTCGCGGTCTAGTCTGAGAAGGTAGGCGCTCGCCACGGTGGCACCGAACACTCCCAGAGTGCCAGTCGGGTGGAAGCCGTTTATGTAGTGGTTAGGTTCCACCGCGTCGCCAAAACGGCAGGCCACTTCGACGCCGGCAGCATAGGCAGCTAATAATTCCGAGCCGCTTGCGCGGGTCTTCTCCGCCAGGGCAAGCGCTGCCGCAAGCACTGGCGTTGTAGGGTGCACTTGCTGGCCGAAGGGGCGTCCTGGAATCGTTGTGAGCTGCGCATCGTCGTAATCCAGCACGTGCCCGTGGACTCCGTTGGCCAGGGCTGCCATCTGGCATGGGACCCTGAGCGCTGTCCCGACAACACGAGCCTCGCGCCGGCCGCCAATGCCAGCTATGTGCTCGCGAATTCGCAAGCTCGCCTCGTCCGGCACTCCGCTGAGTATCGTGGCAATACCGTCCAGTATATGTTCCTTGGCCAGCTCCCGAACGTGGCTAGGGACGCCTCGGTGACGCACTCCCTGGAGGAAATCGCCGATCAGGTCCGACAGCTGCTTGTCCGGCATGGATGCTTCCATAAGAACAATTATACGTGAAATCGGCAGGCTATGCGGGAATTTGTGGGGTAAATCTGATAGCATATGTTGGTTTATGGCTCACCAATCGAAACCGCGGGAAAGGAGACGCTGATGGCCGGTCGCGTGACCCTGGAGGTCTTTTCCGACTTTGTCTGACCGTGGTGTTATCTCAGTACCGGGCGTATTGAGAAGCTTCAGCAGAACTACGATCTCAACGTTGTTTATACCCAATTCCCGTTGCATCCGGAGACGCCGCCCGAGGGCAAGCCACGGGACATAAGCGGTCCGAGCCGGGTAGACGCTATGCTCGCTGAAGAGGGCCTGCCGTTTATCGAACGCAAATTCAGCTACAATAGCCGGCTGGCCCAGGAATTGGCGAAATGGGGCGAGCGCGAGGGTCGGGGTGCTGCCTTCAACGAGGCTGTGTTCCGGGCCTACTTCGTTGATGCGTTGAACATCGCTAAATCCGAAGTGCTGCTCCAATTAGTGGAAGAAGCAGGTCTGTCGGTGGATCAAGCGCGCCAGGTGCTGGCCGACCGCACTTTTCAGGAGGCCGTAAATGAAGACTGGCAACGGTGCCACACGCTCGGCGTGTCGGGTGTCCCCACTTACTTGTCAGAAGGCCTTGGAATTGTTGGAGCAGAGCCCTATGAAAGGTTAGAGCGGCTTGTAACCGAAGCAGGTGCCAAGCGAGCGACGGACGATGCGCCTGTGTGACCGTAGCAATCAACAATTCTGATGTTGCGCCGGACACTGGTTCGGGGTCGAGACGTGACTTCGATAGTTGATCTATAAGTGAGTCGTTTCAAAGAAGAACGTGATCGTTGCTAGACAATAATACTGTTTACCAACAGTCGCTATCGGAAACTGATCGTGCCGAGCATTCCTGAAATTGATTTTGGGCCTTTCCTGAAAGGCAACACGGCGGTCCGCGACCGTGTGGCGGCAGAGGTCCGTGAGGCCTGCAGTAAATTCGGGTTCCTCAATATCGCTAACCTGCCGTTTCCGAAAGGATTGATCCAGCGGGTGTCGTCAAAGTCTAGGGAGTTTTTTGCCTTGTCTCGGGAGGTCAAGGACGCTATTGGCCGGTCGGACCTGGATGTCATTTCAGGATACGCAGGGGTCACGATGGAGCACCTTGATATCCAGCAGCCCGGGGATCTCAAGGAATCCTTCAGCTTGAATCAGGCTAGTGTTGGACTGCTTGACCGCTGGAACATTCCTGTGGCTGGTTTTGGTGAAATGGTGTTAGAGCTCCACGAAGCTGGCGCCAGAGCATGCGCGGTGCTTCTGCAAGCAATTGCACTTTCCGTGGGCGGGCCCGAGGATTTCTTTGTCGACAAGCACGCGTCCCATGGTAGTACTGCGCGTTTCTTCCATTATCCACCTGTGGACCGTGAGCCCAGCGCCGGACAGTTGCGCGCCGGGGCCCATTCCGATTACGGGACCGTGACCCTAGTCTTTCAGGATTCGGTGGAAGGTTTGGAAGCTTTGGTAGGAGGCCGATGGCTCGCCGTTCCGGTGGTTCCCGGAATGGTTACGGTTAATGTGGCGGACTTGTTGTCGCGGTGGACAAATGGTGTCTACCGGTCGCCGAAACATCGCGTGGCCTTACCCGGGGCTAAGGTTACGCGGTCTCGGTATTCCGCGGTCTTTTTCTACAACCCCAACAGCCAGGTGATCGTTCGGTGTATGGACTCTTGTTGCACAACTAGCCGTCCCCGGCAATTTCCACCCATTGTGGCCGGAGAATTCCTCCGACAGCGCCGCACAGCGCAGTATCAATGAACAACCGGGTGCTTGGTTTGGAACCTATCCCTGAGCGGTATCGACCTACCGAAGTTTCGGTGGTTCTAACCGACCGATGCCAGGTTGCGCTTAAGAAAACTAAGTAATTTTGGCGCTACCGTGACGTTTGGCTCTTGATCAACACGCCTGCGGTCAGGCTCATTGGGCAGATAGGTGAACCACGAGTGTCCCGCGTCCGGAATGAACAGGGTTTCGACAGGAGCGCCAGCGGCCTGCAGTGCTGCGATAAAACGCTCGGACTGATTATGGTGGACGATGGGGTCCTGGTTTCCGTGGATGATGAGGTAGGGGACCCCAGGGGGTACGCCTTCAGCCTCAACCCCTTGGAGCGGCGAAAACTGGCGGTAGTCTCCCGGGGCCTCACTCGGTGTCCTACCCATAAGTCTGCCAACGGGGTCGTCTCGTCGTCCTTGGGTCACTTTCCACCAATCTAGAAGGTCGTAGATGCCATACACCCCCACAACGGCGCGCAGGTATGGTCGGACCCAATCTTCGAGAGAGAGTAGCGCCGCCATGTGACCGCCTGCCGAATCGCCTAGGAGCCCGAGCCGTGCTGGGTCCACGTGTAGCGAGGGCGCTTCCTCCACCAGCCAATGCAGGGCCCGTTGTATGTCCTCGTGTACGCCCGGCCACGACGGTGAGATATCCTTCGACAACCGATAGTTTACCGCCACTAGACCAAACCCGCGGGCCGCTAGCCACGGCCCCCACTCCTGGTATTGGCGGTGGCTCCCGCGAGCCCATGCACCGCCGTGAAAGCATAGTAACGCAGGATACGGACCTGGGCTCGTCGGTAGATAGATGTCGTTACACAACTTTTTGTCGGGACCTCCCCCATAAGGGACATTAAGACGGATCTCCACCCGCTTGCTCATCTGAAATTGCCTCCTATTGCACCAGGACTTCCCTGAATGAAGGGACGCTAACGAAACGGTGACTCTTTTGTCAAACAATGAAGAATACTTCGCAGTGTTAATCGCCGGAAGTGACATCGTCTTTGGGCGACGGTAGTCGCGAGTGTGGTTTAGATGGAATGAGCCTCCTTACTTTTACGAGTTCGCCTTGACATCGAGTCCGGTCCGTATATAACGTTGGGGGTCAGAACTTGTACTGTGGGTTTTGAGGTGAAACATGGCACGCCCCTTACGGATTGAATACTCACATGCTTGCTACCATATCACTTGTCGCGGCAATGATCGGAGGATTATCTTCAAGGACGATGACGATCGTAGGGGTTTTCTAACACGGTTGCAGTCGTCGCTGGAAATTTACGAGGTGAGACTGCATTGCTACGTTCTCATGAACAACCATTTCCATCTCATTGTAGCGACCCCCAAGGCGAACCTTTCCCAGTTCATGAGGCATTTCAATGTGGCCTACACTTCCTTTTTTAACCGACGGCACCGTCGCACCGGGCACCTGTACCAGGGCAGGTTCAAGGCTGTTCTGATACAACCCGATCCTTGGTTACTGGAGTTGAGTCGGTATGTGCACATAAATCCGGTGCGGACGCCACGTCTACGGCGAGGGGTCGTCCAGGAGCAAGTCCAGCAACTCTGGCGGTACCCCTGGAGCAGCCTCGGTGGATACGTCTCGGCGCGACGTCGCGAATCGTGGATACACTATGAGGAGGTTCTGTTTCAGGTGGGTCAGTCTCGAAGACGATACGGTCGTTTCGTCCAGGACGGTTTGGAGCGGGGCGTGTCGGACCCGTGGAAGCAGTTGCGTGGGCAGGTTATCTTGGGCGACCCCGGATTCTGGGAGAGCGCCAAGAAACGATGGATGGGGTCAGGTAGCACGGCGACACAGTCGCCCCTGTTAGCTGTGACGAGGATAGATCCCGCTAGAATTACTGCAGATGCCGCGAGGTATTTTAATCTAGCTCCTGAACGACTTCGGCGGAAACGGGGTCGTTGCCGCGATCAGCGCGGCCTACTGATGGAGTTGCTATATCGGCACGGTGGGATGACCCAGCAAGCTATTGGTGTACATCTTGGCGGCCTAGATTACACCGCCGTGAGCCATGAGCGACGTAGGGTTCGGGAGCGAATAGCGCAGAGCGATGTGGTGGCCAACTGGTGGCGCGAGCTGGATTCGGTGCTCGCAAATGTTCAGGTCACTCCGCCCGCAGGGCCGGCATAACCTCCCGGGCGAAAAGGTCAAGGGATGCCATGGATGCTTTTCGGGAGATGCCGGGAACCGAGAAGCGGCAGATGAGGTGGTCGAGCCCAAGCTTTCGTCTGAAGTGCGCGATCTCTCGTATGCAGGTCTCGGGGTCGCCCAGGATGATGCGGTTCTGTGCGAGTGATTCAATGGTGAGCTTTCCGTTAGGCCGCTTAATGACTGGGTGTGGCCAGCGGAAGTACATGTTTTCGTACGCCTGGATAAACGAGTCCCCGGCGGACTCCATAGCCTGCTCGGTGTTAGCGGCAACGAATACGTAGCGGAACGCGGCGATTGTACCCGGTTCCTTGCCGGTTTCCGTGCAAGCATTCCGGTACGACTCCACACATGACAAAAGCTCCGACAGTGTCGCTGAAGGACCCCCCAGCCAGGCATCTCCCAAGCGGGCTGCGCGTTGGATAGCTGGGGTGGTCCAGGCACCGAACCAGATGGGCGGCGCCGGCTGCTGCACCGGTTTTGGGCCCACCGTCGCGCCCTCCACATGGTAATAGCGTCCATGATGAGTGACGCTGATTTCGGTCCACAACCGTCGCAGCAGGGCAGCTCCTTCGTCGAGACGACTACCCCGCTGCTTGACCGACAGACCAAAGGCGGCGAACTCCTCCGGCGCATATCCGGCACCTACACCTAGGATAAGACGACCCCCCGAGATCATGTCTACCATGGCGCCCTCCTCAGCGACGCACATGGGGTGATAAAGGGGCAGTAGAAGGACCCCGGTTCCTAGAGATACGCGACTCGTGCGAGCAGCGATAGCGGCCAACCCCACGAGTGGGGCCGGATAGAGGACCTGATTGTTGTGGTGCTCGCCAAGCCAGACCGAATCGAACCCGGCCGATTCTGCTCGCTCGCATTCCCGAATGGTTTCTTCGAAGCTCTCGGTGCCCTGCAAAGGGCTCAGTCCCAGTTTCATTGTTCCCCCGTTTCTGTCCAGTGATGACGCCGACGATCGGCCATTTCGTTACTGCGGGTTTAGGCACACTTCCTTGAGTCCGGAAACACAGCAATCATCGATGAGGCAGTGCAGTTGCAGGACGGTGTAGTTGAATCTGCCGCAGCAGCCGCCGCGATGTAGCGCGGTCGTTGGGGTAGGTGATCAGCTACGCCCGAGGAACCACGTCAAGGGTTTGGACAATCGTTACCGCTCGTATGCGAGAAGATCCTCCTGGTGGCTGGCTAGCTCCAGGGGCAAACCGAGCTGATGCCAGCCATGTTCGAACTGCATCAGGGCCTCCGGCACTTCTGGGACCGCGGGAATCTGGATGAAGAGATTCAAAGCGACCGGGGGCTTCATTCCTGTTGAGCCGGGTGGAAGCAGGCACCGACAGGGTCAAACGCCCGTCCTTAAGCGCGTTGTGCTATGCCGATGATCAAGGCCTTCTGCCATTTTCGGAATTCCTCACAACCGAAAAGCTTCTAGTTGTTGATCTCATTCGTATACCGTCTTAGAACGTACAGGCCGTCTGGGGTGAACGGGCGCACTGCCGCCTCCTCGAAGATCTTTCCGATGGGCATGAAGGCCCCGCTTTCGACCTCTTCCTCCTGTAGGGTCACCGTGCCGTCGTAGACGCACCTGTAGGCTGCCCCCCAAACCTGACTGTTGGCATCCACATGGTAAAATTCGAATAGGCTCTGAAGCGGTATTCCGCGAATTCCCATCTCCTCCTCGAGTTCACGTTGAGCTCCTTCGAGGTAGCTTTCGCCAGCCAGCACGACACCGCCAGCCGCGGTATCGTAGTACCCCGGAAACACATCCTTTGTCTGGGTGCGTTTTTGAACGTAAACGTCGCCCCCGGAGTTGAAGACTAGGATATAAGTGCTGCGATGGCATAGCTTTTGTGCCCGCATGTCCCGGCGAGCCGCGGAGCCAACGACGTTGTTATCCTCGTCTACTATAGTTACGATTTCGGTGCTCGGGTCCATGGAGTATGCGGGTTAGCGTCCGATCTGTCAGTTGTCAACCGAAGAAGTTGGCGCGATTTCTATCGTGCGTCCGCTCGGTCGGTCCGGACAATGGGTGCCCGACATCCGTGTGGAGACTGTAAAGTTCGCGCTTTCAGAAGGCTGTCAGCACAACCCCGCCGGCGCAAATCAATACCGCTCCGACGACTGCCTTCGGCGTGACTCGCTCCTGCCCCTTTAGTAGAAGGTGGGTAAAGGTCACTGAGAATAACGGTGTAGTGGCAATCAGTGGATCCACCAGCACTACGTCCCCCATGCTAAGTGACAGCATATAGGAGGTGATGCCGCAGCTTGTGACTATTCCCGAGAGGCCGAACCAAAGAACTGTACCACGGTTGGTGTTCACGTCCCGGTAACCGCGCCACCCTGCCAGGTAAAGACACAGTCCAGCGAGGCTCCCCGACAAGGTCAGGCAGATGGCCAGCGGCACCGACGTCACCATGGAGTAACCGAATTTGCGAATAGGGCTGGCGATACCACCTAGGATCGATGCGCCGAAGGCGAATAGCAGATCCCGCGTGCGGAAAGAGGTCAGCGTCTTTGCGTCGCGCATTCCTAGCACCGTCGCTCCGAGGATGATCAGGACAGTACCGCTGAGGAGCGCTGGGGTCCATTGCTCGTCTAGCCATGCTACGGCGAGCAGCCCGGCGAAGAGAGGTGAGGTGTTCCTGAGTGGTGAGGCACGAGCCACACCAACTCGAACAATGGCCGCGTAGAACAGAAATTGAGTAGTCAGGGGTGCTAGTGCCCCGCCCAGCATGAACCATCCCATTGCGGGTGCCGATCTCTGATCCCAGTCCGCCCAAGGTCCCATAACCGTGAACAACACCAGTCCCATGGTCGCGAGGTTGAAGGTGATGGCGGTGGTAGGTGTGCCGGTGCGGAGCCCGTACCGCACCAGGATGTGGGCGAAGCCAAAAAAGAATGCGGCTCCCAGAGCAAAGAGTGTTGGCATTTGTCAGCGGGACCAGTGGAACTTGAATCTTTTCTGCGAGACGGCAGACTATACAACACCAACGTGAGATAGGCTAACCTGTGTTGGTGATATGGATTTGAGGTCAGGACCGTCGGCTGTTTGACTCCGACCCGTCCCTCACTAAGGAGAACCGCGATATGACGTACGACGACCGCAGTGTGAAGCCCATGAGTTCGAGCCTTCTGAGGGCTCAGATCGGGACCAAGCTCCTGGCAGGCCTTTATGACACGGTACCCACGATGATGACGAGCGCCATCCGGCTCTTCGTGGATTTACCAGGTGCTGCGGGTTCCCCTGGTCCTCCCTTTGCCTTCAACATCGCTATTAGCCCAGCCTGGTGCAGCGGTATCCAGGGTGCCCGCCTGGTGGGGCGAGGAAAGATCGACATCGCTTGGCTTAATCCCTCGTGCATTGCCTCCATGGCTTTTCACGGGCAAGGCGCCTTTCGGAAGCCGTTGCCACTGCGGGCGCTAGCAGTGTTTCCATCTAACGACCGTCTAGTAGTGGCGGTGGCGCGGAAGTTTGGAATCCGTTCTATGGACGAGCTCAAGCGGCAGCGTCCCGCCCTCAGGGTCTCAGTGGCCAATAACGATTGCGTCAACTTCGCTATTAACGCGGCGCTTCGTGCTCACGGAATGAGTCTAAAAACATTTGAGGAGTGGGGCGGTGTAGTGGATCCTGTAGTTCGGCCGAGCAACCCGCGGCGCCTGGAAGGAATCGCCTCCGGTGATGTCGATGCGGTCATTGACGAGGGATTGCCATCTTGGGCCGGAGCCGCGGTGGAACAGGAGATGGCGTTCTTGCACTTCTCGGCAAAGGCTATGGTGCGCCTTGATCGATATGGTTTCAGTCGCGCGCCTCTGGACGGCCCCCTCTTCGACAACAAGCTGCCCGAGCCAGTTACCGCGGTGGACTTCAGCGGTTGGCCTATTGTGACTCATGCGAATCTTCCGGACGAATTGGCTTATCAGGTGGTTGGTGTCGTCGAGCAGATGCGAGAACAAATCGAATACGATACACCTGGCGTACCGTCCATGAGGCAGTTTTGCACAAACACACCGGACGGCCCGCTGGCCCTCCCCCTACACCCTGGGGCCGAACGCTATTACAGAGAGAAGGGTTACCTCTGAGACGGGAAAGGGTACTCGTGAATTGTTCACGGAAGAGCGAACAGTCCGTGGAACTGGGGTGTAGCTGATTACGCGGAGCAGATGACGTTAATCACCGCTTGTCGCTGCTCCACCTGCACCGCCTTGAGACCTCGCTCGAGGGCTGGTATGAGATCGGCCGGATCCTCCACTCGCTGGCCGTAACCATCGGCTACCTCCACCGCCTTCTCGTACTTGTCTATACTGTCCAGCATGGTGATGGGCTGATGTTCGCTCTGGGCCGCATGCCCCTCTGGGTTGAGGCCAACAGTAGCCCGCCGAACGGCCTGCCACCTTTGGTTGTTGAAGATGACGGTGAGGATGGGGAGTTTTTGTTCTGCCCCAACGTAGTGGCTGGCGATGGGGTTGCCAAACATGTACGACCCGTCACCATGGGTGCCGATGACTAGCCGGTCCGGGGCCGCGAGTTTGGCCCCTAACGCCACCCCGAGGCCATGCCCTAGGCCGGACGCGGCGCCTGCGTTAAGCAGCGTGCCAGGCTGGGTGATGTCTATGTGTGACGATGCAAGCTGCGATTCCTTCACGATGATAGTGTCTTCGTCCTTGAGTTGGTTGATGCAGTGGGTGACCCACACTGGATGTAGCGGCTTGTCGTTTTTTACCTTGTCGAGTCTAGCGGTCCAACCGTCACGTTGTTTCCGCCACAACTCTGCCAAGGTCTTCCGGCGCTTGTCGACGGTCCCTTGGATCCGGCTCTCGTGTGTGGAGAGCGCTTCCGCCAGAGCAGTGAGTCCTACGTCGGTCCCGCACGCCAAAGCGATGTCGCAGGGGTGGCCACGCAACGGCACATAGCTGTGCAGCGGGTCTGCTCCCATGTGGATGACCTTGGCGTCGTCGCGCACTTTGTCTGTAGCTGGGAGCCACGGTACCGCTACGTCGACGACCAAGATGGTGTCTGCCTGGCCTAGCAAAGGCTGGAGGTCGTATCCAAGGTTCATGGGATGGTTTGTGGGCAGCGACATGTAACGGTTTCGGTACTGTACCACAGGGATTGCGTAGCGCTCTGCCAACTCGCCTAGGGGCGTCCATACACGTGGATTCCGGCCCGCCCAGTTGGTGATGATCAACGGACTCTCGGCGTTAGCTAGGAGAGCAGCTACCTCGTCTGTGGCCGCCACGTTGGGATATGGTGGCGCCGGGGCATGTTGTCGGCCCGGTGACTCGAAGGTGAACTCATTCATCTGCTCAGCTAGGACTTCCCGGGGTAGGCTCAGGTAAACTGGGCCCGTGGGCTCGCTTTTGGCTACCGACAAGGCGCGGTCCACAATGGTCTCCGTCTGTTTGCCATTTCGGAGCTCGTAGTCCCATTTAGCCGCCTCACGCACCATCGAGGCTTGGTCGAACATCTCCTGAGTCCAATGAATGTCCAGGCTCCGGTGCCCAGCGACGCCCTCCTCGTTTGTAGGTGTGCGGCCGGCAGTGAACAGCATGGGGATGTTGCCCCGCGCGGCATTGAGGAGCCCGTTCATACCGTTGGCTGTGCCCACGTTGACGTGTACCATCACCGCCTGGGGTTTCCCCGTCACCAGATAGTACCCGATCGCCATGTGCATGGCGGTGTTTTCGTGCGGGCACGTAACAGGGGTAGGAATCCGGGTCTCCAGATTTTGGGCCTTGGCCATGGCTTCTACGATGGGTGCGAAATCAGTGCCTGCATTGGCAAAGAAATAGTCCACACCACGGTCCGCTAACAGTGCCAGGTAGGCGTCTGCCACGGTCACGTTCAACAGCGTTGTTTTGGCCATCTCGCTCCTTCCCTGTCCGGGGTTCTGACCTCGCGTTCCAAGTTCACCGCGGTTCGTTTAGAGCTATTCGTATATGATTGGCAGAATAGCAGCAAGGTGGGCTGCAGCCGAACCGCATAGGCACCCGTCAACATTAGTGTGGGCCAATGGTATACACCAGAGGTACCTCAACGCTATTATCGGGACGAAGGTTAACGGTGGCAAGGCGATCGAAGAACGATTTCCCAAACGTGTTCGTGGATGAGTCTACGATACATGGTTTTGGTCTTTTCGCTGGCGAAAGGGTTGAGCCGGGGTGCCGGATAATTGACTATAAGGGGGAACGGATACCTTCTGGTGAAGGTACCACCCGGTCCAGAGATAGCGAGGAGCTCACTTATATTTTCACCCTTAGCGACAAATATGATATCGACGGCTCCGTTAACGGCAACGATGCGCGGTTCGCCAACCACTCCTGCGATGGCAATACTTATGTGGACATCATTCGAAACCGAATCTGGCTCATAGCTGAGCGGGGCATTGCGAAAGGCGAGGAAATTACCTTCGACTACCGGCTCCAGGCTGAGGATTTGCACGAGTGCGTTTGCGGCTCCGAACGTTGCCGCGGTTATATGAACGACCCCGAGAACGAAGTGATGAAGAAGGCCGTGAGAAGAGGGTTTCGAAGTTATCTAGATGGCCCCCCTGTCCGGTGAACGGTCGACTGTTTCCTAACTCTCAATGTCTGCTTTCCATCTATTCAATGAGTGTGACCTGAGACAGCTCCGGGGACGTGGGATTTCTCCTGAAAGGGCTGCAGGTTATCTGATGGCGCTTGCAGCAGGGACTCCACACGTACTCCTGGACCGCCCTTGCACTAGGGGTGACGGGATCACCGTTCTCGAGAATGGCGAGTTGGGGCGACTTTGTAGCCTTGGCGAGGAGGCGGCGAAGGCTGGGCGATTCCGGAAGTTCGTTCCTGCGTCGGGGTTGGCTACCCGGATGTTCCAGGCGTTATTGAAAGTTAAGAATGCAGCCAACGATACAGCGGTGGCGGTGGAAGACCTTCGGGACTTTCCAGAATTTTCGGTGGTACGGGAATTCATGGCTAGACTCGAGTGCTTTGCGTTCTATCCGGAGTTGGAAACGGCACTTCAGCGGCAGGGTAAGGACCTAACACTGCTCCGTGGAACGGGGCGGTTTCGTGAGGTTTTGGAGTGCCTTTTAGACGTGGAAGGACTGGGTTACTCAGATTGTCCCAAGGGACTCATCCCGTTTCATCACCGTGGTGACGAGCTCCGCACGCCGCTGGCTGAGCACCTAGTGGAGGCCCAGGCCTATGTTCAGGACGGTTTCGGCACGACGCGGGTTCACTTCACCGTCTCCCCTGACCATCGCGCGGTAATAGAGAGGCACGTTGGGCAGATGCGTTCGCTTTACGAAGGTTATGGCGCCCATCTTGATGTCACGTTGTCCGAGCAACGAGCGGATAGCGACACTCTGACAGCGACGCTCGACAATCAGCCATTTCGGGCATCGGATGGCAGGCTGTTGTTGCGAGCGGGCGGGCACGGTAGCTTGCTAGCGAACTTGAACGAACTCAAGGCCGATATTGTGTTCATCCAGAACATTGATAATATTGCCCTTGATTCCAGGGCCGCCATCCGTTGCAGGAAGGCGCTGGGTGGATACCTCGTGGAGCTCCAGGCCCGTGTGTTCGAATATCTCGATAGGCTCCATCCTGGCGCGACAACGTCATTCCTCGACGAGGCATGTCACTTTGTTCGCACCGTTCTGTCCGTTGCTCTGTCGGAAGACGTGACCCATAGGCCCGCGCGGATCCGATTTCTGCGGGAAGCCCTTGACCGGCCGCTGCGGGTATGTGGCATGGTGCCGGTCGCTGGGGAGTCCGGCGGTGGTCCTTTCTGGGTTAGGGGTGCTGACGGCGCATGTTCCCTCCAGATTGTCGAGTCCTCACAAGTGGATCTGGAGGAACCGAACCAGAGGGAGACCTTTGCAGTTTCGACCCATTTCAATCCCGTGGACATGGCCTGTGGTGTCCGTGACCGCTCCGGGGTGTGTTTTGATCTCACGGGCTTCGGCGATACGCGGGGTGCCATTGTCTCCATCAAGTCTAACGGCGAAGGCAGGTTCAAGGCGTTGGAACACCCCGGCCTCTGGAACGGTGGAATGGCGCAATGGAATACGGTGTTCGTGGAGCTACCGCCCGAGACCTTCACCCCTGTAAAGACCGTTTTGGATCTGTTGCGGCCAGAACATCAGGCGCCTTGAAACGTTATCGCTTGGCACATCGCCATGAACTTTTGCTGGGCCGATGGGCGTGTCTGGCCTCTAACCCCCGGTTACGCATTGAAATAGGTGTTTGGCACGTCTATATTCCAGGTGTTGTTCCAGTTGGCCCATATCGGGTCGACTAAGCCCTTCGGAGCAACCCTGACCCGCATACCACGGCAAGGGAAGGACGATCTTCATGGCACAATTTGGCATGCGGTTCTGGCAGCGCAAAGTTAACGGAGAGAAGAGGAGCGATATGCCCAGTCCCACTGAAGAAGCTGTTCTCGCGGCCCTGAAGACAGTACAAGACCCCGAGCTTCATAAAGACATTGTTACTCTGGGAATGGTGAAGGATCTGACGGTGACGGACGGTAAGGTCTCCTTGATGGTGGAGTTGACGACGCCGGCGTGCCCTCTCAAGGACCAGATCAAAGCGGACGTGGAGCAAGCCTTGACACCCCTAGGGGTCACGGAGTTGACCCTTGAGTTCGGTGCCCAGGTGCGTGGCAGTAAGTCTGGTGCTGGCACTACAGACTTGTTGCCGAGCGTCAAGAACATCGTTTTGGTAGCAGCGGGTAAGGGCGGTGTGGGTAAATCAACGTTGGCGGCTAACCTTGCTGTGGCGTTCAAGATGCACGGCGCATCAGTGGGGCTTCTGGATGCGGACATCTATGGACCGTCGGTGCCCATTCTTATGGGCGTTACTGGAGAGCCAGACAAGGTGCCAGTGGGTGACGGTTATAAGCTGGCGCCGCCAGTGGCTCACGGGGTTCCGGTCATGTCCATCGGGTTCTTTCTGGAACAGGAGCAGGCTGTGATTTGGCGCGGCCCCATGCTTGGCAAGGCGTTGCAGCAACTCATGGCCGATGTCCAGTGGGGTGAACTAGACTACTTAGTGGTAGACATGCCGCCAGGGACCGGGGACGTGCAGATTACCTTTTCGCAACAGCTCAAGTGTAGCGGCGCGGTGCTGGTGGCGACGCCCCAGGACGTAGCTTTGGCGGATGTAGTGCGGGCTAAGTCGATGTTCGACAAGGTCCAGATTCCCATCGTCGGTATGGTGGAGAATATGAGCTACTTCGTGTGCGACGAATGTGATAAGCAGCACGAAATCTTCTCTCGGGGCGGTGCCCAGAGGGCTGCTGCCCGGTTCGGGGTTCCTTTTCTCGGTGAAATACCTATGGTTTCTGCGATTCGAGAGTGGGGCGATAAGGGCACCCCGATCCTGGTACAAGAACCCGACTCCGCGACCGGGCAGGCATTCCTGGAAGTGGCCTCGCGATTGGCTGGCCAGCTTTCCATTGCATCCGAAGCGGTGGATACGGGACCGGAGCTCAGTATCGTGACAAGTTGAACGGACACTCGGATTGGTCTTAACCAATAGGTAGGAATATTGTGGCTGTTCCCGTAGAGATTAATCACGTCAAGGCGCAAGGAATCGTTCGAATTACATGGGACGATGCGCACCTCGGGGAGTATCCCAGGGAGTATCTTAGGGGCTACTGTCCGTGTGCTCTCTGTCAGGGTCACGAGCCCAACATTGAGAAACGCTTCGTGGACGTGCCAGACGTTCGTCTTGAGACCATCGAGGCGGTGGGTAACTATGCTGTCACCTTTCGTTGGAGTGATGGGCACAGCACCGGGATCTATACTTTCGATTACCTTCGTTCGTTGTGCCCGTGCAGCGAGTGCGAAAAGAATTAACCAGGAGGGACAATGGTAACCAAGGAACAGGTCTATGAAGCCCTGCAGGATTGTTACGACCCGGAGATCCCGGTCAACATCGTTGATCTCGGTCTGGTGTACGACGTTGAGGTTGAGGAGGACATTGTGGCGGTTAAGATGACCTTGACCACACCGGGGTGTGGCATGGGTGGGATGATCGCGTCGAACGCCCAGTCGCTGATTAAGGAGATACCCGGCGTGAAAGAAGCTAACGTGGATCTAGTTTGGGATCCGCCCTGGGAGCCTAGCCGAATTAGTGAGGAAGCTCGGGAGAAGCTCGGGATCAGCTAAGACGGGGTAAGCACGAGGCATCCCTCATCCCGACCTCTTAGCCATGATGGATCAGGGTTGGATACACGTCCGGGGCGCCAAGCAGAACAATCTCAAGAACCTCGACCTCCAGATCCCCCTCAACGCCTTAACGGTCGTGACCGGTGTTAGCGGGTCAGGCAAGTCTACCGTTGCGTTCGACATTCTGTACGCGGAGGGTCAGCGTCGGTACGTCGAGAGTTTCGCCGCCTACGTTCGTCAGTTTCTCGATCGGATGGAGAAACCGGATGTCCAGGCCATCGAGAACATTCCCCCTACCATTGCGATTGACCAGACCCGCCCTGTAAAAACCTCGCGGTCGACGGTCGGTACCATGACCGAGCTGTACGACCATTTGAAGCTGCTGTTCGCCAAGATCGGCGTTCTCCACTGTTCGGGTTGCGGCAAGGTCATCTCCAAGGATAGTGCCCCCTCCGTTTCGCGGGAGCTTGAAGCCCGGGGTGAGGGGGTACGATGGGTTTTGACGTTCCCAGTGTCAAAGCCCCCGTTGCTGTCCTGGGAAGAGGTCAAAGCGGGGCTGCTCCAGGCGGGGTTTCATCGTGTCCTGAGTAATCATGCCTTAATGGAGCTGGAACCACTCGACGCCCCGCCTGGGGAGATTGTAGATATCGTAGCTGACCGTTTTGTTTATCGACGGTCGACGCGGAAGCGAGTGACGGAATCGCTAGAGCAAGCATTTCAGTTCGGCAAGGGGAAGCTCGACCTCCACGACATGGGGAACGGCTGGGGCCGAGAAGGCTTCAGTAACCGCCTTCACTGTTCCTCCTGTGACTTGTCCTACGCGGAGCCTCAGCCCAATCTCTTTTCGTTCAACAGCCCATTGGGGGCCTGTGAGAGCTGCCATGGATTTGGTCGCTCGATTGATCTGGATCTTGATCTCGTAATCCCGGACCCTTCCAAGTCGATTACTGAGGGGGCGATCAAGCCTTGGACGACGCGTGCCGCGCGCTGGGAACTGCGGGAACTCAAGAAATTCTGCCAGCGCAAGGGTATCTCGCTAGAGCGCCCTTTCGCCGAGCTAGACGAAGAAGAACGACGGCTTGTTATCGACGGCGAAGGAAGCTGGCGCGAAGGGAAGTATTACGGGATTCGTGGTTGGTTCCGGTGGTTGGAGCGGAAAAGTTACAAGATGCACGTCCGAGTACTCCTGGCTCGGTACCGACGTTACGTGGTCTGCGTGGATTGCCAAGGGACCCGACTCAAGCCCGAGGGCCTTAATTTCCTCATTTCAGGACGAAACATTGCGGACATCAACCGTATGAGCGTAGCCGACGCGCACGGGTATTTTCAGGCGCTGGTTCTGGACCCAGGACGCGACCAGGTGGCGAAGTTAGTACTGCACGAGATCCGCCGTCGCTTGGACTATCTGATGGGTGTGGGTCTGGAATACCTAACCCTTGATCGACAATCCCGGACACTGTCCGGCGGTGAGCTCGCGCGGGTGGATTTGACCACTGCGATTGGGTCTTCCCTGGTAAACACATTGTATGTGTTGGACGAACCCTCTATAGGCCTGCATCCACGAGATAGCCACCGCCTGGTGGAGATTCTGCACCGCCTCCGTTCCAACAATAATACGGTAGTTGTGGTGGAGCACGATCCGGAGATCATCAAGGAGAGCGATCACATCATCGACCTTGGGCCGCGAGCCGGTGAGCACGGTGGTAAGGTAGTGTTTGCCGGTTCCTATGGTGAGCTGCTAACGAGCGAAAGCTCACTAACCGCTGACTATCTGACCCAGCGTAAAGTTATCCCATTGCCAAGCCGCTACCGCCCCCCAATTCTGGGACGGAACATAGAGATCTTCGGTGCCCGCGCCAACAACCTCAAACAAATCGACGTGAACATTCCCCTAGGGAGGCTCGTATGTGTCACCGGTGTGTCCGGCTCCGGCAAGTCGAGTCTGGTGGATGAGGTTATTGCCCGAAACATTCGGCGCCTCAAGGCTTCCCCTCTGGCGACCCTGACGGACTGCGACGAGATTCGTGGTGTCGACCGAGTCCCCGAGGTAATTCTTGTGGATCAGTCCCCACTGGGGAGTACGCCTCGGTCCAACCCCGTAACCTATATGAAGGCCTTTGACCCCATTCGTCGCCTGTTCGCAGGTGTGGACTTGGCTCGGTTCCGGGGTTTCACGGCCTCAACTTTCTCGTTCAACGTAGAAGGTGGGCGATGCGAGTCGTGTCGTGGCGAGGGTTTCGAAAAGATCGAGATGCAATTCCTTTCGGATGTCTACGCCACCTGTTCGGAATGTGGTGGCTCCCGTTACCGCCAGGAGGTCCTGGAGGTCACTTACCGTAACAGAAACATCCACGATGTGCTCGACCTCACCATTACTGAAGCCATGAAGTTTTTTGGGGACCAGCCGGAAATTGTCCGGGGTTTGCGGCCATTGGCGCGGGTTGGCTTGGAATATCTCCGTTTGGGTCAGCCTGTCACTACCCTTTCTGGGGGCGAGTCTCAGCGGCTCAAACTGGCGTCCCACATTGCTCGCGCTACTAAGACGGGGACACTCTTCATCTTTGACGAGCCCACCACCGGCCTTCACTTCCACGACATCCGGCAGCTTCTTTCGGCTTTGCAGGAGTTGATTGACCAAGGCCACTCGGTAATGGTCATTGAACACAACCCCGAGGTCATTAAGTGCGCTGATCACATCATCGACTTGGGGCCTGAGGGGGGTGACGGCGGCGGTGATGTGGTCGCCACGGGCACGCCTGTTGAAGTAGCAGAAGTGGAGCGATCGCACACTGGACGCTACCTGAAGAAACATCTCAACACTTCGCCGTCTCGGTTTAACCCCACTCTGCCTAAAGCGCGTCCGCGCCGGACTTCGAGCGCACCGTCCAATGGGTCGGGGGCAATCCAGGTCGTCGGCGCCCGAGAACACAATCTCAAGGGCATCAACGTGGACATCCCGCGAGACCGGCTAGTGGTTGTGACTGGTCTTAGCGGCTCCGGCAAGTCGTCCCTGGCGTTCGATATCATATATGCTGATGGTCAGCGCCGCTATATTGACAGTCTCTCCGCGTATGCGCGCCAGTTCATGAAGATTATGGCGCGCCCCGATGTGGATCTGCTGGCAGGTATACCTCCCACCGTTGCCATCGAGCAGCGTCTGAGCCAAGGCGGGAGGAATTCCACTGTTGCCACCGTGACAGAATTGTACCACTACCTGCGCTTGCTCTATTCAAAGGTAGGCAGGCAGCACTGTCCTCAGTGCGGCGGAGCCATTGCCTCGCTCACACGTAGCCGGATCCTAGACCGAGTGGGACGTAAGTACCGCGGAAAAGACATTACTGTGCTCAGTCCGGTGGTGCGCGGCCGCAAGGGTTACCACAAGGACATCATGATGGCAGCCCGCCAACTCGGCTATGGCCGAGCCCGCATCGACGGCACCATGAAGACACTTGCTGTGTCACTTCTCCAGCAGGGGCTGGGGCGTTTTCACGAGCACGATATTGACATCGTGGTGGGCACTGCCAAGGCCGGACGTTTGAGCATGGAAACTTTGCTAGGGCAGGGACTACGCCTTGGCAACGGGGTCATACATGTGCTCGCCGAAGGAGTCGAGGAAATCTATAATGAACGCCTCTTCTGTCGTGGCTGTGGCGTTGGCTTCGAACCCTTGGATCCTCGTTTGTTTTCCTTCAATAGCCGACAAGGAGCTTGCCCGGACTGTCATGGTGCGGGATCCTCGGCGGAGTTTGATGCCGATTTGGTCATCTCGAACCCGGAGTTAAGCTTGGTGGAGGTTGTAGATCGGCTGTGTGCAGATGCGCCCGAGGGGCGCGCTGGTCTCAGGCGGCGCCTGAACCAGTGTCAGGGTCAGTTAGAACAGAAGGTCGGTATCCCGGGGCACGTTGCCATCAACACCCTGTCGGCAAAGCAGCGAGAGATTCTGCTGAACGGTCGCATGCGGCCGCACGTCCCCGGTCTTTTGTCGACCCTTGCCGGACTCCAAGTGAAGAGCGACGGCCCCCTGGCCGGGTACCTAGACTCATTTGTAATGGACCGTACTTGTCGGTCCTGCCAGGGGGCTCGACTCAATGCTCGCGCGCGCAACGTCCGTGTTGCCGGTAAAGCCATCTGGCAGGTTACGGCCCTTTCCGTGAAAGAGGCACTTGTTCGGTTCAAGACGTTGGAGGACCGGATCGGTAGGAGTGGTCCAGACAAGGAAAGGCTGGTGTTAGAAAGGACACAGAAGGAGATCTACCACAAACTACGTTTTCTGGATGAGGTGGGTCTGGGCTATTTGACGTTAGACCGACGGGCAAACACCCTGTCCGGGGGTGAGGCCCAACGAGTGCGTCTAGCAGCACAACTGGGCTCGAACCTACGTGGTGTTTGTTACATTCTGGATGAGCCCACTATTGGCCTACATACACGTGACAACCATCGCCTTCTGTCTACTCTGCGGTGTTTGGTGGAGGCGGGTAATACGGTGTTGGTGGTGGAACACGATGAAACCACCATCCGGGCAGCGGACGTCCTGGTGGATCTTGGGCCTGGCGCCGGGGTACGCGGTGGTCGGGTTGTTGCTATGGGCACACCAGACGAAGTTCGCGCCAATCCCGCCTCGGTCACCGGTGCCTATTTGGGCACCTCTCGGCGTCGGGTCCGACCCGTTCGGCCTTTAAGGGGCGGCGAATGGTTGGTAGTGACTGGCGCCAGTGAGAATAACCTCAAGAACCTCAAGGTACGGATACCCCTCGGTAGGTGGACGTGTGTGACCGGAGTGTCTGGCTCGGGGAAGAGCACCTTGATTAAAGAGATATTGTTCAAGGGTCTTAAGGCGAGACTGGGCCAGAAAGTCGGCCGCCCGGGCCGGCACCAGGACCTTGGTGGTTGGGAGTCCATCGAGCGGGCGATAGAGGTGGACCAGACCCCGATAGGTAAGACTCCCCGCTCGGTTCCTGCGTCTTATGTCGGTTTCCTGGATGAGATCCGGCGCATTTACGCGCTTCACCCGGAAGCGCGAATGCGAGGATATACCCCGGGCCGGTTCTCCTTTAACGTTAGCGGTGGTCGCTGTGACGAGTGTGCCGGTCAGGGCAGAATCCGGAAAGAGATGAGCTTCTTGCCGGATGTGTTTGTTAAGTGTGATGGCTGCGGGGGGCAACGCTTCAATGAGGAGACTCTTTCAGTGAGTTTCAACGGTAGGAACATCGCTGAAGTGCTGCAAATGACGGTAGAAGAGGCGGTTGAGTTTTTCCGTCCGTTCCCGAAGGCCTATCGGCCGCTTAAACTTCTTAACGACATAGGTATGGGCTACATTACCTTGGGCCAGGCCAGCAATACCCTCTCGGGAGGCGAGGCACAGCGAATTAAGCTTGCCTACGAGCTGGGAAAGGAGTCCCGTGGCAAAACGCTTTACATCCTTGACGAGCCGACCACCGGCCTCCACTTCGCCGACGTAGAGAAGCTCATCGACATCCTCCATCGCCTCGTAGACGCCGGCAACACTGTGATCACCATCGAACACAACCTCGATATCATCAAGGACGCGGACTTTCTCGTGGATCTAGGGCCCGAGGGGGGCGATAAGGGCGGTCGCGTGGTTGCGTCCGGCCCGCCCTCCAAGGTGGCACAGGGTGGGAAGCGATCCTACACCGCTCGGGCGCTGAGGGAGTATCTTGAGGCGAACAGAGCGGGGACCGGCAAGCACCTCACGGCATAGGTCGGATCAGCGAGGCGCTGCCCAGTATGCCATATTGGATTGGGTGTTGCATTTGAAGGCCAAACCGGAAAGAAAGGGAACAGACTCACTGATAGATCCCAGGAGGAAAAAACATGATCATCGAAATGAGAACATATACGCTCAAGCCCGGATCGACGCCGGACTTCGAGAAAGCCTTCGAGGAAGGGTTGCAGCACCGCGCCAAGATCTCTCCGCTGGGTGCATTCTTTCATTCGGAGGTAGGGGCCTTGAACCAGGTCATTCACATCTGGCCGTATGATAACTTCGAAGAGAAGGACCGCATTGGGGCCGAGGCTCGGGCCACTGGTCATTGGCCACCCAAGGTCCGTGACTTCATGGTCACTCAGGAGAGCAAGGTTTTCCAGGCAGCACCATTTTCACCGCCACTGGAACCGCGTCAAATGGGTAGTATCTATGAGATTCGTACGTATACAGTTCATCCAGGGGCCATCCCGACGCTGATCGAGCGCTGGTCCGACTGTATTGAAGACCGTGTCAAGCTGTCGCCTCTAGCCGCTGGGTGGTTTACCACCTACGGTTCATTGAACCAGTGGGTCCATATCTGGCCCTACAAGGACATGGCGGAACGGAGCGCGATACGAGCTGAGTCGATGAAGCTTCCCAACTGGCCCCCGGCCACCCGCGAGTTGTTACTCCACCAACAGAATCAGATTGTTGTTCCGGCGCCGTTTTCGCCGTTACGCTAAGGTTTCTCTTGTGGGTGACCGTGGCGGCCGTATCGGTCGATCACGCTCACCCACTCACTCCCGCTCCCCCTCCATTAGATAGCTTTGGATGAAACGGTCGATATCACCGTCCAGGACGGCGTCCGCATTGCCGATCTCCAGACTTGTGCGGTGGTCTTTGACCATGCGGTAGGGGTGTAGAACATAGGAGCGGATCTGACTACCCCAGGCGATGTCCTTTTTGTTTTTCTGATAGCTGTCCATCAACTCCCGTTGCTTCTCCATTTCGAGTTCGTAGAGTCGGGATCGCAAGATGCGCATTGCTATGGCTTTGTTTTTGTGTTGTGAACGTTCGTTTTGGCAAGCCACCACGATGTTGGTGGGGAGGTGGGTGATGCGGACCGCCGAATCAGTCTTGTTGACGTGTTGGCCTCCAGCGCCGCTGGCGCGGTAGGTATCGATGCGTAAGTCAGACTCGTTGACTGCTACGTCAATGGCGTCGTCTATCTCAGGGTAAACGAAGACTGAGGCGAAGGAGGTATGCCGTCTGGAATTTGCGTCAAAAGGTGAAATGCGCACTAGGCGGTGGATGCCAGCTTCACATTTGAGGTACCCGTAGGCGTAGTCACCTGATGTAGTAAAGGTGACCCGCTTCAGGCCGGCTTCCTCCCCCGGCTGGTACTCTAAAATTTCCGTTTTGTACCCCCGCCGGTCACCCCAGCGCAGGTACATGCGTAGTAGCATCTCAGCCCAGTCCTGGGACTCGGTGCCACCAGCGCCGGGATGAAGCGTGACAATAGCGTCCCGGCTATCGTCCGTGCCACCCAAAAGCTGCCGCAGCTCCATGTCTGCTAGCTTGTCCGAAACTTCCCTGAGCCGGGCTTCCGTTTCCTCCAGTGCCTCAACATCGTTCTCTTCTTCGGCCAATTCTAGAAAAAAGCGAGCTTCTTCAAGGCTGGAGTTGCATTTGTCATAGTCGCCGACACTTTCCCGGAGCAGTGACTGCTCCTTGAGGATCCCCTGAGCCTTGTCGGCGTCATTCCAGAAGTCGGGTTTAGCGGTGATCGCGACTAGCTCGTCGATGCGTTTCTTCTTGTCTTCGACGTCAAAGGCGCCTCCGCAGCAGGCGAAGCTTATCTTCGAATTGTACCAGTCTTTCACGTGCTTCGTCGGACATCTTGGGCTCCTGTGGCAGTGTGACTATCGTAAATGGCGTGGCGGATCCTTGGCGACGATTCGATGGAAGTCTTCAAGAATACGGGATGGAGTATGGACTCGAACTCGTCTCAACGACCATTGTGAATATAGCGGATATTCTGCTGACGATAAACCTGCCCCGTGTTTAGGTGCCCATCTTCTGGACCCCTAAACTGTTAGTTTCGTAAGCAAGTCCCCGTGGGTTAGATCGCTTCGGTTGGGCTGTGCCGAGTTCAAAGTTCGCCGCAGCCTCCTCTCCATGGCTCGCATCTCCC
Organism: uncultured Syntrophobacterales bacterium; assembly: GCA_964438895.1. Taxonomy (GTDB): domain Bacteria; phylum Desulfobacterota; class Binatia; order UBA9968; family JAJDTQ01; genus JAJDTQ01. The sequence continues at coordinate 84,657 of CAYTMJ010000019.1, read as the reverse complement.
GTTCGTGTTCGGGAGAGCGTTCATGGTCGAAGCCAAGGTTGTGCAGAATACCGTGGATGAGCAACACTTCCAGTTCGTCGTCGAGGGTCCGGCGACGCCCACGTGCCTGCTGAGCCGCTTTCTCCACGGAGATGATCACGTCACCAATGAGGCAGCCCCCTGACGGTAGCGGCTCATTCAGCGGAAACGATAATACGTCCGTAGGTTCGTCGCGCGACCGGTAGGCTCGGTTTAAGCGGTGAATCTCCTCGTTTCCCACCAGCGCCACGCTGAGTTCGCAGCCCTCTAAGTCCAGTAGGCGAAGTATTCGACAAGCCTTGTTTTTGAGGTTACGCACGGGCGTGCGCTTTCCCGCCCCTTGACGAACGACATCGACGGTGACTGTGTTTCTGCGTTGGGTAGCGGTACCGATCGGAGGGGTGACGTTTGTTTGTGCGTTGCTAGCCATTGGAATCGCGCTCGTAGGCAGAGATGATGTCCTGCACCAGCCGGTGGCGTGCTACGTCCTTCTCGGTGAAGGTGATGAAGCGGATGCCCTCTACCCCTTGCAGGATGCGCCAGGCCTCTTTGAGCCCGGAGAGCCGATCTGCGGGAAGATCGATCTGGGTTACGTCCCCGGTGATCACGGCCTTGGAACCGTAACCCAGCCGCGTGAGGAACATCTTCATCTGTTCGGGGGTAGTGTTTTGCCCCTCATCTAAGATGACGAAAGAGTCGTTGAGGGTGCGGCCGCGCATGAAGGCCAGCGGCGCCACCTCAATGCTGCCCCGTTCCAGTAGGCGCCGGGCCTTGTCGAAGTCCACCATGTCGTGCATGGCGTCGTACAGTGGCCGAAGATATGGGTTTACTTTCTCGGCCAGGTCACCAGGAAGAAACCCGAGCTTTTCCCCAGCCTCCACTGCGGGGCGAGTAAGGATAATCCGGGCGTAATTGTTCTTCATCAGTTCGGAAACGGCCATGGCCATGGCTAGGTAGGTCTTCCCGGTGCCCGCTGGGCCAATTCCAAAGACAATGTCATAGCGCCGGATGGCATCAATGTAGCTCTTCTGGGCCACGCTCTTGGGGGTGATGGTGCGCTTGTGGGACGAGATGTAGATGGCGTCGAGAAAGATCTCCTGCAGATTTGCCTTGCTGTTGCTGCTCAGAATCCTGATGGCGTAGTCGACATCGCTGCCGTAAACAGGGTAGCCTCGCTCGAGCAACCCATAGAGCTGGAGCATGACTTCCTGGGCCAACTCGGTCTCCGGCCCGTCACCTTGGATTTCCATCTCGGTGCCGTGGACTCGAAACTTGACACCTAATGCCCGCTGGGCGATTTTGAGGTGTTCGTCCTGATTGCCCAGAAGCTCCCGGAATAGACGCGGGTCGTTGAACGCTATATGGGGGACTGCGAGCGTGCTGTTTATAGTTGCTTGACTCACCCGTTTCCTCCCATGAGTTGCAACCGAGTCTCCCGGGGTCAGGGGTGTTTGGCCCGGTTTTTTAAAACGATTTACTTCCACACGTCTCGAGCTAGCCGCCCGTTCCAGACTAGGGGATGGGTGGACTACATCGACAGCAAACCCCTGTGATGGGAGAGGCTCTCGCGTCGCGATGCCGCTAGCCCGACCGTGTTTGCTGTGCGCACCTCGACGAGTTTCTTGACCACTTCTGTCCCTTCCTTGGCAACGGTCAGCGTGGCGATGAAACGCGAGCCGACAGGGTTGCCGAGGCCGTCACGAAGCCCCGCCCTGTGTAGGGCTTTATAAACCTTTGGCGTGATATTGATGATGTTGTAGAACGATTCAGTTTGTTTGTAAGCTCTGAGCCCGACCATATCCATCAACAAAATTTTGACACGATTTCCCGAGCTAGACGCAATGCATCATCGGTCTTCTGCGGCTGCTTGCCGCCCGCTTGGGCGAATTCTGCGCGGCCACCACCACCACCACCGACGGTGGGTGCCACCTGTTTGACTATGTTTCCAGCGTGATATTGGCTGTCAAGCTTGTTGCCGCTACCAGCTGCGAGCATCACGCTCGTTTCGCCGGGACAGGCAAGGAAAATAAAGCCGTTGGGCAACTGCTGTCGGAGTTGGTCTACGGTTTCCCTGAGTTGTTTGGCGTCCATCCCCTCGACCTTTTCGATGATGAAATTTGCACCAGCGCTGTTCTTCTGTGCCTTTTCGAGAAGCTCTGGAACTCGGTTCTTTCCGAGCTGGCCCTTGAGTTCGACCACCTGGCGCTCCAGGTCTTTTTGCCGGTCCAGCAAGCGCTGCACCCTCTCCGCAGCGTCGGCATTGGTGCTGCGGAGTAGGCCGGTTACTTCGGCAAGCACCGATTCTTGCGCGCGCATAACGTCGAAGGCTGTAGGCCCTGTGACAGCCTCTATGCGTCTGACACCAGCAGACACGCCGCTCTCGGCGTTGAGTCGAAATAGACCAATGTCGCCGGCCCGATGGGCATGAGTGCCTCCGCAGAGTTCGGTAGAGAAGCTGCCGATACGCACCACCCGCACGCGGTCGCCATATTTGTCTCCGAAGAACGCCATGGCACCGGCTTGGATGGCGTCGTTGTAACTCATCTCTTCGGTAGAGACGCTAGAATTGTCGCGAATTCGCTGATTCACGTCCCGCTCGATGCGTTCCAGAAGTTCCGGGTCCACAGGACCGTCGTGGGTAAAGTCGAACCGTAATCGATCCGGTGTTACTAGCGAGCCGGCCTGCCGCACGTCCGTGCCAAGCTCCTCCCGTAGTACTGCGTGCAGAATGTGGGTGGCCGAATGGTTGAGCGTGGCATGCCGGCGGTGCTCGCCGTCTACCAACAGCTCTACGGTGTCTCCAGTTGTGACACGGCCGCTAACGATCTTCCCTCGATGCACCGACACCTCGGGTGTGGGATGCCATGTAGCTACCACCTCGATGACGTCGCCCCGCTCAGTACGGATAATGCCTCGATCTCCTACTTGGCCGCCGGACTCTGCGTAGAACGGTGTCTCGGCAACGATGACTTCTACCACGTCGCCCTCGTTGGCCTCCTTCGCGGACGCGTCATTGCCATAGAGAGCGGTCACTTGCGACTCGTGGCTCAGTTGGTTGTAGCCAAGGAAGGTGCTGTGGGGTAGCGCGTCGCTCAAACTCAGGGTCTCACCATGGGCCGCGGTGTCCCGTGCTGCCCTCGCCCGTGTTCGTTGTTCTTCCATTAGTCGCTGGAAGCCTTCGTGGTCGACGGTAATACCCTCGCTACGCACGATGTCGTCCGTCAGATCCACGGGGAAACCGTAAGTGTCGTAAAGGAGGAAAGCCGCCGTCCCGGGTAGGGACCGCCCACCGGTCTTACGCAGGGCTACTAACGAATCCTCCAGTAGCACTAGGCCCTTACCCAGGGTGTCAACAAAACGTGCCTCCTCTGCGTGGATGACTTCCCGGATGTGCTCCTTCTCACCAACCAGCTCACTATAGGCGTCTCCTAATACCCCAGCCACCGGCCCTACTAGGCGGAACAGAAACGGTTCCTCAAAGCCCAAAAGTCGGCCGTGGCGAGCTGCACGCCTAAGGAGACGGCGGAGTACGTAACCGCGGCCGTCGTTGCTGGGGAGCACCCCATCGGCGATAAGGCAGCTCACTGCCCGTGCGTGATCAGCGATGACACGGAACGAAATGTCTGTCTCGGTATTCTCACCGTAGCGCTTCCCCGTCAGCTCTTCAGTGGCAACGACAAGGTTACGCAAAAGGTCGATATCGTAGTCTGAGAACACTCCCTGGAGGACCGCGGTGATTCGCTCAAGTCCCATGCCCGTATCTACGTGTTTGGATGGCAGCTCGTGGAGGTTGCCTTTGGCGTCACGGTTGTATTGGATGAAGACCAGATTCCAGAGTTCGATGTAACGGGCGCAACCGGCGTTGACGCCGCAGATGTGGCCGAACTCACCTGCCCGGTCGCAGGCTTCGGGGCCACGGTCCAAGTGGATTTCACTACACGGTCCACAGGGGCCGGTGTCACCCATCTCCCAAAAGTTGTCCTTTTCGTCGAAACGTTGCACCCGGTCTGCCGGCAGGCTACTAATGCGGCGCCACAACTCCTCCGCTTCGTCGTCTTCTCGGAACACCGTCGCGTAGAGCTTATCCTTGGGTAGTTGCCATTCCTTGGTGAGGAGTTCCCAGGCCCAGACGATCGCCTCTTCCTTGTAATAGTCGCCGAACGACCAGTTTCCCAGCATCTCGAAAAATGTGTGATGGTAGGTGTCCCGGCCCACCGATTCTAGGTCGTTGTGCTTGCCGCTGATGCGGAGACACTTCTGAGCGCTAGCCGCGCGCTTAAACGCGGGTTGTGTGAGGCCTAGGAAGATGTTCTTGAACTGGACCATGCCGGCGTTCGTGAACAGCAGGGTTGGATCCTGCTGTGGCACCAGGGACGAACTTTGCACCACCGTGTGGGTCTTGTCCTTGAAAAAGTCGAGGAAGCTGTTTCGTATCTCTTTACCGGACGTCATGACGGGCATTGATAGCATTCCCCCTGCCGCGAAGGCAACGTCAGGAAGCACGGGGGTTGGGGCGCCAAACCGAACAGATGACAACTCGGTAAATCGCCAAGGGAAGACTGTTGAAGTAGCCGCTCCGACAGCATTGTGCGCCGTGAACTAATCGGCATCTGGCTCTTTGGCTGGTTCCCGAGATGGGTTTTTGAGCCCGGCCTTGGCCCGTATCAACTCCATCAACTTGTTGGCAATGTCGGGGTGTTCGCTTAGGAACTGTTTGACGTTTTCACGCCCCTGGCCGATGCGGTCGCCCTCGAACGAGTACCAGGCACCGCTCTTGGCGACAACACCCAGATCGGAGCCGATGTCCACCAGTTCCCCTTCTCTGGATATGCCGGTCCCGTAGAGGATATCGAACTCCGCTTCCCGGAACGGTGGTGCTAATTTATTTTTCACTACCTTCACACGGGTGCGGCCACCGATGACCGAATCCGCATCCTTCAGCGCCCCGGTTCGGCGGATCTCCATCCGCAGAGAGGCGTAGAATTTTAGCGCGTTACCTCCGGTAGTAGTTTCTGGGTTGCCAAACATGACGCCAATCTTCATGCGGATCTGGTTGATGAAGATCACCACCGAGTGAGAACGGGAGATGGTCCCGGTTAGTTTTCGTAGGGCCTGGGACATCAGTCGAGCCTGAAGACCCATGTGCGAATCGCCCATCTCGCCCTCGATCTCTGCCCTTGGCACTAGTGCGGCAACGGAGTCGATGACCAGTACATCGATGGCGCCGCTTCGAACCAAGGTTTCGGCGATTTCCAACGCTTGCTCACCGTGGTCGGGCTGCGAGATCAGCAACTCGTCGGTCTGTACACCTAATTTCTGGGCGTAGCTGAGGTCAAGGGCGTGTTCAGCGTCGACGAATGCCACCATCCCTCCCTGCCGTTGCGCCTCTGCTAGGATGTGGAGTGCGAGGGTCGTTTTGCCGGAGGACTCAGGTCCGTAAATTTCCACCACACGACCCCGCGGTACCCCGCCTACGCCGAGGGCGATGTCAAGGCCGATGGAACCAGTGGAAATGGTTGAGATGTCCCTGATCTGACCGCCCTCCCCGAGTTTCATGATGGCACCTTTACCAAATTGTCTCTCAATCTGGCTTACAGCCAAATCGATGGCCTTCTCCTTGTTTGCGTCCATGAGGGGTCTCCTTAGTGTGTTTTCGAGACTTCGGGTTTGTTCTTCTCGGTCCTTACCGGGTGATTGCCGGCTCTTTTCAATGGGAATACCTCTATGACTGAATAGATGGCTCCGGTGGGCCGGAGCGTGCTCTGAAAAAGGGCTACCTCGTCGATAGGGAAGTTTCCAAACTTTCGGTCTTTCCAGGTCTCCATCTCGCTCTGGAGCCATTGACCCCGGTGTACAGTGCTTCGCCAGAGGCCGATGGTCGCATGCGGGTGAAACTCTTTCGTGTTCTTCGCAATACCGAAGGGTTCCACGGCGGCGCTCAATTGCTTTGTCACCAGGGCAAGTTCCGGAGCTGTTAACCCGACCCAAAGGACGCGCGGTCGACGGTTACCTGGAAAAACTCCGAGGCCTCTGGCGGTGACATGAAATCTATTGACTGCAAGTAGAGTATTTCGCAAGGTTATACACATCGAAACAATTTGGGTCTTCTCAACCTCCCCGAGGAACTTCAGGGTTAGGTGGAGCTTGGGTTCCGGTACCCAGTGGACCGCCCTGTCTCTGAATTCGGTCCGGACCGCAGATATTTGGCGGAACAATGCCGGGCTTACCGGAGCGCCGACGAAAGTTCGTAAGGTCGGTATCATAATCTCTCTTAACGCCTGGCAACATCTGTTTAATAGCCAACTTCATGAATGTGTCGGGGTAGGTATTCTTACGGTCTTGAGGTCTACTTCCAATCGCTCGAAGAATAGCTCCTTGGTGTCCTGGAAGATTTCCATCAGCAGGGGGTCGAGCTGTCGTTCAACTGGGACTTTGGCTTTCAGGGGATTTACATATCGGTTGTCCTGCCACATTTCGAAGTGAAGGTGCGGTCCTGTACTCAGGCCGGAACTGCCCACATAGCCGATGGTTTGGCCCTTTTTTACGTTGACGCGTCGCCGGATTCCGGGTCCGTAACGCCTTAGATGGGCATACCGTGTTTTTATACCGCCACCGTGGCTCACCTCTACTAACCGGCCATAGGCACCCTTCCACTTCGCGTGCGTGATTCGCCCGTCGGCCACGGTTCTGACGGGTGTTCCTGTTCGAGCGGCGAAATCCACGCCGTAATGAGGTCGTCGGACCTTTAGGACCGGGTGAAAGCGACGCAGCGAGAAACGTGAGCTAATACGCCTGAATTCCACAGGGTAACGTAGAAACGACCGAGACACCGAGTGACCACGGTCATTATAGTAGTGGTCTTGGCCATCGGTGACCTGGAAGTAGATTGCCTTATACGAGCGCCCCTTGATCACAAATTCCGCGGCTAGTAAGCGGAATTGATCGCCGGCCGTGTGGCCGGCGCGAAACTTTCTTCGGTAGAGGATGCGGTATGTGTCCCCGGGGCGTAAGTCTTGTTGGAAGTTAATGTCCCAGGCGAATATGTCGACCATTCGGGAGATGATGGCGATGTTGATGCCCGCACGTTTGGCGCTACCGTAGAGCGATCCCTCTGTGACTCCGCCGCTTACGGACCGCACCTCCTGCTGGTATGGGATCTCATCCTTGAAAAATTGGATACCCTGTTTGCTGCGATACCAGGTGAGTCGCAAGTCCGAGCGAAGCACAATTTCAAGCGCCCGTAGGTTGCCGGCGCTGTTGGATTCAGTCGCGCCATTACTGTTCCCCGGTGTTGTGAAGTATAGATTGATATTGCTTCCGGCCCTGAGTCGACGCACGTGTCGCTGCTTTTGGAGGGCCGTGAGCCATAGGCGTCTGTCCTTCTCGTTCGTTTCATATTTCCTAAGAACGCCCCATAGGTGTTGCCCCAGTTTCAGCCTGTGTGTCACTCGTTCAGCACTCTCAAGTTGCTGCGTCGGCCGAGTGCCGTTCGTTGTTCCTTTCGGTAGTGGAGTGTATTCGAGTAGCCCGTTTCGCTGTTTGATCCTTGCCAATGCGTATTCAGACAAGAAATTTCCCTTCGGAGTAACTGAGGAGACTCCATTGGGAAGGCGTTGTGTCGCAGTGCCAGTGGTCCGCCTTTGTCCGAGTACCAGGCCGCTTCCGAATCGAACCTTATTCCCGACCCGCTCCCAGGTCAGTTTGCGACCCTTCCTGACCTCGAGCTCGACAACCCTGAGGTTGTTTTTGCGATTTTTGTTAGGCGATTTGTTGAAGTACAAGTGTAGGCGTTGTCCTGGCCTAAGCTTGGTGATTGGATACTGTTCGTCAATGGCGGCAAACCAGGCTTGGCCTTCCTTGCCGGTGATCCCCAGGGGTCTAAGGATCCGCCCCAGGGTCTGCCCGCGTCTGATGGTGCGTACGACTTTCTCAAGAGGCTCGAAGGACCGCGTAGGAGGAAAGGGCTTGTCTGTGACGATTGGCGGCTTTTTAGTGAAGGGGCGCGCTACACTCACGGACGAGGGTGTGCCCGCAAGATCACTTTCCACGACGCGATGGTTTTTGCCTCGATACTCGATTTGTTTGTTGATTCGTTGCCACGTCAGAAGATTTCCGTGCCTTGATTCGATTTGTAGGGCTCCGAGGCTTCTTCGGCTCCCGCTTCGGGCAACGAAAAAGAGTGCAATTTTCTTTCCAACATAAAGCTGCTTCAGCGGGTACCTCTTGCCGATGGCTTGAATCCATGGCTGCGCCGCTTTCCCGTAGATTCCCTTAGCGCGTAGCACCCGTCCGAGAGTTTCTCCTTTTCGGAGTACGTGGGTCACTCGCCTTACCGTCAGGGGGGGCGCTGCTGCAGTCGTTTTCGTTGGTGTTGTGGGAGATTTGGTTGTTAGCTTTGTCTCGGTCTTTGCTACCGACGTTGTTGCCTGTGGTGTGTCTTTACCTGACGAGGCCATCCCCTTCGCCACCGAGGCTTCAGGACTTAGGAGCTTGTGTCCGTGGTAAACAATCCGGCCGTGGTGGAGATGCCAAATCCGCGGCTTCGAGCCAGGGCGCTCGATTCGAAGTGAGGTCAGGTCAACCCGTCCGAGTGACGCCCAGGGTGGGTCTGTGAAATAGAAGTGGACGTCGTCCTTCCCGTTTACGAGTTCGGTCACGTCCATCTGTTTCGCCACAGCTTGGAGCCAGCGCTTTCGGTCTTTCGGGGAGATTCCAATTTTCTCCAGCAGGTTGAGTAGCGTGTCCCCCTTGGTGACCCGCTTGGAAATTTTCCATTCGGGAGTGTTGATTCTGACTGCGGACACACTTCGGCCAAGGGCGCGCGACGAGTTGTCAGACTGTAAAATGCTGGGGGCAAGGATGACCGACAGGCACACGAGCACCCACCCTAGTCGCGGAAAGGATCGTGCCCTATCGGACTGTGAGTGACGCGCTTTGGCAAACATGGAGATGGGAAAAGTCACACACTACTATAGTAATACATAAAACGTTCGATACAAAGACGAAAGGATACGGCACATCCGCCGAACGGATCAAGTTTGTTCAGGCGAGCGGTTAGCTTTTCGGTAGCCTAGCGCGTCCTGGGCGATGATCAGTTTGTGAATGTTCGAGGATCCTTCCACAATCTGATACGATTTTGCGTCCCGAAGGTAGCGCTCCACCGGAAACTCCGTGGAGAATCCGTAGGCGCCCAGAATTTTGAAGGCATCATCCGCCGCGTGGGCAGCAGCCTCTGCAGCCGCGTATTTCGCCATGGATACCTCCAGGTTGTTGGGCTTCCCTCGGTCCGCGAGATGTGCCGCCCGGTACACGAGAAGGCGTGCGGACTCTTCTTCGACGATCATCCGGGCCAAGCTGTCCTGGATCATCTGAAACCGACCGATCTTTTGGCCGAACTGCTGACGCTGGTTGGCATAGTCGACGGCCGCTTCCCGGGCCGCTTGGGCCACACCAAGCGCACCGGCGGCGCAGCTCAGGCGCGTTTGATTGAGTTGCCACATACACATGGAAAAGCCCTGGCCCTCGGTTCCGATGCGGTGGTCGGCCGGAATGTTCACGTTGTCAAACTCCAAGGTCCCAGTCGGTGACGCCAGGACCCCCATCTTGTTTAGAGTGCTTCGACTGACACCAGCGCCGGTTAGGTCCACCATGAATGCTGAAAGTCCACGGTGCTGAGCTTTACGATCAGTTACCGCATAGACAAGTGCCCAGTCGGCAATGGGTGCGTTGGAGATCCAAGCCTTGGTGCCCTTCAGGACATAGCCGTCTTCCGTCCGGGTGGCTTGGGTGGACATGGAGGCAATGTCCGACCCGGCATCGGGCTCGGTGATGGCGAAACAGCCGATGCGCGACGCACTGACCAGGTCAGGGATCCAACGACGTTTCTGTTCCTCGGAGCCGAATCGGCTTAGTGTTGCCGAGGGTGCCAACTGGGTATTGATGTGCACCCGGACTGCACTATGCACCCGGGCGATCTGTTCTGTGAGAAGTACCATCGCCATATAACCGAGCCCCGTGCCGCCGTAGGGCTCAGGAACGATGCAGCCGAAGAAGCCCAATTGCCCCATCTTCTCGAAGATTTCCCGGCGAAAGTGGTGGTTTCGGTCGTCTTCTGCTGCAGTTGGGGCGATCTCCTTCTCCGCGAATGTACGGGCTAGATCTCTGACCGCAAGTAGCTCATCGGAGAGATCGAAATCCATTTTTCCTCCTGTACAGAGTAGCGATCATGATTTGCCCATTACGTCACGCGCAATGATGAGCCTCTGTATCTCCGAAGTTCCCTCGTAGATACGCAATGCCCGTACGTCGCGGTAGAGCCGCTCCATTATACTACCGGCCAGCAGTCCCCGGCCGCCGTGAATCTGCAGAGCCTGATCGACAATCCGCTGGGCCGCCTCGGTCGCGAATAGTTTGGCCATAGACGCCTTCCGGGCCAGTGCATCTTCGTCCTGGTCGTGGGCATGGGCAGCTTGATATACAAGCAGGCGCGCCGCTTCGAGATCTGTGGCCATATCTGCAACTTTGAATCGGATGCCTTGGAATTGGCTTAGTGTGCGGCCGAACTGGCTCCGATGTTGGGCGTAGCGCACTGCTTCGGCTAATGCGCGGCTCGCCATGCCAACGGCAGCAGCCCCGACACTACAACGAAGCGCCCCTAAAGTATTAAGTGCGATCCCTAGACCTTTTCCGGGCTTACCCAGGAGTTGCGTGGTGGGCACACAGCAGCCTTTGAACGCTACGGTACCGATCGGATGGGGCGAGATCAGCGCGAGACGTTCCCTGACAGCTACCCCCGGTGTTCCCGCTTCGACGACGAAAGCGCTGATTCCGTTGCCCCTCCGTGCGGGATGAGTGCTCCCGAAGACTACGTAGACGTGGGCTAGGCCGGCGTTGGAAATGAAGCTCTTTACGCCGTTTAGTACGTAGTTCTCCCCCCGCTTTCGAGCTCGTAACTGAGTTGCCGTCGCATCCGATCCGGCATTCGACTCAGTTAAGGCAAATGCGCCCATATGTTGGCCGGTGGCAAGTCGCGGTAGATATGCAACCTGTTGAGCTAGCGCTCCAGCCGTTATGAGTGGGTAGATGGCGAGAGCTTGTACCGCGAACAAGACATCGGCCAAAGGAGACATTCCGGCCAACGTCTCACGGATAACACATAGGTCTCGAACCTGTACGCGGCGGCGAATGCCACCGAACTCGCGCGGCACCGCGTAGCGGAAGATTCCTCGGCGAGCCAGCTTTTGAAATAGTGCTAGGGTAACTTCGTCGCTGTGTTCCACGTCGCATCCGGTTAGTTCCATGTCTGCCCACGTTGACAACGCTCGATGTAACCGAATCTGTGGTGCTGGCAACCAGCTTGGCAGATCGCCTACCTTGAAGTCCCTTTTGTTGGTACCTCTCACGGTAATCCCCGAGTCCAAAGCCGAGTCCCAGGTCAATCCCTGGTGTCGGGTTTCTCTAATCCCCTTCTTCTTGATTGAATTGGGGCGCTTTCCCCTCCATGAACGCGCGGAAGCCTTCGCGGAAGTCCGCCATTTGCATGCAGTGGGCCTGTGTCGTAGCCTCCATCTCGAGGGCAGCATCGAGCCCCATTGCCTGCTCAATGTCCAGCAGCCTCTTCGTCGTCCCGATCGCAAATCGAGGCCCGTCACGGAGTCTGCGGGCTAGTTTTAGGGTCTCCGGAATAAGTCTATCGTGAGGCACTACCTTGTTGGCAAGCCCGATGCGGTGAGCTTCGACAGCGTCGATGACGTCGCCCAGCGACAACAGCTCCATAGCCCGGCCATGGCCCACTATGCGCGGCAACAAATGGATTGCGCCCATATCCGATCCGGCCAGACCCACCTTAACGAAAAGGAAGGCTAGCTTGGCTCTGTTCGACAATACCCGGAAGTCGCTAGCCAATGCGAGAACTGCGCCGGCTCCGGCGGCGATTCCGTTGATCGCGGCGATGATGGGTTTCTCCAGTAGGCGCATGTTGCGCACCACCTCACAGCTGAGTTGGGTGAAGCGGTAAAGCCCGGCTCCGTCCATCTTCAGCAGTTCGCCGATGATGTCATCGACACTCCCCCCTGAACAGAAACCTTTGCCTTCGCCGGTCACGATCAGAACATGTACCCGCCGGTCTGTGGCTAAGGAACCGGTTAGCTCCGCAAGTTCCTCGTAGGTTCTAAAGGTCAAGGCGTTGAGTTGTCTCGGGTTGTTGAGGCGGACAGTGGCAATGCCGCTATCTACGGAATAATTGAAACTCTGGTATGCCATTGTAGCGTCCCCGGGTCGTCAAGCCATTACCGCGCCACCGTCCACGTTGATGGCCTGTCCGGTGATGGCATCGCCGAGCGAGCCGGCCAGGAGCACCGCGACGTTCGCCACCTCGTCAGTTGTCATTAGTCGCTGCAGGGGCGAGGTGTAGGCGAACCGTTCCAGCGCCTCCGGTGTTGTCACTCCCGCTGCTACGGCCATTAGTCGGGCATTCTCACGCGTGAGATCTGTGTCCACATAGCCAGGGCAGATGGCATTGACGGTAATGCCCCTGTGTGACGTTTCGAGGGCCATGGCCCGCGTGAGACCCAAAACCGCGTGCTTGGAGGCTGTGTAGGCAGCGGTGTAGGGGTAAGCAGTTTTCGCGGTGGTGGAGGCAATATTGATGACGCGACCCCAGCCTGCGCTGATCATCGGTTCCAAGAATCGTTTGCAGCAATAATAGGTGCCCATGAAGTTCACCCGCATCACCTCCTCCAGAAGCGCATCGTCCATTTCCAGAAAACTTGCAGCAGGGGCGATGCCAGCGCTATTGACGAGGATCTGAATGGCACCTGCCCGGTGCGAGGTCTTCTCGAGACTGTCCACAGCTGCCCTGGAACCGACGTCGCAGATTACGGGGACCGCTTCGCGGCCATACCCGCGAATCTCTACCGCCACCTCTTCGAGGGGCCCACGTGTTCGTGCCACTAGCACCACATGGCAGCCTGCGCGGGCCATCGCAAGAGCTACGGCTCGTCCGATACCGCGACCGGCGCCGGTCACGAGCGCAATTTTGTCCGTCAACGAATTCAAACACAACGCCACTAACACATGAATTTAACAGACGCTACGCCAACGCGTAATATGGCATCAATCGGTAACGGCTTGGGCCAGCATCGCGATCTTTCCATCTGGAAAATCATTTTGCGGCATGGATCTTCAAGAGCAGCCTGATTCTTCAAGGGTTATCTCGTATCGCGTACTACCGGGAGGTCATTTCGCTTGTTGAACGAATTATGCTGATATAGGGAAAATTCGTTGCTTGTCCGGTTCGGAACGTGACTCCGGGGCGCCGGGTCACAGGGAGGTCGTTATGACATGCCGTATGAAGCGCGCCGTAACCTTGTGGATTGTAGTGTTGACTTTGTTGTGGATGACGCCACCGGCTACCCGCGGACAGGCGGAACCGGAACTACTGACGTTGCAGCGGGCCGAGAGCATTGCCTTGGAAAACCACCCGGGCATCCGAGCGGCCGCGGGGCGGATTGAGATTCAGAAGGCGTTGGTGGGCAAAGCCAAAGCTGGCTACTATCCGACCCTTGGTGCCCAGAGTAGGTACGAGAACAAGCCAAGATCTGCGACGGCGACGACGGAGCAGAACTTCTACAAGACCACAGGGGAAGTCGACTGGTTACTGACCGATTTCGGCCGTCGCGAAGGTAAAGTTCGGCGGGAAGAGGATACTCTGAAAGCCCGCCGTTTCGCCCGTCAGACCTCAGTGGAGGAAGTAGTGTTTCTAGTGCGGAAGGCCTTTTTCAACTACCTCCGTGCCCAGGTACTGGTCCGTGTAGAACGGGATACCGTCACGGACCGTGAGGCTCTGGTACGGCAGGCCCAGGGCTTTTTTGACGTTGGTACCCGTCCTAAGATTGACGTGGCTCGAGCAGAGGCCGGTCTTTTCGCAGCCCAGGCCGGGCTAATCGCTGCCCAGAACGGTATTCGGATCGCGTGGGCCCGGTTCAAGAACGCCATGGGCGTAACACGTTTCGAGGAGACTCCGGTGGCAACCGACGTTCATGTTCGGCCGCCCGACCTGTCTTTGGGAGAGGCGGTGAAGAAGTCATTCGAATTGCGCACGGAACTTAAGGAGTTCCAATTCCTGCTTGCGGCCCAGCGGGAGGCTGTTAATGTGGCCAAGCTGGGCCGCATGCCAAAGCTCCGTTTTGACGGACAATACGGCGAGTCTTGGCACAATCAAAAGGATATCGTGAGCTCCGCGCTTATTCTGGATGTCCCATTGTTCGCAGGTTTTACCATCAAGCCCGAGATCGAAGAGAATGTTCGCAACTACGCGGTCATCCGGGCTAAGCGAGAAGAACTACGACAAAACATCGCGCTGGAGGTAGAGGAAAGCTACCTCAATCTGCTGGAGGTGGGCGAGCGGATCAAGGCCAACGAGGCACAGAAGAGAGCTGCGAAGGAGCACCTCGACCTCGCCGACGGCCGTTACCGGGTAGGAGTGGGCTCCATTATTGAGATAACAGAGGCGCAGGTCATTAACACCCGAGCCCAAACGGACCACATAGGTTCCGTCTACGATCACAAGGTGGCGGAGGCCAGACTTTTCCGCGCCATGGGTCGAGGTTCTGAATTCAGCCCGTAACTTACTGTTTGGGGTCGTTTGTTGATTGTTATGGTTCGTTTAGGGACGGCTCATCGGTGGATCAGGGGGTCCCTACGGCTTCCTGATTCCGTCTCGCCGGAGTTGCTTGTCGATTCTTTCGAGTAAGCCGCGTTCATCCTCGCCGATGGCAGGCTTTCCGTCGGCGTCCTCCGCCGTTTCAACGGTGAAGAGGGTGGAATCCGAGGCCGGTGGTCGTGGTAAATCTCTCAACGGTGTTTTGCCGCTGAGCTTGGAATCGATATCCCCTAGTACCTTTGTCGGGTCTTTGATGGGACGATCTGGTTTCTTTTCCTGTGGAAGGTCAGTCACCGGCGATGTTGGAGCCTCGTTCCCCAAAGATGCCGGGGTCCTTAATGTCTTATCGATGTCTGTGATTACTTTCTTTGCCGACATCGTGTCCGCAGGGTTTGGCTCTTTTGGTGTTTCGGTCGTGGTTTGTTCGAAGGGTGAGAACGGATTAAGGGACCTGAAGAAAGTCGTAAGTTTCTTGGTGACCGACGGCTCTTCGGTGGAAGTTTCCCCGTTGGCTTTACGAGATACATCAACCTCGTCTTCTAGCCGCTCCTCGTCCTTAACCCACGCGAGCGGGTTAAGGTAGCCGTACCAAAGCTTCGGATCCGGATCCTCGTCGACGTAACCCTCCTTGGTAATGAATCGAGTTGCTCCCGGCATTTCTTTGGCCTTAGCCTGTACCGACTTCATTGAGCCGGCATTGGAAGATGGTGGGGTCAGGGGGCCTCCTGTGGAATCCTGCGCTGTTGCTGGGATGCGGGCAAGTTCTGTTCGCGCCCGGTCGACAGCCGGGGTATCGGGATAGTCGCGCAGGATGTTTTCGAAACGCTCACGCGCTGGCCTGTATCTTTCCGCCTCTAGGTAGAATTTGCCAACATAGAATTCACGTTCGGCCAGATGGACGAGGGTCTCCGCCCTTTTGTCACGGGCCTTCGGGACGTGCTCGGAATTGGGGTGATCTTTGATCACAGACTCGAAGTATCGCTTGGCAGCTTTGACTTTCTCCAGGTCGCGGTCGATGCCGTTGAACTGATCTAAGTTGACCTGACCGAGTTTATATTTGACGAAGTGCGTGTGCTGACCCGTGGGTTGGAAAGTGAGGTAGTTGCTGTAGGTTTCAGCAGCTTCGGCGTATTCTTCATTTAGGTGGTAAGCCTCTGCGATCTTGAGTTCGGCCGCTTCAGCTTGCTTGCTGAACGGGAAATCGTCCCGGAGTCTTTGGAAGAACGAAATAGACCGCGCATACCGACCCTTTTTAAAATACTCCATGCCCGTTTGATACAGGCGCTCGGCCGTAGGGTTGGATTCATGAAGCGGATTGGAACTGAAAAGATCAGTAACCGCGCCGGCGATGTTGCCTAACTTCGGAAACCCCGGGCGCGTTCCAGAGGGCGAGCCGCAACTGCTCAGTACCGAGGCCACTAGGACTCCGCAGAGCGCTAGTTTCAGGTTTTTCCAGTTACACATACGAGCGTCCTTCAAGGACACGAGGGGAAAACTACTACCATGGTCTTGACGCGCCCTTCAAGCGCTCCGGAACGGCAAGTCCTGTTCGGAGACGTCTTCTGGTATGGGACTTATAAACTTTTGTCGAAGATTAACCCCCTCAATAGGAGTCGTCATATCAAACTACCGGACCGTTGCGATTGAGAAGGAAGGTGCGGTGACCACCGTGGTGTTGAACCGTTTTGAGAAGCGCAACGCCATGAATCCATTGACGCACCGGGAGATGACAGAGGTGTTGTCCAAAGTCGAACGAGATCGGGAATTACGTGTTTTGGTGTTGACCGGCGCTTCTTGTTCTCTATCCAGTTCCACTCGAGGACCGCGCGGCGATTGTTGAATGTTGTTTGGTTGCAGTGGGGTCTCATGAGAAGGGCTCTTCACTTGAAATCATTGGCAAATGCCTGCCGTTGCTCAGTGCTGCCGAGCATGATCAACTCGGTGTCTTTATGCAGTGACGTTGAGGGTGGGGGGCTCGTGACGACGAGTCCGTTTTCTTGGATGCCGACCACGGTAAGACCGGTACGCTCGGACACAGCGCAATCGCCGAGGTTGCGCCCTTCGAGCGAACGCGGTGTGGGCACTACGAATAGCTCTACGCCCTCGCCGATGACCAACAACTCGCGGGCGTGAAGTTGAGCGAAGATGTCTTCGACGCCTTGCGAGCTGTTGCTGAGGGCGAAGTCAGCGCCCGCGCGGTAGATGGCCTCTAGGTTCCGGGAGTGTGTAATACGGCTCAATATCAGGACTTCGGGGTTAAGGCGGCGGCAGTATACCGCTAGATAGATGTTCATGGCGTCATCGCTGCTGGACAGTACAACTGCTGGGGTATTCCTGAGCCCAGCTTCCATTAGTAGCTCTCGGTCGGCGGCGTCGCCTATAAACAGCATGTTGGGAATCTCGCCGATGCGCGATTCCAACGTTTCGTCCCGCTCGATGAGATTCACGGCGACGTCCTTGCGCCGCAGCGCCATGGCAGTGGCCCGTCCCACCTTGCCACCCCCGATGACTAGCACCGGATTATAGTTGATGTCGTAAATCACTAGGAGCAGATTGAGCTCCAGGATCTGCTGCTCCGTTCCCGCCACCACTAGTAAACTCGAATTAGAGAGGAATGTGTCAGGCCGGGCCGGTAGCAGCTTACCACGCTCCCATACGCTAATAATTTCCACACCCGTGGCCTCTCGAAGCTGTGCTTCGCGAACGGTGTGGCCGGCGAAGGGGGTATTGTGGACTGCAAACTCGGCGATGCGAAGGTTCCGGATGTTCCCGATGACATGTACCTCGGTATGCCCGGCATTGATACGGTTGGCGAGTCGTTCTGCTAGTTGCTGGTGTAGAGGTAGTACGTGATTGCAGCCGCTTAACTCTAGCACGTCGACAGAGTCCTCAGTCTCAACAGTGGCAACGATGGGGACGTTTGGAGCCACCTCACGGGCGGTGATTGTGATGTTGGTGTTCACTGCGTCCCCTAGGTTGGCCAGGATAAGACGCGCGTGCCCAGCGCGCATATTTATGTACGTCTCCCGGCTGTCCACGTCCCCGGTGATGACCGAAAGCCCATCGCGTTTTTTGCGGGCGGCCTCCGCGGGATCGGGTTCGATTAGGCAGTAGGGAATGTTGTACAGAACCAGCCGCTCCACTAGGCTTGCCGCTAGTGCATCGTAGCCGCAGATGACTACGTGGTCCGTGATGTTGTCCGGCACACGCTGAGGTGCGCGACCTCGAATCTGCGCTTCTAGCCACGGCGCGTAGAACGAGCGGATGAACGTGAAGGGCAGTAGGACGAGCAGTAGGACGATGCCGGATATGAGAACGAGAAGGCTGAAGGCCCTTCCGATGTCGCTGTCGAAGACGATGTCACCGAACCCCAGCGTACTCATGACCGTCAGGGTCCAGTAGGTCCCCGTGAGCCAGGAATAGACTTTTCCTTCCACGCTGACCATGATGATGTGAAAGGTCAATGAATAGAGGACGATGATCCCTAGGAGGACCCCGAGAAATTTGAGCAACACGACTAGATTGCGACGGTTTTCTGGAGCCTCCATGAAGGAGAAGAGAAGGTTAACCAAGGTTTTCACGACAAGACCGTATCCTGTTAAGTTTTTCGGGACTCCGTGTGAGAAATCAGCGACAGCAAGGTTGGGTCAGCCAGCCGCTAGCCAGCGTCCGAAACCCACGAGCTCCCAATCCTTGCGGTAGAAACCAATGAGTTGAATCCCGAGCGGCATGTTGTTGAGGTTCAACAACGGCAGGTTCAGTGCAGGAACGCCTAGGACCGACGACGCCTCGCCGTATATTGAGTTGCCCACGGGTGTTCCCGCGGGTGCTACATCAACGGAATTCAAGGTGAGGAAAGCATCGGCGCGGTGCGCCATGCCCCCCCACAGCCGGCGAAAATCGTGACACCAATCCAGGGCTCGGGCATACTCCTCCGGTTTGAGATCTTGGCCCACTTTTACTCGATCCAGTACGCGCTCACTTAGGAGCTCTGGGGTGCGATCCGCGTATACACTCAACGGGTAACGCCCTTCATAGGTTAGCATTAGAAGAGTTATCGCGGGTAGCTCCCTGAGCTTCTGCTCCAATCTCTCCACGTGCGGGTCGTTGGCCCGGTCGACAATTTCGACTCCTTGGGATGCCAACATTTCGATGTACTCTTCGAAGACCTCCCGAGTGTTGTTCGGTGTCACATCCCAGCCCGCGCTTTCGAGTTTGATCACGCGCCCGGGCTTGCGAGGGGACGGCAGGGTAGGTTCCCCTGCCAGGCTTGGATGACCGGGGTCCCCACCTGCTGTGTGGGAGATGAAGTACGCGGTGCTCCACATATCCTCCAGTGTGCCAGCAAGAATCCCGAGGTGGTTTAAGCTCGGGGCTGACGGAAATCCCCCCAGTGTGTTGAGGGCGCCGTAGGAGGCCTTAATCGCGTAGGTGCCACAGTAGGCCGCAGGCCGCAGTACAGAGCCGCGTACCTGTGTGCCCGTGGCTACGGGCACCATGCAGGCGCCCACCGCCGCCGCGCT
Organism: uncultured Syntrophobacterales bacterium; assembly: GCA_964438895.1. Classification (GTDB taxonomy): domain Bacteria; phylum Desulfobacterota; class Binatia; order UBA9968; family JAJDTQ01; genus JAJDTQ01. The sequence goes on along the minus strand of CAYTMJ010000019.1, from coordinate 65,454 downwards.
GCCGCTGGAGGAGCCTCCCGGGGTTCGCGATACGTCCCATGGGTTGCGGGTGGGTCCGGGCGTAGCGAAGGCGAACTCGGTGGTAACGGTTTTGCCTAGGACCAAAGCACCTCCTTTGCGGAGGCAGTGGACTGCGGCCCCGTCCCAACCAGATTGCCAACCCTTGAACACCGGGCTGCCCACCTCCATGGGCATGTCTTCGGTTTCGTGCACGTCCTTTATGGCAACGGGCATTCCGTCTACGCTAGAGAGCGGTTGCCCATCCTTGTATCGCGTGGTGGCAGTATCTGCTGCCGTACGGGCGCTGTCTACGTTAATTCGGACAAACGCCTTAACTTCCGGTTCAAGCGCATCGATGGTTTCCAGGCACCCCTCCAACCATGCGCGCGGTGTGTCTTTACCTTCCAGAAACGAGGGGATTGCGGATGCGTAACAGAGTAGATGTGCAGTTGCGGGATCGTAGGGAACTTTACGTCCGGCCATGGGTTCCTTTCGAAGGCACGAGGCGTCGGTGGATCGGGTACTGACAACCGATCATTTGCGCCGTTCTTATTTTGACGCTCTTTTTGGAGAGGCACTAACCATCTAGTATTATAGACGACAAAATGCGAAGTAAAAATGAATTGATACGTTGACCTCGGGGCGGCAACGTGCCGCTAAGTCTGCCCCCTGTCCTTATCGAGAAGTCAGTATGCTCTGCGCGGGAATGACGGAAGGTTCGTTCCCCCTATGGTAGAACGTAGGAGTTCCGGCAGGAGCGCGCGTGTGGTGGGTAGCGTCGGACTCACGATCGGGTAGATGAAATTGGCTATAGGAAAGAACTGGCGAAGGGACTCGGGGCGTCTGCTCGGGCGTTGTTTTTCTGGTGCTGTGATGCTGGCATTGGTTTTCGCCTGCCCGGCCGAGGCATCCGGGCGGTTGTTGGTGTTTGCTGCGGCTAGTCTCCAGGGAACCATTGACACAATCGCGAGGCGATACGAGCAGGTATCTGGTGCGCGGGTAGCGGTTTCGTTCGCTGCTAGCTCTGCTTTGGCACGTCAGATCGAACGTGGTGCTGCCCCGGACGTGTACCTATCGGCAAGTCCGAAATGGACGGATCGCCTGGAGGTGGGCGGGTGGTTGCGGCCTGGTACTCTTGGAGAACTGCTTGGCAACCGGCTGGTTCTGATAGCTCCGGTTCAGCAAGCTGTTTCTGTTACCATCCACCGCGGCTTTCCCCTAGTCGCGCTTCTCGGGGATGGGAGGCTGGCCTTAGGGGACCCGAGCCACGTTCCGGCGGGGCAGTATGCCAAGGCGGCCCTCGAGACCCTCGACGTCTGGCGGGTGGTGGCCGGCCGGGTGGCGGGCGCTGCGACCGTGCGCCATGCACTGGCGCTGGTGGCTCGCGGTGAGGCGCCTTTGGGCATTGTCTATGCTACAGATGCTAAGGCAGACCCTAACGTCACAGTGGTGGATGTCTTCCCAAGGAAGTCTCATCCGCCTATCTACTATACTGTAGCCGTCCCGTCTTCCAGCATTCATCCGCAAGCTGGAAGCTTTCTTAACTTCTTGCGGTCACCTTCGGCCCGGGCGGTGTTCTCGGCCCGAGGCTTCACTGTACGGGAGCCTTAGGGAGTGTCCATTTGGCCGCTAACTCCGATGGAGATCGAGGCCCTACGCCTGAGCGTTAGGATTGCTGCCTGGAGCACGCTCGTCAGCTTGCCCCTGGCGGTGGTGGCCGCTTTTGTTTTGGCGCGCTTTCGCTTCTGGGGCAAGGACGTTCTGAATAGCATCTTACACATGCCGCTCGTGTTGCCGCCGGTGGTCACCGGATATCTGCTACTCCTTCTCCTTGGACGCCGCGGCGTAGTGGGCGCATGGCTCGAGGAGACCCTTGGTCTCATTTTCGCGTTTCGTTGGACAGGGGCCGTAGTGGCCGCGTCTGTGGTTGCTTTTCCTCTGATGGTACGACCCATACGACTCTCGTTGGAGGCCATCGATCAGCGCTTGGAGTCCGCCGCGATGACTCTTGGAGCTAATCGGCTATGGACCTGGCTGACGATAACGCTGCCACTGAGCCTTCCCGGAATGGTGGTGGGAGCTATCTTGGGGTTCACCCGGAGCCTCGGGGAATTCGGCGCTACTATTACGTTCGTATCCAACATTCCCGATCAGACTCAAACACTTTCGCTGGCGATTCATTCCGCGCTCCAGGTACCAGGAGGGGAGCCGCGGGCCATGCGTCTCACCCTTATAATCGTGTTAGTCACAATCGTGGCACTGGTGGCGTCGGAGATGTTGGGTCGGTACGTTGCGCGGAGAACGCAAGGGTAATCTACGTATATGCTTGAAGTTGACGTGAAGCGGCGTCTTGGGGACTTTCACATCGAAGCTCGGTTTAGCAGCGACCGTGGCGTGACGGCTCTATTCGGCCGTTCGGGTGCGGGCAAAACTTCCATTGTCAACATGGTGAGTGGACTGCTCAAGCCTGACGAGGGTCGCATTGAGGTGGACAGGCATGTCCTATTCGATAGCGCAATGGGTATAGATCTTCCGCCGTGGAGGCGCCGGTTTGGATACGTCTTTCAGGAGGGGCGACTATTTCCCCACATGACCGTCCGCTCAAACCTGCTCTACGGATGGCGTTTCAATTCTGTAGCCCAACGCGGTCTTACCATAGAACGGGTTATTGAGTTGCTGGATCTTGGGACGTTGTTGACGCGCCGCCCGCGATCTCTTTCCGGCGGCGAAAAACAGCGCGTGGCTTTGGGCCGCGCTCTGTTGAGCAACCCCAGGGCTTTACTAATGGACGAGCCCTTGGCTTCCCTCGACGTACTATTGAAGAACGAGATTCTGCCCTACATCGAACGGTTGGACGATATGGGGATCCCTATCCTCTACGTGAGCCATTCCTTGGACGAGGTATCACGGTTGGCGCGGCACCTGGTACTTGTCTCCGAGGGTCGGGTCACCGCTTCGGGCGGCGTTGACCAGGTTCTGAGTCGGCTGGAGTTGTGGTCTCCGGAGGACGAAAACGGAACTGGAACTATGCTTGCCACCCGGGTCGTTCGTCACGACGCTGAAGGCGGGCTGACGTATCTCAAGTTTCGCGGCGGCGAGCTTCGGGTCCCCCTAGTGGACATTCCCCCAGGTGTAGCCGTGCGGGTTTGGATCCGTGCCCGGGACGTCAGTGTTGCTACGGTGTCACCGCAAGGGTTGAGTTTGCGCAATGTGCTTAAGGGTACTCTCGTGGAGATCGGTCGGGGCACCAAAGACGCTGGGCCCTTGGTGGAGCTTAGGCTGGGTATCGGTGAAACGCTATTGACCGCTCTTGTGACACGGCAAGCTGTTGAAGAACTGTCATTGAAGCCCGGTCGCGAAATCTACGCTCTTGTGAAGAGCGCGAACCTCGACCGGCGCCAATTGAGCCTGGTCGCGGCAATGGCTGGGCCACACCCCGAGCCCTAAGGGGCAGGCACACGGTGACGGGATCTCAAGGTACATTTGCGTCTCTTCGCCATCGGGACTTTCGGTACTTGTGGGCCGGTACCTGTTTTATCAGCGGCGGCTTATGGCTACAGCAGGTCACGCTGGGTTGGGCAATTTACGAGATGACGCGATCGTCTATTTTACTGGGAGCCCTCAACGGTCTGCGGTTCGTTCCCTTTCTCATCTTTAGCCCGTTGGCAGGCGTGGCCGCGGACCGTTCGGACCGGCGCAGGCTCATGATTGTTACCCAATGGTGTGTTTTGGGAACGGCCTTGGGCATGGGGCTTGTGGTAAGTTTCGGTTTGCTGGAAGTCTGGCACCTCTTCGCCTTTACGCTTGCGACCGGTGTGGTGTGGTCTTTTAGTGAGCCGGTCAGGCAGGCACTCCTCCCCGACGTGGTGCCAAGACGTCATCTCATGAACGCTGTGGCTCTGAATTCCGCGGCATTCAACCTCACTAAAATCATCGGCCCCAGCGTGGGTGGGGTGCTCATTGCTCTGTTCGGGTTGGCGGGAAATTTCTACATTCAGAGCGCTACATACCTCTTTGTCCTTTGGATGATTTACCGGATGAAGGTTCCGGAGCAGGTCCGCGATATTGCAGGAACCTCGGTGCTTAGCAATCTGCGCGAGGGAGTTCGATACGTTTGGTCCGACCCCGTAACATTTGCCGTTATGACCACCGCCATGGTTCCCCGCTTGTTTGCAATGCCCTACCAGGCACTATTGCCTATCTTTCAGAAGGACGTTCTAGAGGTGGGACCGGGCGGTCTCGGCTTGATGATGGCGGCGCCCGGACTGGGCGCTATGCTGGCGATGTTGGGGGTCGCGCATTTCGCTAGCCGGGTAAGCCGGCCCGGGCTCCTCATGATCGCCGGTCTAGTGCTACAGGGAGCTTTTCTCATCCTGTTTGCGCTCATGCAAACGCTACCCTTGTCATTGGTGATGCTAGTGATTGTCGGCGGGTTCCAGGTCGTATTCATGTCCGTGTCGAACATGGTTCTGCACATGACCGTTCCGGATAGGCTGCGAGGACGGGTCATGAGTATTTATATGCTCGACCGTGGGATCACGCCCGCTGGAGCTTTGCTGGCAGGGGTCAGCGCGCATTTCATTGGTGCTCCTTATACTACAGTCGCCATGGGCGGGATCGTGCTGGTGTTGGCCGCCGTGGTGACGGTGTTCATGCCTAGCCTCCGGAAGGTGCAGGCCTGAGCAAAGGGACGGTCGGGGGTTAAGTTTGGTGATCCGCACTCCTTGACAATCTGCTGTGTCCGCTGTTTTCATTAGAGCAGTGGGTTATGCACGGTGAGTGTGAAAACCGGCTCTTACAGGAGGGGTTGTGGGTAACGGCAAGCAACAGAACGGAGCGTGGGTCGATCTGGAACGGGGTACGGTCAGCCGGGAAATATTCGTCAACGAAGATATTTTCCGTGCCGAGCTGGAGCAGATTTTTGCGCGCACGTGGCTATTCGTGGGCCATGAGAGCCAGGCACCTGAACCGGGCGATTTCTTTCTTTCACGTATGGGTGAGGAATCGGTGATTGTTGCGCGGGATCCCCAGAATCAAATCCATGTGCTGTTAAACACCTGCCGACACCGAGGTATGAAGGTGTGTCGCTACGACCAGGGGAATGCCTCGGTGTTTACCTGCCCTTATCACGGTTGGAGCTATTCTACCGATGGCAGCCTGGTAAAAACGCCGGGGGACCTTCTTGGTGTGCCGCAATATCGCGCAGGATATCGCGAACAACTGGACAGGTCCAAATGGGGCCTGATCCACGTGGCGCAGATGGAGGTATACAAGGGAACGATCTGGGCCACGTGGAACGACGCTGCCCCGTCGTTTTTCGAATACCTTGGCGGGATGCGCTTATACCTCGATGGGTTACTAGATGCCAGGGACGGGAGTGAGGGTGGCTCGGAAGTCCTAAGTGGAATGGTCAAGTGGCGGATGCCGTGTAACTGGAAGTTCGCTGCCGAGAACTTTGCTTGGGACACGTACCATAGCCCCACCACACACAAGTCCGCAGAGATCGCTGGGCTTGGGCCGGGGGGAGAGGGGCAGGAGCGCCACGGTTCTTCCCGTAGCCAGGCAAAGCGATTTACCAACGGGCTAATGGCTTTCCCTACACTGGGCCACGCCTCTATTACTGGCCCTCCGGAAGTGGGCGCTAAGGCGGAGTTCCCAGAGTTTCCCAACGATCCACTCGTGGCGGAGTACTTCAAGGAGGTGGAGGTGAAACGACGGGAGCGGCTTAAGGGCAAGACCGTTGTGACCCCTGGCAATAGTAACATTTTCCCTAACACGGCATTCCACCCTTGGTTTCCGCGGACCATGGTGGCATGGCATCCTGTCGGTCCGAGCCAAACGGAGGCTTGGCGCTGGTATTTGGTGGACAAGGACGCCCCCTGGGAGGTCAAGGACTTGCTGCGTCACTACTACATGCGATTCGCTGGGCCGGCGGGCATGGTGGAGTCGGACGACATGGATAACTGGGTGTATGCAACGGAAGCGAGTCGCGGTACTATCGCCCGACGTTACCCCTACCACTACGGGATGGGGCTCGGTTTTGCACATCCTGCAGAAAACCTCTCGGACGGCGTAACCGTGAAGGCATCGTTCTCCGAGGAAGGTGCTCGGGCCTTCTACAGGCGCTGGGCGGAGCTTATGAATGACAACTCATAAGAAGCTACCGGCGGAGGCCCTACCGGAAGGAGAAGGAACGCAGCCCCCGGTGGCTAGTAGGGAACGGGAAGGACTCGCCTACCTACTCCTCGTACAGGAAGTGCATGAATTCCTCTGCGCCGAGGCGGACCTTTTAGATGAACGCCGCTACGACGAGTGGCTGGACCTCTTGGCCGATGACATTGCCTACTGGGTCCCCATGCGGCGGAACGTCCAGTTCGGACATTGGGATACGGAAAATACCCGGCAGGGCCGGGATATGAACTGGTTTGACGAGGGGAAAGCAACACTAAAGTTACGGGTTAAGCAGATTACCTCCGGAGTCCATTGGGTGGAAGAACCATCTCCAAGGGTGTGTCGTGTGATTTCTAATATCCACGCCATTCGGGCGACCCCGAGCCTAGAGGACCCCGAACAGATCAGTGTCAAATACCGGATCCTGATCCATCGCAATAAGCTCGAGGACAGTACGGACGTCTTCGCGGGCAAGCGCGACGACGTGCTGCGTAGAGTGAATGGTCACTGGAAGATTTGCAAGCGCACTATGTTATTGGACCAAAGTGTGCTGTTGTCCGCCACCATGCCGTTCGTGCTGTGAGGCTTGCACCGATTGAATCAGTTGCACCTCTCGGGGTTTACAGGAACGCGAATCGCGCAGGTGTTGAGTCGATGTGTATCCATCGAGGGTACCTGAACGAACTTGCCCCAAGCCTGACAAGAAGGACCAACATCCCACCATGACCGATGGTCACAGCACAACGCGGCCTGCCGAACCCACTGTGACTCGGATGGGCAAGGAGCTTACAGCGGGCGCGGTGCCGTGCGCGTAGAAAGGCAATACGCGTCTGTTAGGTGGGCAGTTGAAAGTTGGTAGCGCCAGGTTCGCTCCCTGGCACGGCGAATTGGTAGTATGTGCTCCGTTGGTTTCTATCGATGATTCGGCCATCGTTTTATCCGAACGGTCGAGGCCCACAACAGCGGATGGATGCTCACACGTCGATGAATAGCTCGCCTAAGCTCGGTCTGCGTGAGATTAAACCTTGGGCTAGTGAGTAATCTAGGAACTTCTCCAGGCCCTTTCGGTTGGCCTCGATACCGTGGGGCCATGGGTCTCGTCCGAGGACTACGGTGGTGCTGTCCACGTACTCCGAAAACCAGGGAAGCACACCAGCCGAGCCCACCAGTTCCAGCCGTTTGAAGAAGGACTCCTTCTCTTTCCTGGCGACCCTCTCTACCTTGCGCGCGACCCCGAGGCCTTTCTCTAGGTGTTCTTCCTTGAGTGCGATCAGGTGCATGATTGGAATAATCCCGTGTTTCTGGAAGTAGCGTTTTTCCTGTTCGACGGCGTCCGGAAAGAGGCACCGGACGGCCCCCTCGGCAACGGGCGGCGTGGTTAGGTGCGCGTAGATGACTGCATCAAGCTTCTTCTCCAGCAACAAGTCGAATAGCCTCGCCTCCTTGCCAACGTACTCCACTTTGTTGGCAATGGCTGGTGGTAACTTGACGCGCTCTACCCGTCCCGTGAACCAACGTATGTCCTCGGGCTTAACGCCGAACTCCTCCTGCAGCATTCCCCGGATCCACACCGCTGCGGTCTGGTGGAAATCCGGCACTCCTATCCTGCGTCCCTTGAGCTGCTCTCCGCTCACTAGTCTGCTGCCTGCCCTCACGAACAGCGCGGAGTGGCGGAAGCGGCGGGAGGGAAAGATAGGCAAGGCCTTATAGGCGCGCCATCCCTGCTCCCGCATCATCGTGTAGCTTGATAGTGATAACTCTGTGATGTCGTAGCTTGGCGACCTGAGAACGCGCCGAAATAGCTTGTTCGGTGGGTCCACGTAGTGCCAGCGAATGTCGAGGCCGTATGCTTGATGATGGCCGTTCATCAGGGCACCAAAGAACGGGTAGTAGTTGCTGGCGAAGTCGAGGGTGGTACGATCGGATCGGGCGCTTGCTTGTTTCTCAGCCAAATCAATCTCCTTCATCTTTTTGCCGTTGTGTCGGTGGAGGGCACATACTGGCTTCCCTCCACCTTGTCTCCGATGTCGAACTGCATCAGGTCCTCACCGACAAGCAACGGTCCGTCGTAGACACTGCGCGTGGCCGGGAGTAAGTCTGTAGCCGTAGCTTCACCGAAAAGAAGGATGTGCGTGTAGACGGCGAGCTTGGGGCGGGTGAGTGCAAATACCTTACCGGCATCTTCCGGTACAGTGTGGTTTTGCCGGATCCTCTCCAGATTGGAACGCTCGACACCTTGCCCCATTCCGTAAGTGACTTCGTGCACTAAGAGATCAACGTTTTTTGAATGGGCAATCAAATTTTCGTTAAAGGTGGTGTCGCCGGACAGCACCACTGAGCGTCCGTCATGGTCGATGCGGTAGCCGAAGGCGTCGAGCTGTTCACCGCCGTGGTCGACCTTGAAGGCGGTGAGGCGAACGCAGCCGGACTCGAAAACGACCCCTTCCTCGATCTCGGTGGACATTAACTCCACTCCCTCGGGGGGGTAGCTGTGGCTCCGTACACGAATATCGGTGGCGAAGGCGAGTGGTAAGTGTTCGGCCATTTGGTTTGTGCCCTCTGGTCCCCAGACCTTGAGCGGAACCGTGCGGCGGCCCCATGGCCGGCCGATCCAGCCGGTGAGCCAGAGATCAGTGAAACCAACGATGTGGTCCGAGTGATGATGGGTGAGGCAGATGCCTGTAATGTCTCCGAAGGGTATTCCCAGTTGGTGCAACCGTTGTAAAGCACCGCGTCCGGCATCGAATAGTAACTTTTGGCCGCCCACCTCCACCAGGGTGCTCGGCCCGAACCGGTCTAGCGTCGGCGGTGGCGCACCTGTACCCAGAAGAGTTACACGAAACCTATTGTGCTTCGTCCTTGATGCGGATGCTTTGGAGGTATGGGTCACGTTGGCCATTTATGGTCGAGTCTCCCTCTGGACTGCCTTGACATTGATGGCGACTATGGGCGTCTCGTTCACCAACTGTCCACGGTGTCATGATTTCACCTTAAGGGCGTTCGGACAAGGTATTCCTTCGCCCGGCATGGTCATAGGGCCCTCACACTGCAACTCCTCACATTGCGTATAGCAGTGAAGATCGGTTTCATGATAGCTTAACCTCGCCCCTAGACTACGGGTTTTGACTGTAAATTCGAGATGGTTGAGTCAGTTGCTATAGAAACGCCGTCCGGAAAGTCGACCGCCGATGAGAATTTTCCCGTCGGCTCATGGTTGTTGCCGACGCGCTTACGGCCGCATATTGCGACGTTCTACGCTTTTGCCCGAGCCATCGATGACATCGCCGACAATCCCAACCTCGCGCCCACTGACAAGATCACTAGGCTGGATGGCTTTGCCAAGGCTGTGAGTGGCGAGGACACTAACGATCCGGCCTTTCATAAAGCTCATGAACTTCGTCGTAGTCTGACGGAAACCGGGGTGGTGGACCGGCACTCCGTGGACCTGACCATCGCGTTCAAACAGGACGCCACCAAGTTGCGCTACGACGACTGGGGCGATCTCATGTCCTACTGCGACCTGTCGGCGGCGCCGGTGGGGCGCTACCTGGTGGACCTTCATGGCGAGTCATCGGCTGCCTATCCGGCATCCGATGCCCTTTGCAGGTCACTTCAGGTGCTCAACCATCTGCAAGACTGCAGTGACGATTACCGGGCACTGAATAGGGTCTACCTGCCACAGGATTGGATGGTCGCAACGGGCGCTGGTGTTGACGCGCTTGGAGAAAGCGAGTCTACGGCTGCCTTACGACAAGTGTTGGATTTGTGCCTCGACGGCATCGATAAACTGTTAGAATTGGCTGATGATCTGCCGGGAATGCTGCGCAACATCCGTTTCGCGATGGAAGCGGCCGCTATTGTCACCATCGCTAGAAAGCTTAGCGCAAAACTGCGCCGGTGTGATCCACTGTCGGAACGGGTGGTATTGACGAAGGTGCAGTACATGGCCTGCTGTGTGCGTGGCGTTGGCTGGGGACTGTGCCGACGGGGCGGATTGGGTTTGTCGAATGGAAGCGGATAGGGCGGGACAACCCCAAAACTTCTCCAATGGAGACGTCGATGCGCCGTGGCGCCATGTCCGAGGAGTGGTTGCGCGGTCGGGCACGTCCTTTCTGTGGGGCATGAGGGTGTTACCGGCGGAACGGCGGCGGGCCATGTATGCAATCTATGCCTTTTGTCGTGAGGTAGATGATATTGCTGACGAACCTGGGGAGGTCGCGGAAAGAAGGCGAGGTTTGGCGGAATGGAGGGAGGAGATTGCGCGCCTTTACGAGGGGGAACCCCTATGGTTAACAACCCGGGCCCTACTACAGCCGGTACGGCGTTTTGAGTTGCCGCGGGACGAGTTTCTGGCGGTTATTGATGGGGTGGAGATTGATACTGCGCCCACGGTCAGGATGCAGACCTTGGATGATCTGCTGGGTTATTGCCGCAAGGTGGCTGGTGCGGTGGGGATGCTCTCCATCCACGCCTTCGGCGTGCCTCGGGATCCCGGATACCAAATCGCTGAGACCCTCGGGAACGCGGTACAGCTTACTAATATCCTACGCGACGTGAAGGAAGATGCGGCGATTGAGCGTCTTTATATACCGCTGGAGATAGTAAAACAGCGGGGTGTGGTGGATGGTTCCTTGGGTTCGCTCTTGACACACCCGGGCTTTGCCGTGGCGTGCGCGGATCTAGCCCAATTGGCGCACGATAATTACGCCAAAACAGACCGGCTGCTGGCTCGGCTCGGATGGCGTCAAATTCGACCCATTGTTCTGATGATGGCGGTCTATCGGGAGACGCTCCGGTGTTTGGAAACACGCGGCTGGACGCGCATCAACAAACCGTTCCGGTTGACGCGAACCCGAAAACTTTGGGTGGTTCTACGTAACGGGCTTCTCTGACGGACTTTCTCTTCGTGACCCGAGTTTACATCATCGGGGCCGGGTTGGCTGGTCTTTCCGCCGCCGTGACGCTGTCGCGATCGGGCCGTGCTGTCGCCCTCTACGAGGCGAGTGGTCAGGCGGGTGGCCGCTGCCGGTCCTTTTTCGATACCAGCCTCAATCGGGTCATCGATAACGGTAACCATCTGCTGCTAACGGGCAATCAATACACTATGTCTTATTTGCGAGACATCGACGCTGTTGACGCACTGGTGGGACCGACTCCCGCTTCTTTCCCTTTCTTGGATCTGCGCACTGGCCAGCGATGGAGTCTTCAGCCTAGCGAAGGGAGGATCCCCTGGTGGATACTTGACCCCCGTCGTCGCGTGCCTGGTACACGACTTTGGGATTACCGTTCTGGCCTCCGATTCGCCGTCGCTGGTTCGGGCCGTACTGTGTCTGATTGTGTCGGGGACCGCGGTGCCTTGATCGAGAAGTTCTGGGAACCCCTAGCGATCGCGACACTAAATAGCCCGTTACAAACCGGCGCGGCATCCCTCCTATGGCCGGTATTGCGTGAGATTTTGGGTGGGGGTGAGGCCGCCTGCCGACCGCGAATCGCCAGGACAGGCCTGTCTCCGACGTTTGTTGATCCAGCGATAGCATTGCTGCACCGACACGGAGCCCATGTTCGGTTCGGGACTCGGTTACGGACGATCACGTACGAGGATGCGAAGGCCCGTGTCCTGGACTTCGGCACCGAGACGGTAGCGTTGGAGGACGGCGATAGCGTAGTCTTGGCATTGCCACCTCAGGCCGCGATGAACCTGGTACCGGATCTCACCGTTCCGGAGGAAAGTCACGCCATAATCAATGCTCACTTCCGCTTACCTGAGGTTAAGAGCCTCCCGGCGGGTTTACCTTTTCTTGGGCTTATCGGGGGCACGGCGCAGTGGCTATTTGTTCGCGGTGACGTCGCCTCAATTACCATCAGTGCAGCCAACCACATGGTTGACGAGAAGCCCGAGTTAATTGCCCGCAAAACCTGGCGGGACGTTGCTTTGGCCCTTGTCCAAGAAGCGGATCCTCTGCCGCCCTATCGTGTTGTTAAGGAGAAGCGCGCAACCTTCGCGCAGACGCCCGCGCAGGTGAGGCTTCGGCCTAGGACCCGAAGCCGCTTCATTAACCTATACTTGGCCGGAGACTGGATCGATACGGGCCTTCCCGCAACAATTGAGGGCGCCGTTCGCTCGGGGCAAATGGCGGCTCGGATCATCGAAAGTGAGCGATCTCCGACTCCGCATTAGGGCCTGGGTGGCGGCAGGGATCATTGACCCTCAGGAACGACTACTGCATAGTTAATGTGCCGAGGGGGCTACACACTAACGGTGAGATCGGAGGGATTCCAGTGGGGAAACGACCCTTGCGAGTCATTCTGGCGCAACCGAGGGGTTTCTGTGCCGGCGTGGTTAGGGCTGTAGACATCGTCAACCGTGCCCTTGAGATCTATGGTGCTCCGGTCTATGTGCGTCACGAGATCGTCCATAACAAGCACGTGGTCGACGTTTTGCGCAGCAAAGGCGCGCGTTTTGTCGAAAAGGTTTCAGACGTTCCGAAGGGTGCGGTCGCTGTGTTCAGCGCTCACGGCGTATCGCGTAAAGTCGAGGACGCTGCAAAATCCCGCGACCTCCAGGTAATAGACGCCACCTGTCCACTGGTGAGTAAGGTACACATTGAGGCGCAGCGCTATTCGCGCCAGGGTTGTGAAGTGGTCTTAATCGGACACTCTGGGCACCCGGAAGTCGAAGGCACCATGGGGCAAGTCCCGGGCAAGGTGTGTTTGGTATCCAGTGTGGCTGACGTCGAACGTTTGGTGCCAGCCGACTCGGCGAAGCTCGCATACGTAACGCAGACGACTCTTAGCGTCGACGATACCCGGGACATCATTGCCGCGCTGAAATCTCGTTTCCCCGAGGTCCAGGGCCCCGACGTAAAGGACATCTGTTATGCGACACAGAACCGACAGACGGCGGTCCGTCAGCTCGCAGCTGAAACCGAGGTGATACTGGTCATCGGTGCCGACTATAGCTCGAATTCCAACCGGTTGCGGGAGATTGGCCAAGAGGCGGGCACTGACAGTTACCTAATTCCTGACGGCGGCAGTCTTAAACTGGCGTGGTTGGAGGGGGTGCATGCTGTGGGAATCACCGCTGGCGCGTCTGCGCCGGAAGAATTAGTCCAAGGTTTGGTTGACCGGCTTTGTGACCAGTTCGACGTAACCTTGGTTGACCTCGATGGAATCGAGGAGTTTGTCACCTTCAAGCTACCGCAGGATTTACTCGATCCTCAGGAGTCGACTGCGTGAAGCCCGTTGGTTTTTCTGCTCGATTCTCGGGGTAATTTTTTGGGCTCCTGACGCTTAGACGCCCCGACGACGAGTTCACACTCCCTGTTCTTAAGCCTTTAAAACTTTCAGCTTATCAGCAGTTCGGCGAAACCGTCGCGCCGGGTTCCATGTCTACGATTACCTTTCGGAGCTTCTTGCCCGCTTACCCCAGATGAACCGAAACGGGTCGCTGGGATGTTTCGAGGAGGCGGGCGCTGCTATCATCGGTTCCAGTTTAACGTTAGATGGCGGCGTTATTGAAAGTTCTCAGTCGCTATCTAGTCGTAGAGACAGGCTTTGGAACAACCATCGGCGCACGTGCCCACGACTAACCGGCCTTAAACCATCTCAGGGATGCGATCCGACTCTCCTAAAGTTGATTTGTTGAGCTTAATGTTCCGTAGGGGACGACGGCTTCACCGGAGGCCTGGGCGAGGAGCTGCCTGGCTTGCTGATAGATACCATCGGTCGTTAGGCCATAATTCTCACGAAGTAAGTCCTGAGGCCCCTGTTCAATGAAGCAATCGGGCAATCCTAGGCGTTTTGTTGGGAGGTTAGTGATATTCATTTCCGACAAGAGTTCAAGAACGGCTGATCCGAATCCGCCCATCGCCGTCGATTCTTCGATCGTGAGCAGGCACTTCACTTCTCTCGCCACAGTGCTAATCAGGTCGCTGTCGAGGGGCTTGACGAACCGTGCGTTAACTACAGCAACGGAATTCCCTTCCTCCTCCAGGCGTTTGGCTGCTGCCGTTGCGTGATGCACGGTGACACCGATAGCTACCAGCGCAATGTCCGTGCCTTTGCGCAAGAGCTCGCCTTTACCCAGGGGTAGCGCTTGAGGAATGGCGTCGATTGGCACTCCGAGGCCGGATCCTCGTGGGTAGCGTACGGCTGCGGGCTTGTCGTAACTAATGCAGGACTTCACCATGTGCTGCAGTTCGTTCTCGTCCTTGGGCGCCATGACTACCATGTTGGGCACATGTCGCAAGTAAGCTAGATCGAACGCCCCGTGGTGGGTGGTGCCGTCCTCAGCCACGAGTCCGCCGCGGTCTATGCACAACGTCACTGGAAGGTTCTGCGTGGCGACGTCATGGACCACTTGATCGTAGGCTCGTTGCAAGAAGGTCGAATAGACGGGGATTACCGGCCGCATGCCCTGCGCGGCCATACCAGCAGCGAACGTCACCGCGTGTTGCTCGGCGATGCCGACGTCGTAGAGACGCTCGGGAAATACTTTCTCGAAAGCGGCCAGGCCTGTTCCTTCAGACATGGCGGCTGTGATGGTAACGATCCGCGGATCTTCCTTGGCCAGTTGAATAAGCGTGTTGACGGCAATGTTACTGTAGGAAGGTGTCGTGGATTTCGTTTTGGCTCTGCCCGTGTCACGGTCGAAAGGTGCGCTGGCGTGGAACCACACGGGATTGTCCATAGCTGGTCCATAGCCTAAGCCCTTCTTGGTGACCACATGCAGTAAGGTGGGGCCGTTCAGTTTGAGCACGTTCTCAAGGGTTGGGAGCAGATAATCGAACTGGTGACCGTCGATAGGACCGACGTACCGGAACCCCAGTTCCTCGAACAAAAGCCCGGGCAGTACCAGCCCTTTGACTAGCTCCTGAGCTCGGCCAGCTAGTCGCTGTACCCGTTCGCCTATGTGGGGCATTTTGCCTAGGGCTCGCTTGGCCTCTTCTGTGAGGCGGTCGAACAACTCGCCAGTGATGGTCCGGTTCAGATACGCAGAGATCGCACCGACGTTCTTGGAGATGGACATTTGATTGTCGTTCAGAATGACAAGCAAGTCTTTGCTCAATCCCCCCGCCTGCTGGAGTCCCTCCATGGTCAAGCCCGAGGTTAACGCACCGTCTCCCACGACACAGACAACCTTGTGTGTTTGTTTTCGCTGCGCGCGGGCCTCTGCAAATCCTACTGCTGCCGAAACGCCAGTGCCAGCGTGCCCGGCGTTGAACGTGTCGTACACGCTCTCCTCTCGCTTACAGAAACCGCTCAAACCGTTGAATTGGCGGATGGTGTCAAACTGATCCTGGCGCCCGGTCAGCAGTTTATGGGCGTATGTCTGGTTGCTGGTATCCCAGACGATGAGATCCCGAGGTGTGTCTAGGAGGTAGTGGAGAGCGACGGTTAATTCGACCACGCCAAGATTGGAGGCGAGATGCCCGCCGACGTCGGAAATGATCGAGATAATCCGCTCGCGAATTTCCTCGCATAGCTCTGGAAATTGCTCGATAGACAGCTTCTTGAGGTCTGCCGGCCGGTTGATCATTGCCAGGATAGACATGACTGATCCTCCGCACAGAGAAGGTAAAAACCAACCTTCATGGGAAGCCCGACATCATAAGGATACGAGTAATTGCAAAGAAAAGGCCCCCTGTCAACTTACGACTGCAGGTCAAACTTCATGCCTACCCCGTTCTGTTCGACCGGTCTGACGCCCGTCTTGACCGCCAGTGCCGTGGAGCGCTATATAGATGTCTATATTTCTCGGGTGGGGCTAAGTGCCTGCCTGTTTTGTCTCTGGACACACACGTTTCACGCCAAATTAAATTGAAGGAGTTGCTCCATGGGAGAAGATATCAGCGATGCCGTCCAGGAGAAGACCAAGTTTACTTATGATCACTGGATGGAGGCCTTGGGGATCCCGATTCACACGGGATACTTTATTGGGGACCTACGTACCTGCGAACTAGAGTGGTGGGAGGATCGCAAATGCAAGGCGGCCTTCATGCAGCTTATGGGGCAGGAAGGTGTTACCGGAGCATGGATTCAAGAAGTAGCCCCCGGGGAGTCCACTCCGCCGGTGCGGTTTGCGCTCGACGAGGTGGTCTATGTCGTGGAGGGCCGCGGCACCACCACAGTCTGGCGGGACGACAACGGTACGAAGAAGACCTTTGAGTGGCACAACAACAGTATGTTCATCGTACCTCGTAACTACCACTACACTCTAAACAATATGCAGGGTGACAAGGTGGTCCGCCTACTGCACTACAATTACCTTCCGCTTGCGATGTCCGCGGTCGGGGACCCGGAGTTCTTCTTCGATAACCCGTTTGCGGGCCAGGACGTTATCGCTTCTGAGGAAGGGGAATTCTACTCCGAGGCCAAGATGGTGACGGATTCAACTAAATGGAACGTGTGGAACAGGCGCGTCTACTGGTACGGCAACTTCTTTCCGGACATGAGGGCTTGGGACAAACTGGACGAGAACAAAAAGCGGGGCGCCGGCGGGCACAGCGTGTTCATAGAGTTTCCCAACTCTGAACTTTCCTGCCACATGTCCGTGTTTCCGGCGCGGACCTATAAGAAGGCGCACCGGCACGGTCCGGGCCGGGTCATTGTCATTCCTGCGGGCGAAGGCTATTCGATCCTGTGGGAAGAGGGGAAAGAGAAGATCGTGGTGCCGTGGCAAGAGGCCAGCGTCTTCGTGCCTCCCAATAAGTGGTTTCACCAGCATTTTAATGCTGGGGAGACGTACGCACGTTACTTGGCGTTCCATCCGCCCCTGCAGTTCCACGGTTATGCGGAAAAGGTCGAGGATCGGGCTAAGGATCAAATCGAATATCCGGACGAAGATCCGTTCGTTCGAAACAAGTTTGAGGAAGAACTTAACAAGCGAGGTACCACTAGCCTGATGCACTCGGAAGCCTATACCAACCACGACTACGAATGGTCGAAGGGGATGGAACAGGGCGGCGGTGGAAAAAAATAGTCTATGCACGACGACGCGGACAATCCCGAACACTTTCACCCAGGGCCTGATGCTATAGTAGAGGACATCGAAGGGGTCGAGATGTTTTCGCTCACCAGTGTGGGTATAGACATCGGCTCATCGACGTCGCATCTGGTCTTCTCCCACCTGACGCTTCGGCGCGAAGGCGCTGGACTGTCAGCCCAGTTTAAAGTCACCGACCGGGAAGTGCTGTATCGGTCACCAATTATGCTGACACCGTACAGCTCCGGGACGTTGATCGATACGGCTAAGGTGCAGGACTTCATCCACGAATCCTACCGCGCGGCAGGCTACAGTCATGACGACATCGATACGGGCGCTGTGGTGATTACGGGTGAGGCCCTCAACAAGGAAAACTCCCGACCGATTCTCGAGTATTTTGCTAAGGAGTCGGGCAAGTTCATCTGTGCGTCCGCGGGGCCTAACCACGAGGCTTTGCTGGCGGCCTACGGCTGCGGTGCCGTGGATCTGTCGAAGTCTGCCGGTGCCACTGTACTTAACATCGATATGGGTGGGGGCACCACGAAGTTGTCTATCATTCGCGACGGAACGGTGACGCAGACGGCCGCCATAAGCGTAGGTGCCCGTCTTATCGCTTTTGACGAAGACAACGTTGTGACGCGGGTGGAGCTTCCGGCCAAGTTTATCACCAGGGAGTTAAGCGCCGAGGTGGAGGTGGGGCAGACCATCACAGACGACGTCAAAGCGGCGTTTGCAGCCTACATGGGAAACTATCTCTTCAACGTCATACAGGCCGAGGCCCTTTCTGACCTTGAGGCCCACCTGTTGGTGACCGATCGGCTGCCCGACTACAGCGGTCTAAGCAGCATCGACCACATCGTGTTCTCCGGTGGCGTTTCGGAGCACATTTACGACCACGAGGTGCCGTCCTATGGTGATGTTGGTCCTTATCTAGGCAAGGAGATCCGGGCCCACATCGCCGAGCTTAAACGACCGGACCTGGTCAAGGAACCCACGGAAGGGATCCGCGCCACTGTTATCGGAGCTGGCGAGTATACAATTCAGGCCAGCGGCAACACCAGTTACATCTCCAGTGAAACGCCGCTCCCAGTATACGGATTGCAGGTTGTCAAGGCGCTCATTGACGAGAATACTAACGTGCAGGGCGTCCTCCGGACGGCTTTGGCAAAGTTTGATCTGGACAAGTTTAAGCCGGGTCTGGCCTTGGCCTTGGGGTTGAAGGGGGTTCCGAACTATAAGTTTATCCGCGGTGTGGCCGAGGGAATTGCTGCAGTGGTCAGCGATGCTGAAGATCCGGAAGAGGGCAACCTCGAGGTCTTCCTGATTCTGGACGTAGATGTGGCCAAGTCCCTGGGCGGTATCCTCAAAGAGGAGCTTAAGATCGCGCCTGAAGTCATCGCGGTGGACGGCATCGATGTAGGTGACCTGGATTTCATTGACGTCGGCAATGCCATGGGCGTCACGGAGGTCATTCCAGTCACTATCCGTTCGTTCATGTTCCCGGAAACCCGCTTGGTTTGACCTGCGTGAGGTCATTTGTGGGGGAGCCCTCTGGTTCTATATAAACGGGATTGTGCTGTCAGGCCAATTTGCTTGAGAGCAACCGGTGATTGGTTCTGGTTGTAACGTAGCTTCTTCTCTCCATTTCACCAGCGGCAGTATTGCCAAAATCCGACGGTTCTCATCTGCCCCTTCCGTTCGTTGCCTGCATTTTACCCTAGTGTTTATGACGCGATTCTACTGTTGCCATAAAAAAGTCGGAGAACGCCGATGTTCTTTTATTCGGGCAAGGCCGAACACCGTACGGGAATGGAGGCCAGCGAGAGGAGCAGGTGCACGCTGTTTGTTAAGGACTCTCTGTCAACTCCGGGAGAACGCCGTGTTGTGACGTTGTAGTGTTGTGTTCTGTAGGACGGGAAGGGTACACATCGCCCCACGCGTGTGCTATGGAACATGCGTTGCTCTCGGGGTTTTAAAACCTACATCTTAACAATCTTCCAGAGGTGAGCCAATGGCGGAAACGCGCAGCGTGGGAGTTCCCACACCCCGCATCGACGGAGAGTATAAGGTAAGCGGTAAGGCCAAATACGCGGTGGACATCGCGCTCCCCGACATGTTGTGGGGTAAGATCTTGCGTAGTCCAATTTCTTCGGGCCGAATCAAGAGCATCGATACGAGTAAAGCGATGCAGGTTCCGGGGGTCGTGGGCATTCTCACCGGTGAGGATGTTGCCGGACTGCGGATCGGCCGCCGTGTGGTGGACATGCCTATCGTTGCGGATGGTCTCGTGCGGTTTATTGGCGAGAAGGTGGCGGCTGTGTCTGCTGAAACGGAAGACGCTGCCGAAAACGCCGCTGCTCTCATAGAGGTTGAGTATGAAGAATTGGATTCCGTACTCGACCCGCTAGAGGCCATGAAAACCTCGGCGCCGCTGCTGCACCCGGAGGTCAACACTTATAAAGGCCTGCCCCAGAAACTTGATAGCCCTAGTAACCGCGTGATCTACGTTAACTGGGAGAAGGGCGACATCAAGAAGGGGTTCGAAGAGGCAGATGTGATCGTCGAGAACACCTTTACGACACCCAAAGTTCATCAGGCCTACATTGAGCCGCATTCCTGTGTCGCCAAGACCGACCCCGTCACGGGCGCGGCCGAAATTTGGGCTTGTAGTAAGGTTCCCTACGGCATTCGCGACCAGGTGGCCAGCGCCGTTCAGGTGGACCCTGAGACCATCGTTGTGCATCCTTGCTACATCGGCGGTGACTTTGGCGGCAAGGGCGACTTCATGGATATCGCCCTGTGCTACTCGCTTTCGAAAAAGAGCGGCGGCCGCCCCGTCAAGATCGTAATGGATTACGACGAAGAGTTCATCGCTGGAAACCCTCGACACGCTTCCATAATAAAGGTCAAGACTGGTGCTAAGAAAGATGGCACGATCACTGCCCACCACATGGACTTCGTGTTCGATACCGGCGCGTACTGCGCGTTCAAGCCCAACGGAATTCTTGGCGGACCGGGGAAGTCTCCGGGGCCGTACAACATGCCTAATACCTTTGTGGAAGAACACATGGTTTACACCAACCAGGTGCCGTGTGGCCACATGCGCTCGCCGGGCGACCCGCAGGGCTTCTTCGCCAACGAGAGTCAGCTCGACCTCCTGGCGGAGGCGCTGAGCATGAATCCAGCCGATCTACGTAAGAAAAACCTCCTAGAGGGGGTTGCAGATTCGCCCATAGGCGAGAAGATAGACTATGTTGGTTCCCACGCGGTCTTCGATCGGGCTCTCGACGAGGTGAAATACTACGAGCCCCGGCCCAAGAACGTTGGAAGGGGGATTGGCCTCGTACCGTGGACGGTAAACGGTGGCAAGGGCTTAGTAAAGTTCAGGTTGGACGATTCGGGTACCTTGACGGTTTCGTCTGCGATGCTTGATCAGGGCGTGGGTACCTTTACGCTCCTGCAGCAGATGGCAGAGCAGGAGCTCAAGATCCCGGCTGAAAATATTCGGTTCGAACACTTTAACACCAGCGCTGGCATCAAGGATTCGGGTCTTGGCGGCAGCCGTGGCACTCGGGTCTACGGCAACGCCGGCTACGACGGTATCATGAAAACGCGTCAGGAGCTCCTAGAGCACGCCGCAAACGCGCTGGACGCCCCCAAGGAAGACCTAGACCTGTCTGCCGGTCAGGTAGTTCACAAAAACGCCGACCGGAGCATTGACTATGCCGATGTGGTCAAAGCCAAAGGCTCTGCCATTGAGACCGTTGGCCTCTATGATGACACCTCCAAGGTGGCGGATGCTGCTATGTGCGCGCAGATCGCCGAGGTGGAGGTGGATCCTGAAACGGGCAACATTGAGCTCAAACAGCTGGTAACCAGTCACAGCACCGGAACGATCCTAAACCCTCTAATGCATCAGGGTCAGATCGAGGGCGCCAGCATGACTGGTATCGGTTACGGGCTGATGGAACATTTGATGGTGGATGACGGTAAGGTCACTACCGCCAACTTCGGCGACTACAAGATTCCTACAATCCGCGACGTTCCGGAACTCAAAACCCTGCTTTCGGAGACCAAACGGGGCCCTGGCCCCTACAATAGCCTGGCCATTGGTGAGACTGCGAACATCCCCACGGCGGGGGCCATTGCCAATGCTGTTGCGGACGCCGTCGGCGTCAGGATTACGTCGTTGCCGATCACCTCGGAGAAGGTGTTCGAGGCGTTAAACCGGAAGAGTTAGATTAGCGAACAAGGTCGGTGAAGTGTCTGTCTTCGGCCAACGGGACGTTCCCTTTCCTCCCTCCTGCACCACGCTGATCGATCTTGGATGTCGACGCCTAGGCGGGTGCTCCGTGGCCAGTTGCACGATACGGAATCCTACTCTGCGAGTTAGAAAGG
Organism: uncultured Syntrophobacterales bacterium; assembly: GCA_964438895.1. Lineage (GTDB taxonomy): Bacteria > Desulfobacterota > Binatia > UBA9968 > JAJDTQ01 > JAJDTQ01. The sequence goes on along the minus strand of CAYTMJ010000019.1, from coordinate 43,901 downwards.
TTTTCTGAAATAGGGGCCTAGTGCAGTGACTCCGGCTCGCCGAGCACGAACTCGGCGATCTGGGCATCGAATCGATCACCGTCGGCGGTGACCATCTGGTAGGTGCCGTGCATGGTGCCGAACGAAGTGGACAGCGGGCAACCTGAGGTATATTCGAAGGACTCGCCTTCTTCCAAAACTGGGCTCTCGCCGACGACACCCGGTCCCTTGACCTCTTCTACGTGGCCGGTGGCGTTGGTAATGGTCCAGTGGCGACTCATGAGTTGCACTGTTTCCGAGCCGTCGTTGCTGATCTCTACGGTGTAAAGATAAAACCACCGATTGTGCTCAGGGAATGAACGGGTAGGGTCGTATTCGGTGGTCACTTCGACCCGGACCCCGCGGGTGATTGCCTTCGAGCTACCCAAGGTAAACTCCTCCTCCAATCACTTTGATTGTCCGCACACCGATAGGATTGTGAGCGCATACACCTTAGTCGCAGCAACGAGGTCATCAATCTTCATGGCGCGATTTCGGGCTTGGCTGATGTTTTCTCTCTGCCGAGGCGGCCCGTAGCATATGGCCGGAATGCCCACTTCATTGAACACGTTCATATCCCGCCACATGCTGATTTCGGCTGGGGGTGGGGGCGGGGGTTCAGCGCCCATGACGTCCCGGTGGGCCTGGTCAATGGAATCGATCAGGACATCAGCATTTCGTGCTACGTGGCCCCGGGAATACTGATAAATTGATACTTCAGAATCAAAATCTAGTGTTGCCATCACGGCTTCGATCTCGCGTTTAATAGATTGTGGGTCGGTTTTGGGAACGATTCGCACGTCATAGTAAATGTCACAGTATCCAGGACCGCCGCGGACCGTGGCCACTTGGGCCTTGGGGATCATGGTGCCCCCCGGGAATTCGAAGCGCCCTTCAGTTTCATAGGTGATGGCCCATGTTTCCAGTGCGGTTACGGCGTGGGCCATCTTGATGTAGGGGTTGGGATGTTCGCGAAGCGATGTGCCACGATCCAACCGCGGGGTATAGAGCTCCCGTCCCTTGCATCGGATCCTGAGCCACACTGCGCCGCATTCCCCCATGATGATACCGAACCCTGAGGTTTCTCCGACGAGACAATAGTCAGCAGTTACGCCTCGGTCGATCAGCCACTTGGCCCCAAAACCTTCGCCTGGGAAGTTCACTCCCTGGGTGTCATCCACCGACGGCTCGCCGGTCTCGAAGGCAACCCCTGTGACGTAGAGGTCGCCACCGAGCACGACGCCCGCTTTCTTGATTGCTCTGGCGGCGATCATAAAGGCGCATAGCTGGGCCTTATCATTGATAAGCCCCTTGCCGAACATCAGTTCACCATCGACCCAGGCGCCCTCCATCCGCACATCTGTCTCGGAGGCATCAGCCCGAAGCTCGGGTCCAGTATCCATGTGTGCGTTAAGGATGAGACTCGAGCCGCCTCCACCTCCCTGAATCACGCCCACGGCATTCGCGCTTTCATCGGTTATCAATTGTAGCCAAGCGTCGATTCCGTTGCGTTCAAGCCACCTCACCATTGCTTCGCCGAGGGCTCTTTCCTTAGCGTGGGGGCTGGGAGTATTGCCTAATTCCAGGCACAACTGGACGAGGTCACTGCGGTCCTCATCGATGATGTCCTTGACCCGTTTTGTCATGTCGCTCATGCTTCTATTCATAGTCGACAGCTGCTCCCACCGCAAGGAAACAATTCGAAAGGCTTACCGACTGTCGCTCAGGGTTGGTGGTCGCCAGCGGTGGAGACATCTGCTACAGGTCATGACATCAAGAGGGAGGGGTGGGATGGCTAAACAAAGACCGAATTCACGGATGAAACGAGTCAAGGCGATGTTGGAGATCGCTGCTGGCGCATACGGTGACCGTAAGCTCGACCTGGGAGTGTCACTGGATCTCTCTATCCGCTCCAGTGACGAGGAGGACCACATTTTCCCGTCGCTCCGGTTCGGTGTTCATGGCAGTCTCATGGGGGGTATGAAAGCCCCTATCGAGGTAGGGAAACGTCGGGTCGATGTCTCCCATGTGAACCCGTCAGCCATCGCGACCATGGCTTATCGTGGCAAGGGTTTCTATAAGGAAGCATTGCCCTTGCGTGCATTGGCGTGTTTCCCTTCCTGGGATCGCATCGCCTTCGTTGTGTCGGCGGAGCTGGGCGTCCGCTCACTGTGGGACATCGCTCGAAACAAGATGCCGCTAACGATCTCAACTCGAATCTCGGGGATTGACAACTCGACACACTATGCCATCTCCACCATCATGTCGCTCTATGGCCTCTCGTTTAACAAGATTGCGCGCTGGGGTGGCAAGATCGACGAGTGTGCGCATCCTTCATCGCCTAAACGCATCGAATCGATTAAAGCGAGGCGCGTGGATGCTGTGTTCGATGAAGGGTTGCCGACCAAATGGCTGGAGGCTGCACTGGCCAATGGTTACCAGGTCTTGCACCTAGATGAAGAGGTAATCCATGCCATGGAGACCTTAGGCTTCAAGCGTGCGGTGATACCCCGACGAAGATTTCCCGGGCTTAAAGAAGATATCCGTACCGTGGACTTTAGCGGGTGGCCTGTCATCACCCACAAGTGGCTGAGCAAAGAGATGGCATACTCCCTTTGCGAGTCTATCTATCGACGACGTCGTGATATCCCAGTGGACGCTCCGCGCCTCGATATCCGGAAGGTATGCCACGACACCGACGCCGGTCCCCTGGGCATTCCATTGCATCCTGGCGCGAAGAGGTTTTACACGGAAAGAGGCTTTTTGTAGAAGCTAGTCCCTTGCCACAGTCAATGTCATGCGGTAGCCGCGGACTATCCTGATCCCCCTGCCCGCGGGTATCGCCGATGCGTGCGCTTGGGTACGAGCACGCCACAGTTCGCCACGGACGTGCACGTAGCCGGAAGGATTGAGGGAATGCCGGGCGACACCGCGTAGCCCCACGAGCTGGGCGGCACCTGTAGGTTCGGGTTGGTAGGCTCTGCGCAGGAAGGGGAACAGCGCCGCGTCCTTCAGCATTATGACCCCTAGCACGGTTAGCGCCATCCACAATGGTAATCCCAGTAACGCGTGGAATAACGTCACCAGCACGGTCGTTAGGGCCCAACCAGGAATCTGAAAGAGGCAGTAGCGGTTGAGAGTTTGCACGATGTCGTTGTGTCGTGTCCCCGAGAGAGGTCTATGGGCGGGAGTTTGTCTACATGGCTTCGGCAAAGAGGCGTAGGGTTTCGCTGCGATCCGCGTCGCCAACGTCGTAGGGGATGATCGCTACCTGGTTGATGGCGCTCTGCTTGAGCTCTTGGAGCTTGACGCTGCACTCGTCTGGCGTTCCCGCGACTGCGAACTTGTCCACTAGCCAGTCCGGGATTACGCGCGCTTGGCTCGCCCGCTGGTCCATGTGCTGGTAATAATTGTATGCCTTGCGGATATCGTCTAGAATTTTTTGCTCGCGCTCGTCTAGGGAGAAGGGCAGTGGGTGGGCGATGACGCGGGCCACATGAGCCTTAACTGCGTCCTTGGCGCCAGGGGTCTTAGATACGGCACACGGGACCCATAGGACTAGGTCGATATCGGAAAGTTTCCGGCCCATCGCCTCAGCACCGGCTGCGACCCGTTTCACGGCCTTTTCGACCGCGCTGGGGTCGACGCCTACGAGGATGATGACCCCGTCAGCGATGCGCCCGGAAAGCTCCAGCATCTTCGGTCCGCTGGCAGCGACGTAGAATGGAATCTTTCGGCCCTGGGCGAAGTTGAGTCGAATCCTACCGCTTTCTAGGTCGGCCTCACCGCCTTCGATGATGGCCCGCATCTGCCCTACCGCCTGCTCGAAGTCCATCAATCGTGCTTGCTTGCGGCCCATGGTCTCTAGCGAACTGTCGCCCAGGCCTATACCCACTGCAAAACGCCCGGGCGCCATTTCGTCAAGAGTGGCATAAGCACTGGCCAGCACTGAAGGGTGCCGTGTGACGGGGTTGGTCACCCCGGTGCCGATGATTGCCTTTGAAGTGTTCAATGCCACGGCAGCCATGTTCACGAAGGCTTCGCGCCAGATGAGATGCGAGTCACCGATCCAGATGTGGCTGAATCCCAATTCTTCCGCCTGCTTGCTGAGCTGAATCATGCGCGAGATAGATTCCGTAGGGAAGAGTCCTGCGCCATATTGTAGTGAGCTCACCGAAAACCCTCCTTGGGCTCGCAGCGACGGGTCAAGCCGCCGCCTGGAGAGCCAATTAAATCGTTGTAGGCGGTGATTGTTCCAAACATGTTAATTTTAACATAGTCCATGATTCGCCAGGACCGCTACTGCTAGCCGCTTATGGTGACGCTCCGCTCGGGCGGTGGTGTCTGTTGGCTTCGGCCTGATACAGTGAGTTCACCGTCGATCATTACTACAGAGATTCCGGGCAGGTCTCCCTTTACGAACGAGTCTAGGGCATCACGTGATACCGAGCCGGTTACACGGTCCATGATCACGAGATCCGCCGGCCTATTCTCCGCAATAACGCCGAGATCAAGGCCGTGGGCGCGCCCGGTGTTGCCGGTGGCCATTGCTATTGCCTGTTCTGGGGGGATTTCCCCGAGGGAGGCCAGGAAGCAGATTTCCCGCAGGATGCCCCGCGGCACCACGCCGGTGCCACCGGGCGTGTCAGTGCCTACAAGTACTCGTTTCTCGGCGCTGCACTTACGAACCGCGTCGGCCAACACCATGCCCATGCGAAGGTTTCCAGAAGTGCAAATCTCGACAAAGTATTCTGTCTCGGCCACGATACGGCGCAAGTCCTCTTCCGGCATCGGGATGGGGCCACCAGTGCTGTGGCCGATGATGTCGGGGTCGACGGCCCTAACAATGTCCACGCCAGCGACCTGACTGACTCCTGAACGTGAGACCCCGCCAGAGTGTATCTTGACCTTGATGTCCCGTTCCTTCGCCCACTTAACGTAACGCTCCGCTTCGCCCGTGGGCAGCAGACTGTAGTCATAGAAGATAAACTTGACTAGGCGGATACCCGCTTCGTGAATGGTATCGAAGTCTTGCTCCGTTAGTCCGGGTACCAGCAGCAGCGTGCCGCCATGCACCCGGACACCGGTCGGGCGCAGGTTATCCCAGCATCGCTTGGCTACGATGGCTAGCGACAGTGCACACAGAGGGTCTGGTGGTAGCGGTAGCCCTGGAACATGCAGTTCTCCTGCCGAGATGAGGGAGGTAACTCCACCGTGCATATAGTGGGTGATCCATCCCATGGAGTTTTGAGCTGGTGTGAAGTTGCCAAAGGTAGGATGGGAATGCGAGTCGATGAGGCCCGGAATGACGGTGCTACCGTTGGCGTCGATGGTGTGGTCAACGTTGCCGCGTAGTCCGTTCCCGATTTCCTGTATCACCCCATCCGCTACGAGAATCGAGTCGGAGTCGCGGAGGGGGTTCTCCAACATCCCGGTAGCCAGAGTCCCGATGTTTCTGATTAGCGTTGCAGGCATATACTCTCGGCCCCTTTATGGCGAAGATTCCAACGAACCTACCATAGAAGCGTGTGAATTTCAGGCCTGGCGATCCGCAGCTCGGCGGGCAGGAGTCTGGCTGAAGGGAAGCTTCGCACTTTCATCCCCTCCCAAAAACGTGTCCCGGTTGGTGACGTGTCGAGCGAAGCCCATCTTGTCGGTCCCTATCGGAGTGTTCATGCTCCGTTTAGGGCGCGGTAGACTAGCGTGAGCCCGGTTCCGATTAACAACACAAGAATGGCTCGGTTAAATGTCTGCTGGCGAATGCGGTCCTGCGCCCGCAGACCCAGATAGAAGCTAACGAGAACGAATGTGGTGACAAACAATGAAAGCTTTAAGGCGGCTACGGTAAACAGCCCCCAGGTGGAGATGGCGACGATCTGCCAAAATTTAGCCATGATGAAGGCTGTGGATATGGCCTTCACGAAGTCGGTCTTATCGAGGCGGAGGCCGTGTAGGTAAACTGCCATCACTGGACCCATGGTGTTGGTTAACCCGAGGCAGAGACCCCCGGTGAATCCCATGACCGGGGACATAAACGCCTCCGCTCGTGGAGTAGTGGTGAGGGAAAACGCGAATAGTCCGAACCCTGCGAAGAGTATGACAACAAGTCCCAGGATAAGGTTCAACACCCACAGGGGAAGTTGGGTTAATTCCCAGGTACCTAAAAACACCCCTGCGAGTGCGAATAGGAACATGGATGAGAACCGCTGAAAAATGGCGGTGGGAAAGCCGCGGCGAAAGATCTGGCTCAGGTCCATCACCACGCTGGGGAGAAGCAGCACGACGATGGTGAGTCGGATGTCGAGCAGTAAGGTCAACATGGGGGTGGCGATGAGAGGAAACCCCATGCCGGTCGCACCCTTGACAAAGCCCGCAAAGAAGATGGCTGCAGCCACCAGGACTAGGGTTCCGTCAAGTGTCATTGGCTTCGTATCTCGCCTTTCAGCCTGGGTCCGGAGGGGCTACGGAGACATCGGTGCCGGCAAAGTGGCAAGGAGCCCATGTCCTTGGCTGGGGCGATGTACTCCCGTTTGCAGGTGCTAAGGCCCAGGCGTTTGCTATTCTGGCTTCCATCGCTTCTGTACATCCTGGAGCCGCTCGCCTCGTTCTACGGGTACAGCACGCTGGTCGAGCTTGGCGCCGACGCGATGGTATTCGCCTTGGGTTGCGAGGGCAGCTTCATCGTCAAGTTCTGGTGGCCATAGGCCTAGAGTGTAACCGTGCCATGGGTTTCCATATTTCAACTCCGGCATCCCTAGCTCCTGCCACATCTTCCGTGCCCGCTCCATGTATTCACGTGTGGGCAATGACACCGGTGGGAACTCGGCTTTTTTGGTAGCGTCAATAAGCAGCGATGAATCCTCGCTGTCATAGTCTCCGGCATGGCCATGCATGCGCACCAGGTTGATGGGCGAGTGCACCGTTTGGCGGCCTCCAATGATGCGTACGTCCCGGTGTGGCTGTGATCGATGGCAGATGGCCCAGTTAATGGCAGCGAAATTTTCTGGGTCGATGTCGTCGTCGACCGCGATCACTACCTTTCCGAGGTCATAACGGAAGCCTAACACGGCCATCATGGCTTGCCAGGGCTCGAGCTTATGTGTCTTCTGCATTTGCACGACGACGAACTGGCGCAGGTTCACCAGTGGCTCGTGCATGCCTATCCGGACGACGCTCTTTAGATTGCAGTGGTTGCGGAGGTGGTCCAGTACTAATGACTCCCAGCCTCGGTGTTTGATTTTACTGCTCTCGCTGGGCGTGACCTGGCTCAATACTCCCACATAGTGGGGATTCCTACGGTGGGTTATGCAGGTCACTTCGAAAACCGGACTGAGACTACGCGGATCCATGTAGCCATGAGACTCACCGAAGGGGCCCTCGGGCTCAAGCAAGTCCGTGCGGATGTAGCCCTCAATGACAATCTCCGCATTTGCTGGAACCTCCAGGTCCACGGTCTCGCACTTCACGAGAGGCATGGGTTGACCCAGGATGGCCCCAGCTACGCCCAGTTCGTCTATCCCGTAGCCGATCTTTTGCACTGCTACGTAGGAGAGGCAAGGGACCGCGCCGATAACGCCGGCTGCGGGAAGCGGTTGGCCCAGGGCACTGGCCTTGTTCCAATGGATGGCTAGGTCCTGTTGAGCGCTGATGAGGTAGACGCCGGTCTTGGTTGGGGACTTGATCTGGCCACGGTAATTTCCGACGTTGCGGATACCGGTCTCCGGGTCTTTGGTGATCCAGTGGCACGCGGTGAGGTACGGACCGTTGTCGAACCCCGGGGTCGAGATGGGTATCGGGAACTCATCAAGGCCCCCGTGTTCCAGGAGGCTGTCGCCGACGTGGATTTCCTCTTTTACTGGTCCGGTGTCCACTACCACCGGCGCTAATGGGGCGGCAACGGCTGCGGACCAAGTCGCGAAGCTCTTGCCGGGGTCGCAGCCCATGCCCAGGGCGTAGATGGCCTCGTTGGACGCTAGCGCTCCCAGCACCACCGGGGTCTCGTAAGACCGACCCTTGGCGTCTACCACGTTGTTGAACAGAAACGCCTTGCGCTCATGGTCGGGCAGTCCTAGAAACTGCCAGCGAACCAGAGGATGCAGTTCTGTGTCCTTGTCCACCGGTGTGTCCACCCGCATTAGCAGCCCCTCACGATCTAGGAGGCCGATGTATTCTCTGAGGTCCTGGTACATTTGTTGCCCTCTCTTGGTACCCTCGGAGGTTCCATTTACTGGTCCGTGGAATGGGAGTCAGCGGCCCTTGTAGCTGGGCTTGCGTTTTTCGCTGAAGGCCTGGGGGCCCTCGCGGGCATCCTCGGTGTTACCTACCATAGCGCGAAACCCGGCCTCGAAGCGGATAGCGTCGGCCAATGGAAGATCGAGGCCACGCAACACCACCTCCTTGACCGCTTGAAGTGCTAGCGGCGGTCCATCGGCAATGGATCGCGCGAGCTTAGTAGCTTCCGTGATAAGTGCGTCCCGCGGCACTACCCGGTTCACCAGACCGCAGTGCAAAGCCTCGGCTGCAGAGATGGATTCTCCGGTGTAGAGCATCTCCAAGGCCGTTCCCAGTGGTATGATACGGGGCAACCGTACGGTCCCCGAACTGCCCGGAAAGAAGCCTCGCTTGATCTCTGGTAGACCGAAGGTGGCGTCGTCGCTACAGATGCGGATATCGCAGGAAAGCGCGATCTCGAAGCCACCGGCTAAACAGTACCCGTGGACTGCGGCAATCATAGGTTTCCACACGGGCTCTCGGCGCCCCGGGTCTCGCGCCAGAGCCGAGGTCCAGAATTCCCGCGCCCGTGGGTCCCCGGCTACCGCTCGCTCTTTCAGATCCATGCCAGTCGAAAACGCGCGGTCACCGGCACCGCTGACCACGGCCACGCGGAGCAAAGTGTCTGCGGCGAATACATCCCAGACCCGACCCAACTCCGCCCACATCGCCTCATTCATCGCGTTGAGCCGATCGGGTCGGTTTAGCGTGATGAATGCAATTCCGTCCCTAGCCTCGAGTTTGATGTAAGACTCCATGTTGGGGATTATCCACCTAATGGGAGTTTAGTCGATGAAGCGTGCTAGAGTCTCGCCCCAAATCTCGCGGGTCACGCTGAGGCCAATCTGACCCGCGGCGATCTCCTGGATGCGGTCCTCGTCGATAGGATAGCTGAACTGTTCGTTACGCATGCGCAGGCGCTGTATGCCTCGCTCCACCATGAGACTCTTGGCGCCATCCACCGCCTCCTGCGTGGTGAAGGCGTCGGCGATCTGGTATACGTTGGCGGGCCCGTGGCCGCGTTCATCCCCGAGCACAACCGTGAAGGCTGAAGCCAGGCGGTCGTTGAGTTCGCTTCCGCTCAGTTGGGTGGCGGCGTAAAACAGGCCGCAACTCCCGCCTTCCAGCAACCCTTGCGAAGTAATAAGGCGAGCCCAAGACTCCTGGCGTGCTTCTTGCTCCCGAAAGAGATCAGCCAGTCGAACCCATTCCGTCATATCAGGGAGCGAGGGGTCCGGGTTCCAACGGTTGTAGCGACGCACCACTTCCTTGATGTCTAGGGGTTCACCGGTGAGCCACTCGACTATGTCGACGCACAGATTGCCATGGTTGAGTTCCTGTTTAGTGCGGAAGAGATTTTCCTCCAACCAATTTCGGTTTACATCGCCGCCCCACTGGTCGACCCAGTACTGGTCTGATTTGGCGATGTCACCGCCCACTTTCTCAACGATCTCTTTGAGGCCAGTGAAGGTGCTCTCGATTTCCCGGCCTGCCTGCTTTGTGAGCCAGAGGACCTCTTTGTCGCGGTCTCGCTGATTCCACTTGAAGAAAGTTTCTGCGATCTCCGCCTCGCCCGCGGCGAAAATTGCTGCTACACGCGCTAACTCTCGCGTTGCCTGCTCCTTGAAGCCGTTTTCCGTTTCGCTCATCGCTAGTCTCCTGTTCTTTGGGTTGTTCTTTCGTTTATCGCTTGCCAAATGTTCTCCGGTTTGAGCGGTAGGCTCATGATTTTGACCCCTAGTGGCGCCAATGCATCCTCTATCGCGCTGGTCAACACCACCGGTGGGCCGATGGCGCCGATCTCGCCCACCCCCTTGAACCCTCCCGGAGTGAAGGGCATAGGAGTAATCATGTGATGGATCTCTAGGTCCGGCATCTCCATGGTGGATGGAATCAGGTAGTCGGCAAAGGTGCCAGATAGAAGCTGCCCCTGCTCGTCGTAAACTAGCTCTTCGAGGAAAGCGCCCCCCACGCCGTGGGAGATCGCACCCGTGATCTGGGTGTCGACGATCATGGGGTTCACCATGTTGCCGGAGTCATCAACGGTGACATATCGGAGAATAGTGGTTTCGCCGGTACCGGTGTCCACTTCTACATAAGCCACATGTGCAGCGTAGGGGAAAGTCGAGAAATTCGAGGTCCGGCCCTTGGCGTCGGGTTCGAAGCTGGTGTTAGGATTGATGAAGTAATGGGTGTCGTGAAGACCCGGATCCATGCCCGGTGGCAACTGGTTGATGGAGTAGTAGGCGATGTTGGCGATCTCCTTGACCGTTAGTGCAATGCCCGGTTTTCTCGGGTTTAATACCACTCCGTCGGCACATTCGAGGGTTTCAGGACGGCACTGAAGCGCCTGGGCGGCGATGGCTACCATCTTCCCCCGTACCGCGCGGCAGGCCATGATGGCGGCTGAAGTTGTCACCGTTGAAAACCTGCTGGCGTAGGAACCGCTGGACGATGAGACCAGGGCACTGTCGCCCTCAAACACCTGTATGTCCTCGAAGCGCACGCCTAGCTCGTCCGCCACCACCTGGGACAGGGTGGTTTTGTGGCTCATGCTCATGTTCACGTCACCTGAAAACACCCAGGCTTTGCCCACGGGGTCCACCCGCACTGTTACGGTCTCGTAGCCAGCGTTGTACGCATTGGGCCGGAGCGAACTTAGGGGCTCTAACATGAACGCCAGGCCGACGCCTCGGTAGAGCCCTTTCGCACGGGACCGGTCCCGGTCTGCTAGGAGATCGGCGTAATTCGACTTCTCCAGTACTGTTCGGAGGCAGGCTGGGTAGTCACCGCTGTCATATGTGGACCCGGTAACACAGGTGTAAGGGAATTCGTGCGCCTGTATCAGGTTTCTCCGGCGGATCTCATCCTTTCCCAGGCCTAATTTTAGGGCAGCCTGGTCCATTACCCGTTCCATGATGAAATTGGACTCTGCCTTACCGTTAGCCCGATGGGGACCTGCGGCGGTCTTGTTGGTAACTACGCCGAAGGATGTGGTGGCGTAGTTGTCGACGCGGTAGGGCCCGGGAATAAAATTGGCAGTGACGAAGGCCAGGGAGGTGCCGCCACTGGGGTATGCGGCGCCGAGGTCTACGATGACTTTGGTCTTCATCGCTGTGATGTGGCCGGATTGGTCGAAGCCCGTTTCCACATAGTCTACCTGCGCCCGGGAGTGATGTGACGCCACCATGTGTTCGCTGCGGCTCTCTCGCCAACCAACGGGTCGGTTGAGCTGAAGCGACAGAAGCGGCATCAACACTTCTTCGGGATAAAATGCCCACTTGATTCCGAAACCGCCGCCCATGGTGGGCGAGATCACCCGTATTTTGAGGTCCGTTCGCCCTAGAGTTTCCAGTACCAGGTTCGGAAGCGCATGCGGTACCTGTGTGGAAGACCACAGTGTTAGCAGGTTGTCTCGTTGATCGACGTTGGCAATGACCCCCCTGGTTTCCATTGGTGTCCCGGTGTAGCGGTGCTGAACAATACGCTCCCGGATCACTACTGAAGCCTCTTTTAGCAGTTCCTCTACAGGGCCCTCACTGAACCGAAACTCGTACTGGATGTTGTCGGGCCACTCCTCGTAGAGCTGTATAGCCCCTGGGTCTAACGCGGCCTCCACATCGATTACCGGCGTCAAGGGCTCATATTCAACCTGTACTGCTTCAGCCGCATCTGCCGCTGCGTATCGATCTTCCGATACTACAACGGCCACGGCTTCGCCTACATGACGCACGCGGTCTACCGCTAGGCAATAGTGGTCCGCGAACCGTACTTTGGGGTAATCACTGGTGTAGGGTTTGGGCTTGGTGAAGGGGAAGGGGGCCAGGGGACGGGATAGGCGCCGGATGTCTTCACCGCTCATGGCTGCTACGACACCGGGTTGGGTTAGCGCCTCTGACAGATCCACTCGTGCTATGCGAGCGTGGGCGTAGGGGCTGCGGTGTATGCACGCGTGGAGCATTCCCGGGACGTCGATATCGCTAAGATAGGTATTCCGCCCCTGGATAGAGTCGAACGATTCCTTACGCTTGATGCTCTTGCCGACGTAGGTGGCCATGGTGGTTTGGTTAACCCATCCTTTCCGCTGCCTGCATGACTGCCTTGACAATATTCAAGTAGCCGGTGCAGCGGCAGAGGTTTCCGGAATAGGCCCGGCGGATCTCTTCATTCGTCGGGTGGGGATTTTCCTTGAGAAAAGCTACGGTGGTCATCAGCATTCCAGGGGTACAGAACCCACACTCTAGCCCGTCGCACTCCCAGAAGGCTTCTTGGATCGTATGTAGGGAACCATTCTGGGCAAGGCCCTCCACTGTGTGGATCTCTGCCTTCTGGGCACGGGGCGCTAGGACCTGGCATGACTTCACGGTCATGCCGTTCATGAGGACGGTGCAGGCGCCGCAGTTGCCGGTATCACAACCAATATGCGTGCCTTTGAGCCCGGCCTTATCGCGGATGAGGTCCACGAGGAGGAGCCGCGGCTCAATCTCGAACGTACAGTTCCTTCCGTTGATGGTAGTTTTGATAGTGATCAGTTGCATAGTTTTGTGAGAACAATTTCAATGGTGAACCCGTCATTCCGAACTTTCACCAAGTTTCGAGAATGTTAGCGGAGGTTGTCTATTTTAGCCACTAAGCCTCTACCTTCCATTCTTGATCAAGTTCCGGATGCTGGGTTGAGTTACTCCGAGCAATTATTACGATTGTCACACTTCGTTATTATCCCTTTGGATGATGAAATCAGCCGCGGTTTACCGTGCTGACTGGCCCTTTAGGCGCGCCTGAGCTCTCTCCCGAGCCAGGGTCAAAGCCCGCGTGACTACCACTGGTACCATCTGCCGGCGGTATTCCGCTGAGGCGTGGACGTCGCTCACTGGATCCGCGGCCTCAGCAGTCAACGCAGCAGCTTCCGCGAGATCGGCGTCTGTCAGTCTCGTGCCACGAAGCGATAGACCCGACCCCTCACAGACAAAAGGCGTCGGACCGACCGCACATAGGGCGATACGAGCATCCTGACAAGTGCCGTCTGGTGATAAGTTTACAAGCGTTGCAACCCCCACCACGGCGTAATCGCCGGCTCGTCGTGTGAGCTTTAAGTAAGCGTGGCCTGAAATATCGGCTGGAGCCGGCACGTCTACGGCCGATAACATCTCGTCCTCGGTGAGGCAGGTGTCAAACGGCCCTAAAAAGAAATCGTGAGCGCTGATGGTGCGGCTTCTGTCGGCTGATTGGGCAGTGAGGGTTGCCTCCATAACTAGGATGGCGGGTGCGAGGTCGCTCGAGGGGTCTGCCTGACTCAGGGCTCCCCCGAGTGTCCCCAGGTTCCGGATGTGGACGTCCCCAATACTCGCAGCTGCCTCGGAAAGTAACGGTTGCTGTGCCCCGAGCTTCCGCTCAAGGGTTCGCTCTGTCACCAGCGCCCCGAGCCCTGCCGAATTCGCTCTTTCCTCAATACCCTTCAACTCCGGGAGGCCGCCTATGTCGATGATGACCGCCGGCCTCACTAGCCTGAGCTTTAGCATGGGGAGGAGGGACTGTCCCCCGGCCATGACGCGCGCATCTCCCCCATATTTGCGGAGAAGCGCAAGAGCTTCCGGGAGCGAATCCGGCGCTCGATATTCGAAGGGTGGAGGTATCATTCAAGGCGAAGCACGCTACGCTCGCGAGCGGGCGAGCTTCCACTCCTCTCCACGAACCGTCTCGTGAAAGAGCTCGTCGAGGTTCGGTTCCGTCTTGATCATGCCCTGCTCTCGGGAATAGCGAGCCAGGGTCTCAAAGTTGTTTCGGTTAGTGTCGTTTAGTCCGTAGACCCAAGGGTCTGAGCCAAGGAGTTCGAGCTGCTCCTCCCAAGAGTCGCGGAAGAACGCTAAGGGCACGACCCGAGGGTTGTCCATTCGCTGATAGGCGGCTTGCTTAGATTTCTCGAAGGCTACCATCATATTCATAGGCACCCACGGGTACTTGTCCACGATTTCTTGTTTGATCACGGTGGTGTGCATGATAGGGAAAATTCCAGTGCGGCGAAAATAGTCCAACTCGACCTGTTTAGGGTCGTTGAAAATCCGCCTCACGCGGGTGTCCCCGTCAAGCATCGGCGACAGAATGTCTGGATGGATCACAGCGTCTAGTTCGCCCTCGACGATCATCTCCTCAACCCGTTTGCCTTCAGGGAGACGCTCCATCCGGAGACCTTCCGGCGGGTCGAAGGGGACATCCTCTGCCCTCTCGGCGCGCCATTCAATGTCCTTGAATGATACGCCGTACTCGTCTTGCAGGGTGCCCCGAATCCACACCAGCGCTGTGGCCTGCCAGTTCTTAAGCCCTACAGTCTTCCCGACGAGGTCTTTTGGCTCTTTGATGCCCTTATCCACGTTGATGAAAATAAACCCGTGGCGGAACCTGCGGTGAAGAAAAACGGGTATAGCCGTTAGATCATTTGCCTCACCCTGGTCCTTGGCTAATAAGTATGATGAGCCTGATTGCTCGGCAACGTCGAACTCACGAAAACGCGATACGCGCCAGTGCCGTGTGGAGGAGTCCATGTCCGTTAGCACGGTGAGCTCAATGCCGTCTGGCTGCACTGTCCCCTCCTTGAGTGCGCGGATGCTTTCGTAGTCACCACAGGCCAGTGTCAGATGAAGTTTCTCGGCCATTTGTCCACCTCCGAATTTGAAGGGCTCGATACCCTAGGGGCCAACGTGGCAGGAACGCTGTACTTGGAGTAGGTTCCAAACCCGCCGGCGTTCGCAACGCGCTACTGGCGGAAGTAGGCTCCAAACGCCAGTAGCGCGTCATCTCCATTCAATCGATGGCGAGCCTTTTCGCCCGCCGCACAAAGTAATCCCACATGCTACCCAGCCGGTGTGGGGTGTAGATCTGATCGTACTTCTCGCGCGCCTCTTCATCGCTACTCCAGGAGGGATCTCCCGAGGCGCTAGCTAATAGTTGGATGCGGCACGCCTTCTCGAGGAAGATCGCGTATAGGGTAGCGGTCTCCACAGATTCGGCCACCACGGTAGAACCGTGATTTTTCATCAGGACGGCTCGAAATCCTTCTAGCGTTCCGGCCAGCTTTACCCCCAGCTCTGGGGTGCGGATCAGGACCGTGGTGTAGTCGAACAGGGGGAGTCCATCGAAGAAGATGGAGCCCTCATGGCTCACAGCACGCAATCTCTGTCCGAGGGAGGCGAAAGCTGTCGCATAGGGCGGGTGGCTGTGAATCACGCAGTTAACATCCGGGCGTGACTTGTATATTTCTGTGTGAATGAAAACCTCGGAGTGACGTTCGTAGTCGCCCTCGATCTTGTTGCCGTTGAGGTCTACCTTGATGATGTGGTACGGGCGAATCTCTTCAAACCCATAGCTGTGAGGCTTCATTAATATGGCGTCTTCACCCGGTATTCGAGCTGACACATGTCCCAAAATATTGTCCCAGTGCCCTTCGATGGCTAGGATGTTGCACGAGGTGGCCACCTTGTCTCGCAGTGCTACTAAGTCGTCCATGAATCCCCCGACAAAACCCATGACCCGATCATCATGGAGTTTTCTCTCTCAGTTTAAAACGCTGAATCTTACCCGTAACCGTTTTGGGTAGATCGTCTACGAATTCCACCCAACGCGGGTATTTGTACGGCTCCACTCTATTCTTTACGAAGTCCTGTAGCTCCTGGGCTAATCCGCTAACGCTATGCTGTTCGGTCTTAAGAATGACGTATGCTTTAGGCTTGATGAGTCCGTCGTTGTCGATTTCTCCAGTCACCGCCGCTTCGAGCACTGCTGGGTGCTCCATCAATGCGTTCTCTACTTCGATCGGCGAGACCCAAAGGCCCCCTACCTTGAGCATGTCATCGGAGCGGCCGCAATACCAGTAGTACCCGTCGTCGTCCCTGTAGTACGTGTCGCCGGTCTTTAGCCATTCTCCTAACATGGTCCGCTGCGTTTGTCCGTGCTTGTTCCAGTAGTAGGGTGCAGTGGCATCGCCGCTGACGTATAGGTTTCCCACCTCGCCGTTGGGCACCTCCCGCTCCTCGTCGTCGACCACCTTGGCCACAAACGCGGGAGTCACCTCGCCGCTACTACCTGCCTTAGCCCGGCCTGGACGGTTGGCCAGGAAGTCGTGAGTCGCTTCCGTGGAGCCTACTACGTCCAGGAGCTCGACACCCACCTTGTCCCGCCACTGGTGGAAGAGAGTGGGTGGTAGCGGCTCTCCCGATGATAGGCAGGTTTTGAGCGAAGTTAGGTCGTACGCCTTCTCCACGCGTAGCATGCGCGCGTAGAGCGTTGGTACCGAGAAAAAGAACGTCGGGCGATACCGTTCAATGGTTTGAAGGATGCGTTCTGGGTCCGGCTTTTCCGACCACAGAACGCCAGTCGCGCCAAAACGGAAGGGGAAGTAAAGGGAATTGCCCAACCCGTAGGAGAAGAATAGCTTTGAAGCGGAGAAGCAGATGTCGTTTTCGGTCATGCCGAGCACGGGCTTTACGAATAGATCTGTGATCGTGATCATGTCGTGTTGGAGGTGAACGGCTCCCTTGGGGTTGCCGGTACTTCCCGACGTATAGTTCCACATGACTACGTCGTCGCGTCCCGTGGGCTCGGCTTCAAGCTCTGTAGACTGACCTTCCAGCAGGGCATCCCACCCTATGGAGATGCCTCGTGGCGTCCCGACTACCACCACCTGTCCCAGGTGGCGTGGGCGTTGTCTGATAGCCTCAATTTCAGGTAGCGCGGACTCGTGTACGACGATGATGCGGGCACGGCTATCGTTGAGCAGGTATTCGTAATCCCCGGCCTTCATCCACGGGTTCACCGGAATGGGAACGGCGCCGATTTTGATTGCGCCGAAGAAGCTGAAAGCAAACTGCGGGGAGTCAGGAAGGGCCAACAGGACGCGTTGCTCAGTGTCCAATCCGAGGCCCCGGAACGCATTGCCTGCCTGGTTGACGGCCTCCTGAACCTGCCGGTAAGTGAATCGCTGATCCTCGTACAGAATTGCGGTGCGCTCACCGCGACCCGCGGCGACATTGTTGTCGACGAACGTGGTAGCTGCGTTGTAAGGGCTCGGGAGTTCGAGTCGCGGAGCGCTCATGCTTGTCTTGCTTTTTAGCCTGATGGCGGGGGTTAGGCTTATTCGCCTCCCACCATTTCCGATCGCTGTTCCGTGGCCACCACCACCGACTTGACCTCACTGTAGTGCTCCACGGCCTCGTTGCCGTGTTCCTTGCCGACGCCGCTTTGTTTTACGCCCCCGAAGGGCAACTCGTCGTAGATGATCTGGGCCGAATTGACCCAAGTGTATCCAGCGTCGAGCTTCTCGGCCGCGTACATAGCATTATCGATATCTTGGGTCCACACCGAGGAGCCTAATCCGAAGATGGAGTTGTTGGCCTGTGTCAGACCATCCTCCAGGTTCTTTATCCGCACCACTGGCAGCGCCGGACCGAATACCTCGTCGTTCAGCATTTTGGACTCAGGGTCCACATCGACTAGGACGGATGGGTTGAGAAAGTTGCCTTTGTCGAATTCGTCGCCGGTGGGGCGATCCCCACCCACCAGGACCTTCGCGCCACGCTGTACCGCGTCTGCCACCTGCTCCTCCACCTCTTCCCGCTGGGCCTTGGTGTGTAGAGGTCCGAGCATGACGCCGCGGGTCAATCCATTGCCGACACGCAGCTTGCGGACCTTCTCCACAAGCTTCTCGATGAATTCGTCGGCGATCCTATCGTGCAGGTATAGGCGTTTCACTGCTAGGCATGCCTGGCCGCAGTTGAAGAAACGGCCTACTGAAGCCGCACTCACTGCTCGGTCGATGTTGGCGTCGTCACAAACGATCATGGGGTCGCTACCGCCCAGCTCCAGGGTGACCCGCTTAACTTCTTGAGCGGCCACCTCCATTACTCGCTTTCCGGTATCGGTCGCGCCGGTGAAGCCAACTTTGCGGATAGATGGGTTTCGCAGGATTTCCTCACCTACTGCTCCACCCGGTCCGGTTACCATGTTGATGGTACCTTTGGGGAGCCCCGCCTGCTGCACGAGTTCGACGCACCGGGTCGCGGTCAATGGGGTGGTGCTGGCCGGCTTGATGACCATTGCGTTACCCGCGAGGAGCGCGGGGCCTACTTTGTTGCCCATCAGCGACACCGAGAAGTTCCACGGTACGATGGAACCTACCACGCCCATAGGCTTGTGCATGATGAGGCCGTAACGACCGTCGTCGAGCTTAACGTAACCGCCGCGCAGGGTTTTAGCCATGCCGGCATAATGCTCAAGCGTGTGGGCGAAGCGGCGGATTTCCAACACCGACTCTCGCAACGCCTTGCCCTGCTCTCTTGTGAGCAACTGGGTGAGCTCCTTTTCGTTCTCCAGGATGAGATGTGCGGCTTCAGAAAGACACTCACCGCGCTTGGGTGGGGAAAACTTACCCCATTCCACTGCTGCTTCTTCTGCAATCGCTACGGCCCTTTTCACATCTTCTGCGGTGCCCTTGGGAACGGTGTCCACCACCTCTCCAGTGGCGGGGTCGTAGATGGTGGTGGTCTCGCCGCTTGCCGTATCAGTGTACTCGCCAGCAATGAACATTTGCATGGGACGAACTCTCCTAGCGTATGAAGTAATTTTCAGCCTGCGGGACTTGACCGGAATTAACTGCTCCAGAACCCGTGAAAGGTCTGTTTCGGCGAAGTTTTGTCAGTCGAAGGCTGAAGCAGAATGAACCATGCTGGGAGAGGCCTGTCAAGGAATGTTGGCATGGTCCTTAGATGAACTTAATCTCAGTAAGTCGGCTAGGGATTGGTCCGAATGAACAGATGGTTCAGCCCGCCCCGGTATGTAAGTAAAAGCCGGAGAGGTGTTTCGGCCTCTCAGCGGGCCATCGCGGCGTCGTGATCGGGTATTCAGCGCTTCTCCTGCCAATGCACGGTTATTCTCCCAGCACTCGTGCATGGTGGGTTCTCCCCATTCCGTTAGTGTCCGCGTGTCGAGGGGCTGGTCGGGACTTCTCCTGGGGGTCCTTGAGGCATTTGCTTTGGTCTAACTATAATCGGTTGCGCGGTTTTTACGTTTCGATAAAATGGTCCGCTGTGGGCTTCCGAGCGAAGGCGCGATAGCATCGAACTGGGCGCCGGGAAACTCGACGCGCCGACGTTGGTGCTTGACCCTGGCTCGTCACCTTTCTGGGTTGGGGGCGAGGTGCCCTGGACTAGCGTTGAAGTCCCTGGGTAAGGGGGTCTGTACCATTCAAGAAGGAGCTAGCGCAGGGGCTTGGCGCTGTAGTGCGGCTGCTGTAGACTCTCTCCCCCCACCCCCAAATTGTGGGGGGTTCGGTTGGAAGCGAATGCGCTAGCACGTGTAATGTCCTTACGGACTGTCCCCAAGGGCCGGCGCCCTGCTTCTGGAAAGTAGAAGCGGCTTGGGGTGGCCCGCTATCGCCCTGGAAGACAATTTCCTCGTGGTAATGACTCGGTCGTCTGTCACATATTGGTTTTTCCGCGCCTGCATTTCAGCGGCCTTGCTATGTCTCCTGCAGGGCCCCGCCGGGTCCACTTCCCTGGATGACCAGTCGATGGCTTGGGAGCGTCACTGGGCGGTTACCGGCACGAAGTTCGAGATCTCTGCTAAGCGCTTCCGTTCCAGCAAAAATGTACGTTACTCCCGGCCCGTCGTTCTGATCCATGGACTACTGGTTGGTAGCCGTTTCCTGGACTTTCCCCGCGCCAGCCTCGCCAGATATCTGGCGGAGGCTGGATTTGACGTTTGGAATCTGTCGCTTCGCGGCACGGGCCGCAGTCTGAGCCCCCTCGGATGGGGCGAGAAATCCTGGACGCTGGATGAAATCGTTGCGGAGGATTTTCCCACTGTTATTGACTATGTAAACAAGGCCGCGGGCAGTGCTGAAGTTTTTGTGGTGGGCTACGAGTTGGGTGGAGCCCTGACCTTCGCCCATGTTGGAAAAGTTCAGGCGCATGGCGTGGCTGGGATCGTCAGTATTGCGACCCCCATGTCCTTTGACAGCCCCGAGCAGGATCGGTTGGACATTTTGCTCAAACTGAACCGTCGTCCAGTCCTGTGGAGTGCTCTGTCCTACTGGAATCGGTCGCGGTACAATCAGCTCCTCTTTCGCGTGCCTGGCCTCAAGAAATTCTTCTATAACCCTGAAAACGTCGAGCCTCGGGTCGCGCAGGTGCTGATGGAGGAGCTATTGGTTCCGGTTAACCCTGGGGTTTTGAATCAATTGACCACAATCATACAAAGGGACGCCTTCGTCTCCGCCGACGGCACCTATAGCTATCGGGATACTCTTTCCGCAGTGCGCGTGCCGGTCCTCATTTTGGGTGGCGGTATGGACCCAATCGCACCACCGGACGCGCTGAGGAACGTCTACAATGAAGTGGGCTCGGAGGATCGAGAACTCATGATCTTCTGGCCGGACGCCGAAGAGGATGTCAGCTACGGTCATTTCGACCTTATACTTGGTAAGAATGCCAAGACCGAGGTCTTTCCACTTGCTCGTCGGTGGCTCGAGTCCAGGAACCGATGATCCAGAGATTCTCCAAGGATGAGGTGTAGCGGGAGGACGAGAAGGAGCGATCCGCGGCAACGCCTGAACAGCGGGGGGCGACACGCAGCTTATTTGGTGGGTGTTCAGGGCAACCTGGCTGTTATGGCTTGCAATGTTAGCCCATGCAATTAACCGACGTTCAAACGTTATCTCGGCTCCAATGGGTCTTCGCCGGGCCGGACCAGGAGATACTCGCAGTCCTGTTTCTCAGGCAAACGGCGAAGCCGTAAGATGATCCCTTCCGCTTCCGCCTGTGTGTAGAACAGCCCCACAGTACTGACTTCGCCCCCGGGTCTGCGTTCTTGCACGTAAAACTTGTCCAGGGAGTAGCCTCAGTAATTGGGGGTTTTGTAGCCCACCCGCTTGCGTTCCTTCATAAAGGTCTTGAACGTGGTGCGGTGATTGCGCACGTTGTAGGGGCAAACGTCGACGCACAGGTGGCAGTACTCTTCGCGTAATCGCGAATACGGGTAGCATTTCTCCAGGTCGATCAGCCAGCGCTTAATTCCGTCGGTGACCACGTGCTCTCGGGGTATCGCGTCGCCAGGGCAGTTCTGCATGCAAACGTTGCAGTTCATGCAAAAATCTTGGACGCCGAACTCTCGCGGCCGGTCTTCATCCAACGGCAGATCGGTGGTGACGAATCCTGGTCGGAAGTCTGCACCATACTTCTCATTGATTAGGCTCCCGTGTCGGCCGAGCTCGCCAAAACCAACCTGATAAAAGACGGGGATTGCCTGCACCTCCCGCACGCCGTTGTGGTGGGCCCACGCGGGATACCCCAAGTCGCGTATGTGTGCTGCCAGATCGGTGGCGAGGTCAGAGACCACGGCATAGACGCGCATGGCCTCCTCCTCTACCGCATCCGCTCCATCAAGGACTTTGTGATAATCCTCGGCGACACAAGTTGCGATCACGTAATCGTGCGGGATCTCTTTGCCCAAGTCGATCATGGATGGTTTAAGACGGCAGATACCCACCAGGTCGGCACCTAGCTCTCGGGCCTTGGCCTTGATCTTTGCGGTAATGTTGGAACGGTCCGTAATTTCGAGCTGATGTGGGTTTATTGGGCCGTCACGGAACTTTGCGTTGTTCGTACATCGGTCGACGTATTCGATCACCGTCTCTGAACGGCTGGCGTAGTGGGGTACGTCATCCAAACCCATGGAATGGACCATGGAGGCCAGCACGGGATCGGTCATTCCCTGCATTCGCCTCGGTGTGGTGCCGCGCATGGGGAACTCCTACGTTTGAAGAACGGGCATGATCCGAAACGTCGTGTCGATGCTGCTGCTCAAACTAGCCGTACCAGAACCGGGAACTGCATTGCAATACGAGTTTTAACCGTTTCCACGGGGGAGGCAGTTGGGCAGCTGTTCCATTCTCGTGTAGTATCCTGTCCATGTGTAGGGGCATTTGTTGGGTCGGTCGGAGTGGGTAGTGAGGACGACCATTTGAAATGTTGCGTTTTGTGACTATCGAGGGAGGAGACGGGTCGGGAAAAAGTCGACATATCAGTCTGCTCGGAGAATATTTGGACTCAAGGGAGGCCCCTCGTTTAATGACCCGGGAACCGGGCGACACGCCGCTAGGATTGGAGCTGCGGCGTGTTTTGCTCGAGGGTGGCCCGGAGCCCCTGTCGGACGAGACTGAACTGTTTCTGATGTTGGCGGATCGTGCCCAGCATGTACGGGAGGTTGTTAGGCCGGCTCTCGAACAGGGTAAGCTGGTGGTCTCCGACCGATTTGCTGACTCGACGCTGGCATATCAGGGCTATGGGAGGGGCATGGATGTAGCCCTGTTGCGTCGCTTAAATCTCATGGCGACCGGGGGAATCATGCCCGAGCTTACGATCATTTTAGATTGTCCCGTGGAGGTGGCGCTGACACGTGCCGCGGAGAGATTGGATCGGCAAGCCGTCAAGGAAGATCGCTTTGAGGCTGAAGGGGTGGCGTTCCAGCGCCGGGTGCGCGATGGGTTCCTAGAGTTGGCGGTGGCAGAACCTTCACGTTGTGTGGTGGTTCGTTCCGACGGACCGGTCCGGAATACCCAGGAGCAAATCAGGCGGATTGTAGCTGAACGCATGAGCACTGGGGGCGACGGCATATAACGCCAGAAGAGTGATGCTGACGTTTCAGGACATTGTTGGTCACCAGGGCCCGATCGAGTTGCTACAGAGAGCCGTCAGGCACGATCGGTTGCATCATGCCTATATTTTCGTGGGCCCGGAAGGTACGGGTAAGAGGACAGTGGCCACTGCCTTGACGGGGGCAGTTCAATGCTCAACAGACGGCGGAGATGCCTGCGGAGCGTGTCCGAGCTGCCGCCACATTGATGACCGTAGTCATCCTGATGTGCACTGGCTGGAACCACGCAAGGGCAAGCGGGACATCACGATTGAGCAGGTTAGGGAGCTCCAGCGGGAATTGGTTCTGCACCGTTTCAGCGGGGCAAAAAAGATTGCCATTATCGGTCCGTTGACGCGCATGAACCTCCATGCGCAAAATGCGCTGCTCAAGACCCTTGAAGAACCCTCGGACCATACTCTGCTGATTCTCATCGCCGACAACACTGGGGACATTCTGTCTACCGTTTTGTCTCGCTGTCTACGGCTCCGTTTTGCACCTCTAACGGTTGAGCAGGTAGCTGTGGTTGTGTCCCGACAAAAAGATATCCCCGAGGACCGGGCACTGCTACTTGCTGCTCTTGGTTGTGGTAGTCCGGGCAAAACTTTGTCCGGCGACGGCGTGAAGATGCTGGACGAGCGGCAGGAACACTTCCGCCGGTTGGCAGAAGTCTCAGCCGATGATATGCGCGGGATTGCGGCGCTGGCCGACGAGATGGGCGCTGATCGGGAGAAGTCGCTTCGGTTTCTGGAGTGGGCCAGGGGGTGGCTCCGAGACATTATGGTACTCCAGGTCACGGGTTCCGCTTCGGGAGTGTACAATCGAGATCTTCTGGAGCATCTCCAGCGCACGGCCGGTGAGGGGCGTGTTCAGCACACGACCGCCGCACTGGCCGAAATCGATCGCGTGACCCGGGCTATACACCGGAACTTCAACCGGCGCATGGTTCTGGAGAGTTTCATCCCTATGCTACTTGATTGAAGGGACTGGTAGACCGTCATGGACCGGATATACCTTACCACACCGCTCTACTACGTAAATGCCCAGCCACACCTCGGGCATACTTATACAACCGTCATTGCTGACACGTTGAAGCGTTATCACCACATGCGGGGACGAGACGTCTATTTTCTCACCGGTACCGACGAACATGGTGACAAGATAGCCCAGGCGGCGGCCAAGGAAGGAACGGAGCCCAAAGCATACGCGGACCGGGTCAGCACGTTATTTCGATCCACCTGGGACACCTGTGGTATCTCTTACGACCATTTCAT
Organism: uncultured Syntrophobacterales bacterium; assembly: GCA_964438895.1. Taxonomy (GTDB): domain Bacteria; phylum Desulfobacterota; class Binatia; order UBA9968; family JAJDTQ01; genus JAJDTQ01. The sequence continues at coordinate 19,659 of CAYTMJ010000019.1, read as the reverse complement.
TCGCACCACGGACGACCACCACAAGGCCACAGTCAGCCGGATTCTACAGTATATCTACGATGCTGGTGAGATCTATTTTGGGGAGTACGGTGGGTTCTACTGCTATGGCTGTGAACGCTTCTACACCGAGAAAGAACTGCAAGACGGAAAGTGCCCGGACCACCAGACGGAGCCAGCGTACATCGAGGAGAAGAACTACTTCTTCCGCATGAGTAACTATCAGGAACGGCTAATCGAGCATATTGAGCAGAATCCCGAGTTTGTAACGCCGCAGCGTTATCGCACAGAGGTGCTATCCTTCTTGCGCGAGCCCCTAGAGGATCTGTGCATTTCTCGGCCCAAGAGCCGGCTCCAATGGGGCATTCCGCTGACGTTCGATGAGGACTACGTGACCTATGTATGGTTCGACGCCCTCATAAACTACGTTAGTGCGCTGGAGCACAAGGGCGCTGACGTTTTCGGCACTTATTGGCCCCATTGTAACCATCTCATCGCCAAGGACATCCTCAAGCCTCATGCTGTTTACTGGCCCACTATGCTCATGGCAGCAGGGTTGCCGCTCTACCGCCGGCTCAACGTGCACGGCTATTGGATAATGGATCGCGGTAAGATGTCTAAGAGTCTGGGCAATGTCATTCGCCCTCTTGATATGAGAGAACGCTACGGCATGGACGCGTTCCGCTATTACCTGCTCCGGGAGATGGTATTCGGGCAGGACGCGACTTTTTCCATGGAAGCGTTTGTGAATAGGGTCAATGCCGACTTGGCCAACAACTTCGGCAACTTGGTGAGCCGTGTGTTAGCCATGCAGAAACGGTATTTTGACAGCGTGGTCCAACCCATGGGTGACGGCGAACGGGCCGAAGACAGGGAGTTGAAGGAAGCGTTTGTGGCGGCCGTTGCCAACGTGGACCGACACATGGAGGAGATGGCTTTCCACCGCGCCCTCGAGGCGATCTTTAGCGCCCTGGATCGTACTAACCAATACATTGTCAAGACGGCGCCGTTCACGCTGGTCAAGGAATTGGATCAGAAGCCACGAGTGGGCGAGATATTGCACAACCTGCTGGAGTGCGTTCGGCTTGCAGGCGAACTGCTGAGGCCCTTTCTTCCAGAGACGGCGACAGCAGTCCGGAACCTTTTGGGACTTCCTGCCAGTGAAGTGCTCCAACCCGAGTGGGGCGTTTCATTCCCGGAGGGACACCAGGTGCGCCCGGCCGAGATCCTCTTTGCCAGGATCGAGGACACAGAAGGCAATGGCGACCTTGATGCCTAGGAGTCCCGTTGGAGAGAGCAACGCCGACCGCTCTGGGCCCTTCGACAACGCTCACGGTAGGCATAGTGAATCACCGGCGAAGCGAAGTCGACAGCTACCGTTTGTTGACACCCACTGCCACATTCAGATCGAAGAGTTCGACGAGGACCGTGATGAGGTTCTGAACCGTGCACGGGAGGCTGGCGTCGGGACTATGATCGTCGTCGGAGGGGCCGGAGCCCTTTCAACTAATGATCAGGCAGTACATCTAGCGGAAACAAACGCAGATCTCTACGCCACTGTGGGCATGCACCCACACGATGCTAAGGACGTGAGCGCGGAGGCCATGGATCGATTACGTATGTTGGCCGAACATCCCAAAGTGGTTGCTATTGGCGAGACGGGTCTCGATCTCCACTACGAGTATTCGCCTCGTTCGGTGCAGCAGGAGATGTTTGGACGATTCGTTGGCTTGGCGATAGAGACTCAGTTGCCTATCGTGGTACACAACCGGGAATCGGACCGCGAGGTAGAGGGGATGATTCGAAACCACGGCGGTGGGAGGCTGGCGGGGGTGATCCACTGCTTTACAAGTGACACCGAGGCTGCGCGGAAATTCCTCGACCTTGGTTTTTATCTGTCGTTTTCGGGCATCGTCACCTTCAAGAACGCTGAGGATCTACGGGATGTTGCTCGCTGGATGCCCCTGGATCGGCTGCTAATTGAGACCGATGCACCCTTCTTGGCCCCGGTTCCTAAGCGGGGCCAGCGGAACGAGCCCGCCTTCGTGTGTTTCGTAGCCGAAACCTTGGCCCGAATCCGTGGTGTCGAGGTCGACGAGATTGCCGATGCTGCCACGCGCAATGCCTGGGCATTGTTTGGGTTATCTGATGACGCGACCGTGCAGGAATCATGATTGACGGAACTACCACGCTTCTGGGGGTATTAGGATGGCCGGTGGAGCATTCTATGTCGCCGGTGATGCACAACGCGGCGATTCAGGCGGCAGGTTTCAACGGCTGCTACGTCCCCTTCCCGTGTCCGCCCGAGGCTCTGGGTGACGTCATCGCCGGCCTTCGCGGCGTGGGTTTCCTTGGCGCTAATGTGACGATTCCGCACAAGCAGGCCGTAGTCCAATATCTCGACGGGTTGAGCGAGGAGTCCCGCTTCACAGGAAGCGTCAACACCCTCTACTGGGAGGGGGATCGGCTCATGGGCACTACTACAGACGCATCAGGGGCTGTGTTGAACCTCCGCCACGGCGGCGTCGGGCTTGAGGGTCGAAGGGTCACGGTCCTGGGGACCGGGGGAGCGGCTCGGGCGCTGGCCTTCGGGCTGGCCCGCGGACGTTGCATGGGTAGGGGCGGTACCTGGGAGAACTTCCCATTGGTGGCACTCACAATTCTCGGCCGAGACCAGCAAAAGGCCCGCAGGCTAGCGCAAGATATTACGGAGGGATGCGAGGGAACAACGGCAATCCATTCCGGACTGTTGTCGGATTTTGACGTTCTCGCAAGCGAGGTTGATCTTGTCATCAACTGTACTTCGGTGGGTATGGCCCCCGATACTCGGGGTTGCCCGATCGACCCATCGCCTCTCGAAGCTCGCCATGTGGTGTGCGACATCGTTTACCAACCACGCAAGACTGTACTCCTCCAAGAAGCGAAGCGGCGGGGGTGCCAGACGGTGGAAGGTATCGGGATGCTGGTGCACCAGGGTGCCGAATCCTTTCGCAACTGGTTTAAGTGCGACCCGGATACGGCGGCAATGTTTGCGGCGATTGAATCCTACGGTTATCGATGATCGCCGGGAGATGGGGGTTTGCGGTGGCGTTGTCTGTAAACCATCCCAGCGTCGGTGTAGGCAAACAGGGGGGAGGACACTTGTCCTCCCCCCTGTTTTTGTTGTTGGTTACAGTGTTCTGTGGTTCAGCCGATTCTAGTAGTCCTCTGGCATAGCCGGTGGAGCGTCTTTCTTCTTCTCCGGCTTGTCGGTGATCATCGCCTCAGTGGTGATCAGCAGGCCGGCCACGGATGCGGCGTTCTGTAGTGCTGAGCGTACCACCTTGGTGGGATCCAGGATTCCGGCCTTGATTAGGTCCTCGTATTCCCCTTTCGCGGCGTTGTGTCCGTAGGCTCCCTTGCCCTTCTTGATCGCATCAACCACCACGGAAGCGTCGGCGCCGGCATTGGAGGCGATCCACCAAGCGGGTTCTTCAATCGCACGTTCCACAATTCGGACCCCGAAGGCTTCGTTCTCGTCCACTTCGAGATTCTTCAGGCCGGCGGCAGCCCGAATAAGGGCGACCCCTCCGCCGGGTACAATGCCTTCCTCGACGGCTGCGCGGGTTGCGTGTAAGGCATCTTCAACCCGGGCCTTCTTTTCCTTCATCTCGATTTCAGTGGCAGCCCCTACTTGAACTACCGCTACGCCGCCTGCCAGTTTCGCGAGCCGCTCTTGTAGCTTTTCACGATCGTAATCCGAGGTGGTATCCTCGATCTGCGCCCGGATCTGCTTGATACGCCCCTCGATGTCGGCCTTTTTTCCGGCGCCTTCCACTACAGTGGTGTTCTCCTTATCGACAATGATCTTCTTGCACCGGCCAAGGTCGTTCAGGGTCACGTTTTCGAGCTTAATACCAAGTTCTTCGGCAATCATCCGACCGTTGGTGAGGATAGCTATATCTTCAAGCATGGCCTTCCGTCGGTCTCCAAAACCTGGGGCCTTCACCGCGATGCACTTGAAGGTGCCTCGGATCTTGTTAACTACTAGAGTCGCTAATGCCTCGCCGTCTACGTCCTCTGCTATGATGAGTAGTGGCTTGCCGCTCTTGGCGATGTTTTCCAGCACCGGCAGCAAATCCTTCATGTTAGAGATCTTCTTCTCGTGAATCAGAATGTAGGGATCGTCTAGAATCCCTTCCATCCGTTCCGGGTCGGTGACGAAATAGGGGGACAGGTACCCGCGGTCGAAGCGCATACCCTCTACTAGCTCCAGGGTCGTCTCTAGCCCCTTGGCCTCCTCGACGGTAATTACGCCTTCTTTTCCTACTTTGTCCATGGCATCCGCCAGGATCTCGCCGATGGTCTTGTCATTGTTTGCAGAGATGCTTCCGACCTGGGCAATCTCAGAGCGGTCCCGAGTTGACTTGGACAGTTTTTGAAGCTCGGACACGATCTTCGCAACAGCCTTGTCGATGCCGCGTTTCACCGCCATAGGATGATGACCAGCGGCAACTATTTTGAGTCCCTCGTTGAAAATCGCTCGGGAGAGTACAGTTGCTGTGGTGGTGCCGTCTCCAGCTACGTCGGAGGTCTTGCTCGCGACTTCCTTAACCATCTGGGCGCCCATGTTTTCGAACTTGTCCTCGAGTTCAATCTCTTTAGCAACGGTAACGCCGTCCTTGGTCACATTAGGAGCACCCCAGGATTTTTCCAGCACCACGTTGCGGCCTTTGGGGCCTAGTGTGCAGGTAACCGTGTCTGCGAGGATCTTGACCCCTTTTAGGACCTTGGCTCTCGCATCCTCACTAAATTTTACGTCCTTTGCAGCCATTTCGCTGTACCTCCTTATTCGACGATCCCCAGGATATCGTCTTCCCTCATAATGAGATGCTCTTCTCCGTCCAGTTCTATTTCAGTTCCCGAGTACTTTCCGAACAGAACCTTGTCTCCAGCCTTGACGTCGAGGGCGATGACCTTGCCATCGTCTCGCCTACCCGAACCCACGGCCACGATCATGCCTTCTTGCGGCTTTTCTTTGGCCGTGTCAGGGATGATGATGCCTCCGGCTGTCTTTTCTTCCTCATCGAGCCTCTTGACGATGATCCTGTCGTGCAAAGGCTTCACTTTAGCCGCCATAAGAACCTCCCTTAAAGAATGTGATGATATGATTTGGCCGCGAATATAAGCACGATTTTCCCGCAGTCAAGGGGTTACGGGAGCAAGGTCGCCTGAAAACGCTTTTTCGTGCCAAAACGGGAGTTGAAATTGGCTGTTGAGATAAAACGGCGTATAATCTGAATATCGGTGGGTTTTGGTGACCCTTGGGACAACTTCTTACGGAGGTAATGCGACGTGTTAAAGATCTGGGGTAGGAAAACTTCATCCAACGTGCAGAAGGTCTTGTGGTGCTGCGGAGAGCTAGACATTCCGTTCGAGCGCGCGGATCTCGGCGGGGAATTCGGGGGGAACAGAGAACAGCCTTACCTGGGTCTTAACCCGAACGGTGTGATTCCGACCATCGAGGACGGCGAGTTTGTCCTGTGGGAATCTAACAGCATCCTTCGATATTTAGTCAACAAATACAACGGGGCGAAGCTCGTCCCTAGCACTCCTGAAGGTTGGGGCAACGCGAACCGCTGGATGGATTGGCAGTTGACTACGTTGAACGCGGTGATGGTACCGATCTTCTTCGGCATCGTTAGGACTCCCGAGGCCGACCGTGACCCGGCAACTATTGAAAACGCGGTGACGACAGCGGTTCCGAAGTGGGAGATCGTTGAGCGTTATCTCGACGGTCAGAGTTTTCTCGGTGGCGATTCCCTTAGCATTGGCGACCTTCCCGTAGGGATTTGGGCCTATCGTTGGTTTTCTATGCCCATCGAACGACCCTCTATGCCCAATGTGGAAGAGTGGTATCGGCGTCTGTGTGAGCGCCCTGCCTACCGGGAGCACATAATGATACCGCTCTCCTGAGCGGGATCATGGGACTCCGGCCGGGCTCTCCTGATTCTCGTTTCGGACAACAGTAACCCCCGAACCACTTTTCATGGACTGTGGTGCAGCCGGGTGCATGTTTTTGGGGGGTAAGCAAGCGATAGTCGGAGGATGCCACGAAGATTCAACAGTAATAGTACGGGCTGCGACACTATCTAAATCGACCATGGCCCAGGAGGAGCAGGTCCGGGCAGAAGGTCGTGAGTGATTAGGGTAAGTCGGCTCGTTCCGCCTACCTTGGATTCTCTTGTCGTAGTGCAGATAGGCCTGCACGTGTTACTGCTTACTGCTACGCTAGTTGCGAGCAGTCGAGTTGGATGTCCCAAAGGGGTCTTTGGTCATCCCGAGTCGGGCAGAAAACGTCGATCTGTAACAAAGTCGCGCATCCGGGGCAGACATAACCCAACAGTACGCTGCGGTACGGGTCGCCTGAGGGTACACCCTCACCGGCTAGCTCTTCGGGGTCGACGGTGATTTCGATGGCGGCGTTCTTATAGTTCCCTTCGCCGCCGCAAAACACGTGGGCGCACTTGCGGCATTGCATTACCAGACGGTCGCTGGTCCGGACGAGATCTAGGTACTCGTGGACGTGAAGCACAACCACTGTGTCGGGGCCCGTTTCGCTTGCCAATTTGGTGAAATCGCTGTCGCCCGCGTTGTCCGTGCTTTTGGACCCGTTGCCCAGGCGTTCTTCCCGAAGCTCTTTCCGCCGATCGGCGGTGGCCTTGTCGTCCACACTGCCGGTGTCATTCAGTCTCACACCGTAAATTCGGTCGGCTACCTCGGTGCTAGTTCGGCCCGTGCTAATGTCTTGTGCCACCCCGATAGGGCTCCGCTCTAGCGGGTCACCGAACCCGCCGCCACTTTGTGTAACGTCGGTGATAAATGCCAGCTCGGGGATCGGAATACGCGGCTGAAAACCGTCGGGTAGCTCGATGCGGCACCAGTCGAGACTTTCCAGTTCGTCAGCCCCCGTGGGGTAGGCCCCCTCGCGCAGTTTCTGAAGCAGGCTCTCGGTTCGATAGAGTGCTCGGTTTCCGCCGAAGCCCACGGGATAACCGCCGAAAAGGCCAAATCCGTTGGGCACTGCGCCGTAGGGTCGGTAGTTAGCGGTAACGTCAGTGGAGCCATAGACAAACAGCAAACGCTCGCTACCGTATCCACCGCGGTACTTCCCGAAGCCGGCACCATCTTTCACATGTCTTCGGGACAGGTAGATGAACGGATACTGCATTTCGATGCGCTCGATATCGGAGATGCCCCCGGAGGGAATGTTCATGTGCCCCCCGGTGTCCACGCCGTCACGGTTCGGCCTAGCGCCTAGGCCTCCGCCGTGCACGTCGTAGAGTCCCTGGGCGTTGGCCAGGCCCTCCCGGTTGTGGCCACCGTACATGAAACCCGGCCCGCCAGAATACCAGGACCCCGTCCAGCCCGCGTTTACGTCATCCTTCCGGCCGGCCGCGTAGAGCATCTTGGCCAGACATTCACTAACCGCACTTACGAACATCCCACCGATCAAAGGTGCCAAGCCACAGGCTGCTGGGAAGGTGCAGTTGAGCACCGAGCCTTTAGGCACCGTCATACGGATGGGCGCTAGTTTGCCGTCGTTCCACGGAATGTCCCAGAAGAGCTGGTTGGTCAGCGCAATGTTGAGGTGCGCCACTGTGCTTGGTAGGGTTGAGTTGGTGTCCCCTGAAGTCTGGGGACTGGTGCCGTCGAGGTCTATGTCGAGGGCGTCACCCTTTTTGGTGACCGCGCAAACGACCGCGATGATGTCGGCGTCGGACTGGTCAGCTTCACGCGCGGAGTAGTACACTCGCGAGCGCCAGACCCCGTCGGGTAGTATGCGCAGCTTGGCACGGGCCATCTCCTCGGCGTCCGCTAGTGTCTTTTGGCCCGCTGCTTCGATAAATTCTAGGCTAAATTTGTCTACCAGACCGAGGTAACGAGCGGCACATACATTGTTGCCGGCGATCATTGCCTTGATGTCCAGCCCCACATATTGGGGGTCGCGGCACTGTTCAGTTAGAGTACGGAACACGTCTTCGCGGAATTCGCCTCGCTCCACCACCTTTACGCCCAAGATACGAATGCCCTCGTGAAAAATTTCTAGGGCCCCACCCCGAAGTACACCTCCAGTGTCAGCGGTGTGGGTGCTGGTGGCGATCCAGGCAATCAGGCGCCCATCGAGAAATACGGGCTTGACCACCATCATGTCATAGGTGTGAGACCCTGCAACGTAGGGATCGTTGAAAAAGAGTTGGTCGCCATCATGGAAACCAGGGGAAGTTTCAAACCATTCAATCATCTGCTTGATGGCGTCGGATGTGGCCGCCGCGAACCGTAGGTGGCCGGAGCAGGCCAGCACCATGGTTCCATTGGCGTCGTAGAACGAGCTCATGACTTCACCGCCCTGAGCGACGATGGGTGATGCGGTGACACGTTGGAGGGTGGAACGTCCCTCCTCCCCCACTGCCCACAGACGATGCAGAAACATCTCGTAACGGATTGGATCAACTTCCATATAGGCCTCGCCGGAAATCAGTTAGATGGTCTCGGCAAGGTAGTAGTCGCCGAGGCTCGGCTTGGTTTGCCAGGGATCGATGGTCTGGCGAAACTTGGTGTGGGTCGGTGTACCACGCCAGCGCTCGTGGTGCTCGCGGGTTTCCCAGTGGAGAAGTACCATCACCTTCTCGGGGTCGTTATCGCTGCACATAATGAACCCGCCCCGGCATCCAGCCTCCTTGCTCGATTGGATGGCTTCTTTGTATGCCTTTACATATTCGCTTCGTCGCTCGGGGTCGACTGTCTGAACCCGCACTTCATAAATCATCGAGTAGCCTCCTTGGTGACCGGTGGGGATGAGTTTAGCATTGGGCCCTACGCGTTAGTGTTGGGGTTTTCCGACACGTTGACTTCTAACCACTACGCAATGATATAACGACATAGAACTTTTGTCTTGTGAAAAGGAGCTCTTTTTCATGCGTATCGTTGATCTCAGCATGACTGTAGAGGAGTGTAACTCGGCGCCGTTCGCACCCGACGAGACCTACTTCAAGATAAAGCCGATTATCAATTGGGAGGATAAGGGGTTCGTATCCAATCTGGTCGAGATGACCGTTCACGCGGGTACCCACATCGATTCTCCACATCATTTCTTTCGCGACAGACCGTCGGTGGAGCAGCTTCCGTTGGAGCCACTGATGGGCACCGCCGTTGTTCTAGACTTGTCCTTTCGGTGCCAACCTGGTGCGCGAATTACGCCGGAGGATATGGAGCGGGCAGAGGCGTCGTTGCTGGGGCAGGGTGTTAATATTGAGCCCGGGGGAATTCTGCTGCTGCGCACTGATTGGCCCAAGGGCCACCAGACCACCGATCCATCTTGGTGGAACGATTCTCCCTTCCTGTCCCGTGAGGCGGCCCAATGGATCGTGGATAAGAAGCCAGCGGTCATCGGTTACGATTTCGCTCAGGAAGAGAAGGGTTCGGATTACCAGCACGCCAACGAGATCTTAGATAGTGACATGACGGTTCACCGCACCATCCTGCCCAATGTCACTTGTCAGATCGAAAACCTTATCAACTTGGACCAAATCGGGTCCACTCCGAAGATAATTGCCCTTCCTGCCAAGTGGAAAACCGAGTCTGCTCCGGCCAGGGTAGTGGCATTGCTGGGCTGATGTTGTTGAAGCCCATCGGCATAGGCGCGCCTATACTGCCAATGGGACCACGGACCCTGCTAATTAGGGGCTCTGCCCGGATGGAGAACTCTGTTTTGGCGTTGGCTCCCTTGCACGTTCCAAGATGAAGGCGGTCCGGGTGCATAAGTTGGGCGGTCCGGAGGTGTTGCGCTACGAGGATGTAGAGACACCTCAGCTCCAGATAGACGAAGTGCTGGTGGAAGTAGAGGCTTGCGGAGTCAATTATCTGGACATTTATTACCGATCGGGATTTCATTGGGGCGGGCACCACCAGCGAGATCTCCCCTACATTCCCGGCGCAGAGGGCGCTGGCGTTGTACGAGCAGTGGGACCGGAAGTCTCCGAGGTGCGGGTCGGGGATCGCGTCGCTTACGGAATATCTAATGGCTGTGGCTCTTATGCCGATCTCGCCGTGATTCCAGGGCGTCACTTGGTCCCTGTACCAGAGGCCGTTGAACTCCAGTCGGCGGCCGCCGCGATGCTCCAAGGTATGACCGCTCACTACCTTACCCGCGACACTTATCCCGTAGGGCCGGAGGATACGGTGCTAGTCCACGCGGCCGCTGGGGGTACCGGACTACTGTTGGTCCAAATGGCGAAGATGTGTGGTGCACGGGTTTTTGGCACGGTTTCAACACTCAAGAAGGCGCGTAGGACCGAACAGGCAGGTGCGGATGCGATCATCGACTATACGGGGCAGGACTTTGTCACTGAGGTTCTCGAACTCACCGGAGGTCGTGGCGTAAATGTGGTCTACGATTCAGTAGGAAAGAACACCTTCGAGCAGGGCTTGGACGCGCTGGCGCCGCGCGGCCGCATGGTACTCTTTGGTCAGTCCAGTGGTGCGGTGCCGCCCTTTGACACCGCTGTACTCAACGCCAAGGGGTCGCTAAGTCTCAGCCGCCCTAGTCTTACCCACCACACCACCGACCGCCTGGAGATACTGACCCGGGCCATGGAAGTTCTTCATTGGATCGAAGTCGGAAAACTTACCATTCACATCGACAGCGCGTTACCGCTATTTCAGGCATCCGAGGCCCATCGGATGTTGGCATCTCGAAACACTAACGGCAAACTGCTTCTTGTTCCACAACATTAGTCTGTTCCCTAGCACCGGGGCCGAAACCAAGCGGCAATTTAACATGAATTCGCCACACAGGCGGGAATTTTCCCCGCAGGTGTTCCCTACGTACCTACGAGTGTAGATCCTGCGAAAACCATTCCGTGGGCAATTCCTTACCTAGCCCTTGCTCCCTTGCCAGTTCGTAGATCCTGGCTCCGGCGGCGGCGAACTGAAGCCCGAGGCCTACGTAGTTGAGCATGCAGGTTGCCTCGGCTGGGCCTTCTCGGGTCGCTACCTTGCCAGCCATGAGCTCCCCTAGCTCCGGGTTCCGGCTCCAGTCGGCAGGGGTATCTTCAAGGTCCTCTCGATGGTAATCGCCCCCGCCAGCCTCCGGAATTCGTTCTTCCTCGCCGGGTAACGTTACCAGTCGGGCCGCCTCCCGACTCGATACCACTACGCGGTCGCAGCGAAGCAGCGCTTCTACGGTCATCTCGCTCGAGCGAACGGTCGCGATGTGCATGCCGTTACGGATCCAGTGGGCTGGAAAGAAGGGCACCAGGGCATTGGTAGCCAACAGCACGATGTCGGCGTCTTGGGCGGCCTGGTCAGGCGTATCTACCGCCCGTACGTCAGCACTTATCCCTGCGTTCATTTCGCGGGCGAAGTTCTGGCAATTTTCTTTGGTGGGGCTGTAGATCTGGACTTCCCGGATCGACATGGCAGAGCACATGGCCAGCAGACCGGATCTAGCTTGCCAACCGGAGCCGTAGAGCCCTAAGACCGACGATTCTGGTCTGGCCATGTATTTGGCGGACAATGCGTTGGTTACGCCCACGCGGATAGCCTGGACCAGCCCATCAGGGAAGATGGCTAGGAGCTCGCCCGTGTCGGTACTGAAAAGGAATACTAGGCCCACATATTTGTTGCCCATCGCCAGGGGTGTCTTCACCCGCCGCTTCTTCCCGTCTACCTCCGGCCAGCTGAGGATGTCGGAGGTCAGCCGCGCGGCCGTTACACCCAAGCGCGGTATAGACCCACCCGCCGACTTGAGCCCGTGGTAACTGTTCCCGGAGGCCCTGGGCACTAGGAGGTCCTGCCGCGGTAGGTTGGCCGCTACACCATTGCCCAGATCGATGAACGCTGGCTCCATTACCTGGAAGCACTCTTCGAGGCTGAAGCAGCTTTCGATCTCCTCGTTGCTAAGGATTAGAGTCATCGCCTCTGTCGGTGGCACTTCGCGGGGTCAGCCAAGGGGCCTAGAGTATTTCTCCCGCAGTTCGGCAAAACGCTGCCCGGACGTTAAGCAGGCCTCCCTAAAATTTGTTGGCATAACATCGTAAGGCGGTCTTATTGGGCCGGGCTTGCAGTAGCCGGATGCGCCCATCAGGATTTTTTCCATCTGGATGTTGTAGGAGGCGAATACTTCTGGAGAGCTCATGATGGCGTCATGGGGTTCGGCCGCCCACTCGATGTCGTCGGCTACGATCTTAGCCTGATCCTTGTCGCCCGCCGCAAGGGCTCGCATGAGTGCTAGGGCTGGTTGCGGACCGATCGACGGCGTCCAGCACGTTGTGGTCGTCTCGGGCGATAATTGCGCGAATGTATAGGCGAGCCCTATGGGTGGGACTAGATTCACACGTCCCCCGGTAGCGGCCAGTACGTCCTGAAGGATAGCCCGGTTGGAGAACTTGGCCGACATGACCGTCGGGGCCGCCTCCACTATACGCTGCCAGAACCCGGTGTCGAAACCGTATCGGAAAGCCCTGGCATTCGCGTAGACCATGATAGGAAAGTCGGGAAACGTTTCAGCCACGGTGGCATAGAACTTCACGGCCATGTCTTGGGTTGCCGGTTGCCACATGGGAATTCCCAGGAGCGTGCCGGTGGCACCCCGCTCTTTGACGAAACGGATTCGCTGTGCGATCTCGTGTCCCCCTAAGGCTGTGGTTCCTACGAAGGTGGGTATGCGGTCGCGTACCGTTTCCAGCAGACAGGTTACGTAGGCGTCGTAATCGCTCCGGGAAACGGTGGCGCATTCACCCATGGTCCCCAGTACCATGAGGCCCGAGGCACCGTCGCGTACGAGGCTTTCGGCCAATCTGGCAGTTTCATCTAGGTCCACTGTGTCCACCGCGCCAATGCTCTCGGCACCATCCTTTGCCGGGGTCGGCATGATCGCAAGAACTCCTCGTATGTCCTTGGCTTCCAGCATATTTTTCTTCTCCTCTACTGATACTCCTGATTTTGAGCCTCCTATTTCTCCTTGAAGATAGGGGCGGTTGTCAACCACGCTGATGATCGAATCTGGTGGGTTTTGCCTTGTGACTGTGGATTCGTGTGTGATAAACGGGGAGTCCGGGTATGTCGGGGAATGTATTTGTGTTTCTGGGGAGGTTGAACATGGACGAGACGCGTGCTGCAGACCACTGGCGCATCGACAAGGACAATACAGCTCTTATTGTTGTAGACATGCAGAATATGTGGGTGGACCCCAGGGGCACCCGCTATCTACCTTCGTCGGAAGACATCATCCCGAAGATCCAGGAGCTTCTGGAGGTTTGTCGCTCCTCTGGGGTTCCCGTCATTTATCTCTACACCACCAAGCGGAAAGACCTGGCGGACGTGGGTGTGTTTGCTGATCTCAAGCCGGTCACACATCACACTGATGACCCTTGGACTAATATCGAAGGGGCACCCGGCGCACAGTTCTGCGACAGCGTGAAGCCTGAGCCGGATGAGATCACGATTAAAAAATTCCGCTACAGCGGTTTCTACGGCACGAATCTTGAGAATGTGCTTCGACGCCTGGGGCGAGACGTAATCGCCATAACCGGCGTTGCTACTAATGTATGTTGCGACAGCACGGCGCGGGACGGCGCTATGCGAGATTTCAAGGTACTGTTCCTCTCGGATTGCAATGCGTGCTTCTCTGACGAAGAACAGACGGCTACACTCGAGAACTTTGACAAACACTTCGGAGTGGTGATGGACTCAGGGGTTTTTCTGGAGAAGTTACAACAGCAGAACTGACAGGTGGCGGGCTTTACGGAGGAGGGACAGTTGTCCGAAGCTCTCAGGCTCTACGCCGGGACACAGGCAGGCATGGTGATCCTGCGTGGTGTGGGCGATATTTGGACCTCTATGCGGGGGTCGAGGGAATATACGAGTTTTTTCCAGGATCAGGTGGTGGATTCGGTCTGGGGTTGTCGTGGAAACCCCGAGGTGGTCTATGCCGGTGTGACGCAAGACGGCCTCTATCGGACCCGAGACGAGGGACTTCACTGGCAGAGGGTGCTTGAGGGCGACATCCGTTGGGTGACAGTGGATCCCACCGAAGACCGCGTGGTTTACGCCGGCACCGAGCCGGTCAAGCTCTTTCGAAGCGAGGATGGCGGTGACAATTGGGAGGAGTTGGACGGCCTCGCCGAGCTCCCCATTGAGGTTCAGCATCATTGGTGGTTTCCCTATCCACCGCACAATGGCCATGTTCGTCACATATACATCGACCCCGACGACACGGACACCCTGTATCTTGCCCTCGAACATGGTGGCATTGTGCGTAGTTTCGACCGGGGAAAGAGCTGGGAGGACGTGAGTGAAGGTATCGAGTACCCGGATGTCCACATGATTGCGCGCGCGCCTTCGGAGCCCAATGTTTTCTTCGCCGCCACCTCTCGAGGTTTCTTTCGGGGCGACCCGCCCGAGGCAGGTTGGCAACGGGCCGAAAGGGGCATGGAGAGCGATTATTTCCATGATATCGTAATGTTGCCCGGGGAACCACCGGCGCTGTTTTTGGCGGGTGGGCATGGTTCACCTCAATACTGGGACCGGCCTACCGGCGCTGATGGTCGAATCTACCGAAGCGAGGATTCCGGACGAACCTGGCGGCAGGTGGGCGCGGGGCTGCCAGTGGTCCATCCTGGCATGTGTTGGCAACTGGTACGCGATCCCTACGACGGCAATGCGATCCTTGCGGCCTTTGGAGACGTGGCCCGGGGGCATACTGCTGGCCCGCCGGGGGAAGGCGATATTTACCGGAGCCGTGACCGGGGCGACAGCTGGGAGCGTGTTGGACGGCAGAAGCGTGGTAGCAAGTTCCTAGGCCTGCCTGCAATACGTGTTCTCTGGGCGGCCGCTGAGTGTTAGAACCAGCGGAGGTCGCCTTCGCCGGTTGTTCCTGATCATTATACCGACGATCATGATACGGACGTTTCCATGAGTTCTATCGGTGAGAACGTCTCACGGGTCGATGGCCCGGCGAAGGTTACCGGGGCTGCTCAGTACACGGGTGACCTAGAGTTTCAGCGACTTACTTTCGTGAAGGTCCTACGGAGCGTCCATCCCCATGCCCGGCTAGTTTCCGTGGACGCCAGCGCTGCGGAAGCCGTGTCCGGCGTGACGGCGGTGTTGACTCGAGCTGATCTCAGCCCGGAACACTCCTACTTCGGGCCTGTGGTGAAGGACCAGCCTATCGTGGCATTGGACCGCGTCCGCTACGTTGGTGAGGTAGTGGCCGCAGTGGCCGCCGAAGACCCGGACGCCGCCGAAGAGGCCGTTGACTTAATCCAAGTGGAATACGAACCGTTGGCCCCGGTCCTGGATCCGGTTGACGCCATGTCCCCCGGTGGTCCAGTGCTCCACGAAACCCGAGTGAAGTCCGAGAGCCGCCTGGACAAGGGGCACTACCGTTACGAGGACCGGGGTAATGTGCTGACCTCCTACAGCGTCGGCCGGGGTGATCCGGACAAAGGCTTTGCCACCTCGGACTTCGTGTTCGAGGATACCTATACCACCCCCAAGATCCAGCACGGCCACCTAGAGCCCCACGTGGTCACCGCCTTTTGGGACCCGACGGGCAAGCTGACAGTCTATTCAGCGACGCAGAATCCGTCGTCCATTCGGGTCCAGCTTGCTGAGCTGTTTGAGTTGCCCCAATCCATGGTGCGGGTCGTGGTACCCTATGTCGGTGGCGGCTATGGCGGCAAAGTGCACATGCGGCTGGAGCCCTTGGCTGCAGCCCTATCTCGTAAGGCAGGTAGGCCGGTCCAGTGGAAGCTCACGCGTGAGGAAGTCTTTCTTACCGGTCACTGCCACGCATCGGTGGTACGAATGAAGACCGGTGTGAAGCGCGACGGTACGATCCTCGCCCGGGAGGTGGAGGCGGTTTACGACACCGGTGCCTATGCTCTCACCGGCCCTTCCACCTCACGCAATGGTGGTGAGGTGTCAGGTGGACCCTATTGTATTCCGCACCAGCGCCTTACCTCCTACTGCGTCTACACTAATACACCACCCACAGGGCCATTCCGGGGTTTCGGTGTACCTCAGGTGTGCTGGGCCTACGAGGCGCAGATGGATGACATGGCGCGCCGGCTAGAATTGGACCCGTTGGAGATGCGGCTTAAAAACCTGGTTCACGACGGTAATGTCTTTGTTACAGGTGATACCTTGGAGGCGGTCGGCCTTGAGGACTGCCTGCGGGGGGTGGCCGAGGCAATAGAGTGGCAGGGAAAGAAGGAGCAGTCGCCGCAGAAGTCGGGCCCGCTCGTCCGGGGAAAGGGCGTGGCAGTTATGATCAAGACGACGATGACGCCCTCCCATTCATCTGCCGGTGTTCGACTAAACGCTGACGGGTCGGCTACGCTGCTGGCCGGGAGTGTGGAAATCGGCCAGGGGGTCCAGACGAGTTTGGCGCAAATGGTGAGTGAGGTGTTGGGGCTGCCCCGGGAGCGGGTCGCTGTCACTCTGCCTGATACCGACGTCACTCCTTTCGATCAGTCCACCAGTTCTAGCCGTACGGTATTTAGTATGGGCAACGCCGCTATTTCGGCGGCCGGCCAAGTCGCCAATCAGCTCCTGGAGATCGGCGCCGGGGAACTCGAGGCGGACCCCGGGGACTTGGAGCTGCGCGACGGCTTTGTGCAGGTGGCCGGGGTGCCTGAGCGGCGGCTTTCCTTCAGCGAGCTCTTTCGCGCCCGTTTCGGCGGTGTGGTTGGTAGTCTTTTCGGTAACGCGGGTTACCAAAGCCGTGGGGGGGTCGACCCCGCCACGGGCAAGGGCAAGGCATCCGCGTTTTTCTTCCTGTCGGCGTGTGCTGCTGAGGTGGAGGTAGACACTGAGACCGGCAAGGTGCGTGTGGTACATCTGGTCACAGCTGTGGATGCAGGTAAGGCTATCAACCCGCGCCAGTGTCATCTACAGAACGAGGGGTCCATGCTCATGTCCCTCGGTCCGTCGCTGTTCGAAGAGATGGTTTTCGATAACGGCCAGCCCATTAATTGCAGCTTCTTGAGCTACCTTCCCCCGTCGATGCAGGACCACCCGGAGACATTTACCTCGCTCCTGGTTGAGCACCCCCACCCCGATGGTCCTTTCGGTGCAAAGGGCATGGGTGAAGCTGCGCTCGGTCCGATAGAACCTGCTATCGGTAATGCCCTGGCCAACGCCTTGGGAGGTGTGAGGGTGAAGGATTTGCCGTTACGGCCGGAGCGGGTCATGGAGGCGCTACTGCAGAAGGTGAAATAAGATGGAGTTTATCGGATCAACCGCCGACTTCACTATTGGTTTGCAGTTTAGTCACGCCCTCGAGCGGCGAGTAGTCCGTGACCTTCCATAGGAAAGGATGCAGGTTGCCGCGGTATAGCGGGAACGCCTTTGGCGTGAGCGGCCTGGAAACTTAGCGCAGTGTGAGAGAGCGCTCCTTGTCAGAACTTCTCCACCCAAGGTCTCAGTTCGATGTGTGAAGCCCAGGCACTTCGGTGCTGGCGGTGAAGTTGGAGATATGTCTCCGCAATGCTGTCGGGGTCCAACCACGTGTCGGCCCCCCGTTCTGCATCTCTCTTGGGTGATTTGATGCCCCCATCAATGATGATCTGTGCTACGTGGATGTTCTGTGGCTGTAGTTCCCGCGCCATGCTCTGGGACAGGCCGCTGAGCCCGAACTTTCCCATCGCGAACGACGCGGAGTTAGCGTAACCTTTAACGCTCGCCGAAGCGCCGGTGAATAGGATGGTCCCGCCACCGGTCCGGAGCATGCCGCTGGCCGCGGCCTGTCCCACTAGGAAGCCACCGTAGCAGGTTACCATGATGGCGTCTCGGACAGCGCTAGCGTCGAGTTCGGTAAGAGGTCCCCGTACGCGTCCGCTGGCATTGTACACTACGACGTTAGGGCTCCCGAGGTCCTGGGCGACCCGAGCGAATAGGTCGTTAACCTCCTCCGGCACCACTGCATCGCAGCCATAGACGCTACAGTCGGTACTTTCCGCCAAAGCCTGGAGCTTGTCAGGATTGCGGGCCGCGATGGCCGCTTTCATGCCTTCACGGGTAAAGAGCCGTACCAGCGAGGTACTCAGTCCCGGGCCTCCACCCACCACCAATGCTACTTCTTGATTCGCCATGTTCTGTCTCCTCCGTGATCCGTGAGTGCCTTCTCCGACAACAACCTTCTTTTGCTCAATCGTACAACAGAGCGTTGCCGCGTCCGCTATCATAAAGCTCGGTCCCGTCGCAAGCGATACGCAGCAACTCGTCGAGGTTTGCGCCGCTGTCAATGGCTTGCCTAACGGCAGGGCGTCCGGTTAAGAGGTCGATGGCTGGGACGTCGGATCGAAACTCGTAGGGTTCCGTCCTCCAGGCAAACGATTCGGGCCATAACTTACGTACCGCTACCAGCACAGCAAGCCCGGTTCGATAGGGCGCAAAGACTGGCCGGTCAGTCACGTGTAGCTGCAACGCGCCGCATTTCTTGCCCTTGAACTTATGGAACGCGGGCTCGATTACACAGGGGCGGAAGAGGACTCCAGGGAGTTCGTAGTGCTGAAGTTCCCGAGCTAGGGTGCTGCTGTCGATAAATGGTGCGCCAAAGAGCTCGAAGGGGCGCGTGGTTCCCCGTCCTTCGGATAGGTTAGTACCTTCCAGCAGGCACATACCCGGATAGACCAGCGCGGTTTCTAGGGTCGGCATGTTGGGTGATGGTATCACCCAGGGTAGGCCGCAATGGTCGTAGTACGTAGCCCGCCGCCAGTCCTCGCACGAAACCACGTCTAGCTCGCAGCCGATCCCAAACGTGTCGTTGTAGAGTCGCGCTAGCTCGCCCGGTGTCATGCCGTGCCGCTGCGGCACCGGGTATAGGCCGCAGAAGCTCTCTAATCCCTTGTCGAGGCCACCCCCTTCCACGGCTACGCCGCCGATGGGATTGGGTCGGTCGAGGACAACGACCTTGACCTGGGAAAGTCGTGCCGACTGCATACACAAGGCCATTGTGGCTGCGTAAGTGTAATAGCGGGCCCCTATGTCCTGGATGTCAAACAGGAGAATGTCGAGTTGAGAGAGCTGTTCTTCCGTTGGCGAAAGGGATTTGAGTGTGCTGCCGTAGAGGCTAAACGCGGGAAGGCCCGTGGCGGGATCCGCCTCATTCACCACTGCGACCATATCCTGAGCCGACCCCCGCAACCCGTGCTCGGGCCCGAATAGACAGCGGAGGTCCACCTCGGGGTGTCGGTGAAGCAGGTCTGCGGCGTGCGCCAGACCGCGGTTCACCGTGGTTGGGTTGGCTACCAGCCCGACTCGCGCGGCTCCAAGCCAGGCGCGCGGGTTTTTAAGAAGCCTTTCCAGTCCAGTACGCACGATGCTATTTTAACGAACCCGGCTACGAAAGGACATGACCGCTGTCGGCATTCTCGATTTTGTCTCGTCACCACTCTGTATCAAACGGCACAATTCCGTTACCGTCCATTTGTTTAAGTTCCAGTTCGGGGCCCTACTCACCCCCCGCTGTCCCGGGTTCGACTCGGACGACGGGGTGGAGAGACAGGCTAACCGCCGCCCCTGGTATAGATGAGCAATAGGGTACCGATGAACGTGAATCCGATGCCCGCACACACCCTGATGTTTACGGTCTCCACATCTCGCAGGAAGATGGCG